>CBDHDW010000013.1:1562500-3394616 GCA_965261915.1 Candidatus Poriferihabitaceae bacterium | reverse complement strand
TAGTTTTGACAAATAAAACCGGCGCCAACACCATTAAAGGTAGGATCAAGCTCCGTGAATTTCTGGGCAGTCAAATGCGGTACCTGATTGATGCCGCCGGGATCGAAATGGTGGTTGATCAAAGCCACCAAGCTGGGGTGACATGGGTCGAGGCGGGTAGCGATGTTTACCTTGCCATCAACACTGAAAACGCTGTTGTCCTGCCAAATTAGTGTTGTCAGTTTACTTGCTCACACGACAAGTGAAGCTGTCATAGCTGTTGAGTGATTGGCTTGAGGCATCTCTGGGAATCCGTTCGCGACCGTACCGAAAGTTTTCTTCCTGCATTTCCTGTAGTGACCTGAAATAATACAAATCGTTGCGCAGTTGCGGCGCAAGTCAGGTTGTCAAACAAAGTAGACCTTGGGCGACGAGCAAATTGCAGGAAACTCGCTAACCAACACTTGCCTCACGGTTGTTGTCGAGATTTGAACCGAAAACGACCCAGACCGTGTGAAAACTCTTTCCCAGAGCCTGCCCTACCATTTGGAGAGCACCGCAAAACGTGGGGCAATTATGCGGCCATTCGAGGTTTGACGGCAGACTTCATAGCTGACCTCAGTTATGGATAAGCGACGTCTTTCATTTTGACTTTTTTCCCAGCCAGCATGTAAGCGGCAAGGCAGGACAGGATGTGGACAAAAGCATTTGTAGCAGATCTGTGTCGCGTGTGTTCCAACCCCCTTCCAGATTTCAGCTTGTCAAATAGGGTTTCCACGATGAATCTCTTTCGCAGCAGTAGCTTATCAAACATTGGCATTAGGTGATTTTTCATATTTTTGCGAATGCCAACGATCAAATGCACGCCCCTTTGCTAGAATTTGGCAAATAGTTTCTGCGAGATGCAACCTTTGTCCGCCAATATTTTACCGCGCAGATTGTGGGGCATTTCAGCCAGCGAAGCGCGATCATCCACATTGCCCGGCATGATCTTTACAGCCTGTGCTTGACATTGATCGAAGTGATGCTGCCGTTGTCATCGGTGTTGACGAAGAGGACACCGCAGCCGTCCCAGAAGTTCTTGCCGTCTTTTTCGCCGGATTTGACGTTCATTTTCAGAGTTTGAGTAGCCATTGTTTGATCCTCACTTTGAGTGTTTCGATGAACATGTCCAAAGCGGGCGCTAAGGGGATGTCAGCTGGAAAATTGGCCCCGCGAGGAATGCGCAGGGGAATTTTCCTGTTGAAGCGGTGTTTGCACCGCGTCTTGCACGGTTGCCCTGTGTGTCAACCTGATCCCATACACTCCCTGTTTGGGATAACATAGATTTCAGGGCTATGGATGCAGGAACCACACAATGCCAAAAGCACACTCAGATCCACTTAATACACAAGTCACACCAGAGCCCGCACTGGAGAAACGCACGCGTCGCCAGTTCAAGCCGGAGTATAAGCTACGCATGATGGCCGAAGCTGACGCCTGTAAGCACGGTGAACTGGGTGCCCTGTTACGCCGTGAGAAACTCTACAGCAATCAACTCTCCGCCTGGCGCCGCGAGTATGCCGAAAACGGGGTTGCTGGCCTGAGCAAGAGTGCTCCCGGCCCGGCACCCTCGAAGACACCGGCTCAACGGCGCATCGAGCCGCTTGAGAAAGAAAACAATCGCCTGAACCGCAAGTTGGAGATTGCCAACGACTGTCTGGATTTGCAAAAAAAAGCCTTGTCGATGCTCGATCGTTTACGCAGTGGGAAGGATGTGTGAATAACGTGATTACCCATCGCCCTGCAAGACGGCCATTGTCGCAAGCGTGCCGTGCGCTGGGACTCAATCGCAGCAGTGTTTATGCGCACAGAAAACGCGCTGACAGTGATCTAGAGCCGCAACGTTCTCGGCAGTACGCTGTGCAACCGAGAGCACTGAGTGCCGAGGAACGCGCAACGGTAATCGATACGCTGCACAGTGAACCTTATTGTGATCAGCCACCCGCTGAGGTCTATCACCGCCTGCTTGAGCAGGAGCAATATCTGTGTTCGGTGAGCACCCTGCACCGGCTACTTCGCAGCCTGCAGGAGACCGGTGATCGGCGCAATCAGCGGCCTGCACAGCACCATGCCATACCGCGGCTGTTAGCCACGGGCCCGCACGATGTCTGGACATGGGATATTACGAAACTGCCGCTGGTGCGACGGGGCATCTACTTATCACTATATGTGGTGCTCGACCTGTTCAGCCGCTTTGTCGTGGCCTGGATGGTTTCACGCAAGGAAAATAGCGCGCTAGCCAAGCAGCTGATGGACGAGGCCACCACCGGCTATGGTATTGAGCCTGGTCAACTTACCCTACACCAGGATCGTGGTTCACCGATGATCGCTCACGGGTATTTGGACTTGATGCGAGAATTGGATGTTACCTGTAGCCATAGCCGCCCTCGAGTGAGCAATGATAATGCGTTCAGTGAAAGTCAGTTTAAGACGCAGAAATACCAAGCGGATTATCCCGGTCGCTTTGACACGATGTCACACGCGCGGCTCTGGTGTGAAGGTTATTTCCACTGGTACAACTTCAAACACCATCACAGTGGGCTGGCAGGGTTTACCCCGGAACAGGTCTTTACAGGACGATATCGTGACGTGGTCGAGCAAAAGCAGCGAGCGCTTGATGAACGTTACCGGCAGAACCCCGAACGCTTTGTTCGAGGACGACCGAGAGCATCATTGCCACCAGCAACAGTGGCAATCAACCCCGTAGAGTCCAGCAATGATGGGACTATGCGTTGCGACCGTGTTAACTTCCCGACACTCACGGCCGCTGGTTATGTGAAATAGATGTTATCTTTAAAATGACTGTCCATATGAGGTTGACACCTTCCGGCTGCGGAACAGGTCTTTACAGGACGATATCGTGACGTGGTCGAGCAAAAGCAGCGAGCGCTTGATGAACGTTACCGGCAGAACCCCGAACGCTTTGTTCGAGGACGACCGAGAGCATCATTGCCACCAGCAACAGTGGCAATCAACCCCGTAGAGTCCAGCAATGATGGGACTATGCGTTGCGACCGTGTTAACTTCCCGACACTCACGGCCGCTGGTTATGTGAAATAGATGTTATCTTTAAAATGACTGTCCATATGAGGTTGACACCTTCCGGCTGCGGAACAGGTCTTTACAGGACGATATCGTGACGTGGTCGAGCAAAAGCAGCGAGCGCTTGATGAACGTTACCGGCAGAACCCCGAACGCTTTGTTCGAGGACGACCGAGAGCATCATTGCCACCAGCAACAGTGGCAATCAACCCCGTAGAGTCCAGCAATGATGGGACCATGCGTTGCGACCGTGTTAACTTCCCGACACTCACGGCCGCTGGTTATGTGAAATAGATGTTATCTTTAAAATAACTGTCCATATGAGGTTGACACCTTCCGGATCTGTCGCTCGATCGGACGCAGCTTGGATTTGAGGGAGATCGCGACCCTGAAAACCCCGACTTATCGGGAAAGAAGCAAAAGCAGTTGCTTCAGGAGCTGCAGACGACGGCCGAAGAGGCCGTTAGCGGGGCGATGTCCGGGAAACCTGATTGGTGATGAGGTTCGCCAGTGCGCACTGGCGATTATCAAAGCACGTTATAGCGACTTCGGGCCGACCCTTTCCCACGAGAAACTCACCGAACATCATGATTGCCATTCTCGGTTGAGACTTTGCGAAAGTGGCAGTGCGCCGAAGCTCACCGAGCCGATGATGCCGCCGCCGGTTACTGGCTTTGCATTTCACGCCCACAGAGACCACACAGGCTTATATGGAAACCCTTCATCAGCGGCTTGAAAACATGGTCGCCCAACTGCCCTATACAGCCAATCATCCCAGAAAAAATAACGGCAATAATAGGGTTCTCAGCCAATTTACCCGCGCACTCAATATTCTGTATATCCTATATTAATTCTAATTCTTATTTTTGCAATTTATCAAGAATTTCATAGATTGTTTCTTCAGATTTAGTCAATACTCGAAATTCAACCCTTTGAGATGCTTGTATGTTTTCCCCATTTTTATCCTTAATTAATTTAGCAAATGACATACCGTTTGCACGAAAAACTTCTTCTAACCACCTTTTATTAGGTGTGATATTGTAAGCATATTCTAATACAGTTCTTGCTCTACTTTGTGATAAAAACATATTATTTATGTATGACTCCTCCCTTGTTGCGTTTTTCCATATTGATGATGTATGCCCCTCGACTCTAACTTCTTGAATTTGATCTTTATATGTTTTGTTGGTTAAAATACTCAAATATCTTGGAAAAAAATCATTTAAAACTTTTTTAAAAAAAGGTTTTATTTTGCTACTGTTCGTATTAAACAAAATATCGGGCGACTTAAAACGAATAGTATTATCGGATAAAATTTCAGCATCCCATTTTCTTAAATTATATTTAAATTCTTCAAATAAATCTTTATTTAGTTGATCTTGAACGTTTTGATAACCTTGCACTATGCCTTGAATAACCTTTTGTTCTTTTTGTATTTCATTCATAAATAAAACAGCAATAAACAAAAACACCATCATTAGCCCGGCCATCATATCCGAGATACTCATCCACTCTCGATTAGCTTGCATAATTTTTCTTTAATTTTAAAAATTCATTATATTGAGGCGTTCGTCTGATATGCCCATGCTGAAACTCTTGTGCATGACATGCAATACATAAAACTTTTAAGTTTTCAGGTTTATTGTTTGCTCTGTCGGCATTGATATGGTGTGTATGTAAATACTTTTTACAATCACTTAAATCGTAAAAGCATTCCTGACATATCCATTGATAGTCTTGCTTTCTTTCGCTTGAGATGACATCCCAATTATGAGCATAACTGTTCGGAATGGTTGTCATATCTTGTTTTTGCGTTATAGGCTGGATATGTTGTATAGATAATTCTAAATATTGTTTAATATCAAAATTGTCACCATTTTGAGACTCATAAATTCCATTGTGAGCATTCAAACAATTCATACAAATATCCAAATGACTGTATCCTTTGCCCTCCGCACGAATCATCCAAAACTCCCCATTTGTCCTAGATGCTTTCTTATATCTATGCCCTCTATTCTTTTTTCTCATAGTTTGCAATGTGTTGCATTCAAAAATATGAAATTTTGGCAATGACCATTCGGCTCTATTGTTAGAAATATCACAAATATGAACAATCGTCTTACGAATAGAACCATCTTTTAAGACGGTAAATAATTCCCCTGTCGAGCTAGTATAAACATCAGTTAAATCAGTATCCAGCCCCTCATTTTCAAATAATTTAATTTCAGTTTTGGCAATAACATCAATTTTTATTTGATTAACCGCTCGCCAAAGTTCACTAAAATCGGTGATTTCCATTAGTTATTATTATTTGCTTGCATTAACCGGGAAACCTGCTTTAAAAAATTTTCATAATCGCTGGAAAATTGCTTGGTTAATGAAGTAAGAGATTCGTTTAAAGTGCCTAATGTAGCGGGTAATTGATTTTCAATCTCAGCAGTTAGTTGTGTTAATGTTTCTGCTTGATTAGTCAACGAACCTTGTATTTCATTAGAGAAATTAGCTAACTCTGTAGTAATTCCACCTGCATCTTTACCTATTTTTGCTAAACTTTCTAAATGGCGTTCCAAGTTTTCTATTTGATTTTTATTGGTAGTAATTACTGTTTCTAATGTTGTACTGATTTCTGCAATCTGTGCGTAATTATCTGTTATGTTTCTAATCTGTTCAGAATTTTTTGCGGTTATATCTGCTGTTTTTAACAACGCATTATTATTTTCACTTATAAATTTCCCCACTAAATTCGTTATATTTTTATGACTCATTTCTGTGGTTTCTACGGTTTGTTTTAATTGTTTTTCAAAATCTTGAACAGAATCTCTATAGGTTTTTTGCCATTCAATCATGTTTAAAACAGCTTCATTAAGTTGGCTAAAATTATCGCCAAATTGCTCCGTAAGATTTTGATTAAAATCTTGTATCACATTCTCTAATGCTTTAATAATTTCTGCTGTTGCTCCTTGCGCTAAAGTTTTAACCGCCTCTTTTAAGCTGTTATCAATGGTATTTAATTTAACTGCTAATAATCTAAGTAATGCTTGCTGATTTGTTGTTAATTCTTCTTTAATTAGCGGTAATGTTTCAGTGTGTTTGCTGATACTTTCTAGTTTTTCTAGCTTTTTTAATTGTGTGCTAATGCCATTTAAGGCTGTAATTTCATCTTCTGCGATATTTTCTCTTTTAAATTTTTGAAAAACAGAAAGCAATATTGCTAAAAGCATACCCAAAATAGACGTAATGAAGGCTGTTTTTAAACCGCCTAACAACTGTGGGACGCTATTCTCAATGTCTCCACTATCAAAATTCCATAAACCAATAAAAATTCCGATAAAAGTGCCTAAAATACCTGTGCTTACAAGAATAGATTTAAAGTCTTTATGTTCGCCGCTATAACTTGTAAGGTCGATCAAAAACAACCAACACATAAACACACCGAGAACACCAATTACGGTAATATTAATTACGTTAAGGTCTTCTGCTAACCTGTGTTGTAACATCGATAAATAATCAGACATATTGATATTTAGTTTTAATTGGGGGGATGAATTATAATGGTTCTGACCAAGACAAATACATCGTTTTACCTTTAGCCCGAAAGCAATCTGTAAACTTCGTATGCCGAATTAGTTGACCATTCGGTTCAGTGCCCCAAATTAGTCGCCACATACTATCGTCCCACAATCTGATGAAATTATTGTAGAGACCTTTGCATAACCCACAAAACACTCGGCGCAAATCACAAACAACGTCATTTTTTATAAACTTTCCTGATTTTTTCGCTCATATTCTCGAATCCATCAATACAACACCAAAAAATCGCTATTTTTCAGTACTTTTAACCGCTTCTAGTGGCTTTTAATCCGCTTTATTGTCCGTTTAGGCGCAACTCTACCGTAAAAGTGCATTTGTTTCCAATTGATCATTTCATCCACATCATCGAGTTTGGATAATGACGTATGTTCCACTAACAGGGCATCTGCGAACGAGTATTGGGCGCTTTATTGGTATTTGCCCAAGGCTCGGCGGTTGCTCCTTTCATTTACACACTATTTTAAAGTTTAGTTTGCCGCGTATTCAGTCTCTTCTGGATTCCCCTTGATGATGCTCAAATATCGAGGGGTATCCTTCTGACCAGTCTGGCGGCAGTCTCAGCGTCAATGGCTCGTGGTGTGCATATTTAGCTGGCTTGCCTCGGACCAGCTCGCCAGTATGCGAATTGCCCCAGGTCATTGGCGTGTAAGAACGTGAGTCGGCTGCAGCCATTCCATGTATTAACAATGGTCGATTTTTTTCTGACTGATTTGGTTTGGAGGAATGCAGCGTTAAAGGGTGCAGCAGGATGGCATCACCAGCCGTACAGGTTAATGATCTCCCCCGATCAAGATCAACCCGTTTGTATATCCGAATCCTTAACCTGCCCGTCCAGTTGTCATTCTCATCATAGTGCTCAAAAATGGTTTCTTTGTGACTTCCCGGGATAACAATAGCCGGGCCATGATCTTCCAGAATATCGTATAACGCAATAAGGACCTGAATGGTAGAGGTATTGGTATGCGGATAAAACAACAAGTCCTGATGCCACTTCACCGCCCCGCCGCTACCTGGACATTTTACGTTGATCATCGAATCACGATATACAACGTCCGGCCCCACAACGTCACTTGCCAAATCAGCTAGCGCACCCGCCGAAGCAAACTCCCAAAATACCAGATCAAAATCTGCCAGCTTCTCAATCCGATTAATTTTAGGTGATTCGGAATTGTGATCCGCCTGCAAAGTAAACCACTCATTTGATCGGTCATATTGTCTGGATTTTTCAATCGCAGATGTATACGCATTGCGAAGCTTTTCCAGCCATTCCAGTGAAACAAAATTACGCGCCACAACATAGCCTTCGTCAAAATAAGATTGCCGCTCTTGCTGGAAAAGAATCTGCGGCGGGTATTTAAGGATTTGTTCAGGAGTCATAATTTGTGCTGCATTAAAGATTAGGTAAATTGATTCGAGAAAATCTGTTCTGCATATCTGGTTTCGACAATTTTACTGAAATATTTATGGAAATACATTCCCGATGCAAACGAGGGATTTCTTAGAATTTCAACAGATTGCAGTATTTCTTTCTCGTCTGTGAGCAGGATGCCTATAGTAAATCTGATATACTTTCAGAAGTTCATATCCCCCAGTTACAACATGCTAATCGTAATTTCCCCCGCAAAAACCCTGGATTACGAATCAATTCCTGGTGTTAAAGCATTTTCGCAACCAGAATATCTGGATCAAAGCCTGATTCTGGTTGAAAAATTACGTAAACAAACGTCCAACAAGTTAGGCAAACTGATGAAAATCAGCCCTGCCCTTTCCGAGCTCAACAGACGGCGGTACGAACAATGGCAACCTCCGTTTGATCAACAAAACGCCAAACAAGCCGTATTCGCATTTAAAGGCGATGTCTATGTCGGGCTCGACATAGACAGTCTGGGTAAAAAAGATATCGATTGGGCTCAGCAGCACCTTAGAATCCTCTCTGGCTTATACGGATTGTTGCGACCTTTGGATTTAATGCAGCCCTACCGTCTTGAAATGGGCACCAAACTAAAGACCCGACGAGGTCAAAATCTCTATGAGTTTTGGGGCAAACGAATTACTGACGGATTGAATCAGCAGCTTGAAACGATCAACTCAAACTATCTCGTCAATCTGGCTTCAAACGAATATTTTAAATCGATAAAACCAACGCACCTGAATGCTGAAATCATTACCCCTGCTTTCCTGGATTGGAAAAATGGAGAATACAAAATGATTGGCTTCTTTGCCAAAAAAGCACGCGGCAGCATGAGCGCGTGGATTATTCAAAATCACGTTAAAACCCCAGATCAACTATGTCATTTTGATACGGATGGCTATCAATTTGATGAATCGCTTTCGACAGCGCTAAATCCGGTATTCAGCAGAAAACAAATACAAGAAATTTGATATTGAGACCTTTGCATAATTCAAAATGTTGGCAGAAGAGAAATTAAACCTGTTCCCATTGCGACAAAAATGTCGTTTTTAACAAAAAATCAGAAATCTTTTATCGCTAATCCGATTTATGCAAAGGTCTCATATTGTTTTAGCGCTCAATAAATCTTTCCAATCGAAAAGGCATTAGCAAAGTTTCAGTTTGCCCTCTTGAAATTTCTCTGGCTGCCAATTTGCCAATAATCCAGCCAAATCATTTGCTGCTGGCCGCACCAGCCGGTACCGCCTTTTCCAGGATCGTAACATCGCCACCCGATTTGGCCAAGTAGCAAGCTATGGCAGAACCCATTATTCCGGCTCCAAGTACAATTATTTTCACATCGGTATTCGCAGGCAAAAAAGTTGTTGTTCTGTTAGTAGAAACCAAATGATTCAATACGGTTTTGATGTACAAACGTCAATTGTCAATCGAGCAATCAGGCGTGATCTCTTGAATGGTTAACGCCATCAAATAGTTGAATATCTTCAATGTCCAATGGGTTTACTCCCTCAAGTCAGCCAACATTAAAATCAAACTTTTCTGGTTCCAGCCGCGATTGGTGATGGGTATAGATACCGCCGCAACGACCTTGCCCCTGCGACGGCAAATAGAACAATCACAACGCCCCACTTCATCGACACCATCAGCCAGTGCAATCTGAATTTCGACCAATCCACAATGGCAAGTCAATTTATGCCTTTTTTGAATGACGGTAGTTCCCATCGTGGTGATCATGTGTCAATACGGTTAAAAATCCTATTGTCCTGGCATGTCCAGTTACATTGGAATATTCGACGCCCTTTAGCTTAATTGTTATAAAAAACTTGGCTGTAAAAAGCGACTCGATACGGTGAACCAAATCCGCTATTGTCGCTAATTTATCGTAGCACTCCGTATTTATAAGTTGATCATCTTTTTAAACCGCCCGCTTAAGCTTTCTGCAAATTCAGTCGTAAGGTGTTGATCGTCCCTATAAATAATAACGTCGCCATCTTCTGCAGCGCAAATTCCATCGATGCAAAGGAAAGGATTCATATCAAGAATCTCGACGTTAGAATACCTATTCGCTGCAATCTTCAGCCAGCTTCCAATTCGATCGATACGACCGGTGTCTGGTTTAGTCTCACAATGCGCAAGTGGCTTTATGAAGTTCTCCTGCCATTTAAATCGAGATTGGCAGTTCGGACCATTAAAAGTTAAAGGATATGTAGGTTGAAAAATGTAAATTTTCGGAATCTCAGCATGGAGCTTTTGTAATATTCTGTCTGTACCACCAACCCACTGCGCCTTGTCAAAGTGAGCTTTCGAATTCCCCATAAACAGGTATTGGGGTTTGTTTTTTATAATCCATTGTATTGCTCTATTTCTCCAGGATTCACATTCGGTATAGTTTCTGCCAATTCGTCGATAATAGTACGGCTCGTCGATGATGGGACAAGAAGATTTAGTCATTACAATCATCTTCCACTTATCATTATGAAATGCTTTCTCTATCGTTGGAAACCACTGTGCACCGATACTATCTCCAAGTAATACAACACTATTTTCAGCATCGACATTTCCATAAACACAAGGTTTTAATCGATCACTTTGATACCAATCGTCACAACCGTCAATGTAGATTTTTGAGAAACTTCTACTTGCTTGCAAATACCGGCTTTGCTCCGGACTTTTTGCCCATCCCTCGGCACTAAAAAACCAGATATGCGTTAATCCAAAAGCGGCCAAAGTTAATGCTCCGGCAGCAACAAAGCCCAGAGATTGTCTACCAGAAAAATACTGACTAAAACGTATTGGTGATTCAACGATATAGTACGAGAAAGCGGCCAAAATTATTGATATTGTGACGAGTAATATTTTGGTCTGAAAAGAAGTATCTCCAAGAACGGTAAACCCCAAAACAATTACCGGCCAATGCCATAGATACAATGAATACGAAATCTTTCCGAACCATCCCAGCAGCCGAGCTGACAGCACTCTGGACAAAACATGTTTTTCTTCCTGAACAGAAATACTTGCCATTAACATACAACATGCTCCAAATGTTGGTAGCAAAGCCCAAGCACCTGGATAAGATACCTTCTTAACGAAAAACAATGAAATCAAAATCATGGCAAACCCAGACAACCCTATAATTATTTTGGGTAGTGATTTGCCAAATATCTTAAACTGACTTTGCCTCAATTCTGACGAATAGAAATAGACTAGTCCGCCAGCAGCAAACTGCCATGCTCTGGATGGCATGAGATAGAAAGCCCAAGATGGTTGAAACTCTGTGAACACTACAGAAAAGATAAATCCGAAAACAAAAACATAACCAACACCTTTGATAATCAACTTTTTATCAAAAGCCCCCCCGCTCTAGCGAACAGCAGCAGTAAAAGCGGCCAAACCAGATAGAATTGCTCTTCAACCCCTAAAGACCAGGTATGTAAAAACAGAAAGGTTTCTGAAGTGGCCTCAAAATAGCCGTAATTTGCGAACGCAAAGTAATAGTTGCTCAGCCAAATTACGGCTTTTTTGGCGCTTTCTATCTGAGCGATCTGCTCAACGGGAGACAAAAAGATTACCGTAGCTGAACATGCCACAACCATCATAAACAAAAGAGCGGGTAGTAATCGTTTTATTCTTCGGTAGTAGAATGTGAGAAATGATATCGACTGATTAGCAGACAACTCTCTGTAGATTAGTCCGCTAATCAGATAACCGGAAATCACAAAAAATATATCTACGCCAATAAACCCGCTTTCGAGATATGGAATTTCGATATGGGCTGCCACAACCAAAAATATGGCTAACGCTCGTATACCCTGAATGTCCTGCCTATGGTAGTTGCCCATTTTGTTCTATTTCATCCAGGATTGCGCAAACAGCAGGATATCCGTAACCGTAATTCGAGAAACATAGCGTTCAACCAGGGTTAAGCGAATACAATCCCCCAATCCATGTTTTGTCAGTTGTTTTAAAATAATTCTCGATTCCTTCAAACTTGGATTGTTAACCATAGTTGCTTGATTCGCAACTTTCAGCCAATTCGGTATCCAGATTTACGATTTATCGAGCCAAACAATAGCTCAGATTATCTTTGAATTGGTTCATAACCAAGCAACAATCTTGATCTGAACAGTAGCTGATTTTGTTGTTACGGCAGGAAAGTAAAGAAAAGATGCAAATTTGACTGGTAGGCACGAGTGGATTCGAACCACCGACCCCCACCATGTCAAGGTGGTGCTCTAACCAACTGAGCTACGCGCCTGCCGAAGCGGCGGAGTTTACACATTGTATTCCGGCAATTCAATCGCACTACCGTGAAATCTGAGCGCTTCAAGCAAAGAGAATGGTAGATGACTCTTTAATAGCTGAACCATCAATGAATATGTGTATTGTGTTAAAGAATTAATCTTGATATATTCGCCGTGTCTTACTGAAATTCAGCATTTTAGTTGAATAAACAAAAATTTAGCGAGTCAGGGGAATGCATTTGTACGGTGTAAGTTCTCATAATTGCCGAATTTTTCATACGTAAGACGTGTAAAAAATATTTTTGCAGGATGCCATTGTGTATTCTGTACAAGAGTAAAAGCGGCGAATTTGTCGCTGGATGCACTGAGTACAGTGCCGGAAACGAGAACAATTTAAGCAGTATTTGGATTGCTTTAAAAGCGTAAGTGTTGCGCTAACAGGCTCTCAGAATAAATCATAAGTAACGAGCAGTCGGCTTTTGACAATTTCTGCAGAGACAACCCTTCAGACAAACGTAGATGACCAAGCGTAATTATGGTCAAATGTGGTTGATATAATCACCAAACTACAAAGTAGAAGTGGTTTAAAAGTAGAAGATAACCACAATTGGTTATCACTGAAATTTTGATTGGCAAACGGTTTGATCACCATCAAATCCGCGGAATGCGAAATCAGGCTATTATCGATAAAGCGATAATTTTATATTTGGTTTATATTTGGTTTTGATTTGGTTTTGATTTGGTTTAGAAATACCAAATAAGCCATTGTAAACAAAAGAAATCATCTCTACTTTGTATAGCAATACACCTCAGTCAGATTGAGCCTGGCCTTAATTCTGAACGCTATCTCCCCTCCTCCAGCGTACTTTTTCAGCTAATTGAAATTGCGTTATTGCATCGTTTGCAAGGGCGCTTAAACCTGTCAAAACAGGGCTTTTCCCATCATTGACAGCTGGAAAATAAAAATGAAAAGAATGTTATTTAATGCCACTCAAGCCGAAGAGCTCAGAGTTGCGATAGTTGACGGCCAAAATCTGATTGATCTTGATCTTGAATCTGCGGTCCGATCTGAGAAAAAAGGCAATATTTACAAGGGTGTAGTTACTAAAGTTGAACCGAGTCTTGAAGCTTGTTTTGTCGATTACGGATCTGAAAAGCAAGGGTTTTTGCCGATGAAAGAGATTTATCGGGAATACTTCAAATCCTACGATTCGAAAACCCCGATATCGGATGTCAAGATTGAATCTGCCATCAAGGAAGGAATGGAAATGATCGTCCAGGTCGACAAGGACGAACGTGGCACCAAAGGCGCCGCACTCACTACATTTGTTAGCCTGGCTGGTCGATTCCTCGTGTTTATGCCTGACAACCCCAAAGGCGGCGGCATATCCCGACGTATTTCAGGTGATGAGCGAAATGAGCTAAGACAAGTTCTTTCCAGCTTGAAAATTGATTCGCGGCATTCTTTGATTGCGCGAACCGAAGGCATTGGCCGTTCACGACAGGAATTGCAATGGGATCTGGATTTTCTTGTCAAACTCTGGGACACCGTAGAACAAGCGTCTGACAGTCTTAAAGCTCCTTTTTTAATTTATCAGGAAAGCAACCTGGTTGTGCGCTCTATTCGGAATCATCTCTCGGACGATATTTCTGAAGTTATCGTCGATGATGAAGAAGTTTACGATCGCGCCAAACGATTTATTGAACAGGTTACCCCCTCCAATATAAACAAACTAAAACTGTATCAGGACACCGTTCCGCTGTTCTCAAGATATCAAATTGAGAATCAGATTAATTCCGCGTTCAATCGCGAGGTTTCCCTGCCATCAGGCGGATCATTGGCAATTGATCACACTGAAGCATTGATTTCAATTGATGTTAACTCAGCGCGTGCAACCCGAGGAGGCGATATTGAGGAAACTGCGTTGCAAACCAACCTGGAAGCCGTTGAAGAAGTCGCTCGACAACTTCGAATTCGAGACATTGGTGGTTTGGTGGTTATCGACCTTATCGACATGACTGCGAATAAAAATCAGAACGCGGTGGAGAATCGACTGCGTGATTCGCTAAAAGCCGACCGTGCCCGAGTACAGGTCGGACATATTTCCCGTTTTGGTCTGCTCGAAATGTCGAGACAAAGACTGCGCTCCTCTATCAGTGACCTCAACTATCGCACCTGTCCTCGCTGTAATGGTATGGGAACAATCAGGAGCGTTGTGTCTTCGTCTCTAAATCTCATGCGAATTATTGAAGATGAAGCTTTAAAGGAAAACACCGAAGCTATTCAGGTGGCCGTACCTTTAGACATCGCCACGTACTTGTTGAATGAAAAACGTCACGAACTTTATCAACTGGAAACTAAGCTGGCTTCAAGGATAATTGTCATTCCTTCCGACGAGCTGGCGAGCCCGCATTTTCAGATCAACCGAATGAAAAGCGAAGATTTTGACGAAATTGCAAGTCAACCCACCTTTACCCAAAAAGTAGAGGTTGATTCCAAAGAACCCAATGTTGTTGATAATCTAAAGTCATCAAAACCAGAACGTGCATACGTCCAGCTCGACCAGATCAATCATGCCAGCCCTCCCCCTCAGCAAAAAGCAGAGGGGCAATCCAGTTTGGCTGCTCAATCCGACAAACCCGGAATTTTAAAACGGATCGTCAGCGCTTTTACCGGGCCCGAAGCTGAAGAACAACAAACAGATAAGAAACCTGCAGAGACTCAAAATGATTCCCGAAGACGAAATCAGTCGAATCGAGGCCGCGGGCAAGGACAGAATCGCGGGCAACAGAAAGGTCAGGACAATCGACGAAATAATCGGGGCAGACAAAGTCAAGCGAATCAACAGAATCGATCTAACTCAGGCTCAGACAATCGAAATTCTGATAATAACAAACAAGAACAGGGACAAAAACAAGGTCAAAATCAGAGTCAGGGTGGTAAAGGGCGTACACAAAATCGCAACAACCGATCTCAAAATCAGAATGCGAATCCTAAAAATCATCCCGACAGTGATCAGAACGACAAACGTACTCAGTCGAATCAATCCGGCAATGGTGATCGTAACCAGTCGAGATCAAATAACGCCAGAGGCTGGCCTAGAAAGCGCCGCTCACCGCAAAAGCAGCAAGCCCATCCTGGCCCAATCATATCCGTGGAGAACATTCCTGAAAATCTTCCAGACGATATTGGTAACCGAAAACAGTAGCACTCCAGAATTGGGATCGTTGTAGCAAATAATACAACGAGAACACCTAACCGGAGCTACAGTTTAAAACCTGAATTTGTAACCCGGTTTCCTGTTCAATCAGATTCGATCAAATTGAGCCATGGATTCGACGTGAGCAGTATGCGGAAACATATCTATCGCACCGACTCGACTTAAGTTGTAGCCCAGTTCATTCACCAGAACATTCGCATCTCTGGCGAGGGTAGCGGGATTACATGAAACGTAAACCAGTTTTTCAGGTTTCATTGCGGGTACGACCTGGGAAACCACTTCTAATGCACCCGATCGCGGCGGATCGATCAATAGCTTGTTGATACCGTCAACACAAATAGCGGACGACAAATCTGTTGACTGAAGCTCCAGTCTCTTAAACGAAACATTGTCCAAACTGTTTTTACGCGCATTCTCCTGCCCTTTGCTCACAAGATAACTGTCACCTTCCATGCCAAGCACTTCGCATCCGGTGGTCGCCATGGGCAAAGTAAAATTACCCAAACCACAAAACAAATCCAGTATTCTGTCAGTGGACCGCAGATCCATCCAGTCGATGGCCTGAAGCACCATTTTTTGATTTATCTGATCATTGACCTGAATAAAATCAAGTGGTGAAAACTCAAGTATCAGGTTAAAGCGCTGGTGCTGATAAGTAAGTTGCGGAGGCACTTCCGGATAAAGCGGAACAACGCTGTCAGGACCCTTTGACTGCAAGTAAAACCAGATATTTTTTGCCTTGGCGTAATCCGTCAATTGTCGTAAATCGTTGTCGGATAACGGTTCTAAATGTCGCAAAACCATTGCCACACCATTGTCGGCTGCTGCAACTTCAATCTGCGGTATACGATCGAAACAGGACATGCAGCCGATCAATTCATGAAGCCTGGGGAGCAATTGCGATACTCTTGGGTCGAGTGTTTTACAGGAGTGTAGTGAAGTAATAAAGCGGCTATTTCTTTCCCTAAAACCAACCAGAACGCCGCCTTTTTTAGGCACGTATTTTGCCCCCAACCTTGCCTTTCTACGGTAGGCCCACTGCTCGTCAGCAATCGGCTGCACAATCTCTTTCGGTTCAACTTTACCCAGCCGTTGTAGGTTGTCGAGCAGAATTTTTTCCTTGTATTGGATCTGTGACTCCGCACTCAGATGCTGTAGTACGCAACCCCCACAGACCCCGAAATACTCACATTCAGGCTGGATTCGATCCGGTGCGGCATCGAGAACCGATTGAAGCTCTCCTTCGAATTTGCCTTTTCGTTTTTTGCCAGGATAAAAACGGATTTTTTCACCCGGCAGGACACCGTCAACAAAATAGACTTTGTCATTCAGTTTAACGACCCCCCTGCCTTCATGAGTGATATCGTCTACACAAGCCTCAACGGGGTCTTTCACAGTTTTCAACGCCGAGAAACCTGGTTTATTACGCTTTCGATTCAGGACGCGTTCCAGGCACTTAAAAATGCCTGAAAGTGCTCTGCTTCGGAATTATTCAATAATTCCCGTACCATTTTGATTTCATTCGAATATTGCGCTTCGGACAAATTACCTCGAATTCGTTCCCATCTTAGATAAACCAAATACGTATTTAAGACATCTGTTTCACAATAGTCGCGAATATCACCAATGCCACCTTCCAAATAGGTATCCCAAACCGCTGCGCCACTCATTCCGAGTTTTCCAGGGAATCCCAACATTACAGCGATTTGGTCCAGTGGTGCAGCTGCGCGAAGATTGAAACTTGCCAACACATCCATCAAGTCGGTATGACGATAGTGGTATCGGCTGAGGTAGTTATTAAACTTGAATTCTCGATGTTCCTCCCCTACTTCCCAATAACGACTCGCTTCGATTCCGTGCAGCAGGGAACGATAATGCAGTACCGGCAAGTCGAATCCGGAACCATTCCAGCTTACCAAAGTTGGAGAATACCGATCGATGCCATCAAAAAACCGTTGCACCAGCTCTTTCTCTGTAGAGTCGGGCTCACCCAGAGACCAGACTTTTATCGCATCTCGAGAACGATACACAGCCGAGATTGCGACAATCTGATGCAAATGCAACGGCAAAAATTCCGAGCCTCCGGTTTTTTGCACCTGTTTAGCAACCATTGCTCTGGCTACATCCTCATCTGTCAGGTTTTTCAGATCGAATATTCGTCTTCCGGTTTCGGTATCGGGAACAGTTTCAATATCAAAGACTAAAACATTCATTGGGTGATCGTATTGTTTGATGGAGAATGGGTAGGCTGAATTATACAAGATGGTTTAACCCAGTCTGTCAAATTCAACCGAACTGGATTACTGGAGATGCAGATTCCTGAAAAAAGTGGCCTGCAAGGGAAAAAATAGCCGATTTCGGCTGTTCAAAATTTACTGGATGCTCCTATAATTGATCCAGCATCAGTTAACCATGTTAGATGAATCCAACCCAAATGGTACGATAATGAAAAATCCGGTTACAGAATCCTTTCTCTCCGATTTAAAAAAGATTTACAAATCCAAATTTTCAAAAGCAGAAATTGAGTTTTTACGGGCATATTATCATCGATTATCCGGCCAGGACTACTCATCAGAGATAGCGACAGAACTCAGAAATGCCGCCATTTTCCATAAAAAACTGGGGCGGCAGCGCAAGCCATCTGAATTTTTTATTGATATCCAAAATCTGCCGGATCATTCAATCATTTACATCGTCCTTGGAGATCAGCCATTTGTCATCAATTCGATGCTAATGAAACTAAACACGCTGCACCGTTCACCTTCCAGAGTTCTGCATCCGATCTTCGAAGTTAGCCGAAACAAATCCCACACCGCAACGCATTATTGCAAACTTAAAGGCGAGAAAAAATCCTCCAGCAAAGGGGTATTTGCCGAGTCTCATATTCAGATAGCTGTAGATTTTGTTGCCGAGAATGATCATCCGGCGTTTATTCGTCAATTGCGCAAAGTGATTCAGAACATCAATGATGTCGTCAGAGACTGGAAACCAATGCGGCAACACGTTCTGCAACAATCGGAATTATTGGAATCCATTCGTAAAGGTCCCGTCTTCGCCGAATACGGCGAATTCTTCAAATGGATGTCAGAAGATCACTTTGCATTTATGGGGTACGGAGAGCTCGAATTAACCGTCAAAGGTAAATCGAACACGGTAAACATAGACAGCAACTCGTTATTGGGTTGCTTAAAATCTGCACATGAAGACAAGCAAAATATATTAAATGACATCTTGCCACCCATCGTATTCACTGGAAATTCTCCGATCGTTTTCTCAAAGAGCAGACTAAAAGCACAGACGCATCGTTCGGGATATATGGATTGTATTTTGTTTGATCAGGGTTTTGAGTCAAATAGTAAAAAACGGAAAGTAAGTTGTATTGTTGGTTTTCTTGCGGGCTCTACCGCCACTATTCCCACTACCGCGATTCCTCACCTTCGACGTAAAACCGCTTATGTTCTGGAAAGCAGCACGCTTCGAAAAGTCGGACATGCTTATAAAGAGCTTCGCACGATTATGGAGAATTTACCACGCGACAAGCTGTTCCACATGGATGCGAAAAGCCTCTATGCATTGAGTATGACGTTACTGAATCAGGAACGGCGGAAAACACGTTTTCATCTCCATCAAAACACCTGCGGGCATTTCTACTCCTGCCTGGTTTATGTGCCTCGCGACCTTTTTAACAGTCAACTACGCGAGCAAATCCAGACGTTTCTGGCGAATCAATTAAAAGCGGCTGAAATTGAATTTGATGTCTATTTTTCAACCTCTATATTGACTCGAATACATTACATTATCCATGTAAATCCGAAAATCAGATTGCACATTGATACGGCAAAACTGGAGCAAAAGATTCAGGCAATTACCAGAGACTGGAACGACAATCTGTTTGAAAACCTAAAATCATCCATTGGTCGCGATTCAGCCAAAGATATCCTGTCCCGATTCCAGAATAGTTTTTCTGTTATGTATCAACAGGATTTTAGCATCCAGCATGCCGTCGCTGACATTGGAATTTTTTCAACCCTGGAAAAATCAGGAATACAGGCACACTTATCGCCATCGATCAGAAAAACACCAGACAAGGAAATCAATCAGACAAACCACGCCAGTTTTAAAATTTATTGCGCCGATAGCCATATTGCCCTTTCTGATGTATTGCCAATCCTGGAGAACATGGGCACAAGGGTAATTTCTGGTCGTCCGTATCAAATTGCAGAAAGCTCAGGGACACAGTTTCGTATACTCGACTTTGAAATTAGCCGACTGGATGAACAGCCTTTTGAATTTGATGATAACGCCCAGGCATTCGAGTCTTCGTTCGAACAGTGTTGGCTTGGTAATATTGAAAATGACGGATACAACCAGCTCACGTTACTCGCAGGGCTAAGCTGGAGGCGAATCAACATGATTCGCGCCTATTATCGTTACCTAAAACAAATTCGACTGCGCTATAGTGAAAATTACATTATCGACTCACTTTCGAAAAACCCTCAGCTGATCCGTTCTATTTCGCAACTGTTTGGGGCGCGCTTTGATCCGCGTCGAAACAGAACCGGGATCAGAAAATTCGCATCGACCATAAAAAAGCAAATACTGCAGGTCAACACGCTTGATGAGGAGAGAATCGTTCGAGCATTATTGGATGTGATCGATGCAACACTGCGAACGAACTATTTTCAACCCCACGAAGATGATTCGCCAAAATCCTATATTTCTTTCAAGATCAATTCACAAGCCATTCCAAGAATTCCGGAACCTGCACCTAAATATGAGATTTTTGTTTACTCCCCTAGAGTTGAGGGTGTCCATTTGCGCGGAGGAGACATTGCGCGCGGCGGGCTCCGATGGTCAGAAAGACCAGAAGATTTCAGGACTGAAATTCTTGGTCTGGTTAAAGCACAACGGGTTAAAAATGCGGTTATTGTTCCAGTTGGGTCTAAAGGCGGCTTTGTTGCCAAAAAACTGCCGGAATCCGATCGAGACGAAATTCAAAATGAAGTCATTGCCTGCTATCGTATTTTTATCAGTGCGTTACTTGACGTAACCGACAACATCTCAGGCAATAAGATTATTCCACCGAAAAATGTTGTCCGACAAGATCAGGACGACCCCTATCTTGTTGTTGCTGCGGATAAGGGAACGGCAACATTCTCAGATATCGCTAACGAAATCTCTGAAAATTATGGATTTTGGCTCGGCGACGCATTTGCATCGGGTGGTTCAGCCGGCTATGACCACAAAAAAATGGGGATCACCGCCAGAGGGGCATGGGAATCGGTAAAACGCCATTTTCGTGAACTCAACAAGGATATTCAAAATGAAGTCTTCACTGTTGTTGGAATCGGTGACATGGCTGGCGACGTATTTGGAAATGGTATGCTGCTTTCGAGAAAAATCAAACTCGTAGCTGCATTTAATCATATGCATATTTTTATCGATCCTGAGCCTGATCCTGAATCCACCTACAAAGAACGGCAACGCCTATTCAATCTCCCCAGATCATCATGGTCTGACTACGACACGAAACTGATTTCACGCGGAGGAGGAATATATTCTCGTTCGGATAAGTCCATCAAACTTTCGAGTCAGGCCAAAAAAGCCCTGAGTATTAAACAGGACTCGCTGGCACCGGATGACTTGATCAATCTGATATTGAAATCTGAAGTTGAGCTGCTATGGAACGGTGGCATAGGAACCTATGTAAAAGCCTCATCGGAATCTGATTCAGATGCACAAGACCGTAACAATGACAGCCTCCGGGTAGATGCCAGAGACCTGCGATGCAAAGTCACAGGAGAAGGCGGAAACCTTGGAATGACACAACTGGGCCGAATAGAATTTGCAAGCCGTGGCGGCCTTTGCTACACCGATGCGATTGATAACTCAGCAGGCGTAGACACCTCAGACCATGAAGTCAATATCAAAATCCTCCTCAACAAAGAGATGAATGATGGCAAATTAACCTTTAAACAGCGCAATTCAGTATTAGCGAAAATGGAAAAAGAGGTTGGCCGTCTGGTTCTGTATAACAACTATCAGCAAACCCAAATTCTGAGCTACGAAGCTGAAAACAGTAATGCGTTAATGCCTCAGCAAATGCGGTCTCTGGCAATACTTGAACAATCCGGGCTTCTCAACCGCAGGATCGAGTTTTTACCGGACAGCAACACACTTCAAGAACGGCTGGAAAGCGGCTACTACCTCACTCGCCCAGAAATAGCGGTGTTACTGTCTTACAGCAAAATGGATTTATATCAGAAAATGCTGAATTCTTCGTTTCCGGATGAAAACTACCTGACGGAAGAAATAGACAACTATTTCCCGACTCAAATGAATCGCCTCTACCAACGGCAAACGTTGAACCATCGGCTTAGAAGGGAAATCATCGCCACTCAGGTTACCAATGATTTGGTTGGAACAATGGGAACCTCCTTCCATTTGCGAATAGCAGAAATGACCAATGCGCCAATTGAAACCATCTGTAAAGCTTATGTTGCGGCGAGAGCAATTCTAAACAATTCCAGTATTAATCAGGCAATTGAATCTCTGGATAATAAAATCGCTGCCAGCATACAAATGCAGTGCCTTGGACATACCGCAGCAACCATGGAATCTTCCATGGTCTGGCTAATTAGAAACCACGCAGATTCATCATCGATCGGGGATATGGTTTCTCGCTTTGAAAAGGGTTTCAATAAACTTATGAGTCAAAATTCATCAACTGGAGACAGTTCGTTGAACTCACAATTAGAGAAAACCCTGGCAGATCTGGTTTCAAAAGGCCTCCCGGAAAAACTTGCGAAACTTATCGGATCGAGAATGGTATTTGCCCATGGTCTGGATATAGTCGAGACATCGCATCAAACCAAATATTCAGAAAAACAGGTTGCCGATGTGTATTTTGGTTTGGCTAATAGTCTGGGACTCGATTGGCTGAGCAATCAAATTGAATCATTGGCGGCGCATAATATCTGGCACCAACGCGCTCGATTTAGTTTAACAAATGAACTCCGATCACATCATGCCAGAATTTCCAAATCAATTTTGACGGGAAAATCAAAGCAAACAACAGCAAATCGACTGCAAACCTGGCGTACCCAAAATGAGTTGATGATTAAATCCATGGATCAGAAAATCAAAGGTTTAAAGCAGGAGAAATCAATCGACTTCTCCATGTTATCTGTGCTGGTAAGCGAACTCAATAACCTTGGAAACGCATGACCAATTCCCTGTTATCCGATATTACTGACTCCGCTAAAGCGTTTGTCGCGAAAAATAAATCGATCATTTTGGCGAGTGCCGGCACAGACGGCAAACCGCTCGCCAGCTACGCACCTTTCTATCGCAATTCGGATGGTAATTTTTATATTTACGTCAGCACCTTGTCGGCACATACCCGGAATCTTGAAAATGCATTTGCAGATATCTTACTAATTGACGATGAGCATGAGACGACGCAAATTTATGCCCGTAACCGCATCAGCTTTTCGTGCGAAACAAGGCGCCTGAAACCCACCGACAACGATTACGAAACGATACTCGACAAGCTTTTTCAACGCCACGGAGAAATTGTCACGACGCTTCGCGGACTCGCAGATTTCAGGCTATTTGAATTGTCACCGACAAGCGGTGTTTATGTTCGTGGATTTGGACAAGCTTACGAGATTGATGCGAAGTTCACTGTAGTCGCTCCCATAAAACCTGATTCTAGCTAACCACTGATTTATCCTGACCAAACATAATCTTCGCAGCGTTCTCATCAATACCCGATTTCAGATCAAGTTCATCAGGGATATCGTATGCCCGTTCGACAGCTTCTCGTTGCTCCATATCAAAATACCAACGCATAACATTCGGGAAATCAGGTAGATTTTGCCGTTGCCGCTCGTGAGAAATGGTCCACGGGTAGCAAGCCATATCGGCGATACTATATTCTCCGGCAATGTACTCTTTTCCTTCCAATTGTCGATTAAGAACAGCGTATAACCTGGACGTTTCATTAACGTACCGATCAATTGCATAGGGAATTTTTTCTTTCGCGTAATACCCAAAATGATGGTTCTGGCCAAGTACTGGTCCAAAATTCCCCATTTGCCAGAATAGCCATTGCAAAACCAGTTGCCGCCCATGTAAATCCTCGGGAATAAACTGACCGGTCTTTTCTGCCAGATAAAGCAATATGGCCCCGGATTCGAATAATTTTACGGACTGATTCGATTCAACCGGGTCGTGGTCAACTATGGCAGGAATTCGGTTATTGGGCGATATACTGATAAAATCCGCTCCAAACTGCTCGCCTTTACCGATATCTATTGGTATCAGATTGTACGGTAGCCCCAGTTCTTCCAGCATAATGGTTACCTTGTGGCCGTTTGGCGTTGTCCAGTAATATAGATCAATCATGGTATAAATTTAGTAATGGGAAATTTGGATTCTAACGCAGCTCACGATGTTATTCGACGAAAACTAATCAAACGGGTTCCCAAAACCAATTTGTGGGTGTTCGGATACGGTTCCTTGATGTGGAATCCTGAGTTCCAGCACACCGAGTCCCAAAATGCGCGGTTATACGGTTATCACCGCAGACTGTGTCTTTGGTCTGTTCGATATCGAGGGACCCCTAAAAACCCCGGGCTGGTTGTCGGCATGGCCAAAGGCGGTTCTTGTTCTGGTGTGGCGTTTAAAATAAAAGATGAGGACATCAGAAAAACTGTTGCGTATTTGTACGAGCGCGAGATGATCAGTAACGCCTATAAACCCGTCGTTAAACCAGTTTATTTAAGTGACGGCAGAATAGCCGAGGCGCTGACTTTTGTTTCTAAAGTCCATCATCCGCAATACGCCAACAAAATGAGCATCGAGAAAATATGCCAAATTGTCGACACAGCGAATGGACCCAGAGGCAGTAATGCTGAATACGTTATCAATACTGCCGCACATTTAGACAGCATCGGAATTTTCAATAGCGAAATTCACCAGGTTGCGAATAAGCTTAAATCCGTTTAAGCTGTTCTAAAATCACCCTCCGAGCAGAACATTGATATGTCAGAAGACACCCTGTTTACAAAAATTGTCAACAAAGAAATTCCAGCGGAAATCCTGTTTCAGGACAATCGAGTCACCGCGTTTAGGGATATTCACCCTCAGGCGCCAACACATATTTTGATCATTCCCAACAAACCCATTGCCACGGTCAATGACGTTACCGAAGAAGATGAAGCAGATCTGGGGCATCTTTTTGTCGTTGCTGCAAAGCTTGCTGAACAGGAAGGTGTTGCGGATGACGGGTATCGCCTCATCGTCAATTGCGGCCAACATGGCGGCCAGGTCGTGTTTCACCTGCACATGCATTTAATTGGCGGAAGACCTGTCGGTCGAATGGTTTCAAAAAGCTAACGCAGGCTTTCCAATAACACGACAGCCTGCGCTGCTATACCTTCTTCGCGGCCAATAAAGCCCAGTTTTTCAGTGGTGGTTGCTTTAATATTTATTTGATTTTTGCTGAGGGAAAGATCGGCTGCCAGATTATCAATCATCGCCGGAATGTGATTGCCAATTTTTGGTTTTTCGGCAAGTACCGTACAGTCTACGTTGCCGATAGTCCAATTTAACGCTTTTAGCGTAATTGCCACTTTTCTCAACAAAATTCGACTGTCGACACCCTTATATTGGTCATCATCAGGAGGAAAATGATGACCAATGTCGCCTTGTCCTGAGGCACCCAATAACGCATCGCACAGTGCGTGAATGAGTACATCGGCATCGGAATGCCCTTCCAACCCTTTGTGCCAGGGAATCTCCACACCACCCAGGATCAGTTTTCTGCCTTCCACCAGTTGATGGACATCAAAACCGGAACCGATTCTCACAACGAATTCTCCGTAAGCGTGCGTGTGGCCAACTCGATATCCGATGGCCAGGTTATTTTAATATTGCCGGGATTACCCTGGAGCATTCTAGGTTTGTATCCAGAGTACTCCATTGCCATGCATTCATCGGTAACAACAAAATCCTCCTCTCTGGCTTTCAATAACGAGCGCTGAAGCGCTGCAACAGGAAATAACTGCGGGGTAAATGCACGCCAATACTGATCTCGATTCGGACTTTCGATAACCTCATTCATTGGGTTCACCTTTTTCAGGGTATCCTCTACTTTTACACCCAGCACAACACCGTCTGCTGAATTTTCTGCAGCTTCAATCATGGCATTTATCTCATCCTGCGTAACACAGGGTCTCGCAGCATCATGGACAAAAACCCAATCCTTATTTCCGGTTTGCGGCTGTGAAATCAAATACTCCAAACCGTTCGCCACAGTATCAGAACGCTCGTTCCCCCCAGAGAAACTACCCATAAACCGATCATGCTCAAATGTCATTTTTTGCCACTCTGAATCGTTTTCAGCAACGCCTATCGCCACACCTGAAATTGCGCTGTTTTCACACATGGATAACAAGGAATAATGCACCATCGGAAAACCGCCAATTTTACAGTACTGTTTCGGCACAGACCCTCCCATTCGCCGGCCTACTCCGGCTGCTGGAATAATGGCCCAATATTTTCGGATACCCGTCATTTCGAAATTACTCTGAATAATCTACCCATTAGGTTTGAAGCCATGATTTCTTGATTTTTGACGCGCAGTTTTCAGTTTCTGGCGGTACAATCGCCGGCGCCAATTCGCCATATGACCGACAATATGAAATACAAATC
The DNA here is from genome assembly GCA_965261915.1 of Candidatus Poriferihabitaceae bacterium. Classification (GTDB taxonomy): domain Bacteria; phylum Pseudomonadota; class Gammaproteobacteria; order Arenicellales; family Poriferihabitantaceae; genus JAIBDK01. The sequence goes on along the minus strand of CBDHDW010000013.1, from coordinate 3,368,370 downwards.
CGCGCTCAGCCCGATGATACCAGACCTTGCTCAGAAGCTGCGCTGGACCGGGGTAACAGGCTCTGCATTTGGTTTGGCGATTGCTGAAGTCGCTCAGCAATATCAGGGAGTTATTATGGTTATTCTGGATAACCAACGGCAACTCGAAATTGTCGAACAGGAGATTCGGTTTTACCTGCAAACCGATGTTCCGGTAATGCATTTTCCAAGTTGGGAGTGCCTGCCCTACGATGTTTTTTCGCCGCATCAGGATATTATTTCGGAGCGATTGAAACTGCTTTCGAAAATCGGCTCGATGGAACAGGGAGTCGTTCTGGTTCAGACTGCGAATCTGATGCAAAAGTTACCTCCGCTAAGCTATGTATTGGGACATTCATTCTCTCTGAACGTTGGGCAACGTATTCAGTTGGAAGCGCTGCGTAGTCGACTATCGATGTCAAACTATCATGCGGTAAGTCAGGTACTTTTGGCAGGAGAATTTGCTGTTCGAGGTGGACTAATCGATGTATTTCCAATGGGATCTACTGAACCATTTCGGCTGGATCTGTTTGATGATGAACTCGAAACCATTCGAACTTTCGATCCGGATACCCAGCGCTCCAGAGATTCAGTAAACCATCTCGAGATTCTGCCGGCACGAGAATTTCCAATGACAGAAGAAGGAATCCGACAGTTTAGATCGTCATTTCGAAAAATATTTGAGTGCGACCCACGCAGCCAGTTAATTTACCGTGAAGTCTCCCAGTCCAATACCCCAGCCGGTACAGAGTTCTTTTTCCCTTTATTCTTTGAAGAAACCAGCGACCTTTTCAGTTATCTTCCGAACAACACGTTGCTCATCCACGAGTCCAATATCAAGGATACTGCCGCAACAAATTGGGCCGATATCACTGATCGTTACCAGAATGCCAATTACGATATCGAACGAAGGGTTCTGCCGCCCGAGTATCTTTATCTGAATATAAATTCAATGCTTGAGTCACTCGACTCATTCAGTCGAATCGAGACCGAAGCGGAACAATCCAGTGTATCGAACACCCACCCCCTGTGGAATGCTAACTGTCAGCCAAACAAGCAATATCCAGCTGATCCAAAGAAAGAAAAACCGTATTCGGAGCTTACTGCTCACCTCGAAAATACCCGCAACAGAGTCCTGCTTGTTGCCGAAACCCCTGGTCGCCTTGACGCACTAGACGGCGTTTTAAGAAGTAACGGGTTTCAACCGAAAATGATCGACACTTTTCAGCAATTCCTTGAAGAAGACAACGAATATCTGACTATTACCAGAGCACCGCTGGATCGCGGGCTTACGCTAAATCAACAACAGTTCGAAATTATTTGTGAAAGTCAGCTCTATGGTGAGCGAGTCTACCAACGCCGCAGAAGACAGACACAATCCCGTGATCCAGAGTCAATTATTAAATCGCTGGCTGAATTAAATATTGACGATCCCGTCGTTCATATCGAGCACGGTGTGGGGAGATACAAAGGATTACAGGTAATTGATGTTTTCGGCGACGAAACTGAATACCTCACACTGGAATACGAAAACAACGACAAGCTGTACATACCGGTATTGTCGCTAAACCTGATAAGCCGGTTTGTTGGAGGATCCGCAGATTTAGCCCCGCTACATCGATTGGGAGGAGATCAATGGCAAAAGGCCAAGAAGCGTGCTCGAGAAAAAGCGTATGATGTTGCAACCGAATTGCTTGAAATTGAAGCGCTGAGAGCCGCCAGAAAAGGTAATTCGATGTCAGCAGATGCGCTTGAGTTAGACAAGTTCGTAAGCCAGTTTCCTTTCGAAGAAACCGCGGATCAACTGCGCGCGATCAATGAAGTCGTTCAGGATCTCGACTCAGACTCCCCGATGGATAGGTTGGTGTGCGGTGATGTTGGGTTTGGAAAAACTGAAGTAGCCTTAAGAGCATCATTCGTTGTCGCCCAAAGCGGAAAGCAGGTTGCTATTCTTACACCTACCACTCTTCTTGCCCACCAACACCATCAATCGTTTATCGACCGATTCTCGGATTGGCCCGTAAACATCGCAGTTATGTCCCGATTTAACACCCGAAAACAAACTGATAAGATCGTAAAAAGCATTGCCGAAGGGCAAATTGATATCGTTATCGGTACTCACCGGCTGTTGCAGGAGGATATGCGTTTTTCCGAACTGGGATTGGTGATTATCGACGAAGAACATCGATTTGGGGTACGCCAAAAAGAAAAACTAAAACGGCTCAGAAGCCAGGTAGATATTCTGACCCTGACCGCGACACCCATTCCGAGAACGCTAAATATAACGATGGCAGGCCTTCGCTCAATATCCATTATTGCTACTCCACCGGAAAACCGCATCGCCATTAAAACATTTGTCAGGGACTGGAACAAAGGACTTATTCGAGAAGCCTGCTTAAGGGAGATTCGCCGCGGTGGACAGGTTTTTTTCCTGCATAACGATGTAAAAAGCATCGCAAGTATGGCGACGGATCTGTCTGAGCTGATTCCCGAAGCAAAGGTAGATATCAGCCATGGGCAAATGCGAGAATCACAATTGGAGCGTGTGATGCAGGACTTTTATCATCAAAGGTTTAACATTTTGGTTTGTTCAACTATCATCGAAAGCGGAATCGACATACCGACTGCAAATACAATCATCATTAATCGCGCGGACCGGTTCGGACTTGCACAACTTCACCAGCTGCGGGGCAGAGTGGGTCGTTCTCACCATCAAGCGTATGCTTACCTGCTCATTCCCGGCAAGAAACTCATTACCGGCGATGCCAGAAAACGGCTGGATGCGATCGATTCCATGGAAGACCTCGGGGCAGGTTTTGCGCTCGCATCGCATGATTTGGAAATTCGGGGTGCAGGAGAACTTCTTGGTGAAACACAAAGTGGTTCTATTGATGATGTTGGGTTCTCTCTTTACAGCGAATATCTGAACCAGGCCGTCGCTTCCATCAAACAGGGAAAAATTGCCGCCCCGGGCCGCGTTGAGCAAGATGAATCATTTACCAAAGTTGATCTCCACGCCCCTGCGCTTTTCCCTGCAGACTATCTGGCTAATGCACACAGCAGACTGGTTTTGTACAAACGGATAGCGAGTTCCCAAACCGTTGAACAACTTTACGAGCTACAGATCGAGACCATAGATCGGTTTGGACTGCTTCCTGATCCGGCAAAAAATCTATTTCGTCTCACCGGAATCCGCATTCGTGCCCAGAAACTGGACATCAAGTTGATAGACTGTGCGGATACCGAAGGAAAAGTAGAATTCTACGACGATCCTGTGATCGATATATCCGTAATTTTTAAACTCCTTCAGGACAATCCCAGACTCTATCGATTGTCTGGCCCGAACACATTGAAAATACTTTCCAGCAGCGATGAATCGGATGAGCGAATAGCCCAAGTTGAAAAAATGTTAAGTTATCTGGAAGACGCTTTGTCTGTAATTCAATAAAGATTTTCAGAAATTTTTCACCGTTGGGTTTTGACAAGATCTCTCGACACAGGGTCATTTTAAAATTGAAATTCGAACCGATGTGATAAACTGCGAATATGAATTTATTTACAAGTGCATTTTCCGGTCTTGATACCCGGATTTGTTCAACACTCCTTCTATTACTGGCATTCTCCAGCACAGCACTGGCCAGAGACTATCACGTTGAAGTTATTATTTTTGAACAGAGTATCGATAACTCCGAAGCGCAAGAGGTATGGAATTTCTCACCCTCGTCTCTCGCTTCAAAATTCGATAACCTCTCCAGCTTGAAAGCGTCCTCCTCGGAGATGGAATATCAAATAGCGCTTGAAAAGCTTTCGGCTGTAGAATCCAGTCTTCGCCAAAGTGGACTGAGCATCCTTAGAACAGCGAACTGGACAAAACCTTCTGAGGTTTATCATTTAGCGCCTACGGTTTCACTCGGTACAGAAGAATCGATATTGCCTGATGCCTACGTAAAGATTTATAAAACCGCACTGATTTTTGCAGAGCTCAACATTCAGTTATCTCCATTACAGTTGCCAACAGAATTCGACGCCAATTCTTCGGAACAACCGGAAAGCGGTACTGCAACAATCGAAACAACCTCCATAGAGAGTAACCCTGCTCCTGATTCCGTTAGTTTCGCCGTGCAAGAAGTGTATCCTCCACATTATTTTCTGTCGGAAAAGCGACGCCTCAAATTCGGAGAAATTCATTACTTTGATCATCCGAAACTGGGCGTTATTCTTGGCGTTTGGCCTGTAGAAGAGTAATTTTCAGGATTTTTCTGAATACTTTTTCAGCAAGGGCTTAAGCAATTGAATCACGTTTGCACGGGCAGCCGCCAGATTACTGCGAATGATATCCATCGTAATATTTTCTTCGGTTTTCCCTGCAGCAGCGTTTACTACCATTGCGATAGTGACGTACGGAATTTGCAGTTCTCTCGCCAATGCAGCTTCTGGCATTGCGGTCATGCCGACAATATCGCAACCATCCCTTTCAAGTCGCTGTATCTCTGCAGATGATTCCAGTCTCGGCCCCTGGGTAACACCATAAGTGGCAGGACTGAGAAAATCGATATTCTCCTGTACTGCCGCCTGTTTTGCTAATTTAATCAACTGACTATCATAAGGGCGGCTGAAATCGATGTGATCCAGCGGCGATCCAAAATTGTTCAGAACTTCTGCCCCACCATCATAAAAGGTGTGCTCCCTGCCCCAGGTATAATCGATAATTTGATCCGGAATCACGATCGTTGCTGGAATCGCATCCCGGTGTATTCCACCTACTGCCGCGATTCCAAGAATGCTGGTGACACCAGCCTGCTTTAAGGCAAACAAATTTGCCCGATAGTTTATTTTGTGTGGCGCTATATGATGATCTTCACCGTGACGAGGTAAAAACACGACCGGAACTTCTTCCATTTCCCCAAAAACCAGATCAGAGGATAATTCACCGTAGGGTGTTTCACATTTCTGACGAGCATCCTCAGTGAATCCACTCATGGATTCGAATCCGGTACCGCCGATAATAGCGAAATGGGTTAATTTTGACTCCATCACTAAACCACTACAGACAACTAAGGTTCAAATTCTCGAGCATTAAAACTTAATTCTGCAATTGCTTTATCCGATGAATACAATAAATCCTGTTCAGATCGTTCAGCCATTTTATAGTTAACGAAATCGAGACCGGGAATCCATCCAATTAATTTAATCCCGACCTTGATCAGTCCATTGGGGATACGAATATATCTTGGCTTTAAGTCCATGCTTTCAAAGATTCGATCGAGTACCTGACGATAGGTCAAAACCTCACCACCCGTTATATTGTAGGTTTTTGCAGAAGTACCGTTAGGTCTTGTTAGGGTAACTTCACAAACAGCCGCGATATCTTCGGCGTGGACCGGTTGCCTTTTACCAGCCCCGTCACCAAGCAGTGGAAAAACCCGAAAAATCCTGATCACTTGTTTCAAAAAGTTTACGTTTTGATTTCTTGGTCCGCCGTACACCAGAGTTGGTCGAAAGATAATGCAGTCTCGCTTAAATTTTTCTGCGTAGTGGGCAATCCACTTTTCGCCCTCAATTAGTTTATTTACAACTTTGATCTCTTTCTCATTATCGCTATCGTACTTTCCCTCGATGCTTGTGGAACTGACTGCAACTATTTTACCTGGATTGAACTTATGGAATACCTTACCAAGCGATCTGGTAGTCCACACTGGCGCGAGATTTATCCAGGCATGTACAGGCCCGAAGTCTTCAGTAGCGCACTTTGAAAAAAACTCAAGCTGCAACCATTTTACATTGCGCCCTGATTTCGTTGGTGCCTGATTTCTACTCACTGCATAACACTGGTAACCATTCCTTGAAAGTAAATCGAGCAAAAAATCCCCCACGTCGGACTTTGCACCGGTAACGATCACTGCCGGTCGAGTATTATGGACAATATCCAAAGCATTAAACTCAGCAGTAACATCAGCATGCGGTTCAATCTCAACCGGATTTCCGGGTAAGCCAATTTTGGGGAGCTTTTTCAGCGCCAGCTTTAAACACACGAACTGGTAATGTAGCTTCACCAATAAAACCGCCAATAGTTTTTCCAATCCTGCGTTTCGAGAATGTTTTTTGTTGTAAATAAGCATTCCGTCGTGCTTGTACTTTTCTACCTGCCTGGAGGTAACACCAGATGATGCGCCCTGACTGTGGAATACCCCAGCATCTGGGCAAAACACCACAAGATATCCAATGTCTCTGAATTTTCGGCAAATGTCGAGATCTTCACAATGCAGAAAATACGATTCATCGATACCTCCGATTTCATCAAAATATCGCCGCCGAACCATCATTGCCGCTCCGGATACCGCATCCACCGCTTTCGGATACGCTGGATAGGTTTGCCAGGTTAGATCTACGCCTTCATATTTTTTCCCCAAACCCAGCGCCGTGATTGCACTTCGCTTTAAGGTTGGTTCATTTCTCCTGCACCCTCGTTGTTCACTCCCGTTAGCATTGAAAATCGCGGCACCGGCAACGGCTATTTTTTTGTTGGTCACCATTGCCTTTTGCAGGTTCAAAAAGGTATGCGGAAATATCGTACAATCCGGGTTAAGTAATACTACGTACCGGTTTTCAATTTTCAGCATTGCCTGATTCACTGCACGGGAAAACCCGATGTTTTCAGGGTTTTTTACAACTTGCAGTTGGTGCGGGTTACTCAGGATTTTTTCCAGCCCCTGGAGGCTCTGATCATTGCTAGCGTTATCTACGATAACCACATCCAGAGGGGCATGAGAATTTGACAAAGATATCAAACAAAGCGACAACAAATCGCCACTGTTGTAATTTACAATTACGACACCAATTCTGAATTGATTATGGCTAACCACGTGTAGCTATTTTGCTTATCGAAATCGGGATAAATACGGTCGAAGAAATCCTTTTACCATATATTGAAGAACATCCGATGGTTTAACCTTGATACTTGCCTGAATTTCTCTACGCTTTCTCAAAACAGCAGGAAGTTGCCTGAATGCGTGCCATTTTGATCTGAATATTATTCGGGGGCGACCCTGTAAGGTGTAGTGAATTAGTGAGATCAGGTTAACAAACAGATGAGCTGGCAAATATAGGTAAAAATATTGTCCGGGCATATTTTGAAAAAACGTCCACACCATGTTTCGGTGGCCGTGATATACGGAAAAATCACTATCTTTCCCGGAAAGCGCAGAACCATGATGGGCAACCACTGATGACGCTATGTACATACAACTTGCCCCTGCCAGCCGCATGCGAAATACCAGATCAATATCTTCGTAGTAACAAAAATAAGACTCGTCGAACCCGCCCACCTCATTAATACGGTCCAGTCGGTAAAGTGATGCTGCCCCGCAACCGGAAAAAACCGGATCATCGTGTCTTCGGGGTTCAGACTGATTCAGGCCATGATGCCGTCGCCAGCACAAACCGCTGACATGGTAAACGTCTCCACTCCCATCAATTCGATTACTATCGTCTGCAAACATTACTCATGAGTACCGAGTTAGTCTCATGACACAAGCCTAAATAGCGCCATTCTATCAAGGTCTTGCCGTTGCGTGATGAATTTCGCGAAGTTTGTACAAGAATCCGTATCCAGGAGAAAATGCGGGAGGCTGCTGCGTAGCGCAGTGGCAACCACCAACTCGGACGGAGCTAGACCGGGCCGGATCGTTCGAAGCCAGGAGCCAAAAGAGTTCCAGACTAGCCGAGTGTGGCAAGATGCCAGGTAATGAAGTAGCCCTTGAGCAACAATCCCCGCGTGTACAAAGACGTGATAAGCCTTCAGTTTTCGCTTGACGCCATCGCGATATTTTTTTGATTCCCGGTGAAGGTGCTGATTACCATTGCGTCGCTCCAATGGCTTCATTACGCTCATCCAGAAATGGTATGAAAAAGAACCGATAACATGAACCGCCTGCTTGAAGGCATGCTCTATTTTAAATCGCAGACCGTAGAGGTGAATGATATCGAGGGCCGATAATGACGTATCAGTAGACATGAGTATACAGCGTCCCCTCGTTGGGTGAACGACAATGACAAACCGAACAATACTGCCGGTCGGTCTCCATAATAAATCATGGACTGCGTATCGGATAGCTACGTTTTTTTCGCCATAGACAGGGCTTTGAGCCTCCTCCATCAATGCGACCAACCCAAACAGTGATCTTGGTTTTACCTTGTCACCATACTTACGTGGCCGCCCTCTTTTTTTCGGCTGTTGCTGATGATGCAGCTGGTAGGCAACCGCATTTGATCTGGCGCGGGTGACCAAATGATTCCCCTCATTCAAAAGCCCATTAACGACTTTCTGGCTGGCATAATAGGCGTCGGCGACAAAATAATACGGCTCCTGAATACTGACTATCGCCAGTAGACTGATCATTTTGTCGAGCAGGGTACGCCGGTCACGATTCGATAACACGGTCCCCTCATGAATCCTCGCGGCAAGCGGCACAGCGAACACGCTATTGGCGGCACGAGAAAGAATAGAGACGGCCTGAAAGGAGTGTCCCATGATGTACTCCGCTTTGGTATTTGACTCGGATTCCTGATGTAGCAGCTTCACAGCAGGCATCTTTTTGCCCTGTTTGGAGACCTTAATGCCGTCCCCCACCAACACGAGTCGGCCATTCACTCGAACCAGACCAGGGAACAGTCGAAGTACAAGTTGAGACCACAATACCGTCATTGAGTCCAACTTAATGCCGGTGCTGTGGAAGTTATCCAGCAAGTTGTCATAAAACCGCCCCTGTAACCCCAGCGCCCGGACAATACTCGTCACCCCCATTCGTTCGGTACGAACCGTCAATCCCGCCACACAGACGGCGAACCACATAAATGTCCGGGTACGAGCGCAAGCCGGGCGAAGATAAATGATTGCATCCCACCAATAGATCCACAGCATAGACAGTGTCCTTTTGACAAACTAACATAGTATGTATATGCTATATCAATGACAAAGAAAAGGCTCGCACAAATTGAACGGCGTATGACAAAGATCAAAGGTGACATAGCATTACTGGGCGCTATGCGTCCTGGATCGTTGACGAAGCAATACAAGGACCGGGAGAGTCAGACTGGGCCTTATTATCAGGTCAGCCCCAATCCCCAGATAGAAATCTCTTAAACGCAGGAAGCCTTGGCTGTATAATGGTTTGCTCTCAAACCCACCATCACCCAATGGGTGCACAGCTCAAGGCTGATGACTATTCTACCCTACAAACTCGATACAACGAACGATTTACTCACCTCTCGTGCCGGTTTATTGGCGATTGCTCAACTAATGGACTCCCTGAACCTGTCTGAGCGAATCGACAAGCACTTCCCCCAGCCTAAAAGCAATCGTGGGTATAAGCCCTCGGAGTTCATCAAGACCCTCATCCTGATGCAGCATGAAGGCAGTTTTCACCTGGATGAGGTTCGCCACCTTCAGGATGATGAAGCACTGCGCACCGTGCTGGATCTCAAGAAACTTCCCCAGGCGACCACGATTGGAGATTGGCTCAGGCGAATGGGAAGCCAGCCGCAAATCCAGGCTGCCTGGGTAAAGGTGAATAAAGCCTTATTGAAGGTAGCCTTGCATCGCTGTAAGGAAGTCACACTGGACATTGATGCCACTGAAATTGTTGCCCATAAAGCGGGTGCACGGTGGACTTACAACAAGAACAAGGGCTTTATGCCGATGGTCGGGCATATTGCGGAAACCGGGCAGATCGTGGCCGTGGATTTCCGTCACGGCAATGTGCCGCCAGCGAAAGATAATAAGCCGTTTATCCAGCAATGCCAGCAGTCGCTCCCGGAAGACTGTACCGTGAAGGCGTTGCGTATTGATGCCGCCGGCTACCAAACAAAAGTCATTGAGTATTGTGATAAGCCGGGTATCGAGTATGCCATTCGCGCCAAGACCAGCGCCGCACTGCGCGCGCAGATAGCAGCGGCAAGCGCTTCGGACTGGCCGCCTTTGCTGGATAAAAAAGGCAAAGCGGTCAATGGTCAGGATACCTACCGCACCAGTTTCTGCATCGGTGAGTATGAAAAACCCTTCACCCTTATCATTCAGAGAACAGCCGTTACCGGCCAGGCGAGTCTGGATTTAGATTCATCAGATAATTCAGAAGATAACTCAGAAAACAGTTCAGAGGAAATAAACTCAGGTGCTTATATTTATCGTGCGATTGCCACTAATCGGGATAGCCTTAGCGATAGCGAGATTGTTCACTGGTACAATCAACGTGCCGAGGATAGCGAGAACCGGATTAAGGAACTGAAGCGGGATTTTGGCGGTGACACCCTGCCGTGTTCAGATTTTGCTGCCAATGTGCTGTACTTTTTAATCTCCGCACTCTCCTACAATCTATGTGCCCTCATGCGTCCTCTGCTGCCGGTGGAGTTGTCCCGGCACCGTGCGATAACTCTGCGCTGGCGTCTGTACGCCATAGCGGCAAAAGTGGTCAGGACGGGACGTCAACTCTTGGTAAAAATGCGGGAAAACCACCGACGACTACTGGAACGAGTGCTGCTGGCACTGAAGGAGTTTGAAGCGCCGCCCATTTAACCCGACATAGAACAAGAATAACGGCTTCTGCAGGACAGGTGCGTCAAAAATAGCCGATTTAGCACTGATAATGCACCGAACAGCGGTTTTTGAGTAAACCTCTCGGCACTAGCCACCATAATTTGCTGTAATGGCCAGCCACAAGGCTTGAAAGAGGGATTCACCGAGCCTTGAAGCGCTGATGCTACTCTATCTGGGGATTTGGGGTCAGCTATACACTGGATATGAAGAGCCGGACGGAGTATATTCGCAAGGAATTTGTGGGCGATATACGCGGCCAGATAAGTAACTATAAACGGTTCAAGAAGCTCAATGCACAATGGGTGGCGCTGAGTATTGAGCACTCAAAGTTATCAATGAAACTCAAGCAAGCGTAGTGATTACAACGGGAAGCAAGCAAAAATCGTGGCCAAACTGGGCAGTAAAAAGAACCCATTGATTTTAAGAGTTGCCGATGACTCAAAAGTCGATATGATCGCCAATACCTGTCATGAAAACGGCTGGCATTTTATTTTGGGGTTTGAACCGGACAAGGAAGAGGATCTAACGGACCTGGAAAGAAAGCTATCGCCTCCCATCCATCATGAAGCCGCAAAGATCGGGCGAAATGAACGGTGTGTCTGCGGAAGCGGGAAGAAATACAAGAAATGTTGCGGAGCTGCCGCTTGACTGGTTTCGCTAAACAGCAAATAAAACAGAGCGCAGAACTCGGTACTCTCAAGGTCCGTAATTTAATACACTTAAACATAACCGTTTGCCGGGTCTAAAGCGTCCATATCAGCAGCGGTAAATCCCAAGAAATACGAGAAAATATTATGAGTAACTATAAGGCTCCTATTCGAGATATTCTGTTTGCAACCGAGCATCTCGCAGATCTCGATGGCGTATCCACAATCCCAGGGTATGAAGATGCAACTCCCGACCTAATAGAAGCAATACTCCAGGAAGCGGCAAAAATTGCTGAAGAGGTATTAGATCCGATTAATCATTCTGGTGATCGTCAGGGAGTCAGTCTTGAAGATGGCGAAGTATCGACACCGGATGGCTGGAAAGAATCATACTCAACATTCATTGAAGGCGGCTGGAATGGTCTGCCTTTTAACACAAATCGAGGCGGTCAGGGCCTGCCGTGGCTGGTTGCTACGGCTGTACAGGAAATTTGGCACTCGTCAAATATGGCGTTCTCGTTATGCCCTCTACTAACACAGGGCGCGATAGAGGCTATCGAACTGCACGGCACAGAAGAACAAAAAGACACCTATCTCGGGAACCTGATCCATGGAAACTGGTCAGGAACAATGAACCTGACCGAAGCCCATGCGGGGTCGGATCTTGCACTGGTTAAAACCCAGGCTGTTGCCGAAGATAATCATTATCTGATTTCAGGACAGAAAATTTTTATCACCTATGGTGATCACGACATGACTGATAATATTATTCATCTCGTACTCGCGCGGCTTCCCGATGCGCCTTCAGGGGTTAGGGGCATATCACTTTTTATCGTTCCCAAATTTATTCAGGATGAAAATGGAGAATGGTCTTCTCGTAATGATGTGGAAACGATTGGTCTCGAGCACAAGCTTGGAATTCACGCTAGTCCGACGGCAATTCTTGGTTATGGCACCGGAAAATATCGTGCGAAAAAAGGGGCGGTGGGTTATCTCGTCGGAGAACAACATCAAGGCATGGTGTATATGTTTACGATGATGAATATCGCACGGCTGGCCGTAGGTCTCGAAGGAAATGGTTTGGCCGAGCGCGCTTACCAGCAAGCAGCATGGTTTGCCGGAGAACGTGTGCAAGGCACCCCTATTGAGCAACCTGGCGGTGATCGCGTTACCATTATTAATCACCCGGATGTGAAACGTATGTTAATGCTTCAAAAAGCCAGAATCGAGAGCTTACGATCGCTCGGTCTGGTTCTCGGCGCTGCATTTGATAAAAGTCTAAAACACACTGATCCCGAAATCCGCGAACTAAATCAGGCACTGGTTGACGTGTTAACACCCATCGTTAAATCGTATATGACTGAAATGGGGCTGGAAAATGTTTCACTCGCACTGCAGGTTCACGGTGGAATGGGTTTTATCGAGGAAACTGGCGCGGCTCAATACTATCGAGACCAGAGAATCACACCGATCTATGAGGGAACCAATGGCATACAGGCGCTGGATTTGATAGGACGTAAAATGCTTAGAGATCAGGGAAATATCTCTCGTATGGTTATTCAATACATCCGTGACGACATGCAAAATGTTCATCAAACTGAACTTCAGTCGATGAAAAAGCAAGTGCTCGAGGGGCTTGATACGCTAGAACAAACCATCACAGAAGTAATCGCCATGGCCAGCGAAGATATGAGGCAGCCTGGGGGTATTTGTGATCCCTATCTGCGTCTGTGGGGTGTCGTTTGTTGCGGCTGGCAAATCGCTCGCGCGGCCGGCGTTGCAATGACTCTTGACGAAGGAAACGACCCTTTTTATCCTGCAAAAGTGAAAACAGCGGAATTTTATTTTGCCTACGAAATGCCCAAAGCCGCGTACCATCAAACGGTAATCAGAAAGGCGGCGAAAAATATTGCCGAACTGGATATTACCTTGTTCGATGTCGCTCAGTAAGGCATAAGCGCGGATAATTAGGCTGCTATGACAACTTCCGCATCGAAAACACTGGGCATTGATATTCCCATTATTCAGGCACCCATGGCTGGATCGAATGGTGCAGAACTTGTAGTCGCTGTAAGCCAGGCGGGCGGGCTTGGCTCATTGCCTTGCGCGCTACTGAATGCCGAACAGATTGAAGAACAGGTTCAATACATTCGCAGAGAAACCCATGCGCCGTTTAATTTAAATTTTTTCTGCCACAAGGAACCCCTAATTTCACTGGATGATTCCGAGAAATGGCGGGATACACTACAACCTTATTTCGAAGAAGCCGGTGTCCCACGGCCGGCAATAAAACCGTCGTCTGGGCGCAATCCACTGAACACTGAAATCTGTGAGGTTATTGAGCGAACCAGACCACCAGTTGTAAGTTTTCATTTTGGCATACCGGAAAATGATCTTTATCAGCGAATCAAAGCGACTGGATGCATTACAATGTGCTCTGCCACCACCGTAGAGGAAGCCATATGGTTAGCGTCCCGGGAAATTGATCTGATCATCGCCCAGGGGGTAGAAGCAGGCGGTCATCGTGGTATTTTTCTGAGTACGGATTATCATAACCAGCCTGGCACCCTGTCGCTTGTACCCCAGATCGTAGACAACGTATCACTCCCCGTCATCGCAGCAGGCGGAATTGCCGACAGCAGGGGAATCAACGCCGCATTCGCGCTCGGAGCGACCTGCGTGCAGATGGGATCAGCATTTTTATTCACCCAAGAGGCTCACCCCAGCCCGCTTCATTTAGAAGGATTAAAACAGGCAACGGACAGCAATACCGCATTAACCAATATATTCACCGGCAGACCAGCCAGAGGAGTGATGAATAAAATTATGCGGGAAATTGGTCCCTTGACGGAGTCGGCGCCACCGTTTCCATTAGCGGGAAACGATCTGGCAGACCTAAAAGCGGCTTCGGAAAAGCAAAATAAAAGTGATTTCACCGCTCTTTGGAGCGGACAAGCCTCAAATTTAGCGAAAGCCTATCTTGGAATGAGTGCCGCAGACCTCGTTAAACAACTCAATGATTCAATCGGTTAGTACAGCGGCAGCTTAATTTCGTAATCCGGTTACTAGAGAAGATGTGCCTAGATCGCTAAATATTCGTGCCTAAGCTGCTCATTATCCAGAACTTCCTGCGCAGATCCATCAAAAACAATCTGCCCCATATCCAGAATCAAAGCTCGGTCAGCAAGATGCAGCGCAGCAATTGCATTTTGCTCAACAATAATGGTGGTCATTCCAACCTCTTTCACTTGCTCAAGTGTTTTCTCAATTTCCTGAACAATCACTGGCGCCAATCCTTCATACGGTTCGTCAAGCAAAAAGAGCTTCACATCTCTTGCCAGGGCTCGAGCAAGTGCGAGCATTTGCTGTTCACCGCCAGATAACGTCACGCCTTCCTGTTTTCTCCTTTCTGCCAACCGTGGAAAAAGTTCGTAAACTCTCTCCAACGGCCAGCCAACGGGCGGCGCTATTTGCGCCAGCTGCAAATTTTCTTCCACCGTTAGTCCCTGAATAATTCTACGATCCTCTGGAACCAATCCTACTCCGCCCTGTGAAGCCTCATACGAGGTCATGTTGTGCAGAGCTTGACCATCCAGCCAAATTTCACCCTGACTTAAAACAGGGTCATCAACACGTGCAATTGTTCTCAATGTTGAGGTTTTACCTGCGCCATTTCGACCCAGTAAAGCAATGATTTCGCCCTCGCGCACATCAAAGCTGACACCCTGAACAATATAACTCTCGCCGTAATACGCGTGGATATCTGAAACGGCGCAGTACGGCTTCTCAGCGCTCATGGTTTGAGGTAACGACGAATTCGATTGATCTTGCTGTTTAGTCATACTGATATCGATTTGTTATCACAAATGCGCACCGCCCAGATAGGCATCCTGAACTTTCTGATTTCCCTTGATATCCTGTGGTAGCCCTTCCGCAATGACTCCGCCTTGCGCTAATACAGAAATAGTATGCGCCAATGAGAAGACCACGTGCATATCATGTTCAATTACCACCATGGTTAAACCCTTTTTGGAAATATCCTGAAGCAATTCAATGGTGCTGTTAGTATCCGCTCTCGCCATCCCGGCGGTGGGTTCATCAAGCAACAGTAATTTTGGTTCTTGTACCAAACTCATCGCTAGCTCAAGCCGACGTTTGTCGCCTCGGGAAAGTTGACTGGCGAGGCTATTAGAACGCTCTAGCAATCCAACTTCTTCCAACTGGTGCAGGGCAAGTTCCTTAATATCGTTTTCTTGGCGTACGGGAGACCAGGCATTAATTTCAAACACCCCATCCCTTTTCGCAAATGCCGGAATCATGACATTTTCAACCAGGGATAAATCAGCGAATATTTCCGGTGTTTGGAATACCCGACTCACGCCAATCTGGTTAATCTCATGAGGGGCTTTGTTTAGCAATGAAACGCCATTGAATTCAACGGTTCCGCTATCAGGCTCCAATCGTCCAATAAAACAGTTTAGTAGCGTAGATTTGCCAGCTCCATTTGGGCCAATAATCGCATGTGCCGCACCGGGTTGAACCTCAAGAGTGACATCATTAAGCGCCTTTAAACCTGCGAAGTTCTTGTTTACATTTTTAACAGACAGAATAGACATCGATATTTAGAATACTTGATTTGTCCGAAACTCAGGATTCAGCAGAGTCGTTCGTAGTTTTAGATTTGCCCGCGCGAAAACGATTCGTCAATCGTGCAACACCTTCCATGAGTCCGCCCGGCAGAAAGATTACGATGACCATAAAGAGTGCACCAAGCGTTAAATGCCAACCTTCGCCAACGAATAACCCACTAACTGCAACCGCTGCGTGCTGCAGCATCTCTGGCAAAAATGAGAAAACGTCCAGTAAAATTCCTTCATTAAAAGCCGAAAAAATATTTTCGAAATATTTAATCACGCCCGCACCGATAACCGGCCCGAGCAATGTCCCCGTTCCACCAAGGATCGTCATCAATACAACCTCACCACTGGCGGTCCACTGCATTCGCTCAGCCCCGGCCAGCGGATCTGTTACCGCCATCAAGCCTCCTGCAAGGCCGGCATACATTCCGGAAATCACGAATGCGGCGAGCGTATACGGGCGCGTATTCACCCCAGTATAGCTCAAGCGGTTTTGATTGGATTTCACGGCGCGAAGCATCATCCCAAACGGAGAACGAAATATTCGCATTGAGATATAAAACATAATAATGAGCACGATCGCGCAGAAATAGTATCCTGACCATCCGGACATCGGGATTCCGAACAGGTTGGTAATTGGCAGCCCTTCCGGCCGATCTACGCCAAAAGCCGCGTCCAACATCCGGGGATCGCCCAGGGTTAACTGCAACCCGGTCTCACCATTGGTGATCGGGGTCAATACTGAGTACGCCAGGTTATACGACATTTGCGCAAACGCCAGAGTCAGAATTGAGAAGTAAATACCCGATCGCCGAAGTACAACGAATCCGATAAGCAATGCAAATAATCCACCGATAAGCGTTGATAGAATAATTGCCGGAATCACGTTCATGGTGAACAGTTTAAATGTCCACACTGCGGTATATGACCCCACTCCAAGAAAGGCTGCGTGACCAAAAGACAAGTATCCAGTCAGACCAAATAGAATATTGAAGCCAATGGCGAATACGCCAAATATCGCAAATTTTTGTAGTAAATCCGGGTAGCCGCCGCCAATGGGTTTAAAAATAAGCGGTGCTAACGCGGCAAAAATGATAAAGCCGATCAGTAAAATACGATCTGAACGCGCTGATGTTCCGTTGTTCATACCTTACTCCATTACGCCTTTTCTTCCCATCAACCCGCGCGGTCGAATGAGCAATATCACAACAGCGACAAGATATATAATAATTTGATCGATACCCGGAAAGATCGCTTTAACCTCATTCATCGAAGCGAACGACTGCAATATTCCCAAAAGAAATCCAGCGGCTACAGCGCCTCCCAGGCTGCCCATACCACCGACAACGACAACCACAAAACTCAGCACCAGAAAATCCATTCCCATATGGTAATCCGGCGAAAGGATTGGTGTATACATGACCCCTGCGATTCCCGCCACAACAGCGGCCAGACCGAATACGATCGTAAATCTTCTGTCAATATTTATGCCCAGCAGGCCGACGGTTTCACGATCAGCCATTCCTGCCCGAACCACCAGTCCGAACGTGGTTAACTGCAAAAAGGCGAAAACTGCGCTAATCACGCTCAGCGAAAAAAACAAATAGACAATTCGCCACCAGGGATACACTATTGCGCCAGCCTGGAAGCCAAAAAACATCCCAATATCAGCGGAACCTGCGACAATATCAGGTGCCGGCTGTGGAATTGGATTTGCACCGAATTGCGCTTTTACAATTTCCTGAACGACGATCGCCAAACCGAATGTGACAAGAATTTGCTCAGCGTGCGGGCGCTTGTAGAAAAACCTGATTAGGCCGCGTTCCATCGAAATTCCGATCAACAGCATAATGGGGATTGCGACCAATATGGAAAAAGGGACTGTATAGTCAATCAGCACAGCTCCATAGTCACCCAACCACGATTCGATATATGGGGTTCGAATCTCCATTGGAGTACCCCATGCGGTGAGTTGATCCGGATCCAGAACAACCTTCTCTAAAGTTAGGATCGCTTTAAGTGATACAACACAAAACGCGCCGAGCATAAATAATGCACCGTGTGCAAAGTTCACCACGCCTAATGTGCCAAAAACCAGCGTGAGACCGAATGCGATTAGTGCATACGCCCCGCCCTTGTCGAGGCCGTTAAGTATTTGTAAGACTATAGCGTCCACATTCAGAAGAATCAGAAAAGGTTAATACGAAACCACCGATGGGCTCTCGCGAGCCTCATCGACGGATTTTGGAAAGCAAGGGTTGTACCCGAATTACGCTCCGTTGTTGTAAGGACCAAGCTCCCCACCCAACATGCTTGCTTCGTATTCGACCTGAGCGCGAGGAGTTACTTCGACCACCTCGAGAACGTCAAACTTGGAGTCAGGGTTTGCTTTACCTTTCACAACCAGAACATCTTTAAAACACTGATGGTCGTCAGCTCGATATTCAGTTGGACCGTTACCCAGACCATCAAACTTGAAGCCTTCAAGAGCAGCACCAACTTCGCTTGGCATAAAAGTACCCGCACGTTGACCTGCATCAGCATAAAGCAATGCCTGACAGTAAGTTGTATGAGCGGCCTGGCTAGGTGGAAAACCGTATGCCTGTCCAAATGATTTAACGAATGCTTTTGAGCCTTCATCCTGTAGTGACCAGTGCCAGTTGGTAGATCCAAAAATACCTTTAACATTTTCACCAGCACCTTGTGCCATCAAACGAGAGTACAGTGGAACAACGATGGCGAAATCCTTACCGTTCACCTGTTTGTCACGTAAACCGAACTGCACCGCTTGAGTCAGCGAGTTCACCATATCTTTACCGTAGTGGTTTAGAACAAGGACATCTGCACCCGAATTCAGAACCGGTGTGATGTATTGCGAGAAGTCACCCGCACCAAGTGGCGTACGAACCGCATCAACCGTATTCCATCCGAGTTGCTCGGTATACTTCTTAATGGAACCTTCTTGCGACCAACCCCAGGTGTAATCTGCTGTCAGGTGATACGCAGACCGATCTGAACCAAAGGCATTTTTCAATACCGGAGCGAGTGCAGAACCGGTCATTTCGGTATTAAAGAAATGTCTGAAGCCGTTGGCTTTTTTGTCTTTACCGGTTGTATCGTTGGAGTGAGTTAAACCCGCCATAAATACAACGCCGGCTTCCTGACACAAACCTTGCACCGCAATCGCAACACCCGACGAAGAACCGCCGGTAATCATAATTGCACCGTCTTTTTCAATCATTCGTTTTGCAGAGGCACGCGCCGCATCCGATTTGGTTTGGGTATCACCGGTTACGAATACGACTTTCTTGCCGTTTACGCCGTTACCGCCGAGTGCTTTTGAAGAAAACGTGTTTAGCATGCCGCCGTCACCTTCGCCATTAATATGCTGAACAGCGAGTTCGTAGGCGCGCAGTTCATCGGCCCCCTCATCTGCATAAGCGCCAGTTTGAGGAACGTTAAAACCAAAAGTGACGGTATCACCCGTTGGTTCGTTGCTGTATGCGGCACCGGCTGCCGTGCGGCTAAATATCATCGGTGCTGCCAGACCAGCGCCTAGCACTGCACCTGTTTTAAGAAAATCACGTCTATTGGTGTTCTTTTTCATGTTAATGTGTCTCCAGAGTTTTAAGTGATATTTGCCAACCCAGGTCGGCAAATATTTGCAAAGGTATAAACCAGAATCGAAGAATGCTTAGTTTTTGTGAATTATTCAATAACTATCAGAAAAATAATTGTTAATTTGTAAATTTTTGCACATATGATATTGTAAAATTGTAAATTATTGACAAACACGCATTCACAACAACCCAATGGTTCAGAGCAAATCAATTCTAGGTACGCGTATTCGGGAGCGTCGTAAAGAACTTAAAATAACCCAGGCCAATCTCGCAAAAAACCTCAATATTTCAGCCTCTTATCTAAATCTGATAGAGCACAACAAGCGAACCATAGGGGGGTCTTTGCTTCTTAACGTTGCGAACCAGCTGAAACTGGAGATCAATGAACTTGAAGATGCATCAGCAAGACGCCTTCACACAGAACTAGAAGAAATTGCACACATTCCTTACCTTCAATCTCTGGAAATTGAACACAGTCGATGCGGAGAGTTAATAGGTCGATTTCCGGGTTGGTCTCGAGCCCTCCAGGTATTAGCTCGTTCTGAAAGAGATTCAACAGCGAAGGCATTATCATTTGCTGACCGCCTGATGCATGATCGCTATCTGGTCAATGGCATGCAGAAAATTTTGGGCGGTTTAGCCGCTGTGCGATCAGCTGGAGAGATTCTTGTTGAATTCTCTGATATCAGTAAAACCAAGCGTGGGCGTTTTCAGGACATTATTGCACTGGAATCCAGAAGATTGACAGACATTGTTGAATCCATCGCAAGCTACCTTGAAAAACCAGCAGATATTGAAGGCAATTCCACACCAACTGAAGCCGCTGAAAGCCTGTTTGAGGAAAGAAAAAACCGATTCGAAGAAATCGAGAATAGGGTAAATGTGCTGGTTGATGAAACAACACATCAGGACTCCTCTGCACCCTTTCAGCCGGATTTATCCATAAACGACAAGACCTTAAAACGTGTCATTCACAAGATCATAGACAATTATCCCAAATTAAATACGGAATTGGCAAAACAGGAAACGGAAAAGGCGCTGGCTAACTATACAAACTACGCAACCGCCGCACCGATGGAGCGATTTCTTCCAATTGCTCAAGCACTGGAATACGATATCGAAGCCATCGCCAAACAGCTTTCACTGAGCATCGAAACAGTTTGCCATCGCCTCACCGCGTTACCCAAATCAGACGAAATACCTCGATTTGGGTATTTGTTGTCAAATGCATCCGGCATGGTAATCCAGACAAGAAACATTCCCACTCTTTTAATTCCCCGATTTTCACCTGCCTGCCCTTTGTGGGTCGTGTTTAGGGCTCAACAATCTCCCGAAACATTAATTAGGCAACGCGTTTTATTTCCAAACGGCGATGGTTTTGTTTTTGTCGCGCGAGCAAGACTGCACGGTGAAACCGGCTTTGGAAAACCGAGACATTATCTTTCAGACATGCTGGTGATGACAGAGTCATCAGCCAAACAAACCGTTTATTCTCCCGATCAGTCTGTTTACTATGAGCCGGTCGGCGTTTCATGTCGAAGCTGCATCCGAAAAAACTGCCAGCACCGTGTTTCCGATCCGCTAATCGGCGGTTAGTATGGAATATGTTCAATATCGGTACTGCAACTGAATAGCTCACATAAGTTTATAAAAAATGTCAAAACATATCTTGATTGTTGAGGACGAGCCAAACATCCTGGTTTCGCTAATCTTTCTACTCGAACACGCGGGCTTTACTGTAAGCACCGAAACTTCCGGAAAGGAAGCGCTGGAAGTGATCAAGGATACCCCTCCGGATACGCTCATACTTGATGTTATGCTTCCGGATATGGATGGCTTTGAAATACTTAAGGCTTTGAGAAACAACAAGGCAACCGCTGAATTACCGATACTGATGTTAACCGCAAAGGGACAAAGTGAAGATCGAAACAATGCACTCAGCTACGGTGCAGATAAATTCATCTCCAAACCGTTCTCGAACCGTGATGTAGTCGAAGCAGTCAAATCACTAGCGGGAGGATGCGAAAATGGATAATCCATCGATCCCGTCTAATGACCGCGGCCATTCAGCTAAAAAAACTCAGGACAAGGCGATGCTGTTGCCGCTTATTGGATTAATATTTCTCGTCCCACCCGTGGTTGGCATATTTCAGCTAAACGTAAAATTTCTGAATATTCCGTTTACATTGATTTACCTGTTTGTATTCTGGGCAGGGTTAATTTTTTGTGCCGCACTCCTATCAAGAAAACTCTCCAGTATTTTGATTAACCAAAACGCAGTTGACGAATCAAAACCCACCGACGATTAGGGTTTTAAACAAAAATGCTTTCTGCTGATTTACTTTTAACCGTTTGTATTGGGTATGTTGCGTTACTTTTTGGTATTGCCTTCTTTGTAGACAGGCAGTCGAGGCGCGGCGGCGCGGCCTGGCTCCGCTCACCTATTGTCTACACGCTATCGCTCTCAGTTTATTGTACGTCATGGACTTTTTACGGCGCAGTGGGTTCTGCTGCCAGAAATGGCCTTGAATTTATTACCATATATCTTGGGCCAACGATCGTATTCATCGGCTGGTGGTGGCTTTTGCGAAAACTGGTACGTATTGGTAAAGCGCATAAAGTCACGTCCATTGCCGATTTAATTTCTTCACGCTACGGAAAGAGTGCAAGTCTCGGTGTATTGGTAACCATCATTGCGCTTATCGCGACAACCCCTTATATCGCACTGCAGCTGCAATCCCTGACTCGCAGCACTCAAATCATAGTAGGGAATATTGACCCCAGCAGCACCGCATTCATTATTGCTTCAGGTCTTGCGGTATTTACCATTTTATTCGGAACCCGAAACCTTGATGCGAATGAACGCCATCACGGTGTGGTCGCAGCAATTGCTGTGGAGGCTGTCGTCAAACTTATCGCATTGCTTGCCGTCGGAATATTTGTCGTTTTCAGTGTCCTTGGCGGCGTGGAAACTGTATTCAAGGATGTCGGTTTCGAGGCAGTCTATGGAGAGGGAGAACTCTTCGACAGTCGATGGGTTGCACTAACACTGTTAAGTGCAACTGCAATAATTTGTCTACCGCGTCAGTTTCAGGTAACCGTTGTTGAAAACGTTGATGAAAAACATCTGGCAACGGCATCCTGGCTATTTCCACTATACCTTCTCGGCATGTGTTTATTTGTTGTCCCCATCGCTATCGCCGGAACAACACTGATGCCCGAAGGTGCTAACCCGGATCTTTATGTTTTAACATTACCGCTATCCCTCGACAGGCAGGATTTAACATTACTGGCGTTCCTTGGCGGTTTTTCTTCTGCAACATCAATGGTTATTGTTGCCGCAATTGCCGTCTCCACCATGATTTCAAACCATATTGTAATGCCTATCGCATTGCAGATTTCAGATAAAAAGCCTATTCATGGTGATGTCCGAAAATTGCTTTTAAATACGAGGCGCGTGAGCATTGGAGCAGTACTTGGATTTGGATTTCTTTATTTCGAATTCAGCGGCGGATCTGATGCATTAGCTGCAATCGGCTTAATCGCGTTTGCCGGGGTTGCACAGTTCATGCCCAGTTTGGTTGGTGGTATTTTCTGGAAAAATGCGACCCGAAAAGGTGCGATTAGCGGCTTAATTCTGGGATTTCTACTTTGGGGTTATACCCTTTTTTTGCCAAGCTTTAACGGTGCTTTTTTACTGAGCCATGAAGTATTAAACAATGGTTTGCTGGGATACGAGTTTCTTCGCCCCCATTCGCTTTTTGGCTTATCCGAGCTTGATCCGCTGGTTCATGCACTGGTATGGAGTCTTGGTACGAATACGTTACTTTTCGTAGTCATTTCCTGTTTCACCAGCTCAACTCCCATCGAACACTTACAGGGTGCGCTTTTTGTTGACGTTTTCAAAAAAACCACTCGCGAGCCCATCGCTTACAACAGCGGGGATGCCACAGCTGAGGACTTGTATGCTCTGGCACAAAAAATTCTGGGCAGTGAATCTGCTCGCCGTTTGTTTGATGGTTTTCCAAATTATCAGGGGGATAATAATGTTGATCCCTATCCGAGTGCCCTCCTGATTTCGCAGTTGGAAAGGGAATTAGCGGGCTCAGTCGGCGCTGCATCAGCACATGCAATGATCCAGAGGATTACCGGTAAACAGAGCATCAGTATGATCGAGCTCATGGACATCGCTGATGAGACTCAACAACTTATAAAAACCTATCAGCAGCTTTCAGAAAAATCGGATGAGCTCACCCAAACCATGTCCCAGCTTCGTGAGGCAAATATCAGATTACGTGATCTGGATGTTCAAAAAGATGATTTCCTGAGCCAGGTTAGTCACGAACTTCGAACACCAATGACTTCCATTCGATCCCTGTCTGAAATATTGCTCAATCCCTATGAAATTTCAAAACAGGAGCAAGAAAAATTTGTTGCCATTATTCACGAAGAAAGCCAAAGATTAACACGTCTGCTCGACGAAATTCTTCACATTCATCACCTTGAAGAAGGTTCTCTTGATTTACGGATGGAATCGCTGGATTTAAACACGCTTATCCATTCTGCTACTGACTCTCTTTCCGGAGAATTTAGACAAAAAGGCGTTTCGGTTACCTGCGAAGAATCCGAGTTTGACACCTGTGTACTTGCAAACCCCGATCGATTGAGACAAGTCCTGATCAATATTCTTTCTAACGCAATCAAACACAACAGATCGAATATCCCTGCCATCGAAATTAGACTGGTTTCAAATAACCAACACATTTACGTTGAAATTGAAGACAATGGATCTGGCGTAAATGCTCAAGAAGCGGCGCTCGTCTTTGAGAAGTTTCGACGGGGACAAGGAAGCGAATCCAATATTGGAACGGGTCTTGGCCTTCCCATCAGTCGAGCTAATATGCGTAACATGAATGGAGATCTAACTATTGAATTTAATCAGGATAATTCGAGTTTTTTCAGACTCAAAATCCCCAAATCTGAATTTCAGTTAACCCGGAGGCCAACATCATGACTTCAGAATCCCTTACCGCAATGCTTGGATGGGCATCCGTATATTTTAGAGTCACCTATTCAAAATTTGCAGGGACTTGAAAAGATGCGCATCAGGCATTTGTCATCAGTCTGTCCAAACTGAGCATACTCGAAGCTGTACAATAGTGAGCAATATCGATTGCTCAGTTGTTCAGATTAGTTCGTCCAGGGGGGCGGCTTTTTTTCAAAAAAGCTTCCAATTCCCGCTTCAGCCTCCGGCGTTTCCCAGGCATCTGCGAGTAATTGAGCAGTATACGTTTTGTTTTCTTGCGGAGTCTGATTACTCACTGTACGAATCAGGTTTTTGGTCATTTCGATGGCGCCAGGAGCACACGCCAAACAACTTTGGATTTCTGTTTCTATTTGACTATCCAGCTCATCACGCTCAACTGCTTTATGGATTAACCCAAACTGCACTCCCTCTTCTGCTGAAAAGAAATGTGCATTAATCAAAGTGCGTCTGGCGTTACTCACGCCAAGTTTTTCAATTAAAAACGGCGAGATATTGGCTGGAGTTATACCGATTCGCGTTTCTGTCAGCGAAAACTTTGCGGTGTTTACGGCAATCACAATATCGCAGACTGAAATTAGACCAACGCCACCGGCATAGGCCTGACCATTGACCCGTGCAATGGTGACTTTATTAAGCGTATTCAACGATTCAAGGGTTTCTGCGAGCAAACCGCTTGCAGCGATTCTTTCCTCTCGGTTTTTTTTAAAGTTCGCTTTCATCCACTCCAGATCTGCTCCGGCAGAAAAGCTCTTTTCACCAGCGCCCGTCAATACCACGGCACGGATGGAATCGTTATTCTCAATGTTGCCGCAGGCATCTCGTATTTCCTGCATCATCAAAGTGCCCATCGCGTTGTGCTTGGCTTCCTTGTTTAATGTGATCCAGGCAACGTTACGTTCATCGATATCGAATTTGATCTCTTGATAATTCATTTTACGGATATTTTGTTACTTCGAAAAAACTATGCATCGTACTGGCGTGCATCTTCTATCACTACACCATCATTCGCAATGCAACCGACACTGACAAATTCAACGCTTCCGCTTACTTTACACAAGTCACGGATACTCTGTTCGACGGCGTGACCAAGATCATCAGAAGGTGAATCAGTTTCACAATGCAAAGTCATTTGGTCCTGTTGATCAATCCATTGAACAACCAAACGTGCCTTGCTGATT
The DNA here is from genome assembly GCA_965261915.1 of Candidatus Poriferihabitaceae bacterium. Classification (GTDB taxonomy): domain Bacteria; phylum Pseudomonadota; class Gammaproteobacteria; order Arenicellales; family Poriferihabitantaceae; genus JAIBDK01. Next base: position 3,342,632 of record CBDHDW010000013.1, on the reverse strand, counting down.
TCACCGTGTCTAACGAGCAAATCCTGTATTTGCTCTGGATGAATAAACATCCCTTTCACTTTAGCTGTTTGATCAGCCCTTCCCATCCAGCCTTTGATGCGTTTATTGGTTCGGCCGCAGGGACTCATGCCAGACATGATTGCTGACATATCACCCGTAGCAAATCGAATAAGCGGATAGTCGGGATTAAGAGAGGTAACAACCACCTCACCCACCTCGCCGTCAGCGACCGGCTCGCCGCTACCAGGACGAACAATTTCGACTACCACCCCTTCATCAATTATCAAACCATCGTCGGCAATTGTTTCGTAGGCAATCACGCCCAAATCCGCCGTCGCATAGGCTTGTAAAACCGCAATATCGTTATCTGTAAAAAATGATCTGACAGGAGGCGGCAACGCTTCGCCGGACACAAGCGCTTTTTTGATCGACCCCATATCGATGCTAATTTCATCTGCCTTCTCGATCAATATTTTCAAAAAGGAAGGCGTTCCGACGTATCTGGTTGGCCGCAAATCGCCAATGGTCTGCACCTGTAATTCAGTCTGGCCAACACCCGCAGGGATAACCCCGCAACCAATTGCATGACATCCGCTATCCAGCATCATTCCGGCCGGCGTAAGATGATAAGAAAAACTGTTATGAACCAAATCGCCGGATCGAAACCCCGCGGCATGGAGTGATCTGGCTGATCGCCAGAAATCATCTTTGTGACTACAAGCTTCGTAGATGGGTCCGGGCGATGCATGAATGTACCGTAGTTGCCCGGCCTGTACCGCTGATAAGCCAGCCAAAGGCGGTAAAGCCTTTTGCCGTTCAATTAATTCAGATTTCCTGGTAACCGGAATGTCGACTAACTGATCGAGAGTCGAGAAATGCTCGTCATCAAAATCTGCCAGTAATTCAGCATAGGCTGCGGTATTTGTCCTGGCATGTGCAAGCTGTGCTTTAACAAGAGCCGTCTGTTCTTTTTCCCGCTGCTCCTTACTGCGCGTTTCCAGCTCATCATAATGTTCGGTCATGTTTATTCTGCCGTAGCGTAATTAAGGTGACAAGTTAGAAAATCAGCGATAGTTGTGCTCTCTGAGCGACCAGAAAAACTAGGCTAACCAACGCTTTCTTCTTCGGTAATGCTTAACATCCCTGAACGACTTCTTGTCTCCGCCACTAATTCCAAGGTAGAACTCCTTGACGTCCTCATTTTCTGATAACGATTTAGCTTCACCATCCATGACCACGCGGCCGTTTTCAAGAATATAGCCATAAGTAGCGTAACGTAGTGCAACAGAGGTATTTTGCTCAGCCAGTAAAAAGGTGACTTTTTGCTGTTCGTTCAATTTTTTCACAATTTCAAATATTTCTTCGACAAGCTGCGGCGCCAACCCCATTGACGGTTCGTCCAGCAAAATTACTGTTGGTCTCGCCATTAGTGCTCGACCAACCGCGACCATTTGCTGCTCACCGCCAGAGGTATAGCCCGCCTGGCTTTTTCTCCTTAATTTTAGACGCGGAAAATACTCGTAAACCATTTCCAGATCATCACTCACCCTTTTGCGTCCATCTTTACGGGTATAGGCTCCCGTTAAAAGATTTTCTTCAACGGTTAAATGCTCAAAGCAATGACGCCCTTCCATAACCTGTACAACCCCACGTTGCACCAGTTCTGTTGGCGACAGGTTCTCCACCTTCTCGCCCATAAATTCGATTGACCCTTTGGTCACTTCACCCCGCTCTGTACCCAAAATATTGGATATGGATTTTATTGTAGTTGTCTTTCCAGCGCCGTTCGCGCCAAGCAACGCAACGATTCCGCCTTCTGGAACTTCCAGAGATACCCCTTTTAAAACCAAAATAACATGATCGTAAATAACTTCGATATTGTTTACGCTGAGTACTGTGTTGGCTACAGTACTGGCAGCCGATTCTACTGCTTGAGTTTGAGATTGCATGGTTGGAATTTAATGAATACCAATAAATCCGGGGCAGTATTCCGCCCCGGTTTATCCTTGTTTCTTAAAAAAGCAGTATCAGGCACCGCAATCGCGAGGCGTGATGCTGTTTTCGGCGGCAAATGCTGCAGAATCTTCTGCAATCAGCGCATCCACCACTTCACGGTCTGCACCTGTAAAGTCGGTAACCAGCGACCATGTTTTCGCAGCAGCATCCCACTGCTGGATTGCGCCCAAACCTGGTCCGCCGTGATTTTCACAGCTCACGTTAATTTCGGGACCAAAGTCAGCCATTCCAAGCTCAGCCATACGTGCCTGATCAACTTTCAGTGCTTCCATTCCGTCACGCATCATCGCCGGTGTGATAGCACTTGTACCGTGGATTTCCTGGGCAGTGCGAGCGGCTTCAGAAGCCAGCATAGCCGCATACATGCCACGGTTATACAGCACTGTCCCAAGACTGGAACCATCACCAGCCGCTTTGCCGGTATCGACAACATGCTTCTTCAGATCATCATAAACCTCAAAGTCACCCCCGACACCGTGGAACGCGATAGCCTTATAGCCATTCGCCCCATCTCCAGCCGGAATTACATCGTTTTCAGATGCGGACCACCAAACGCCGATGAAATGATCCATTGGATAACGAATGTTCGCCGCTTCCTGAATCGCTACCTGGTTCATAACACCCCAACCCCACATCAAAACATAGTCAGGACGTTCACGTCGAATCTGCAACCATTGTGATTTTTGCTCCTGCCCGGGGTGATCAACCGCAAGCAAAGTCAAACTGTAACCATGCTTTTTAGCAAGCTCTTCGAGCGTCCGAATGGGTTCTTTTCCGTATGCAGAGTTGTGATAAACCAGCGCAATGGATTTTCCATTCAAGTCACCGTCTTCCTGATCAGAAATATGTTTGACCATAATGGAAGCGGCATCCCAGTAAGTTCCGGGATAATTGAAAATGTGGCTGAAAACAGCGCCATTTGCAGCGGATGTTCGACCATAACCCATCGAGTGAACCGGAATGCCATCAGCGGTAGCTTTTGGAATCAACTGGTAAGTAATACCCGTTGAAAGGGGCTGGTATACCAACGAACCTTCGCCTTTGGTGGATTCGTAACATTCCACACCTTTCTCTGTGTTGTAGCCAGTTTCACATTCGATGACTTTAACGGCAACGCCACCAATACCACCGTCACGTTCGTTTAATAAAGTAAAGTAATCTTGGTATCCATCCGCGAATGGAATACCGTTGGGTGCATATGGGCCGGTTCGGTAGCTCAGTGACGGGAATACCAGATCAGCTGAAACCGCACCAGTGCCCATTGTCATCGCCAGGGCGACGGCTGCGGCAGCAAGTTTAGTAGTTTTCATATTTTCTCCAAAATTTGGTTGTTAGAAATGGTTGTTGTCTAAATGAACCAGATTAAAACGCTGGGCCCAAATGAACAGAAAATGACCTTTTTGCCACGATCTAATGCGGGAATGGCCACAAGCGTAGTTTCTCTTTTGTAACTCTCCACAGCTGTGCCAGCCCATGAGGTTCCACAATCAAGAAAAACATAATTAACCCACCTATCAAAATAAAAATCAGATGAGCTACCAGGTCAGTGGGCCAACCAAGCCCATTCACCATGATATTTTTAAACAATACCGGCATCAACACCATAAATGCAGCGCCAATAAAGGAGCCGAATATGGATCCCAATCCACCGATTATGATCATAAATAATACTAGAAATGATTTATCGACACCAAAAGCTTCTGTTGGTTCTGCCGCGCCAAGATATACGCTGAAAAACAGGGCTCCGGAAACACCAATGTAAAACGAACTTACCGCAAACGCAGAAAGCTTGGTTTTCAATGGCGGCACACCAATAATCTCCGCGGCAATGTCCATATCTCGAATCGACATCCAGCAACGCCCTATTCTTCCCCGTGTCAAATTTTTGGCGATCAGCGCAAAGATGACAACGATAATCAGACAAAAAAGATACGTTGCCCAGGGAGGTGCGTTTGGCCCGGTTATTGCAATCCCAAACACAAAGCGCTCAGGTGCCGTAATCATTCCCGAAGCTGAATAGTTGTAGAACCAGGGAACCTTGTTGAATAACCAAACTAAAAAGAACTGCGCTGCCAAAGTGGCAACTGCGAGATAGAACCCCTTAATCCGCAAACTTGGCAGTCCAAACAAAACCCCAACCAATGCGGTTACTCCACCAGATAAAAGAATCACAATAAACATATTGAGCTCTGGAAAACTGGTGGTAAATTTATAAGAAGCATAGGCACCAACAGCCATAAATCCGCCAGTTCCCAGACTTACCTGACCGCAATACCCGGTTAAGATATTCAAACCCAGCGCAGCCATGGACCAAACCAGCATCGGCACCAAAACGGACTTTTCCCAATAATCATTGATTAAAAACGGAACCACCAGAAAAGCAAATGCGACGACTGCAATTACAAACCAGCGGTCCAGTGCGATGGGAAAAATCTGTTGATCACCCGCGTAGGATGTCTTGAAATCTCCGGACTCTCTATAAAACATTAGTTCACCTACACCCTTTCAATAATTTTATCGCCGAACAGCCCCTGAGGTCTGAACATCAAAAAGAACAATGCCAAAACATAGGCAAACCAGTTTTCTGTAGCGCCGCCAACCAACGGCCCAACCCAAAATTCGAATAATTTTTCACCAACACCAATAATCAGGCCACCGATGATGGCACCGGGTATAGAGGTAAAGCCACCCAGAATAAGAACCGGCAGCGCTTTTAGTGCAATCAGGGAAAGCGAGAACTGCACGCCTGATTTTGAGCCCCACATAATACCGGCAACCAGCGCGACAAATCCCGCTATAGACCAGACGATAACCCAAATTGTTCTAAGCGAAATACCAACCGTAAGTGCGGCTTGATGATCATCCGCTACCGCACGCAAAGCTCTCCCGGTTTTTGTAAACTGGGAAAACAGGGTTAGAATTACTACCAGCATAACGGCAATGACTGCCGCCCAAACGTCGAGTACATCAATGTACATCCCATAGTACTCTGCACCTTCCGTTGCCCATGTTCGGGTGACGTCTTCCCACCAAAATGAACCGCCAGAAGGAATTCCCACATCCAGAGTTTTTATATTTGCGCCCCACATTAGATCACCAAAACCTTCCATAAAAAATGCCAGACCTATGGTTGCCATGAACAAAATGATTGGCGCCTGATTGACTAGATGCTTCAGCACCAGTTTCTCCACCAGCCAGGCAAAAACTATCATTACGATGATGGTCAGAACAATGGCGAGAAAGCTGTTCATACCTCCCCCCCAATGATGGTATTCAGTGCCAAAAATGGCATTGATCAAATGCGAAAACGGGACCTGTCCTGTTTGGAATCCAACCAGCGTCAACGCTGCAAATAAAGCCATAACTCCCTGGGCATAGTTAAAAATTCCAGATGCCTTGAAAATCAATACAAAACCCAGGGCAACCAGTGAATACATTACACCAGCCATGAGCCCGTTAAGAATAACTTCAATGGTATTTAAAATTTCAGGACTCATGGGATACTCCCAGATAGGCATCAACTACCACCTGATTTGCTCTCACTTCATCAGGTGTGCCATCCGCCAGTTTCTTACCGTAATCAAGCACCACAACGCGATCCGATATATCCATTACAACACCCATGTCATGCTCAATCAGGGCAATAGTGGTACCGAACTCATCATTGACATCAAGGATAAATCGACACATATCCTCTTTTTCCTCCAAATTCATTCCAGCCATTGGCTCATCCAGTAACAATAATTTGGATTCCGCTGCCAGAGCGCGACCCAGCTCAACACGCTTTTGCATACCGTATGGCAAGCGGCCTACGGGAGTTTTTCGAATTGATTGAATTTTCAGAAAATCAATAATGTATTCTACGCGCTCGCGATGTTCCTGTTCTTCTCGCTCAGCAGGGCCCTTCCACAATGCCTGCCAGAATATGCTGGATTTCATTTTTGTCATACGACCCGTCATCAGGTTATCCAGTGTGGACATACCCTTGAACAAGGCAATATTCTGGAAAGTTCTGGCGATTCCCATTTTCGCTACTTCGTGTGGTTTGCTATGAGCCCTTCGCTTTCCGTCAAACCAAACTTCGCCTTCCTGGGGATGATAAAAGCCATTGATTACGTTTAGCATTGAGCTCTTACCCGCACCGTTTGGCCCAATAATCGCCCGAACCTCGCCCTCCAACACATCGAAACTAATGTCTTGCAGGGCTTTTACACCACCGAACGACAATGAGATATTTTTAACTTCAAGCAGCGTTTTTGCTTGCTCGGTCTGCGCATTCATTAGGAAACCAATACCACTTTCTGTTTATTCTTAATCTATCACTAACTTGCTTTTTTAAGCGATTCAAAAACCTGAACATCCCTGATCTGCAAATCGGCTTCTATTGCGCCTTTCCTGCCGTCTTCAAATGTAACCTCAGTTTTAATGTAACAATGATCGGCATCGCTATACAGCGCATCAATCAGCACATCGTATTTTTCCGCGATGATCCTGCGTCGAACTTTGCGCGTTCGCGTGAGTTCTCCATCATCGGCATCCAACTCCTTGTGCAATATCAAAAAACGCTTAACCTGAGACTCGGACAATTTTGTATCGCTCGCCAAATCCTGATTGACCTCTTTGATGCTTCTCTCCATCATCCGGTACACATCAGGATGCCCGGCGAGCTCCTGATAACTGGCATAAGGAATATTATTTCGTTCGGCCCAGTTACCCACCGCATCAAGATCGATATTGATCATAACCGAAACAAAATCCCTGTCCGCACCAAGGGCAACCGCTTCTTTTATCTGCGGGAAAAATTTGAGTTTGTTCTCGATAAACTTGGGAGCAAACAATGCCCCGTTTGACAGTTTGCCAACATCTTTGGCGCGATCGATAATTCTAAGATGACCGTTGTCGTCAAAGTAACCCGCATCCCCCGTCATCACCCAGCCTTCATCGTTTTTTGTTTGCCGCGTGGCCTCCTCATTTTTGTAATAACTCTGGAACACACCCGGGCTTCGGTAAATAACCTCCCCGTCATCCGTAATTTTCACTTCCACATCAGGCGAAGGCACACCAACCGTATCGGCAAAAACTTCACCGTCAGGCTGTGCGGTGATAAAAACCGCTGCTTCAGTTTGACCGTACAACTGCTTGATGTTGATTCCAAGGGAACGGAAAAAATCAAAAATCTCCGGCCCAATGGCCTCGCCCGCGGTATATGCAACGCGAATCCGGCTGAATCCCATGGTGTTTTTTAGCGGTGCATAAATCAACCAGTCACCCAGTTTGTACATCAACCGGTTCTTCAGCGATACGCGCTCTCCATCCAGTATCGCGACACCGGTTTCGCGAGCAATAGCCATAAATCGCTCAAACAGTTTTCGTTTGAAATTTCCAGCGTCCTCCATGCGTATCATGACTGTGGTGAGTAAATTTTCAAATACACGCGGTGGTGCGAAATAGTATGTTGGGCCAATTTCCCGAAGATCCGTTGCCACGGTTTCACTACTTTCCGGACAATTGATGCACATCCCGGTTACATAGGCCTGGCCGTAGGAAAAAATGTGATCGCCGACCCAGGCCAAGGGTAAATAAGACAGCGTTTCTTCGTGCTCAGTCAGCCTGTCCATCTTCGCACTATTGACCGAAGTCACCAGAACGTTATCATTGCTTAGCACAACGCCTTTCGGGTTACCGGTGGTTCCGGATGTATATAAAAAGATACCGATGTCGCTGCCGTTGCCCTGATCAATTTCATTTTTAAGAAATGTCGGGTTTTTGTCAGCAAATTTCTTACCCAGGTCCTGTATCTTTTCGAAATCGTGCATACTGGATTTGTCGTAATCACGTAAGCCGCGGACATCGTCGTAAATAATATGACTCACCGTTTCACACTGTTCCTTGATCTCTAGAACCTTATCAACCTGCTCCTGGTCTTCGGCAAGGACAAAATGCACCCCAGCATGATTGAGCACATACTGCATTTCTTCAGCAATAGAGTCGGCGTAAATAGGAACCGGTATTCCGCCCAAACATTGTGCTGCACACATCCCCCAGTACAACCTTGGTCGGTTGACTCCAACGATGGCCATTTTATCACCGCGTTGAAAGCCCAATTTGTGCAAACCATTCGCTAACGAAAAAATCTCGTCCCTCATTTCCCGCCAGCTCCAGGTTTGCCAAATTCCAAATGCCTTTTCGCGAATCGCTGGTCGATCAGCAAATTTTTCGGCGTTACTCATTAATTGTTTGGGAAATGTGTCGGTCATTTTTGTTCGAAAAAATTTGCAGTGCTAATTGACAATCTTATTATCGGATTTTTGGGTATACCACCAAAGGCGAAGCGCCACATTGTAAAGCAAGTCTTTGTCGATTTGCATATTCTCACCCCACCTCACAACAAAATAAATACTCATGATCTAAGCCGGCGGAACGGAATAGGTTGCCGTAACATGGGCAATCGGATCTTTCAATCCTTCCGAATATACGCTGACCTCACAAACCGCCAATCGCTTCCCGGCTTTTAGTAAATGGCAGTCTGCAACAATATCATTGTTGGCATCGGGCTTACGGAGAAAATTGATATTCAGACTGGTCGTTACCGCCAGTGCCACTTCTCCGTATTGAGTCAAAATAGCGACGTATGCCGCACAATCTGCCAGCGTCATCATCGTCGGACCAGAGACGCTTCCTCCTGGTCGTAAGTGCTTAAAACTGATGGGTTGGCGAACAATAGCGGAGCCTGTTCCGACGAAATCAATTACACAGGAACTTTGCGGAAATTCTCGAGCTAAAAATGCTCTTGCTTGTTCTAGATTCATTATCGATTTCAATTTATTTTTTTGACTGCATGTCATGCAGGGCAGTCACAATTTTTAATGGTTTTTATTCTGTATGGGATTTATTTCGATCTGGATGAAATTTAAATGTCGCCCGAATGAGTTATGATTATAGTTGACGTTTACGTAAACGTCATGTACTTTCTTATTTTACCTCAATTTGACAGCTTCCTATGGCTTTTCAATCACTTAACTTTCATCACGGAGAAGAACTCGATCTGTTGTGCCAGATGATTATTTGACATTCAAGCCGCGCTCCCGAGAATGATACGGTTTAGCGTCATTGAGCCTGATGTGCTTGGGCTTTTGCTGATGCCGCGTTTGGGCAAAGCGGTGGGTTGTTTGTAGCGATAGCCGTTACCCCGGTATTGCGTTTCATTTCACGGCTGATGGTTGACTTAACTTCTGCTCAGGGTTTTAGCGATTTCTGCCTGTGTATGATTTTGCTTTGCTTATTCATCATGAGGTAAATGTGGTCTCTTTCCTGTTCAGTCAAATGGGTATATCTCGTCCTGTTTTACGCCTTTTTTCCGTTCAGTTAAAAGAGTACGAGTGTCCCCTTTGACTGACTTAGGCGTGTTGCACTTATTATGTGAATCCAAGATCCGTGAAGTCAGGAGTCCTGCCGTCGTTCCTGCGGAAGCAGGAACCCAGTAAAACGCACAAACCCGCAAGGTTTTCCGCATTTAACGTATGCCTAGCAAGGCATTCTTGCCGTCTCGAAAGAGACCGTGCAAAACTCAATATTCGCCTTTCCTAACCCCTCTACCCCCTTGTCAGGGGGGAATTGAGTAGAAACAGGGGAATGGCGTGACAAGCCCCCAATTCCTAAAACCGGATACGGCCTTCCAGCAGGATGCGGTCGCTATTATTGCTGGTTTCACGTTCGCCGTACAGGTGCAGGCTAAGTGGCGAACTCGGTTTCCAGCGCAAGCCCAAACGATAGTGGTTGCTGTCGCTCATGCTGACTTCGCTGTAGGGGGTCAATAATCCGCCAGCCGTAAACAGTCCGTAACCCATATTCACATTCAAGCGTGCGCTATTGTTGCTTGTGCCGTTATTGTCATCGGCCAGCTCTTGTTGCCATACCTGATTCGTGCTGATGCCAACCGTGCCATAGCTCGGATTCAGGCTAAACGACAAGCCTTGTCCATTGGCATTGGCTTGTTGGCGAATCGTGCCTTGAATACCCCATTCCTGATAGTCGTCTTGACCGAGCAACGTGTGCAACTTGCCTTCAACCGTCAAGCCTGTGGTGTTGGCATAGTGTCCGCCCAAATTCAATACCGCGCCAATACCAGAGGATTCGCCAACACCACCGTCATAGCGCAAGCCCACTTCCAGCAACGGCTTGAAGTGTCCGCCCGATGACAATGGGCGTTCTTTACCCATCTCCAGCAACAAGCGTAGTCGTTGGCTGTTGAGTTTATCAGCCGGGATTTTCTTGTCCGCAGACGCGGCAATGTCAACCTGTGCCAGTATGATGTCGCTCTTGAGCTTCAAGCCCGATTGCGATAACCGTCCAGAACCCCCCGCCGATAAACTCAACAGGCGCGTGTCACTGCTGCGCTCGCTATCTTCGGTTGGGGATTGCTGTTTAATGGCCAGTTTACCCTGCCCATAGCCAACACTGCCCCACAAATCAACCTCATCGTTCGAGCGTGCAAAGTACGGGTGAACGCTGGTGATCTGATGCGTGTAATCCCCGCGGGTCTCTTTCCCGTTCTTATCCGTCAGCGTGTAATCAACATCGCCCTTGCTCCACGACACCAAACCCCCGGCCAGCATATCCTTACCCAACCGCTGGTCGATACCGAGTTGAACACTGAGCACATCGCCTTTCCAGTCGCCATCGCTGAACTTGCCACTCATTCTATTGTAATCACCACCGCCCCATACTGTCGCACCAGCAGTAGAACCCGCACCGCCCGCCGCATTCAACGGCATCACAAAGGCGGAACGAGACAACATTTCTCTCCAGTCCATCGTACCGTCTTTCAGCGACTTGAGATAGTTGGGTAATTTCTGCGCGACCGTGTTCTGCAGGTTGGCGGACAAGCCGGTCTGGCTATCCAATTGCACCGTTTGACCATCGAACTGGTAACTCGCCACTTGTGGCGTGCCCGAGAAAGTGTCATCCATGCGACTATTCACCGCCGACACCGTGCCGCCCAGCATAACGTGGGTAAGCCGTGGCAAAATATTCTCGTTTAGTTGCCTGGCAGCGTCCGGGGTCAGCCCGGTGTAAATAGTCAATCTGTATCGGTTAGAAGCGATGTTGCCATTGCCAGAAATATCTTCGGCAACACCAGCGGCAATAGAGACGATGACGGTACCATCAGAGATGCCTCTTACGACATCAAAGGTGAAGCCATCAGCATTGGCAACAAAGTTAGACGCAACCGGACTGCCTCCGTTTGCCGTGCCGGTTACCGTAATATCAGATAGTACAAAACCAGTAACATCCTCATTAAAAGTCGCGGTATAGTTTAGTGTCTCGGCATCTACTGTGCTACCACTCGCACCCGAACTGGATGTGATGACTACCGTAGGGGGCATGGTGTCCACTACGTTGACGGTTCGGGTTGCTGTGGCCTGGTTTGTGCCATCCGTTGCCGTGTAGGTAATGCTGTAGGTGCCTACGGCATCAACAAATGCATCGTCATCAATGCTTACCATAGAGCCGTCATTAGTAGATGCGCCAAGCTCGGTGTAGCCTGCACCCAGTTCAATAGTTTGTGGATTGGCACCGTCTAGTGTGATGATGGGTGCGGTGGTATCCACTACATTGACGGTTCGGGTTGCTGTGGCCTGGTTTGTGCCATCCGTTGCCGTGTAGGTAATGCTGTAGGTGCCTACGGCATCAACAAATGCATCGTCATCAATGCTTACCATAGAGCCGTCATTAGTAGATGCGCCAAGCTCGGTGTAGCCTGCACCCAGTTCAATAGTTTGTGGATTGGCACCGTCTAGTGTGATGATGGGTGCGGTGGTATCCACTACATTGACGGTTCGGGTTGCTGTGGCCTGGTTTGTGCCATCCGTTGCCGTGTAGGTAATGCTGTAGGTGCCTACGGCATCAACAAATGCATCGTCATCAATGCTTACCATAGAGCCGTCATTAGTAGATGCGCCAAGCTCGGTGTAGCCTGCACCCAGTTCAATAGTTTGTGGATTGGCACCGGTTAGCGTGATGATGGGTGCGGTGGTATCCACTACATTGACGGTTCGGGTTGCTGTGGCCTGGTTTGTGCCATCCGTTGCCGTGTAGGTAATGCTGTAGGTGCCTACGGCATCAACAAATGCATCGTCATCAATGCTTACCATAGAGCCGTCATTAGTAGATGCGCCAAGCTCGGTGTAGCCTGCACCCAGTTCAATAGTTTGTGGATTGGCACCGGTTAGCGTGATGATGGGTGCGGTGGTATCCACTACATTGACGGTTCGGGTTGCTGTGGCCTGGTTTGTGCCATCCGTTGCCGTGTAGGTAATGCTGTAGGTGCCTACGGCATTTGTTGATGCCGTAGGCACCTACAGCATTACCTACACGGCAACGGATGGCACAAACCAGGCCACAGCAACCCGAACCGTCAATGTAGTGGATACCACCGCACCCATCATCACGCTAACCGGTGCCAATCCACAAACTATTGAACTGGGTGCAGGCTACACCGAGCTTGGCGCATCTACTAATGACGGCTCTATGGTAAGCATTGATGACGATGCATTTGTTGATGCCGTAGGCACCTACAGCATTACCTACACGGCAACGGATGGCACAAACCAGGCCACAGCAACCCGAACCGTCAATGTAGTGGATACCACCGCACCCATCATCACGCTAACCGGTGCCAATCCACAAACTATTGAACTGGGTGCAGGCTACACCGAGCTTGGCGCATCTACTAATGACGGCTCTATGGTAAGCATTGATGACGATGCATTTGTTGATGCCGTAGGCACCTACAGCATTACCTACACGGCAACGGATGGCACAAACCAGGCCACAGCACCCAGCTCAATAGTTTGTGGGTTATCTCCGTCTAGTGTGATGATGGGTGCGGTGGTATCCACTACATTGACGGTTCGGGTTGCTGTGGCCTGGTTTGTGCCATCCGTTGCCGTGTAGGTAATGCTGTAGGTGCCTACGGCATCAACAAATGCATCGTCATCAATGCTTACCATAGAGCCGTCATTAGTAGATGCGCCAAGCTCGGTGTAGCCTGCACCCAGTTCAATAGTTTGTGGATTGGCACCGTCTAGTGTGATGATGGGTGCGGTGGTATCCACTACATTGACGGTTCGGGTTGCTGTGGCCTGGTTTGTGCCATCCGTTGCCGTGTAGGTAATGCTGTAGGTGCCTACGGCATCAACAAATGCATCGTCATCAATGCTTACCATAGAGCCGTCATTAGTAGATGCGCCAAGCTCGGTGTAGCCTGCACCCAGTTCAATAGTTTGTGGATTGGCACCGTCTAGTGTGATGATGGGTGCGGTGGTATCCACTACATTGACGGTTCGGGTTGCTGTGGCCTGGTTTGTGCCATCCGTTGCCGTGTAGGTAATGCTGTAGGTGCCTACGGCATCAACAAATGCATCGTCATCAATGCTTACCATAGAGCCGTCATTAGTAGATGCGCCAAGCTCGATGTAGCCTGCACCCAGTTCAATAGTTTGTGGATTGGCACCGGTTAGCGTGATGATGGGTGCGGTGGTATCCACTACATTGACGGTTCGGGTTGCTGTGGCCTGGTTTGTGCCATCCGTTGCCGTGTAGGTAATGCTGTAGGTGCCTACGGCATCAACAAATGCATCGTCATCAATGCTTACCATAGAGCCGTCATTAGTAGATGCGCCAAGCTCGGTGTAGCCTGCACCCAGTTCAATAGTTTGTGGATTGGCACCGGTTAGCGTGATGATGGGTGCGGTGGTATCCACTACATTGACGGTTCGGGTTGCTGTGGCCTGGTTTGTGCCATCCGTTGCCGTGTAGGTAATGCTGTAGGTGCCTACGGCATCAACAAATGCATCGTCATCAATGCTTACCATAGAGCCGTCATTAGTAGATGCGCCAAGCTCGGTGTAGCCTGCACCCAGTTCAATAGTTTGTGGATTGGCACCGGTTAGCGTGATGATGGGTGCGGTGGTATCCACTACATTGACGGTTCGGGTTGCTGTGGCCTGGTTTGTGCCATCCGTTGCCGTGTAGGTAATGCTGTAGGTGCCTACGGCATCAACAAATGCATCGTCATCAATGCTTACCATAGAGCCGTCATTAGTAGATGCGCCAAGCTCGGTGTAGCCTGCACCCAGTTCAATAGTTTGTGGATTGGCACCGGTTAGCGTGATGATGGGTGCGGTGGTATCCACTACATTGACGGTTCGGGTTGCTGTGGCCTGGTTTGTGCCATCCGTTGCCGTGTAGGTAATGCTGTAGGTGCCTACGGCATCAACAAATGCATCGTCATCAATGCTTACCATAGAGCCGTCATTAGTAGATGCGCCAAGCTCGGTGTAGCCTGCACCCAGTTCAATAGTTTGTGGGTTATCTCCGTCTAGTGTGATGATGGGTGCGGTGGTATCCACTACATTGACGGTTCGGGTTGCTGTGGCCTGGTTTGTGCCATCCGTTGCCGTGTAGGTAATGCTGTAGGTGCCTACGGCATCAACAAATGCATCGTCATCAATGCTTACCATAGAGCCGTCATTAGTAGATGCGCCAAGCTCGGTGTAGCCTGCACCCAGTTCAATAGTTTGTGGATTGGCACCGGTTAGCGTGATGATGGGTGCGGTGGTATCCACTACATTGACGGTTCGGGTTGCTGTGGCCTGGTTTGTGCCATCCGTTGCCGTGTAGGTAATGCTGTAGGTGCCTACGGCATCAACAAATGCATCGTCATCAATGCTTACCATAGAGCCGTCATTAGTAGATGCGCCAAGCTCGGTGTAGCCTGCACCCAGTTCAATAGTTTGTGGATTGGCACCGGTTAGCGTGATGATGGGTGCGGTGATAACCCACAAACTATTGAACTGGGTGCAGGCTACACCGAGCTTGGCGCATCTACTAATGACGGCTCTATGGTAAGCATTGATGACGATGCATTTGTTGATGCCGTAGGCACCTACAGCATTACCTACACGGCAACGGATGGCACAAACCAGGCCACAGCAACCCGAACCGTCAATGTAGTGGATACCACCGCACCCATCATCACGCTAACCGGTGCCAATCCACAAACTATTGAACTGGGTGCAGGCTACACCGAGCTTGGCGCATCTACTAATGACGGCTCTATGGTAAGCATTGATGACGATGCATTTGTTGATGCCGTAGGCACCTACAGCATTACCTACACGGCAACGGATGGCACAAACCAGGCCACAGCAACCCGAACCGTCAATGTAGTGGATACCACCGCACCCATCATCACGCTAACCGGTGCCAATCCACAAACTATTGAACTGGGTGCAGGCTACACCGAGCTTGGCGCATCTACTAATGACGGCTCTAGGTAATGCTGTAGGTGCCTACGGCATCAACAAATGCATCGTCATCAATGCTTACCATAGAGCCGTCATTAGTAGATGCGCCAAGCTCGGTGTAGCCTGCACCCAGTTCAATAGTTTGTGGATTGGCACCGTCTAGTGTGATGATGGGTGCGGTGGTATCCACTACATTGACGGTTCGGGTTGCTGTGGCCTGGTTTGTGCCATCCGTTGCCGTGTAGGTAATGCTGTAGGTGCCTACGGCATCAACAAATGCATCGTCATCAATGCTTACCATAGAGCCGTCATTAGTAGATGCGCCAAGCTCGGTGTAGCCTGCACCCAGTTCAATAGTTTGTGGATTGGCACCGTCTAGTGTGATGATGGGTGCGGTGGTATCCACTACATTGACGGTTCGGGTTGCTGTGGCCTGGTTTGTGCCATCCGTTGCCGTGTAGGTAATGCTGTAGGTGCCTACGGCATCAACAAATGCATCGTCATCAATGCTTACCATAGAGCCGTCATTAGTAGATGCGCCAAGCTCGATGTAGCCTGCACCCAGTTCAATAGTTTGTGGATTGGCACCGGTTAGCGTGATGATGGGTGCGGTGGTATCCACTACATTGACGGTTCGGGTTGCTGTGGCCTGGTTTGTGCCATCCGTTGCCGTGTAGGTAATGCTGTAGGTGCCTACGGCATCAACAAATGCATCGTCATCAATGCTTACCATAGAGCCGTCATTAGTAGATGCGCCAAGCTCGGTGTAGCCTGCACCCAGTTCAATAGTTTGTGGATTGGCACCGGTTAGCGTGATGATGGGTGCGGTGGTATCCACTACATTGACGGTTCGGGTTGCTGTGGCCTGGTTTGTGCCATCCGTTGCCGTGTAGGTAATGCTGTAGGTGCCTACGGCATCAACAAATGCATCGTCATCAATGCTTACCATAGAGCCGTCATTAGTAGATGCGCCAAGCTCGGTGTAGCCTGCACCCAGTTCAATAGTTTGTGGATTGGCACCGGTTAGCGTGATGAGGGTGCGGTGGTATCCACTACATTGACGGTTCGGGTTGCTGTGGCCTGGTTTGTGCCATCCGTTGCCGTGTAGGTAATGCTGTAGGTGCCTACGGCATCAACAAATGCATCGTCATCAATGCTTACCATAGAGCCGTCATTAGTAGATGCGCCAAGCTCGGTGTAGCCTGCACCCAGTTCAATAGTTTGTGGATTGGCACCGGTTAGCGTGATGATGGGTGCGGTGGTATCCACTACATTGACGGTTCGGGTTGCTGTGGCCTGGTTTGTGCCATCCGTTGCCGTGTAGGTAATGCTGTAGGTGCCTACGGCATCAACAAATGCATCGTCATCAATGCTTACCATAGAGCCGTCATTAGTAGATGCGCCAAGCTCGGTGTAGCCTGCACCCAGTTCAATAGTTTGTGGATTGGCACCGGTTAGCGTGATGATGGGTGCGGTGGTATCCACTACATTGACGGTTCGGGTTGCTGTGGCCTGGTTTGTGCCATCCGTTGCCGTGTAGGTAATGCTGTAGGTGCCTACGGCATCAACAAATGCATCGTCATCAATGCTTACCATAGAGCCGTCATTAGTAGATGCGCCAAGCTCGGTGTAGCCTGCACCCAGTTCAATAGTTTGTGGATTGGCACCGGTTAGCGTGATGATGGGTGCGGTGGTATCCACTACATTGACGGTTCGGGTTGCTGTGGCCTGGTTTGTGCCATCCGTTGCCGTGTAGGTAATGCTGTAGGTGCCTACGGCATCAACAAATGCATCGTCATCAATGCTTACCATAGAGCCGTCATTAGTAGATGCGCCAAGCTCGGTGTAGCCTGCACCCAGTTCAATAGTTTGTGGATTGGCACCGGTTAGCGTGATGATGGGTGCGGTGGTATCCACTACATTGACGGTTCGGGTTGCTGTGGCCTGGTTTGTGCCATCCGTTGCCGTGTAGGTAATGCTGTAGGTGCCTACGGCATCAACAAATGCATCGTCATCAATGCTTACCTACACGGCAACGGATGGCACAAACCAGGCCACAGCAACCCGAACCGTCAATGTAGTGGATACCACCGCACCCATCATCACGCTAACCGGTGCCAATCCACAAACTATTGAACTGGGTGCAGGCTACACCGAGCTTGGCGCATCTACTAATGACGGCTCTATGGTAAGCATTGATGACGATGCATTTGTTGATGCCGTAGGCACCTACAGCATTACCTACACGGCAACGGATGGCACAAACCAGGCCACAGCAACCCGAACCGTCAATGTAGTGGATACCACCGCACCCATCATCACGCTAACCGGTGCCAATCCACAAACTATTGAACTGGGTGCAGGCTACACCGAGCTTGGCGCATCTACTAATGACGGCTCTATGGTAAGCATTGATGACGATGCATTTGTTGATGCCGTAGGCACCTACAGCATTACCTACACGGCAACGGATGGCACAAACCAGGCCACAGCAACCCGAACCGTCAATGTAGTGGATACCACCGTAGCGTGATGATGGGTGCGGTGGTATCCACTACATTGACGGTTCGGGTTGCTGTGGCCTGGTTTGTGCCATCCGTTGCCGTGTAGGTAATGCTGTAGGTGCCTACGGCATCAACAAATGCATCGTCATCAATGCTTACCATAGAGCCGTCATTAGTAGATGCGCCAAGCTCGGTGTAGCCTGCACCCAGTTCAATAGTTTGTGGATTGGCACCGGTTAGCGTGATGATGGGTGCGGTGGTATCCACTACATTGACGGTTCGGGTTGCTGTGGCCTGGTTTGTGCCATCCGTTGCCGTGTAGGTAATGCTGTAGGTGCCTACGGCATCAACAAATGCATCGTCATCAATGCTTACCATAGAGCCGTCATTAGTAGATGCGCCAAGCTCGGTGTAGCCTGCACCCAGTTCAATAGTTTGTGGATTGGCACCGGTTAGCGTGATGATGGGTGCGGTGGTATCCACTACATTGACGGTTCGGGTTGCTGTGGCCTGGTTTGTGCCATCCGTTGCCGTGTAGGTAATGCTGTAGGTGCCTACGGCATCAACAAATGCATCGTCATCAATGCTTACCATAGAGCCGTCATTAGTAGATGCGCCAAGCTCGGTGTAGCCTGCACCCAGTTCAATAGTTTGTGGATTGGCACCGGTTAGCGTGATGATGGGTGCGGTGGTATCCAGCGTAATAGTAACGGCAGCGGATGCAGCGGATACGTTACCGGCGGCATCGCTTGCGGTTGCGGTGAATAGGTTGGCTCCTTCGGTTAGCGTTACGGCAAGCGACCAACTACCACTAGAATCAGCGGTGGCAGTGGTTGTCAAGGTATTGCCATTTTGGCTCAGTGTTACCGTGGCATCGGCTTCAGTGGTGCCTTCAAGCGTGAATGTGGCATCGTTGACCGTTTGCGGTGTGGTGGTGGTAATAACCGGTTGTGCCGGTGCGGTGGTGTCCAGCGTGATGCTAACCGTAGCGGATGGGACTGACGTGTGGCCTGCCCTGTCGGTTGCGGTTGCGGTGATGTCGTTGGCACCTGCTTCCAGATCAAAGGTTATTGACCACTGGCGATTATTAGCAACCTTTGCAGTGGCACCAGAAATTACATTGCCAGCACGCAATAGCTGGATGCTTGCTTTCGCCTCGGCGCTGCCGCTAATGGTGAATGCTACCGTGTTCACCGTTTGTGCTGTGGTGCTAATAAGCGGTGCTGGCGGTGGCGTGGTGTCCAAATCAATGAAAACCAGATTGGAGTATGCTGATACATTGCCGGCGGCATCGGTTGCAGTTGCTACGTGGTACGCGCTAGCCACATCTATCTCGAGCATCCAGTTGCCGTTATTATCAGCCGTTACGCTACCTCTAGATCTGGGTGTTATTATCCTTTCCGGTTCATCACCTTTACTACCGATACGGCGCACAGAATACACTTCTACCAATGCGCCTGCCTCAGCAGTACCGTTAACAGTAACGAGTGTCGTGGTGGTTATTATGTGGTCTGGTGTTGCAGCAGGTGTGGTAATAACCGGTGCTGCCGGTGGCGTGGTGTCCGGTGCCTCGACGGTGATGGTTACTGTAGCCATCGCCATACCAGCACTATTGGTGGCGGTGATGGTGTAGGGGATTGCGTCTGCAACTGCCGCTGGCGTGCCTGAAATGATGCCGGTGCTTGTGTCAAACATCAGCCCATTGCCAATATCCGGGTTGATGCTATAGCTGTCAACATCATCGCCCGTTGAAGTGATGCTTATCGGCGTGATAGCCGTGCCCATTATTGCCGTTACGGTAGCGGGGCTGATGCTGATTATCGGGGTCGTGGTGGTGTTCAGCGTGATGCTAACGGCAGCGGATGCGGCGGATACGTTGCCGGCGGCATCGCTTGCGGTTGCGGTGAATAGATTGGCGCCTTCGGTTAGCGTTGTAGCAAACGTCCAGTCAGTACCCGTTACGCTTGCCGTACCAATGGAGGCGCCATCTTTGAGTACATCAACCGTGGCACCGGCTTCAACGGTGCCGGTAAGCGTGAATGTGGCATCGTTGACCGTTTGCGGTGTGGTGGTGGTAATAACCGGTTGTGCCGGTGCGGTGGTGTCCAGCGTGATGCTAACCGTAGCGGATGGGACTGACGTGTGGCCTGCCCTGTCGGTTGCGGTTGCGGTGATGTCGTTGGCACCTGCTTCCAGATCAAAGGTTATTGACCACTGGCGATTATTAGCAACCTTTGCAGTGGCACCAGAAATTACATTGCCAGCACGCAATAGCTGGATGCTTGCTTTCGCCTCGGCGCTGCCGCTAATGGTGAATTCTGCCGTGTTCACCGTTTGTGCTGTGGTGCTAATAAGCGGTGCTTCCGGTGGCGTGGTGTCCAAATCAATGAGAACCAGATTGGAGTATGCTGATACATTGCCGGCGGCATCGGTTGCAGTTGCTATGTAAAACGCACCGTCCTCAACCAGTTCTATCTCGAGCATCCCCCAGTTGCCGTTATTATCAGCCGTTACGCTATCTTGCAATCCGCCTAGTAGTATTGGTCTACTGATACGGTGCACAGAATACACTTTTACCAATGCGCCTGCCTCAGCAGTACCGTTAACAGTAAAGGGTGTCATGGTGGTTATTATGTGGTCTGGTGTTGCAGCAGGTGTGGTAATAACCGGTGGTGCCGGTGGCGTGGTGTCCGGTGCCTCGACGGTGATGGTTACTGTAGCCGTAGCCGTACCAGCACTATTGGTGGCGGTGATGGTGTAGGGGATTGCGTCTGTAACTTCCGCTGGCGTGCCTGAAATGGTGCCGGTGCTTGTGTTAAACATCAGTCCATTGCCAATATCCGGGTTGATGCTATAGCTGTCAACATCACCGCCCGTTGAAGTGATGCTTATCGGCGTGATAGCCGTGCCCATTATTGCCGTTACGGTAGCGGAGCTGATGCTGATTATCGGGGCAGTGGTGGTGTTCAGCGTGATGCTAACGGCAGCGGATGCGGCGGATACGTTGCCGGCGGCATCGGTTGCGGTTGCGGTGAATAGATTGGCGCCTTCGGTTAGCGTTACGGCAAGCGACCAGGCACCAGCAGAGTTAGCGGTGGCAGTGGTTGTCAAGGTATTGCCATTTTGGCTCAGTGTTACCGTGGCATCGGCTTCAGTGGTGCCTTCAAGCGTGAATGTGGCATCGTTGACCGTTTGCGGTGTGGCGGTGGTAATAACCGGTTGTGCCGGTGCGGTGGTGTCCCGCGTGATGCTAACCGTAGCGGATGGGACTGACGTGTGGCCTGCCCTGTCGGTTGCGGTTGCGGTGATGTCGTTGGCACCTGCTTCCAGATCAAAGGTTATTGACCACTGGCGATTATTAGCAACCTTTGCAGTGGCACCAGAAATTACATTGCCAGCACGCAATAGCTGGATGCTTGCTTTCGCCTCGGCGCTGCCGCTAATGGTGAATTCTGCCGTGTTCACCGTTTGTGCTGTGGTGCTAATAAGCGGTGCTTCCGGTGGCGTGGTGTCCAAATCAATGAGAACCAGATTGGAGTATGCTGATACATTGCCGGCGGCATCGGTTGCAGTTGCTATGTAAAACGCACCGTCCTCAACCAGTTCTATCTCGAGCATCCCCCAGTTGCCGTTATTATCAGCCGTTACGCTATCTTGCAATCCGCCTAGTAGTATTGGTCTACTGATACGGTGCACAGAATACACTTTTACCAATGCGCCTGCCTCAGCAGTACCGTTAACAGTAAAGGGTGTCATGGTGGTTATTATGTGGTCTGGTGTTGCAGCAGGTGTGGTAATAACCGGTGGTGCCGGTGGCGTGGTGTCCGGTGCCTCGACGGTGATGGTTACTGTAGCCGTAGCCGTACCAGCACTATTGGTGGCGGTGATGGTGTAGGGGATTGCGTCTGTAACTTCCGCTGGCGTGCCTGAAATGGTGCCGGTGCTTGTGTTAAACATCAGTCCATTGCCAATATCCGGGTTGATGCTATAGCTGTCAACATCACCGCCCGTTGAAGTGATGCTTATCGGCGTGATAGCCGTGCCCATTATTGCCGTTACGGTAGCGGAGCTGATGCTGATTATCGGGGCAGTGGTGGTGTTCAGCGTGATGCTAACGGCAGCGGATGCGGCGGATACGTTGCCGGCGGCATCGGTTGCGGTTGCGGTGAATAGATTGGCGCCTTCGGTTAGCGTTACGGCAAGCGACCAGGCACCAGCAGAGTTAGCGGTGGCAGTGGTTGTCAAGGTATTGCCATTTTGGCTCAGTGTTACCGTGGCATCGGCTTCAGTGGTGCCTTCAAGCGTGAATGTGGCATCGTTGACCGTTTGCGGTGTGGCGGTGGTAATAACCGGTTGTGCCGGTGCGGTGGTGTCCCGCGTGATGCTAACCGTAGCGGATGGGCTTGACGTGTGGCCTGCCCTGTCGGTTGCGGTTGCGGTGATGTCGTTGGCACCTGCTTCCAGATCAAAGGTTATTGACCACTGGCGATTATTAGCAACCTTTGCAGTGGCACCAGAAATTACATTGCCAGCACGCAATAGCTGGATGCTTGCTTTCGCCTCGGCGCTGCCGCTAATGGTGAATTCTGCCGTGTTCACCGTTTGTGCTGTGGTGCTAATAAGCGGTGCTTCCGGTGGCGTGGTGTCCAAATCAATGAGAACCAGATTGGAGTATGCTGATACATTGCCGGCGGCATCGGTTGCAGTTGCTATGTAAAACGCACCGTCCTCAACCAGATCTATCTCGAGCATCCCCCAGTTGCCGTTATTATCAGCCGTTACGCTATCTTGCAATCCGCCTAGTAGTATTGGTCTACTGATACGGCGCACAGAATACACTTTTACCAATGCGCCTGCCTCAGCAGTACCGTTAACAGTAAAGGGTGTCATGGCAGTTATTATGTGGTCTGGTGTTGCAACAGGTGTGGTAATAACCGGTGGTGCCGGTCGCGTGGTGTCCGGTGCCTCGACGGTGATGGTTACTGTAGCCGTAGCCGTACCAGCACTATTGGTGGCGGTGATGGTGTAGGGGATTGCGTCTGTAACTTCCGCTGGCGTGCCTGAAATGGTGCCGGTGTTAGTGTCAAACATCAGTCCATTGCCAATATCCGGGGCAATGCCATAGCTGGCAACCGCACCGCCGCCGCCTGTTGTTGAATCGATCGTTATATCCGCAATAGCAGTGCCCACTGTTGCCGTTACGGTAGCGGGACTGATACTGATTGTCGGGGTCGTGGTGGTGTTCAGCGTGATGCTAACGGCAGTGGATGCGGCGGATACGTTACCGGCGGCATCGCTTGCGGTTGCGGTGAAGGTGTTGGTTCCTTCGGTTAGCGTTACGGCAAGCGACCAGGCACCCCCAGAGTTAGCGGTGGCAGTGGTTGCCAAGGCATTGCCATTTTGGCTCAGTGTTACCGTGGAACCGGCTTCTGCGGTTCCGCTAATGGCTATGGTATTGTCATTTGTTGGCGTTGTTGGTTGAGTGATGACGGGGGCATCTGGCAGAGTGGTGTCCAGCGTGATGCTAACCGCAGCGGTTGGGACTGACGTGTTCATTGCGCCATCGCTTGCGGTTGCCGTGAAGGTGTTGGCTCCATCAGCCAGTGTTACAGCAAGCGACCAGGTGGTATCCGTTACGCTTGCGGCACCAATGGAAGTGCCATCTTTGAGCACATCAACCGTGGCACCCGCCTCAACGGTGCCGGTAAGCGTGAATGCGGCATCGTTGACCGCTTGTGCTGTAGTGGTAATGGCTACTGCAGGTGCTGTGGAATCCAACGTGATGTCAACCGAATTGGAGTATGTCGTATCGTCCTTGTTGAGGTTTCTGGCTACTTCAAATCGGTTGTCACCTTCAAGTAGTGTTACCTCAACCTCCCAATTAGTGGTCGTTGTGGTTAGCGTTATTTCTGGAGCAGAGCTAGTACCGACGCGGTGTGACACGGTCAAATCAGACCCTGGCCTGGCAGTTCCAGTAAGTGTGAATGAATTTACGTTGACGGTTTGTGCCATGCTGGTGATGGTTAAGGGGGTGCGAATGGTGAATACGAATCCATCAGAAGCGGTGTTGCCATTACCAGCACTATCCATAGCACTATCTTTGGCAATGGATACGATAACGGTTCCATCAGGGTCGCCTCTGAACACATTAAAGGTGTAAACAGTTGTAGAGACTGTCACAAAGTTGGTTGCAGAGGTAACACCTGCTGTGCCTGTAACCGTAATACCGCCGACCTCAAAGCCAGTAACATCCTCACTAAAAGTGGCTGTATAGCGTAGTGTGGCGGCATTGACTGTGTCTCCATTGTTCCCGGAGCTGGATGTAATGGTAACAACGGGTGCTGTTCCATCATAAGTAATGTCAAATGATGCAGCAGGGTTTCCGTTTGTAGCAGAATCTTGCGCTGCGTCAGCGGCAATGCTCACGGTAATTGGTCCATCAGCAGCTGGTGTTATCGTAAAACGAGCAGGATCAACGCCACCGTCGGAAACGGCATCAATGATCTCATATGAATCTGCCGTTATAACTCCGCCGCTAACGCTAATATCAGATTCTTCAAATCCGGTCAGCGGTTCCGAGAATAGTAGATTGATTGGGATTGGATTGGTGTTCGTTGGACTTGTTGCAGCAGATGTTATCTGTATGGTCGGTTTTGTTTGGTCTGTGGTACTGTCCAGCGTAATGCTAACGGCAGCGGTTGCGGCGGATACGTTACCGGCGGCATCGCTTGCGGTTGCGGTGAATAGGTTGGCGCCTTCGGTTAGCGTTGTAGCAAACGTCCAGTCAGTACCCGTTACGCTTGCCGTACCAATGGAATTGCCATCTTTGAGCACATCAACCGTGGCACCCGCCTCAACGGTGCCTTCAAGGGTAAATGATGCTTCGTTGACCGTTTGTGCTGTGGTAGTAATCGCGACTGTCGGGGCGGCAGTGTCCCGCGTAATAGTAACGGTTGCGTCTGCTGTGTTGCCAGCAGTATCAGTTGCGGTTGCCTTGAACTCGTTGGTGCCTTCTAAGAACACTGTAACAGTTTTAGTCCAAGTGCCACTATCCGTTACTGGTGCAGAGCCATGAGAGACATTTTCTC
The DNA here is from genome assembly GCA_965261915.1 of Candidatus Poriferihabitaceae bacterium. GTDB lineage: Bacteria > Pseudomonadota > Gammaproteobacteria > Arenicellales > Poriferihabitantaceae > JAIBDK01. The sequence goes on along the minus strand of CBDHDW010000013.1, from coordinate 3,317,714 downwards.
TGAATATCTCCACAGTAGAACCTACCTCAGCAGTACCCATAAGCGTGAATACCGAAAGTCCACCAGCATGAAACTCAAGTGAATCAGCATTTACTGTTTGTGCTGGGGTAGTAATCGCGACTGCCGGTGGCGTGGTGTCCGCCTCGACGGTGATGGCTACTGTAGCGGTATCCGAACCACCGCTATTAGTGGCGGTGATGGTGTAGGTAATTGCTTCTGCAGCCGCATCTGGTGTGCCTGAAATGGTGCCAGTGTTAGCGTCAAACGACAATCCATTGCCAATGGCTGGGTTGATGCCATAGCTGACAACATCATCGCCCGTTGAAGTGATAGTGATATCTGCAATAGCCGTGCCTGCCATTACGGTTACGGTAGCGGGGCTGATACTGATACTCGGGGCATCAATGGCATCAATGGTCAATGTGTGTGCGCTGGAAGCGATGTTGCCAGTACCAGCAATATCCTGTACAGCACCGGCGGCGATGGATACGATAACGCTGCCGTCGCTGGTGGCTTCTACATCAAATTCGTAAAAATCGGCTCTCACATCAGGGTCTCCAGAAACGCTGGTTACCGAACCCCCTGCCGAACCCCCTACCGTAATCGAGTTGGCTGTAAAGCCGCTAACAAACTCACCAAATGCGACTTCGTAGTGCAGTGTGCGGGTATCTACTGTGGCACCATCTGCCCCGGCAGTCGATGTAAGGCTGTTTACTGTGGGTGCGGTGGTATCCAGTTTGATGTCAAACTGAATGGAGTCTGCGGATTTATTGCCGGCGGCATCGGTTGCGACTGCTACGAAGGGTGATACACCCTCAGTCAACGAAATGGGCGCTGTCCAGTCGCCGTTATTATCAGCCGTTACGGTACCATTAGGGACACGTTGGATAGTGCTAACGGGGCCGCGGCGGATCTGCCGAAGACGAAATATTGCTACCTCTGCTCCCGCCTCAGCGGTGCCAGTAACAGTGAATGGTGTTGTGGTGGTTACTATTAAGCTTGGTGGTGTTACAACAGCTGTGGTAATAACCGGTGCTGCCGGTGCGGTGGTGTCCAGCGTAACAGTAACCGCAGCGGATGCGGCGGATACGTTGCCAGCAGTATCGCTTGCGGTTGCGGTGATTAGATTCTCGCCTTCCGTCAAATCGAAGGTTATTGACCAGTCGCCATTAGTATCCGCATCTATGGTGGCACTTGTAATTGCAGTCCCACTACGCAATAGCTGGATGCTTGCTCCTACTTCAGCACTGCCGCTAAGCGTCAATGACGCTTCGGTGACCAAATCGTCAGTTGGTAGCGTAATAAGCGGTGCTACCGGTGCGGTGGTGTCCGCTGCCGCCTCGACGGTGATGGCTACTGTAGCGGTCGCTGTACCAGCCGTATTAGTGGCGGTGATGGTGTAAATGATTTCAGGTGCAGCCGCATCTGGCGTGCCTGAAATGGTGCCAGTGTTAGCGTCAAACGACAATCCATTGCCAATGGCTGGGTTGATGCCATAGCTGACAACATCATCGCCCGTTGAAGTGATAGTGATATCTGCAATAGCCGTGCCTGCCATTACGGTTACGGTAGCGGGGCTGATACTGATACTCGGGGCATCAATGGCATCAATGGTCAATGTGTGTGCGCTGGAAGCGATGTTGCCAGTACCAGCAATATCCTGTACAGCACCGGCGGCGATGGATACGATAACGCTGCCGTCGCTGGTGGCTTCTACATCAAATTCGTAAAAATCGGCTCTCACATCAGGGTCTCCAGAAACGCTGGTTACCGAACCCCCTGCCGAACCCCCTACCGTAATCGAGTTGGCTGTAAAGCCGCTAACAAACTCACCAAATGCGACTTCGTAGTGCAGTGTGCGGGTATCTACTGTGGCACCATCTGCCCCGGCAGTCGATGTAAGGCTGTTTACTGTGGGTGCGGTGGTATCCAGTTTGATGTCAAACTGAATGGAGTCTGCGGATTTATTGCCGGCGGCATCGGTTGCGACTGCTACGAAGCGTGATACACCCTCAGTCAACGAAATGGGCGCTGTCCAGTCGCCGTTATTATCAGCCGTTACGGTACCATTAGGGACACGTTGGATAGTGCTAACGGGGCCGCGGCGAATCTGCCGAAGACGAAATATTGCTACCTCTGCTCCCGCCTCAGCGGTGCCAGTAACAGTGAATGGTGTTGTGGTGGTTACTATTAAGCTTGGTGGTGTTACAACAGCTGTAGTAATAACCGGTGCTGCCGGTGCGGTGGTGTCCAGCGTAATAGTAACCGCAGCGGATGCGGCGGATACGTTGCCAGCAGTATCGCTTGCGGTTGCGGTGATTAGATTCTCGCCTTCCGTCAAATCGAAGGTTATTGACCAGTCGCCATTAGTATCAGCATCTATGGTGGCACCAGTAATTACATTGCCAGCGCGCAATAGCTGGATGCTTGCTCCCACCTCAGCACTGCCGCTAAGCGTCAATGACGCTTCGGTGACCAAATCGTCAGTTGGTGACGTAATAAGCGGTGCTGCCGGTGCGGTGGTGTCCGCTGCTGCCTCGACGGTGATGGCTACTGTAGCGGTCGCTGTACCACCGCTATTAGTGGCGGTGATGGTGTAAATGATTTCAGGTGCAGCCGCATCTGGTGTGCCTGAAATGGTGCCAGTGCTTGTGTCAAACGACAGTCCATTGCCAATGGCTGGGTCGATGCCATAGCTGACAACATCATCGCCCGTTGAAGTGATAGTTATATCCGCAATAGCCGTACCCGCTGTTGCCGTTACTGTATTGGGGCTGATACTGATACTTGGGGCAGTGGTGGTGTCCAGCGTGATGCTAACGGTTGCGTCTGCTGTGTTGCCAGCAGTATCAGTTGCGGTTGCGGTGAATGCGTTGGCACCCTCGGTTAGCGTTGTAGCAAACGTCCAGCTAGTACCCGTTACGCTTGCCGCACCAATGGAAGTGCCATCTTTGAATACCTCAACCGTGGCACCTGCTTCAGTGGTGCCTGCAAGTGTGAATGCGGCTGTGCTGACCGTTTGTGCTTGCGTGCTAATGGCTACTGTAGGTGCGGTTCTATCCGATGTAATGGTAAATTGTGGTGCAGCAGCCGTGTTTGAATTGCCGGCGGCATCAACAACCGCATTTGCCGGGATGTTCACTGTAATAGTTCCATCAGCAGTTGGGGTTATGCCAAAAGCGTAAGATGCGCCAGCGCTTTGTATGCTGCCGTTGGTTACTGCGCCGTTAGTGACTGTTATGTCAGATGCGTCAAGTCCGGTTACTGGCTCGGAGAACGATACAGTAATTGGGATAGGGTTAAGCGAAGTTGGGCTTTGTGCGGTCGATGTCATAGACACGATGAGCGGTGCGGTGGCATCGCGCGTGATGGTAACGGCATCGGATACTGCTGATACGTTACCGGCGGCATCGCTTGCGATTACCGTGAACACGTTGGCGCCGTTGAATGCGAAGTTTAGCGTTATCGTTTTCTCCCAAACACCGGCTGTTACCGGTATCGCGCCTTGAGAAGCAATACCTCTGAATAGCTCCACGCTGGTAACGTCCATATCCGCAGTGCCACGAAGCGTAAATCGTGCCGGGTTGACCGATTGTGCTTCAGTGGTAATAACCGGTTTTGCCGGAACGCTGGTGTCAATGGTCAAGCTATACAGGTTAGAAGCGATGTTGTCCTGCCCGTTACCCTGTGCGACATCGGCGGCAATGGAGACGATGACGCTGCCGTCAGAGTTGCCTCTTAGCACGTCAAAGGTGTAAACCGCACCAGTACCTTGCAAGTTAGAGGCAACCGGACTGCCTCCGTTTGCCGTGCCTGTTAGCGTAATATCAGATAGCTCAAAGCCAGTCACTGCCACACTAAAGGTGGCTGTATAGCGCAGTGTGGCGCTGCTGACTATGCCGCCACTCACCCCAGAAGCAGAGGTGATGCTTACGGCGGGAGACGCGGTGTTAATGGTCAGGGTGTAGTCGTTAGAAGCGGTGTTGGAATGCCCAGCACTATCCATTGCAACATCGGCGGCGATGGAGACGGTGACGTTGCCGTCAGTGCTGCCTCTTAGCACGTCAAAGGTGTAAACCGCACCCGTACCTTGCAAGTTAGAGGCAACCGGACTGCCTCCATTTGCCGTGCCTGTTAGCGTAATATCAGATAGCTCAAAGCCAGTAACCACCTCACTAAAGGTGGCTGTATAACGCAGTGTGGCGCTGCTGACTATGCCGCCACTCACCCCGGAAGCAGAGGTGATGCTTACAGCAGGTGCGGTAGTGTCCAGCGTGAGGGTAACGGCATTGGATGCTGCTGATACGTTGCCGGCAGTATCGGTTGCGGTTGCGGTGAACACGTTGGCACCTTCAATCAACGCCGTAACCACTATTGTCCAGCTGCCATCTGTTACGGTTGCAGTGCCAACCGATTCAGCCCCTCTAAATAGCGCTACAGTGGAACCCGTATCAGCAGTACCCTCAATATTGATAGAATTGGGTGCCACGCTAAACGTTTGCGCTAAAGTTTGAATAACAGGACCTGACGGCGGAAAAGTATCCTGCACAATGACAATCGCTTCGGAGCGACCCTGCGCTGCTAGCAAGCACTCTCCTTCTGGCTGTACTGTAATGCTGTTTTCATCCCCGACTAACATCACCTCAGTTGTCCAGCCACCGTTTGCATCTACGGTTGCGCTACCAACACTAAATGTAACACCTCTACATAGCTGCACATTGGAGCCTGCCCGGCCCGTGCCACTCAGCGTTAATGATTCTGTGTTGACCAGCGTCATGGCGGGTGGCGTAATGGTGGGTTGGTCAACCGCCTGACCGGTGTTCGTGACTGCCAGAGGGTTAAACGCCGCAACTACGCTGCCGTCAGCACCGGTAATAGTACCGCTCTGTGCTGCTGTTGGTGCGATGTATGCCAGTGTTACCGCCATACCACGCACAATGGCGGTAGCCAGGCTGACGGTAAGCTCTTTTCCAGTTGCACTCAGCCCGGTTACGCCGCCGCCGCCCTGAAAGGAAGCGCCCCCCACCCTTACTGCAAAACGACTATTGGATACGCTATTGAGGGTTATGTCTTTGTCAAAGGTCAGAATGATGGCTCTGCCATCCGCACTAACCCGTGCTGTCTCTACCTCTGGGGCAACTGCCTGTATATTGTTAGTTAATACCCTTACGCCAGAAAAGTCGGCAAGAATGCCGCTGGCTGTGCTAATGCTACCGGCTGTTTGGGTGTATGCCAGATTCACCACTGCGTTTTTGGCAATTGTTCCTGACAGAGTGAGAATCAAATGACCATTATTACTGCCTACAGCAAGCGCGGTCACTGTGGTGCCTGATGGCGCGCCTGATACGGTAAAGTCGCCCGCTACTGCAGTGATAGTGAGCGGTTCAAAAAAGACCACCCTTATTTTATTTCCTGCTGTTATTACCGTAGGGTCCTGAGAACTGGTTGCTATGTTTATCGCCTCCACCACCGTGACCACTCGGCTAACCGCTGTTGCCGCATTGCCCGCCGCATCAGAGACGTTATAGGTGATGGTGTAAACGCCTACTGCATTGGTATCTACGGCAGCGACAGTGCCGCCATTGAAGGTAATAGTTGGTGTGATTGAAGCCGTAATATCCCCATCGGTGGTGTCGCTTGCCGTGGCCCCGGCATCGGTATAGGTATTGCCCTTTGCGATGGATAGTGCCGCACTGCCCAGCAAGCTGATGACTGGTGGGGTGTCCAGCATGATGCTAACGGTTGCGTCTGCTGTGTTGCCAGCAGTATCAGTTGCGGTTGCGGTGAATGCGTTGGCTCCTTCCGTTAGCGTTACGTCAAACGTCCAGTTAATACCCGTTACGCTTGCGGCACCAATGGACATGCCATCTTTGAGTACATCGACCGTGGTGGTACCTGCTTCAGTGGTGCCTGCAAGTGTGAATGCGGCTGTGCTGACCGTTTGCGCTTGCGTGCTAATGGCTACTGTAGGTGGGGTTCTATCCGATGTAATGGTAAATTGTGGTGCAGCAGCCGTGTTTGAATTGCCGGCGGCATCAACAACCGCATTTGCCGGGATGTTCACTGTAATAGTTCCATCAGCAGTTGGGGTTATGCCAAAAGCGTAAGATGCGCCAGCGCTTTGTATGCTGCCGTTGGTTACTGTGCCGTTAGTGACTGTTATGTCAGATGCGTCAAGTCCGGTTACTGGCTCGGAGAACAATACAGTAATTGGGATAGGGTTAAGAGAAGTTGGGCTTTGTGCGGTCGATGTCATAGACACGATGAGCGGTGCGGTGGCATCGCGCGTGATGGTAACGGCATCGGATACGGCTGATACGTTACCGGCGGCATCGCTTGCGATTACCGTGAACACGTTGGCGCCGTTGAATGCGAAGTTTAGCGTTATCGTTTTCTCCCAAACACCGGCTGTTACCGGTATCGCGCCTTGAGAAGCAATACCTCTGAATAGCTCCACGCTGGTAACGTCCATATCCGCAGTGCCACGAAGCGTAAATCGTGCCGGGTTGACCGATTGTGCTTCAGTGGTAATAACCGGTTTTGCCGGAACGCTGGTGTCAATGGTCAATGTGTGCTGATTAGAGGCGATGTTGTCCTGCCCGTTACCCTGTGTGACACCAGCGGCAATGGAGACGATGACGCTGCCGTCAGAGTTGCCTCTTAGCACGTCAAAGGTGTAAACCGCACCAGTACCTTGCAAGTTAGAGGCAACCGGATTACCTCCATTTGCCGTGCCTGTTAGCGTAATATCAGATAGCTCAAAGCCAGTCACTGCCACACTAAAGGTGGCTGTATAGCTTAGTGTGGCGCTGCTGACTATGCCGCCACTCACCCCAGAAGCAGAGGTGATGCTTACGGCGGGAGACGCGGTGTTAATGGTCAGGCTGTAGTCGTTAGAAGCGATGTTGGAATGCCCAGCACTATCCTCGGCAACATCGGCGGCGATGGAGACGGTAACGCTGCCGTCAGAGCTGCCTTTTTGCACGTCAAAGGTGTAAACCGCACCAGTACCTTGCAAGTTAGAGGCAACCGGACTGCCCCCGTTTGCCGTGCCTGCTAGCGTAATATCAGATAGCTCAAAGCCAGTAACCACCTCACTAAAGGTGGCTGTATAGCGCAGTGTGGCGCTGCTAACTGTGCTATCACTCACCCCGGAAGCAGAGGTGATGCTTACAGCAGGTGCGGTGGTGTCCAGCGTGAGGGTAACGGCATTGGATACTGCTGATACGTTGCCGGCAGTATCGGTTGCGGTTGCGGTGAACACGTTGGCACCTTCAATCAACGCCGTAACCGATATTGTCCAGCTGCCATCTGTTACGGTTGCAGTGCCAACCGATTCAGCCCCTCTAAATAGCGCTACAGTGGAACCCGCATCAGCACTACCCTCAATATTGATAGACGTGGGTGCCACGCTAAACGTTTGCGCTGAGGTTTGAATAACAGGACCTGACGGCGGAAAAGTATCCTGCACAATGACAATCGCTTCGGAGCGACCCTGCGCTACTAGCAAGCACTCTCCTTCTGGCTGTACTGTAATGCTGTTTTCATCCCCGACTAACATCACCTCAGTTGTCCAGTCACCGTCCGCATCTACGGTTGCGCTACCAACACTAACTAATAAATCTCTACATAGCTGCACATTGGAGCCTGCCCGGCCCGTGCCACTCAGCGTTAATGATGCTGTGTTGACCAGCGTCACGGCGGGTGGCGTAATGGTGGGTTGGTCAACCGCATGGCCGGTGTTCGTGACTGCCAGAGGGTTAAACGCCGCAACTACGCTGCCGTCAGCACCGGTAATAGTACCGCTCTGTGCTGCTGTTGGTGCGATGTATGCCAGTGTTACCGCCATACCACGCACAATGGCGGTAGCCAGGCTGACGGTAAGCTCTTTTCCAGATACACTCAGCCCGGTTACGCCGCCGCCGCCCTGAAAGGAAGCGCCCCCCACCCTTACTGCAAAACGACTATTGGATACGCTATTGAGGGTTATGTCTTTGTCAAAGGTCAGAATGATGGCTCTGCCATCCTCACTAACCCGTGCTGTCTCTACCTCTGGGGCAACTGCCTGTATATTGTTAGTTAATACCCTTACGCCAGAAAAGTCGGCAAGAGTGCCGCTGGCTGTGCTAATGCTACCGGCTGTTTGGGTGTATGCCAGATTCACCACTGCGTTTTTGGCAATTGTTCCTGACAGAGTGAGAATCAAATGACCATTATTACTGCCTACAGCAAGCGCGGTCACTGTGGTGCCTGATGGCGCGCCTGATACGGTAAAGTCGCCCGCTACTGCAGTGATAGTGAGCGGTTCAAAAAAGACCACCCTTATTTTATTTCCTGCTGTTATTACCGTAGGGTCCTGAGAACTGGTTGCTATGTTTATCGCCTCCACCACCGTGACCACTCGGCTAACCGCTGTTGCCGCATTGCCCGCCGCATCAGAGACGTTATAGGTGATGGTGTAAGTGCCTACTGTATTGGTATCTACGGCGTTGGCAGCATTGCCATTGAAGGTAATGGTGCTTGTGATTGAAGCCGTAATATCCCCATCGGTGGTGTCGCTTGCCGTGGCCCCGGCATCGGTATAGGTATTGCCCTTTGCGATGGATAGTGCCGCACTGCCCAGCAAGCTGATGACTGGTGCTTCCATGTCTAGCGTGATGGTAACCGCAGCGGATGGGGTTGATGGGTTGCCGGCGGCATCGCTTGCGGTTGCGGTGATTACATTATCGCCTGCCGTCAAATCGAAGGTTATTGACCAGTCGCCATTAGTATCCGCATCTGTGGTGGCACCCGTAATTACATTGCCAGCGCGCAATAGCTGGATGCTTGCTGCCGCCTCAGTGGTGCCTTCAAGTGTGAATGCGGCTGTGTTGGTCAATGCGTTGGCGGGTGCTGTAATGACCGGTGCTGCCGGTGCGGTGGCATCCAGCGTGATGGTAACCGCATCGGATGCCTCTGATGTGTTGCCAGCAGTATCAGTTGCGGTTGCGGTGAATGCGTTGGCTCCTTCCGTTAGCGTTGCGTCAAACGTCCAGTTAATACCCGTTACGCTTGCCGCACCAATGGACATGCCATCTTTGAGTACATCGACCGTGGCACCCGCCTCAGTGGTGCCTTCAAGTGTGAATGCAGCTGTGTTGACCGTGGTGTCGGCTGCTGGTGCCGTAATAACCGGGGCTGCCGGTGCGGTGGTGTCCAGCGTGATGGTAACGGCAGCGGATGCTACTGACGGATTGCCGGCGGCATCGCTTGCGGTTGCGGTGATTAGATTCTCGCCTTCCGTCAGATCGAAGGTTATTGACCAGGCGCCATTAGTATCAGCATCTATGGTGGCACCCGTAATTGCATTGCCAGCGCGCAATAGCTGGATGCTTGCTGCCGCCTCAGCGCTGCCGCTAAGCGTCAATGATGCTTCGGTGACCAAATCGTCAGTTGGTGGCGTAATAACCGGTTTTGCCGGTGGCGTGGTGTCCAGCGTGATGGTAGCCGCTTCGGAGTGGGGCGATAAGTTGCCGGCGGCATCTTGTGCTCGTGCGGTGAAGGTGTTGACACCTTCGGTTAGCGTTACTTCAAGCGTCCAATGGCTACCCGTTACGTCTGCCCTGTCAATAAAAACACCTTCCTTGAATATTGCCGTTATTGATCCCGCCTCAGTGGTGCCGGTTAGCGTGAATGCGGCTGTGTTGGTGAATGCGCTGGCAGTAATAACCGGGGCTGGCGGTGGCGTGGTGTCCAGCGTGATGGTAACGGCTGTTGATGTTGCTGTGTTGCCGGCGGCATCGGTCGCGGTTACCGTGAACTCGTTGGCGCCGTTGAATTCGACGCTCAGGTTTACCGTTACCTCCCAAGTACCGTTGCTATTTACGTTTATCGTGGCAATATCACTCTGCCGTCTGAATAGTTTCAGCGTAGTAACGTCCGCATCAGCGGTGCCACGAAGCCTAAATTGTGCCGTGTTGACCGATTGCGCTTCAGTGGTAATAACGGGTTTTGGCGGGTTGGTGGTGTCAATGGTCAAGCTATACAGGTTAGAAGCGATGTTGCCGCCGCCATCACCCTGTGCGACATCAACCGGAATGGAGACGGTGACGCTACCATCAGAGCTGCCTTTTAGCACATCAAAGGTGAATGTGCTGCCATCAGCATTGGCAACAAAGTTAGAAACAGCAGGACTGCCTCCGTTTGCTGTGCCTGTTACCACAATCTCGGTAGCTTCAAAGCCAGTCACTGCCACACTAAAGGCGGCTGTATAGCTTAGCGTGTCGGTATTGAGCGTGGCGCCACTATCGCCGGAAGTAGAGGTGATGGTTACGGCGGGAGACGCAGTGTTAATGGTCAGGCTGTAGTCGTTAGAAGCGGTGTTGGAATGCTCTGCCCTATCCTTGGCAACATCGGCGGCAATGGAGACGGTGACGCTGCCGTCAGAGCTACCTTTTACTACGTCAAAGGTGAATGTGCTGCCATCAGCATCGGCAACCAGATTAGAAGCAACCGGACTGCCTCCGTTTGCCGTGCCTGTTAGCGTAATATCGTCAATCTCAAAGCCAGTAACCGCCTCACTAAAGGTGGCTGTATAGCGCAGTGTGGCGCTGGTAACTGTGCTGCCACTCTCCCCGGAAGCGGATGTGATGCTTACAGTGGGTGGGGTGGTGTCCAGCGTGATGGTAACGGCGGCTGATGGCGGTGATGTGTTGCCGGCAGCATCGGTTGCGGTTGCCGTGAACACATTGGCGCCTTCAAGCAAATCACCCAAATCCGCAATAAATATTGCCCAACTTCCCTCTGCGTTGGCGGTTTCAGTGCGAACTAAAGAGCCGCCTCTGAATATCCGCACAGTGGAACCCGCTTCAGCAGTACCCATAATGTCGAGAAAGAAGTCAAGTGGCGCGCTAAGCAGTGTTGTTGTTGGTGGCGTAATGACTGGTGCGTCAGGGGCGGTGGTGTCCGTTGTCTCCAGCGTTACAGTAACCGGTGCAGAGGCCGGTGATACGTTGCCGGCGGCATCGCTTGCGGTGGCGGTGAATGTGTTGACTCCATTATTATCAGCAGACAGCGTTACCTCAATAGACCAATCGCCATTGGCATCAGCAGTGGCAGTGGATGATGTCAATACAATGCCGTTTTGGCTCAGTGTTACCGTGGCATCGGCTTCTGCGCTGCCGCTAATGGTTATGCTGTCGTCATTTGTTGGCGTTGTTGGTTGAGTGATTACCGGTGCGTCAGGGGCGGTGGTGTCCGCTGTCTCCAGCGTAATGGTAACGGCAGCGGATGCGGCGGATACGTTACCGGCGGCATCGCTTGCGGTTGCGGTGATTAGATTCTCGCCTTCCGTCAAATCGAAGGTTATTGACCAGTCGCCATTAGTATCCGCATCTGTGGTGGCACCAGGAATTTCAGTATTAGCACGCAATAGCTGGATGCTTGCTGCCGCATCAGCGCTGCCGCTAAGCGTCAATGACGCTTCGGTGACCGATGTGGCGCTTGGTGGCGTAATAATCGGGGCTGCTGGTGCGCTCGTATCTGCTGGCACTTCATTGATTACGGCTTGCCCGCTAAAGTTTGCCAGCAATCCGGCAGGAACAGTACCCAGAATACCGCCCTGTGTACGGGTGTAGGACAGAGTAAGGACATCGCCTTGCACGATGTTTTTCGACAGCGTTAGAATGAGCTTATCTCCCCCAATATCAGGGTCTAGTTTTCTAAGTGCGGTTACTACTGGATTTGATGTTGATGGCGTTCTTATGACCGTAAAGTCCGCGGGACGTGCGTTTTCGATAGCGATAAAACCAGCAAAAGTCAGCTCTATCTCATTGGCTACCGTTGCCTTAAAACCGCTTTGATGTACATGTAACGGCAATGAAGTAAGTACGGTGACGGCTTGCCCGGTAAAACTTGCCAAAGCCCGTCCATCTGCATTAGTAATGCTTCCGCTGCCCTTGTTGTATGCCAGGGTGGTAGTCTCACTGCTGAGAATGAAGCCTGAAAGTTCGAGGGTCAGGATGGTGGCCGCAGTATTTAAGCTAAAACCGCTTACCGCCGGGTTTGATGCCGCACCTGAAACGGTAAAATCGCTCACCATTGCAGTGTTAGTGATCGCCTCAGCGAATGCTAATTCAATCTTATCCCCGAGTTGGTTTGCTGTCGCGGTTACAACATACGGTGTTGGGTCGTTATTGGTGATTGTCGCCGTGGCGGTGGTGGCGGTACCGAGTTCGCCACGGTCTGTGCCGGTTAGCCTTACGGTAAAGGTCTCATCGCCCTCGATATCCAGGTCATCAATCACTGGCACACTAACAGCGGCACTTGCGCTCATTGCTGGAATCGTGATGCTTCCGCTTGTTATCGCCGTGTAGTCCGAGCCTGCTTCGGCAGTGCCATCGGCAGTCTCGTAGTTGACTGTTACTGGAAAGGCGTTAAGTGGAGCCAGTGCTATGCTGAATGTAGCACTACCCGCGCCCTCGTCCACCTCAATACCGGTATCGGCAAACTCTATCTGGGTGGTATCGTCATCAGTAATAGTAACTTCGCTCGTGACATCCCCGCTAAAATCCGCCCCCGTAGTTGTCAATCTGGGGTTGCTTAAGGTGATGGTGAAGCTTTCATCATCCTCATCCAGCGTATCGCCGAGTACGATGGGCAGTGTGAATATTGGCTGCTTTATGTCGCTTGGTATTGTTACCGTACCCGTCCGAGACGTAATGTCCGTGGCGGTAACACCATCACCTGAAATAGCGTAGTCCAGCATCATTGGCTGTTTGATCACACCGTCCGTTGAGCCTTCCCCTCCCCGCTGGGCGATATCGATTTTTATTTGCATCGTCACATCAGTCGTCCCGGCATCTCCTTCCGCAACCGGTGATCGAGCACCTCGATGGGTTACTACGACATCAATAGTGTCAGTTAGCGTGAAACTTGCCGAGCTTGGCGTAAGTCCTGATGTGGGTGGTGTGGCGGTAACTGTGATGGTCTCATCGCCATAGGCATCAATTGTTTGTTTCTCAGGTAGCGTAACCGTGAAATTTGCACTGGCACTGGCCTGCCCTGCCGGGATGGTGATGGTGAAGTTGCTGGCACGAAAAGGGATTACACCCACAATCCCGCTACCGGCAATGGTTATTGCCACCTCGGTGGCAGTCGTGGAGGTGCCGCCCTCCAGGGTAACGGTGGCGTTTACGGTAAGATCATTCCTTCCAACAACGTGGCTTGTCAACGGCTGATTATTTGTTTGTAACGACAAGGTCAAACTGGTGGCATCATTCACGGTGATGGCATCATTCACGGTGATGGCTACTGTAGCGGTATCCGAACCACCGCTATTAGTGGCGGTGATGATGTAGCTGATTGCTTCTGCAACCGCCGTTGGCGTACCTGAAATAGTGCCGGTGGTTGCGTCAAATGACAGTCCATTGCCAATATCCGGGTTGATGCCATAGCTGGCAACCGCACCGCCGCCGCCTGTTGTTGAATCGATCGTTATATCCGCAATAGCACTGCCCACTGTTGCCGTTACGGTAGCGGCGCTGATACTGATATTCGGGGCGGCTACCGCTGCCGCATCGCCGCTAACAGTAACCGCAAAGGTCTGCGTAACCGGCTGCCCGGCGGTGTCGCGAGCAGTCACCATGATGTTGGTTGTGCCGGGTGCTACGGGCGTAATGGTTAGCGTGCTGCCGCTGATGGCAACGCTGGCAATGGCGGGGGTAGCGGACGTGGCTGTGTAGGTCAGGGTATCGCCCGGGTCGCTAAAGAAAGTAGCCACCTCCAGGGTGAGCGGGTCAGCCGTTCGTGCTAACGATTGTGCTGGAATGGTGCCATTGGCGACTGGCAATGCGGCATTGATGGGGGCGAGATCCGTAACGCTCATTCGTGTGCTTTGGCTAACCGAAGCCATTTCGTTAAAAATATTCGTGGGGAATGAAACCCACGGGTTACCGCCTAATGTGAGACCAATCAAGGATAAGCCCTGAAAAATACCTATTGGCAAGGTGCGTAATTGATTATTCGTTAAATTCAAGTTCCTCAGTGCTGGCAGACCTTGAAAAAGATCCGCCGGGAGGGTCTTTAAGCCACCGAAGTTGTTGCTGTCGGAGATGTCGAGATTTAGTAATGTGGTTAAACCGGCAAAATCACTTCTCCTTGGGGGGACGAAATCAAACCCGCCAAAATGGACTAAAGAGGTAATTCCCGCCAAATCTGCCGCAGTAATGTCACCACAAGCACTTTTGCCATCCACATTTTGGATGATGACTTCCTGAACTTTGGGGTGACGCATGCACACGAGTGGGTTGGGAAGGGATGGGGCGTCTTGCTGGGCAATGGAATCATCAGATGCACCAGAGGGGCTGAATGCGGCAGAAGGACTGGATACGGCAGATGCTCCCGTTATCGCGCCATCATCATCAACTGCCGATGTTCCTCCAACTACATTATTAATATTAATGCGGACCGTATCTGTATGAGATTTTGATTCCTCGGCATTATCGGTTACGGTTAATGTATAGACTAAAGAGATTTGCCCAGTGACCTCTGGTGCAGTAAACGTTGGAGATGCGACAGTAGAATCAGATAACGATGGTATCACTGGACTAGAATCTGATGTTGGAAAATCAGTTAAAGCCCAAGAATAGGATAGTGTGTGACCATCGGGATCAGATGATCCTGTACCATCAAGGGTGACCAAAGTATTTTCATCAACTGACTGATCAACTCCAGCATCGGCAATGGGTTGTACGTTATGGCTAGTAACTCTAATGATCACATCATCAGGCATAGATGTAGCACCGTCATCGTCAGTTACAACCAGTGAAAACACGAGCGTTGCGCCACGTGCACTTGTTGGAGGGGTAAAAAATGTTGTGGATGCATCATTTTCAGCAAATCCCTTTAGTTCAAAATGCGTACCACTAACCAAAGTCCATTTATACGAATCTATTGTACCATCTGGATCAGATGATCCGGTGCCATCAAGGGTGATTCTACTCACTTCACTAGATGTCTGGTCATATTCAGGTTCATCAGCGGCACCTGGCGCGTCATCTTGACTACCCCGGACAGCGCTTCCCGACCCAATGATCTGATCAGGCCCCGCATCGGCAGTTGGGGGTGTGTTGACTTCCTTGAGCCTAGCCTTGAGCCCAGGGTCATTAGAGACCTGATTGGTTTGTGCCGATGCCAGTGTTTCAACACGCTTTGCAGCATCGGTATAACTTACTTGCACCTTGATTTGCTTGCCAAGCTGGGCATTGGTCAGGGTGAAGGTTTCTGCGGTGGCAGCGGCAATGTCATCGCCCCCGGCCTGCCATTGATAGCTGAAGGATAACGTTGCGGGGCCATCCGCATCGCTAATCTCGCTGGTAACCGCTGTCAGGGTATCCCCTACAGTTGGCGTAGCGCTGAGGGTAGTCTGATCTTCAGGTAGCGGACGGGTGGCGGTTACGGCCTCACCACCGAGTAGCATACTGATGCTAAGGTGACCCGTTGGGGCTTGGTTGCTTACTGATACTTTGTTGGTTACTTGTCGCCTATCCTTTCCAAATACATTGCCTGCCGCATCCGCAATACCCGTGTCTTTTGTGGCGTATTCCAGCAGTACCGTTTCACCTTGTGCAATAGCGGAGGTTAGTTCTAAGGTTAGTGTTTTTTCATTTGCTGTTAGCGTTGTCACAGCGATTGTTCTGGCACGTTTGCCCGCAGTAACTGTAAAGTCAGCAGCCACGGCACCGTTGATATTTATAGCTTCGTTGAAGGTCAGCGCTATGCTATCGCCGGTCGTATTGGTTTCCGCACTTACGGCAACCGGCGCCCTTGTATCTGGTTGTACCAGGTTCGTTACCGCTTTGTTAGTAAAGCTCGCAAGGGGCGTGTTTTGCCCCGTAACCGTTATGCTACCTGTCCCTTTGGTGTAGGCCAGGGTGATGGTCTCGCTTTCGACAATATCAGCCGACAGGGTGAGGAGAAGCAAAGTAGTAACATCATTGAGCCTACCCACCGAGCTTACCGTTGGATTTGATGCCGCTCCTGCTACGCTAAAGTCAGCCCCCGACACTTCGTCGAGAGTTGCATCACCAGAGAAAACGAGAAGTATTTCATTGGCTGATTGCGTAAGGATCTGATTTATAGGCTCTGCCGGAGTCTGGGCATTGCTCGGCTGGGCGATAAACAGCAGGGCGAATAAGGTAGCGGCAAAGAAACGCGACAGGGGCGCGGATAAAATGCCGGAAGGGGTTTTCCCGTGGCCGGTTATTCCTGTGAAAGAAGCTGCACAAAAACCCCCGGTTCGTCTTTTCGTCTTTACCTGCGAAAGAGGCTGTGCAAAAACCCGGGATTTGTCATTCCTGCGACCTTCGTCATTCCTGCGACCTTCGTCATTCCTGCGACCTTCGTCATTCCTGCGAAGGCAGGAATCCAGTAAAACAGCCAAACCGGCAAAGGGTTTCCCTATACAACGCATGCCTGACGAGGCTTGCTTGCGAGCCGCGTCTAACAGTGCTTGCGAGTGCCAACCTGTCCCCAGCCGTGCTGTTTGGTTTCGCGTTGTTCCTGCCACCGCCTTGAGTAAGGTTTTGAGTGGCGTTAATGCAGTCGCAATCATAGCCCTGCCCCCATAAGCCAAGCGGCTTGTGTGTGTGTGGGGGGGGGGGGGGGTAGCATAGAATTAACCCGTGCTGCAGGCATTTGTAAGGGTTTCATAGTTTCATTTGGTACTCCGTATGATATCGACCTATCTCTAACTAGCGGGTATTATACTGGTATCAATAACTTTGTCCAACACCCTGTTAGCAGATTGAGAGAGCGTTGGTTGTATCGAGTTTGCAAGCTGGCATGGCCAATAAGAGGCTGTGTAAGAAACCCTCGCCAGGTTGCGCTACCTCGATGTTTTGAGACCAATCTGATCATCAGGGAAACAACGGTCGCTAAAAAATAGTGCTGCGGTCATCTGGAAGTCATACCAAAATAAATCTACCGCTCAACCGCAAACCTTCTCGACACGCCTTCTCGTTTGACATCCAGAGCATCTGTGGTTAGAGTCCGCTTCCCTTTTGGGCCGGGGTGGCGGAATTGGTAGACGCGCTAGCTTCAGGTGCTAGTGGGCATTAGCCCGTGGAGGTTCAAATCCTCTCCTCGGTACCACGCTTTATGTGGGACAGGCTTCCTGAATCAGTGCGCCTTCGTGCTGTAGTAACCATACTTTACGTTCGCTACCTCCTGCGTAGCCGCGCATCGCTCCATTTTTCCCGATTACCCGATGACAGGGGATGATAATCGCAATGGGGTTATTGGCATTAGCTGACGCAGCGGCACGAATTGCGTTTGCATTTCCAATATTCGACGCCAGTTGATCATAGGAAATAGAGTCGCCTTTTTTGATCTGTAAAAGACCTCTCCATACCGTTCGCTGGAACTCGGTTCCTCCTGTTTCCATTTTGATGCCGTCAAATGCGGTCCAATCCGATGTAAAGTACCGAGACAGACGATCTGCTATCCCAGCTGCGTTTGCTTTTTTTGTCACCTCCCAACGCTGGTATCGCCTGTCCATCAGTTTCTGAATGCGTTCACTATTATCAGCAAAATCCAGAAAAACCAGTTTTTCCTGATCGACGATATATTCGATATCACCTATCGGACTGGTATAAACGTCGGCGTGCAGATTAATCATGGACTATTCGGTGCGGTTTCCGGCCGGTACCCCGCTTGCAATGCCGCAGCGGCCGAGGGATAAAAATCACAATTTTCCGGCTTCGGTGTCACTGCCGGGCAAATCGGCCGACAAAATATACCGGTGCTGCTCACACCCGTACAGAACACCCCGTCAAAGTCCGGATTACGATTTTTTACTGCGTCGTAACCGCTGTCAAAATCTATTTCCATGACGCGAGTATACCACCGCGAAAAGTTAAAACTAGCGATAATCGGAACTGGTCGCTACCACGGAAAAATATTGAACTGGCATAAAAAAACGGCCCAAAAGGCCGTTTTCCTGTGACTGTGTTAATTGCTATCTGGCATCTGCGTAAAGCGGGAATCGGCCGCACAGCTCAACAACTTTTGCCTTTACCTCAGCTTCAACAGCAGCAGCACCAAGATTATCTAGTACATCGCATATCCAGCTAGTGATCTGTTTGGCTTCTTCTGTACCAAAGCCACGAGAAGACATTGCTGGCGTACCAATTCGCAAGCCACTGGTAACAAACGGTGACTGCGGGTCATTCGGTACCGCATTTTTGTTCACGGTAATATTCGCCCTGCCAAGAGCGGCATCCGCGTCCTTCCCAGTGATACCCTTGCCAATCAGATCGAGCAGGAATAAATGGTTGTCAGTGCCGCCGGAAACGATATCGAAGCCTCTGTCCAGGAAAACTTCGACCATGGCTTTTGCATTATCCAACACCTGTTGTTGATAGGCTTTGAATGAAGGATCCAACGCTTCTTTGAACGCCATCGCCTTACCCGCGATAGCGTGCATAAGCGGGCCGCCCTGGGTACCAGGAAAGACCAGAGAACTCAGCTTTTTGGTTACCGCATCGTTTTCACGCGCCATGATCATTCCGCCGCGTGCACCGCGTAGTGTTTTATGCGTTGTCGTCGTGGTCACGTCGGCAATTTGAACCGGAGACGGGTATAAACCAACGGCTACCAATCCTGCAACGTGAGCCATATCGACAAATAGATACGCGCCAACGCTGTCGGCAATATCGCGGAAACGCTGCCAGTCCATGATTCGCGAGTATGCAGAAAAACCGGCAACGATCATTTTTGGCTTGTGTTCTTTTGCCAATGCTTCAACTGCTGCATAATCGACTTCGCCAGTATCGGCGTTCAAGCCGTATTGAACTGCGTTGTAAATCTTTCCGGAAAAGTTAACAGAGGCACCGTGGGTTAAGTGACCACCATGCGCCAGGCTCATGCCCAGAATCGTATCACCGGGTTCACACAATGCCATATACACTGCAACGTTCGCTGATGAACCGGAATGCGGCTGAACATTTACGTAATCCGCACCAAACAATTCCTTGGCACGATCGATGGCGAGTGACTCAGCAACATCAACGTGTTCACAACCGCCATAATAACGCTTCGATGGATACCCTTCTGCGTATTTGTTAGTTAACACTGACCCCTGAACCTCCAGCACGCGTGGGCTGACAAAGTTTTCAGAAGCGATTAATTCAATATGATGCTCTTGACGTTGCTCTTCGTCTTGAATGGCTTGCCATAACTCAGGATCATACTCAGCTATGGATTTGGTTTTATCAAACATGTTAACTCCGGGTTATTTGGAGCCTGAAATTACAGGCGAATTTTGACTGTCAGATTGTATATAACACACCACTGTTTTGGCTCATCAATTTTATTTACTACCGACATAAAATTAGTTTTGGACACCTCAAAATAAAGTGCTGCTTATCAGATCACAGACAATTTTTTCTTCCACTGATTTCGTATTTATCGGCATCCATACTGACTACTGTGAGCAATAATGAACTAAACCCGCAGTTTCATACTCTGCGAGGTGTACGCGTTTTTCACAACGTTTTAGCTGCAGTGTGGAGAAAGATTTTACCATACTGTTTTGCGCCCAGAACGGCAATTCTGGCAAATACGCCAACGCTTCAGCACTGGTCGCAAAATCTCCGACCAGGATAAAATACCATCTGGCATCATTGCTGTATGTTGAAAACACCTGCCCGCGGTCGGCGATTTCTTCAAACAGAGTAATGGCCTGTTTTCGCTCGCGGATGCTGAATAGCTGCAAGGTGTACCGCTTGGGATCTTTGGAATACAACCATGCGTTATCATTGTGAATTCCGGTGGATGTGGGACTATTGGATTGTTTGATAGTTGGAGAAAACGACACCTCTGGTTCATCCACGGTTAGCGATTCAATTTCTACACTGTTAACGTCATCCACTACCTGCGTGGCAGATGATATCGCACCCTCACTATCAAACTGAATATCTTCTACAGCCATCTCTGAATTCACAACCTGTTCATCAACGGATGGAGAATCAATGTTTTTTGAGCGTCTATGCAATCTTTGCTGTTGCCAGTTCAATGCTGCTTCTACATCACTTGATGTAATTTTGGCAACAGCTTCAATTTTTATCCATGCGGTGTTGTCTTCAGGTGCCAAAACTTGCAGCCAGTTCTGGTATTCAGACATTACCAGCAGCTGATCACCAAAACTCGCAAATCCAATCTGATTCGCCACACTATCGTCGGCATAGTCGGCAAAAATTTGTTCGGTCTCCGTATTAATCGTTAATATTCCCTTGTTAAATACACCTGAAGATCTCGCTATCCAGCCGAGAAAGCCGCCGGGAACCCGAACCTCGTACCAATCACCAGCAATAGACATTACTCTCAGCATTAGAGCCGATGGAGCCACCATAACTACAGGACTAAAAACATTAAAATTAGAATTAATCAGACTCTGCTCAAGTACCTTAACGTAGAAGGACTGACTCACACGAACCGGGCTCGGTTCGGTATCGGTGTCGGTGTCGGACTGCACGATTTCGTCATTAATTTCTGGCTCGCCGGCGCTTACAGTAGCATCTGGAGACGGCGTATCCACTGTCGAATCCTCAGATAATTCGGCGGCTTCAGTTTCTTTTGACGATGCTGTTTCAGTATCTTCCATTAATTTCGGAGTTTCTTTCGCCAAAATGTCATCCGCTGGCGTGGTGATAATTTCGGTGTCCGCTACAGAAGAAAATTCATCTCTATGCGTCCTCAAGAATTGCAATGCGATATCTTCACCTGAGCCTGCGCTTTGCTTCATCCAGTAATAAGACTCTGCAAGATTCTTGTCGATACCAACGCCAAAATAAAGTGCTCCGGCA
Organism: Candidatus Poriferihabitaceae bacterium; assembly: GCA_965261915.1. GTDB lineage: Bacteria > Pseudomonadota > Gammaproteobacteria > Arenicellales > Poriferihabitantaceae > JAIBDK01. Next base: position 3,296,871 of record CBDHDW010000013.1, on the reverse strand, counting down.
TAGTTATATTGCGCAATACCAAACCCTTGCTCTGAAGCCCGCTTCCACCACGCCACTCCTTTTTGTAAAGATTCCGGGTTGTCCTGCTCTTCAAAATACAAATGCCCAAGATTGTACTGCGCTTGGGTATGTCCGCCTTCTGCCGCCCTGGAAAACCAGAAGATGGCACCATCCCTGTCCTGGGAGACCCCTTTCCCTTCCAGATACAAAATACCGAGATTAAATTGAGCGTCTTTTGATCCTTCATACGCCTCAAACAGCCAGATATTAACTGCAGCCTGATAATCACCGCGTGCAAAGGCATCAATAGCTTGCTGGTATCGTTCACTGTCCGCTACCGATGCAACGGAAATCAGGCAGCAAAACAGGAATGTTATTCGTATCAGGATTTGAATATTATGCACCATCAAGAGCTTGACCCAGTCAGACCCTTTCCTCCGAAACTGGGCTATTGGCCGTTTTTGATTGGAAATTTTACCACGCTAGGCAGTGAAAGAACCAGCAAACTGCGCATAGGTACCGGATTCTATCTGACTTCGAATCCGGCTCATGAGATTCTGGTAATAGTGAACATTATGCAGCGAACACAATCTGGCACCCAATATTTCATTCTTCTGGTGTAAATGACGGAGATACGAACGAGAATAGTTTGAACAGGTGTAGCAATCGCATTCTGAATCAACCGGATTGGTATCCAGTCGATACTGGTTATTGCGAATTTTAACCACGCCGAAACTGCTGTATAACCAACCATTGCGCGCATTTCGAGTGGGCAGCACACAATCAAACATATCCACCCCATGGAATACAGCATCAACCAGATCCTTCGGCGTACCGACTCCCATCAGATAGCGCGGCTTGTTCGCCGGCATTTTCTCACCCATTTCAGCAATAACCCGGATCATATCCTCCTTGGGTTCGCCCACAGACAGGCCACCCATTGCGAAACCTTCAAAGCCAATATCGACTAACCGATCTAGCGACTCCTGGCGTAAGTCTTCAAACATGCCGCCCTGAATAATGCCAAAGAGCGTACCGTTCCCGCTATAGCTTTCAGCACACCGCTTCGCCCATCGTGTCGAAAGCAACATCGATTCGGCGGCCTGATCTTTTGTCGATGGCCAGTTCGTACATTCATCGAATGCCATTACGATATCAGAATCGAGCGTTGCCTGAATTTCCATCGACTCTTCTGGTCCCAGAAAAATCTTGCTGCCGTCAAGCGGTGAACGAAATAACACCCCCTTTTCATCCATTTTGCGCAAATCCTTCAAGCTCCACACCTGAAACCCACCAGAGTCTGTGAGGATCGGTCGATTCCAGTTCATGAATTTATGCAGCCCGGAGTGCGCTCGAATGACGTCCATTCCGGGTTTCAACATCAGATGAAAGGTATTCCCCAAAATGATTTCCGCACCGGTGGATTCCACTTCTTCCGGGGTGAGCGATTTAACCGTGGCACTCGTTCCAACCGGCATAAATGCAGGGGTTGAGATTGCTCCCCGGGGAAAACGCAATTGACCGCGCCTTGATTTTCCAGATTGAGCACTAATTTCAAATTCCATCCTTTCTCTCCAGGAACATTGCATCGCCGTAGCTAAAAAACCGATAGCCATTGGTTATTGCGTGGCGGTACGCACTGAATATCGTGTTGTATCCTGAAAAAGCGCATACCATCATGAGCAAAGTCGATTTCGGCAGGTGAAAATTGGTAACCAGACAATCAATGACATTAAATGAAAATCCGGGGGTAATGAATAAATTTGTATCGCTACTCGTAGGCACTAACTCTGCAGTCAAAGCGGCCGACTCCAGAGCTCTGACAACGGTTGTTCCTACAGCAATAACACGTCCGCCCTGAGTTTTTGTCGCTCGTATTTTATCGCAAACAGACTGACTGACCTCCATTCTCTCATGGTGCATTTTATGGTCATCGGTCTCACTCACCTTAACCGGCTGGAAAGTACCTGCCCCAACGTGCAGGGTAATAGGGCAAACAGAAATGCCTTTATTCGACAATTCAGAAATCAGCTTCTCGTCAAAATGCAATCCAGCAGTGGGCGCGGCAACAGCGCCCGGGTTTCGGGAATACACGGTTTGATATCGATCGGCGTCTTCTTCTTCCGCTGACCGTTCGATGTAGGGCGGTAATGGAACTTTTCCAAACGCCTGAAACAATTCCGCCGCATCGGTGCCATCCCGCGTCGTTAATTTAAAAAACACGCCATCTCGCCCCACGACTTCAAGCCGATGGTGATCAACCCTCAGCTCCTGGCCGGTTTTTATGGGTTTATTGGCGCGCAACATAACCAAAGCTGACCGCGGGTCGATAATTCTTTCCAGCATAATTTCAACTTTTCCACCCGTCGGCTTTGAAGCGTTAATTCTTGCCGGCAGTACCCGGGTATCGTTGACCACCAGCAGATCACCGGAATTCAAAAGCGCTGAAATATCTGAAAAGTTTTTATTCTGATGCTCACGGCAAAATGGATCGACCACCAATAGTCGACTATCCGTTCTATTTTCCAGCGGAAATTGGGCAATTAACCCTTCCGGTAATTCGTAATTAAATTGATCAACGTGCACGATTGGGGGGTATTGCAAATTGCAATACCGATAAGTCTAAACAGAGGTAATGGGTGTTGCGGATTGTATTCAATATTGCCTTATTATCGAAATATAATTTTCCTCAACTTTTCTGCTGAACAAACTCAAAAAGAATTGCATATAGCCAGAAAACTCTATATCTTCGCAGCAAAGCCGGGGTGGCGAAATTGGTAGACGCGCCAGATTCAAAATCTGGTTGGGGCAACCCAGTGTCGGTTCGAATCCGACCCTCGGTACCACTGAATGATCGATTCAGTGTTCAGGCATCACACCATAATAGATGAAGTCTCTAACTCGAGTGTCAGCGAATTTTCATTCGCATTTATTTCCCGCAGATGGTAAGGCTGAACACTTGTTTGGAATAACCCGGTGAACGATAGCCTACCCTCAAATGCCGTAGATTTTCTCGCCAACCTGATCAATCCGCATCAACCCATTGAACAGGGTTTGAGTAATCACAGCCTGGCGGAAATCAACCTTGAGTTGGCTTTGATGACAAGCACGGTTCAGACGGTCAAAATTCGAAACCACAGCTGGCCAGCAGCAAATCCGGGGCAGCTCCAATCAAATCCGGGGAAAAGCCAGCCAAGTAATTTAAAACGAGCTTTGTCCGCGTTTTGAATTTTGCGCTAAAATACGCTTAGATCAGGGATTCCACGCAATCTGAAATTTTCTGGCTAACCGCGTTCACCGTATCTTCATTTTCGCCTTCAACCATCACGCGAAACAGGGGCTCGGTTCCGGAAGGGCGCAATACGATTCGTCCGCTAGTTCCCAGTTCATTTTCTAATGACACAACCAGTTTCCGCAGCTTTGGGTTCTTCAAAACTGCATTGCCGTCTGCCGTACCCAGTTTGATATTCACGATCGTATGCGGGAATAACACCATCCCTTCAACCAGTTGGCCCAGCGTCTTTCCGGTCTCCAGCATCACTTCGAGCACCTCCAGCGCGGCAACAATCCCATCGCCTGTTGTCGATTTATCGAGGCAGATAATGTGCCCTGAGGCCTCCCCCCCCAGCTCCCAACCTCGGCCGGCCATTAATTCATGGACATAACGATCCCCGACTTTTGCCCGGGCAAATTCTATACCGCGATCTTTTAGGCCGAGCTCCAGTCCAAGATTTGTCATCAATGTACCGGCAACTCCCCCTCCCAACGAGCCTTTCAATAGTCTGTGGCTGGCCAGTACGTAGAGAATCTGATCGCCATTGATTTCATTGCCGTTTTCATCAATAAGCAGCACACGATCCGCATCGCCGTCCAATGCGACCCCAATATCGGCTGCGCAATCAACAACACCTGCTTTTAGTAAATCCAGATTGGTGGAGCCACAATTTTCATTAATATTGAACCCGTCAGGCTGGTTGCCAATCGCTTCTATTTCGGCTCCCAACTCCCGAAAAACATTTGGAGCAACCTCATAAGCAGCACCATTAGCACAGTCGACAACAATCTTAAGTTTGTCCAGTGACAAATTTTCACTAAAGGTATTTTTGCAATACTCAATGTACCGACCATGGGCATCCGTAAACCGACTCGCTTTTCCCAATGCCTGCGACTCTACACAGGTCATCGGTTGCCTCATCGCAGAATCAATCTTCTCGACCAGATCCTCCGGTAATTTGGTACCGTCGGTAGAGAAAATCTTGATCCCATTATCATAGTAGGGATTGTGCGACGCGCTGATTACCACGCCCGCACAGGCGCGTGCGGTGCGCGTTAGATAGGCTATTCCCGGTGTTGGCATTGGCCCCAATAAGGAAACGTTTACACCTGCAGACGAAAACCCGGCTTCCAGCGCTGACTCCAGCAAATATCCCGAAACCCGGGTATCTTTGCCGATTAAAACGGTATTACTAACACCTGAATCCGATAGCACGCGCCCGGCTGCCCAACCAAGTTTAAGAATTGTGGCGGGTGTTACAGGTTCTTCGCCAACTCGGCCACGAACGCCGTCAGTGCCAAATAAGGAATCTGACATGTCTTCCCCAGATTACCGCTGTATCCTAGCTGGCGGTATCCGGAGAGCCTAAATCGGATATATCAAGGTCGGATTCATCAAGATCAAGCCCTTCCGATTCGTCATCTTTGGATGATTTACCGCTACTCGGAGGGGGCTTTTTGTCGATATCCTCAGGCGGCGTTGGTGCTTTCCCCTGCATTATTTCATCTACCTGGGACGAATTCAGTGTTTCCCATTCTAGCAGCGATTGCGCCATCACTTCAATTTTCTCTCGATATTCTTCGATGATGCTCCTCGCTCGGTCGTATTCCTGTTTGATGATTCGAGTGACTTCTTTTTCGACTTTTTCTGCAGTATCCGGGCTGACATTGCGTTGCGTAGACATCTCCCGACCGAGAAACACTTCGCTTTGGTTATCACCGTAAACTCGGGGACCCAGTGCATCGCTCATTCCCCAACGCGCCACCATGTTTTGAGCGAGCTGTGTAGCCTGTTCGAAATCATTGGAAGCCCCTGTGGTCATCTGTTCCATAAATACCTCTTCAGCGATACGACCGCCCATCAACACCGCGATACGTGCTAACAGGTATTCACGATTGTGGCTATAACGATCCTCTTCGGGGAGTTGCATCGTGACACCTAAGGCCCTACCCCTGGGAATTATTGTAACCTTGTGAACAGGATCGGTATTGTCAGCCAGAACTTTTGCAACAACGGTGTGGCCTGACTCATGATACGCCGTATTTTTCCGCTCTTCTTCGGGCATCACAATTGAACGGCGCTCAACTCCCATCAGCACCTTGTCCTTGGCTTTTTCAAACTCTTCCATTGATACCCGTTTCTTGTCTTCTCGCGCGGCAAATAATGCGGCTTCGTTAATCAGATTAGCCAGATCCGCGCCGGAAAATCCGGGGGTTCCGCGAGCGATGACACCTGTATCAACGTCTTTGGCAATCGGTACTTTCTTCATGTGGACTTTAAGAATCGCTTCTCGTCCACGAATATCCGGCAGCGGAACCGTAACCTGACGATCAAATCGCCCCGGTCGAAGCAGCGCCGGATCCAAAACGTCAGGGCGGTTGGTTGCAGCAATAACAATGACCCCTTCCCCGGCATCAAATCCATCCATTTCTACAAGCAATTGATTGAGCGTTTGCTCACGTTCGTCATGGCCGCCGCCAAGTCCGGCACCACGCTGCCGGCCCACCGCATCAATTTCGTCAATAAAGATAATGCAGGGCGCATGTTTTTTCGCCTGATCAAACATATCGCGAACTCGCGAAGCGCCTACACCAACAAACATTTCCACAAAATCAGAACCTGAAATTGTAAAAAACGGAACCTTGGCTTCTCCCGCGATGGCCTTTGCCAACAAGGTCTTACCCGTCCCCGGACTACCGGTCATCAGTACGCCTCTGGGAATTCGACCGCCGAGCTTTCGAAATCGGGAAGGGTCTCTTAGAAATTCAACCAGTTCCCTGACTTCTTCCCTGGCTTCGTCAACACCCGCGACATCCTCGAAGGTAATATGGTTTTTATCCTCGGTGAGCATTCTGGCTTTGCTTTTACCAAAGCTCAATGCACCGCCGCGTCCGCCGCCCTGCATTTGTTTCATAAAAAAGATCCAGACACCGATCAACAACAAAATCGGAAAGGAACTGATCAACAGATGCATCAACAGCGAAGTTTCTTCTTCTTTTTTGGCTTTTATTTCCACGCCATTGGCAAACAAATCATCGACCAGTTTTGGGTCGTTTGGCGCGTAGGTTACAAATCCCTCACCATTGTGGGTATGCCCGCGAATAATCTCGTTATCAATTTCAACAGAGGCGACATTGCCCTGTTTGACCTGAGACAAAAATGTCGAATAATCAAGCTCACTGCTGCCGCCGCTGTTGGGGTTGGTGAAATTGTTAAATACCGACATTAGCACCATGGCAATTACCAGCCATAGTAAAATATTCTTTGTCAAATTCGGCAACGCTCTGTTCTCCGCATATCGGTTAATGTGTCATATCGGCAAATTATACGCCAACCGCAATAAATTCGCTGAAATTTGATCAGGCCCAAGACCTTTTTATTGAGACCTTTTTATATCGAATGAAAATCTCTCGCTAAAATATATATTTCGCGAGATTGAGCACGCGAAGCATCTGGCTTGATAACCTGGACTTGGCTGAAGCTTTGCTGATACATTTTCTGTACCGCTTTGGCAGATTCACCCTCAAATATTTTCGTCAGCAATTTTCCGCCTGATGTCAATGATGCTAAACAAAACGCATATACGGCTTCTTGCAATTCTTCGGCCCGTGCCTGATCAGTTACCCTGATACCTGTGATATTGGGGGCCATATCCGATAAAACAAGGTCCAGCTTGCAATTCTTGAGCTTTAATAACAATGATTCCTGGACCGACTGCTCAGTAAAATCGCCCTGCGTAAAGTCAACACCGGGAATGTCCGGCATTTCAAGTAAATCAATCGCCAGAACCAGGCCTTTGCGCGTCAGCTTACGTACCGCATACTGGCACCAACTGCCCGGTGCCGCACCCAAATCAATAAGATTGGAGCCAGGTTTGATCAATCGATATTTCTGATCAATTTGTTCCAGCTTAAAAGCCGCTCGCGCCCGTAGCCCTTGCTGCCTTGCCTGTTTTACAAATTGATCTTTGTTTTGCCGATCAGCCCAGCTACTGGACTTTCTGGATCGTTTGTTTTTTGACATATCGAGTTAAGAATCTTTGCAGAGAAATTAGGATACTGAACGACCCGGTCTTTTTCCAATTGTATTGAATCCGTTTCGTTCACAAAATGAAATGGTTCTTGCCCACTCCTGCTCTGGAGGCAATCCAACTTTAATCCGCTTCCAGTTCATTACAGCTGCTTTTTGCATTGCAGCTTCGATGAGCATTTGGCCCACGTTTTTTTGAGTTATTGTCAAAAGTAGTGAGCTTATTGGTGCTAACTTAGCACAAATTGACCACTGCGGAGATATGTCCCTCTCGAACGCGCTTGTTAGCTCGTGAATAACTCATAAAGTTGTTTTGCCATTTTAGAAATATCTTGCTTCATTGTCAGCGAATTTAGCCAATCATCAGGAATACCTTGGACACCATAATAAGCCCCGGCTATTTGCCCACATATTGCGGCAGTAGTATCTGCATCATTTCCAACATTGGTTGCTAGAAGAATTGACTCTTTAAAACTATTTGAATTATTAAAACACCATAATGCTGTTTCTAGCGACTCTATAACGTAACCACTACCCGTGATTTCATTGTAACTCTTGTTTAAATATTCAGCCTTGCCAATAGCTCTGACTTTTGAGGAGTTTGATAAATATCCATGCTCCAAAAGCACCACTTCCTTTTCGTTACACTCCATAGCTTTTTTAAGTAACGCAGAAAATAGCCTGCAACTTTCTACACATTCTTCACAACCATGGGTGGTTTTCGAGCTTTCCCCGGCGTTTTCGATTAATTTTTCTGTATTTCTATGGAAGGCAATTACTACTGAGACGCATAATTGAGCCGTTACCGGCAGACCGAAGGGCTGTTGAGCCTGCGAGAGGGTTGCCCGTCGATATATAGCGGTTTAAAGCATCTTTCACAGTCTCTCCAATGTCGAAACAGCGCCCATTTGAACTCATATAGCCATCATCACGCCACCTTAAATAACGATCTATTTGGTCTTTTGGATCAAAAGCAGATTGTTCTATTAGACTTGCAGCTAAACATAAAGCCATAGATGTATCGTCTGTCCATTGACCTTTTTCGAGATCAAAAGGACCACCTCCAACCATATCGGTAACGGGTGGAAAGCTTCCTCGATCCTCAAACTCAACAGTAGTTCCTACAGCATCGCCGACAGCGAGGCCAAGTAACATTCCTTTTGCATTGTCTAAATATTTCATCATAGAGCGCTAACGCCAGCGTTAACCGGCATTGTTATGCGTTTGGTTCGCGTTGTATCCAAATTCACCTCGTGAAATAAGTGCTTCCTTAATCAGATATACACCCTTTACGTTTTCAAGAGCAGCCTTCCAATCTGGCTTAGCTGAGAGAAATATGCTTTCCAAAATGTGGAAATCGTGATTAATTCTCGCATATCCACAAAATATCTCACCCGTATATTCTTCCTTAAGTATTTCAGAAACCAAGAACTTATCGATGTAGTTTTCAAAGCGCCTTGATTTAGCACGTCCAGATATAGGCCACTTAATTTTCAGTCTCCCAATAAAATGACTAAATTGATCTGTTAGCTCTAGTTACATTATTAAGTCTTTCAACGACTTCATACACTCCGCCAAAAAGCCAAACATTTGGCTCATGGTAGAAATCCATTAAACTGAAAATGTACCGTCTATTGAAATCATCCTTTTCGCCACGCCAAGAATTCCAACCTTTCCCTTTCTTTAATCTCGCACAAATCCAGTTAGCCAAATGAACTTTATATTCTTTTGGATTATTTACGTTCAATATTTCAGATAATTTTATACTCATGACCTTCTTTTACGCATAACGTCGCAATAACCGGCGCAACTTTGTACCGTCTGGCGCCGTAGGCGCGTAGTTGATTGATTTGTTAGAGGGCTTCATAGCCAAGCAGCTCCATATCTAGCTTTCTCGGTGTAGATAACTGCCCCAGTTTAGGTTCAAATTCAGTGTCGCGATAGTGTAAACACCTGTAGCAGAATGAAGCGTATTCATTATCAAACTCTTGTGGTACTTGAAACTGTTGTCTAGGTAATCGGCTTCTGATTTCTCTGTTTGCTATTGAGTCGTAGATGAATACTGACTTTGGTACATGAAAATGAAGATATTTTGAAGCAAGGGAACGTTGTTTAATTCCTGTAGCTTTTGAAAATAAGTCTGTGAGGATTTTGTGAGTATTTAAAACAATTGAAATATTATTAATTGTTGGACGCCCAATTTTTTTTAGTTTTTTAATCTCTTTGTCTAAGTCAGATTTAATTAATAGCTCCGCTGCGTCCCGAATATTGAAGTCTTTACCTGCTCCGCGTTCAATGTTCGCAGAATATACACGACCAATAATCCATAGTTTGCTAACCACTGAATCAAGATCAGTGTGCAGAGGTCTTTCAGAGCACATCCGATAAAGAACTTCATTTTTCCAACCTGAGTAATCTTTCGCAAACTTCATAATGCCCTCTAACGACCTAGCTGTGCGGCGCAAACGAAGCGCAGCGTAGTTTGCGTCCGAACGAGCGCCTTGTTAGCTGCTTTCACTATCAGCCTCGATGATCTTTGACTTCATGGACAAAATTAATATGGCAGAACCAATGTCTATAATAGCCCAAAGTTCCTTTGATAGGTGAATTTTTATTATTGGATTAAACAACAATGCTAGAAAACCAAATGCCATCCCCGCCATTTCTTTACGTTTTTCTACCATGGTTGCTCCTTGTTGCACCTAACGCCTCGCATCAGTGGCCAAAAAAAGCGTAGCCTTTTTGAAGTCCGGCTGCATGCGCTTGTTATGATGAAATTCCGATCAGCTTAGAACTTGTCTATTGTGAGTAATTATGGCATCAAGGCAAAAATTCGTGCCTGGGCCTGGGAGCCACCTTTTACTGGCAACACGCCAATGACTACAGTTGCACCGACGGCGGGTAGTGCATCCAAATTGGCCATATTCTCAACCTGATACTTATTCGCCTTTAGCATGACGATATGTGTTGCAAAGGTTTTCGAGGGTCCATGATCTAAGCTGAGCGTATCGATGCCAATTCCCGAAACATTTCTCTTGACTAATAGTTTTGCTGCTTCGGGGGAGTATCCAGGGAAGTGCATGACATTTTCTGAATCCATGTTGATATATTGTTCGGGGTTATCAAACTTGGCGTGCCAACCAGAATTTAATGCAACCAGCGAATTAGCCGGAATTGGCCCGTTCTTGGACTCCCAATTCAAAACATCCTTTGGTGATAGTTGATAGTCAGGATTTTTCGTAGCCTGTGCTTTAACATCAATAACCACGATGGGCAGAATGAGTTGATCTATGGGCAATTTGTCAATACCCAGATTTCCTTTGATAAAGTGGGCAGGCGCATCAATGTGCGTGCCCGTGTTTTCTCCCATTACAAATTTATGTAATAAATACCCGCCACTATCGTAAGTAACCAAAGCTTCTTTCTTAAAGGGCACACCACCAGGCCAGAATGTCATATCATCATGCATTACATGTGTTAAATCGACGGCTTTGCTAGCGCTGAAAGATTGTATGGTTGATTCTGCCAGTGCAGGGTTAAGGGATACGTAAAATATCGCTAAGAGAATGGGGGTTAATCTGTTCATGATGCTCTCCTAGTTGGTTTGGTTTTTTGGATTCTACAAAATTTATGTTGATTTGGGAATCGAATTCCAAATCTTTTCCGATTAGTGCTAATTGCAGAGTTTTATTTCATCATAACATCGCGATAAGCAGCCGACGCTGCCTGTCACTTTTCGTGCGCAAGCACGAAAAGTGACAGATAAGGAGGTCCGCTTCATCGCCTGGTTAGGCGACCGGATCGTTGAACTCACTGAAAAGTCCTCCCCTGATGCTTGAGCCAGCCACCTTCATGCATTCCCTGAGGGTCTCGATGAGTCCAATGAATCACTCCACCCTTAGAATTCCACTCATACTCGCCATAGAACTCTACCGAATCCCCAGCGCTCAATGAGGGAATTCTTAATGCTAAATCAATATTGTGGGCCACCAAAAGAGTCTGGCCGGACTGAAGTTTCAGGATGAACCTCTGATGCCTACTTCCAGAACTGTCGTCTGACAGCACACGAATTACCTCTCCCTCCCCTTGGACCTGTAGATCGCTGCGCCGATTCTCAAACGCTTCAGCTAGGACTGGGTCGGAGCCAGCCCCGCTTGAGCCGAACCTATTCGACAAGCCGAGATCGTTCCACATGTACTGCGCTAGGAACGCTACAACAACGATTGTCACTAACTTCTTCATGTAGATGTCGAGTCGCCTAACGTCGCGCTCAGCGCTCTCGATAAATCTCGCTAGAGATTTTCAAGATGCGTTGTAGCGCCTTGTTATGCGGCCCTCAATTTTTGCACTTTCAGCCCAATAGTCGTTTGCTCTGCTTCCCATAGATCATATTGAACTTGTTGGATTAACCAGCTTTCTGGAGAGGTCTCGAAGGCTTTTCCAAGACGTATCGCCATTTCAGGGCTAATACCAGAACGACCATTTAGAATAGAAGACAACGTCTTTCTACTTACACCAAGGGCCGCAGCTGCGTCAGTAACGGTTAGTTCTAATGGCTCCAAGCAAAATTCTTTTAGTATTTCTCCTGGATGCGGAGGATTGTGCATTTTCATAATATTTGGCCTCTAATGATAATCTTCATAGTCAACTACAACAGCATCGACACCCTCGAACTGAAACGTTATTCGCCAGTTTCCGCTTACAGAAACTGACCAATCTCCTTTTCTTTTTCCACCGAGTTGATGTGGCTTAAGCCCAGGTAAATCCATATCCTTTGCGGATGTCGACGCATTTAATCGAGCGAGAATTATTAACCCAATTTGGCAATTTTGTTAATAAATCTTGAATGCTTTCAATTGCTATTTCAATAGCTTTGTAATTTTCTTTGGGAGGTTCTTCTTTAGTTATTTCGTCCAGCTCCGCCTGTAGCCCGAAAAGCACATCATTACTTTCAACTAGTACGCTAGTACCAAACCGCCTTTCGCGATGTTCGTAAGAAAACTCTACTAGTATCATCTCAAATTCCTCTTTCTCGACACCAGATACTTTATTTGCAATTTTTGCACCAGCTGCTAAGGATTTCTCTCGGCCAGGGTTTGCTGCTATTGCATCTGACAATGTTGTTTCCAAGCGTAAGAAAAAATTTTCCCATGATCCGTGTAACTTCTCTTCTTCTGCCATTGTTTTTTCAATCTCTAGCTAGTGAATTTTTCGTCTAACGCCTCGCATCAGCGGTCAACAAAGCACGTAGCGGTTTGCTGATCCGACTGCATGCGTTTGTTATGAGTTTCATAATGTATGGAAAGCCTTAAGAAATTCTTTTTTGCTTTGGATAAATTTATTGTGTCCCTCGTGATTTAACTTCCGACAATTTTGAGAGAAAGCTGGCATTACATAACCCCAGTTAGCATTACGCGCAAAAGCAACAATAACGTCTACATCACTATCCTTCCAGCGGTTTTCAATTTTGTGGTCCTTTCCGGATGCCTCTATTGTTTTTATTTGGATGCGATAATAGTTAGGGCCATCTGAAATGAGAATATCTGTTTGATGGCCGTTATCCAAAACAGGGGAGAATACCTGCCAGCCATCTTGCATTAACCAACTAATTACAAGGCTCTCAAATGAAATGTTTTTGAGAACTTGACGTGTTCCATCTTTTGTTACAGTCGTTCGTCTAGGCACGGTATCTCCTATTTGACCAACTCATACAGTTTCTTCTACGACACGTGTCGTAAATTTATCGAGGGTGTTTGGACAATACATAGGCTTCTCCCTCCCTTATCAAGGCGTTAGTGTGCGCTACAATACTTTATCACGATTGATATACGAACGGGGTCGTATATTTAATGACGTATATTTCTATCAGGATCATTTTTCAATACACGTTAAGTCATTGTTGTTTATGCTAAAAGCCCTGATTTAGATGTTTTCAGGATTTGTGATATCCGTCGTGCGTATATTTTGGCTTTAACAGTCTGTAAAAATCCACCAAAAGCATCGTTACCTTAATAGGTCTTTTTGCACACATTTATTTGATTGTTGTCCAATATTTTCAGCTTTGGCAGTACAATCGCCGCCATGAAACTAACCAACAAACAAATTCGTTGCCTGAAAGGAGAAGCACATTCCAAGAAGCCTGTGGTAAGTGTTGGAATGAAGGGATTGACGGAGAGTGTTAATGAGGAAATTCGTGGTGCACTTTCTCACCACGAGTTGATTAAAGTCAAGTTGCCAGCCGGGCCGAAGGAGGCGAAACTGGTTTTGTCGGAAGCGATTTCCCGAAGCAATGGCGCGACGACGATATCGCTTACGGGAAGAACCTTAACGCTGTTTCGACCAAAGCCCGCGGATAAAACGCGCTAACGCGTTTCGTCTTTACAGTCGCTCAATCAATGCGTCTGTCATTTCCGCTGTAGTTGCGGTTCCGCCGAGGTCGCCTGTGAGTCGATCACCGTCGGCGACGACTTTTTTAACGCCTGCTCGAATTTTGTCGCCCTTTTCTTTCATATCGAGTTGATCGAGCATCATTGCTGAAGCCAGAATCAAGGCGCAGGGATTGGCAATACCTTTACCGGCAATATCCGGCGCAGAACCATGCACCGCTTCGAATATAGCCGCCTCATCGCCGATATTCGCTCCCGGCGCCATACCGAGTCCGCCGACCAGTCCTGCGCAGAGGTCAGACAGGATATCGCCGAACAAATTGGTCGTGACGATAACGTCGAATTTTTCCGGTCGGACAACCAGTTGCATACACATGTTATCCACAATAAGTTCACTGGTTTCGATTTCCGGATACTCTTCTCGTATATCGCGAGAGACATCGAGGAATAATCCTGATGTTGCTTTCAGAATATTCGCCTTGTGAACCACCGAAACGTGCTTGCGGCCCTGTCGTTTCGCCAGATCGTAGGCAAATCGAATAACTCGGCTAGCCCCATCACGAGTAATGACACTCATGGATTCTGCGCGCTCACCGTCTTCCGAAAGCGTTTGTTTTTCCTGCGAATACATCCCCTCGGTGTTTTCCCGAACAGTGATCAGGTCAATGTCGGTATATCGGGATTCGACACCTTCTCGGGTAACAGCCGGCCGCAGGTTTGCATAAAGGTCGAACTCTTTACGCAACATTACATTGAGGCTGCTGAAGCCTTTACCAACTGGCGTTGTCAGTGGGCCTTTTAGTGCGATTGCATGATCCCGAATACTTTGCAGGGTTTCTTCAGGCATCAGTTCCTTGCCGGCTTCGATCGCGGTTAGGCCGGCAAGCTGCAGGTCGTACTGCAAGTCACAGTCAAGTGCATCAAGAACCTTTAATGTGCTTTTTGTGATTTCAGGTCCAATCCCGTCGCCAGGGATAACCGTAATTGTTTGTTTAGTCATGTCTTGTTATTAAATAATAATATTTGAATCTCTACAGCACAAAAAAACACCGTTCGGCCTAGGCTGATACGATGCTCTTTGGATTTCATCTGATGATGAATCGCGTTTTAATCGTCGTCAGAATCGCCTTCGTCGTCTCCGCCTAACGACCGATCAACCAACTGCACAAACGCCATGGGAGCGTTGTCGCCATTACGAAAGCCGCATTTCAAAATACGCAGGTAGCCACCTGGACGTTCCTGAAAATGCGGACCAAGATCATCAAACAACTTGCTTACCATGTCACGATCACGAAGTTTCGCGAATGCAATTCGGCGATTCGCCACACTGGGTTTTTTCGCTAATGTGATCAACGGTTCTGCGAATCGTCTTAACTCTTTAGCCTTGGGCAAAGTCGTTTTAATCTGCTCGTGTTCGAACAGAGAGTTGGCCATGTTGCTGAACATGGCTTTTCTATGAGAAGAGGTCCGACTAAGATTTCGACCGGCTTTTCTGTGTCTCATTTTTAGTTCATTCCCATGGGAGTGCCTTCATCTTCCTTTATCAGGGAAGCGGGAGGCCAGTTTTCAAGTTGCACACCCAAAGCAAGGTTTCTCTGCGCCAGAACATCTTTGATTTCAGTCAGCGATTTTTTACCGAGATTGGGGGTTTTAAGTAGTTCGTTCTCTGTATGTTGAACCAGATCACCGATGTAGTAAATATTTTCAGCTTTCAGGCAATTTGCAGAGCGTACGGTTAACTCCAGATCGTCTACAGGCTTCAACAAAGAAGGATCAATTTCAGGTTCTTCTTCAACCTGGTTCTGAACCATAGATTCTTCAAGGTTAACAAACACCGAGATTTGATCGTGCAGAATGGTGGCTGCTCTTCTGACGGCCACTTCTGGATCGATAGAGCCATTAGATTCAATTTCCAGAACCAGTCTATCCAGATCGGTTAACTGTTCAACACGCGCATCTTCCACGGAATAGGCAATCTTGCTGATCGGGCTGTACGAAGCATCCAGCTGGATAACACCAACCGCACGAGATTCGTCGCTTTCTTTCATTCGGCTTTCCGCGGTTTCGTATCCCCGGCCACGTCGAATAGTGAGTTCCATATCCAGCTCACCGTCCTTTGACAGTGTAGCGATATGATGATCTGGATCGACCAGTTCAACATCGTCACCCAATTCAATATCTGCCGCAGTCGCTGCACCAGCGCCTTTTTTGCGCAGGGTAACAACTGCTTCATTACGCGTGTGCATAATTACCGGCAAGGATTTGAGGTTCATCAGGATATCGATGACATCTTCCTGAACGCCTTCGAGCGAAGAATACTCATGGAGCACACCTTCAATTCTGACTTCAGTTACCGCACATCCAGGCATCGAAGACAGCATAATGCGTCTTAGTGCATTTCCGAGTGTGTGGCCAAAGCCTCTTTCAAGTGGTTCAATGGTAATTTTCGAATTTTGATTGTCGATCGCTTTCGCTTCAACCAATCTTGGTCTTAAAAATTCGACAGTTGGATCCTGCATCTGTTTTCCTCGCAATTAAAACGAAGTTAAAAATAAAATCTGACTTTTATAACTACACTATTTTCGTCGCCACGCTTACCTAAGAGTTACTTAGAGTAAAGTGCAACAACCAATGCTTCATCGATATCGGGTGGCAACTCTGATCTTTCAGGCATTGCCTTGTAAACACCTTTTACGCCTTTCACATCGACATCAACCCATGGAACAAAACCGATCTGTTCAGCAATTTCCAAAGCAGAGGTGATACGAAGTTGCGTTTTGCTTTTTTCGACAACTTCAACTTGATCACCTGGTTGAACCTGATAAGAAGGGATATTCACCTTCACACCGTTCACCATAATACTTTTATGACTAACCAGCTGACGTGCTTCAGCACGAGTCACCCCGAATCCGAAGCGATAAACCACGTTATCCAGACGGCTTTCAAGCAACCGTAAAAGGTTGGAGCCTGTTGAACCTGAGATTCTTGCCGCTTCGGTGTAGTAATTACGAAACTGTTTTTCGAGAACGCCGTAGATACGACGCAATTTTTGTTTTTCCCTTAACTGGGTTCCGTATACGGTGCTGCGAGGTCGTCGAACAGTTGCTTTAACACCAGGGGGTCGATCAAATTTACATTTTGAATCAATTGTCCGAGCCGGACTTTTCAGAAAAAGATCAGTACCTTCTCTTCGTGCCAGTTTACAAGTTGGACCTATGTATCTTGCCATTACGTTTTACCTTAATTTCGTTTGCTCAATCTAAGTTGAATCTGATTTCAGTTCGAGCTACACACGACGCCGTTTAGGAGGACGGCAGCCATTGTGAGGAATGGGCGTGATATCTGAAATTGAATGAATTTCAAAACCGAGCGCATTGAGTGCACGAACCGCAGATTCACGGCCGGGGCCAGGGCCCTTGATTTTCACTTCGAGTTGTTTCACTCCCATTTCCTGGGCTTTACGGCCGCAGGTGTCTGCAGCGGTTTGAGCTGCATAGGGTGTACTTTTACGAGAACCTTTAAATCCCGAATTGCCTGCAGATGCCCAACACAGGGTATCTCCGTGACGATCAGAGATCGTAATTATCGTATTATTGAAGGTTGCGTGAACATGCGCCACACCTTCAGTAACATTCTTTCTGATTTTGGCTTTTCCTTTGCTGGAAGTCGAACTTGGTTTGGCCATCTTGGTACCTGATTACTCTTCTAGTTACTCAATTAAAATTGGGTTATAAATTGGGATTAAATGCGGGTCTGATCTCTAACGAATTAACGTTTTACTGGGCGAGGAGGACCTTTACGTGTACGTGCATTGGTTTTGGTGCGTTGACCACGAACCGGTAATCCTCTTCTGTGTCGCATACCACGATAGCAGCCTAAATCCATCAATCGCTTGATGTTCATGGATACTTCCCGTCGTAAATCACCCTCTACTTCGTATTTGGCTACTTCAGCACGAAGTCTTTCGGCTTGATCTTCATCCAGGTCACGAGCTTTAGTATTTCTGTCGATACCCGCAGTATCACAAATCATCTGCGCGGTGGTTCGACCAATGCCGTAAATTGAGGTCAATCCGATCTCAATATGTTTTTCGTTTGGTAAATTAATTCCAGCAATACGTGCCATTGTTTAATCTCTATAAAAACCTGAATTCTCAGGTAATAATTGATTGGAGCCCAATAAGAGGGGCGCGGATTCTATCAAAATAAGCGAACTCCATCAATTGGTGTTCGCCAGATATCGCCGCCAAAATCACTCTGATTTAGCCCTGTCGTTGTTTATGTCTTGGATCCGTACAAATCACACGAACCGTTCTGTTACGCCGAATAATTTTGCAGTTTCTGCAAATTTTCTTTACCGAGGCTCTTACTTTCATCTCTTCTCTCCAGTTACTCTAGTTAACCCAGTATCCAGTCCGATTCTCAAACACCTTGCGGCTTCGAAAATGGCGATTTTTTCATAATGCTTTCATACTGGCGGGACATCAAATGCGATTGAACCTGTGAAATCAAGTCCATGGTCACCACCACAATAATCAGCAATGAAGTACCGCCAAAGTAAAACGGCACACTCCACTTCACAATCAAAAATTCCGGTATCAGACAAACAAAGGTTATATAAAATGCACCAATCATGGTTAAGCGTGAAACGACGCCATCAATGTACTTCGCACTTTGCGCACCCGGGCGTATGCCAGGAATAAACGCACCAGACCGCTTAAGGTTATCCGCAATATCATTCGGGTTAAAAACCAGTGCGGTGTAGAAAAAGCAGAAGAATATGATCATTCCGCCGTACAACATCGTATAAACAGGCTCACCCGGCTGCATCTTCGTTGCAATATCTGATAACCAGCTCATGCTTTCGTTCTGACCGAACCAACTGCCAAGGCTGGCTGGAAACAGAATCAGACTGGATGCGAATATGGGTGGGATTACACCAGCCATATTCAGTTTGAATGGCAAGTGGCTGCTCTGTCCAGCCATCATTTTGCGGCCTTGCTGACGTTTCGCGTAATTCACCGTAATTCGCCTTTGTCCACGTTCGACGAAAACCACAAAGTAAGTCACCGCCAAAGCGCCAACAAATAAAAGAAGAACGATACCGCCAGACAATGCTCCAGTACGTGCGAGCTCCAGGGTGCCCGCTACCGCTGAAGGCAGACCAGCGACAATGGACGCAAATATGATCAATGAAATGCCGTTGCCAAGACCACGCTCGGTTATCTGTTCACCTAACCACACAAGGAACATGGTTCCCGCACAAAGCGTTGTTGCGGTGATAATTTTAAACCCCAATCCCGGAATCAGAATAACGGGGTTTCCGGCAACCTGCTGACTTTCAATTGCAACCGATATCCCCATTCCCTGGAAAAGCGCCAGTACAACCGTGAAATAGCGAGTGTATTGGGTGATTTTCCGCCGTCCAGCTTCGCCTTCCTTGTTCAATTGTTCTAGTGTCGGAACAACTGTCTTCATCATTTGCATGATGATGGAAGCAGAGATATAGGGCATGACCCCCAATGCAAAGATAGATAGCCGGCTTAGTGCGCCGCCTGAAAACATGTTGAATATATCAACAATGGAGCCGCGAGTTTGTTCAAACAAAGCGGCAACAGCGGCAGGATCGACACCCGGTACGGGTACGTGTGTGCCCACACGGAAAACCAGTATCGCTCCCAATGCAAACAGTATGCGTTGTTTTAGCTCGGATAAGTTTCCAAGCATTCCAGCGGTTGGGACTTGAGGTTTTGCCACTTCTACGATACCTGGTATTACGATTCTACGTTTCCGCCAGCACTTTCAATAGCTGCACGGGCACCTTTGGTTGCGCCGATTCCCTTGAGGGTAACTGCACGATTGATTTCGCCAGACAGAATTGCTTTGGCTCGATCTACATGCAAACCAATTACGCCTGCTTTCTGTAAAGACTTAAGATCGACAATATCGCCTTCAATCTTTGCCAGTTCGTTCAAGCGAATTTCAGCAGTATGGGTATTTACATGTGAGCGAAAACCCCTTTTAGGCAAACGACGCTGCAAAGGCATTTGTCCGCCTTCAAAACCGACCTTATGGTAGCCGCCTGATCGAGACTTTTGACCTTTATGTCCACGTCCTGCGGTTTTGCCTAACCCGGATCCAGGGCCACGGCCAACACGTTTGGCTTTCGATTTAGCACCGCTGGCGGGTTTGATAGAATTCAGTCTAAGTGATGTCATTTTTCTTCAGTTGTCAATTTCAATATTGGGTAAATTAATTTTGGATTTGACTTGTCGTTAAGTGATTGTTTTTTCAATCTAAGCTTCTTCGCAGCTCACCATGTAGCTAACTTTATTGATCATTCCCCGATTTTCCGGAGTATCAATCACTTCTACTGTCTGGTGCATACGTCGCAGCCCCAAACCCCTTACACAAGCCTGATGCTTTTTTAGTCTCCCCTTCATACTGCGCGTCAGGGTAACGTTTAGAATTTTCTTGTCTGCCATTTTACTGTCTGTATTTCGATGAATTAGCGGGAATAAAGATTGATCTCTATCTTAATTCTTTAACCTCTTTACCGCGTTTAGCTGCGATAAAACTTGCGCTACGCATGCCTTTTAATGCGGCAATCGTCGCGCGTGTCACATTTACCGGATTCGTTGTACCAATCACTTTGGTTAAGACATTCTGGATACCCATTACTTTAAATACCGCACGCATGGTACCGCCGGCAATAATTCCCGTACCTTCAGTAGCGGGCCTCATGACCACTCGAGCGGAGCCGTGCCGTCCAACCATGGGGTATTGCAGGGTATCGCCGTTCATCTGAACCTTGAACATATTGCGGCGAGCATCTTCCATCGCTTTTTGTACTGCAATCGGAACTTCCCGGGCTTTACCTCGACCCATACCTACTCTGCCTTCGCCGTCACCGACGACTGTCAGCGCGGAAAATCCAAAAATACGTCCACCTTTAACGACTTTAGAAACCCGTCTGACCTCAATCAGCTGTTCCTGATAATTATCCTTTCGGGCGTTATTGCGTTCTCTTGTTTTAGCCATTTAAACTGTTCTTTAATTAAAATTTGAGACCATGCTCACGGGCAGAATCAGCAAAAGCCTGAACTCTGCCATGGTATCGATAACCAGAGCGATCGAAGGCTACGGATTCAATACCCGCAGCTTTAGCATTTTTAGCAATCAACTCACCAACGGCTATGGCTGCATCTTTATTGCCGCCGCTGGAAATCGATTTCTTTAAACCAGCATCCAGTGTCGATGCTGAAGCCAATACATTTTCACCGCTTTGATCAAAAATCTGAGCATAAAAATGTCTGGGTGTACGGTAAACAGAAAGACGAACCGCTTCCAGACGAGCAATTTTGCCCCTGGTTTTTCGCGCTCTTCTCAGTCTTGCAGTATTCTTGTTAGCCATGTTCTTTAAAAATTTTCTTAATCAGTTATTTGCTGTCTACAGCTTACTTCTTCTTAGCTTGCTTTCTGACGACATACTCATCGGAATAACGAACGCCTTTACCTTTATAGGGTTCAGGTGGCCGAAATGCACGAATTTCCGCAGCAGCCTGACCAATTACCTGTTTATCAGAACCACGGAGCACAATTTCAGTTTGAGTTGGTGTTTCTGCGCTTACACCTTCTGGTAACTCATATTCAACCGGATGGGAAAACCCCAGATTCAGATTGAGTTTCTTACCTTGTGTCTGCGCTCGATAACCAATTCCGATAATAGTCAGTTTCTTTTCAAATCCTTCAGATACGCCGGAAACCAGATTGGCAACCATAGCTCGGGTTGTTCCGGACATCGAACGTACATGCCTGCTCGCAGCGCCTGCATCACCGGTAAGCTGAACTTGCAGGCTGCCGTCGTTATTGAGCACCTCAATACCGGGAGAAAGATCAAAACTCAATTCCCCCTTGGGCCCTTTCGCGATTATGGTTCCATTCTCAACTTTCACTTCAACGTTTGAAGGAACTGAAATTGGTGCTTTTGCAATTCGTGACATTGTTTTCGCCTTGTCTTAAATTTAATTCTTTACAAATTTGTTCAATAAAAAATATTGCTTGAAATTATTCTCTGCTACTTTGCGTTCGGTTAGCCGATCTAGAAGACAGTACAGATAATTTCACCACCAACGCCCTGTTGGCGTGCAGTCTTGTCGGTAAGAATACCTTTAGACGTTGAAACCAATGCAACGCCAAGGCCATCACGAACCGACGGCAAATCATTACGACTTGCATAAACACGGCAACTTGGGCAGCTCACTCGGCGAATTTCTTCTATTACAGGCTCTCCCTGGAAATACTTGAGTTCAATTTCGAGGAGCTTTTTAACGCTATCGCTTTCATCTACTGAAAAACTACTGATATAACCTTCGTCTTTCAAAACTTCTGCGATAGCAACTTTATTCCTTGATGCCGGCATACCCACTGATACTTTTTGAGCCTGAAGGCCGTTTCGTATCCGGGTTAACATATCGGCGATGGGATCTGACATACTCATATGAAAATCTCTTAACTTTTCTTAAATGACATTTCTACAATGTGTCGGTTTACCAACTGGATTTCACTACGCCTGGTGTTTCACCACGCATAATGATTTCCCTTAGCTTGTTTCTACACAAACCAAACTTTCGATAAACCCCTCTTGGGCGACCGGTGACAACGCAACGGTTTCTTCCGCGGCTGCGGCTTGAATCGCGAGGTAACTTTTGCAGGTCCAGCATTGCCTGAAATTGATCATCAGCACCGGATTCCTCAGAAGATACGATACGTATCAATTCAGCTCTTTTAGCGGAATAAGTTTTTGCCTGTTCCTCGCGCTTGGTTTCGCGAGCAATCATCGATTTTTTAGCCATAACGTTAGTTCTTTCCTAAGTCTTGCTTAATTTTTGATTGGAAAATTAAATGCGCGCAGCAGTGCTGCAGCTTCTTCATCGGTTTTTGCCGTCGTGGTAATACAAATATCCATTCCACGTAAAGCATCGACGTTGTCGTAATCAATTTCCGGGAAAACAATCTGTTCTTTTAAACCAAACGCGTAGTTGCCGCGGCCATCAAACGATTTGTTGGACAAGCCCCTGAAATCCCGCATTCGCGGAATTGCCACCGAGATCAAACGATCCAGGAATTCGTACATGCGTTCTCTGCGAAGCGTGACTTTTGCACCAATCGGCCAACCTTCACGAATTTTAAAATTCGCTTCTGATTTTTTAGCTTTGGTTACTACCGGTTTTTGACCCGTAATTTTTTCGAGATCCGATGTCGCGCTTTGCATTACGTTCTTGTTAGCAACCGCTTCTCCTAACCCCATATTCAGGGTGATTTTGGTAATGCGCGGAATCTCCATCGCACTGCCAAAAGAAAAATCCTGCATTAACTTCGGCACGACTTCGGAATTGTATTTATCGAATAGTCTGGACATGTTGTTTTTAATCTGCCAATTAATCTGTATCTGTAGCTGACCTTAAGTCAGATCAACCACTTCATTGTTTGATTTAAAGTAACGAACCTTTCTGCCATCTTTCAGAAATTTGAAACCTACGCGATCCGCCTTTTCTGTCGCCGGGTTGTACAGCGCCAGATTCGACAACTGAATCGCAGCTTCTTTTTCGATGATGCCACCGGTTTCACCCGTATTGGGATTCCCGCGAGTGTGTCGTTTGACCAGGTTTGCGTTGTCAACGAATGCACGACCATCATCTGTAATTCGAAGAACATTGCCGCGCCTACCTTTGTCACGCCCAGCAATGACTATGACGTCGTCACCTTTCTTGATTCTTTGCATTTTCGCTATACTTTATTAACGATAATTAATTTTGTCACCCGTTATCCTGATCAATTACAGGACTTCAGGCGCCAACGAGATGATTCTCATGAACTTTTCAGACCGCAGCTCACGTGTTACCGGACCAAAAATACGAGTGCCGATGGGTTGATGAGAGGCATTCAGTAAAACTGCCGAGTTCTTGTCGAAACGAATCAGGGATCCGTCAGGTCTGCGAACACCGCTTCTTGTACGAACGATTACGGCATCGTATACATCACCTTTTTTAACCCTGCTATTCGGCAGCGCCTCTTTAATGGTGATTTTTACAATGTCACCGATACCAGCGTAGCGTCTTTTCGAACCACCCAATACCTTGATGCACATCACGCGTTTTGCGCCGCTATTGTCAGCTACTGACATCATTGACTGCATCTGAATCATGATATTTCTCCTCTATACCGCTAAATTAAACTGCTCGAGAAACAACTTCGACCAGGCGCCAGGATTTGGACTTGGAAATTGGTCGACATGCTTCGATACGAACCGTATCACCAGCCTGACATTCGTTATTCTCATCATGGGCATGGAGTTTGGTTGATCGCTTGATATACTTTTTATAAAGCGGATGTTTTACCTTGCGCTCGACAAGAACGGTAATGCTCTTATCGCTGGCTGCGCTAATCACATTACCCTGAATAAGGCGCTTGGTTTTTTCTTGGTTAGTTTCGCTATTCATCACTTCGGCCATAATTTAGGACGCGGGACCTGCCTTTTCGGTCAGGATGGTTTTAATTCGTGCAATGTCTTTTTGCACAATTTTAAATTGTGCCGGGCTCGCCAACTGGCCAGCGCCACGCTGCATACGCAAATTGAACTGTTCTTTACGCAGGCCAATCAGTTCTTCGTTCAGTTCTTCAACACTTTTGCTTCTTAATTCAGATGTTTTCATTTAGCCCACCTGCCGTCTTGCAAAGTTGGTTCGGA
Organism: Candidatus Poriferihabitaceae bacterium; assembly: GCA_965261915.1. Taxonomy (GTDB): domain Bacteria; phylum Pseudomonadota; class Gammaproteobacteria; order Arenicellales; family Poriferihabitantaceae; genus JAIBDK01. Next base: position 3,272,433 of record CBDHDW010000013.1, on the reverse strand, counting down.
TCGGTAATTTCGCACTAGCCAGTCGAAATGCTTCTCTCGCCAGTTCCTCTGTTACACCTTCAATTTCATAAAGCATCGTGCCTGGCTGGATCAACGCCACCCAAAACTCCGGGTTGCCTTTACCTTTACCCATTCGCACTTCAAGCGGTTTTTTAGAAATTGGTTTATCGGGGAATACGCGAATCCAAATTCGGCCGCCACGTTTTACGTGGCGCGTAATCGCACGTCTTGCAGCTTCAATTTGTCTTGCCGTCAATCGACCACGGTCGGATGACTGCAAACCGAATTCACCAAAGCTCACACGATTTCCGCGTGTAGCAAGGCCCCGGTTTCTGCCTTTATGCTGCTTACGAAATTTTGTTCTTTTAGGTTGGAGCATTTTCTTACACTACTTCCGCTACTTGTTCAGTTGTTTCCGCTTCGCCTTTTTCTTCTTCAAAAATCTCACCTTTGAATATCCAGACTTTTACGCCAATGATCCCATAAGTGGTCTGCGCTTCATGAGTGCCGTAGTCAATATCAGCTCGTAATGTATGAAGCGGAACACGGCCTTCGCGATACCATTCGGTTCGCGCAATTTCTGCACCGTTCAACCGACCAGCAAGCATAACTTTGACGCCTTCAGCGCCCAGTCTCATTGAGCTTTGCACTGATCGCTTCATCGTACGACGGAACATGATTCTTTTTTCCAGCTGGTGGCAGATATTTTCTGCCACCAGTTTCGCATCAAGCTCTGGCTTTCTGATTTCTTCAACTCCAACCTGAACGGGACTGCCGTTAAGCCTGGTCAGCTGAAAACGAAGACGATCAATCTCTTCACCTTTCTTACCGATAACTATCCCTGGACGAGCGGTATAAATGGTGACGTTGAGGTTCTGCGCCGGACGCTCAATGACGATTTTGCTCACCGCAGCATTCGACAGCTTTTTCGTTAGAAATTCACGAATTTTAAGATCGCTGGCAAGCGTGCTTGCGTAACTGCCTTTGCCTGCATACCATTTTGCGTTCCAGTCTTTGACAATTCCGAGCCGGATGCCATTTGGTTGTACTTTTTGACCCATAATTAACCTTTAATCGGTATCTGTTTCTATTAAATTTCTTCTACTTGCTTGAACGCGGTTCGTCACTAACACTCAATGTGATATGACAATTACGTTTCAAAATTCGTGTGCCGCGGCCTTTAGCTCGAGCACGATATCTTTTCATGGTTGGCGCTTCATCCACCATTACCTGGCTGACCCAAAGATCATCGATATCCGCACCTTCATTGTGCTCTGCATTGGCAATGGCCGAATTCAGAACTTTTTTCACTGGCAAAGCGCCTTTCTTTGGACTGAAAGACAAAATCTCCAACGCCCTTTCAACGGGAAGCTTGCGGATCTGATCGGCTACCAAACGGCATTTCTGCGGTGACAACCGGACATATTTTGCTACTGATCTGACTTGCATTTTTCTGTTCTTAGTTAATGACGATTAGCTTAAGATTTTTTGTTGGCGATATGCCCACGGTAAGTTCGGGTTGGCGCGAATTCGCCCAACTTGTGGCCCACCATATTTTCGTTAACCAATACAGGAACATGTTGGCGACCGTTGTGTACTGCAATGGTCATACCGACAAATTCAGGCATGACCATGGAACGACGAGACCATGTTTTAATTGGTTTACGTGAATTTTCTTGCTTAGCTGCTTCCACTTTCGCCCACAAATGGTGGTCTACGAAAGGGCCTTTTTTAATGGATCGTGGCATGGTTATTTTTTCCGCCTGCGAATAATCATTGATGAAGTACGTTTGTTAGAACGCGTTCTGTAACCTTTGGTAGGAACACCCCAGGGTGAAACCGGATCACGGCCACCAGAAGTACGGCCTTCGCCACCACCATGTGGGTGATCAACCGGGTTCATGGCAACACCGCGAACAGTTGGGCGAATCCCTTTCCATCGTTTCGCACCTGCTTTACCTAATTTGCGAAGACTGTTTTCGCTATTGCCAACCTGTCCAATTGTCGCGCGGCAATCAAGATGAACTTTTCTCATTTCACCCGAACGAAGCCGTAATTGAGCATAGGCTCCTTCTTTACCGATAAACTGCACCGCAGCACCAGCTGATCGTGCAATCTGCGCACCCTTACCCGGCTTTAACTCAATGCAGTGAACGACTGTTCCCACCGGAATATTTCTTAACGGCAGACAGTTTCCAACATTGTATCCACTGCCAACACCTGACATGACAACGTCACCGGCACTCAGACCGCGAGGGGCAATCATGTAACGATGTTCGCCATCTTTATAGACCAGCAACGCAATATGCGCACTGCGATTTGGATCATATTCAATATGCTTGATTGTCGCCGGGATACCGTCCTTGTTACGTTTGAAATCGATCACCCGATAATGACGTTTATGTCCGCCACCACGATGGCGTACGGTAATACGACCTTCGTTGTTGCGACCACTGATTGCAGTTTTAGGCTGCAATAGCGCACGGTGCGGTTTACCCTTGTGTAAATCAGGGGTAACCACTTTAACCATGCCTCTTTGACCTGGAGTCGTTGGTTTTTGTTTTACTAGTGCCATAACGCTTCTTGTATTCTGTTTATTGCTCTATTTGATAATTCGCTGGTTTTAAGCGCCGCCGAGACCAAGAAAATCAATGTCCTGACCTTGTTGCAAACTCACGTAGGCTTTTTTCCAATCGCTGCATGCGCCGGGAGTCCGTCCAAAGCGTTTAACTTTTCCGCGCACATTAACCACCTGCACATTCTTGACTTTAACTTCGAATAATTTTTCAACCGCTTCTGCAATTTCATTTTTATTCGCATCGGGCAAAACCTTAAACACGATCTGGCCGTGTTTATCTGCCGCCATGGTTGATTTCTCGGAAATCACCGGGTTCAGAATGACTTGATATAACCGTTCTTCGTTCATCTAACTTATTTCCTGACCAATATTTTCAGTTACGCTTAATATTTCTATCTGCATTCAAAAAATGGATTTTTTATTGCAATGCAGCGTCAATACTTTTCGCTGCCGCCGCGGTCATAACCACTTTTTCGAATCGAACCAGACTTACCGGATCAACTTCACTGCTGGTACACACATCCACCGCTTCAAGGTTTCTCGCAGAAAGCGCCACATTTGCGTTTTCTTTACCTAGAACAACAAGCGCCTGATGCGCACCCAATTTGCTCAGCGAATTAATCAATGAACGTGTTTTCGGCGCATCCATTGCAAAATCATCAACAACAACCAAACGCTCCTGACGATGCAATTCAGAGAGAATCGAACGCATTGCTGCGCGGTACATCTTGCGATTAACTTTTTGAGAGAAATCCTGGGTAGAGGCAGGAAATGCACGTCCGCCACCGGTAAAAATGGGGCTTCGTATGGTTCCTGCACGAGCTCGACCTGTGCCTTTTTGGCGCCATGGCTTTGCACCGCCGCCACGAACAGCCGCGCGATTTTTCTGTGCCCGAGTACCGCTTCTGCCGCCTGCCTGATAAGCAGTTACAACCTGATGGATAAGGGCTTCGTTAAAATCCGCACCAAATGCCGCATCGGAAAGATCAACTTTGCTCGCTTTACTGCCGCAAAGCGGATTTACTTTTACTTCAATACTCATATCTTTATCTTTTCTTGTTCAAAGCTAACTTGCGAAACGCTTATTCTGCATTCTCAGCTGCTGCTTCATCAACTTGCGGTTGTTCTTCGGCGGCAACTTCCAGTCCTGTAGGGATTGTTAACGTATCTTTGGATTTGACAGCAGGACAAATAATCACGTCCGCACCTTTTGAGCCGGGAATAGAGCCCGCGATCAGAATCAGGTTTTTGTCACCATCAACACGAACAACGTCGAGGTTCTGCTGAGCAGCTTGTCCAGCACCCATATGGCCAGCCATTTTCTTGCCTTTGAAAACACGTCCTGGATCTTGAGCATTACCAATCGAACCGCCCAATCGATGCGCTTTGGAGTTACCGTGAGTAGCACGGCCGCCGCTAAAACCATGACGCTTCATGACACCGGCAAAACCTTTACCAATGGTTTGCCCGGTGACATCAACTTTTTGACCTTCTGAAAACAAATCAACTGTCAGCTCAGTACCGAGTTGGGTTTCTGCAGCATCGTTCAATCGAAACTCCCAAACACCGCGACCGGGTTCAACACCCGCTTTGGCAAAATGGCCTTTCATTGCATTGCTAACACGATTTGCCCGACGTTCACCGGTAGTCACCTGCAAACCGTTAAAACCATCTGAGTCTTCGGTTCTAATTTGTGTAACCTTATTCGGTAACACTTCGATAACGGTGACTGGCCGGGAAACACCTTCTTCGGTGAATACCCGAGTCATGCCGATTTTTTTTCCTACAAGTCCTAATGACATTTTGTAACCTGCTCTATATCTCTAATCTACTGTTAAGTCAGTTGAGTTTGATTTCAACGTCAACACCTGCAGCAAGGTCGAGCTTCATCAAAGCATCGACAGTCTTATCTGTAGGTTGAACAATATCCAGAATTCGTTTGTGAGTTCTGATCTCAAACTGATCCCTTGCTTTTTTGTTTACATGGGGAGACCGCAACAGCGTGAATTTTTCGATCTTTGTAGGCAGCGGAATGGGGCCCATCACCAGGGCACCCGTTCGTCGCGCTGTATCTACGATCTCTAAAGCTGATCGATCGATCGATTTGTGATCAAACGCTTTCAGGCTAATGCGAATTTTTTGACTTTCAACCATTACTCAATTTACTCAAAAATGTACTTGATTTTGTGCTACAGAAATTTCAGCGAAATCACTCAATAATTTTAGACACCACGCCCGCACCAACGGTACGGCCGCCTTCTCGTATCGCAAACCGCAATCCGTCTTCCATCGCAATCGGCGCAATTAACTCAACCGTCATCGCAACATTGTCTCCAGGCATCACCATTTCAATATCTGCCGGCAGATCACAAGCCCCTGTCACGTCGGTAGTCCTGAAATAGAACTGCGGACGATAACCGTTGAAAAATGGCGTATGTCGGCCGCCTTCGTCTTTCGACAGAATGTACACTTCTGCTTCAAACTTCGTATGCGGGGTGATCGATTTCGGCTTCGCCAATACCTGGCCACGCTCAACTTCTTCACGCTTTGTGCCCCGCAGTAAAATACCAACGTTGTCACCCGCCCGACCTTCATCAAGCAACTTGCGGAACATCTCAACACCGGTACAAATCGTTCTCATGGTGTCCCTGATACCCACAACCTCAATTTCTTCGTTGACCTTGATAACGCCGCGTTCAATTCGACCAGTAACCACCGTACCGCGACCTGAAATCGAGAATACGTCCTCTACCGGCATCAAAAAGTCACCGTCAACTTTACGCTCCGGCTCCGGAATATAAGTATCCAGTGCTTCTGCCAATTTCAAAATAGCGCCTTCGCCAATATCGGATGTATCGCCTTCAAGCGCTTTTAGCGCACTTCCGATAACAATTGGGGTGTCGTCTCCCGGAAATTCATAAGCATCCAGCAGTTCACGCACCTCCATTTCAACCAGTTCCAGCAGCTCTTCATCGTCTACCATGTCAGCTTTGTTCAGAAACACAACAATGTAAGGCACGCCAACCTGACGCGCCAACAGGATGTGCTCACGGGTTTGCGGCATCGGACCATCCGCCGCCGAACAAACCAGAATGGCACCGTCCATCTGCGCTGCACCGGTAATCATGTTCTTAACATAGTCCGCGTGCCCCGGACAGTCTACGTGGGCGTAGTGTCGGCCTTCTGTTTCGTATTCAACGTGTGCCGTCGCGATCGTAATACCTCTTTCGCGTTCTTCCGGGGCATTGTCAATCTCGTCAAACGCTTTCGCGTCTGTGCCGCCAAACCGGGATGACAATACTTTCGTCATCGCCGCTGTCAGCGTGGTCTTACCGTGATCTACGTGACCAATCGTGCCCACATTTACATGCGGCTTCGTTCTCTCAAATCTCTCTTTAGACATGGTTATCTCCTAAAAAATCTTTTAAATATGTTAGTTCGTTAATTTGTTTATTAAATTCTGTTTGCAAAAATTATTTTAATAATCGCTATCTTAGGCAGCGTTCCTGATTGCACCGACCACACTTTCCGGAACGGGTGAATACTTTTTAAATTCCATGGTGTAGTTCGCCCGACCCTGGGTTGCCGAACGCAATGCTGTTGCGTATCCAAACATTTCAGACAAAGGCACTTCAGCGCGAACCACTTTACCGCTGGGGGAGTCTTCCATTTCGCGAATCAAGCCTCTTCGAGAACTCAAATCACCGTTTACGCTACCCATATACTCTTCCGGTGAAACCACCTCTACTGCCATCATCGGCTCCAGCAGAACCGGATTTGCATTTCTTGCGCCTTCGCGAAACGCCATGCTTCCCGCAGCTTTAAAAGCATGCTCTGAAGAGTCAACATCATGGTATGAGCCAAAAAATAAAGTCGCTTTGACATCAATTATCGGGTATCCCGCAATAACACCGGACTGCATGGCATCCTGAATTCCCTTGTCCACTGCAGGAATATATTCACGAGGCACCACGCCGCCTTTTATTTCATCAGCAAATTCGTAGCCAGCGCCTAATTCCTGCGGTTCCAGCTTAATAACAACATGGCCGTATTGACCGCGCCCGCCAGTTTGCTTGGCGTATTTATGCTCCTGTTCAACCGTTTTGGTAATCGTTTCACGATACGCCACCTGAGGCTTACCGATGTTGGCATCGACACTAAATTCGCGCTTCAACCGATCGATGATGATTTCCAGATGTAATTCGCCCATCCCAGAAATGATGGTCTGGCCAGATTCTTCATCGGAACGTACCCGGAATGAAGGATCTTCCTGCGCAAGTTTACCCAGCGCGATACCCAATTTTTCCTGGTCGGATTTGGTTTTCGGCTCAACCGCCTGAGAAATTACCGGATCCGGGAATTCCATTCTTTCCAGCACAACAACAGAATCCGGCGCGCACAGCGTGTCACCTGTAGTGATGCTTTTCAGACCAACAGCCGCAGCGATATCTCCGGCTCGAACTTCTTTGATATCTTCACGATCGTTGGAGTGCATTTGCAGTATTCGGCCAATACGTTCTTTCTTGCCCTTTACTGAATTCAACACAGTGTCGCCTGTTTTTATGCATCCAGAGTACACACGGAAAAAAACCAGTTGGCCAAAAAACGGATCGGACATGATTTTAAAGGCCAGAGCTGAAAACGCTTCGTTGTCATCGGATTCGCGGCGGATTTCAGTTTCCCCATCTTCCGCGATGCCGTTTATAGCCGCGACTTCCAACGGGCTCGGTATATAGTCGATGACAGCGTCCAGCATTGTCTGCACACCTTTATTTTTGAAAGCGGTGCCACACAAGACCGGGATTATTTCATTCTTCAGGGTGCGCTCGCGAATACCCTGTTTAATCTGTTGTTCGCCAAGATCGCCGTGTTCGAAAAACTGATCCATCAATTCTTCGTTAGCTTCCGCTGCGGCCTCGACCAGCTTCGCACGGTATTCTGCACATTGCGCCTGAATTTCTTCTGGGATATCCTGGTATTCGAATTCAACGCCCATGTTGTCTTCGCTCCAGTAAACTGCTTTCATTTTCACCAGATCGACAACACCCCGGAACCGGTCTTCAGCGCCAATATTGATCTGCATGACAACCGGATTTGCACCAAGGCGAGATTCGATTTGAGCTACCACACGCAGGAAATCTGCACCGGTACGATCCATTTTATTAACGAATGCCATACGCGGCACACTATATTTATTCGCTTGACGCCATACCGTCTCAGACTGAGGCTCAACTCCGCCTACAGCGCAAAATACCGCAACAGCGCCATCAAGAACACGTAAAGACCGCTCAACTTCAATGGTGAAATCAACGTGGCCTGGCGTGTCAATGATATTGATACGGTGTTCTGGGAGGCTTTTATCCATTCCGGACCAAAAACACGTAGTTGCCGCAGAAGTTATGGTAATACCGCGTTCCTGCTCCTGTTCCATCCAGTCCATTACCGCATTACCATCGTGAACTTCGCCAATCTTGTGGGAAATTCCAGTGTAAAACAACACGCGTTCCGTCGTCGTCGTTTTACCCGCATCAATATGGGCCATTATGCCAATATTGCGATAACGTTCGAGTGGAGTGGTACGTGCCATTGTTCGAGATGGGATGCTATGCGTTCTTAGAAACGGTAATGTGAGAAAGCTTTGTTCGCTTCAGCCATTTTGTGGGTGTCTTCACGCTTCTTCACCGCACTGCCGCGCTCTTCAGAAGCATCCATCAATTCACCCGCAAGCCGCGCAGTCATGGATTTTTCGTTGCGCTTTCTGGAAGCATCAACCAACCAGCGCATCGCTAACGCCATTTGACGATTGGGACGTACTTCAACCGGCACCTGGTAGGTTGCACCACCGACTCGACGGCTTTTCACCTCAACACCAGGGCTGACGTTTTCCAACGCAACGTTGAAAATATCAACCGGGTCTTCTTTACCCCTTTGCTTGATAATATCCAACGCACCATACATGATTTTTTCAGCTATGGATTTCTTTCCATCGAGCATCATGATGTTGATAAATTTTGCGATTGTTTGATCCTTGTACTTTGGATCCGACAAAATTCTCCGCTTTGGGACTTCTCTTCTTCTTGGCATAACTTGGTTTTTTAACGCTAGCTTAAGCTTCTGTTTACATTCGTTTTCATTTGCCTTAGTCCACCGCATCCCCAGACAGGATTCTGCAACGCACTAATCACAAACATTCAACCCTGGCAAAAAATTCCGAGCGAGCTATCCCGCCCAGGCTTTCGCAAAGGTCTGGTGCCAGATATCTGGCAATCTAATCTGGTCATTCCATAAATATACGCTCTAATAAACGAATTTCACCGTTCAGAAGAGCCAACCCCCCTCAGGAATAACCAAAGGTTCGGGAGTTTAGGGTTTGGCAGTAACGTTCAGCTTCCGTATAAAAACCGGCTGCTGCAGCTTACTGCTCTGGGCTTAAACTCAGCCCTTAAATTGTCAAAAAGTGTCTGACCGACCTTGAATCAGATTACGACTTGGGTCGTTTAGCACCATACTTGGAACGCCCCTGGCGACGATCAGACACGCCAGAAGTATCCAAAGCACCACGTACAGTGTGATAGCGTACACCCGGAAGGTCTTTTACCCTGCCGCCTCGCAATAGCACTACGGAGTGCTCTTGCAGGTTGTGTCCTTCACCACCGATGTAAGTAGTTACTTCAAAACCATTAGTTAACCGAACACGCGCAACTTTTCTTAATGCAGAGTTAGGCTTTTTCGGTGTCGTTGTATAAACACGGGTACATACACCACGTTTCTGAGGGCAAGCCTGCAACGCCGGAACGCTGGATTTCTTAACCTGTTTTTGTCGTGGTTTTCGAACCAGTTGATTTAGTGTTGGCATTCGCTCAAATTTTCTAAAATGTTTATACCTTTCTCCTGATCAAATGATCCGAAAAAACAAGGAAATTCAACGTCTTTCGAGAATTTTCCCAGAATTCCGACAGCTCAGGAGGGCGGCGATTCTATGTTGTGGGGAGACCACTGTCAAGAGCGAAAACGCCCTAATTCAGCGACACTCCCGGCGTATTTGTTTATTTCGCAGCAGCGGCCTCAGGCTGATCATCGATTACGATCTCATCAAGCTCTCCCACAAGCTCTTCTCCGCCTCCTAAAAGGTCTTCAAGCTCTTGATTTTTAGAGATATTTTCCAATCGAGCACGCTTTCGATCTTGATGAAATGCAAGACCTGTACCCGCCGGGATCAATCGACCAACAATGACATTTTCTTTCAAGCCGCGAAGCTTGTCGATTTTGCCATTCACTGACGCATTGGTTAGAACGCGCGTGGTTTCCTGGAAAGAAGCGGCAGAAATAAACGATTCAGTGGTTAATGATGCTTTGGTGATGCCCAGCAATACAGGCTCGAATGTCGCGACTTGCTTGCCGTCGGCGGCAAGCTGGTCGTTGATTTCCAGCAATGTCGCCTTTTCTGTCTGTTCACCAGGCAGATACTGACTATCGCCAACATCAACCACCTTGACTTTGCGCAGCATTTGCCGAACGATAACTTCGATGTGCTTGTCATTAATTTTTACACCCTGTAACTGGTATACATCCTGAACTTCATTGACAATATAATCAGCTAACGCTTCTATACCGCGATATTCGAGAATATCACTTGCAAGAGGCGGTCCATCAACAACAACTTCGCCACGTTCGACAGTTTCACCTTCAAACACATTAATACGGCGCGTTTTCGGGATCAGGTTACTGTTGGATTCACCGTCGCTGCTGGTAATAACCAATCGATGCTTGCTTTTGGTTTCCTTACCAAACGAAATGACGCCGGTGGCTTCGGCCAGAATCGCAGGCTCTTTAGGCTTACGCGCTTCAAACAGCTCGGCCACACGCGGTAGACCACCTGTAATATCGCGCGTTTTCGACGATTCCTGAGGAATACGTGCGACAACGTCACCACTGCTGATTTGTTGACCGTCTTCGAGCATAACAATTGACTCAGGGGGCAATTGGTATCGCGCATCGACATCAGTACCTGGAATTTTAACCGGCTCACCGGATTCATCAACCAAACTAATCGTCGGTTTGATATCCAGTGCACTGCCGCGACGACGCTGCGGATCCAGAACCGCGTAGGTACTTTTACCGGTAAGCTCGTCAGTTTGCATGTTAACGGTTACGCCTTCTTCCATATCGGTAAACACAACCTTACCCGCAACTTCCGTCACGATTGGGTGGGTATGCGGATCCCAGGTAGCAACGATATCGCCGATACTAACGTCAGAACCTTCGTTAACACTGAGCACGGCACCATAAGGCAATTTGTGACGCTCACGATCACGACCCTGATCGTCCTGAACGACCAGTTCACTGGATCGGCTAACCACCACTTGCTTACCGTCGGTATTTTCAACCCGCTTTGCACCTTTCAGATGAATCTTACCCTGGTTTTTCAGTTCTATATTACTAACTACCGAAGAACCCGATACTGCACCACCGATATGGAAAGTACGCATGGTTAACTGGGTTCCAGGTTCACCAATAGACTGTGCTGCAATAACACCAACAGCCTCACCGATATTGATTGGATGGCCTCGACCTAAATCACGTCCGTAACATTTGGTACAAACGCCATGACGGGTTTCACAGGTTACTGCGGAACGTACGACCACTTCGTGGACATTGGCCTGCTCAACCAGTTTAACCAGATTTTCATCGATCATCTGATCTCGAGAAACCAACACCTCATCCGTAACCGGATCAATGATATCGTCCACCACATATCGGCCAAGAATTCGATCGCTTAACGGAACAACCACTTCGCCGCCCTGCACCTGGGCTTCGCGGAGTAATCCACGTTCTGTACCGCAATCCACTTCAGTAACAACCAGATCCTGGCAGACATCGACTAATCGTCGAGTGAGGTATCCAGAGTTTGCAGTCTTCAATGCCGTATCGGCCAAACCTTTACGTGCACCGTGAGTGGAAATAAAGTACTGCAGTACGTTCAAGCCTTCGCGAAAGTTCGCCGTAATCGGTGTTTCAATGATCGAGCCATCTGGTTTGGCCATCAAACCTCGCATACCAGCAAGCTGTCTGATTTGAGCGTGAGAACCCCTCGCCCCGGAATCGGCCATCATATAGATTGAATTGAAAGAGTCTTGTTTTACGCTTTCACCATCCTTGTTAATAACGGTATCAACACCGAGTTCGGCCATCATTGAATCGGCGACCTGCTCACTGGTTCGTGTCCAGATATCAATAACCTTGTTGTATCGTTCACCATCGGTTAACAGGCCTGCATTGAACTGCTCCTGAATTTCCACTACTTCTTTTTGGGCAATATCAAGAATTTTAGCTTTACTGTCAGGGATCACCATATCGTCAATACCAATGGAAACACCGGCAAGTGCCGCCATTTTGAATCCGGTGTACATCAACTGGTCCGCAAGAATGACCGTATCCTTTAAACCCGCTTCACGATAGCAAACGTTAATTAATTCAGATATGGTTTTCTTCTTCATCGGCCGATCAATCAAACTGAAATCCAGCTTGGTTGGTAGAATTTCCGATAACAGGGCACGACCCACAGTGGTATCAACGACAGTGGTTTCACCCGTTGACTGACCATCTGCATCGTATACAGGTAGGCGAATTTTGATTCTTGCGTGCAAATGCACTTGATGGGTTTCCCAGGCACGGCGGATTTCATTGATGTCCGAATAAAAGCCACCCGTTCCAACAGCATCTGCGCTTTCGCGAGTCATGTAGTACAGCCCCAAAACGATATCCTGGGATGGCACAATGATAGGCTCACCGTTCGCGGGAGACAGGACATTGTTCGTGGACATCATCAGACTACGGGCCTCAAGCTGGGCTTCGATGGACAACGGCACGTGTACCGCCATTTGGTCTCCGTCAAAGTCGGCGTTGTACGGCGTACAAACCAATGGGTGAAGCTGAATCGCCTTACCTTCAATAAGAACGGGCTCAAACGCCTGTATGCCTAAACGGTGAAGGGTTGGCGCCCGGTTCAGCATTATCGGGTGTTCACGAATGACTTCTTCGAGGATATCCCAAACTTCAGCACTCTCAGATTCGACCATTTTCTTGGCTTGCTTAATGGTCGCCACCAGTCCTCTCAACTCCAGTTTGCTGAATATAAATGGCTTGAATAATTCCAGCGCCATTTTCTTCGGCAGACCGCACTGATGCAGTTTTAATGTTGGACCTACTACGATTACTGAACGGCCAGAGTAATCTACACGTTTTCCCAAAAGGTTCTGACGGAAGCGACCCTGCTTGCCTTTAATCATGTCAGAAATCGATTTCAACTGACGTTTATTGGCACCCGTAATTGCTTTTCCGCGTCGGCCATTGTCGAGCATTGCATCGACCGCTTCCTGCAGCATTCTTTTTTCGTTACGAACAATCAGATCCGGCGCATTCAAATCCAGAAGTCTTTTTAAACGATTATTCCGATTAATAACCCGACGATACAGATCATTCAAATCAGAAGTTGCAAACCGACCGCCTTCCAACGGTACCAAAGGACGCAGATCAGGCGGAAGAACCGGCAATACATCCATAATCATCCACGCCGGGTTGTTACCCGAACTAATAAAAGCTTCGATAACTTTCAGACGGCTGGAGAATTTTTTAATCTTGGTTTCGGATTTTGTGGCATCAAGCTCTTCCCGCAGCATTGAAGCTTCTTCTTCAAGATCAATTTCTTTTAGCAACGCACGGATCGCTTCAGCACCCATGCCCACTTCGAATTCATCACCAAAGGTCTCAATCGCGTCAAGATAGGACTCCTCAGTAAGCAGGCCTCCACGCTCAAACTCAGTGATGCCAGGATCGATTATGACGTAGGCTTCAAAATAAAGAACCCGCTCCATCTCGCGAACGGTCATATCCAACAACAGTCCGAGACGTGAAGGCAATGATTTTAAAAACCAGATATGTGTACATGGCGCAGCCAGTTCAATATGCCCCATACGCTCACGTCGCACCTTGGACAAGGTAACTTCAACGCCACACTTCTCACAGATAACCCCTCTGTGCTTCAAACGCTTGTATTTTCCACACAGGCATTCGTAGTCGCTTACTGGACCAAAAAGCTTTGCGCAGAACAATCCATCGCGCTCAGGTCGAAACGTTCGGTAGTTGATGGTCTCTGGCTTTTTTACTTCGCCGAAAGACCATGACCTAATTTTTTCGGGTGATGCAATGCTTACCCGAATTGAATCAAAGTCTTCAACTATATCGGTTTGTTTGAAAAGATTAAAAATATCTCTCATTTTTTGCTGCCTCTATTTAGCGTGGTGCAATATTGCTGCAATAATTTTTCTATCGATTAACTTGACGTATAAACTCCAGGCTTGAAATCGATGCGACTAATTGTGGTTCTGTTTCAGTTCCAGATTGAGCCCCAGAGCCCGAATCTCTTTAACCAGTACATTGAATGATTCCGGCATCCCGGCATCCATACCGTGATCACCACGGACAATGTTTTCGTAAATTTTGGAACGACCAACAACGTCATCAGACTTCACCGTCAACATTTCCTGCAAGGTATAGGATGCGCCATAAGCTTCAAGCGCCCAGACCTCCATCTCACCGAAACGCTGGCCACCGAATTGCGCTTTACCACCGAGCGGTTGTTGCGTAATCAAGCTGTACGGACCTGTTGAGCGTGCGTGCATTTTGTCGTCAACCAGATGATTGAGCTTCAGAATGTACATATATCCACATGTTACCGGCCGATCAAATTCTTCACCGGTGCGACCATCAAAAAGGATCGTCTGACCGCTGTCAGGAATACCCGCGAGCTTTAACATGCCTTTGATTTCGCTTTCTTGTGCACCATCGAATACCGGTGTCGCCATCGGCACACCATCTTTCAGGTTTTTCGCGAGCGCCATCACTTCAGCATCAGAAAAATCGTTTAGTGATTCTTTCTTGCCACTGGTGTTATAGACTTTTTCAAGATACTTTCGCATTTGATCTGACCGCTTGTTTTTACGCAGCATATCGTTGATTTGCGCGCCGATCTTTTTCGCCGCCCAACCAAGATGTGTTTCCAGCACCTGTCCGACGTTCATCCGCGAAGGGACACCGAGCGGGTTCAGGCAGATGTCAACGGCGGTGCCATCTTCCATATATGGCATGTCTTCGACGGGTACAATTTTGGAGATAACCCCTTTGTTTCCGTGTCGACCTGCCATTTTGTCACCGGGCTGCAAACGACGCTTCACCGCAACAAAAACTTTAACAATTTTCAAAACGCCTGGTGCCAGATCATCTCCCATCTCGATCTTTTCGCGTTTTTCGTCAAACCGACGATCAAATTCAACGCGCTGCTCTTCGAGTTGGTCACGAATTCGCTCAACCGCTTCATTCGCTTCTTCATTACGCAAACGAATTTCAAGCCATTGTCTGCGCGTTAACTCAGAAAGATACTCGTTGGTGATTTTCTCACCCGCTTTCAGTCCTTCCGGACCGCCTTCGGCAATGTGATTACAAAGTAGTTTTTCAATTCTCGCGTACGCATCATCTTCCACAATTCGCATTTGGTCATCGAGGTTTTTACGCACTGTTGCCAATTCGTCTTCATCATTGGCGGTTGCTCGAGCATCTTTTTGCAAACCCTCTCGCGTGAACACCTGGACGTCAATTACCGTACCTTTCGTACCGGATGGCATGCGCAAAGAGGTGTCTTTCACGTCAGAAGCTTTTTCACCAAAGATCGCCCGCAGAAGCTTTTCTTCCGGAGTCAGCTGGGTTTCACCTTTAGGCGTAATTTTGCCCACGAGGATATCGCCTGGCTGCGTTTCGGCACCGATGTAAACGATCCCGGACTCATCCAGTTTCGAAAGTGCACCTTCACCCACATTCGGGATATCACGGCTGATCTCTTCAGATCCCAGTTTGGTATCTCGTGCGACACAGGATAATTCCTCGATATGGATCGAGGTGTACACTTCATCTTTTACCAGACGTTCGGATATCAGAATCGAATCCTCGAAGTTGTATCCGTTCCAGGGCATAAATGCGATGAGTGCATTTTTCCCAAGGGCGAGTTCACCCATATCAGTGGAAGGACCATCCGCCAACACATCTCCGCGAGATACAATATCGCCCATTTTTACAAGCGGCCGCTGATTAATCGTCGTGTTCTGGTTAGAACGCTGATACTTGGTCAGATTGTAGATGTCAACACCGGGTTCACCGTCCAACTCTTCATCATCATTCGCCCGGACCACGATTCGCGAAGCATCAACAGAGTCGACCAGACCACCGCGTCTTGCAACAACGGTTACGCCCGAGTCAATCGCTACAGTGCGCTCCATGCCGGTACCAACCAATGGTTTTTCACTTTGCAGTACCGGAACGGCCTGACGCTGCATGTTCGCACCCATAAGTGCGCGGTTAGCATCATCGTGCTCAAGGAAAGGAACTAGTGATGCCGCAACAGATACAATTTGTTGCGGCGCAACGTCAATATAGTCAATTTGATCCGGTGTTGACAGTGACGTCTGATTCTTGTGTCGGCAGGAAACCAGTTCATTGATTAGCTTGCCATTGTTATCCAGCTCAGCATTCGCCTGAGCGATAACAAATTTGTGTTCCTCAATTGCGGTTAGATAATCCACTTTATCGGTCACTTTTCCGTTCTGAACCTTGCGGTATGGTGTTTCCAGAAAACCGTATTCGTTGGTTTTAGCAAAGCACGCCAGCGAGTTAATCAACCCGATATTTGGTCCTTCAGGGGTTTCGATGGGACAGACACGGCCATAGTGAGTGGGGTGTACGTCTCGCACTTCAAAGCCAGCACGCTCACGGGTTAAACCGCCAGGGCCCAAAGCCGAAACACGGCGCTTATGAGTCACTTCTGATAACGGATTAGTTTGATCCATAAACTGCGACAATTGGCTCGAACCAAAGAATTCCCGAACCACTGCAGCAACCGGCTTGGCGTTGATCAAATCCTGAGGAGTGAGATTTTCACTTTCCACCAGGTTCAAACGCTCTTTAACCGCACGCTCTACCCGAACCAGACCAATTCGGAACTGGTTTTCAACCAGTTCACCAACGGAACGAACTCGACGGTTACCGAGGTTATCGATATCGTCTATTTCGCCTTTGCCGTTTTTCAATGAAACGATTTTACGCATGACATCGACAACGTCCTGCTTACTCAGGGTACCGGGGCCTTCGTCGCTTTCACGACCCAAACGCCGGTTGAACTTCATTCTGCCAACAGCAGACAAGTCATAGCGCTCCTGATTAAAAAACAGGTTGCCAAACAGTGCAGCAGAAGCCTCTTTTGTTGGAGGCTCACCAGGCCGCATCATGCGGTAAATTTCAATCTGAGCTTCTTCTTCGGATCGCGTCGGATCGATTCTTAAGGTTTCCGAGATAAACGGACCGCAGTCGATATCATTGGTGTAAATGGTTTCGATATGCTTAACTTCGTTTTCCTTTAAGGTATCGAGAATTTCCTGAGTGATTTCACTGTTCGCTTCAATCAGCAGTTCTCCTGTGTCTTCATCGACAATATCTTTCGCAAGCGTTCTTCCAAGAACAAATTCCAGCGGTACTTCAATTTTATTAATACCGGCTTCTTCAAGCTGTTTGATGTGACGAGTGGTGATTCGCTTTTCAGCCTCAACCAATACCTTGCCCTTTACCCCTTTAAGATCAAAATCCAGGCGCTGACCGCGCATACGCTCGGGCACAAGCTGCAAAGATGCGGTTTCTTCTGAAAGTGTGATCGAATCATTTTCGAAGAACATGGCGAGCATTTCTTCTGAGCTATAACCAAGCGCACGTAGCATAATGGTTGCTGGCAGCTTTCTTCGGCGATCGATTCGAATATAGAGCAGATCTTTCGGGTCAAATTCCATATCGAGCCATGAGCCGCGGTATGGAATAACACGTGCAGAGAACAGTAACTTTCTGGAAGCGTGTGTTTTGCCGCCATCATGATCGAAGATTACACCTGGAGAGCGGTGCAGCTGGGATACGATAACGCGCTCAGTGCCATTAATGACAAAAGTGCCGTTATCGGTCATCAGCGGCATATCACCAAGATATACTTCCTGCTCAATAATATCTTTGGGTTTTTTACCGCTGCCGCTTTTATTAAAAATAACCAATCGCATAACGACACGCAGAGGACAAGAATAAATCAGGCCACGCTGCTGACATTCAACCACGTCAAATCGCGGCTTCTTCAGACGATAACTTACAAAATCGAGAATAACACTGCCGTTATAACTTTCGATTGGGAATACGGATTTGAAAGCCGCCTGAATCCCCTGATCAATCCGTTGCTCCGGAGGTGTACTTGCCTGCAAGTATTTCCTGTACGACTCTTTCTGTGTGGCCAGCAGGTATGGAACCTGATAGTCGTCGGAACGTTTGCTAAAATTCTTTCGAATGCGCTTCTTTTCAGTAAATGAATAGCCCATGTTTACCCTCTAATGACAGATCAACCGGTTAAGTTTTGAAGATTGACGAATTCATCAATCGCAAAGAATTTTTTCGCGCCTGCAAAAATCGAATTGCAGAAACGCAATTACGGGCCAGCATCAAATGCCGGCCCGCATTGTGCCCGATACTCTGGACGGATCTCAAAATTACTTGAGTTCGCAGGTACCACCTGCTTCTTCAATTTGCTTTTTGAAATCTTCAGCTTCCGCTTTTGCAACCCCTTCTTTGACTGGGCCAGGCGCGCCTTCAACCAGATCTTTGGCTTCTTTGAGGCCAAGACCGGTGATTCCGCGTACAACTTTGATGACGCCGACTTTTTTGTCGCCGAAACCCGTCAGGATTACGTCAAACTCGTCTTTTTCTTCTGCAACGCCTGCTTCACCACCGCCAGCAGCAGGTGCTGCGGCAACGGCTACTGCGGCTGAGGCAGATACGCCAAACTTCTCTTCCATGTCCTTGATTAACTCAGACAGGTCAAGAACGGACATCTCGGCGATTGCGTCGAGAATTTCTTCTTTATTTAAAGCCATGGTAATTACTCCTAATAGCCAGACAAAATTAAATGGATATATCGTTCAGTTACTACGCTGCTTCCTTAGACTCTGCGACCGCAGCAAACGCTCGCACAGCTTTACTGGGCACTTCGTTCATAGTTGAAACCAGTTTCTGTATCGGCGCCTGCATGGTGCCCATCAGTTTGGCAATCAACTCGTCACGACCCGGAAGTACGGAAAGACTCTTGATCATTGCCTGATCCATCAGATCACCATTCATGGCACCTGCTGTAATCTTCAAATTCTCGTTATCTTTCGCAAACCTAGACATGATTTTGGCTACAGCGACAGGGTCTTCTGATGCCGAAAAAATGACCGGACCTACAAAGTGCTCTGTTAAGCATTCAAAATTCGAATCCTTAATCACGCGTTTCGCAAGATTGTTTTTCACAACCTTGATCCACACGCCAGCATGACGCGCTTCCGTACGCAGGGCAGTTAACTGCTCAACATTTAATCCACGATACTCAGCCAATACACCAGCCTGGGCCGACGCAATCGCATCGCTTACCTCACTAATGACGGCTTTTTTCTGATCGAGACTTAAACTCATTAAGCACACTCCCAAATTAATGGTGTCCTGCATCAGGCCAATTCCTGACTTCGGGCCACCGTCTACGCCGGCTGATTTTCTACGGGGCTAACAACGCTCCGTTTCCAACCACTTAAGAGTCAAACTTCAACTCACCTGCGGTCTTTGACAACATCGCTTCGCGGCTATAACGCTGCTGCAAAGAAATGCCCCAAATAATCACTTGATCGCTTCAATACTTGTACGATCAACCTTAACACCAGGCCCCATTGTGCTAGACAACGAAACCCGCTTGATATACTGCCCCTTGGCAGACGCTGGCTTGGCTTTTATTAACGCCGAAACCAACGCATTCAAATTTTCCGTCAAATCTTCCGGTGCAAATGATGCCTTGCCGATTGGGCAATGGATGACACCGCCTTTGTCGATTCGAAATTGCACCTGACCGGATTTGGCATCCTGAACAGCAGCCGTTACATTAGTGGTAACCGTACCGACCTTTGGATTTGGCATGATGCCGCGCGGTCCAAGAATCTGCCCCAATTGACCCACCACACGCATGGTATCGGGAGTTGCGATACAAATATCAAAATCAATATCGCCTTTTTTAACCTGATCCGCCAAATCATCCAGACCAACGATGTCTGCACCAGCAGCTTTAGCTGCCTCTGCGTTTTCACCATCGGCGAAAACGGCTACCCGGACAGTTTTACCTGTACCTTTTGGAAGTACGGTTGCAGCACGAACGTTTTGATCCGATTTTCGGGCATTGATTCCGAGAATCACTGCCGCATCAACAGTTTCATCAAATTTTGCTGAACACAGTTCCTTCACCAGTGCCATTGCATCAGGTACTGGATAGGTTTTTTCGCGATCGACTTTTTCACTCAATCCACGAATTCGTTTGCCTTGCGCTGCCATTTACACAGCCTCCGTTTCGATGCCCATACTGCGAGCACTACCCGCAATAATCTTTACCGCCTGATCCATATCATAGGAACTCAAATCTGCCTCCTTGGCTTTCGCAATTTCTTCCAGTTGCGCACGCGTCACCACCGCGCCAACTTTGTCACGGTTAGGTACGCCGCTGCCTTTTTGGATACCGGCCGCCTTCTTCAATAAAATTGAAGCAGGAGGCGTTTTTTTGATGTAAGTAAAGCTCTTGTCGGCATACACAGTGATAACCACTGGAACCGGCAAGCCTTTTTCCATATCCTGGGTTTCTGCATTAAATGCTTTGCAAAAATCCATAATGTTGACACCGTGTTGTCCCAGTGCCGGACCTACTGGCGGGCTGGGCTTAGCATCCCCCGCAGGTACCTGAAGCTTAATATAAGCGTCTATTTTCTTAGCCATTTGCTATTTCTCTGTAATGGGTACAAGCGCTTGCATCGCAAGCTCCCCTGTTAAATCTGACTACCCTTTTTCGACTTGCGTAAAATCAAGCTCGACCGGGGTAGATCGACCAAATATAGTTACCGAAACCTTAAGCTTCGATTTTTCAAAGTTTGCATCTTCAACGGTACCGTTAAAATCCTGGAACGGGCCGTCAACAATTCGAACAATTTCGCCAGGTGCAAAAGTAAATTTCATCTTGGGTTTATCCGCACTGTCAGAAACCTGCTGAATAATTTCATTCGCTTCTTTATCTGAAATTGGCACAGGACGATTGTCGATACCACCGATAAATCCGGCGACACGCGGCACACCTTTTACCAAATGCCAGGTTTCATCTGTCATTTCCATTTGCACCAAAACATAGCCCGGAAAAAACTTTCTCTCACTGGTGCGTTTTTGTCCGCCTTTCATTTCCACCACTTCCTCGGTAGGAACCAGAATTCGGCCAAATGCCTGTTCTTTTCCGGCACGCTCAATATGCTCCTGAAGCGATTTTTTCACGCGTTTTTCAAACCCGGAAAATGCCTGCACCACAAACCAACGCATGTTTGGGTTTGTGTTTTCTACGACCTCTTTTTCTGCAGAAGCGGACTCTGAAGTCTTCGCATTTTTCGGCGAATCTTCGATCCGGGAAATTTCTGGTTGCCCGGCTGTTTCGTCATTCATACTCATAATTAATTCTCTATCAAGCGCCTCTGACTCTCAGAATGACGTCATATATGGCGTAAAACGAAATCCAGTCGAATACCCACATCAAAAACCCAAGGATAATAACCAGCACGATAACCATTAACGTCACCTGGAGCGCTTCCTGCCTTGAAGGCCAAACTACTTTTTGACGCTCAATGTTGGCACTCTTGATAAACGCCAACGCGTTTTGTCCAGACTCCGTTGTAGACGCAATGATTGCAGCGATGATCACACCGCCAACCACAATTCCAACTCGACCAATCTGAATCAGGTTTTCAAAATAGTAATAGCCCGCCACCGTCGCTGCGACTATCAGCAAGGCCGCTATAATTTTCAGTTTATCTGTCATTTTATTGTTATCGAACGCTTAACGTTTACTATTTTGTGTTGTTAGTATTAGTTGATCGCCGTTTACTTTCGCTAAACCACCTAATCCAGTTCATCGCATTCTGCCGGTCAAGTGCTCTCGGTTCGATGGCAGGCCAGGAGGGAATCGAACCCCCAACCTGCGGTTTTGGAGACCGCCGCTCTGCCAATTGAGCTACTGGCCTTCGAACTTTGCAACTTATCCGCTGAGACTAAAACACCTGGAAAGCAATTTCGCCTTCCAGGTGCAGAATAAACCCAATCTGAATTGAGCAGAATTATCACTCAATAATTTTAGACACCACGCCCGCACCAACGGTACGGCCGCCTTCTCGTATCGCAAACCGCAATCCGTCTTCCATCGCAATCGGCGCAATTAACTCAACCGTCATCGCAACATTGTCTCCAGGCATCACCATTTCAATATCTGCCGGCAGATCACAAGCCCCTGTCACGTCGGTAGTCCTGAAATAGAACTGCGGACGATAACCGTTGAAAAATGGCGTATGTCGGCCGCCTTCGTCTTTCGACAGAATGTACACTTCTGCTTCAAACTTCGTATGCGGGGTGATCGATTTCGGCTTCGCCAATACCTGGCCACGCTCAACTTCTTCACGCTTTGTGCCCCGCAGTAAAATACCAACGTTGTCACCCGCCCGACCTTCATCAAGCAACTTGCGGAACATCTCAACACCGGTACAAATCGTTCTCATGGTGTCCCTGATACCCACAACCTCAATTTCTTCGTTGACCTTGATAACGCCGCGTTCAATTCGACCAGTAACCACCGTACCGCGACCTGAAATCGAGAATACGTCCTCTACCGGCATCAAAAAGTCACCGTCAACTTTACGCTCCGGCTCCGGAATATAAGTATCCAGTGCTTCTGCCAATTTCAAAATAGCGCCTTCGCCAATATCGGATGTATCGCCTTCAAGCGCTTTTAGCGCACTTCCGATAACAATTGGGGTGTCGTCTCCCGGAAATTCATAAGCATCCAGCAGTTCACGCACCTCCATTTCAACCAGTTCCAGCAGCTCTTCATCGTCTACCATGTCAGCTTTGTTCAGAAACACAACAATGTAAGGCACGCCAACCTGACGCGCCAACAGGATGTGCTCACGGGTTTGCGGCATCGGACCATCCGCCGCCGAACAAACCAGAATGGCACCGTCCATCTGCGCTGCACCGGTAATCATGTTCTTAACATAGTCCGCGTGCCCCGGACAGTCTACGTGGGCGTAGTGTCGGCCTTCTGTTTCGTATTCAACGTGTGCCGTCGCGATCGTAATACCTCTTTCGCGTTCTTCCGGGGCATTGTCAATCTCGTCAAACGCTTTCGCGTCTGTGCCGCCAAACCGGGATGACAATACTTTCGTCATCGCCGCTGTCAGCGTGGTCTTACCGTGATCTACGTGACCAATCGTGCCCACATTTACATGCGGCTTCGTTCTCTCAAATCTCTCTTTAGACATGGTTTAAAAGTCTCGAAAACTCTAATTTATGTTTGTCGGCATTTGCCAACCCGTTTAACCTGCCCCGGAAAATTCCGAGCCAAACAAATTCTTTACTACAAGCGCAGCTTCTGGCTCATTAATACTGGAGCCCACAACCGGATTTGAACCGGTGACCTCTTCCTTACCAAGGAAGTGCTCTACCGACTGAGCTATGTGGGCACTCGAAATAAAACAACTCAAATCCACATCCCAACAAGGTCAGCGGCAAATCCAACTCAAAATACCCGGATCAAAAGTCTGGAGCGGGTGATGGGAATCGAACCCACATCATCAGCTTGGAAGGCTGAGGTTCTAGCCGTTGAACTACACCCGCAAACGTTTTCTGACCCAAACAACCGCTATTTTCAAAACCGCAAACAGCGCATCCAAACCCCAACCCGACGACAGCACTCGTGGTGGAGGGGGGAGGATTCGAACCTCCGAAGGCTGAGCCAGCAGATTTACAGTCTGCCCCCTTTGACCGCTCGGGAACCCCTCCGCACCGAAAATCCGCACAAACGATAAATTTTCGCTTAAAAACAGATTTCTGTCAATCTTGAAAAATGCACAAAACCATGATTTGTCAATTACTTCCAGCCCACTCAACCGAAGTTAAAGTGGAGCCCGCAGAGGGACTCGAACCCACGACCTGCTGATTCTTACCTACTACCGCTTTCACGGCCCTGGGCAAAACATTGGATGAAAAACATCCGCAATTCAACCCGGTTTGGGGTCTGGACTTTCTCTTCACCTTAAGCGCGATCAAAAAACTCAAATAGCGCTCTTAGGCGGGTGGTGTAAAGTCTCTACACTCCGCAGCAGAATCAATTCAAAAATCGATCTGATGCATAGCACGGGATTGCCATTTGTTACTGAGTTCAGAAATATTCTGATACTCAATTACAGGAAGGTTTCCCCGTTTTAGCCACCTCCACTTCAAAGGTTTCCCCAAGAAGGTGCAATCTTTTTACAAATCAGCTGCTCTAGCCAACTGAGCTATGCGGGCTTAATAATTTTTTAAGTTATTTAAAATCAATCACTTAAAAAATATTTAGCCGCCATTTCCCACCTTTTCAAGCGCGAGCGAAACCCCGCAAATGCGAAATGAAAAATGGAGCGCGATTTTACGCAAAACCGACCGCTAATTGCAATGGCCAAAAGCACTTTTTCGAATAGCTTATTTCAGCCTCGAAACAACCGCTTTTCAGTAAAAAATGGAGAAGTCATCGTATTCGCCAAAATAGCTCTGGAAACCATGCCCGGCACAGCATATCGAAAGCACCGTCGATTAAGGAACACTTCGTCTTGTACAAATATATGTCCGGAGATAATTCTGGCTGCAAACCCGAATTTCAGGAGACTTCCTGGAAATGCTCATCTTTCCAAGCTCGCCGTAAGTTAAGACTGAGGTTCACAGGTTAAGACAACCCCAAGCGAAACTAGCTGCAGCCCAATACTGACAATCGCACTGACGACTCGCCCCAATGGTGTGATTCAAGCGCTTGAGATGAGATATCAGAGGCGGCTATCTCCATCCAGTTGAAGGGTCCGAGCTTGCGGTATTCTGACTGCGATTTAGCATCAATATTGATAGAACCGAGATAGTTTAAAAATTTATTGGCAAGCTCTTCCTGAGTAAAATAGCCGAGTGAAACACGGGTTGCACCGTTTTCGACCTGGTATACGAAATGATCCAGGTTTTTATCTTTCAACAGCGATCTGGTTTCAGCAACTGCTGCGTCGCTTGTGAATGGTCCGAGAAAAACCCGAACCGCCCTTAGCTCCCGACTTTCGCTGGTAATTGGCCTAAACTCAGCGCCTTGATCGACTACCCACTGCTGCGCGTTGTTCCATGGCTCCGATTTTTTAAACGGACCAATACGTATACATTGTTTTTGAATTTGCACTTGCTGCTCTTGGGATACTGCTGACAATTCAATTTCCCGGCTTGAGTCTTCGAGCAAATCTTCCGTGATAATCAAACTGCTTGCATCGTCGAGACCTGCGGTACCATCTTCATTTGTTTTAGGCTCGGATGAGATTGATTCACCTGATCCGGACAACCCGGCTTCAGGTTTGGTTTTATTGGCGACAGATCCAAGTTGTTTTTGGCCCCCTGCTTCGCGAAACAACAACATTCCTTCACGATTTACATCCGGACTGGGTAAATTCTCAATAGCGACGGGTTCCGCTTGTTTGCCGCTTGCCCACAAATAGACTGCAACATTGACTATCATCAATATCGCAGCAATCCACTTCACAGATTTTGCTCCTGAGCGAGCGCGCAAACTCCCGCCAATACCAGTTCGGGAATGTATTGCATTTGAAATCGGGATTTGTTCTTTATCCGCATAGCGTCACCGCCGGTGATTATAGTTTGAAAATTCTCGTTATCAACATCACAATGATAAGAAATTGCCTGATCCACGGCAGATATCACACTATGTACTACACCATTCATTACTGCCCTATCGGTATTATCGTTTATCAGGTTAATTTTCAATGGTGACTCCGCCGCAAGCTCCGCGAAAATTTGTCCGGTGGAGCGATTCAATGATTGAAACATGGTAGCAATTCCAGGAAAAATGATGCCGCCGGTAAATTGGTGATTACTGTTTAGAAAATCAATGGTTATAGCGGTGCCGGCATCAATGACCAAAACCGCCTGGGCCTCGCCAACCTGTTGCGCGGCGGCAACGACAGCACACCATCGATCGATACCGAGCATTTTGGATTCCGCATAAAGGTTATCCACAGCGCAGGCTTTTTCGCTGGCTATCAGGAAATACGGATCAATAGCGGAAAATTTTCTACACCAATTTGACAGCGCCTGATTTACCTGCGAACTCGCGACACTCGACACCACCACTGAACTGATTTCAGATTGATCATCAAACAAACCTCGCAGGCAATCTGAAACATTTCCGGCATCACTTGGAACCGCCTGATCGGCCAACACCGTAACCAGATCGCCGGAAGACAACATTTCCAACTGTGGCGATGTGAGCCACTTCATGTACTGATTGCCAATATCCAAAAATAATTTCATGCCGTTAAACTAATGCCATTGAACCTTTTGAATTATACCCTTGCGCCAATTCTTCAGACTGAAATAAATAATAGCTAGACACAGATGGAAACTTCTCCGGAGCGGATACGCTGGATATCTGAATCTGTCTGCACCAAGAGGACGCCTTTATCGTCAACGCCAAGTGCAACACCGCAAATTCTCTCATTCAGACTTTCAGCGTAAATTGTACGACCGTTAAACGCATGCAAGCGATTCCAATGATCCCTGAAAACACCGAATCCTTCAGTCAAACACCGACCAATTTTCAAGCTATGTTCACTGAGCAAATCTGCCACCAGTTTTTCACGGCTCAGATCAAATCCCAGAGTCACCAAATCAGTCCAATTCTGATCAATCGCCAAATCCGAGGATTGCTGCAGATTTATATTTAATCCGATACCGATAACCAGTTTGTTTCCTTGTATTTCAACCAAAATACCGCCGAGCTTGTGAAACCGCTGATTAATTTCAACAAAAACATCATTCGGCCATTTCAACATTAGACCGTCTGCTTGTTGACGTTTTAGCGCTTCTATCACAGCCACACCGGAAACCAACGATAATCCGTCTAACTTTGGCTTATCCGACAACGTCGATAAATCCCAGGCCATCGATAGCAGCACTGACCCGCCCGCCACACCTTCCCAGACACGCCCTGGATGCCGCCCCCTACCGGCAATTTGCGTTTCGGCAAGACAAAACTTGCCAGCGACCTGATCCTGACTCAACAACCACGAATTGGTGGAATCTATTTCCGGAAAGTAATACAGTCCGCCCTCGACAAAATAACCTGACTCAGGTAGTGCTGATTTCAGTTTTTGTAAATCATAGCGCATAACAGTCAATCTGAACGCATTTATAAAGGGGTATGAATGTACTTAATAATACAACTTCTGGTAAAAAGGGGCCTGATCAATCAGGTCAGGTTATTTAACTCAATTTATTTAATATGATTCAGCGAAATCCAACGCGCCAGGTAAATATTGGTAAAACCATAATCGGTAACGGCCATCCCATTGCCGTCCAAAGCATGTGCGCAACCCCAACCACCGATATTGATGCCACCCTGAAACAGCTCAAGTCGCTTGAAGCCGCAGGTGCTGATGTGATTCGTATTGCAGCAGACAACAAAAAGGATGCCAATGCGCTCATTGAATTGCGGCAGCAAACCGATGCGGTTCTGAGTGTTGACCTACAGGAAAACTACCGTCTTGCTGAAATACTTGCCCCCCACGTCGATAAAATACGCTACAACCCGGGGCACCTCTATCACCACGAGCGCAAGAAACCGTGGAAAGACAAGGTTGAATATTTGGTTGGCATCGCTGAGAAACACGACTGCGCAATGCGTGTGGGTGTCAATGCCGGTTCCGTAGATCCGGAAAAGCTCGAACGCTATCCAAAAGAAGACTCCGTTACCCCCATGGTGGACAGTGCGCTTGAACACAGTGACTGGCTGGACTCCATTGGCTTTAAACGATACTGCGTATCACTGAAAGATTCAGACCCGCGAAAGACAGTTGAGGCTTACCTCCAATTCGCAGACAAAAGACCAGAGATCCCGCTCCATCTTGGTGTTACCGAAGCGGGTATGCCGCCGCAAGGGATTGAAAAAACCAGAATCGCATTTGAGCAATTAATGGGTAAAGGAATGGGTGACACGATTCGCGTTTCTTTGACTTTACCCCATGAAGACAAGCATCAGGAAATTGCCGCCGGACGTCAGATCATTCAGGATATAAATGAGGGTCGAGTCCGTACAGTTGTGCATTTTGATGAAAACA
The DNA here is from genome assembly GCA_965261915.1 of Candidatus Poriferihabitaceae bacterium. Lineage (GTDB taxonomy): Bacteria > Pseudomonadota > Gammaproteobacteria > Arenicellales > Poriferihabitantaceae > JAIBDK01. Next base: position 3,244,491 of record CBDHDW010000013.1, on the reverse strand, counting down.
AATTAAACCTGATCAGCTGTCCAAGCTGCTCCCGAGTTGAGAACGAGGCGTTTATTGATCTCGCGCGGAAAGTCAAGGAGCGCACCCGATTCGCCGAAGATCACGCCATAACCATCGCCGTTATGGGTTGCCGGGTAAACGGACCAGGAGAAACGGATGATGCTGATCTTGGCTTGTGGTGCGGTCCCAACTACGTCAATCTCAAGAAACGCGGTGAAAAAGTTGGCGCGTTCAAATATGATGAAATTCTGGACAAACTCGATACCGAATTGCAGTCGTTAATTGCCAGCTAACGGTATAGCCGTATTTTTGATAAAATCCCCTATCCCAATTTGATGTTATAAGATTATGCCTGATTATCGTTCCTGGACTACAACCCGTGGCCGCACAATGGCAGGCGCGCGGGCATTATGGCGTGCGACCGGCATGCAAGAAGAAGACTTCAACAAGCCCATTATTGCGGTTTCCAACTCTTTCACCCAATTCGTCCCTGGTCATGTTCACCTAAAAGACATGGGGCAGCTCGTGGCCAGAGAAATTGAAGCCGCTGGTGGAGTTGCGAAAGAATTTAATACCATCGCAGTTGACGACGGTATCGCGATGGGCCACGGCGGCATGCTGTATTCTCTGCCTTCCAGAGAGATTATTGCTGATTCGGTGGAGTATATGGTGAACGCACACTGTGCAGACGCTCTGGTATGTATTTCAAACTGCGACAAAATAACACCCGGCATGTTAATGGCAACCATGCGCCTGAACATTCCCGCTATTTTTGTATCAGGCGGGCCGATGGAAGCGGGCAAGGTCACGTGGCGTGATCACGAGCGCTCGGTGGATTTGATTGATGCGATGATGGTTGCCGCTGACGATGATGTTAGCGATGCAGAAGCCCATGAAATGGAACGGTCTGCGTGCCCGACCTGCGGTTCATGCTCAGGTATGTTTACCGCAAATTCGATGAACTGCTTAACCGAAGCCCTTGGATTGGCGTTGCCGGGTAACGGAACGCTGGTGGCGACCCACGCCGAGCGTAAACAGTTGTTTTTACAAGCCGGAAGATCCATTGTCCAACTTGCAAAAAGTTATTACGACGATGATAACGAAAATGTTCTTCCACGCAATATTGCCAATTTCGGCGCGTTTGAAAATGCCATGAGTCTTGATATTGCCATGGGCGGTTCAACCAACACCATTCTTCACCTGTTAGCCGCAGCCCAGGAAGGAGAGATTGATTTCACCATGAATGACATTGATCGCCTGAGCCGAAAGGTACCGCATCTTTGTAAGGTTGCACCATCCACACCAGACTACCATGTTGAAGATGTACATCGGGCAGGTGGTATTATGTCTATTCTCGGTGAGCTAAATCGGGCCGGACTAATTAATAAGGGAGCGCGTTCGGTACACGCAACAAACTTCGAGCAATTGATCGATCAGTGGGATGTTACTGTTACCGAAGATCAGGTGAGAAAAGATTTTTTCCGCGCTGCCCCTGGAGGAGTCCCCACACAGGTCGCTTTTAGCCAAAACAAACTATACAAGTCACTGGATCTTGATCGAGAAAATGGCTGTATCCGCAATTTGGAACACGCTTATAGTCAGGACGGCGGTCTCGCGGTTCTGTTCGGCAATCTTGCAGAAGATGGCTGTATTGTGAAAACCGCCGGGGTGGATGAAAATATTCTCAAATTTACCGGCAAAGCCCGCATTTTTGAAAGTCAGGACGATGCGGTGGACGGTATCCTTGGGAATAATATTGTTGAAGGCGATGTCGTGGTTATTCGCTACGAAGGTCCAAAGGGCGGGCCCGGTATGCAGGAAATGCTCTACCCAACCACTTACCTGAAATCAAAAAACCTTGGCAAAGCCTGCGCATTAATCACCGATGGTCGATTTTCTGGCGGTACGTCAGGTTTATCCATTGGTCACGTTTCACCCGAAGCCGCTTCTGGCGGGCTGATTGGTTTGGTTGAGGAAGGTGATCGCATCGAAATCGATATTCCAAATCGCACTATAAATCTCGCTGTCGAGCAGACAACACTTGATCAACGACGAAATGATATGGCTGCGAAGGGAAAAGACGGTTGGAAACCCAATCGTAATCGGGTTGTGAGTAGCGCATTAAAAGCTTATGGCGCGCTTGCAACCAGTGCCGCTACCGGCGCTGTAAGAAACGTCGATCTTTTGTAAAATTTTCACCACTCAAATAATTAAAGCCATTGACGCATTTTTCATCAATGGCTTTTTTTGTGTTTTAAACAAACATTACGATACGACGTTGTGCTCCGGCCCATACGGAAACCCGGTAATGTTGTCAGAACCTTGTTCTGTAACGACCAGAATATCGTGCTCACGGTAGCCGCCCGCACCACGGTTACCTTCCGGGATAGTAAGCATTGCTTCAATTGATACCACCATATTCGGTTCCAAAACGGTATCAATATCTTCTCTCAGTTCCAGACCGGCTTCGCGGCCATAGTAGTGAGACAGCACACCAAACGAATGGCCATAGCCGAAGCTACGATACTGCAGCAAATCCAGACTGGCAAAATGCTCGTTGATCTCTGCACAAATTTCTGCACAGCGTACTCCGGGCTTAACCAGCGACAGGCCCAGTTCATGTGCGGCCACATTCGCTTGCCAAATCTTCATTGAAGCATCATCCACTTCACCAACAAACAGGGTCCTTTCAAGCGCGGTGTAATACCCGGAAATCATCGGAAACGTATTCAGGCTCAATATATCCCCATGCTCCAGCGCTCTGGTTGTTACCGGATTATGTGCCCCATCGGTATTGATTCCTGATTGAAACCAGACCCAGCTATCACGAATTTCACTATCGGGATAGTTTTTCGCTATTGCCAGTTCCATTGCATCACGCCCAGCCATGGCAACATCAATTTCCCGAACCCCGACACTAATGGCGTCGCAGATCGCCTGGCCGCCAATATCAGCGGTCATCGCACCACCTTTGATCAATTCAATTTCTTCATCAGATTTAATCATGCGCAGCTTCATCACCTGATCGCTGACGTCAGATACACGATCAGCCCGTACCATGTCATCCAGTTTCGATCGAAGTGCAAGGGTTAGATGGTCATTCTCAACGCCCAGTGATTTAGCGCCTTTCAGGGTGTGATTTACAGCACGCCAGTAATTATCTCGCCGCCAATCTGTATAGATCACATTTTCACCGTAGCAACGCCTCCATGGTTGGCTAAGATCAATGTTTGCCGAAATTGTTGTACCGTTTTGCTGCGTAACAATACAGCCGTAGGGCCGCCCAAAACTGCAATACAAAAAACCGGAGTAGTAGGCGATGTTATGCATCGACGTAAACAAAACGGCATCCAGATCGGATGCGGACATTAGTTTTCGTAATTGAGTCAGGCGATTTTCATATTCCTGATCAGAAAACGGCAATGTTGCTTTTGAACCATTGTGCAGTTCAAAAAAATCAGCTCGACCAGAAGTTTTATTCATCAATATTCACCTCAAAAATTCCGGGCAAATTATGAATGCACCCGGGGTTTCTCATCCGGGCGTACAGGATGTCTTAATAATCGCTCGTAAGAAATACCGTACAAGCAGGTTTCAGAAAGGCTCGCATGAAACGACGCCATCGCTTCGAACCAGCTCAGAATATAGCGAATTTCATATCGAATGACAAGTGAAAATCTGACTGCTAGCACCTCGAATTCCGTCTTTCAGGAGAAACCAAAGCCAATCCCACCATCATCACAACGATGGAAATCCAGACCCAGATACTGTGACTTTCTGAAAGCAGGACGATTCCCCAAACCACACCAGCGAGGGTAACGATATAGGCGCACTGGCTGGCGAACACCGGACCCGACGTCTTAATCGTATAAAAAAACATCCTATAGGCAAAAGTGCTGGTGAGTGATATACCGATAAGCGCCAATCCCGATGTCGACTGCATCCACTCAAGAGAAACGGTATGGCCCTGGAATAGCATTACCGGGATTAAAATCAGCGAAGCAATAAAATTGGAACCACAAAGTAATTCACGAACATCGATCGAGTCTTCCACTCCTTCACTGATGTAAATATTCTCAATCGAGTAACACAATACACAGAGCAGAACGACCAAAGTCCAAAAACTCGCATCGCTACTCTGCAAGCCGTGATCGGGCACAAGCAGCAAAATAATAGCGATCATGCCAAGCAATATACCCGATGCTCTTTTCACCACGAAACGCTCCATTTTCATTCCCCAGGCAAGGGCATAGGTCACCATTGGGACGGTCGAAACTGTCACCGATAGAATCCCTGCGGATAGATGGGGTGCCGCATAGTAATACATCAAATTTGGTGCAGAAATCCCGAGTACGGCCAAAATGAAATAGTGTCGTAAAGCCGAAACCCGAAATATCGGAACTGAAGATAATTTGCAAATGAATACAAACAGGCCAGAACAGAGTACCACCTGTATTGCCGCCAGAACAATCGGGGGCGTGCCGTCAGAGGTCGCGATTAGCGTCAGAGAAAAAGTTGCGCCCCACAACAATCCTGCACCAATAATCAGAGCATAGGGCATCCCCGGTTTTAGATTCATTTTGGTGGCCAAAAGTACTACTGATTGACAGCAGCTCTTGGCCGGTAGGCGGGCTTTGCAGGATAAAAACGGCTAAGACTGGTTGAATCGAAATGATACCGAACACCATGTTCCCCCAGAAGCAGTTCGATATTGTTAAACAGAATTTGACTTGGCTTTACTTTCCAGCGATCCCCAACAGTCAGATACCCGGATTCGCCACTCGATTTCTGATAGGCAATACTAATGGGGATTTTCCCTCGATCGCCACGCTCAAGCAAATTTTGCAAGTTGGGTATGGATTGGGGCTCCAGCTTGTTTTCGGACAACTTCAACTCTATTCCGACGAGACATTCTTTTCGGATATCGTTCAGATCCATTATCATCTCTGCACGCATTTGGCATCCGCCTGTGTATTCATCTTTACTGAATTCACCAATTGCGATCAGCAAACTATCGTTCTCCAGTTTGTCATAAAACGTTGTAAACTTGTCTGAAAACAAACTAACTTCAACGCGATGAACTGCATTATCGAGGGTTAAAAATGCCATTTTGCCGCGACGGGTATTTTGCACTCTCATCGCTACCATAATACCTGCAAACACCCCGTTTCTCGGTGTTGAAAGATCCATTGCAGAAATATCGTAATCACTAATTTCATTGAGCTCGGCAGCATAACGATCATAGGGATGCCCGGTTAGATACAGTCCAAGGGTTTCTTTCTCAAACTGTAAACGCTGTGCATCGCTCCAGTCCTCCAACTCCTCAACATCCGCGCTTTCAATTTGATCTTCCTGCACGCCAAACATATCAAACTGACCCGCAAGTTTATCCTGCTGCTGCTGTCCAGCGGCCTGGGTGGCTTTCGCTACGCCCGCCATAAGCGATGCACGGTTGCTTCCCAGTTCGTCCATAGCACCGCTTTTAATCATCGCTTCAAAGACGCGCTTGTTTACTTTCTTCAGATCCAGCCGTAAACAGAAGTCGAACAGATTTTGGTACTCGCCATTCATTGCTCGTTCTTCGACAATGTTTTCGATTACTCCCTGACCAACGCCTTTGAGTGCGCCCAACCCATATGAAATTTCGCTCTCGCTGATGGGTTTAAAAGTATAGAAGCTCGAATTTACCTTGGGTGGCAACACAGATAATCCCAACTGTTTGGCATCGGCAAGCAAAGTTACAACTTTGTCAGTATTGTCCAGGTCTGCCGACAGGGTTGCAGCCATGAATGCAGCCGGGAAATGCGTTTTTAACCAGGCTGTGTGATAGGAAATCAAGGCATATGCAGCGGAATGAGATTTATTAAATCCGTAACTCGCAAATTTATCCATCAAATCGAAAATGCTCTCTGCTATTTTCTTATCAACACCTCTTTCCAATGCGCCTGTCATAAAAGTTTCACGCTGCTTGGCCATTTCCTCAGGAAGTTTCTTCCCCATGGCTTTGCGTAACAGATCCGCGCCCCCGAGCGTGTAACCAGCGAGCACCTGGGCGATCTTCATTACCTGTTCCTGATAAAGAATGACACCGTAGGTTGTGCTGAGGACCGGTTCAAGCTCAGGATGCAAATATTTCACCTGCTCGCGTCCCGCCTTTCGATTGACAAAATCATCAACCATTCCGGATTGCAGCGGCCCGGGTCGAAACATGGCAATCAGGGCCACCAGATCTTCGAATACTTCCGGACGCGCCTTGATAATCAATTCTTTCATGCCACGCGATTCAAGCTGAAAGATAGCGGTAGTTTTTCCGCTTCTAACAAATTCGTAAGTCGGCAGATCGTCCAGAGGAATATGATCCAGCACTAGTAAAGTTTCGTTTTCTTCAGCTCGCCGCTGATTTACCATTTTCACCGCAGAGTCGATAATGGTCAGCGTTCTTAACCCAAGAAAGTCAAATTTCACAAGTCCAATGGATTCGAGATCATCTTTATCCAGTTGCGTGATGGCCTGGCTAAGGTGGGTATCCGCATAGAGCGGTGTGTATTCGGTTAGGGGCCTAGGCGCAATCACCACTCCGCCGGCATGCTTTCCAACATTTCGCGCTATTCCCTCAAGCTGCAGAGCAGAATCGATTAGCTCCTGAACCTCGGCATCCTGTTCATAGCGCTCCTGCAGCCGATCTTCCTGATGCAATGCCTTTTGCAGCGTCATGCCAACCTCAAACGGAATCAGTTTTGCTATTTGATCAACAAATCCATACGGGAAACTCATCACCCTGCCGACATCGCGAACCACCGCTTTTGCAGCCATCGTACCGAAGGTGATGATTTGAGCGACCTGATCATGGCCGTATCGATCAGCAACATACTCAATCACACGATCTCTGCCGTCGACACAAAAATCAATATCAAAATCCGGTAACGAAACTCTTTCCGGATTCAGAAATCTTTCAAAAATCAAATCATACGGCAACGGGTCAAGCGCCGTAATCCCAGTGGCCCATGCCACCAAAGAGCCCGCACCGGAACCTCGTCCTGGGCCCACGGGTATAGCATTATTCCTCGACCATTTTATAAAATCGGCGACGATTAGAAAGTAGCCTGGATATCCCATCTCTTCGATGACACCCAGTTCCATTTCAAGTCGGTCAATGTATTTTCGCTCGACTTGTGGTTCACCGGAATCATCATAAAGCTGATTTACGCCGAGTCTTGCTGCCAAACCTGATTCCGAATCGCTACGCAGCAAACTGGCTTCCGATTGCTCTCCCGCGTCCGGATAATCGGGCAAGAAATCTTCGTCAAAATTGAGAAATAGATTACAACGCTGCGCTATCTCGACAGTGTTGGCCAGGGCTGATGGCAAGTCCGAGAAAAGCGCCTCCATCTGCTCTGTACTTTTAAGATACTGTTGATCCAAAAAGTTTCTCGGGCGGCGGCCGTCTTCCAGCACTCGCCCATCATTAATACAGACTCTGATTTCGTGCGCTTCGAAATCTGACTCCTGCAGAAATACGGCTCGATTGGTCGCCACAAGCGGCAAATCCTGAGCGCGCGCCAGATTAACTGCGGCGGCAATATATTCGGACTCAGCCGCTTTACCATTACGACTTAACATCAGATAAAGCCGGTCTTCAAAGTTGCCGAAATAGCAGCCAATCATTTCAGCAGATCTTGACTCCTGGCTTTGCTTCATCAGGCTGGCAATGGGACCTTCAATGTCATCCAATAGGCATATCAATCCTTCACTTCTGAGCGATAATTCCTTCCAGCTTAAAACGATTCTGTTTTTCACACTGCCGCGGATATAGGCATCGGTCAGTAATCTACTGAGGTTCTGATATCCGAGGTTGTTCATACACAAGAGTGTTATGCGATTGTGAACTTGCGCATCCAGCGGGCTCTCAAGCCATACATCACAACCAATAACTGGCTTTACACCCTGCTCTAAACATGCGCGATAAAACTTTACTACCGCGTACAAATTCGAAATATCGGTTAGTGCAACCGCCGGCTGATTGAACTCTGCGCATTTTTTCGCCAGGGATTTAATGCGGATAATGCCGTCGGATAACGAAAACTCCGAATGGACATGCAAATGAACGAATCGATCACTCACCGTTCACTGATCCCCTGAATACACTTTTTCACCGGCCCGAAACTCCGTCGGTGGCAAGGTGTGACACCGAACTGCTGTAGTGCAAGAATATGTGCGCGTGTTGGGTAGCCCTTGTGTTTTTCAAAGCCGTACTCTGGAAATTGCAAAGCCAAAGATACCATATCCCGATCGCGCGCTTGCTTGGCAAGTATCGAAGCGGCAGAAATCTCTTCATGCAGTGCATCACCGGACACAATTGCTTCCGCCGCACAATCCAGCGGTGGCAAACGATTGCCGTCTACGCGCACAAATTGCGGCGCAGTTGACATGCCCTTAACTGCGCGAGACATGGCAAGCATCGTGGCCTGCAAAATATTTAAATCATCAATTTCCAGCGCTGAAGCCTGGGCGACATTCCAGCATACAGCCGACTGTTTTATACTGACTTCAAGTTCATTTCGGCGTTTTTCAGATAGTTTCTTCGAATCATCAAGGCCCGCTATGGTATTTTTCTGATCGAGAATTACACAGGCAGCAAATACGGAACCTGCCAGCGGACCGCGGCCAGCCTCGTCGACACCTGCAACGAGTGACGATTCAGTCATTTCCCCGTTCCAGCATATCGGAAACTGCTTTCGCAGCCTGAACACTTGCATCCAGCTTAAGCGATTGGCGAATGAGTCGAAATTCACCGGACAGGGAATTTGTTATCTGCGGGTTAGCCAGATACTGATCGAGTGCAGCGAACATTTTTTCCGGAGTTGCGTCATGCTGCATAAGTTCCGGAACAATCGGGTTTTTCAATAGCTGATTGGACATAGAATAGTAATCGACATGACGTAAAAACCGAAAAAAACACCAGGTTATTGGCGCAAGTTTATAGGCGACAACATGCGGCCGCTCAAGCAGCAACGCTTCCAGTGCCGCCGTTCCCGAAGCTAACAATACGACATTCGACGCCTCCATTGCCAGGCGTGCCTGACCATCCATCAAGGTCACGGGTAGTTCAGATACGGCTCCCACCTGCTTCAAAAACATTTCTTTGACACGTGAATTGGCAAATGGGATGAAGAAGTGAGCTTTGGGATAGTTTGCGTACACCATGCGTATGGTTGCTACAAAATCAGTGGACAACTTATTCACTTCGGAGCCGCGGCTACCCGGAAGTACAGCCACCACAAGATCATCTTCGGTTAGTCTGGAATTCAGTTGAGCGCGCGCGCGCATTCTGTTCGGTTCGCCAATCTGATCGGCAATGGGGTGACCAACGCAGGTCACCGGAATATTTTGTCTGCTGTAGTATTGTTTCTCAAACGGAAACAAAACCAGCATATGGCTAACCGCTTTTCGAATTTTATGTATCCGATAACCTCGCCACGCCCATAGCGTAGGGCTAACATAGTGAATTGTGGAAATGTTTCGGGCACGCAGCTTCTTTTCCAGCGAAATGTTGAAATCGGGAACGTCAACTCCAATAAATAAATCAGGCGGTTGTTTTGCCAGCGCCTTAAAGAGTGAAGAGCGAATTCTCAGAATATCCCCAAGCCTGTTAAACAACCCATCCAGCCCCATGAACTCGATTCTGTCCATGCTATAGAGAATTTCACAGCCCGACTGCTCCATCCGTGGGCCGCCTATGCCATAAAAATGCGCACTCGGATAAATTTTTTGTAGCTCTGCAATTAACCCTGAACCCAGTAGATCACCAGAAGTTTCTCCTGCAACAATGGCGATTCGAAGCGGTTTATGATGGCTCATCGGAGCACGTGTTGTCCTTCAAAAAGATTAAACCAAATCATTTTTGGAGGACTGCTAGTTGTTAACGAATTATTCCACGACCAGAATGACGCAGAAATTCCGCGAAAGCAGATACATCTGGATTGCTGCCGTTTAAAGCATCGAGCTCCTTCAGCGCGGACTTAAGATCAAGCCCCTTCCGATACACAGATTTATAGGCAGTGTTTAATAAGCGTATGGACTCTTCGGAAAAATCTCTTCGTCGAAGCCCCTTATTGTTGATCCCAAATGGCCCAGCCGGATTACCCGCAGCGACGATATACGGCGGAACATCCTGCAAACAGATACAACCAATTCCGGTTATACAATACGCACCAATTTTGCAAAATTGATGTACCAGCGTAAATCCGCCGAGAATGGCGTAGTCACCAATATCAACATGCCCAGCAAGGCTCGCGCCATTGGCAAAGATGATATGGTTTCCCAAGACACAATCGTGAGCGATATGTGTGTAAGCCATAATAAAATTATCATCACCGATTTGGGTTTTTCCCAGATTAGCGGATGTGCCACGATTAATTGTACCGTATTCCCGAATCGTATTTCGATCACCAATCACCAGCTGCGTTGGTTCGCCTGCATATCCCTGATGTTGAGGCGCTTCCCCAACCGAGCAGAATTGAAATATCTTGTTATCGGCACCAATATGGGTGTGGTTACGAATGACCACATGAGGGCCGATCCAGGTGTCATCACCAATGCTGACATTTCCTTCAACGATGGTATACGGTCCAATGGACACGTTTTTCCCAAGCACAACACTCGGGTCGATTATTGCGGTTGGGTGTATCTCCGTCATCTAGACGGTTCTATAGGTAAACATAACTTCAGCGGATGCAGCAAGTTTCCCGTCAACTGATGCTTTCGTAGCAAATTTCCAAATCAAGCGCTTGTAATTCGTCTGCTCCACTTCCAGAAGCAACTGATCTCCAGGCTCAACCGGTTTTTTGAAACGTGCTTTGTCAATTCCAGCAAACAGGAAAATAATATCTTCTTCAATTTCATCCTCAACACTCTGACTTGCCAAAATTGCTGAAGCTTGTGCGAGCGCCTCAAGAATCAGCACCCCGGGGAAAACCGGACGTTCGGGAAAATGTCCCGGAAAAAACGGTTCGTTTATACTGACATTTTTAATCGCGGTCAGATTTTTACCCAGCTTAAAGTCCAGCACCCGATCAACCAGTAAAAAGGGAAAGCGGTGCGGAAGTATCTCCCGAATCTTGTGTATGTCGATTATATTTTGTTCAGTCATCCTGCAAACCTGCTTATCGTATTATTGAATGGGTATTTGGTCGTTAAAACGGTGTCAATTGTCGCTGGCTTTCTGATCGGTTAAACCACTAAGGATTTTATCCAGTCGCCGGATTATAGCGAGATTTTTACGCCATTGAGAAATTGTCTGTACTGGAATCATGGATCCATACTCCCCTTTCCGATGAATTGATTTCGTTACAGTGCTGTTCACCAGGATAGTCACGTCATCCGCAATTTCAAGATGACCGAGAATCGCTGCCCGGCCGGCTATTTGACAACGTTTGCCAATTTTCGCACTTCCCGCAATACCAACGCAGCCGGCAATAGCGGTGTTTTCACCAATCTCGACATTGTGTGCAATCTGAATCTGGTTATCGAGTTTCACACCATGACCGATAGTCGTGTCGCCAAGAGAACCTCTGTCAATCGTGGTATTGGCACCAACATCAACCTTGTTTCCAATTATGACCCGGCCTAACTGTTCAATACGATGCCAGCTCTCACCATCCGCTGCGTAACCAAATCCATTTGCACCGATAACCGCTGCGGGTGACAGGTGACAGTTATATCCGATCTGGCAACGCGTCGAAATCACCACGTTGTTTTCAATTCGGCAACCTGCCCCGATTTGCACATTGTCAGCAATATGCACGCCGTGACCAATGACAACATCGTCGCCAATGGACGAGTTATCACCAATTGTCGTAAATCTGCCGATTGACACATTGTCACCAATCTCCGCCGTTGACGATATTCCTGCAGAGGTTGCTGGATCAATTGAAGGGGGGTGACCAGATTTCGTTATAGCGGCAAAAACGGAAGAGATTTTTGCATAGGCCAGATACGGATTATCCACCAGTATTTTGTTGCCGACAAAAAAGTCTTCATAAGCCGGTGCGAGCATTACCGCTCCGGCCTTACTCGTGGATAGTGCTGCATTGGTGACTGGATCGACACAAAAAGAAATCGCATCCGCTGCAGCACTCTCCAAACTCATCAATTGCGAAACCTGGAATAACGCATCGCCCTGAACCGTTCCGTCTACAATTTCAGCAATCCTTGAAAGCGCGATCATTTCAGCGCCGGGTAAATGCTTTGTGGTAAATCAGTCATGATATCAAACACGTCACCGAGAGATTTGCCGCTTATTGTTTGTATATACGATTGAGCTCTTCCAGTACTTTGTCGGTGATATCAATGTTACGGCTGGCATATACTGCTTGCTGAACAACCAGGTCATATTCTTCCTTAATCGCGAGCTCTATAATTACTTCCGAGATCATTTTTTCCAATCTCGCCAATCCCTGATTACGGCTGCGGGTGTAGTCCTCATTGTAATTTTGCTGATCGCGCTGCAATGCCCGCTGTAAATCCCGCAGTTCGGCAGTTTCGGCCTGCAGTTCGTCAGAGGACATGATGACCGCATTTTTTTGCAATTCTGTTTCACGCAATTGAAACTGTTCGATTCGCGCTTTTAGTTCTCGATTCCGTTCGCTATAGGTGTTTTCCAGAGATTTAACTTCATCTTTTCCCTGTGGAGCTTCATCAATCAGTCGTCTTGCATCGACATAGGCAAGTTTTTCTGCATACGAAGCGGTTGGCATAAGAACCACCCCAACAATCAGCAGCAGTGGAATAAGGAGTTTCTGTTTCATATTGAAATATCGATATCGAAAATAATTATTGAATTCGCGAGAACGGTTAAGCGTACAGTTTTTGCCGGACTATCTAAATATCGTACCGATGGAAATTTGCAATTTCTCTTCTTCATCACCGTCTTCTTCATTAAACGGTAATCCGTAACTGATACTGAACGGGCCTACAGCAGAGTACCAGTTAAAAAATACTCCCGCTGAATAGCGTAGTGTTGCCAAATCCACGCTTTGTTTGTTACCCCAAACCATACCACCGTCAATGAATAGTCCCAGTCTTTTGTCGCGCGCGTTATTTCCAAATGCCGGGCCCAATAATTCAACCTGGGCGAGTAGCCGTGTGTCTCCACCCGTAGGTTCTGGTGTTGTACCGGAGTCTTTGGGTCCCAATGACCGGGACTCATAACCTCGGATCGATCTCGGTCCGCCGGCAAAATAGTTTTTAAAGAATGGCAATCCGGTCTCTGACGAGTCGCCAAATCCATCACCCATCGAGTAACCCATTCCCCCTTTTAGCGTGAGCGTTTTACCCATTGGCACGTAGTAGCTTCCCTGCAAATTCAGTTTATAGTACTCAAAGTCACTTCCCGGAACGGTGGCTTCAAGGGTTGCGGATCCGGTTGCCCCTCTGGTTGGAAAGAAAAAATCATCTCTCGTATCTTTCGACAAACCCGCTGTCATAACCAGATCATCACCTTCGGGCTGCTCCTTTATTAACTTGAGAAACTCAGGCGGCGTCCCGCTGGTTTCTTCCAGCTCAAGATTCTCATAGGCCAATCCAATATTGAAGGTATTGGTTTCTGCAATGGGAATTTGGTAAAGCACACCGAATGACAGCTCATTCAGGGTGTATTCTGCGGTATTAACCTCTGACGAATCAACATCACGTTTTCCAAAAACAAAGCCACGACTGATACCGTCTTCGGTGTAATACGGATTGGTATAGGATGCCTGCCAGGAATCAACGGCATCAGAATTATTCAGTGCGACGGATAAGTCTTTACCCGAACCGAACAGATTTCGCTGCTCAAATTCAGCACCGTACAAGATACCATCCTCATCGGAGTAACCAGCGGAAAACAAAACTGAGCCGGTATCGCGTTCCAGAACAATTACCTTCATATCAACCTGATCTGTTGTCCCGGGAACAGCAGGGGTTTCAATTTCCACAGAATCAAAAATACCCAATCGCTGCAATCTGTCTTTCGAGCGCCGAACATCGGCCGCTGAGTACCATGAACCTTCAAATTGCCGCAATTCCCTGCGAATAACTTCGTCACGCGTGTACAGATTACCCGATATGTCGATACGCCTTACGTTGACTCTCTGATTTAGTAACACCGTAAATAATATAGCAACCGTTTTGGTTTCCTGATTCGTATCAAATGTCGGCCGCACTTCAACAAAGGCATAACCCTGATCCGCAAAAACATCACTTATTGCACTTCTTGTGGCGCTCACCACAGCCCTGGAAAATGGTTCACCCTGATCAATACTGATCAGATGATCAAAAGATTCGGCTCCATCTCCAACCCCCTCAATTGAAGATTCTCCAAAGGTGAAAATATCGCCCTCTTCAACCGAGATATTAATAAATATGCTCTGTTTGTTTGAACTGATATCAACACTCGAAGAAACGATTTCAAATTCATGGTAGCCGCGGTTCAAATAATAACTGAGTATACTTTCAACATCGGCTTCCAATTGTTGTTTTGAATATTGATCCTTTCTGGAAAACGGCGCCCAACCGCGCTTGTCCTTTAGCCTCATTACATCGAGAATGTCCTTTCTCTTCTCCTGCTCAACCCCAATCAGGTTTATCTTCTTGATACGCGCAACCCGACCTTCGTTAATATTGATGGTTACGGCAACCCGATTATCGTCCAGTTGGTTGACATCCGAATCCACCGTCGCAGAATATCGCCCCATGGACAGGTAAGTTGCTTTCAACTCACTTTCGATGCGATCAAGGATCGCGCGTTTGTAAATTCGGCCTTCAACCAAACCAGACTGTTCCAGTCCTGATTCGATATCCTCAGTCTTCAGCTCCGAATTACCTTTGATAGAAATACTCGCCACAGAAGGTCTTTCTACCACCTTTACAACCAATGTGGTGCCGTCCTGTTCCAGAGCAACATCCTTAAAAAATCCGGTTTTAAACAGCTCCTTTATACTAATCCGGGTTTCTTCATCATTAACCTCATCTCCTACTTTCAGGGGAAGGTAGTTAAATACGGTACCTTCATCAAGCCGCTCCAGACCTTCCACACGAATATCCGTAATCGTGAATGGCGTAATCGCAAAACTGGCTACACTAAATAGCAGGATAAAAACAAAACTGATAAATTTTTTCATATTGGTGAGCATCTTGATTGTTATTACTTTCTTCGCGAAGTGTACCCCAACCACGATAATACATCAGACTGTGCAAAAGTCACATCGGAAATTCCGACTTTAATATTACGAATCAGTTAACTTTGGGACAACAAGTGACGACGCTATGAAAACAATCGCACAATATCATTATAAAACGCCAGCACCATCAGCATTCCAATCATCGCTATTCCGATCTGCTGCCCCCAAATCATTACCGTTTCCGAAGGTTCCTTACCGGTAATCGCCTCGAACAAAAAATACATCAGGTGGCCACCGTCTAGCACCGGAATCGGAAGTAAATTGAGCAACCCGAGGCTGATACTGATAATGGCCAGAAATTTGAGAAAGTCCGACACCCCGGATTCCGCTGTCTGGCCGGCAATACGAGCGATGGTAATGGGTCCGGACAGATTTTCAGATGACATCCGCGCAGTCAACATCCGTCCAAGCGATCTCAACGTAATCACCGCCATTCTCCAATTGTAGTCCATTGACTGCCACACCGCTTCAAGGACTCCGTATCGCAGCCGTGTGTTTTGCAGCTGAGGCCGATACAAACCAATTTGACCATAATCAGTTCCTTCAACCGTGATTCGGTTCGTCGTTATGGGAATTTCCAGTGTATGGCCCTGACGAACCACTGTCAGATTGATTCGCTCTTCCGGACGTTGAGAAACTTGCTGCGCCATTTCAATCCAGTTTTCAACAGGCTCCCCGTCCATCGACACGATTTTATCTTCAGGCAACAGCCCTGCTCTTTGAGCAGGCGAATCAGGCACCACCTGGGTCACGATGGCTGCCGGCGCGGGCGGCCAAATTCCGATCTGCGATGTGATCGGTTGAGCGCTGATATTTCGCTGATCCAGCTTTGAAAAATCAAGCTGTAAACTTCGCTCTCCGTGATTCGGATTATCGACGAGAACTTCAATCGTATTACCTTTCATCGCCTGATGAAGTATATAAAACTGGTGTTGGCCCCAGGTTTTGATTGGCTTGTCATCCACTGCGAGCAAAATATCGCCGCTTTGGAAGCCGGCTTGCTCAGCAATGGATTCCTCGACGACCTGACCAACTTCAGGCACTATGTCGTCGCTGCCGATTACAAAAACTAACCAAATGGCGAAAATCGCAAACAAAAAATTAAATAACGGTCCGGCAAAAACCACCGCCGAACGCACACTCAGGGATTTTCGATTAAACGCCTGATCCTTTTCGTCGTCTGCTACATCTCCTTCCCGTTCATCGAGCATTTTTACAAATCCCCCCAGCGGAATCATCGCTATGGAATACTCTGTTGGGTCGTCTCTGCGGCGCCAGCTAAAGAGTGGCTTGCCAAATCCGATGGAAAATTTAAGAACCTTGACGCCGAGTTTTCTTGCCACCCAGAAATGACCGAATTCGTGGACTGCAACCAATATTGCAATTGCGACTAAAAAGCCAATTAGACTATAACCAAATGCACTCATAAATTTTCTACCTTATTTGCTCCGCGATGGATGGTAACAACTGATTTACCAGAGGAATGAATCTGAATCAGCGATACCTATATCATGTCCCGGGCTGTTTTCCGGGCTGCGCTATCTGCCTGCATCACAGATTCAAAGCCCGATATTTCATTATAGCGGGTTACTGCAAGCACTTTTTCAACCAGTTCACCTATATCCAAAAATCCGATTCGCCCATCAAGAAACGCCTCTACGGCAATTTCATTTGCCGCATTCATGACGGTCGGCATATTTCCTCCGAGCGCTGCAGCACTACGTGCCAGATCCAACGCCGGGAAACGCGCGGCGTCCGGAGTTTCAAAATCAAATCGGCAAAGCGCCGCAAAATCCAGAGAACTCGCACCAGACTCGATGCGCTCAGGCCAGCCGAGCGCATTGGAAATGGGAACACGCATATCGGGGCTGCCCAGCTGCGCCAAAAATGATCCATCGATATATTCAACCATGGAATGAATGATGCTTTGCGGGTGGATTACAATTTCTATTTTTTCAGGCGGCAATCCGAACAACGCACACGCTTCGATTAACTCTAACCCCTTGTTCATCATCGTCGCTGAATCCACCGATATCTTCTTGCCCATCTGCCAATTAGGGTGAGCGCAGGCACGATCCGGTGTAATTGATTTAAATTCATCCAGAGGCAAAGTGCGAAAAGGTCCGCCAGATGCCGTCAGGATTAGTTTACGAACTCCCTGTTCGCGGTCAATAACGGCATTTCCATTGTTTTCAATAATTCGGGGTTGCGGCAAACACTGGAAAATCGCATTGTGTTCACTATCGACTGGTAACAGGCATGCTCCGTGTTTTTTGGCCTGCTCAACAATGTAATCCCCCATCATAACCAACGGTTCCTTATTGGCGACGAGGACTTTTTTACCCGCCTCCACCGCAGACATCACCGATTTTAATCCTGCTGAACCAACAATCCCGCAAACAATTGTTCTTGATTCTCCTGAAGCCAGTTCTGCCAAGCCCTCTTGTCCGGTTCTAACGATGGTAGATGAGCCGAAAGCACTGAGCTTGGCCTGCAGTTTCACCGCACTGTCCGGGCAAACCATCACGGCGTATTGTGGATGAAATTCCTCGCATTGTTCGAACAACAACGAAACATTCCGGTTCGCAGACAAGCCGTAAACCCGGTAGCGCTTCGAATGTTGACGAATGACGGATAGTGTACTGACGCCGATTGATCCCGTAGAACCCAGTACGCTTACTGTATCAATCGATTGAGGTTTGCCATTCATTGAAATATTACTATTGAGAAATCAGCCAAATCGCGACGAATACTGGGACCGCTGCGATTAAACCATCGATACGGTCGAGAATACCACCGTGGCCAGGCAATAGATTGCCACTGTCTTTTACGCCGGCATTTCTTTTTAAGCGGCTTTGAAACAAGTCACCGCCAACACTGACGAGTGCAGCCAATGTTCCCGCAAAAATCCATAACAGCAGCTGATCACCGGATAGCACCGGATTCATAATTAGTGTTGCAAATACCAAAAGCAGCAAAATGGCACCCACCACTCCACCAATCACTCCCTCAATGGTTTTGTTCGGGCTGAGTTTCGGCGCCAATGGATGCTTGCCCAGAAACTTGCCCGCAAAATAGGCGCCGCTGTCTGCAGCCCAAACAGACATCATTGCGGCAATCATGACCAGCGGACTTTCTTTATGCAGCAAAATCATTCCAGCCAGAAAAACCGATAGCAATACAACGCCTTCGAGAAAAGCCATGGTGAGACCAAGGTTTCGATTGAGGCCATTGCGGCGCAGATCATCGATCTGATACATCCAGTAAAGCGCGATAAACACACAGCCGGGTTTTGCAATAGACCGCACAGTCAACGTAATTTCAGGGAAGATGCCGCCTAGCGATACAACCAGCATGAACACCCACAACACGGCAGCCGCGAAAAGCACACCATTGTTCGAAGTCAGCGCATTCCACTCGTAACACCCCAGCACGACAACCACACCGAGTACTACAGCGAACCAGGATGTGGGGAGATACAGGCAAAGCCCAAGAACAACCGGGGCCAAAACCAACGCCGTTATGATTCGAATCAACAAGGTTAATCGGTCAGCTTGATTTGCGCGTCGGTTTTACCAAACCGTCGCTGTCGTCGAGCAAATTCCACAAGCGCCTCATCAAAACAGCCCTCATCAAACTCAGGCCAGAAAGTGTCTGTGAAATACAGTTCGGTATAGGCAAGCTGCCACAACAGGAAATTACTGATACGAATTTCGCCACCGGTGCGAATAAACAGATCCGGCTCTGGCAGCTCGTGGGTGCATAATTGCGATTCGATCAATGCAGGGGTTATCGCGGTATGAGAAATCTCCTCTTTCTCGACCAGCTCCGCAATCGACTGGCAAGCCTGTAACATATCCCATTGCCCGCCGTAGTTGATGGCAATCGTGAGATTCAGTGCGCGATTATTTCTTGTGAGTTCATCGGATCGTTTGATCACGGCTTGTAAACGCTCGGGGAACCGGGACAAATCACCAATAACCCGCAGCCTGACCTTGTGTTCATGCAAGGCCCGCATTTCATTCTCTAACGTAGCGGTCAAAAGCTCAATCAGAAGTTTAACTTCGGTTGAGGGCCGCTTCCAGTTTTCGCTGCTAAAGGCGAACAGCGTCAGATACGGAATACCGCGTTTACCGCAGGTTGGCACCATGCTTTTCACCACTTCCACTCCTTTGCGATGACCCGCTGCTCGCGGCAATCCCTGCTCTTTCGCCCAGCGGCCATTGCCATCCATGATCACCGCAACGTGGCGCGGAACCTTATCGAATTTCTCTTCCAGCGTATGCATCGTTACTCCAAACAAACTTAAACCCAAAAACAGAAACCGCTAATTACCGACTTAAACTTCCATGACTTCCTTTTCTTTTTCCGAAACCACTTTGTCAATAATGCCGACGTATTTATCGGTTAAAGTCTGTATTTCTGCCTCAGCTCCTTTTTCTTCATCCTGTGTAATTTCTTTTTCCTTTAGTAAATCGCGTACAGTTGCGATGACATCGCGTCTAATATTGCGAATTGCAACTTTACCGTTTTCACCTTCGTGCCGGACAACCTTAACCAGTTCAATACGTCGCTGTTCTGTCATCGGCGGCAACGGAATCCGCATCGTTTCCCCGGCAGTAACCGGGTTCAGCCCGAGGTCAGACTCCAGTATCGCTTTTTCAATGACTGACAACATGGATTTTTCCCACGGCTGGACAGTTAACGTTCTTGCGTCAGATACGGAAACTGAAGCAACCTGGGCAATTGGCGTACTTGAGCCGTAATAATCCACCGAAAGATGATCCAGTAAGACTGTCGTCGCTCGTCCAGTACGAATACGCGCCATATCATCTCGAGTAGATTCGATGGTTTTTTTCATGCGGGATTCTGCGCCCTGTTGGATTTCATCTGTCATGGTTCTGGTCTCTTGTTATCTCGGCACTGTCAGGGCGCAATTTAAATAATATTTACAAACTGCTCAGTGTCAACCACGGCACAGTCTTAAGGGGCACAATAGTATCAGAAACGACAATATGAACGCATCATCCTGTCTTGCGATCGATAACAGGGCATTGTCGTCGTAGAGACAAAACCCAACGGTCAATACGAAAAAGCGCTGAATGAATCAGGGCTTTCATACGGTAACCTGCAAAACATCAATCGCGCAAGCGGATCGACTTCAGCGCAGGGAAATCCAGCGTCCTTTCAATTTAAAATCTCAGGTTAAAATCTCAGGAAAAATTTACGCTCCAGCTTGTGCCATCACTTCGGCGACGAAATCTTCGCTGCGTTTTTCCAAACCTTCGCCTACTTCAAATCGATTCATCTCGACCACAGAAGCCCCTGCTGACGATAGTAATTCAGCAACGGTTTGATCCGGATTTTTCACAAATGGCTGCCCGAGCAAGGTATTTTCTTTTAAAAATTTCCTGATACGGCCAGCCACCATCTTTTCAACAATTTCTGCCGGCTTGCCACTCTCTGCAGCCTGTGCCGCAAAGATTTCTTTTTCTTTTTCGACAACCGCGCTATCCATATCTTCTTCAGATACACACAGCGGTCTGCTCGCAGCAATATGCATTGCAATATCACGGCCCATTTCGTTGTCACCGCCATTCAGCTTCACCAGAACCCCGATTCGGCTTCCATGCAAGTAGGTACTCACCGTATCGCCATCAGTGGCCACCTTAACAAATCGGCGGATACTGATATTTTCACCAATTTTTGTGATGAGTTCCTGTCGCGCCTCTTCCATGGATGCGCCGGACGAGGAAGCTATCGCTGACAATCCTTCAACATCTGCAACCTCATTATTCAAAACGGTATTCGCCACATTTGC
This sequence comes from Candidatus Poriferihabitaceae bacterium, assembly GCA_965261915.1. Lineage (GTDB taxonomy): Bacteria > Pseudomonadota > Gammaproteobacteria > Arenicellales > Poriferihabitantaceae > JAIBDK01. The sequence continues at coordinate 3,223,452 of CBDHDW010000013.1, read as the reverse complement.
AGCAAATGCTTTAAACGAATCATCTTTCGCAACAAAGTCAGTTTCGCAGTTAATTTCCACCAATACACTGGCTGAGTCGTTTTCCGCTGCGGCCATGAATCCCTCTGCCGCAATTCTGCCGGCTTTTTTCTCTGCAGTTGCTGCCCCTTTCTTGCGCAGCTCTTCAATCGCCAATTCGATATCGCCGTTGGTCTCAGTAAGGACTTTTTTACAGTCCATCATTCCTGCGCCTGTTCGTCCGCGCAGCTCTTTAATCATTGCAGCAGTAATCGCCATAAGATTGCTCCTAAAAATAAACTTTTATACTATGTGTCCGGCGTGCGGCTTCCTACCAGGACGCAAGCCGCACAATAATTTGAAAATCGATTGAAAAAAATTACTCGCTTTCTTTTTTGCTAACGGCTTTTTTCTTTGCAACCTTCTTCTTGGCTACTTGCGTCTTTGGATCTGCAGTTTCTTCAGATTCTTCTGCGGCTTTTTCTGTAACTTTTTTCTTGGTAACTTTCTTTTTAGTTACTTTTTTCTTCGCCGGCTCTTCATCGGCATCCTGCTCTGTAACGGCTTCAGTTTCCGCCGCTGCGACTGGCGATTCAACTTCTTCCGCTTTAACTGAAGCCGCAATCACTTCGCCAGAATCATCAACTTCAATATAGTCACCGTCTGGCAGTGCGTGAGCGCCGCGTCTTGCTGATCGTGATTCACCGATTGCTGCAGAAGCTGCTTCGAGATACAGGTTGATCGCACGGGATGAGTCATCATTTCCCGGAATTACGTAATCAATACCCTTTGGTGAACAGTTCGAATCCACCACTGCAACCACCGGAATGCCCAGTTTGTTGGCTTCTGCTACTGCGATGTATTCATGCTCAACATCGATAACAAACAAGGCATCTGGCAAACCATTCATGTCTTTTATACCGGATAAGGTCTTATCCAGCTTGGCACGTTCCCTTTCCAGAGAAAGCGCTTCTTTCTTGCTAAGACGAGCTGTACCGCCTGAGTCAATACGTTGCTCAAGCTCTTTCAGGCGAGCGATCGAATTCTTTACGGTTTTATAGTTGGTCAACATTCCTCCCAACCAGCGGTGATCAACGTAAGGCGATCTGCATTGTTGAGCCTGGTCGCGAACCAGCTTGCCGGCCTGACGTTTGGTTCCCACAAACAGGATTTTTCCGCCTTGAGCCGTTACCGCACCCAGATAATTCATTGCCTCTTTTAACATTGGCAATGTTTTTTCCAGGTTAATAATATGGATTTTGTTGCGATCACCGAAAATATACGGTGCCATTGAAGGCGACCAGTAACGAGTCTGGTGTCCGAAGTGCACACCAGCTTTTAGCAACTGGCGCATAGATATGTCGGTCATGTGTCTTTCAAGTTGTAATGGGTTAGGCCTCCACGGGTACTATTCTTCAACCTGATATCGATTCAACTCGAGTCCCAGGCACCCGCAAGAATATAATTGCCGTGTGCGAATTTATGCCAATCCAGCCGAATTAAAACCGGTGCTGGCGCTAAGGGTCGCGGATTTTAACTAAAAACAGTTGAAGAAAAAAGCATAATTTGGGAGCATAGCGTGCCTTTTTTGCCCAAATTGCGAAAATCATGCCTGTAACGATTAAAAATAATGAAGAAATTGAGAAAATGCGTATCGCTGGACGGCTCGCGTCGCAAGTCTTGGACATGATTGGTGAACACGTCCAGGCCGGCGTTACCACTGATCAGCTCAATACGATTTGTCACGACTATATCGTCAATGTGCAAAACGCCATTCCTGCGCCTTTAAACTATCGTGGGTTTCCGAAATCCATTTGCACTTCCATCAACCATGTCATTTGCCACGGAATTCCTGCAGACAAAGTGCTAAAAAATGGTGATATCATCAACATTGATATCACCGTCATTAAAGACGAATTTCATGGCGATACCAGCCGAATGTTTTATGTTGGTGAGCCGTCAATTCGAGCAAAACGTTTATGCGAAATCAGCAAGCAATGTATGGATCTGGGAATTGACATGGTAAAGCCCGGAGTACAGCTTGGCGATATTGGCCACGCCATACAACAACACGCCGAAAAAAACGGCTTCTCGGTTGTTAGAGAATATTGCGGGCATGGAATCGGTCGTGTATTTCACGAAGATCCACAGGTTTTACACTACGGCCGCCATGGCACTGGCTTAGCCGTGGAAGAAGGCATGACGTTTACCATTGAGCCAATGGTGAATGCGGGCAAGAAAGAAACCAAATTGTTGAATGATCAATGGACGGTAGTGACTAAAGACCGAAGCCTGTCGGCGCAGTGGGAACACACTATTCTCGTAACCGCTAACGGCCACGAAATCCTGACCTGTTCGGAGCGCGAATCGTAAGCCCGTTTGCACAGTGTAATGACTAACCTGCCATGAGCCCGCTGGCTCACAATCAACTGCTGAATGCTGAGAAATTAAAGTCAGCAGAAATATCTGACAGCGGCGGTATTAAACCGTTTCAGGAACTGCTGGAAACCGGTAAGACTGCGCTTGCAGAATACCATCTGGAAGGCGGCAGCGCCGCAACGCTAGGCAAACATCAAAGCGGGCTGATCGATCAAATTCTAACTCAAGCGTGGTTGCAGTTTTTTCCGAACTCTGGCTCCGGGAATCAGCCATCGCTGATAGCCGCTGGCGGTTACGGCCGACAGGAACTTAATCTTCACTCGGATATCGATTTACTGATTTTCCTGCCCACGCCAAGCAGCCAAAAATCCAGCGATAGAGCGGAAGCATTTGTTCGTTTTTGCTGGGATATTGGTTTGCAGGTCGGGCACAGTACACGCTCACTTGCGCAATGCATCAAGATGGCTTCCAGCGATTTAAGTGTTATTACAAATTTGATGGAGACTCGTCTTGTCCATGGAAACCCCGAGAGTTTCGATCTGCTCCAAATCCAGCTGCGCAGTAAAAAGTTGTGGCCGGCAAAAAAATATTTTCAGACAAAGCTCGACGAACAAACTGCCAGGCATCAGCATTTTGGTGATACTGCCTACAACCTCGAACCGAACCTGAAAGAAAGCCCGGGCGGGCTGCGCGATCTGCATATGATTAGCTGGGTGGCAAATCGCTATTTCGGCACCAGCGAGTTTTCGGAATTGGTGGAACACGATTTCCTGACTGAAACCGAGTACAAAACCCTGATTAAAGGCCGGAATTTTCTCTGGCGGCTGCGTAATGGACTGCATTTGCTGTCGTCAAGATGTGAAGACCGGTTGCTGTTTGACTTTCAGCGTGAACTCGCCAATCAGCTCGGATACAAACAGAAGCAAAATCGCCTTGCTGTCGAGCAAATGATGCAGCAATACTATCGAACGGTTAAAGAGATTCAGTTGTTAAATGAACTATCGCTGCAGCATTTTGAAGAAGCCATACTGTCTCGCCGTACGACTAAACCGAGAACAATAAATCCTCGTTTTAATTCAATCGGTAATTTTCTGGAAATCGCCAACGAGAAAACATTCGAGAAGTCGCCGAGCTCAATGCTCGAACTGTTTTTGCTTTTGCAGCAACATCCCAAACTTGTGGGCGTGAAAGCCAGCACCATTAGACATTTACGCGCAAACTTAAAGTCAATTAACTCGAACTATAGAAAGGACCCAAAAAATCTTTCCCTCTTCCTGCAAATTTTCAAACAACAGGATGGACTGACACATACATTGCGGCGTATGAACACCTACGGCGTGCTTGGCAAGTTTTTTCCCGAGTTCGGCAAAATTGTAGGGCAGATGCAGCATGATCTGTTTCATATATTTACCGTCGACGCACATTCGCTTTTCGTTGTGAGCAATTTACGCAAATTGATGGTGCAAAAATATCGAGACGAATTTCCGGTATTACGAGCCATAATAAGCAAGCTAAACCAACGGCAGCGGTTATTTCTTGCGGCGCTTTGCCATGACATCGGTAAGGGCAGTGGCAGGGATCACTCAGAAGTTGGTGAGAAAATAGCGTTGTCGTTTTGCAAGCGGCTGGGGATGTCAGAGTACGATAGCGGGTTCGTAGCGTGGTTGGTACGCAACCACTTGGTCATGTCATGGACAGCGCAGCGGGAAGATACTTCAGACCCCAGAGTGATCGATCGATTTGCTGAAGTCGTTGGAGACCAGGAGCACCTGGATAACTTATATTTGCTTACCGTTGCCGACATGCGCGGTACCAGCCATAAAGTCTGGAATGACTGGAAAGGGCAGTTACTCAGCAATCTCTACACCGCAACATCGAGAAGACTGCGTTCTGGAATTAGCGGAATTGAAGCCATTAACCAAAGAATTGAAGATCGTAAACGCGCGATCAAGAAGCTGGTCGGCAAAAGCCTTCCCGAAACAGCACTAGACGCATTGTGGAGTCAACTGGATAAGGAGTATTTTCTTCGAAATGGACCCGAAACCTGCGGTTGGCACGCACAACAGATTTGCCACTCCCGGGTACTGGATTTACCGCTGGTTGCCATTCGCTACCGGCCGGAAATCAGCGCTGAGCAGATCCTCATTGTTTCGCCTGAGTCAGAAGAGCTATTATCTCGAAGCACAGGCGCCATCGACCAGCTTGGACTGAGCATCCTCGATGCTCGAATTCATCAGACCAGAACGGGCATGGCCATCCTTGTCTTTATTGTCGGCATCGAACAGAAATCCACAGCATCTGAACGCGCACGATCAGTTCAAAAACAAAAAATCCGTGAATTTCTAAGCAACCCTCCTAAACAGTATAAGCCGGCATCACGCAGTGTTTCCAGAGCAATGAAACAGTTTCATGTTCCAACCGTGGTGAATTTTTCCAATAATGACGATCTGGGCCACACCACGATGGAAATCGTGTCACAGGATCGGCCGGGCCTGTTGTATCACGTTTCCGCTGCTCTACTCGAATGCAAAGTAAAACTGGTTTCTGCAAAAATTTCTACCGTTGGTGAAAAAGCCGAAGATACTTTTTTCATTACTGACCGCGATGGCGCAGCCGTAAATTCGCAAGATCAACGCGCCCAACTTGAAGAACGCATCCGCAATTACCTGTCGTCCTGAAAACACACCATGAATGGCCGGGATACACTTCGAAAAGAATTTTTAAGACAATCGAACTGGTCTGACGCGCGCCTCACCGCACTACCCCAGGACGCCTCATTTAGACGATATTTCAGATTAGAAAAAGCTCAGTCGAGTGTCATGCTGATGGATGCACCTCCAGACAAAGAGGATATCCTGTGCTTTATCAAAATCGCCAATCATCTGCAAAATCTCGGGGTATCCGCACCCACTATACTGGGCCAGGATTCGGAAAATGGATTTGCCCTGGTTGATGATTTGGGAGATCAAACCTTTACCCGGCTCCTCGCCAGCGGCAGTGACGAAGCCAAACTGTATCGCGATGCAATAGACGTTTTAATTGGTCTGCACAAGCATCCTGATGCCACCCGGATTGAACTCGGCCAGTACGATTTTTCCTGTTTCGCAGAAGAGGTATCGCTGTTTACCGAGTGGTATTTACCTGAGCTCAGCGGCGAGATGCCGGATGCTGAAAAAACTGATGAATTTTTGTCGCTTTGGCAAAACGTATTTGAAAGCCTGCCCGACATTGGGACTACCCTGGTTCTGCGCGACTACCATGTCGACAATCTGATCATGTTTAAAAAACACTGCGCTGTACTGGACTTTCAGGATGCGTTAACCGGATCTCCTGCTTATGATTTAGTGTCTTTACTGGAAGATGCGCGAAGAGATATAGACAGTTCAGTAGCAAATCAGTCTCTGGCTCAATACTTCGCTGCTTTGCCGAATTGCGATAAAGAAGATTTCGCCTTGCACTATGCCGTCTGGGGGGCACAAAGACATTGCAAAGTCGCTGGAATTTTCAGCCGTCTTTGGAGAAGAGACAACAAACCCCACTACCTCCAGCATTTACCTCGTGTGATGCCGTTGCTTTTTCGGAATCTTTCTCACCCGGCCTTGAGTCACATAAAGGACTGGTTCGTCGCAAATGAAATCACGCCGACACCCCCAGAATTTGAACAACCGTCAAAATAGCAGGCGAAAATAACGTTATACGGTCTGAAATTACCGAAGTTAAATCCTTTGCGGATCGAAAGCCAATTCGATCCTTGACAACCAACATACAAACAGTAGTCTTAAGGTTTTACCCAACAGGAAATCAGTATGCGCGAAAGCCACGTAAGATTGCGTAAATTCAATACCAAAGAAACCTACCCAAACCAGCAGCTGGACAACGATTTATGTCAAATTGTGAGCGCGAGGGGCACAATGGTGTTTGTCAGGGGTCAGGTCGGCCAGGACATCGATGATTTTGAAAGCATCGAAAGCATGAGTGCCTACGATCAGGCAGATCGTGCCATGCAAAATGTTAAACAGTTGCTGGAAGAAGCTGGCTCGCAGCTAAGCCATCTCTGCCGCATTCAGGTCTACATCACTGATCGTTGCTATCGCGATGATGTTTATCAGGCGATTGGAAAATGGTTGAAAGGAGTATATCCGGTTTCCACCGGCCTGATTGTCAGTGGATTGGCTCGACCTGAGTGGGTAATGGAGATCGAAGCCACTGCTGTTATTCCTGATGAGCGGCACGCTGAGCGTTAATGCAAATCGACCGGCAATCGACCGTGGACATGGTCAGATTGCGAAAGAAAGGGTATAGTCAGCACTTAAAAATTACATTCTTTAGTGCTGACTAAATGAGGATAATCCATGCCAGCTGCTGCAATTGATATTCGTGGCGTATCAAAAATCTACAATCCGACTTCAAAACAGCCGGTAAAGGCGCTTGAAACCGTTTCGCTGACGATTAATGACAACGAGTTTTTTACGTTGTTGGGACCTTCGGGTTGTGGGAAAACCACATTGCTTCGCCTGATCGCCGGATTTGAACAAGTCAGCGGCGGTGAAATTCAGTTATTTGGTGAAGAAATCGAACACCTGCAGCCCAGTGAACGTTCCGTCAATACCGTGTTCCAGCATTACGCGCTGTTTCCACACATGTCTGTTGCTGAAAACGTTGGTTTTGGCCTGGAACGCTTGAAAAAGCCCAAAGATGAGATCGATTCTACCGTCAAGCGCATGCTGAGCCTGGTTAAAATGGAGCATCTTGCCGATCGGAGGCCCAGCCAATTATCTGGTGGGCAACAGCAGCGAGTCGCTTTAGCCCGTGCTCTGGCACCCCGTCCCAAAGTCCTGTTGTTGGATGAACCGCTTTCTGCCCTCGACCTTAAATTACGTCAGGCCATGCGCGACGAACTGAAACAACTGCAAAGAGATACCGGCATCACCTTCGTCTTTGTAACCCATGATCAGGGGGAAGCATTGGCAATGAGCGATCGAATCGCAGTTATGTCCGAAGGACATATACAACAAATCGGACCCGCCACAGAGATTTATGAACATCCGGTAAATCGATTCGTCGCGGACTTTATCGGTGATTCAAATTTTCTCGATGGCGAAATCATTTCCATTCAGGATGATACTGTTACCTGTAAAATCGGTTCTGACAGTGTTTTTGAAGCTGAAAACAGCGGTAATCATTCGGTGGGCGACGACGTAACATTATTCCTGCGCCCTGAAAAAATCACCCTGGGCAAGCCGTCTGACAGTTCAGCGGATAATCAGCGTCAGGGCAAAGTCGAGAATATCGTTTATTTGGGTAATGAAGCCGCGTTCTCCATCGATATGGGCGACGGCATTTCCATGATGGCTCAGGCAAGACCGAAAGAAGATGGTAATTTACCCTTTTCAATAGGTGACAATATCGTGGTTGGTTATTCCACCCGGGCGCTTCGGGTATTGGCAAAATGAATAAATGGCTGCCAAGAACTGAAGCAGCACGCCGATGGCTGGGGTTGATGCCATCTTACATTATGATCGGCATTTTCATGCTCGTGCCCATCGCCATTATGGCGGGATATTCCTTTCTGGAACCGAACCCTTACGGCGGGGTATTGCCGGAGCCTTCTACTGCAGCCTATGTAAAACTGTTTTTTGAATACGATCTGGAAGATAACCTGGTGTTTAACCCGGGTTATATGAATATCATCCTGCGATCATTCCATCTGTCTATCATGGCAACAGTAATTTGTCTGATCATGGGCTTTCCGGTGGCTTACTACATCACACTCCAGCCTGAGCACAAACGGAACATCTATATCTATCTGATCACCATCCCGTTCTGGACCAATCTGTTGATCCGCACATTTTCCTGGATCATTATTCTCGGCAGAGGCGGTGTTATTGAAACGCCATTACTGAAACTGGGGATCATCGAAGAATCGCTGAGGATGATGTACACCGATGGGGCCATCGCAATAGGGTTAACGTATAGTTATTTACCGCTTATGGTATTACCCATTTACGCCAGTCTGGAAAAGCTCGACTTTCGATTACTGGAAGCGGCAAGCGATCTTTATGCATCACGCTGGAAAATAATGACAAAAGTGGTTTTTCCTTTATGCAAACCAGGCATTATTGCCGGCTGCATATTGGTGTTTATACCCTGCATCGGAGCTTTTATCGCACCCAATCTTCTCGGCGGCGGCAAAAAACTGATGCTCGGCAGTCTGGTACAATTCCAGTTTGCCTCTGCCCGGAACTGGCCGTTTGGGTCAGCCTTGTCGATGCTGCTGCTGTCCGCCGTTGTAATAGCCCTGGTGTTTTATGCGCGCTCCGTCAGAAAGAAAGAATATCGTCAGGGAGCGGCTTAATGACAGATCGAAACACCCGCCCCACGGCAGCAAACAAAAGTAAAGCGTTACCGGTAGGTCACTACCGCGGCCTCGGAGTATGGAACTTCTTTTTTATGGTGTTTCTGTACGCACCCATTGCCGTACTCATATTTTATTCCTTCAATGCCAATAGAATGGTTACCAACTGGACTGGTTTTGGACTGGATTGGTATATCAAGGCATTTCACAATGAAGATATTCAGGATGCCGTACTCAATTCCCTGATTGTTGCCTTTGTAGCGACCGGCGTTGCCACGACAATTGCCACAATCGGCGCCTTGATATTGGCCAGAGGCGGCAACTTCAAAGGCAAGACCGCCTCTCTTGGATTGATAATGCTGCCACTGATGGTGCCGGAAATCGTTACCGCTGTTGCGGTGCTCATATTTTTTGCGACTATCGGACTAAACTGGGGGCTGGGTAATGTCATCATCGCCCACATTACTTTTTGTATTCCGTTTGCATTCATGCCAATCCGGGCGCGCCTGGAAGGGATGGACACTACTTTGGAGCAGGCTGCGCGGGATCTTTACGCGTCTGAGTGGGAAACCTTCAGATACATTACCGTACCGATGCTGATGCCCGGGATTGTTGCCGGTTCGATGCTATCGTTTGTCATTTCGATGGACGATTTTATTATTACCTTGATGGTTGGCGGAGCCGGCTCGACAACACTGCCGGTATACATTTACAGCATGATACGGCGCGGTTTAACGCCAGAAATAAATGCCGTATCCACCTTGCTTCTTTTGTTCTCTGTCGCTATTGTTACAGCCTATTGGTTTGTTTCGAAGAAATCGAACACCAAGACCGTGCATTAAAATCAACATTTAATACAAAACTCTAACTAACCCCTATTAGGAGAATATTATGAAAAGAGTACTATCGATGCTAACGGCATTCGCCCTATCCCTTTCCATGGGAGCGGCGAAAGCCGAAGGCGAATTGTTCATCTACAACTGGACTGAATACACGCCGCCTGCTCTGATCGAAAAGTTTGAAGCGGAAACCGGTATCAAGGTTTCTGTCGATACCTACGATTCAAATGAAACCCTGTTGGCTAAATTACAGGCGGGCGCAACCGGTTATGACCTGGTAGTACCCAGCCAAAACTTCGTTCCCATTATGGTTACCGAAGGTTTGATCCAGAAAGTCGCGGTATACGATCTGCCTAATTACGCCAACTACGAAGCGCGCTGGCAAAAACCAGAATGGGATCCGGAACATGAGTACACTGCACCCTGGCAGTGGGGCACAACCTCTTTCGCATACAGTGATGAGTATTCCGGCACAGGTGAATCGCTGAGTGAATTCTTCGAGCCATCAGAAGAACTCCGCGGCCGCCTCAGCGTCTTCGCTACTCCAGATGAAGTCGTAAGTTTGGCCAACATCTATCTTGGCATTCCATTTTGCTCAGAAGATCCTAAAGAGATGAAAAGAGTTCAGGATATGCTGGTAGCACAAAAAGAATTTGTCGTTGCCTACAATAGCGAAACCATGAGTGATCTTATGACTAGCGGCGAAGCCATCATGGCCAATCACTGGAATGGCTTCACCAGACTCGGCCGACTTGCCGGTGCGCCAATCCATTATGCCTATCCTAAAGAAGGCGTAGTAGGTTGGTTTGACAGTCTGGTTGTACCCACCAGCGCCAAAAATGTCGAAAACGCACGAACTTTCATGAACTTCATGATGGATCCGGTAAATGTGGCAATGTTGACTGAAAGCCAGGGTTATGGCGATGCCATTAAAGGGACTGCGCAATACTATTCGGAAGAGCTTAAAACCGCTCCTGAAGTAAATCCACCATCAGATTTGAATGTGGTTTTTGCACCAACCTGTTCTCCGGCTGCACAAAGCCTGATCGACAAGGTCTGGACAAAAGTACTTCAGTAAAATCAGGATTTATAGCATTAAAAGGGGCGGTTTATCCGCCCCTTTTTTTTGCCTGTATACGTTAAGGTGGGTTACTTTTGTCACCTTTGCAGAATCATTCGAATCGATTCCGTAGCCTGCGCAGCGGTGATTGGTTTTTCAAGCACTCCTGCTATCTCTCCACTATCAATCATTCCGTCAAAATCGCAGTAGGTGTTATCTCCCGTGCAAATAACAATGAGGATTTCTGCATAGTCTTTTTTCATCTCGCTAACCCGTTCCAAACCATCGCGGTTCGGCATTTTCATATCGGTTATTAGCCGGTCTATCTCCCCTGATAACTGCTCAGGCAGTTGCAGTATACTAGCAACACTTTCAACTTCATACATCGTGAATGCTTTCTCCAGAGAACGGGCCAGTAACCGGCGAATTACAGGTTCATCATCCACAATTTGAAGCGCTCTTTTTCGGTGACTTTATGCAATGGCATTTGCTTTGGAAAAAACGGCCTGAGTGAAAAGCCTGAGTGAAAAGTATGAACAAAAAATATGAGCAAGCCGTTGTGCCAGATGATTATTTCGCATTCAAGCCGCGCTCCCATGAGTGATACGGTTTAGCGTCATTGCGTTTCACACTCGAGTTGTTTGGCAAGCTGGCTATGCCAACCGAATTCCCTGCCGTCGTTCCTGCGTAAGAGACTGTGCAAAAACTCAACATTCGTCGTTCCTGCGGAAGCAGGAATCCAGCCAAACACACAAACCCGCAAGGTTTTCCACATTTAACGTATGCCTAGCAAGGCATTCTTGCCGTCTCGAAAGAGACCGTGCAAAACTCAATATTCGCCTTTCCTAACCCCCCTAGCCCCCCTTGTCAGGGGGGAATTGAGTAGAAACAGGGGAATGGCGTGACAAGCCCCCAATTCCTAAAACCGGATACGGCCTTCCAGCAGGATGCGGTCGCTATTATTGCTGGTTTCACGTTCGCCGTACAGGTGCAGGCTAAGTGGCGAACTCGGTTTCCAGCGCAAGCCCAAACGATAGTGGTTGCTGTCGCTCATGCTGACTTCGCTGTAGGGGGTCAACAACCCGCCAGCCGTGAACAGTCCGTAACCCATATTCACATTCAAGCGTGCGCTGTTCGTGCTTGTGCCGTTATTGTCATCGGCCAGCTCTTGTTGCCATACCTGATTCGTGCTGATGCCAACCGTGCCATAGCTCGGATTCAGGCTAAACGACAAGCCTTGTCCATTGGCATTGGCTTGTTGGCGAATCGTGCCTTGAATACCCCATTCCTGATACTCATCCTGACCGAGCAGCGTGTGCAACTTGCCTTCAACCGTCAATCCTGTGGTGTTGGCATAGTGTCCGCCCAAATTCAATACCGCGCCAATGCCAGAGGATTCGCCAACACCACCGTCATAGCGCAAGCCCACTTCCAACAACGGCTTGAAGTGTCCGCCCGATGACAATGGGCGTTCTTTACCCATCTCCAGCAACAAGCGTAGGCGTTGGCTGGAAAGTTTATCCGCGGGGATTTTCTTGTCCGCAGACGCGGCAATGTCAACCTGTGCCAGTATGATGTCGCTCTTGAGCTTCAAGCCCGATTGCGATAACCGTCCAGAACCCCCCGCCGATAAACTCAACAGGCGCGTGTCACTGCTGCGCTCGCTATCTTCGGTTGGGGATTGCTGTTTAATGGCCAGTTTACCCTGTCCATAGCCAACACTGCCCCATAAATCAACCTCATCGTTCGAGCGTGCAAAGTACGGGTGAACGCTGGTGATCTGATGCGTGTAATCCCCGCGGGTCTCTTTCCCGTTCTGAGTCGTCAGATTGTAATCGACATCGCCCTTGCTCCACGACACCAAGCCGCCCGCCAGCATATCCTTACCCAACCGCTGGTCGATACCGAGTTGAGCACTGAGCACATCGCCTTCCCAGTCGCCATCGCTGAACTTGCCACTCATTCTATTGTAATCACCACCGCCCCATACTGTCGCACCAGCAGTAGAACCCGCACCGCCCGCCGCATTCAACGGCATCACAAACGCGGAACGAGACAACATTTCTTTCCAGTCCATTGTGCCGTCTTTCAGCGATTTGAGATAGTTGGGTAATTTCTGCTGCATCGCTTGACCATCGATCTGGTAACTCGCCACTTCCGACGTGCCCGAGAAAGCAGCCTCCATACGACCATTCACCGCCGATACCGTGCCGCCCAGCATAACGTGGGTAAGCCGTGGCAAAATATTCTCGTTCAGTTTCCTGGCAGAGTCCGGGGTCAGCCCGGTGTAAATAGTCAATATGTATTGGTTAGAAGCGATGTTGCCATTGCCAGAAATATCTTCGGCAACACCAGCAGCAATAGAGACGATGACGGTACCATCAGAGATGCCTCTTACGACATCAAAGGTGTAAGTCGTGCCAGTACCTTGCAAGTTAGACGCAACCGGACTGCCTCCGTTTGCCGTGCCGGTTACCGTAATATCAGATAGTTCAAAACCAGGAACTGCCTCACTAAAAGTCGCGGTATAGCTTAGTGTCTCGGCATCTACTGTGCTGCCACTCGCACCCGAACTGGATGTGATGACTACCGTAGGGGGCATGGTGTCCACTACATTGACGGTTCGGGTTGCTGTGGCCTGGGTTATGCCATTCGTTGCCGTGTAGATAATGAGGTAGGTTCCTATGGCATCCATAAATGCAGACGAATCAATGCTTACCGTAAAGCCGTCAACAGCAGTTGCGCCAAGCTCGGTGTAACCTGCGCCCAGTTCAATAATCTGTGGGTTGGCGCCGTTCAGGGTGATGATGGTTGGTGCCGCTGCCGCATTAACGGTGATGGCTACTGTAGCGGTCGCTGTACCAGCCGTATTAGTGGCGGTGATGATGTAGCTGATTTCGTTTGCAGCCGCCGTTGGCGTGCCTGAAATGGTGCCAGTGGTTGTATTAAATAATAGTCCATTGCCAATAACCGGGTTAATGCCATAGCTGGCAACCGTACCGCTGCTTGAAGTGATGGTTATATCCGCAATAGCCGTTCCCACTGTTGCCGTTACGGTAGCGGCGCTAATACTAATACTCGGAACGGCTACGGGTGCTGCATTGACGACAATGGTTAGCGTAACAGTATCCAAACCAGCGCTATTAGTCGCAGTGATAGTATAGTTAGTTGAAGCTGCAACCGCCGTTGGCGTACCTGATATGGTGCCGTTGCTTGTGTCAAGTGTTAGTCCTTCTGGGAGTGTTAGGTTGATGCCATAGCTGGAAACCGTACCACCGCTTGAAGTGATCGTTATATCCGAAATAGCCGTACCTACTGTTGCCGTTACGGTAGCGGTGCTGATACTAATACTTGGAACGGCTACGGGTGCTGCATTGACGGTGATGTTGACCATCGCAGTATCCGTACCACTGCTATTAGTCGCAGTGATAGTATAGTTAGTTGAAGCTGCAACCGCCGTTGGCGTACCTGATATGGTGCCGTTGCTTGTGTCAAGTGTTAGTCCTTCTGGGAGTGTTAGGTTGATGCCATAGCTGGAAACCGTACCGCTGCTTGAAGTGATCGTTATATCCGAAATAGCCGTTCCCACTGTTGCCGTTACGGTAGCGGCGCTAATACTAATACTCGGAACGGCTACGGGTGCTGCATTTACGACAATGGTTAGCGTAACAGTATCCAAACCACTGCTATTAGTCGCAGTGATAGTATAGTTAGTTGAAGCTGCAACCGCCGTTGGCGTACCTGATATGGTGCCGTTGCTTGTGTCAAGTGTTAGTCCATCGGGGAGTGTTGGAGCGATGCCATAACTCGCAACCGTACCACCGCTTGAAGTGATCGTTATATCCGAAATAGCCGTACCTACTGTTGCCGTTACGGTAGCGGTGCTGATACTAATACTTGGAACGGCTACGGGTGCTGCATTGACGGTGATGTTGACCATCGCAGTATCCGTACCACTGCTATTAGTCGCAGTGATAGTATAGTTAGTTGAAGCTGCAACCGCCGTTGGCGTACCTGATATGGTGCCGTTGCTTGTGTCAAGTGTTAGTCCTTCTGGGAGTGTTAGGTTGATGCCATAGCTGGAAACCGTACCACCGCTTGAAGTGATCGTTATATCCGAAATAGCCGTACCTACTGTTGCCGTTACGGTAGCGGTGCTGATACTAATACTTGGAACGGCTACGGGTGCTGCATTGACGGTGATGTTGACCATCGCAGTATCCGTACCACTGCTATTAGTCGCAGTGATAGTATAGTTAGTTGAAGCTGCAACCGCCGTTGGCGTACCTGATATGGTGCCGTTGCTTGTGTCAAGTGTTAGTCCTTCTGGGAGTGTTAGGTTGATGCCATAGCTGGAAACCGTACCACCGCTTGAAGTGATCGTTATATCCGAAATAGCCGTACCTACTGTTGCCGTTACGGTAGCGGTGCTGATACTAATACTTGGAACGGCTACGGGTGCCGCATTGACGGCGATGCTAAAGGCTGGCAGGGAAGCGGTCAGTGTGCCGTCGGAGACTGTGATCACAATGCCCGAGGTGCTGCCGACATCCGCGTTGGTGGGTGTGCCGGTTAGTGCGCCTGTTGTAGTGCTGAAATCAGCCCAGCCGGGTTTGTTGACAATCGTATAGGCCAGGGTTGCGCCATCGTCCACATCTGCCCCGGTCGGGGTGAAACTGTAGGCGTTGCCCTCGGCCACTGTGGTGGCAGGCGTGCCGCTGATGGTCGGTGCGTCATTCACATTGGTGACGGTGAGACTAAAGGCTGGCAGTGCCGCGGTCAGTGTGCCGTCGGAGACAGAGATCACAATTCCCGATGTGGTGCTGCCGACATCCGCGTTGGTGGGTGTACCGGTTAGTGCGCCTGTTGTAGTGCTGAAATCAGCCCAACTTGGTTGGTTGACAATCGTATAGACCAGGGTTGCGCCATCGTCCACATCTGCCCCGGTCGGGGTGAAACTATAGGCGTTGTCCTCGGCCACTGTGGTGGCAGGCGTGCCGGTGATGGTCGGTGCGTCATTCACATTGGTGACAGCGAGATTAAAGGCTGGCAGGGAAACGGTATCGCTGCCAGAGGTCAGGGTGATCACAATGCCCGAGGTGCTGCCAACATCCCCATTCGTGGGTGTACCGGTTAGTGCGCCTGTTGTAGTGCTGAAATCAGCCCAACTTGGTTGGTTCACAATCGAATAGACCAGGGTTGCGCCATCGTCCACATCTGCCCCAATCGGGGTGAAACTATAGGCGTTGTCCTCGGCCACTGTGGTGTCGGGCGTGCCGGTGATGGTCGGTGCGTCATTCACATTGGTGACGGTGAGATTAAAGGCTGGCAGGGAAACGGTATCGCTGCCAGAGGTCAGGGTGATCACAATGCCCGAGGTGCTGCCGACATCCGCGTTGGTGGGTGTGCCGGTTAGTGCGCCTGTTGTAGTGCTGAAATCAGCCCAACTTGGTTGGTTGGCAATCGAATAGACCAGGGTTGCGCCATCGTCCACATCTGCCCCGGTCGGGGTGAAACTGTAGGCGTTGCCCTCGGCCACTGTGGTGGCAGGCGTGCCGCTGATGGTCGGTGCGTCATTCACATTGGTGACGGTGAGACTAAAGGCTGGCAGTGCCGCGGTCAGTGTGCCGTCGGAGACAGAGATCACAATTCCCGATGTGGTGCTGCCGACATCCGCGTTGGTGGGTGTACCGGTTAGTGCGCCTGTTGTAGTGCTGAAATCAGCCCAACTTGGTTGGTTGACAATCGTATAGACCAGGGTTGCGCCATCGTCCACATCTGCCCCGGTCGGGGTGAAACTATAGGCGTTGTCCTCGGCCACTGTGGTGGCAGGCGTGCCGGTGATGGTCGGTGCGTCATTCACATTGGTGACAGCGAGATTAAAGGCTGGCAGGGAAACGGTATCGCTGCCAGAGGTCAGGGTGATCACAATCCCCGAGGTGCTGCCGACATCCGCGTTGGTCGGTGTACCGGTTAGTGCGCCTGTTGTAGTGCTGAAATCAGCCCAACTCGGTTGGTTGGTAATCGAATAGACCAGGGTTGCGCCATCGTCCACATCTGCCCCAATCGGGGTGAAACTATAGGCGTTGTCCTCGGCCACTGTGGTGTCGGGCGTGCCGGTGATGGTCGGTGCGTCATTCACATTGGTGACGGCGATGCTAAAGGCCGGCAGTGCCGCGGTCAGTGTGCCGTCGGAGACCGTGATCACAATCCCCGAGGTGCTGCCAACATCCGCGTTGGTCGGTGTGCCGGTCAAGGCACCGGTGGTGGTGCTGAACGCGGCCCAGCTGGGTTTGTTGGCAATCGTATAGACCAGGGTTGCGCCTGCGTCTGCATCTGCCCCGGTCGGGGTGAAACTATAGGCGTTGCCCTCGGCCACTGTGGTGGCAGGCGTGCCGGTGATAGTCGGTGCGTCATTTACATTGGTGACGGTGAGATTAAAGGTTGGCAGGGAAGCGGTCAGTGTGCCGTCGGAGACCGTGATCACAATGTCCGAGGTGCTGCCGACATCCGCGTTGGTCGGTGTGCCGGTTAGTGCGCCTGTTGTAGTGCTGAAATCAGCCCAACTTGGTTGGTTGGTAATCGTATAGACCAGGGTTGCGCCTGCGTCTGCATCTGCCCCGGTCGGGGTGAAACTGTAGGCCGTGCCCTCGGCCACTGTGGTGGCAGGGTTGCCGCTGATGGTCGGTGCGTCATTTACATTGGTGACAGCGAGATTAAAGGCTGGCAGTGCCGCGGTCAGTGTGCCGTCGGAGACTGTGATCACAATCCCCGATGTGGTGCTGCCGACATCCGCGTTGGTCGGTGTGCCGGTTAGTGCGCCTGTTGTAGTGCTGAAATCAGCCCAACTTGGTTGGTTGGTAATCGTATAGACCAGGGTTGCGCCTGCGTCTGCATCTGCCCCGGTCGGGGTGAAACTATAGGCCGTGCCCTCGGCCACTGTGGTGGCAGGGTTGCCGGTGATGGTCGGTGCGTCATTCACATTGGTGACGGCGATGCTAAAGGCCGGCAGTGCCGCGGTCAGTGTGCCGTCGGTGACAGAGATCACAATGCCCGAGGTGCTGCCAACATCCGCGTTGGTCGGTGTGCCGGTTAGTGCGCCTGTTGTGGTGCTGAACGTGGCCCAACTTGGTTTGTTGACAATCGTATAGGCCAGGGTTGCGCCATCGTCCACATCTGCCCCGGTCGGGGTGAAACTGTAGGCGTTGCCCTCGGCCACTGTGGTGGCAGGGTTGCCGGTGATGGTCGGTGCGTCATTCACAGGGGTGACGGCGAGATTAAAGGCTGGCAGGGAAGCGGTCAGTGTGCCGTCGGAGACTGTGATCACAATCCCCACGGTGAAGAAAGCATCATCATTGTCCGGCGTGCCGGTCAAGGCACCGGTTGCCGCGTTAAAATCAGCCCATGAGGGTTTGTTCTCGATTGAATAGGTCAGGGTTGTGCCTGCGTCCACATCTGCCCCAATCGGCGTGAAGCTATAGGCGCTGTCTTCGGCAACTATGCCTAGTGGTATACCCGTGATGGTCGGCGCGTCATTCGCATTGACAACCGCACTGGTTGCAGCAGAGGTCAGGCTTTCATCGTTGCGGCCTCTATCGGTATAGGACACCGTCACGGTGATTGCCTTGCCCACCTGGGACTGGGTCAGAATAAAGGTCGCGGCAAGTCCGCCGCTGATGTCGGCGCCATCCGCTTTCCACTGGTAGAGGAAGTTGGGAGGCGTAAAAAAGCCATCCGCATCGGTAATGCCGGACGTGTCCGCAGTCAGGGTCTCGCCCTGGGTCGCGGTGCCGCTGATGGTCGGCAAGCCTACTGGCGCGTCATTCACATTGGTAACGGCGATGCTAAAGGCCGGCAGTGCCGCGGTCAGTGTGCCGTCGGAGACCGTGATCACAATGTCCGAGGTGCTGCCGACATCCGCGTTGGTCGGTGTGCCGGTTAGTGCGCCTGTTGTAGTGCTGAAATCAGCCCAACTTGGTTGGTTGGTAATCGTATAGACCAGGGTTGCGCCTGCGTCTGCATCTGCCCCGGTCGGGGTGAAACTGTAGGCGTTGCCCTCGGCCACTGTGGTGGCAGGGTTGCCGGTGATGGTCGGTGCGTCATTCACATTGGTGACGGCGATGCTAAAGGCCGGCAGTGCCGCGGTCAGTGTGCCGTCGGAGACCGTGATCACAATGTCCGAGGTGGTGCTGCCGACATCCGCGTTGGTCGGTGTGCCGGTTAGTGCGCCTGTTGTAGTGCTGAAATCAGCCCAACTTGGTTGGTTGGTAATCGTATAGGCCAGGGTTGCGCCATCGTCCACATCTGCCCCGGTCGGGGTGAAACTGTAGGCCGTGCCCTCGGCCACTGTGGTGTTGGGCGTGCCGGTGATGGTCGGTGCGTCATTCACATTGGTGACGACGAGATTAAAGGCTGGCAGGGAAACGGTATCGCCGCCAGAGGTCAGGGTGATCACAATCCCCGAGGTGCTGCCGACATCCGCGTTGGTCGGTGTGCCGGTCAAGGCACCGGTTGCCGCGTCAAAAGTAGCCCATGAGGGTTTGTTCTCAATCGTATAGACCAGGGTTGCGCCTGCGTCTGCATCTGCCCCAATCGGCGTGAAGCTATAGGCCGTGTCCTCGGCCACTGTGGTGTTGGGCGTGCCGCTGATGGTCGGTGCGTCATTCACAGGGGTGACGGCGAGATTAAAGGCTGGCAGGGAAGCGGTCAGTGTGCCGTCGGAGACTGTGATCACAATCCCCACGGTGAAGAAAGCATCATCATTGTCCGGCGTGCCGGTCAAGGCACCGGTTGCCGCGTTAAAATCAGCCCATGAGGGTTTGTTCTCGATTGAATAGGTCAGGGTTGTGCCTGCGTCCACATCTGCCCCAATCGGCGTGAAGCTATAGGCGCTGTCTTCGGCAACTATGCCTAGTGGTATACCCGTGATGGTCGGCGCGTCATTCGCATTGACAACCGCACTGGTTGCAGCAGAGGTCAGGCTTTCATCGTTGCGGCCTCTATCGGTATAGGACACCGTCACGGTGATTGCCTTGCCCACCTGGGACTGGGTCAGAATAAAGGTCGCGGCAAGTCCGCCGCTGATGTCGGCGCCATCCGCTTTCCACTGGTAGAGGAAGTTGGGAGGCGTAAAAAAGCCATCCGCATCGGTAATGCCGGACGTGTCCGCAGTCAGGGTCTCGCCCTGGGTCGCGGTGCCGCTGATGGTCGGCAAGCCTACTGGCGCGTCATTCACATTGGTAACGGCGATGCTAAAGGCCGGCAGTGCCGCGGTCAGTGTGCCGTCGGAGACCGTGATCACAATGTCCGAGGTGCTGCCGACATCCGCGTTGGTCGGTGTGCCGGTTAGTGCGCCTGTTGTAGTGCTGAAATCAGCCCAACTTGGTTGGTTGGTAATCGTATAGACCAGGGTTGCGCCATCGTCCACATCGCCACCGCCGGGGGTGAAGCTGTAGAGTTGATCCTGCGCCACTGTGGTGGCAGGGTTGCCGCTGATGGTCGGTGCGACATTCGGATTATTGTTGTCGCCAGCGGTTACGGTGATGGCTACTGTAGCGGTAGCCGAATCAGCGCTATTAGTGGCGGTGATGGTGTAGGTAATTGCTTCTGCCGCCGCCGTTGGCGTACCTGAAATAGTGCCGGTGTTAGCGTCAAATAACAGTCCATTGCCAATATCCGGGGCAATGCTGTAGCTGTCAACATCATCGCCCGTTGAAGTGATGCTTATCGGCGTGATAGCCGTGCCTGCCATTACGGTTACGGTAGCGGGGCTGATACTGATACTCGGGGCATGAATGGCATCAATGGTCAATGTGTGTGCGCTGGAAGCGATGTTGCCAATACCAGCAATATCCTGTACAGCACCGGCGGCGATGGATACGATAACGCTGCCGTCGTTGGTGACTTCTACATCAAATTCGTAAAAATCGGCTCTCACAGCAGGGTCTCCAGAAACGCTGGTTACTGAACCCCCTGCCGAACCCCCTACCGTAATCGAGCTGGCTGTAAAGCCGCTAACGAACTCACCAAATGCGACTTCGTAGTGCAGTGTGCGGGTATTTACTGTGGCACCATCTGCCCCGGCAGTCGATGTAAGGCTGTTTACTGTGGGTGCGGTGGTATCCAGTTTGATGTCAAACTGAATGGAGTCTGCGGATTTATTGCCGGCGGCATCGGTTGCGACTGCTACGAAGTTTGATACACCCTCAGTCAACGCAATGGGCGCTGCCCAGTCGCCGTTATTATCAGCCGTTACGGTACCATTAGGGACACGTCGGATAGTGCTAATGGGGCCGCGGCGAATCTGCCGGAGACGAAATATTGCTACCTCTGCTCCCGCCTCAGCGGTACCAGTAACAGTGAATGGTGTTGTGGTGGTTACTATTAAGCTTGGTGGTGTTACAACAGCTGTGGTAATAACCGGTGCTGCCGGTGCGGTGGTGTCCAGCGTAATAGTAACCGCAGCGGATGCGGCTGATGTGTTGTCAGCACTATCGCTTGCGGTGGCGGTGATTAGATTCTCGCCTTCCATCAGGTCGAAGGTTATTGACCAGTCGCCATTAGTATCCGCATCTGTGGTGGCACTTGTAATTGCATTGCCAGCGCGCAATAGCTGGATGCTTGCTGCCGCATCAGCGGTGCCGCTAAGTGTCAATGATACTTCGGTGACCACTGTGCTGGTTGGTGCCGTAATAACCGGTGCTGCCAGTGGCGTGGTGTCCGCTGCCGCCTCGACGGTGATGGCTACTGTAGCGGTCGCTGTACCACCGCTATTAGTGGCGGTGATGGTGTAGCTGATTGCTTCTGCAACCGCCGTTGGCGTACCTGAAATGGTGCCGGTGGTTGCGTCAAGTGTTAGTCCAGCGGGTAGTGCTGGTTCAATGCTGTAGCTGTCAACCGCTCCGCCTGTTGAAGCGATGGTTATCGGCTCAATAGCCGTGCCCGCTGTTGCCGTTACGGTAGCCTGACTGATACTGATACTCGGGGCGGTTACGGGAGCCGGAGCAGGAGCAGGACGATTATTCGCTACCGAGTAATCCATAAAGCTTACAAGCTCTCCTGCGGCACCCGAAATGAAACCCATTGTTTTCATGTATGACAGGGTGATGGCCTCACCGCCGACAATGTTAGCGTCTAAGGTCAAAAGCAGCGCCGAAGGAGCTACTTGACTAATACCCGTTACCGTTGGACTTGATGCCGCGCCGGACACCGTAAAGTCAGCAGCCACTAGGTCGGGACTGGCAGTTACGACTTCAAGGCCAAAAGATAGGAATATCTGATTTGCTGACAATGTTCCAGCTGATACTAGTTCTAGTCCTACTATTGGTTCGATTGCGTTATTGGTTATAGGCTCGTTAGAAAAATCCGCCAGCGGTTCACTGCCGCCGGTAAGGTCTCTCCTGATGCCCTTGGTATTATGTTCAGTTCCGGTTTTGGTGTATGACAGGGTGGCGGTTTCACCGAAGGCAATCTGGCGATTCAGTGTGAGTTGTATCGCGTCTCTGCGTGCCCCGCCATCAACGAAACAACTGGAAAAGCTTGTTACCGTTGGTGCTGGTGATGCGTCACTTGATAAAGCAAAGTCACCTAGCCTCTCGTTTAAGAAAGCAGCATTGTCAGAACGATCGAATACTACATTTGCATCAAACGTTATACATATTACACCCTGTTCGTTTGCGTTATTCAGAACCGTGTTAATAACTGTAATGACTGGTGCTGCTGCTAAGTTAGAATTCAGCGTGATGACGATGTTAGCGGTTGATGTGTTACCAGCGGCATCGGTTGCGGTTGCGGTGAATACGTTGAGTCCTTCAATTAGTGTTGTGGCAAGCGACCAAGTGGTAACCGTTACGTTTACGGCACCAATGGACGTGCCATCTTTGCGTACATTGACCGTGGCACCGGCTTCAGTGGTGCCGGTAAGCGTGAATGCGGCTGTTCTGACCAGTTGTGTTGGGTTGGTAAAGGTTACTGTCGGTGCAACAGTGTCTAACGTGATGCTAACGGCAGCGGATGCGGCGGATGTGTTGTCAGCACTATCGCTTGCGGTTGCGGTGATTAGATTCTCGCCTTCCGTCAGGTCGAAGGTTATTGACCAGTCGCCATTAGTATCCGCATCTGTGGTGGCACTTGTAATTGCAGTCCCACTACGCAATAGCTGGATGTTTGCTGCCGCATCAGCGGTGCCGCTAAGTGTGAATGATGCTTCGGTGACCAAATTGTCAGTTGGTGACGTAATAAGCGGTGCTGCCGGTGGCGTGGTGTCCGCTGCCGCCTCGACGGTGATGGCTACTGTAGCGGTGTCCGTATCACTGGCATTGGTTGCAGTGATGGTGTAGCTGATTGCTTCTGCAGCCGCCGTTGGCGTACCTGAAATGGTGCCGGTGGTTGCGTCAAACATCAGTCCATTGCCAATATCCGGCATGATGCTGTAGCTGGCAACCGCTCCGCCTGTTGAAGCGATGGTTATCGGCGTGATAGCCGTGCCCGCTGTTGCCGTTACGGTGGCGGGGGTGATGCTGATACTCGGGGCGGTGGTGGTGTTCAGCGTGATGCTAACCGCAGCGGATGCTTCGGATACGTTACCGGCGGTATCGCTTGCGGTTACGGTGAACAGGTTGGCTCCATCAGTCAGTGTTACAGCAAGCGACCAGGTGGTATCCGTTACGTTTGCGGCACCAATGGAAGTGCCATCTTTGAGCACATCAACCGTGGCACCCGCCTCAACGGTGCCGGTAAGCGTGAATGCGGCATCGTTGACCGCTTGTGCTTGAGTGCTAATGGTAACAACGGGCGCTGTTCCGTCATAAGTAATGTCAAATGATGCAGCAGGGTTTCCGTTTGTGGCAAGGTTTAGCGCTGCACCAGCGGCAATACGCACGGTAATTAGTCCGTCATTAGACGGTGTTATCGTAAAAGAAGCACCAAGGCTAGAACCGTCTGGATTGCTACTAGTGACCAGATATGAACCTGCCGTTATAGTTCCGCCGCTAACCGTAATATTAGATTCTTCAAATCCGGTCAGCGATTCTGAGAATGTTAGATTGATCGGGATTGGATTAGCATTCGTTGGACTTGTTGCAGTAGATGCTATCTGTATAGTCGGTTCTGTTTGGTCTGGGGCTACTATATTGCTCGTGTTCACGGTTGTAGCAGTAAAGTCTATAACAATGCCATTGCTGCTGATACTGTCGGTACTGAACACCCCGCTAATGCTACCTGCTGTTCGAGTGTATGCCAGTGTGACTGCTGCATCTTTGGCAATGTTACCCGATAAGGTGAGAATCAATACAGTACTATCCTCTGCATCTACAGCAAGCTCGGTGACTGTTATCCCTGCCGCTCCTGACAAGCTAAAGTCACCCGGTGCTGCACCATTGTTGGTGAGTCGTTGGTCAACAAACTGTAGCCTTATTTTATCGCCTGCTGCTGTTGCGATAACGCCATTTGTGTTTGGGCTTAGTGCTTCCACCGTCGTGACCATTCGGGTAACTGCCATTGCCGGGTTGTTAGCCGCATCGGATACGTTATAGGTGATGATGTAAGTGCCCGGTTGAGCAGTATTTAAGGAAGCGACCGCAGTGCCATCGAGGGTAAAGCTCGTTGTGATTGAACCCGTAATATCCCCACCAATGTTATCGTTTGCCGTTGCCCCTGCATCGGTATAATCTGTGCCTCTGACGAGGGTTAGGGCAGCATCGCCAGTTAGCGTGATGACTGGTGACGTGGTGTCAATGGTTAATGTGTAGTCGCCAGAAGCGGTGTTGCCATTACCCGCAGTATCCTCGGCAATATTCTCGGCAATGGAGACGATGACGGTGCCGTCAAGGTTGCCTTTTAGCACCTCAAATTGGAAAAACAGCCCCGTACCATTAGCACCACCACTCAAGTTGGATGCCGCAACAGCTGCCGTGCCGGTTACGGTAATATCATCGATCTCAAAACCGCTAATAAGCTCACTAAAGGCGACTTCATAGCGTAGCGTGGTGGCATTTACTGTGTCGCCATTAACTATGTTAGCTGACTCCGGTAAAGATGAGATGGTTACGCTGGGTGGGGTGGTGTCCGGTGCCTCGACGGTGATGGTTACCATAGCGGTAGCCGTGCCACCGCTATTGGTGGCGGTGATGGTGTAGGTGATTGCTTCTGCAACTGCCGTTGGCGTACCTGAAATGGTGCCGTCGGTTGTGTCAAATAACAGTCCATTCTGAATATCCGGGGCGATGCTGTAGCTGACAACCGCACCGCCACCTGTTGGGGTGATGGTTATCGGCATAATCGGACTGCCCATGTTGGCAACCAGCGTAGCGGGGCTGATACTGATACGCGGGGCAACAGTATTCACGGTGATGGTGACGCTGGCGGTATCCGTACCAGTGGTATTGGTAGCCGTGATGGTGTAAATCTGCTCACCAGTGACCGCCGTTGGCGTGCCCGAGATTTCGCCAGTGGTGGTGCTAATGGATAGTCCGGCTGGCAGGTCTGGGCTAATGCTGTAGCTATCCACCGCACCACCGGCTGCGGCATCAATGGTGATGGGGGTAATGGCGACAGCTTGGGTGGCGATCAGTGCCGGCACACTGGGGCTGATATTCGGGGCGGCTACGGCTGCCGCATCGCCGCTAACCGTAAGCGCAAAGGTCTGCGTAACGGGCTGTCCGGCGGTGTCGCGAGCAGTCACCATGATGTTGGTTGTGCCGAGTGCTACGGGCGTAATGGTTAGCGTGCTGCTGCTGATGGCAACGCTGGCAATGGCGGGGGTAGCGGACGTGGCTGTGTAGGTCAGGGTGTCGCCCGGGTCGCTAAAGAAAGTAGCCACCTCCAGGGTCAGCGGGTCAGCCGTTAGTGCTAACGATTGTGCTGGAATGGTGCCACTGGCGGCTGGCAATGCGGCATTGATGCCGCCGCCGCCGGCATTCGTTATGGCTGTTCGTACGGCATTCTGAACAAACGTCATTTCGTTCAAAATATTCGTGGGCAACGAAACCCACGGGTTACCGGTTAATGTGAGATGCTCTAAGGATAGACCACTAAAAATACCAATTGGCAAGGTGCGTAATTGATTATCATTTAAACTCAAGGATCTCAGTGCTGGCAGACCTTGAAAAAGATCCGCCGGGAGGGTCGTCAAGCCACCACCAGCCTTGTTGTTTATGATTCCGAGAGTAGTTAACGCGGTTAAACCGGCAAAATCACTTCCCTTTGGGGGGGCTTGTCCGAAGCCGGAATGAAACCCGCCAGTATGGACTAAAGAGGTAATTGCCGCCAAATCTGCCGCAGTAATGTCGCCACAAGCACTTTTGCCATGCACATTTTGGATGATGACTTCCTGAACTTTGGGGTGACGCATGCACACGGTTGGGTTGGGAAGGGATGGGTCCGGTGCCTCGACGGTGATGGTTACTGTCGCAGTATCCATACCACCGCTATTAGTGGCGGTGATGGTGTAGGGGATTGCGTTTGCAGCCGCCGCTGGCGTACCTGAAATAGTGCCGGTGCTTGTATTAAATAATAGTCCATTGCCAATAACCGGGTTGATGCCATAGCTGGCAACATCACCACCTGCTGTTGCATCAATAGTTATATCCGCAATAGCCGTGCCTGCCATTACGGTTACGGTAGCGGGGCTGATACTGATACTCGGGGCGGCTACTATATTGCTCGTGTTCACGGCTGTAGCAGTAAAGTTTGTAACAATGCCATTCCTGCTGGTGCTGGTGGACACCCCGCTAATGCTACCTGCCATTCGAGTGTATGCCAGTGTGACTGCTGCATCTTTGGCAATGTTACCCGATAAGCTGAGAATCAATACAGTACCATCCGCCGCATCTACAGCAAGCCCAGTGACTGTTGTCTCTGCCGCTCCTGCTCCTGACAAGCTAAAGTCACCCGGTGCTGCATCATTGTTAGTGAGTTGTTGGTCAACAAACTGTAGCCTTATTTTATCTCCTGCTGCTGTTGCGATAACGCTACTTGCGCTTAGCGCTTCCACCACCGTTACCGTTCGGGTAACTGCTGGCGCTGGGTTGTTAGCCGCATCGGATACGTCATAGGTGATGACGTAAGTGCCCAATTGAGAAGAATTTAAGGTAGTGGCCTCAGTGCCATCGAGGGTAAAGCTCCTTGTGATTGAACCCGTAATATCCCCACCAATGTTATCGTTTGCCGTTGCCCCGGCATCGGTATAAGTCGTGCCACTGACGATGGTTAGGGCAGCATCGCCATTTCGCGTGATGACTGGTGGCGTGATGTCAATGGTCAATGTGTATTCGTCAGAAGCGGTGTTGCCATTACCCGCAGCATCTTGTGCAGCATCGGCGGCAATGGAGACGATGACGGTGCCGTCAAGGTTGCCTCTTCCCACCTCAAATTGGCGGAACCGGCCAGCACCAGTAAGGCCGGATGCCATAGTAACACCTGCCGTGCCGGTTACCATAATATCACCGATCTCAAAACCGCTAACAGACTCATCAAAGAGGGCTTCATAGCGTAGCGTGGTGGCATTGACTGTGTCGCCATCAACTATGTTAGCCGTAACCGGGAAAGATGAGATAGCTACGCTGGGTCGGGTGGTGTCCGATGGGGCGGCGGTATTGTCCAGCGTGATGCTAACCGCAGCGGATGCTTCGGATACGTTGCCGGCGGCATCGCTTGCGGTTACGGTGAATAGGTTGGCGCCTTCGGTTAGCATTACGTCAAACGTCCAAGTGGCAGCCGTTACGGTTGCCGCACCAATGGACGTGCCATCCTTGAGTACATCAACCGTGGCACCGGCTTCAGTGGTGCCGGTAAGTGTGAATGCGGCTGTGTTGACCGTTTGTGCTGTGCTGGTGATGGCAACGTCAGGGGCGGTTCCGTCATAATTAATAATGACAGATCCTCTATCAATATTGCCGTTTCCGGCAGCATCTGTAGCTACATCAGCAGCAATACGTACTACAACGATATCAGCCAATGGTGTTATCGTAAAAGTAACATTTACCGTTATGCCATTAACAACGGTACTAACGACTTCATATGAGCCTGCCGTTATAGTTCCATCGTGAACGGTAATATCAGATGCTTCAAATCCTGTCAGCGGTTCTGTGAATATTAGAGTGATGCCGATTGGATTATCATTGGTTGGGTCAGTGCTAGTAGTAGTTCCTATTATTATAGTCGGTTTTGTTTGGTCTAGTGTTACCGTCACTTCATTAGAAACATCAGAGGCATTACTTGCTTGATCCGCCGCGGTGGCGGTAAAGCTGTTGGCGCCATTATTATCAGCAGACAGGGTTACCTCAATCGACCATGCGCCATTGGAACCAGCAGTGGCAGTGGATGATGTCAATACATTGCCGTTTTGGGTCAGCGTTACCGTGGCATCGGCTTCTGCGCTGCCGCTAATGGTTATGCTGTCGTCATTTGTTGGCGTTGTTGGTTGAGTGATGACTGGGGCATCAGGGGCGGTGTTGTCCGCTGCATTGACGGTGATGTCAACCGTGGCGGTAGCGGTGACGGTAGGGATGCCAACGCCATTGGCGGTGATGGTGTAAGTCTGCGCACTAGCGACCGCCGTTGGCATGCCCGAGATTTCGCCAGTGGTGGTGTCAATGGATAGTCCGGCTGGCAGGTTTGGGCTAATGCTGTAGGCGCCTGTTGCTGGCACTGCACCACCGTTATTGGTAATGGTGATCGGGGGTATGGCGGTACCCACGGTGGCGGTCAGTGTCGGCACACTGGGGCTGATGTCGGGGGCGGCAACAATGGTAATGTCAATGCTGGCACTATGCGCAAAGTTGGGGGCGTTTGTAGCAGAGATGGTGTAAAACAGCCTATCAGCGGCCATGGTTGGCGTACCCGAGATGCTGCCAGTGCTGGTGTCAAAGACCAGCCCTGTGTTCGCGTTTAGGGATTGACCGTTGCCTAGGGTGATGGCGTAGCTAGTCACTGGACCACCCGTATTCGTAATGCTGGTGGGGGTAATGGCGGTGCCCACGGTGGCGATCAGCGTATGGGGATTGGCGGCGATAATGGGGGCAGCATTAACGGTGATGGTGACGCTGGCGGTATCATCGCCAGCGGCATTGGTAGCCGTGATGGTGTAAGTCTGCTCACCAGCGACCGCCGTTGGCGCGCCCGAGATTTCGCCACTGCTGGGGTTAATGGATAGTCCGGCTGGCAGGTCTGGGCTAATGCTGTAGCTAGCCACCGCACCACCGGCTGTGGCATCAATGGTGATGGGGGTAATGGCGACAGCTTGGGTGGCGATCAGTGCCGTTACACTGGGGCTGATGTCGGGGGCGGGGGCGGCAAGAATGGTAATGACAACGCTGGTGGACGCAACGCTGGGGGCGTTTGTAGCAAAAATGCCGTAAGTCAGCGCACCAGTAGTGGTCATGGTTGGCGTACCCGAGATGCTGCCAGTGCTGGTGTCAAAGTCCAGCCCTGTGGCCGCGTTTAGGGATTGACCGCCGACTAGGCTGATGCCGTAGCTAGTCACTGGACCACCCGTACGCGTAATGCTGGTGGGGATAATGGCGGTGCCCACGTTGGCGGTCAGCGTCCTGGGGTTGGCGACGATAATGGGGATAGCCTTAACGGTGATGATGACGCTGGCGATATCAGTGCCACCGTCATTGGTAGCCGTGATGATGTAAATCTGCGCACTAGCGGGACTAGCTGGTGTGCCCGAGATTTCGCCAGTGTCGGCGTCAAAGATGAGTCCATTAGCGATGAGCGGGCTAATGCTGTAGGCGCCTGTTGCTGGCACTGCACCACCGTTATTGGTGATGGTGATGGGGGTAATGGCGACAGCTTGGGTGGCGATCAGTGCCGGCACACTGGGGTTGATATCCGGATCGGCTATGGGGGCTGTTATTGCCGCATTGGTGATGGTCAATGTGCGGGAATTACTCGCTCCATACAGAATATCCGTTGCTGTTATAGATAACGTATATGGAGGTGAACTCAGTGCTTGAGCTACGCTTAGAGCCCCATCACTCAGGCTAAATAAATTCGCATCATCTCCGGCAAGCGTATAACTGGGAGTTTGTCCGTTAAGTACATCGTTTTGAGCGGTGATGCGTCCTATCACAGCACCGATCCCAGCCGTACTACCAGCCGTGAACGTTAGCGTTTCTGGTAATGGGTCATCTGACGGCAATGTCATATCGGTAATATACCAAGCGCCCAGGTTTTGGCTAAAGGTGCTGGCATTCTGAAACATACTACCCATATTCGTTACTTTCCTAACATCCCAACCGCCTATGGCTTGGTCAAAGTCGGTGGCACCCCGAAACATCGATCTCATGTCGATCACATTGCTAACATTCCAATCGCCTATGGCTTGGTTAAATTTGCTGGCACCACGAAACATAAACGACATATTGGTCACATCGCTGACATCCCAACGGCCAATATTCTGATTAAAGGCAGTGGCATCATGCAACATCGATTTCATATTGGTCACATTGCTAACATCCCAATCGCCTATGGCTTGGTTAAATTTGCTGGCATACTTAAACATAGACGACATATCCGTTACCCGAGATAAATCAGGTTGGTCGGTTGCTTGTCCTTCCAGGTTGGTCGCTCCAGCAAAAGCATTTCGCATTGAAGTCCATCGCTGACTCCCCCATTGGTTGATGGCGATGATGCTGTTGGAATTAGTATCGCCATCAGCATCCTGATCAAAGTGAATACGCGGGAAGGTGCCGCTGATACGGACTTCATAGTCACCTGCGGTGGTATAAGCATACGAGGTATCGCTAGTATAGACAGTTGTGTCTGCTGCTTCACCACTACCCCAATTGACGGTGTAACTATAGCCAGTGCCTGTTGTTGGAATGGTAATAGCCTGACCTGCGGTTACGCGCCAAGTGGTGACAAAGTCGTCGTTGTCTGCTGCTGCTGATACTGCCGGAGTCTCCTGCTGGGCCTGGGCAATGCTCGACTGGGCAATGGAATCATCAGATGCACCAGAGGGGCTGAATGCGGCAGAGGGGCTGAATGCGGCAGATGCTCCCATTATCACGCCATCATCATCAGCTGCCGACATTCCTCCAGCTACATTATTAATATTAATGCGGACCGTATCTGTATGAGATTTTGATTCCTCGGCATTATCGGTTACGGTTAATGTATAGACTAAAGAGATTTGTCCAGAGACCTCTGGTGCAGTAAACGTTGGGGATGCGACAGTAGAATCAGATAACGGTGGTATCTCTGGACTAGAATCTGATGTTGGAGAATCAGTTAAAGCCCAAGAATAGGATAGTGTGTGACCATCGGGATCAGATGATCCTGTACCATCAAGGGTGACCAAAGTATTTTCATTAACCGACTGATCAACTCCAGCATGGGCAATGGGTTGTACGTTATGGCCAGTAACTCTAATGGTCACTTCATCAGGCGTAGATTCAGCACCGCCATCGTCCGTTACAACCAGTGAAAACACGAGCGTTGCGCCACGTGCACTTGTTGGAGGGGTAAAAAATGTTGTGGATGCATCATTTTCAGCAAATCCCTTTAGTTCAAAATGCGTACCGCTAACCAAAGTCCATTTATACGAATCTATTGCACCATCTGCATCCGATGATCCTGTGCCATCAAGGGTGATCCTGCTCATTTCACTAGATGTCTGGTCATATCCAGGTTCATCAACTGCACCTGGCGTGTCATCTTGACTACCCCGGACAGCGCTTCCCGACCCAATGATCTGATCAGGCCCCGCATTGGCAGTTGGGGGTGTGTTGGCAGGGTTAATGGTAATGGTAACCGTATCTGTACCAGATTTAGGTACCTCGAAATTATCTGTTACTGTTAATTCAAATGTTAAAAGGGTTTTACCAGTGACATCAGGTGCAATAAACGTTGGAGATGCTGTATTACTCTTAGATAGTGTTGCTGATAGGTCACCAATTTGAATCCAAGAATAGGATAGTGTGTCACCATCTGGATCAGATCCTGCACCGTCAAGGGTGACAGTAACACTCTCATTAACTATCTGATCAGGCCCCGCATCGGCAGTTGGTGCGGCATTGGCTTCCTTGACCTGATTGGTTTGTGCCGATGCCAGCGTTTCAACACGCTTTGCAGCATCGGTATAACTTACTTGCACCTTGATTTGCTTGCCAAGCTGGGCATTGGTCAGGGTGAAGGTTTCTGCGGTGGCAGCGGCAATGTCATCGCCCCCGGCCTGCCATTGATAGCTGAAGGATAACGTTTCGGGGCCATCCGCATCGCTAATCCCGCGGGTAACCGCTGTCAGGGTATCCCCTACAGTTGGCGTAGCGCTGAGGGTAGTCTGATCTTCAGGTAGCGGACGGGTGGCGGTTACGGTATTACCATCGAGCAGCATACTGATGCTAAGGTGACCCGTTGGGGCTTTGTTTTCTGCTGATACTTCGTTAGTTACTTGTCGCCTATCCTTTCTAAATACATTGCCTGCCGCATCCGCAATACCCGTGTCTTTTGTGGCGTATTCCAGCAGTACCGTTTCACCTTTTGCAATAGCGGAGGTTAGTCCTATGGTCAGCGTGTTTTCATTTGCTGTTAGCGTTGTCACAGCGATTGTTCTGGCACGTTTGCCCGCAGTAACTGTAAAGTCAGCAGCCACGGCACCGTTGATATTTATAGCTTCGTTGAAGGTCAGCGCTATGCTATCGCCGGTCGTATTGGTTTCTGCACTTACGGCAACCGGCGCCCTTGTATCTGGTTGTACCAGGTTCGTTACCGCTTCGTTAGTAAAGCTCGCAAGGGGCGTGTTTTGCCCCGTAACCGTTATGCTACCTGTCCCTTTGGTGTAGGACAGGGTGATGGTCTCGCTTTCGACAATATCAGCCGACAGGGTGAGGAGAAGCAAAGTAGTAACATCATTGAATCTACCCACCGAGCTTACCGTTGGATTTGATTCCGCTCCTGCTACGCTAAAATCAGCCCCCGACACTTCGTCGAGAGTTGCATCACCAGAGAAAACGAGAAGTATTTCATTGGCTGATTGCGTAAGGATTTGATTTATAGGCTCTGCCGGATCCTCCTGCTGGGCCTGGGCATTGCTCGGCTGGGCGATAAACAGCAGAGCGAATAAAGTAGCGGCAAAGAAGCGCGACAGGGGCGCGGATAAAATGCCGGAAGGGGTTTTCCCGTGGCCGGTTATTCCTGTGAAAGAAGCTGCACAAAAACCCCCGGTTCGTCTTTTCGTCTTTACCTGCGAAAGAGGCTGTGCAAAAACCCAGGATTTGTCATTCCTGCGACCTTCGTCATTCCTGCGAAGGCAGGAATCCAGTAAAACAGCCAAACCGGCAAAGGGTTTCCCTATACAACGCATGCCTGACGAGGCTTGCTTGCGAGCCGCGTCTAACAGTGCTTGCGAGTGCCAACCTGTCCCCAGCCGTGCTGTTTGGTTTCGCGTTGTTCGTGCCACCGCCTTGAGTAATATTTTGAGTGGCGTTAATGCAATCGTAATCATAGCCCTGCCCCCATAAGCCAAGCGCGACTTGTGTGTGTGTGGGGGGGGGGGGGTAACTATATGATTATTAAGTGTTTTTATGGAAAACAATGATTTCATTCGGAACCTCATCCAGTTTGATAGGTTATTTCTACGACTTATTTGCGGAGTGTGTAAACACCTCACGACAGCCCATAGTAACATGGTTAATTGAATTGACAATGGAAAATTGAAAATTGAGAATGGAAAAGCAACCTAGTCCGTCATGCCTGTGGAAGCAGGAATCCAGTCAAATAAATATTCTTATCAAAACCTAGCCGTCATTTTCAATTATCAATTTTCAATTGCCCCCCAATCCCCAGATAGAAATCTCTTAAACGCAGGAAGCCTTGGCTGTATAATGGTTTGCTCTTAAACCCACCATCACCCAATGGGTGCACAGCTCAAGGCTGATGACTATTCTACCCTACAAACTCGATACAACGAACGATTTACTCACCTCTCGTGCCGGTTTATTGGCGATTGCTCAACTAATGGACTCCCTGAACCTGTCTGAGCGAATCGACAAGCACTTCCCCCAGCCTAAAAGCAATCGTGGGTATGAGCCCTCGGAGTTCATCAAGACCCTCATCCTGATGCAGCATGAAGGCAGTTTTCACCTGGATGAGGTTCGCAACCTTCAGGATGATGAAGCACTGCGCACCGTGCTGGATCTCAAGAAACTTCCCCAGGCGACCACGATTGGAGATTGGCTTAGGCGAATGGGAAGTCAGCCGCAAATCCAGGCTGCCTGGGTAAAGGTGAATAAAGCCTTATTGAAGGTAGCCTTGCATCGCTGTAAGGAAGTCACACTGGACATTGATGCCACTGAAATTGTTGCCCATAAAGCGGGTGCACGGTGGACTTACAACAAGAACAAGGGTTTTATGCCGATGGTCGGGCATATTGCGGAAACCGGGCAGATCGTGGCCGTGGATTTCCGTCACGGCAATGTGCCGCCAGCGAAAGATAATAAGCCGTTTATCCAGCAATGCCAGCAGTCGATCCCGGAAGACTGTACCGTGAAGGCGCTGCGTATTGACGCCGCCGGCTACCAAACAAAAGTCATTGAGTATTGTGATAAGCAGGGTATCGAGTATGCCATTCGCGCCAAGACCAGCGCCGCACTGCGCGCGCAGATAGCAGCGGCAAGCGCTTCGGACTGGCAGCCTTTGCTGGATAAAAAAGACAAAGCGGTCAATGGTCAGGATACCTACCGCACCAGTTTCTGCATCGGTGAGTATGAAAAACCCTTCACCCTTATCATTCAGAGAACAGCCGTTACCGGCCAGGCGAGTCTGGATTTAGATTCATCAGATAACTCAGAAAACAGTTCAGAGGAAATAAACTCAGGTGCTTATATTTATCGTGCGATTGCCACTAATCGGGATAGCCTTAGCGATAGCGAGATTGTTCACTGGTACAATCAACGTGCCGAGGATAGCGAGAACCGGATTAAGGAACTGAAGCGGGATTTTGGCGGTGACACCCTGCCGTGTTCAGATTTTGCTGCCAATGTGCTGTACTTTTTAATCTCCGCACTCTCCTACAATCTATGTGCCCTCATGCGTCAGTTGCTGCCGGGGGAGTTGTCCCAGCATCGTGCGATAACACTGCGCTGGCGGCTGTACGCCATCGCGGCAAAAGTGGTCAGGACGGGACGTCAACTCTTGGTAAAAATGCGGGAAAACCACCGACTACTACTGGAACGAGTGCTGCTGGCACTGAAGGAGTTTGAAGCGCCGCCCATTTAACCCGACATAGAACAAGAATAACGGCTTCTGCAGGACAGGTGCGTCAAAAATAGCCGATTTAGCACTGATAATGCACCGAACAGCGGTTTTTGAGTAAACCTCTCGGCACTAGCTACCATAATTTGCTGTAATGGCCAGCCACAAGGCTTGAAAGAGGGATTCACCGAGCCTTGAAGCGCTGATGCTACTCTATCTGGGGATTTGGGAACGGGGTCTTGCGTTAATATCGAGCCCTTTCAAACCAGAATACCGACTGCATGCCTGCAAGTGAAAAGTTAAAAACAGGTCTATTATTAGCCGACGATGTCGACGTCGATGCGCGCGACCAGTACGGCACTTACAGCTTGATGTTTAAGCAGGGGCTGGATCCCAGCGGAAACCAGATCAATTTAACATCCTTCCGGGTTTTCGAAGGGGAGCCCTTACCCGAAATAGACGCTTTCGATGCATACGTAATATCTGGCAGTCGCTATGGCGTGTACGAAGGATATCCCTGGATCGATCGGTTAATGGATTTTGTTCGACGATGCTGGCAGTTTGACAAGAAGGTTGTTGGAATTTGCTTTGGCCATCAGCTCATTGCCCATGCTCTCGGCGGAAAAACCGAAAAGGCGGATGTGGGTTGGGGTTTTGGCATTCACAGCGCCAGGCTGACGGCAAACAAAAGCTGGATGACTGAACGAGACACCCTGAACGGAGACGTTATGAACTTAATCGTCATTCATCAGGATCAAATCATTGAACTGCCGCCGGGTTTTCAAACCATTGCAGAGAACGATTTCTGTCCAAACAGTATGATCGTTGCTGACGGCAAAATGCTTGGCATTCAGGGACACCCGGAGTTTTCCAAGGAATTTTGCCGGTTCCGAGCGAATTTCCGCAGAAAGCTCATCGGTGAAGAAATTTTCAATGAAACGCTGTCTTCACTAGCAGAAAAACAAACCCATGCGCCAACCATTCTTAAATGGGTCAATAACTTCCTTCGCAACGAGTTATCGGAAAAACCGCTCTATCCTCTGCCGCGATATCCGGGCACGCCCTGTTCCGGTACCCACAGCCCATCGGGCTTTTCACCAAACTGATAGAACACATCGATTGGGAGACCCCCTCTGGGATACCAGTATCCACCGATTCTTAACCAAACCGGATTCATTACCCCGATCAGGCGCTTGGCAATTTCAACAGTACAGCCTTCATGAAAGCAACCGTAGTTACGGAAGCTGGTGAGAAACAGCTTCAGCGACTTACTTTCAACCAGTCTCTCAGCTGGAACGTAATCGATCACCAAGTGGGCAAAATCCGGTTGCCCGGTTACCGGACATATTGAAGTAAATTCCGGCGCACTAAATCGAACCAGATAGTGTTCACCCGGATGGGGATTGGCAACGGTTTCGATTATGGCCTGTTCGGGCGATTCCGCTGACGCTGCATTTTGCCCGAGCTGACTGAGTTGACTTAAATCGTGGTTTTTCATGGCAATTAGAGTATATGAGGCTCAGGATAAGGAGGCGATTCCGACTAGACTCTGTGCATAACATCCGCTATAACAGGTTCAATATCCACCTAACCCAATAGTTAAAAAAAACATGATTGTAAAACAAATCTGGACTGGGAATGCGTACCGAAACTTTAATTATCTAATCGCTTGCCCGGAAACTGGCGAAGCATTGGCCATAGACCCACTCGACCATAAGAAATGTTTGAACCATGCAAAAGAACAGGGGTGGGACATTCGACAGATCGTCAATACCCATGAACATCATGACCACACCGGCGGTAATGGAAAAATTATTGAAGCAACCGGTGCCAGGGTTCTGGCGCATCACGGTGCCGGGAAATCAATACCTGAAATGAGCCAGGGACTCAATGCCGGCGATGTAATTTTGGTCGGTAAAACAGTCGAACTTGAAGCAATGGATACACCGGGACATACTATGAGTCATGTTTGCCTGCTGTCCCGGACTGACAATCCCGGATTGTTTTCAGGTGATACGCTTTTTAATGCTGGCGCGGGAAATTGCCACAATGGCGGGCACCCAAACGAACTCTACGACACCTTCATCAAACAACTCGCCACATTAACTGACAACACACTGATCTACCCGGGACATGATTATCTACACAACAATCTTCAGTTCACGCTGGATCGGGAACCGGGGAATCGTGCAGCGGAAAAACTACTCTCTGAAACGTTCGAGCAGGATCCTGCTGAAGCATTGGTAACCAGCATCGCACTGGAAAAACAGGTCAATACGTTTTTCCGACTGCAAAACCCTGAAGTGATGGAACAACTTGCAGAAAAATTCCCGGAAATTGGGGTAACTCCAGACCCCAAGACAGTTTTCCTGAAACTCCGCGAACTCAGAAATGACTGGTAGTCAGGAAGGTTCTGTCGCAAAGTTTCCTCGAGCGTAATAATATGCAGTATTTTGGATAAATTTATGCGGCCAAACTGGCAAACTGTTTGAACGGGGATGTATGGTTTGATTGGAACTGCTTCTTTCTGATCATGTGTGCAACTTCAATACCCGTGAGCGTGGCGGCCGCCGAATGAAAGGCCTTGAAGCCCAGAGTTGGTCGGGTGATTTTCTTGATGAATCGATGGTCCTGTTCTACACTGTTATTTAGATATTTCACGCGCAGGATTTCAATCCGTTGTTTGGTTCTCGAGAACTTCAGGCCGACATTGATTCGCTGAAGACCTGCTGGATTGGCTCCGCTTTTGTCGATCACAATTCTTCAAGGCAGGCCATTCGTTTCAATTGCACGCCTGAACAAAAATCTGACCACAGCCTTATCGCGGCGCTTTGAAAGCATGCAATCTAGCGTTTCCCCCTGCTTATTAATTGCCCGATACCAATACGTCCATTTCCGTTTGAGCTTGATGCAGGTTTCATCCATCCGCCAAGATCCGGTTGTTGGCTGCTTTTTCTGTTGAGCTGTTTTGGCAAACATATGACAGGTTCAAAGTGATACTGAAACCAAGTGAAACTTTCCGACAGAACCCAGCGAGAATCGTAACGAATTCCCCGCTAATATAAACAGAGAAAAACTGCAGCGTATAGGCAACAAAAAACACACTGCAAATAACATAGACTAGCAGTCTTGCAAACCAGCCGTGATTGACGAGCAGCAAACAAACAAACAGCACCAGAAAAAAATCGATTAAAAAACGATCGAACACCGCGAGGCTGCTAATCAAGCGCACCGTATTATCGACCCATAACCAGTCAGCGTAGTACGCAATAAAACCAGCTAATACCAGAAAAAAATATCCGAAAAGAGAGATTGTTAGCGCAACGGCACGTGCGCAAAGATGACTCGCCAATGGTCTGCTAACTACTGCCGGTTGAACCGAAACCGCCTTCGGCACGATTCGATGACTGAAAATCTTCCACTACGTTGAATTCAGCCTGTACCACCGGCACGATTAGCATCTGGGCAATTCTGTCTCCGGGATTTATCGTAAATGCGCCAGCTCCCCTGTTCCAGCAGGAAACAAATAGTTGGCCTTGATAATCAGAGTCGATTAAACCCGTTAGATTGCCCAAAACAATGCCGTGCTTGTGCCCCATTCCGGATCTTGGTATCAACATCGCAGCGTATCCTGGATCCGCAAGATGAATGGCGATTCCCGTGGGGATAAGTTCTGTCTCGCCGGCTTGCAGCGACAGCGGCGACTCGAGACACGCTCGCAAATCCAGACCCGCAGAACCGGCAGTGGCGTAGTGCGGCAAACCAAACTCCCCTTCAATTCTTGGGTCAAGGATTTTGACATCAATGGCAATTTTCATTATTCATTCTCAATTCTGATATTGTTATTTTCTGCTGTTATTTGACACACAATTTAGGCCGCATTCGTGAATACCCGGCGGTGAAGAACGACCTAACATACTATTTCTTTACTGATAATTTCTAATATCGAAACACTTAAGCCGTATTTGTCCTGTTCAGGCAGCGGCATTTTCTCTTTTCCGTAAAACAATGTCACCTGATTCCGGTCACTTCCAAATGCACTATTCGACCCGGCCACATTGTTGGCAACAATCATATCGAGATTTTTTGATTGCAATTTTTTTTGTGCATTCGCTTCCAGCGATTGTGTTTCTGCCGCAAACCCAATACAAACAGGCCGATTCTTCAGCGCTGAAATATCCGCCAGGATATCAGGGTTTTTCACTAACCGAATGGTCATCTC
Source organism: Candidatus Poriferihabitaceae bacterium (assembly GCA_965261915.1). GTDB lineage: Bacteria > Pseudomonadota > Gammaproteobacteria > Arenicellales > Poriferihabitantaceae > JAIBDK01. The sequence goes on along the minus strand of CBDHDW010000013.1, from coordinate 3,184,402 downwards.
ATCGCTTGATTTCTTGAGCTTCTGATCAGCAACCGATTCAGGTCGATAGTCGGCAACCGCCGCCACGCCAATAAATAGATCCGATTGCCGAGCATTCTCCAACGCCGCCGACCGCATTTGATCTGCTGATAGCACATCTATTCTACGGGCACCGCTCGGCGTTTCAAGTGAAACAGGACCGCTAATGAGCGTCACCTTCGCACCGAAATCCAGTGCTGCCTGCGCCATGGCGTAGCCCATTTTACCTGAACTATGATTCGTAATTCCCCGGACAGGGTCTATTGCTTCCCAGGTCGGACCTGCGGTGATCACAATCGATTTATCCCTGAGCAATTGAGGAATACCGTCGCCGAGTATTTGCTGAGCAATTTGATCGGGTTCAGTCATTCTGCCCGGCCCCACTTCTCCACAGGCCTGATCACCCTCCCCAGGGCCAATAATCCTAATATCCCGACTCAATAAAGTATTCAGATTGGCCTGGGTAGCGGCATTAAGCCACATTTGCTGGTTCATCGCCGGGGCAACAATCAACTCGGCATTCGAAGCTAAACACAGGGTCGATAACAAATCATCTGCCAAACCCTGGGTAATTTTCGCAATGAAATTTGCCGTCGCCGGAGCAATGACAATGCTATCGGCCCAACGCGCCAGTTCGATATGCCCCATACCTGATTCCGCATCGGAATCAAGCAAGTGCTGAAAAACGGGATGGCCGCTCACCGCCTGCAAGGTTAGTGGCGTAATAAATTCTGTGGCCGCCGCGGTCATGACAACGCGCACATCGGCACCCCTCTCCATTAGTCTTCTGACCAGATCAGGCGATTTATACGCCGCCACGCCGCCGCTTATTCCGAGCAAAATCCGATGGTTTCGTCTAGTTGTAGTTGGTTTCACCATGGTGTAGAGTTTACCCCAATCCATGGAGGACTGTTATGGCAATCAATCACTGGCCAAGCCTGGAACGGCCACGCGAAAAACTATTGGCAAAGGGCGCTGACGCGCTATCCGACGCCGAATTACTGGCGATTTTTATCCGCACTGGAACTCAAAAAGAGTCTGCCATCGATATCGCCAGAAACCTACTGTCCGAGTTCGGCGGCATTCGAAATATACTCACCGCCGAACAACAGCAATTTTGTCAAATTCAAGGTTTGGGCCCCGTTAAGTTTGCCTTGATGCAAGCCGCAATTGAATTGGGCAAACGGTTCTATAGCGAAAAACTCTATCGCGGTGACGCGTTATCCAGCCCGGAGCTTGTCGCTAATCACCTGATTCATCAACTTCGGGATCGTCAACATGAGGTGTTTTCCATCCTTTATCTTGATAGCCGTCATCGGATTATCGAATATGAAGAGTTGTTTACCGGAACGCTAAACAGTGCGTCAGTATACCCAAGGGAGGTGGTAAAAAAAGTGTTGTCCCACAACGCTGGTGCCGTGATAATCGCGCACAATCACCCTTCCGGAGTAGCAGAACCCAGTCAAAGTGATCTATCGATTACCAACAAACTCAAAGACGCTCTATCGTTAATCGATGTCAAGCTACTGGACCATCTGATAATCGGCGATGGCGAGTACGTTTCATTCAGCAGCCGCGGCTTAATCTAACCCCAATACATAATATTCAAAAATGAAAGCACGAGATCGAAGAGAAGGTATCACGCTGGTACATACCGGCGCGGGTAAAGGCAAATCTTCCAGCGCATTTGGCGTGGTTTTCCGCGCTGCTGGCTGGGGTTTAAAAGTTTGCGTTATTCAATATATTAAAGGCAAATGGAAAACTGGAGAGCAACAGGCGGCGGAGCGATTTGATAATATTGAATGGCATACGTTGGGAGATGGCTTTACCTGGGATACCAACAACCCGGAAAAGGATATTGCCACCAGCCGAGAAATCTGGGAATTCAGCAAACAAAAAATTCTTTCTGAAGAATTCGACCTCGTACTGCTTGATGAAATTAACTATTGCTGCGGTTTTGGATGGATTACCGGACCGGAAGTAGCCCATTTTATCCAAAACCAGAAACCGCCCTGGCTGCATCTTTTATTCACTGGCCGTGATGCCCCGTCCGAAGTGATTGAAGCCGCAGATACGGTTACCGAAATGCGTAAAGTCAAACATGCCTTCGACAATGGCATACTGGCCGCTCAGGGTGTCGAGTTTTAATTCAGCACCTGACTGTTGAGGAATTTGAAGTGCTTTCTATCTATATTAATTAATCGAATATCTTGCTTTATTTATTGCGTCTCGCTTTAGATAATGAGATTGTCGCTATTAGGCAATACAGCCAGGCATATTCTCAATAAACTCGCCGCCTCCCTGGCAAATTACCATCTGAAAACCATCACTATGAAGCGTTATTCCATTTTCAGCTTGATCCGCAATTCGATGAACTATCATCAGGATTGGCAAAAAGCATGGCGAAGCCCTGATCCGAAGAAGCACTACGATGTTGTCATTGTTGGCGGCGGCGGCCATGGCCTGGCGACCGCTTACTATCTCGCGAAGGAATGCGGTATTAGCAACGTTGCGGTAATTGAAAAAGGCTGGCTTGGCGGCGGAAATACGGGCCGTAATACCACAATTGTGCGCTCAAATTATTTATGGGACGAATCGGCAGGGATTTATGAGCACGCGATGAAACTTTGGGAAGGGTTGAGTACAGATTTAAATTACAACGTGATGTTCTCGCAACGCGGCCTGCTTCATCTGGCACACAACGTTCACGACATGCAGGAAATCGGTCGACGTGGCAATGCGATTCACCTGAACGGGATTGATTCCGAATTTTTGACACCAAGGCAAATCAAGGCGATGGTGCCCTTTATCAATCTCAATTGTCGCTACCCGGTCATGGGTGCGGTTTTACAAAAGCGCGGCGGTACTGCCCGACATGATGCAGTGGCCTGGGGTTATGCCCGTGCTGCCGATGCGTTGGGCATCGATATAATCCAGAATTGTGAAGTGACCGGCTTTAATATTGAAAACAACGTTGTCAAAGGAGTTGAAACCAATCGCGGGTCCATTAGCGCAAACAAAGTTGGCTGTGTCGTTGCCGGTCATTGCAGTGTACTTGCGGAAATGGCGGGATTCAGACTACCCATCGAATCATTTCCACTACAGGCGCTGGTATCAGAACCGATCAAACCCATTCTCGACTGCGTCGTGATGTCCGGCAGTATCCACGCTTATATCAGTCAATCTGATAAAGGCGAGCTGGTTATTGGTGCGGGCTCGGACGCATACAACTCTTATACCCAGAAAGGCGGTTTCGACGTTATAGAAGAAACGGTTGGGCCCGTCATTGAGTTGTATCCCATATTTTCAAGAATGAAAATGTTACGGCAATGGGGCGGCATCGTTGATGTAACGATTGATCGATCACCTTTGATTTCAAAGACACCTGTAAATAATTTGTTCTTCAATTGCGGCTGGGGAACCGGTGGATTCAAGGCGACCCCTGGTTCCGGCAATGTTTTTGCACACTCAATCGCAAACGGCGAAATGCATCCGATTGCTGAACCATTTTCCATTAACCGATTTAATTCCGGCGCACTGATTGACGAAGGTGCGGCGGCGGCGGTGGCTCACTAATGTTTATAATTGAATGCCCCTGGTGCGGCAAACGCGACCAAACAGAATTTACCGCTCACGGCGAAGCACACATAGCTCGGCCGACTGATCCCTATGCCTTAAACGAGGAAGAGTGGGGAGACTACGTGTTTTTTCGCAGCAATACCAAAGGACCGCATCGAGAACGCTGGATTCATAGCCACGGCTGTCGTCAATGGTTCAATGCGATAAGAAATACCGCAACGGATGAAATTTTGGCCACTTACAAGCCCCAGGATCCCAGACCGTCCGTAGAAGACGCTGGTAAAAAACCGAATAATGTTGCGGAGGCAAAAGACTGATGGCTCAGATAAATCGAATTGATCATCAATCTTCCATCGATCCCACAAAACCGCTTAATTTTTGGTACGACGGCAAACAGTATCAGGGGTATCAAGGTGATACGCTGGCTTCGGCACTACTTGCAAATGCTGTTTATCTGGTTGGTCGAAGTTTTAAATATCACCGCCCTAGAGGGGTTTACACCGCGGGTTCAGAAGAACCCAATGCGTTGGTACAACTGGAATCCGGTGCATATACCGAGCCAAACCGACGTGCGACAGAAGTAGAGCTGTATGAGGGCCTGCGAGCAACTTCACAAAATTGCTGGCCTTCAGTGAACTTCGATATTGGCGCTGTTAATTCGTGGGTTTCTCGCATATTACCGGCTGGGTTTTACTATAAAACATTCATGTGGCCGGCGTCACTCTGGATGACTTATGAAAAGTTCATTCGTAAAGCCGCGGGGCTTGGAAAATCGCCCACAGAGCCTGATCCCGATTTCTATGACAAAACCTATGCACATTGCGATGTATTGGTTGTGGGTGGCGGGCCTGCGGGTATCCAGGCTGCCTGTGCAGCAGGACGCGCTGGCGCAAGCGTTCTGCTAGTCGAAGAACGCAGCGAACCTGGCGGTGCACTACTCAGCGAAAGAGCCGAAATTAATGGTCAGTCCAGTCAGCAATGGCTGGACGAGAAATTGTCGGCCCTTGCAGAACTACCCGAAGTTACCGTTTTACCCAGAACTACGCTAACGGGATTCTTTGACTACAACTTTGTTGTTGCAAATCAGCGCGTCTCCGAACACATGGGGCCCGGCAAATCCCCGGGCATTCCCAAAGAAAGACTCTACAAAATACGCGCTAAACAGATAATCCTGGCGACAGGTTCCATAGAAAGGCCGTTGGTTTTCGCAGACAATGACCGGCCCGGTGTGATGCTGGCAGGCGCGATTCAGTCGTATATCAATCGTTTCTCGGTTTTACCCGGAAAAGAGATTGTCCTTCTCACCAACAATGATTCCGCATACCAGACCGCGATTGCGGCGAAATCCGCGGGCGCAGGAGTCACCGTAGTCGATATTCGACCAACCCCTAATGGAAAATTGACTCAGAGTCTAATCAAACACGGCATAACGCTCGTCGGTAACAGCACTATTTCCGCAGTAGATTACAAATCGGGTCAAATTCGCAGTGTCGAGATCATGTCACTGAATGACGAAGGAACATCGGTAACTGGAAACAAGAGGGTTGTTAACTGTCGTGTTGTTGGTGTCTCTGGCGGATGGAACCCCACGGTACATTTATTCAGTCAGTCCCGTGGCAAGCTCATATTCGATGACAATCTGCATTGCTTCGTACCGGCTGAGGGTTCGGTGAACAATGCCGTGATTTCAGCCGGTGCATGCAACGGAAAATTCGATTTAAATGATTGTTTGAGCAGCGGATTTAACGCCGGGTGCGAAGCTGCAGCTGCGGCCGGATACAATGGCAAATCCTTCAGCTCAGACGACTCAGCAGAACCGTTGGGTTACAGTGAAATGCGGCCACTCTGGATCCTGCCCTGTGACCACCCGGTCGGAGTGGGGAAGAAAAAACATTTTCACGAGCTTCATAATGACTCGACGGTTGGCGACATTGCCCTTGCTGCAAGAGAGGGATTTGAGTCAGTGGAACATTTAAAGCGCTATACCACGACGGGCATGGGAACCGATCAGGGTAAAACCTCAAACCTTAACGCGCTCACGGTAATGTCAGGACTCCGCGGCATTCCGGTTCCTGAAGTCGGAACAACGACCTTTAGACCGCCGTATACTCCATTGTCGTTTGGTTCCATTGTCGGTCACGATCGTCGTGAATTGTTTTTGCAAAAACGAAAAACTGCAATGCATCCCTGGCATGAAAGTAATGGCGCAATTTTCGAAGATGTCGGTGACTGGAAACGACCCTGGTATTTTCCCCGGGCAGGTGAAGATATGCACGCCGCCGTGCAGCGTGAATGTGTTGAAGTGCGAAAACACTGCGGCCTGCTGGACGCTTCTACCCTTGGAAAAATCGATATCCAGGGGAAAGACACCGCATGGCTGCTCAACATGCTTTACACCAATGCCTGGAGTAAGCTTGCCCCGGGGCGCTGTCGATACGGGTTGATGCTAAACGAACACGGTATGATTTTTGATGACGGTGTAACTTCCTGCATCGGCGAGAATCACTATCATATGACGACAACCAGCGGTGGTGCAGCCCGCGTCATGAGCTGGATCGAAGAATGGCTGCAAACTGAATGGCCAGAACTCGAAGTATATGCTACCAGTGTTACTGAGCAGTGGGCAGTAGCTTCTTTAAACGGACCAAATTCGGCGAAATTGCTGGCAGAGCTGACCGATTTACCACTGGATGATGAATCTTTTCCTTTTATGTCTTGGAAAGATGCCACCATTGCCGGAATTCCTGCCCGTATTTTTAGAATTAGTTTTACAGGAGAGCTTTCATTCGAAATCAATGTTCCCGCTCGATATGGTCTGGCGCTATGGCAGGCGCTAATGGAAGCCGGAAAGAAATATCAGATTTGTCCCTACGGAACCGAAGCCATGCACGTTCTCCGCGCGGAAAAAGGATTCATCATTGCTGGTCAGGATACCGATGGTACGGTCACACCAATGGATCTTGGAATGGACTGGATCGTTTCGAAAACAAAGGAAGATTTCCTCGGCAGACGTTCTTTTCAGCGTTCCGATACCGCACGAACCGGTCGCAAACAACTTGTCGGCCTGTTAACCAAAAATCCGCAACGCGTTCTGCCGGAGGGAGCCCATGTGGTGAAACAAGTAAAATCAGCGCCGCCAATGGAGATGCTGGGTCACATAAGCTCAAGTTATATGAGCCCCAATGTGGGTCGTTCCATTGCCATGGCATTAATCAAAGATGGCTTTAACCTGAAAGGGCAAACCCTCGAAGTATCACTTATTGACGGATCCAGTGAAAAAGTAACTGTCACCGATGCCGTGTTTTTACCCTAAAAAGGAGCGTTAAATACGATGATCAACACACAAACAACATCTCCGGGATATGCCAGAACCGCTGTAACTGAACCTGTTTCCCTGGAGGAACTGCCATGGTGTGGGAAGATCAATCTTCGCGGCAATCCCGAAAACCAGGAATTTATGGACGCGGTTCACAAGCACGTGGATATGACACTTCCTCTCACTCCACACAGCTGCAGCATGCATGATCAATTTACCGGCCATTGGCTCGGCCCAAATGAATGGTTAGTCTATTGTCCAATTGAATCAGTCGAACCGAATATTGCCCAGTTGAAATCAAATCTGCAGGGGATTCATAGCGCAGTAGTTGACGTTAGTGATTATTATACGGTATTAAGATTATGCGGTGACGGTGCCAGTGAGTTACTAATGAAAGCCTGCCCTTTGGATCTGCATCCGAGTCAATTTCCCACAGGCTCAAGCACACAAACCCGATTTGGCCACGCCAGCATCCTGCTTCACAAAACAGATTCTTTGCCTGCCTACGATATTCAAGTTAGATGGAGTTATACCGAATATCTCTGGGACTACCTTGTCCACGGGATGAAAGCGCTCTAATTCAATTTTATAGCCAGTATTCGCCCAGTGGAAACCGTTCTACCCTTTCTAATACAAATATGCAGCGGCGTAATTGTATGTATAACGCTAGGGATTGTCTCCAAATCTGTTGATTTGGGAATATTGGGAAATATTTTAGCGGGAGTGATTGGCGGTGGAGTAGGCGGCGCTGTACTCGGTTATGTAAACCCCTATATGCTGTATATCGAAGGAAGTATAGGCCTCCCCGGAAGCCTTTTCGATGTACTATTCGGAAGTATTGCTGGTGCCGCCGTTTTACTAGTCGTGGGTTCTATCCGTAAACGAATTTAGTATCGACGCACACACTCTCCAGAACCCGCTTTGCTTAAGATTTTATTACCCGCCAGCTTTCATCGGTATCATAACGATTGGCAAAATCTGTGGTTTCACCGGCAGCCAGCTTTTCAGCCTGCCCTAGCCAATCTTGTCGCTGAATTCGACCGGTAAAACTCAGGTAATTATCTACCCAGTGAATGTTTTCCTGTGTAAATTCTGCAATTTGTTTAAAGGGGAATATTCCCAACCCGTTCAGAGTTTTTTCCAATACCGGCCCTACTCCGCTAATTCGCTAATTCGCTTCAAATCATCCGCGACACCGGCAAACGCATCTGCCGCTCATTGGCGATGTTGCGGGAAAAGTCGTTGCAGAACCCGTGGAAAAAGCATGGCAATATTCCTTTATAATGGAGTCTTCTTTAGTTATTAGCTAATTGAGTAAAAATTATGAGCATTGAGGAGTCCAACCGCTTGAAGGTGCGTATTGAGCAAATAAAAAAAGGTTTTCAGGAGGGTGCGTATCAGAATGAAGCGAGCATTTCCCGACAAGCGGTGGAGCCGATTCTGCGCGAGTTGGCATGGCCTACTGATAATGCGGCTGTGGTTTGCTATGAATACTCGCTACAAGGAAAAAGAGCGGATATCGCGTTGCTTCATCAAGGGAAGCCAACCGTTATTATAGAGGTAAAACAGCCGGGTTCTGCCGAGGGGGCTGAAAAACAGTTGTTTGAGTATGTTTTCCATGCGGGCGTTTCACTTGCGGTGATAACAACTGGCAAGGAATGGGAGTTTTATTTGCCGCTGAAAGCGGGCTATTATCAAGACCGCCAAGTGTATAAATTGGACATTTGTGCCCGAGAAACAGAAGAATCTGTCAACCGCTTGATGCGTTATTTGTTTTATGAGCGCCTGTGTTCCGGGCAAGCCATCAAGGCGGCTGAAGCGGATCATGGTGACAAAACCAGAGCCAAAGAAATTCAAGACGCGCTCCCGAAAGCATGGGGGCGGGTGCTGTCTGAATGCGATGCGCGTTTAATGGGGCTTCTGCAAGACAAAGTTGGCGATATATGTGGCTTTACGCCGGATGCCGATGTTGTGAAGAAGTTTATCGGGCAACAGGCGGGGCAAGGGGTAGCGTATCAACCGCCCAGCCGGACTGCTTCGGTTTTGGCGACACATACAAAACCCATAGAAGCCACAGATGCCAAGAACAATCGCCCAAAAAGATTGGGGGGCTTTGAGTTGCACGGTGTGAGACATGAAGCACGCAATGGTGTTGATACTTTGGTCAAAGTTTATGAGGAACTGATAAGACGGGATGCTTCTTTCCCGGATAAATTTATGCAAAGTGTTCCTGGCGGCAAGAAAATTCGTCAGATGGCGCATGAACAGCGCGATTTATACGCCAACCCTGTACCTTATGAAGGTGGCTCTCGTCAACTGTCCACCGGGCATTGGATTAACACACATGGTAGTCGAGAAACGATTGAAAAAATTATCCAAATCGCCTGTAAAGCCGCTGGCATTGATTTTCAACGCGACCTTAAACTGCTTTATAGATAGTGCTGCAATGCCCTGTGATACTTGACACTCATCTATCAGCTTACGAGTCGCATGATCGACGCCTTTTACCGGCCAGGCGCTCATGTTTTCCCTTAATCTGGATACCGCCAAACTCACTGCGTCTGTTCGACCGGGCACTTCACCAAACCAGAACGGGGTATTTGGCGGCATGCCCTGGGTACCGCGAACATGCACTTTTTCGAGCTCGACCCGCAACACCATAATAATACCAACGGCCCAAGGATTTGACGTTTTGTGCTTTCCACGGGGAATTTGAAGTGATTCAGTAGTTATCATCATAGGAGGTATTGATGACAGTAGAGATTATGCGAACGGACAAGTCGGCCTGCGATCTTCGGCGCGCCGCTGCGGCGTGCAGGGACGCGAAAGCGGCTCGACGGATGCTGGCGATTGCCTTGATTTTGGACGGCACTGACCGCAAGGCGGCGGCCGAGAACTGCGGGATGGACCGCCAGACGTTGCGTGACTGGGTACACCGTTACAATGACACGGGGATTGAGGGTCTCTCGAACCGGCGTTCGCCAGGACGGCAGCCCCTGCTCAGCGTGGCACAGAAGGCGGAGTTGGCATCGCTTGTGCGTGAGGGGCCGGATCCCGAAACGGACGGCGTGGTGCGCTGGCGGCGCATTGACCTCAAGCGCAAGATTGAGGAGCACTTTGGCGTTGTCATGCATGAGCGGACCGTTGGCAAACAACGGGTAAAACTTGGTTTTCGACGCTTGTCTGTGCGCCCGCAGCATCCGAAATCCGACCCGGATGCGCAGGATGCGTTTAAAAAAACTTCGCTGCAGAGGTAGCGGCCGTTCTGCCCAAAACGGCCTGCGGCAAATCATTGGAGATTTGGTTTCAGGACGAAGCCCGTGTGGGTTAGCAAGGGACGCTGACACGTATATGGGCCGAACGGGGAACCCGGCCGCGTAATACACGTTATACGTCGGGCTATATCTTCGGCGCGGTTTGTCCCGAACGCGCCGAGGCTGCTGCGCTGATCATGCCGCATGCGGACACGTCCGCTATGAATGCACATCTGTGCGAGATCGCCAGGACGGTCGCGGCAGGTGCCCATGCCTTGCTCATCCTCGACGGTGCAGGCTGGCACGGATCAGCAAAACGGGAAGTGCCAGACAACATCACCCTGCTCAAACTCCCGCCCTATGCGCCAGAACTCAACCCGATGGAAAACGTTTGGGCCTACCTGCGCGCCAACAAGCTGGCAATCTCTGTGTTTGAATCCTACGATGAGATCGTCGACAAATGCTGCGATGCCTGGAATTTCTTCGCAGAGGACAAACAGGCAATCGCATCAATTACATCACGTAATTGGGCCAAAACAGTCAATCAATAGAGCCGTTGGTATAATACGTTTCACGCACTTATTTATTGTTCTTCAGCAGAATCGTTATCAGCGATTTAGCGAAACAACGTATAATCAGGTTTTCAACTTTCTCTGGTTTGGCCACACCCGTGGACACGAATAAAAAAGTGTTGTTTATCAGTCCTCAGCCATTTTTTGAGTGGCGTGGCAGCCCTATTCGCGTCAAATTTAATTTAATGGCGCTGGAGAATGCAGGGTACCAGGTTGATTTTCTGACTCTACCCATCGGTACAAATGAACCTGCGGTGCGAAGTCATGTCATTCGCGCCTGGAATCTGTTCGGCTCTACCGCTATTTCAATTGGGCCTTCTCCATTGAAATTATGGTTTGATCTGATCTTGTTGATTCGGGGTATCGGCCTCGTCGTTCGTAACCGCTACGATATTTTGCATGGTACGGAAGAAGCCGGTTTCCTCTGTTATTTGCTATCCTTTTTTTGCCGCGCACAATGTGTATATGAAAAACACTCGGATTCGGAATCTTATCAGGCTAAAGGTTTGAAAAAGGCCCTGCTGGGCGCGTATGGGCTGGTTGAAAAACTCACCATCAAACGGGCAGATTTAGTCATTTGCACCGGCCCTGGTTTGGAAGAACAGGCTCGACAATATTCGAGCACACAAAATATTGCGTGCATACCTGATATTCCCTCATCAACTGTGGAACCGGATAATTCCGAAATTTCAAAGATTCGCAAAACACTAATTGACCCATCCGAAGACGCTGCGGTTTTGGTCAGTTACGTGGGATCATTCGCCAAATACCAGGGTATCGATGTCATTTTCGAAGCCATTCCAGTGGTTTTAGGCCAAAGCAACAACATCAGATTCGCCATAATTGGCGGTAGCAGTGAGGAGATTGAGCACTATCGAAAGCAGCTTATCCAGATAAATACACAAAATCAGGTTTTGTTTCTCGGCAAGATCGATCCGGATATTTTACCCGGTTATCTCGGGGCCAGCGACATTCTACTGGCGCCTCGAAAATCCGGCATTAACTCGCCACTAAAGATTCTCGACTATTTCAAGGCTGGAGGCGCAATCGTTGCCACAAATACGAGCGCTAATCAACGTCTGCTAAATGATGAAAACGCCGAACTGTGTAATTTTGATGCGGTCAGTTTTTCCAATGCTATCCTGCGTCTGGGTGCTGACCCGGTGAGGCGAGAGCGAATCGCAAAAAACGGTCATACGCTCTACCGGTCAACTTATAATTTCACTGTCTTTAGCGCACAACTCGTACGTGCTTATCAATCCATAGAAAACCAGATTTAATTCTTCCTATTCGATTTCATGAAATTTGTCATAGACACACATTTGCATATATATCCTTTTCATTGCGCTGGTCGTGCACTTGAATCATTATTTTCCAATCTCTCAAACGCGAGCCCCGGATCAATTGCTGTGGGTTGTCTGACAGAACGCTTCGACTGTCACATTTTTCAGGAGCTTGGAAGCACTCCGCCTGCCGACGTGACAGATAAATATACATTAAGGTCCAGTGACCGTTGCCATCAGTTCACTGAAAAAGGCGCTGGTGCAGTTGGCTATTTGCTGCCAGGTCAACAAATTATTACCAGCGAAAACCTCGAAGTGCTGTCCCTTAACTGCCAGAACAGAATCAAAGAGGGCTTGTCTGCATCTGAAACCATCGATCAGATATTGCAGTCGAACGGAATCCCCGTGGTCGCTTTTGGCTTTGGAAAATGGCTGGGGAAACGCGGGAAACTGGTGAATCAACTGCTGGCTCAATACGATACAACCGAGCTAGCCTTAGGGGATACCACAATGCGTCCTTACGGGTGGTGCACAACGAAACAGTTTCGACTGGCCAAATCAAAGGGCATGAAAATTCTTTGTGGGTCTGATCCACTACCCTTCATTGGCGAAGAGGTTCGACCCGGGAGCTATGCCAGTGAAGTCCAATCTGATACAGATGATCCGGTAGAAGCATTGCACCAGATTTTGCAGGAATCTGTCAGTGCAAAGCCCGTAGGACGACGAAATTCACCATTTCTGGCGGCGAGAAGAATGCAGAATCATCGTAACACGGGTACAATCGGCGGCTGCTGAAAATCTGTTAACCCTCGGAATTCCCTGAATGAGTTTATCTTTGAATGCCTTCGCTGGCAAAACTGTTTTAATCACTGGTGCGACCGGGTTTACCGGGCGTGTAGTTACTGAAAAGCTGGTTGAACACGGCGCTAATGTTCGCGTTATAGCGAGGAGCAGTTCCAATCCCGGAGATTTGGAAAAGCATCACATTCAGTGGTTTCGCGGAGATGTTTTTGATCCGGAAATCGTCAAGCAAGCCTGCGATGGAGTTCACTACATATTTAATCTGGCTGCTGCTTTCAGGGAGGAGAAAGAGAATGATGATGCGTATCGCCAGGTTCATCTGACCGCTACACAATTGCTTGCTTGCGAAGTTGAAAATCAGGCAGACTTTGAATGCTTTGTTCACGTCTCAACCGTCGGTGTCCACGGCCACATTGAGGTGGATCGCGCTGATGAAGAATATCGGTTTTCACCCGGCGACGGATATCAACGGACGAAACTCGAAGGTGAGCAGTGGCTCGCCGGGTACGCTGCCGAGAAAAATATTCCGTTTTCAATAATTCGTCCTGCTCCGATTTTTGGGCCGGGGGATTTGCGGCTGTTAAAACTGTTTCGTATGATTAACAAAGGCTATCTTTTAATCCTCGGCAAAGGAAAATGCATTTATCACCTGGTACACGTCGATGATCTGAGCAATATGATTCTGCTTGCCGGGATTACCCCTGCAGCACGCTCTGAAGTGATGATCGGTGCTGGAGATGATCCGATTCCGCTGGTTGATATGGCAAACATTATTGCCGAAAAAATTGGCCTGAAAAAGTTAAGCGTGATGCGTTTGCCGCTGTTGCCGTTTTATCTGGCTTCAGATATCTGTAAAATTATTTGCACTCCTTTGGGTATTCAACCACCAATCTACCGGCGGCGCGTTGATTTCTATACCAAAGATCGGAAATTCACCAACGCCAAAGTAAAGCGTTTGCTCGACTATACCTGTAACTACAACAATGAACAGGGTATCGAAGAAACCGCGAACTGGTACCAATCTCAAAAACTGCTCGGATAGAAAGACCCTGGGCGGGAATAGCCTCCGTATCGACCAACCGGTTTCGTTCTCCTGCCTGAGTGATGTGAGTGATGATAGCGCATGACGATCCATTCGACACTCTTTACCGAATTATTACGGCAAGGGCGGTTTGCACAAAGTGTCGAGATAGCGGAAACCTCAATACATTGAAAATCTACAGAGATTGGCCCCGGGACACGAGATATAGGTTGATTTTTACCGCTCTCATTATGATCTACTCAAGGCTATCTACCGGTAACCGGCGGCATTCAAAATTTTTCAGGAATTAAGGCCAGATCATGACTAACTCCAGGCGTAGTGGCGGTGAAATACTCATTGATGGACTGATCAAACACGGCGCAAGTCGATTGTTTTGTGTGCCCGGCGAAAGTTATCTTGCCGCGCTTGATGCGTTGCATGATCGAGGTGATGACCTGCAAGTCATCACTTGCAGACAGGAAGGCGGTGCAAGCTACATGGCAGAGGCACACGGAAAGATTACCGGCACACCCGGAATTTGTTTTGTTTCACGAGGCCCTGGTGCATCAAATGCAATGATCGGCATACACACCGCTTTTCAGGATTCGACTCCAATGCTGCTTTTCATCGGTCAGGTCTCCAGAGCGGATACCGGGAGAGAAGCTTTTCAGGAACTCAATTACAAATCGGTATTTAGTTCTGTGGCAAAAAAGGTACTCCGCATCGATAGCGCAGAGCGAATCCCGGAATTACTCGCGCAAGCCTGGAGCTGCTCGTTGAGCGATCGACCCGGGCCGGTTGTTGTCGAGCTACCTGAAGACATGCTGATCGATGAAGCGGATGTTGATGACGTAGAGCCATTCTCCATGTACGCGCCCGCACCAGATTCAGAATCCATGGCCCAGTTGCTTAAATTACTGGAACAGTCCAGCAACCCCATAGTCATCGTCGGTGGCGGAGGCTGGACGCCGCACACCTCAGCCCTATTGACTCAATTTGTCGAAAATCAAAATCTTGCTGTTGTAACGACGTTTCGCCGCGCCGATAGTTTTGACAATACTCACCCCAACTATATTGGCGAACTCGGATTGGCGCCAAACCCCAAACTGATCGAAACCCTACAAAACGCAGATCTACTGCTTGCAGTTGGTCCAAGAATCGGTGATTTGACTACTACTGGATATACCACGCTGGTGCCGCCAAATCGGGAAAACTGTAATTCAATACAGAAATTGGTCCATGTTCACATTAGTGGAGATCAGATCAATCGCGTATTTCGTGCTGATCTTGGGATCGTAAGCGCGCCGGAACTCTTTTTCGCCGCCGCCGGTGAACTCCCAAAAACAAAAATGAATCGAAACGCTTTTATCCAGAATAGCAACGCCAGTTACCTGGCGTTCTTAAATGCACCCAGATTCGAAGAATCGAAAATGCGTATGGATCTGGTCGCCGCCTATCTGAGAAACCGGCTTGCACCTGATTCAATCATTACGGTAGGGGCGGGAAACTTTTCTATTTGGGGCCAACGCCACTACCAGTACCGCCAACCCAGAACACAAATGGGATCGACCAACGGCTCAATGGGATACGGTGTGCCTTCGGCGATTGCTGCAAAACTTGCCCAACCCGAATCGATTGTTGTTTCCTTTTCCGGTGACGGCTGTTTCATGATGAATGGCCAGGAACTCGCTACTGCAGCACAGTTTGGCGTAAATGTGATCTTCCTCGTGGTTAATAACGCCTGTTACGGTACTATTCGGATGCACCAGGAAAGGCATTATCCAAACCGCCCTTCAGCGACCCAGCTGCAAAATCCGGATTTTGTTGCGTTAGCAAAATCCTACGGCGCATTTGCAACGCTGGTAACCGAAACAGCACAATTTGAACTTGCGTTTGAACAGGCGATTACTGCGAATTGCCCCGCACTAATCGAAATCCAGACTGACTACTAAAGAGAGATCCAACATGATAATTAAAGAGAAAGTTGCCGTAATAACCGGAGCATCAGGCGGTATTGGTTATGCCTGTGCCGAACGGTTTGTAAAAGAAGGTGCCAAAGTTGTACTGTCCGATGTCGCCGACGAACAGGGCGAAGCTGCGGCACAATCACTCCGCGACAATGGTGGAGACGCGATTTACACCCATTGTGATGTCAGCAATAAATCCGAAGTAGAGGCGATGTTCGATCTGGCTGAACAACAT
Source organism: Candidatus Poriferihabitaceae bacterium (assembly GCA_965261915.1). GTDB lineage: Bacteria > Pseudomonadota > Gammaproteobacteria > Arenicellales > Poriferihabitantaceae > JAIBDK01. The sequence goes on along the minus strand of CBDHDW010000013.1, from coordinate 3,168,356 downwards.
TATGGGCGAATTGACACTGCCATCGCCAATGCCGGAATTGTCCACACTGCCGATATTCTGGAGCTCGAAGAATCTGATTTTGATCGTGTAATATCAATTAACCTGAAAGGGGTTTTTCTCACTGGACAGGTTGCAGCCCAACGCATGATAAAACAGGCAGTCGACGAAGAAGGCAGCAAAGGCACCATTATCAACATGTCCTCGCTAAATGGTCTGCTAGCCATACCTGCGATTGCACCCTATGTCATCGCAAAAGGCGGCGTAAATCAGTGGACCAAATGCCTCGGAATTCGCATGGCCTCGGAAAATGTTCGCGTGAATGGCATTGGGCCAGGGTCAATTGCCACCGAAATGTTTCTCAAAATAGCGGATGATCCGCAAAAAATGCGGCAAGTCATGTCACGCACACCCATGCAGCGTGCCGGTGACCCGGACGAAGTTGCCAAGCTCGCGGTTTTTCTTGCCAGCGACTATTCGAGCTATATTACTGGAGAAACCATCTACATCGATGGCGGACGACAAGGGCTCAATTACGTCGTTCCAGTTAAGGAATAATCTTGCGGTCGATTAAATAGGCGGCCGCTTGCGGGCATCCTTGCTGTTTCCGTCGAACAGGCAGTGGCTGCGCCGGTTTGCACTGCAGGTCTACGTGAAGCGGGGTGCAAGGGTTATTAAAATCGAACGGGAAAGTGGCGATTTTGCGCGTGGCTACGATAGTGTAGCAGGTGGTGACAGTTCCTGTTTTGTCTGGGCTAATTTAGGGAAAGAGTCCCTCGTCCTGGATTTTAAAAAACCCGAAGACGCGGAACTACGACACCGCATCCTCGAAAAAGCCGATGTTTTCGTCCAAAACCTGGTGCCCGGGGCACTGCAAAGAGCCGGGTTCGGCAGCGAAGCGTTACGCTCAACCTATACGGAAATGAACCACAGGTTCAACACCTAAAGGCATACGATTTTCTCGATAATAAACAAGGCACTAAACATTATACTGACGAAATAAAAATTCCCGCAGAACTGTGCTTGACCCAGCACCAATAACCAACGTATGCCTAACGAGGGATTTTTGTAGTCTTGGAATATGCAATGCGAAAACTCAACATTCGTCGTTCCTGCGGAAGCAGGAATCCAGTCAAACACACAAACCCGCAAGGTTTTCCGCATTTAACGTATGCCTAGCAAGGCATTCTTGCCGTCTCGAAAGAGACCGTGCAAAACTCAATATTCGCCTTTCCTAACCCCCCCCTTGTCAGGGGGGAATTGAGTAAAAAGCCCTAAAACCGGATACGGCCTTCCAGCAGGATGCGGTCGCTATTATTGCTGGTTTCACGTTCGCCGTACAGGTGCAGGCTAAGTGGCGAACTCGGTTTCCAGCGCAAGCCCAAACGATAGTGGTTGCTGTCGCTCATGCTGACTTCGCTGTAGGGGGTCAATAATCCGCCAGCCGTAAACAGTCCGTAACCCATATTCACATTCAAGCGTGCGCTGTTCGTGCTTGTGCCGTTATTGTCATCGGCCAGCTCTTGTTGCCATACCTGATTCGTGCTGATGCCAACCGTGCCATAGCTCGGATTCAGGCTAAACGACAAGCCTTGTCCATTGGCATTGGCTTGTTGGCGAATCGTGCCTTGAATACCCCATTCCTGATAGTCGTCCTGACCGAGCAACGTGTGCAACTTGCCTTCAACCGTCAAGCCTGTGGTGTTGGCATAGTGTCCGCCCAAATTCAATACCGCGCCAATGCCAGAGGATTCGCCAACACCACCGTCATAGCGCAAGCCCACTTCCAGCAACGGCTTGAAGTGTCCGCCCGATGACAATGGGCGTTCTTTACCCATCTCCAGCAACAAGCGTAGTCGTTGGCTGTTGAGTTTATCCGCGGGGATTTTCTTGTCCGCAGACTCGGCAATGTCAACCTGTGCCAGTATGATGTCGCTCTTGAGCTTCAAGCCCGATTGACCATATTGCGTCAACCGTCCAGAACCCCCCGCCGATAAACTCAACAGGCGCGTGTCACTGCTGCGCTCGCTATCTTCGGTTGGGGATTGCTGTTTAATGGCCAGTTTACCCTGCCCATAGCCAACACTGCCCCACAAATCAACCTCATCGTTCGAGCGTGCAAAGTACGGGTGAACGCTGGTGATCTGATGCGTGTAATCCCCGCTGGTCTCTTTCCCGTTCTGAGTCGTCAGATTGTAATCGACATCGCCCTTGCTCCACGACACCAAACCCCCGGCCAGCATATCCTTACCCAACCGCTGGTCGATACCGAGTTGAGCACTGAGCACATCGCCTTCCCAGTCGCCATCGCTGAACTTGCCACTCATTCTATTGTAATCACCACCGCCCCATACTGTCGCACCAGCAGTAGAACCCGCACCGCCCGCCGCATTCAACGGCATCACAAACGCGGAACGAGACAACATTTCTTTCCAGTCCATTGTGCCGTCTTCCAGCGACTTGAGATAGTTGGGTAATTTCTGCTGCATCGCTTGACCATCGATCTGGTAACTCGCCACTTCCGACGTGCCCGAGAAAGCAGCCTCCATACGACCATTCACCGCCGATACCGTGCCGCCCAGCATAACGTGGGTAAGCCGTGGCAAAATATTCTCGTTCAGTTTCCTGGCAGAGTCCGGGGTCAGCCCGGTGTAAATAGTCAATATGTATTGGTTAGAAGCGATGTTGCCATTGCCAGAAATATCTTCGGCAACACCAGCGGCAATAGAGACGATGACGGTACCATCAGAGATGCCTCTTACGACATCAAAGGTGTAAGTCGTGCCAGTACCTTGCAAGTTAGACGCAACCGGACTGCCTCCGTTTGCCGTGCCGGTTACCGTAATATCAGATAGTTCAAAACCAGGAACTGCCTCACTAAAAGTCGCGGTATAGCTTAGTGTCTCGGCATCTACTGTGCTGCCACTCGCACCCGAACTGGATGTGATGACTACCGTAGGGGGCGTGGTATCCACTACATTGACGGTTCGGGTTACTGGGGTGGCCTGGTTTGTGCCATCGGTTGCCGTGTAGGTAATGGTGTATGTTCCTACGGCATCAACGAATGTAGATGAATCAATGGATACAGTAGAGCCATCATCAGCTGATGCGCCAAGCTCGGTATAACCTTCACCTTGTTCAATAGTCTGTGGGTTATCTCCGGTTAGGGTGATGGTTGGTGCGGTGGTGTCCACTACATTGACGGTTCGGGTTGCTGTGGCCTGGTTTGTGCCATCGGTTGCCGTGTAGGTAATGCTGTAGGTGCCTACGGCATCAACAAATGCAGATGAATCAATGGATACCTCAGAGCCGTCATCAGTTGTTGCTCCAAGCTCGGTGTAACCTTCACCCAGCTCAATAGTTTGTGGGTTATCACCGGTTAGAGTGATGATGGGGGCGGTGGTGTCCGCTGCCGCCTCGACGGTGATGGCTACTGTAGCGATCGCTGTACCAGCCGTATTAGTGGCGGTGATGGTGTAAATGATTTCAGGTGCAGCCGCCGTTGGCGTACCTGAAATAGTGCCGGTGTTAGCGTCAAACATCAGTCCATTGCCAATATCCGGCATGATGCTGTAGCTGGCAACCGTACCGCCTGTTGAAGCGATGGTTATCGGCGTGATAGCCGTGCTGCCCGCTGTTACCGTTACTGTGGCGAGGGTGATGCTGATCATCGGGGCGGCTATTGGTGCCGCATTAACGGTGATGGCTACTGTAGCGATCGCTGTACCAGCCGTATTAGTGGCGGTGATGGTGTAGGCGGCTTCAGTTGCAGCCGCCGTTGGCGTGCCTGAAATGGTGCCAGTGGTTGTGTCAAACGACAGTCCATTGCCAATGGCTGGGTTGATGCTATAGCTGGCAACCGCACCGCCTGTTGAAGTGATGGTTATATCCGCGATAGCCGTACCCGCTGTTGCCGTTACTGTATTGGGGCTGATACTGATGCTCGGGGCGGTTACGGGAGCCGGAGCAGGAGCAGGACGAGTATTCGTTACCGAGTAATCAGTAAAGTTTACAAGCTCTTCTGCGCTAGCATTCGAAATGGAACCCATTGTTTTTGTGTATGACAGGGTGATGGTCTCACCGCCGACAATGTTAGCCGATAAGGTCAAAAGCAGCGCCGAAGGACTCGACGAACCACTAATACCCGTTACCGTTGGACTTGATGCCGCGCCGGACACCGTAAAGTCAGCAGCCCTTAGGTCGGGACTGGCAGTTACGACTTCAAGGCCAAAAGATAGGAATATCTGATTTGCTGAAAATGTTCCAGCTGCTCGTAGTTCTGGTCCTTTTATTGGTGCGATTGCGTTATTGGTTATAGGCTTGTCAGAAAAATCCGCCAGCGGTTCACTGCCGCCGATAACGTCTCTCCTGATGCCCTTGGTATTATGTTCAGTTCCTGATTTGGTGTATGACAGGGTGACGGTTTCACCGAAGGCAATCTGGCGACTCAGTGTGAGGTGTATCGCGTTTTCGCGTGTCACAGAATCAACGAAACAATGACCGCCAAACTCTATTACCTTTAGTGCTGGCATTAGTTCTGGTTTCTTACTTGATAAAACAAAGTCAGTTAGCCTTGCTTTTGCGTTTAAGAAAGAAGCATTGGGAGAACGATCGAATGTTACATCTCCATCAAATGTTATACATATTCTACCGTGTTCGTTTGCGTTATTCAGAACCGTGTTAATAGCTGTAATGACTGGTGCATCTGCTAAGGCAGTGACGGTGACCTGGAAGGTTACCACCTGACCGCCAAATGGTGTCACTGCTATCTGGACGCTACCTCCACCTGGACCTGCTGCAACCCCTGTAACCGTCAGCGTACTGCCAGCAACGTCTGCAGTGACTATCCCCACTGCGCTTGTTGTTGCCGTGTAGATCAGCGTACTGCCAGCAGCAGGAGAGAAAACCTCGTCGAGATCGATCTCGATGCTACTGCCAACGGCAACCGTCTTATTACTTATGGTTTGTGCGGTAACACTCTGCGTGAATATCAGAGAAAACAGCAGGGCGGTGCAGGTGGCGGCAAGGAGGCGCGGCCAAGAGGCCGTTAAAATACCAGAACGCCTGGGCTTTTCTGGTTGGTTTATGCTTTTTCGTGTTTTGGTTTTCGGTATTGCTGTGTTTACTACAGACGCAACACCGGCGACATTACCAGATGTCAGGACGCGCTGTGTGTGGGGGGGGGGCAGCATAGAATTAACCCGTGTTGCCAGCATTTGTAAGAATTTCATTTGGTACTCCTAATTGATATCGATCTATTTCTAACTACAGGAAGTATACTTACATCAATAACTTTGTCCAGCAATTTGTTAGCAGATTGAGAGGTCGTTGGTAAGCAGATTCCGGTGGTTCAAAGCGGGAACAGAAAGAATTAGACTAACGGCACTGCGCCATAAAATTCTGATACAGCTGCCGTGCGTTGCCCATAAAATCCGCCATATTCGCATCGCTATGGGATTTCATTGTTGACAATCCATCACTCCCCATCGCTGACTGCAGCGCAGCAGCGTAAGCAGGAATCTCCCCCCAGTTTTCTACGGTATCCGGTTCCAGCTCTACATGATATTGCATCGACCACGCACACTCGCCCACACGCATTGCCTGAATACGGCAAATATCCGAAGATGCCAATACGGTTGTATTTTCCGGCGCTTGTGCCACACACACGGAATGCCATTGCAGGCACTTCTGCGTATCTGGCATATCGGTAAATATCGGGTCCTCTCTGCCTTGATCTGTCAGTTGAACTTCGAGCACGCCAATCTCCGGAGGATTTTGCGGGCCGCAAGTTCCCCCCATTGCGTCTGCCAGCAATTGATGGCCCAAACACAAGCCAAGATAGGGTTTTTTCATTTCCCCAACCCACCTGCGAATTGCCTGCTTTTCCGCAACTAGCCAGGGATTTTCCTCAACATCCCACACATCCATCGGCCCACCCATGACCCAAAGTGCATCGTAATTGTTCAAATCCGGAATAGTTTCACCGTGATCCAGTTCCACTGCATCCCATTGCACATTGTCTGCAGCCAAAAACTGACGCAGTATTCCCGGGTGTTCACATTCGATATGCTGAAAAACCAGTAAACGCATACACTATTCCTCTGATGTTGTTATGAAGGACACGCAATACTACCACTGGTTGGCAGATAAAGTCAGTGCTGCACCTTCCACTCCAGCGGATTGAATTCGTAGAATTCGCAATATCCGGAAAGCCGTTTTTCCAGCATGAAGGTCATGTAATCCCGATCACCGGACAGCAACATCCAGAGATCCTGAATCGCCGGGCCATTTCTGGCATCATCGAAAGCATTGATCGGGAGTTAACTCCTTAAATGCCTGAACCGGGTCGAATTCGTTCACGTCACTATGATGACCCGCATACCGTCCAGTCGAAGACTGGATGTTTCGATCTTGTCATTAACAAGGCTAAGCTGCCGCTGATAGAAATCAATTTCTTCCTGACGAACATTGGGGTTTACGCTTTTCAATGCTTGAAGCCGATCGATTTCCCCTTGCAATAATGAGCAGGACTTTTGTTGAGCCGCCTGCAAAATTCCCGGTGTCAGCTTTTCCGCATAGTTTTCACTCGCCTTCACCATTTTTCGAAGCAGTCCTTCTTTTAATTTGGCCATTCTGCGAATCATTTCAGGTTTTAATCTCTCAGCCCGATCGTCGCGTGAATTCGGCACAGGCAGATGATTTAGCCGCTTACCGGTTTGATCAATCATGACCCTGATAACGGTTGGCGGTAAAAATCGACTGGTATTCGATTCCCGGGTTGATGCGGATTCCAAAATATAAACGGACTCCAGGACAACGGTGCCTCTGGAAACCCCGGGTAAGGCTAATGCAACCAGTGATGTATTGCCGAGTTCGCCGCTGCTAACAATATCCAGCGCAGCGCTAACCAGCGGATGCTCCCAGGTTAGAAAATCCACGTCTTCAAAAGATAATGCGGTTTGCCGTTCATAGGTAATGGTCATACCCTCTTCGGGCAACTGCGCAAGCGGCACCAGAAGATGGGTGCTGGCGTTGACGGTAAAACAATTCTCACTGTGCGCTTCATAGTCAACCCCTACACAGTCGAAAAATAATTCCATGAAATGTTGTAAATTCGATTCTTCATCCTGTTGAGCGGTCTGTTCGCATAACTGTACAGCCACCTCAGGTCGGCAGGAGTTGAATTCCAGCAACCGATCACGACCTTGCTGAAGTGCCGATGTATATTCATCATTAAGCCGTTTCGAGTTTTCAATGGTGGCTGAATAATCCTGATCAGGTTGATGCAGAATTGACAGGATATCAGACGCTACCTGGTTGAAGACGCTGAATCCGGTAGGACAGGTATTTTCAAATGCGTTCAAAGCGTTGTGGTACCAGTTGAACATAATTTCCTGGGCCGTTCCTTCGAGATACAAAACATGAATATTGATAGTTTCAGTTTGACCGATACGATCCAACCGCCCTATTCGTTGTTCGAGCAGATCCGGATCCAAAGGTAAATCGAATAACACGAGGTGGTGGGCAAACTGAAAGTTCCGGCCTTCGCTGCCAATCTCTGAACAGATCATCACCTGCGTTCCAGAAATCTGATCTGCAAAAAACGCTGCCGCGCGGTCTCGCTCCAGCATCGACATATGTTCGTGGAACACCGCCGCATCCAGTCCCTGAGTGATTTTCAGGTGGCTTGCCAAATCCAGCGCCGTATCGGCACTGGCTGTAATAACGAGCACTTTTTCGGGACGCAACTGTTTCAATAAAACACCTGAATCGGCAACACGAGGATCTATCTTTAGCCAGGATTGGGGGTTATCTTCATGAACCACCTGATAGAGCAATTCCGGGCACAACAATAGCTGCGGTTCAGAGAACTCACTGCCGGAAAATGATTTCAACACGGTACTATACGCTTCAGGCAACGGCTGGGGTCGGGCGGAAACCAATCTGTCAGGAAAGCCCTTCACCGTATTACGGGTATTCCTGAACAGCACTCTTCCGGTTCCATGATGATCGAGCAGCTTTTCAATTAATCCCCGAGCATCGTCAACCTTACTGAGTTCACGATTAACGACATCCTCCCCAAGGAAGGTCTCAAGCTGCTGTAATGTCTGATCTGGAATATCGCCATCTTCCAGTAAGGTATCAACGATATCAGCGATGGCGCGATACTGTTCTTCCTCTTGTTCAAATTGTGCATAATCCGGAAATCTTTCGGGATCCAACAGGCGCAGCCGGGCGAAATGACTTGATTTTCCCAGTTGCTCAGGCGTGGCAGTGAGTAACAGTATTCCTGAAATGTTTGCTGCCAGGCTCTCCATTAGCTGGTACTCAAAACCAGGGTTGGTTTCTGACCACTGCAAATGATGTGCTTCGTCAACCACCATTAAATCCCATCCGGCAGCGCGGCACTGTTTAAAGATATCCGGACGAGAACTTAAAAACTCCAGACTGCACAGTACCCGCTGTTCCGTGAGAAACGGGTTTATCTGACCTTCGATAGTTTCACCGCTATGCACATCGACATCGACGAGTGAGCTAAACCGCTCATCATCGAACACCTTAAACATCAGATTAAATCGACGCAGCATCTCCACAAGCCATTGGTGAACCAGGCTCTCCGGGACAACGATCAATACGCGGCTTACCCTTTCAGTTACCAGCTGTTGATGAATAATCATTCCGGCTTCGATGGTTTTTCCAAGACCAACCTCATCAGCCAGCAGGACACGAGGGGCATAGCGACTGGCTACGGTTTGTGCGATGTAGAGTTGGTGGGGAATCAAACTCACTCGACCGCCCACCAGACCGTACAGTGGATTCGCCGCAAGTCTGGATTGAATCGTACGTGTCTGATAACGCAAATCAAACCAGATATCACGATCAATTTGACCATTGAAGAATCTCTCGGTGGGACGATTCAACTGTATATGATTACTTAACAGGCTTTCGTCAACGATATGCGAATCGCCGTTGGAATCGCGGCCAGTATAGGTGATTAAATCATTGGCCTCTTCCACCGCAACCACAGACAGGAGCAGTTCATCGTGGGTGATGATTTGATCTCCGAGGGAGAATTTGACCCGTGTTAGCGGCACCGATTCCTTGGCATAGACAAAGGCTTCACCTGTCGCCAGGAAAATCACGGTAACGGTTCGAAAATCCGTTTTAAGCACACTCCCCAAACCCATCTGGAGCTGCGCATCATTGATCCATCGCTGACCGGGAACAAAGTCCTGCATGAAAGCCTAATTCCGCTATTCGTAAAAGGAGGCGGTATTTTAGGGATTTATTAGCGTCTGTCTAGTGTTTCATCGTAGCGTGTATCAAACCATCTGCAAGCTTCGCGAGCCCTTAACCGCTGGCATTACACTTCCGGGGGTTAGCGGAAATTCCCCCGGATCCAATCCCCATAAACCCCAAGACTGCGCATTGTTTCCAAAAGTAGCTATAGAATTCCCTAAAGCCGCCATAAACTGGGTGGGAATTCGCGGTTTCATGATCAACACAAAAAGTAACCATACTCCAGTTCAATTTATATTTCCTCTCACCTTATCCAACCATAAAAAACCCTGATCCGCAAGAATCAGGGTTTTACATATGGTGGGGCGTACAGGATTCGAACCTGTGACCACCTGATTAAAAGTCAGATGCTCTACCAGCTGAGCTAACGCCCCATTTCCGCTCAATCACGTCGGATTTGGCGGAGGCGGGATTATCCTGATACGGACAAGCCCTGTCAAACACAATAGAGCGCTAATACGGCGTAAATTCCAGTTTGTTGCTACTGGATTGTTTGTTCGATTCGCCTCAGCCGGGTTTGTGCGGATACCGTGACCTGATGCCCAGGGAATCGAGCGAGGATATCCCGAAAAGTCTCTGCCGCATCATCGTAGGCACCGATATCGTACTGGATATAACCGATTTTCAACAATGCTTCGGGTACACGCTGACTGTCAGGGTATCGGCTAACCACAGTTCTAAAGCCGCTGAGGGCATATTCAAATTCACGATTGACGTATCGCGCTTCAGACATCCAATAATACGCATCATCGGCGAGCTGACTTGTCGGCCAGGTATCAACCAATAACCGGAAGCTCTGGATCGAATCTTCGTATCGGCTTTGTTTCAATAAATCAAATGCCGCTTCATATGCATTTTGCTGTTCCAGAGAAACCGAGGCGCTTGGGGCGGCGGCCTGCTCTGAGGAACTATTTCCCGGAACCAGAGTTGCAGATGACGTTGAGTCGGAACCAGAGGTCGAATCACTGGCAACCACGGTCACTTCCGTGGCTGCACCTGTAGAGTTTGGCTCAACAGCAGTATCGCTCGCTTCTCCAACCAGAACAACCGCGCCAGTTTGCGGGTCAATCTGTGTATTTGCGCCTTCAATTTGAGGAGAAAGTGCATTTTGATTGCGCTCAAGATCTACCATTCTCCGGTCTATGTCGCGAAATAAATCCTGCTGCCGGCGCTTGGCGTTCTCAGTTTCAAACTGGAGTTCTTCAACGCTATTCCGCAGCTGCTTCAATTCCTGTTTCAACTCATCGAGCTGCGCCAAGGCTTTCAGAATCTCTGGATTTGGCTGAACCTCCTGAACAGGTTCGACAGGTTCAACAGGGACTTCTTCCTGCTTCGGCACTGTGCAGCCAGCAGTAATCAGTGAAATTGAACCCAATAATAAAATTAAACGCGCGTTGATCATTTCTAAACCTGTAATTTCCGATACCCGGTGGTACTCCGGTGCCAAGCGCCGGACTTTAAGCTACCCACTCAATCCATTCAACTCTTTACCTCGAATCAAATTCACTTTATTCGGGGGTAATCTGGCTGCTAAATGAACTGTCGGGAAATCTATTGATAGAGAATTTCAACCCGGCGATTCAATCCCCATGCACTTTCATCACTGCCCAAAGAAACCGGTCTCTCTTCACCGTAGGAAATCGTTTGAATCCGTCCGCCACTCACTCCCAACGCCTGTATTAGGTTGGCAACTGATTTTGCCCGATCTTCTCCCAATGCCAGATTGTATTCGCGTGTACCGCGTTCGTCGGCGTGACCTTCAAGAATCAAACCTGCTGCCGTTGCACCGCTCAGGTATTGCGCATGGGCCTGAACGATTGCTTCGCTCTCCAGTGTTAACGAACTGCTGTTGTATTCAAAATAGATCACTCTGCTATTGAGCAATTCAGCTGCCGCCGCATCAGTTGCTGCATCAGTTGCGCCGTCTAGCCCGGAGGTGCTGGACGAACCATCACCAGCCAATCCGGAAGAGCTGGCTCCAACAGAACCGTCAACCGCCTCGACGTTGACATTCTCTTCGACAGATTTTCGACCGCCACATGCGGCCACGGCCAGCGAAGTGACCAGAATAACCAAAACAGATTTAAAATATCTCATAATAAATTCCTCTACAGTTTGCGATTAAATGGTGACCAGGCAGGCTCTCGCACCGCCCCCCCCTGGAATTTGAGGGTTTGTTGAATCTGGCCATCCGCAGATACCGTGGCCAAAAAATTACGACTGCCTTTTTGCGTTGCATACACGATCATGTCGCCGTTCGGAGCGAACGATGGAGATTCGTCATTTTGCGTTCTGGTCAGCTCCCTCACCAGGCGGTCTGCTACCGAATAAATACCGACTTTATAGCCATTTCCCTGATTGGTTATCAGAACGATGGATTTTCCATCCGGTGAATACGATGCACCAGCGTTATATTTCCCCTGGAATGTCAGACGCTTCGGTGATCCGCCTGCGACAGAAATTCGATAAATTTGCGGGTCGCCCGCTCGCCCGGATGTGAAAATGATAGCGCCACCGTCCGGTGACCATGCGGGTTCGGTATCAATCGCAGTATGCCGAGTCAGTCTCCGCATTTCGGTAGTCGCAACATCATACACATAAATTTCAGAATTACCGTCTCTGGAAAGGGTTAAGGCAATTTTTCTCCCATCTGGTGACCACGCCGGGGCGCTGTTAATGCCGTCAAACTCCGCTATTCTTGTACGCGTTCCAGACCAGATGTCCTGCACATAAATCATTGAGCGGCGTTTCTCAAAAGAAACATAAGCGAGTTTATTGCCATCTGCCGACCAGGCTGGAGACAGAATTGGCTGACTTGATTCGAGTATGGTCTTCGGTCCATATCCATCAGAATCGGCAACCTGTAAAAAGTATTTGCGATCCGGATCAACGCCCTGAACAGTGACATAAGCTATTCGAGTATCAAATGCGCCTGCCTTTCCCGTTAGCTTTTCATAAATGATGTCACTAATCTGGTGGGAAACCCTGCGTATCTTGCTGGCCGGAACAATGAATTGTTGCCCAACAATTTGCTGCTCTCTGAATACGTCAATCAACCTGAAGCGAACCTCGTATTGATTGTTTCCAATATTAATTACCCTGCCGACAACCAGCGCTTCGGCTTTTATTAACCGCCAATCCTTGTACTGCACCGTTTTCAAATCATACGGTTTGCTCAAATGGGTAGCTCGCGGGATTGAATCAAACCGTCCGCTAAAACCCAAATCCGATTCGATAATATCTGCAGGCTGTTGCTCTTCAAGCGGAACTCCGTCCATTGCAAACGCTACGATGGCGATGGGAATACCTGCCGCCGTCCCTTTATTGATCTCAATCGTCAGTACTGCGTGACTCGAACCGGTAACCCCAAGCATCAGAATAAACAAGCTCGACAACCCGCTATTTTTAATCGGATTTATCATTTTGAAACGCGTCAGGATTGAACAGGAGATCAAATTCATTAATAAACTCATAGTACTTGGGGTCTGCAGGAAATGGTAACGGTGATGCCTTCTTGACTGCCAACTCGGCAGATTTATCAAAAAACGGGTCAGCGCTACTTTTTACCACATTTGCCGATAACACATCACCATTTCTTGAAACTTTGACTCGTATCGTCGCCTTCAGGCCAGCACTGCTATTTAGCGGCCGACGCCAATTATTTTCAACCGTAGCGGCTATCCGGTCTACCAGAGCACTCAAGGCATTGGCAGCCTCGGCTTGGGTTCTCGCCAACTGCTCTTTCTCCAATTGCTCCTTCAATTCTTTTTCTCTGGCGCGCTTTTCTTCCTCGGCCTTACGTTTCTTTTCAGCTTCTTTACGTTTCTTTTCTTCCTCGGCTTTGTTTCGTTTTTCAGCCTCCTTGCGCTTCTTTTCAGCCTCTTCTTTTTCGCGCTTTTCCTTTTCAAGCTTTTCCTGTTCGGCTTTGCGTTTCGCTTGTTCTTCTGCGAGACGCTTGCTCTCGGTTTCTTCAGCCTGCTCCCGTTTCAGTTTTTCCTGTTCCCCTTTCTGTTTCTTTTTCTGTTCGGCTTTTTCCTGTTCCCCCTGCTTACGTTTTATTTCAAGCTCTTCCAGTTTTTTCTTCTCTTCTTCCTGCTGTTTCTTAATCAAAGCCAGTTCTTCTTCAAACTGCTGTTTTTTCGCTTTTTCATCTTCACGTATTTTATTCTGTTGATCCACTACCTGTTGAATTTCTTCAGAAGAAATCACTTTTGCCTGAATTGGCTCCACAGAACCTCTCTTCGCTTTGTTTTGAGAGTAAGGCCACCACAAACCCAATAATAGCGCAGCAATCAGTACGCCGTGAATAACCATAGTAAACAACGCCGATTTTGTAAAAAAGGCGAATTCTCGTAATTTTTCTTTAGTCGCCAAAATAATTTACAAACAAATTAAAGCGCCTTCGGCTCAGGTGGGTCGGTTACCAACCCAACGGAATCAACCCCTGCCTTTTGTAACAGCACCATGGCCTGAACGACGTATTCATAGTTAGCCTTGCGGTCTCCCCGTACTAAAAATGGCAGCCCGGGATTTCGCTGCAGCACAGCCCTGGCCTTGATCTCGATTTCTCGCTCGCTCGCCACCTCGTCTTCATCATCATTGAGAAAATAGCGGCCTTGCTCGTCCACCGTAATAACAAATGGCTCTTCCTCATCAGCGGCTAACGGCTCAGAACCGGCCTGAGGCAGATTGACTGTCACGCCCGTACTCAGCAGGGGCGCCGTAACCATAAAGATGATCAGCAGAACGAGCATAACGTCGATGTAGGGTACGACGTTTATTTCACTCATCATGCGCTTCTTCTTGCCGTATTTTCCGCTCACCATAATCGTTACCGGCTCAAATCCTGACGACTGACGATGCTGATAAATTCTTCCATGAACACTTCGTAGCGGCTGTTTAGCCGCTCAGCGGTATTGGCAAATTTGTTGTATGCGATGACCGCCGGAATTGCTGCAAACAAGCCCATGGCGGTTGCTATCAACGCTTCTGCGATACCTGGCGCCACCGTTGCAATGGTAACCTGCTGCATTCCGCTCAGACTCTGAAAGGAATTCATGATCCCCCACACCGTACCAAACAGACCAACATAAGGGCTGGTAGATCCGACCGTTGCAAGAAACGGTAAGTGGTGTTCAATATTCACTTCCTCTCTGCTCAATGCCACGCGCATCGACCGATGCACTCCATCAACCAGATGAGTACGATCAACATTGGGCTTCTGTGCCAGTCGATTAAACTCTCTAAAACCGGCGATGAAAATATTAACGATGCCTTCCGATTCTTTCTCACCGCTCCATTCCTGATATATCGCACGCATTTCGCCGCCCGACCAGAACTGATCTTCAAATTCATCGGCAATATTGTTCCAGCGTTTGAAAGACGTACGTTTTCGGTCAATCATGTACCACGATACAACCGAGGCAACCAACAACATCAGCATCACCAGCTGTACCGGCAAACTGGCATTGAGTATAAGGCTGAGAATTGAATGATCCTGGGGTATTGCGCTTTCTATTGGCATAAGTTCAGACTATTCAGTGTTATTTTGGTTGTTTGGGGCGTATTGCAACAGTTTCGTCACTCGATCGGGATTCTGCATGGTTTGAACGACTGATTATTTATCGTTGCCAAATCAACTTCAGCACTGACCAGTATCCGGTTTCCACGCAATACCGAGTGTTCGAAAATGATGCGTGCAACACCTGCACGACCCACTTCCAGGGTAACGCGCAACCGAAGATTCAGTTTTATTACGAGCACTCACCACAACCTTCACTACCCCAAAGCCAGATCCAGATTAATTCGCACCGATGAACTTCGGCTGAACACTAAAAATGGTTGCAACAGACAGACAATGCTTTTCTTCAACGCCTTAATCGTTTGCTGTAAACAGTTCTTGCTGACGAGACGATACCTCTGACGGCATTTCCATGCCAAGATGCTTCCAGGCCGTACGCGTTGCCACTCTGCCCCGCGGGGTCCGCATCAGGTATCCCTGCTGAATCAAAAATGGTTCGACAACATCTTCAATGGTGCCGCGCTCCTCTCCAATTGCAGCGGCAATACTGTCGATGCCTACTGGACCACCGTCGAATTTATGCATAATGGCAAGCAGAAAGTTGCGATCCAGCAAATCAAGTCCAAAACTATCGACTTCAAGCATATCCAGAGCAGAATTTGAAATCGCTGCGGTTAATTTACCGTCGCCTTTTACTTGCGCATAATCACGTACCCGCCGTAAAAGACGATTGGCAATTCTGGGTGTTCCGCGTGAGCGCGTGGCAATCGCTTTAACACCATCGTTGTCAAACTCAATTTTCAACAACCGGGCTGAACGTTCAACTATTAGCGTGAGTTCGTCATTGGTGTAAAACTGCAATCGCTGAACAATCCCAAACCGGTCTCGAAGCGGCGAAGTTAACAACCCGGCTCTGGTAGTCGCACCAACCAGGGTAAATGGCGGAAGATTGAGTTTAATCGAGCGCGCGGCAGGGCCCTCACCAATCATAATATCGAGATGGTAATCCTCCAGTGCAGGATACAGTATTTCCTCAATGGCAGGATTCATCCGGTGAATTTCATCAATGAATAAAACATCACCGGTTTCCAGGTTAGTGAGTATCGCGGCCAGATCCCCGGCTTTTTCGAGTACCGGTCCGGAAGTCTGCTTCAGTTTCGCTCCCATCTCCTGTGCAAGGATATAGGCCAGCGTCGTTTTACCCAACCCTGGGGGTCCAAATATCAGCACATGATCCAACGCTTCATTTCGTTGCCTGGCTGCTTCTATAAATATTTCCAGCTGTTCGCGAGTACTTGCCTGTCCGATAAAGTCGTGTAGCCGGGTTGGCCGCAAACTGCGCTCAAACATTTGTTCCTGGGATGTATCTGCTTCACTGTCGGAAGACAATATGGGGTTTATTTCGCTCATCGTTTGGTCAAGAATTGCAGGGAATTACGAATCAGGTCATCTCGAAGTTCGCTTTGTTCCTTTACCGAATCAACCGCGCGGCTTGCCTCACTCGCTTTGTATCCCAAAGCAATCAAAGCACCAATAGCATCCTGAACGGCATTGTCAGCAGTAACCGATGATTTTGACTGATCCACAAAAGCAGACGCCAGTTCCAGTCCATCGATTCGATCTCGCATGTCCAGAATCATTCGCGCTGCCGTTTTTTTACCAATACCGGGAACCCGGGTCAAAGTTGCTGCGTCTTCGAGCCGAATACAGCTAACAAATTCTGCGGCACTTAAGGTCGACAGAATCGCCAGTCCAACTCGCGCACCAACACCATTGATTTTAAGCAGGCTTCGAAATAGCTCCCGTTGATCCTGGTCAGAAAAACCATATAGCAACTGCGCGTCCTCACGAACCACCAGGTGAACAAACAAAGCGACGGGTTCATTTTCCTCTGGTAACGCATAAAACGTCGTCATGGGGGCTTCAAGTTCATAACCCACACCGCCGACATCCAGCAACAAAAAGGGTGGGCGCTTTTGCAGCAATTGGCCTTTGAGAAAACCGATCATCTGCCTGTTTTCAGCGTTCCTGAAAGCGCTCGAATGGGAATAAAAATCATAGTGCCGATGATAACTTTTCCTGAACTTGAGCGAAATGGATATGACAGATTGCGCACGCCAACGCATCCGCCTCATCGGCCTGAGGTGTATGGGTTAATCCAAGCAAAGCACGAACCATATGCTGAACCTGCTGTTTTTTCGCACTGCCCGTTCCTGTCACTGCCCGTTTGATCTGCAATGCGCTGTATTCTGAGAC
The DNA here is from genome assembly GCA_965261915.1 of Candidatus Poriferihabitaceae bacterium. Lineage (GTDB taxonomy): Bacteria > Pseudomonadota > Gammaproteobacteria > Arenicellales > Poriferihabitantaceae > JAIBDK01. The sequence goes on along the minus strand of CBDHDW010000013.1, from coordinate 3,151,282 downwards.
ACTACAGTGCTGGTTGACTGCAGCGCAGACCGCGCTTCCCCGCGCCTGACCCAGTACCAGCGCGGTTTTGGCATTGTTCGCCAAAAACACCTGTTCCACTGCAACCGCATCGGGAAGATGCTCGGAAATTATTTCGCTCACACCCCGATAGATCAATCCCAACCGTTGCGGCAATGGGGAATTATCGAGCCTGATTCGTCGATAGCAGATCGATCGAATTTCGGAGCCCTGAGATTCAACGACACCAAGGCCGGTATTTCGGGAACCCGGGTCGATTCCCAAAACTCGCATTACTCTACCTCGACGAAGCTGGCATTGGTAAATACGTCCTGTACATCATCCAGCTCTTCCAGTGCATCAATCATTTTCATCACTTTCTCGGCATCTTCTCCACCGAGTTCAGTTTCCGTTGAAGGCCGTTGAATCAATTCTGACATTTCCGCTTCGAGACCCGCATCTTTCAACGCCTGCTGAACGGCATGGAACGCTTCAGGGGAAGTCATGACTTCTACCATTCCATCCTCGCTCTCTATATCGTCGGCACCCGCTTCCAGCGCAATGTCCATAATGGTCTCTTCATCATCGCCAGAAAAAACGATGGAACCCGTTTTGTTAAACAGATAGGCCACCGAACCATCGGTACCCAGATTACCGCCATGTTTGGTAAATGCGTGTCTGACCTCGCTGACGGTTCGGTTTTTATTATCTGTGGCACACTCTACCAATACTGCCACACCATTCGGCCCGTAACCTTCATAACGAATTTCAACAATATCATCACCTTCCAGCGTTCCGCTGCCGCGCTTTACTGCACGCTCGATCGTATCCCTGGTCATGTTCGCAGCCAGGGCTTTATCAATGGCGCTGCGCAAACGCGGGTTTGAATCGGCATCCGGCCCTCCCAGTCTCGCAGAGACCGTGATCTCCTTAATAAGTTTGGTAAACGCTTTACCTCTTTTCGCATCCTGGGCGGCTTTGCGAAATTTGATATTAGCCCATTTGCTGTGACCTGCCATTTATAAACCTCTGTACTACAGTTTCTTCAAAATTGATATGCCGTCAGCATATCGGGGAGATACGGAACCTCTGAAAAATACCACGAGGGAGGGGGCGTATTCGAGTTCGGAATCATAGCATTTGAGCAGGATTCAAGCCACGCCAACGAGTGCATTGGAAGCCTAAAACCATGAACTTGCTGTTGTCGTTGATTGCGGCTTCAAAACGACAAATTGAAAACCTGTTTAGCTGTCGGCAGCGGCTGGCTTTTTAAGTTTTAAACCTAAATCCCGTAACTGCATCGCGTCCACCTGATTTGGCGCTTCGGTCAGCAGGCAAGATGCTTTTTGGGTTTTTGGAAAAGCAATGACATCACGAATGGATTCCACTTCACTCATCATGGCTACCAGACGATCCACACCAAAAGCGATTCCGCCATGAGGTGGGGCACCGTATTTCAGACCCGCCAGCAGGAAACCAAATTTTGCTTCAGCTTCCTCATCATCAATGCCGAGTACATTGAGGATTTTTTGCTGTAAATCTGACTGATGAATACGAATGGAACCTCCGCCAATTTCGGTTCCGTTAAGCACCATATCATAGGCACGCGAAAGCACCTGACCCGGATCGGATTCCAGCTCTTCGATCTGGTCTGTTTTCGGCGCTGTGAATGGATGGTGCAGCGAGTTCCACCGCTGACCGCCTTCATCCCATTCAACCAATGGAAAGTCGACCACCCACAGTGGTTTCCAACCGGCTTCAATCATATCCATATCTTTTCCGACTTTATTACGCAACGCACCCAACGCATCATTGACGATGGTTGCTTTATCCGCTCCGAAGAAAATCAGATCATCCGTTTTTGCACCGGTTCGCTGGACGATTTGTTCCAGTACTTCATCGGGCAAGAACTTCAGTATTGGTGACTGCAGTCCGTCTCGTCCAGCAGAAACATCATTCACTTTGATATACGCCAAACCTTTTGCACCATACTGACCAACGTACTCTGTATATTGATCAATTTGCGCGCGTGACAAGGTATTTCCGCGAGACACACAGATTGCCGCAATACGCCCTTTCGCATCATTAGCCGGGCCCGAGAAAACCTTGAATTCGACTGCTTTCATGAGATCAGTAATATCCGTCAATTGCAGTGGGTTTCTCAAATCCGGCCGGTCGCTGCCAAATCGGGACATTGCCTCGGCATAAGTCATTTGCGGCAACTCATCGGGGAGATCAACATTTAAAACAGATTTGAAACACTGGCGAATCATTTCTTCCATAAGCAGCATAATTTCAGTTTCATCCATAAACGAAACCTCAATATCCATTTGCGTAAATTCAGGCTGTCTGTCTGCGCGAAGATCTTCATCACGAAAACACCTTGCAACCTGATAGTAACGCTCAAAGCCCGCGACCATGAGAAGCTGTTTAAACAGTTGAGGTGATTGCGGTAAGGCAAAGAATTCGCCCTGGTGAGTTCGGCTAGGCACCAGATAATCGCGCGCGCCTTCTGGTGTAGAGCGCGTCAAAATCGGTGTTTCGAGTTCAACGAATTCGCGTTCTTCAAGGAATCGACGCAGATTTGAAATCACCTCATGTCGACGGCGCAGTGTAAACTGCATTCTCGGACGCCGCAGATCAAGGAATCGATATTTCAATCTGGTTGCTTCACCTATTTCATCTTCATCCATCTGAAACGGCAATGGCTCCGAACGGCTTAAAAGCGCGATCGAATCAGCCAGCACTTCAACCTGTCCGGTTTTTAGATTATCGTTGGCCGTTCCCTCTGGGCGTAATCGGACCTTACCGCTTATTGAAAGAACAAACTCGTTTCTGGCATTGTCTGCAACGGCAAATAGTTCGGGAAAATCCGGGTCTGCCACAACCTGCACACGACCTGATCGGTCTCGCAAGTCAATAAAAATAACGCCACCGTGATCACGGCGATTTAGAACCCACCCCGTTAGCAAGACGGTTTGATCCACAAGGGACTCGTCGAGTTGGCCACAAAGATGTGATCGCATAATTGTATTCCGCGGAGAATTCCTGATATCTGTACTTGTTGGTTTTGTTGAAAAGCTAAATTAGCTGACACTCGTCAACCGATTTCAACTCAAGTTGTAGCCGAACTGCTGGCTGAAGCTTTTGGTTTCGAGTTTGAATTACTGGATTCGGACTTCCCGGCTGTGGTGGAATCTGAAGCGGAACCTTTAGATTCGGAATTGGCGGTATCAGTTGATTTTGACGCTGATTTATCTTGCTTCTTGTCGTTGTTTTTAAAATCCGTTTCATACCATCCCGTCCCTTTCAGACGAAATGCGGCGGCTGAAATCAGTTTTTTCAGAGACGCTTCACTACACTCGGGGCAATATACCAGCGGGTCATCAGAAATTTTCTGCAAAACTTCCAGCCGATGATCGCATTTAAGACATTGATATTCGTAAAAAGGCATTGAAAACCACACCATCAATTTTTCGAGGCGCGAATTATATAGTAATTTTAACGCCGACTACAGATCGGATTGGCGCAGATATTGTAAAATATTTGGCACCCGTTTTATGCGCCAACCGGTCTCGAAGTGGCAAACTTTGACGACTTGATATCGATATCTCTCGCATCGCCAACCCAGTCCAGCCCGGTGCCCTTGCTGTCAAACGGCTTTCCGTCCTTGTCCACGCAATAACGCCCAAAAACCACTGCATCATGAACCGCACCGTGCTTGCGCATCAGCGTATGCTCGAACAGCATACTTTTATGAACTTTTGCACCGCCCTGCAGATAACAGCCATGCGAAATCCAGGTTGGCCCCTGAATCTCACAACCCGCTTCGATCCTTGCATTTGAACCAATGTACACCGGCCCTTCAATGAACACATCGCTCCAGTCGATATTGACGTTCAATCCTGTCCAGATTTGCGGCATGACTTCTGTTCCAGGCATATTCATACCACGAATTGAACCGCGCATCAGCTGCTGGTTGACCATCCAGTAGTCGCTCAACCGTCCTATATCCAACCAGCGAAAAGGTTGCTCAATGGCCTTGAATGGTAAGCCTCGGGTAAGCAAATCCGGCAGCAGTTCACTACCAATGTCGTACAAAACATCCCTTGGTATCAAATCGATAATTTCCGGTTCAAAGATGTATATTCCGGTGTTCACAAGATTGGACTTCGCTTTTTCGAGGCTGGGCTTTTCCTGGAATGAGGTTATATTTCCGTTGTCATCCGCAACAACCACGCCGTAGTTCGGTATTTTTTCACGCTCTACTTCTTTAACAACAATGCTTGCCCTGGCACCCGACTGCCAGTGTTTACGAACCGCCTTTGTCAAGTCCAGATCAATTATGGCATCGCCGCAGACCACCATAAAGGTGTCATCAAAAAATCCACCAAAATCCTGTATCCGCTTTATACCGCCAGCCGAACCTAATGGTTCTCCAAACAGTTCTCCATTTTCAATATGCCCCTCAAACGAATAGCCAATATTGACCCCCCATCGACGGCCATCACCGAAATAGGTTTCAATTGGTTCGGGTAAATGACTGACGTTAATCATGATATCCCTGAATTCATGATTCGCTAATTGCTCAATGAGATATTCCATCACCGGCTTACCCAGTACGGGAATCATGGGTTTGGGCATTTCGTAAGTCAGCGGTTGGACACGGGTTCCTTTACCCGCGGCAAGAATCATCGCTTTCATCGTCAGATCAGGTAATTAATCGGCAGTTTTGAAGAATCAATTTGATGTACGCGATAGTAAAACATAATGTTTAATGATTCTATTGAATCTGCTGTCTTCTGGCCTGTGAATTCACCCTATTTCAGCACTGGCGTTAAACAAAAACGGCTTTTAACCGGGATATGTTTATCTTTCATCGGTTGCGCACACGTTACCAATCCAAACCCGGAACGCGTTAGCAACGCCCAATCAAACGCTGGTCACCTGGGCGGCATATTCATATGGTGATTAGTATCAGGATGCGCGTTACGCGCTTATATACCACGGATAAAGGACGGATAAGACAAGACAGTAAAAAAACAGGCGGGATAAAAAAAGCCCGGATTCGCATCTTGGAATACGTTATCCGAGCTTTTCATGAGCCTCTTAAACCGAGGCTTTTTACGAATTATTCGTCGCCAAATATTCCCAGAATCTGCAACAAGCTCAAGAAGATATTGTAGATTGAAATATAAAGTGTCACGGTTGCTGAAATATAATTTGTTTCACCGCCATGAATTATTTGGCTGGTTCGAAACAGGATTAATCCAGACATAAGCAGGATGAACATCGCTGAAATAGCGAGATGCAGAGCAGGTATCTGCAGAAATATAGCGGCGATCGAGCCCAGGAATGCAACCAGAATCCCGGCCATCAACATCCCGCCGATAAAGCTGAAATCCTTTTGCGTAACAACAACATACGCCGAAAGACCAACGAATATAGCTCCAGTACCACCCAACGCAGTAGCAACAATTTGCGAACCGTTGGAGAGGTTAGTCATATAAAAATCCAGTATCGGCCCAAGTGTAAGCCCCATAAACCCGGTCAATGCGAAAACGAATACCAGGCCTAGCGCTGAATTTCTGAATTTATTGGTGAGGAACAGCAACCCGAAATAGCCTACTATGGTGATGATCAAACCCATGGGTGGGAAATTCATCGCCATCGAAACGGCTGCAGTAATTCCGCTGAAGATCAGGGTCAGTGAGAGCAGCAAATAGGTGTTCTTGAGAACGCGGTTCATTTCGATACCGCGAGATGCTGGTCTTGCAACCGCAGTTTCAAATCGTGCCATTAGTATTACCTCTGAGGTGAATTGTTCAATTAAATTTGTAATCGGTATTCCAATACAGCGCAAACCTTCGGTTTTCTGCTAACCGTATTGAATATCCTGAGTATACCAGATGTTGCTATATTGGCAAATTTCAAGTGGAATTAGCCTATTGGCCTCGGCTGATATGGGGTGTGATCTTCGAACACATTAAAATAGACACCAAAATAAACGGCGATTTCGCATGGCGGATTTTATAAAAGGCCTGTTTGAACAGGCAAAAAAGCTTAAGGCTTCGGATATTCACATTCATTCAGATCAGAAGCCGGCAATCCGCATCGATGGGCGATTGTATATTCTGGACGACCACCCGGTTATTAGTCATAGTGAACTTGACGGGTTAATTAATGATATTTTGCGCGCTGATCAAAAGCAAAGTTTTTCCTCAATTCACCAGATCGATACGTCACTGGAATACGATGAGCTCGGTATTTTGCGGGTTCATATCTACCGTCAACGCGGTAAGATCGCTATGGCAAACCGGATCATCGGCAATGAAATTCCGGATATAAAATCGCTCGGCCTGCCGCCCATGGTGCAAAAATTGTGCCATCAGCAACGCGGGTTGATTTTGGTGTCCGGCGCGACAAGCAACGGCAAATCGACTACGCTTGCCGCCATCATAGAAGAAATTAATCGGCATTATGCGCGTCATATTCTAACGATTGAAGACCCCATTGAATTTATATTTGATAACAAGAACTCTGTATTTTCACAGCGCGATATTGGCATCGACACCACGAGCTTCAGCGCCTCTATTACTGCGGCAATGCGCGAAGACCCTGACGTCATTCTCATTTCAGATTTACGTGACAACGAAAGTATCGAGAACACACTGATTGCCGCCGAAACCGGTCACCTGGTTTTTGCAACAACCCATGCACCAACGGCACCAGATACAATCACCCGATTGGTTGCGACATTTGCCGCTGAGAAACAGGATGCCATCAGAACTAAACTCGCCCAGAATCTCCGCGCAGTGGTTGCACAACGCTTGATCCCCAAAAAAGGCGGTATTGGCAGAATTCTCGCCTGCGAGTACATGATTATATCTTCCCGGATTCGTGAGCTGATGCTTGATCCACTTAAAATTAGGGATATTTCGATGCTGTTACAGGGTGATAACATCACCAAAGGCGTTCTGTCATTCGATGCGCATATGGCACATTTGGTAACCAATGGCCACATAGAGGCGGACACGGCACTGGAATACGCAACCAGTCCTACGGATATGAAACTGCGGTTATCCGGCCTTCTCAACTAAGGAAAACACGTTGGCTGATCGACGATTACAGGTATTCGCCACAGTCGCCCGGCTGCTGAGCTTTACTAAAGCAGCAGAGTCACTTCATATGACTCAACCCGCCGTCACGTTTCAAATTCGACAGCTTGAAGAATACTTTAATACCCGATTATTCAATCGTACACATAATCGGATTAATTTGACCGAAGCGGGTCAGGTGGTAAAGGAATATGCCGACCAGGTTCTGCAGCTCTATAAGGAAATGGATAATGAAATCCGCATCATAACCGGTGAAATTCAGGGCCCGCTGATCGTTGGTGCCAGTACGACGATCGGAGAGTATTTTATTCCGGAAATGGTCGGGGCTTACCAGCGCCAATTTCCGGGTGTCAAAGTCAGATTGAATGTCGCCAATACCAACAATATTATTCACATGGTTGAAAACAATCAGATTGACATTGGTATTGTTGAAGGATCGGTAAACAATAAAAGTCTCCTTACCCAGGTGATCTGGGATGACGAACTCGTTGTCGTCTGCGGTATAGATCACCCACTGAGTGAGTCAAAATCAGTTAATCTGGATGATCTGACCGAACATCCTTTTATCGGTCGCGAAGAAGGCTCAGGTACCCGGGAAGTCGTCGAAGACAATCTTGTTGATGTGGGCCTGGATATCAATCAACTGGATATCATTATGGAATTCGGCAGTCCGGAATCGATAAAAAATGCAGTGGCAGCGGGCCTCGGAATATCAATTATTTCCATTGCAACCATGGAAAAGGAACTCGCTTTGAAAACACTTCGTGCGATCCCGTTTGAAAAACCGATACGACGACCGTTTTCCATGGTTTATCAAAGACAAAAATTCCGTATGCGCGCGATGGAAGCGTTTCTCGAATTTGCCAGCGCGCACTGCAAGCAGCGACAAATTTTACTTTTAAAAGAATAGTTCCTGAGCAGGTCGATCGTTGACAAATCAGTCTTGATTAATTTCTCATCTCGCTCTAGGATTGGCTTATGCGACATCAACGATCACATCAAAATCTAGACAAAGACGGCTATCGAAAGAACGTAGGTATTATTGTTTGTAACAGCCATCAACAGGTTTTGTGGGCACGTCGGGTACAGCGCAATGGATGGCAGTTTCCACAGGGCGGGATTGAACCGGAAGAGTCGGCCAGAGATGCCGCTTTCAGAGAACTCTACGAGGAAATCGGCCTAAAAGCAAAAGATGTCAAGTTGCTGGGTAACACCGAAAACTGGCTCCGCTACGATGTTCCTTACGCAAACAAAGCGCGTCACTATCTTCGAGCCAGATCATTTCGCGGGCAGAAACAACGTTGGTTCCTGTTTCAACTGGTTGGAACCGAATCCCGCATAAGACTGGATCGATCCAACAAACCCGATTTTGATCACTGGCAGTGGGTAGATTACTGGCATCCGCTGGAGCAAATTGTTGCGTTTAAGCGCAATGTTTATCGACAAGCCCTGACCGAGCTTGAACCCATCCTCAACGCAAACTGTGTTCGTTAAATACTAAAAGATTCGATACCGGAATTTGGCGCTCGTCCTTTTTTCCGTTGCTATCAGCGTTAATCGTCTGGCGAATAAACCACGACTTTATCGAGCCGGTTTTGTTCGAAGTGAAAATTAATTCCAATCTCCCTGAATTCGGCTCGACTTCTTCTCACCGTAACTTTCTGATCTGAATACAAAGCGGACACTGTATTCGTAGTTGAACCCATTCTGGCACCGCGAGCCGTTCGAAACAATGCCGCTGGTGTTCCCTTAATCGAAATAATTTTCACTGTTTCCCGGCCGGTAAACACCACAGCCAGATTCGGCTCTGGTTGATAAAAAAATTCGAGACTGCCCAATAATACGCCCATTTGCCGTGTTCTTAGCGGTTCTCCCCAGATGTTCAAAATTGATGACATGGGGTCGCCGATCTGACCATTAATAAATCCAACCCCCGCTGCCACGACTTTCTCATTGGCGAGATACAACAGCAAATCCTGTACAGACAATGACTTCAAAGCCGCCGGCTGATCCGTTTCCGCGGTCTGTGAATTTTCATCCTGGGCGAAAGCTGGATTGCTCATGCAGCTAACCAGAACGACCGTCCAGACCATTGCCATGGTGTAGACAAAATGGCAACGGGACTCGCTGCGCAGCAGACTGTTGAAGTTGTTGTTTTGTGGTTGATACAAATTCACTCCCCGAGGTATGAAGCTATTCTCCAGCCACCGTCATTCTATCAATCATTATGGAGCCTGCGCGAATATTTTTTTTCTCATCAAAATCCTCTCCTATGGCTGTTATATTTTTGAACATATCCGCCAGATTACCGGCCACCGTGAATTCCTCTACCGGATACTGGATCGCACCGTTTTCCACGAGAAAACCAAAGGCGCCGCGAGAATAGTCACCGGTGACATTATTGACACCATGGCCAATCAATTCCGTCACAACCACGCCTTTTTCCATGGACGAAATCAATTCTTTCAGTCCGCCGCGCATTGTGCTTTCAATACAAAGATTATGCACCCCTCCGGCATTGGCTGTGGTTTCCAGTCGCAGTTTCCGTGCAGCGTAACTGTTCAACAAGTATTGATTCAACACCCCATTTTCAACGATGACGTTTTCACGTGTGGCAACACCTTCCGCATCAAAAGCAGCACTGCCTGATGCCATCTTCATAAATGGTTTTTCCTGAATCTGCATAAATTCCGGAAAAACCTGCTGCCCCTGCATATCGAGCAAGAAACTGGCTTTTCGATATAGGCTCGCACCACTAATCGCCGAATTCAAATGGGAAATCAAGCTGCTGGAAACTGACGGTTCGAACACTACCGGGTATTCTCCGGTTTTTATTTTCCGTGCATTCAGTCGCCGTACTGTCCGCCTTGCCGTTTCCAGTCCGATATTTTTTGCCTCATCCAGGTCGGTTGCCCGACGTTTACTGTCATACCAGTAATCGCGCTGCATACCATCGCCCTCACCGGCGATGACCGAACAGCTAATACTATGTCGGCTGCCACGGGAAAAGCCTTCAAATCCATGAGAATTTGCATACAGGTCCACGCCATCATGACTCGAAACAGAGGCGCCTTCAGTGTTTGAGATTTGTGTATTTGAATCAAGCGCCGCGGCTTCGCACTCGGCCGCCATATCAATGGCCTGATCCATTGAAACCGCCCAGGGATGAAAAAGGTCAAGCTCCGGAAAGGCCGTCGCCATCAAACTGGCATCGGCAAGCCCGTTAAACGAATCCTCTTCAGTATGCCGGGCGATATTGCACGCTGCGGTGACACTGGCCTTGATGGCAGATTCAGAAAAATCGGTGGATGAAGCGTTTCCGGTTCTATGGTCAAAATAAACCGTAATCCCGATACTCTTGTCGCGGTTATGCTCAACCGTTTCGACCTCGCCCTTGCGAACGGTTACGGACATACCCTGACTCTGGCCAATGGCCGCTTCGGCCATCGTTGCGCCCTGGGCTCTGGCGCTATCCAGCGCCACGTTGGCCGCATCGAGCAACGCTTGTTCAATCTCGCGGGTGTCGCGACCCTTGTCTACGATTGCATTCATTAAACTGCCGCCCCACCTACTGTTAATCCATCAATTCTCATGGTTGGCTGCCCTACTCCCACGGCAACGCTCTGGCCTTCCTTGCCGCAAACACCAACACCCGTATCGAGCGACATATCGTTGCCCACCATGGAAACCCGGGTCAGTACATCGGGCCCATTGCCAATGAGTGTCGCGCCTTTAACCGGATAGGTTTTTTTACCATTTTCAATCATATAGGCTTCTGATGCACTAAAAACAAATTTTCCGGAAGTGATATCAACCTGCCCACCATCAAAATTCACCGCATAAATACCCTTGTCTACGCTGGCGATAATATCTTCCGGAGGCGTTTCACCTGCATGCATATACGTGTTGGTCATCCTTGGCATGGGTAAATGCGCATAAGATTCACGGCGTCCGTTACCGGTGGGCTCCATGCCCATTAAACGGGCATTCAGCTGATCCTGCATGTATCCGGTCAAGATTCCGTTCTCGATCAAAACAGTGTTTTGGCTGGGGACACCCTCGTCGTCGATGCTCAGGGATCCGCGCCTGCCTTCGATCGTACCGTCGTCGACAACGGTACAGAGCTCCGAAGCGACCTGTTCACCAATCCTTCCGCTAAACACGGATGTTCCCTTGCGGTTGAAATCACCTTCCAGTCCGTGGCCAATTGCTTCGTGCAACAAAATACCTGGCCAGCCGGAACCCAATACGACTGTCATTTCACCAGCCGGTGCTTCCTGGGATTCCAGATTGACCAGCGCTTGCCGAACGGCTTCTTCGGCGTAAGATGTCGCTCGATCCTGAGCGGTGAAATAATTGTACGCAAATCGACCGCCGCCGCCTGCAGAGCCTTGTTCACGCCGCCCTTTCTCATCGACAATGACGCTGACATTCATTCGTACCAACGGCCGAACATCGGCCGCGAGCAAACCGTCTGAACGAACCACCAGGATAATATCCTGAGCGCCAGCCAGGCTTACCATAACCTGACTTATTCGGGAGTCCATATCACGGGTTTGCTGTTCAATATTTTTTAATAGCTCCACCTTTTCTGAATCCGGCATTGAAACCAGTGGATCCAATGGTTCATATAATTGGGGAATAGCCGTTCCCGAGCCGGCAATTTGCATAACTTTTTCGGCCCCGGAATGGCTCGCAATGGCGCGCGCCGCATCTGCTGCATTTTCCAGCGCCGGCAATAAAATCTCGTCGGAATAGGCAAATCCGGTTTTTTCTCCGCTAACCGCACGGATGCCAACGCCTTGATCAATTCCAAAGCTTCCGGACTTCACCGTTGCTTCATCGATGGCCCACGATTCATGACGTGAATACTGGAAATATAAATCCGCATAGTCAATTTTCGGGCCCATGATTCGGCTTATGGTACGAGACAAATCACTGCTGTCGAGCCCCGTTGGTTCCAGCAATACACGACTTGCCGTATCGATTAGTTGAGTCATTAATAAAAAGATAGGTTAGATATTAAAAGGTTAACAAAAATGGAGAACAGGCGGTGAACCCAATCAAAACAAATCACTGCGAATATGCTGCAGGCTGGGTAACCGGGCACGATATGCTTCCAGTTTCGCGAGATCAATTTTAGCCGATGCGACTCCCCAGCCGGTATCCAGTTCCGTTAACACCGCTCCCCAAGGGTCGATGATAACAGTATGGCCCCAGGTTGTGCGCTTTTGATTGTGTCTACCAAATTGGGCCGGGGCGACGACGTAGCAGCTGTTTTCGATTGCGCGCGCACGCAGCAGCGGAAGCCAGTGGGCTTTCCCCGTGGTTGCTGAAAAAGCGGAGGCAACGACAAGCACTTCTGCTCCAAGCGAAACCAGTTTTCGGTACATTTCCGGGAACCGAAGATCATAACAAATAGATAAACCAACTTTGCCAATTGGCGTATCCACGACTGAGGCAACGTCACCCGCTTTCGTATATTCAGACTCATGATAATGCTCACCGTTTGGCAGCGACACGTCAAATAAAAATATTTTGTCGTATCGGGCAACTTCGACCCCGTCATCGTTATACACAACCAGGGTATTGGTAACTTTTCCCGGCGTGTCGGAGATCATCGGGATACTGCCGGCAATAATCCAGCATTGGCATCGACGTGCGAGTGCTGAAACCGTATTTTGTATTAGCCCATTGCCCGGCTGCTCGGCGACGGATAACAGCTGCGCTAACGAGCTTTGCATGAACCCGAAACACTCTGGCAGAACAACGAGGCTGGAATTTTCAGACGCCGCGTGCTCAATCCAGGTTTCGACCCTGGCCAGATTTTCGGCGATGTTATCGCTGGATTGGGTTTGGATTGCAGCAACGCAAGACATGTCAATCGATCCCGGATTCGAGGGACTTTAGTGAAAGTCTCAGTTTATCACGCCTGCCCCGGGCGTATTAATGCGAATCCTTCGGCAGGCGGGCAGTATTAGTCAGGCGAATGAAAGCGAATGAATTTGAATCGTTTTACAGTACGTAAAAGTAGTGGTTACCCACTTTGCCGACAAGTTTGTTTTCAGCAACCCAGTACGGCTTCACATTTTTTGCGTGATAGTGTGTAGCATCGCCAACCTGACCTGCACGCGCGCCGTCAAGAAAGCGCTGTGCTATGACAAGTGCCTGTTGCCAGGCAGCGATATCGGTGACGGAATGGTGGCGTTGCGCAATATGCGTCCAGCTAAATTGTTTTCTTTGCCAAACCACTTCACAAACCGTATTCGGATAATGTTTGCTGTCAACACGATTCATGGTCACAGAAGCGATTGCGGATTGCCCCTTTAACGATTCCCCTCGACCCTCGTGATATATATTCAGCGCCAAACATCCCAGTTCGTGCCCAGGCGTAACATTGGAATATTCGAATTCACTGGTGTGGTCATAAACATACGCGTAGCTCAAATGCGAAAACCCAAATAAGGAAAGCATCATTACAAATGGGATGAACAGCCGGAAACTCGACTTTCCTGACTTTCCGGTTACTCGATTTATCTTCATTTTAATCGTCAAAATACAGTTCGTTAATCGGTGGATATATGGTGATGAAATTCTATTTTACCATAAGTTTTGCATAAGTAAACATATTTTTACCACTCTGAAGACGGGCAAACACAACATATCGCGAATATTTAGTATTTATACCACTAGCGGGAAATTCTCGCCGAAGCGCGAGACAGAATTGAAATAGAGTATTCAGACCGTGAACAGCGTCTGAATGGAGGATTTAGAGTTCCCTGGTTGAGCGAAACTCCACATCGGGCCAACGCTCAATGGCAAGCTGCAGATTTGCCCGGTTTGGCGCAATATAGGACAGGGTGTCCTGGCCATCCAAGGCCAGATTCTGCTCATTTCTTCGTCGAAATCCGGTTTCGTCCGCCGGATTTTTAAACGTTATCCATCTTGCCGTATTTACCGGCACAGCTTCAAAAGCACACTCAACGTTGTACTCGGTCTTTAATCGATGGGCAACGACATCAAACTGCAGAATACCCACCGCCCCCAATACCAGATCATTGCTTGCCAATGGACGAAAAACCTGAGTCGCTCCTTCCTCGCTGAGTTGTATCAATCCTTTTTGCAGCGCTTTGGCGCGCAGTGGATCGGCCAGTCTAACGCGTCGAAAAAGTTCCGGCGCGAAATTCGGAATTCCAGTGAACTTCAGTATCTCGCCTTCTGTGAACGTGTCACCGATTTGAATCGTACCGTGATTGTGCAATCCCAAAATATCGCCCGCATAAGCATCTTCCGCCTGCCCTCTTTTTGATGCCATAAAGGTATGGGCATTTTGAATGACCATGGTTTTTTCTGCTCGAACGTGGCGCAGCTTCATCCCTTTTAAGAATTTTCCCGAAGTGATTCGTAGAAAAGCCACTCGATCATGGTGTGCCGGATTCATGTTGGCCTGTATTTTGAATACGAAACCGCTAAATCTGGATTCGGTGGATTCAACCTCGCGGCTTTCGGTTTTTCTGGGCTGCGGGGCAGGTGCGTATTCAACAAAGTTATCCATCAATTCATCGGTTCCCTGTCGATTTAGCGCAGATCCGAAGAATACCGGAGTGAGTTCCGCGCCTAGATATGCCTGTAAATCGAATTCATGACTCGCACCTTGCACCAACTCCAGTTGTTCGCGCAGATCATCGGCCAAATCGCCGAGTCGTTCATCAAGTTCAGGGTTGTCCAGCCCCTTAATCATGACATCTTCGGTAATCTGGCCCCGACCGGCGAATAAATGCACCGTGTCATCATAAAGCCGATAAATCCCCACAAAGAGTTTGCCAATCCCGATTGGCCATGTCATCGCCGCACAGTTGATTTTCAATACCCGCTCGACTTCATCCATGATATCAATCGGGTCTTGTCCCTCGCGGTCCATTTTATTGACGAACGTCATAATCGGCGTAGCGCGAAGCCGACATACTTCCATCAGCTTGATGGTTCTTTCTTCAACTCCCTTGGCAATATCAATGACCATCAACGCAGAATCCACCGCCGTTAAGGTTCGATAAGTATCTTCGGAGAAGTCTGCGTGTCCCGGTGTATCGAGCAGATTAACTGTTCGGTCTTTGTACGGAAACTGCATAACCGAAGAAGTAACCGATATACCACGTTGTTTTTCCAGCTCCATCCAGTCCGACGTTGCATAACGTTCACTCTTGCGCGCTTTGACGGTACCAGCCAGCTGGATCGCACCACCATACTGCAGCAATCTCTCGGTCAACGTTGTCTTGCCCGCATCGGGGTGAGAGATGATCGCGAAAGTCCTTCTTAGTTGTATTTCGTCAATGAGGGAGCTCATATTTACCTAGCCTGATTGAATTGGCCAGGCTTAAACGGCCCGGCAAAACAGCTGATTAGCGGATCCGCTAAATCCGCAGGGCGATTATACGGATAAATTGTATTTTCTGAAGTTAGAAAGGCGTTAAAATCCGCGACCCAAGCCACTTTCTGCCTTATGCCTCTCGTCACTCTTTCCCAGGCTTCCATCGCTTTTGGCGATAATCTGCTGCTAGACAAAGCAAATCTGACTTTGTCAGCGGGTGAGAAACTTGGGTTGATCGGGCGTAACGGTGAGGGGAAATCCACATTACTTAAAATTCTTGGCTCACAATCCGTAGTGGATGACGGTGAGATCCGATTTCAACCCGGAATACGTGTCGCCATGCTCGAGCAGAACCCAACCAGTCATGAGGACTTTTCGGTTTTTGAATATGTTGCGGATGGATTGGCAACCGTCGGGGCAGCACTTTCTGAATATCGATCACTTTCAACCACCCATCAACCGACTGCAGCGCAAATTAAACGGTTGGGAGATATCCAGCAGACGTTGGATAGTGCCGATGGCTGGAACCTGCAGTCGCTGGTTGACAAAACATTAAGCCGATTGAGATTAGATGGCACAGTGCAACTAAAAACACTGTCTGGCGGCTGGCAAAGACGGGCATCACTGGCTCGAGCGTTGGTCTGCAGTCCGGATATCCTGCTTCTGGACGAACCGACTAACCATCTTGATGTGGAGACCATCGAGTGGCTCGAGAAGCAAATCATTAAATTCGACGGCGCCATCGTATTGGTAACGCATGATCGCGAGTTTTTACAGCGCGTCGCATCAAGTATCGCAGAACTCGACAGAGGAAAACTGGTTGTCTGGCCCGGTCATTATGAAAACTATTTGCAGCGCAAAACCGCAGCGCTCGAACAGGAAGAGCGTCAGAATGCGGTTTTCGACAAAAAACTCGACAATGAAGAAAAATGGATTCGACAGGGAATTAAGGCTCGACGCACCAGAAATGAAGGTCGCGTGCGCGCGCTAAAGAAAATGCGCACAGCGCAATCGGAGCGACGCAACGTCAAAGGCAACGTCAGACTTCGAGTCGAACAAGGTCAACAAAGTGGCAAACGCGTAATTGAAGCGAATAATACTCATTTCGCCATTGATGGAAACACCATCATCAAACAATTCTCCACAAATATTATCAGAGGCGACCGAATTGGGTTAATTGGCGCAAACGGTATTGGCAAAACAACGCTGCTCAGGATCCTGCTGGCAGAACAGACTCCCACGACAGGTGAAATCCAGCACGGTACTCGACTTGAAATTGCCTACTTTGATCAACTCCGATCGAGTCTGGAGCCGGACAAAACCGTAATCGACATCATCGGCCAGGGAAGAGAAGAAATTACCGTCAATGGGAAATCAAGACACGTCATTAGCTACCTTTCAGACTTTCTGTTTTCTCCTCAACGCTCACGGTCTCCCATCCGTTCGCTGTCCGGCGGTGAGCGCGCACGCGTACTTTTGGCGCAATTATTCAGCAAGCCCGCGAACCTGCTGGTTATGGACGAACCCACCAACGATCTCGACATTGAAACACTGGAACTCCTCGAAGAGCTTCTCCTTCAATTTGACGGAACTCTGCTGCTGGTATCGCATGATCGTCGGTTTCTCGATAATGTCATCACCAGCACAATTTCATTTGAAGGTAACGGCGTAATAAACGAATACGCAGGAGGATATTCAGACTGGCAAAGACAGGTCCGGAAAATGATCCAGACGAAGCCGAATCGTCAGAAGGAAACAGCGGATTTAGTGCCCCAAAAAGATTCAAAACCAGCAGTCCAAAAGAACAAACTCAGCGACAACCAGCAAAGGGAGTTGACGCAACTACCGGCAAAAATTGAGCTGCTGGAAAATCAGCAAACCCGGCTTGCCGGGCAAATGTCAGACTCCGGCTTTTACAGTCAATCTGCGGAAATCGTAAAACAGGTTACCACTGACCTGAAACAGCTCAGCGAAGACCTTGAAGAATGTTACTCGCGTTGGGACGAACTCGAATCGAATGGCTAACCTGCTATTTGGTCAGACTAATGACACCCGTTTGCCGCCCGTAAAACTTCCCGTTTTGGTGGCAGATTCTGCGGTAGGAAAAAAACTTTTCCGATTGGGCGCAGGTATCCTCGGCTATAACATCCGGATTGGTTATCCCCCGCTGGATAAGTCTCTCTTCAATATACCCTGGCAAGTCAAAGTAGACTGAGCCTTCTCTCTCGACAAAAAAACGCGCGCACTCGATTGAAGACAGACCGGCGAACGTACGCGCAAACTCTACACCAACTTCGTAAGATTGTTTTTGTATCGCAGGGCCAATGGCTGCGGATATGTTTTCCACTGCAGCACCGACTCCTTCCATCGCATCGATCACCGCATCTGTAACGCCTGACACCGCGCCCTTCCAGCCCGCATGAGCCGCTCCAACAATTCCGGCTACAGGATCAGCAAACAATACCGGGGCACAATCCGCGCCTAACACCCCTAATCCAATGCCACGCTCCAGCGACACCATACCGTCTCCCTGAGCAACCTGTTCAGCCGCAAAAGCGGTATCGACGAGGTGAATATCGCGACTATGAATCTGCTGCAAACTCACCATTTTCTCAGCTCCCAACGACTGCATCACCCGAAGCCGGTTTTGCGCGACATCGCTACGACGGTCTTGCGACGCAAAACTGCAATTTAACGAATCGAACTCCCCGCTTGAAACCCCGCCCTGTCGTGTAAAGAATCCATGAGAAATACCCTCACATCGGCTCAATTGTTGGCTGCAAAGAAAATCAGGGGTAATCATCCAGGGAATTTATCAAGTTAACCCAAAAATTCCAAATCCCCAATCCCCAGATAGAAATCTCTTAAACGCAGGAAGCCTTGGCTGTATAATGGTTTGCTCTTAAACCCACCATCACCCAATGGGTGCACAGCTCAAGGCTGATGACTATTCTACCCTACAAACTCGATACAACGAACGATTTACTCACCTCTCGTGCCGGTTTATTGGCGATTGCTCAACTAATGGACTCCCTGAACCTGTCTGAGCGAATCGACAAGCACTTCCCCCAGCCTAAAAGCAATCGTGGGTATAAGCCCTCGGAGTTCATCAAGACCCTCATCCTGATGCAGCATGAAGGCAGTTTTCACCTGGATGAGGTTCGCAACCTTCAGGATGATGAAGCACTGCGCACCGTGCTGGATCTCAAGCAACTTCCCCAGGCGACCACGATTGGAGATTGGCTCAGGCGAATGGGAAGCCAGCCGCAAATCCAGGCTGCCTGGGTAAAGGTGAATAAAGCCTTATTGAAGGTAGCCTTGCATCGCTGTAAGGAAGTCACACTGGACATTGATGCCACCGAGATTATTGCCCATAAAGCGGGTGCACGGTGGACTTACAACAAGAACAAGGGCTTTATGCCGATGGTCGGGCATATTGCGGAAACCGGGCAGATCGTGGCCGTGGATTTCCGTCACGGCAATGTGCCGCCAGCGAAAGATAATAAGCCGTTTATCCAGCAATGCCAGCAGTCGCTCCCGGAAGACTGTACCGTGAAGGCGTTGCGTATTGATGCCGCCGGCTACCAAACAAAAGTCATTGAGTATTGTGATAAGCAGGGTATCGAGTATGCCATTCGCGCCAAGACCAGCGCCGCACTGCGCGCGCAGATAGCAGCGGCAAGCGCTTCGGACTGGCCGCCTTTGCTGGATAAAAAAGGCAAAGCGGTCAATGGTCAGGATACCTACCGCACCAGTTTCTGCATCGGTGAGTATGAAAAACCCTTCACCCTTATCATTCAGAGAACAGCCGTTACCGGCCAGGCGAGTCTGGATTTAGATTCATCAGATAACTCAGAAAACAGTTCAGAGGAAATAAACTCAGGTGCTTATATTTATCGTGCGATTGCCACTAATCGGGATAGCCTTAGCGATAGCGAGATTGTCCACTGGTACAACCAGCGTGGCGAGGACAGCGAGAACCGAATCAAGGAACTGAAACGAGATTTTGGTGGCGACACCCTGCCGTGTTCAGATTTTGCTGCCAATGTGCTGTACTTTTTAATCTCCGCACTCTCCTACAATCTATGTGCCCTCATGCGTCAGTTGCTGCCGGGGGAGTTGTCCCAGCATCGTGCGATAACACTGCGCTGGCGGCTGTACGCCATCGCGGCAAAAGTGGTTAGAACGGGACGTCAACTCTTGGTCAAAATGCGGGAAAACCACCGACTACTACTGGAACGAGTGCTGCTGGCACTGAAGGAGTTTGAAGCGCCGCCCATTTAACCCGACATAGAACAAGAATAACGGCTTCTGCAGGACAGGTGCGTCAAAAATAGCCGATTTAGCACTGATAATGCACCGAACAGCGGTTTTTGAGTAAACCTCTCGGCACTAGCCACCATAATTTGCTGTAATGGCCAGCCACAAGGCTTGAAAGAGGGATTCACCGAGCCCTGAAGCGCTGATGCTACTCTATCTGGGGATTTGGGCAAATGAATCCGGTAGCCTAGCCATTTTCAGTCCTATATAATCCGCGTTCCCAAAGAGCGAGGAGCCAGTGCTCCGGGAAAATATCAGGCGATACCAATAGTGTGGCAATCCGAAGTCACATTGGGGAGTATGGACATTCGCGGTAGCCAGAAAAGGCAGGATTTTGATGTAATCCGGAGAGTTGGCAGAGTGGTCGAATGCGGCGGTCTTGAAAACCGTTGACTGTAACAGGTCCGGGGGTTCGAATCCCTCACTCTCCGCCACCCAGCCGCGTCTGTGTTCACAGACGATTGCGATAATTGTATTAACCCCGAAGTTTCAGCTACTCAGGGGCTCTATTGCCGGATAAGTTAGCCCCAAAACCGAACCAGATGCCCGCATTTTCAGTGCAAATCCGGCGAGTGTCTCGAATATTGTGTTCCTGTTTTAATCGAGACTTTGTGCGAACTTCCGAATATCTTCAATCAGTAAATCCGGTTCCTCCATTGCTGAAAAATGTCCACCGCTGGGCATTTCGGTCCATTGAGTGACGTTATAAATTCGTTCAGCATAGCTGCGAGGGGGCCAGGCTAAAAGTTCCCGGGGAAAGAGAGCGCACCCTATTGGAACCTCAACACGTTTGCCTTCTTTAGATAAAATCCTACCGCCTTCTTCACGACGGCCATAGTATATCCATGAGGCTGTATTAAAAGTACGTGTTACCACATAAATCATTATATTTGTAAGCAGTTCATCTTTACTGTGGGCGCTCTCGATATTGTTGTCCTGAATATCAGACCAGGAATAAAACTTCTCAATGATCCAGGCGGCAATTCCCACAGGGCTATCCATCATGGCATAACTTAATGTTTGTGGTCGGGTTGCCTGCTGTGTTCGATAGCCATTTTCCATTTCTTGATCGAGGTCAAACTGATTTGACCATGCCTGTTCTTCCGGGCTTTGGGGGCCGTCAGGGTGCCGCATTGTTAAAATACAGATATGAATTGCTTTACAAGCGGTATGTTCAAAACCAAGCCATGACGAGATTGCGCCTCCCCAGTCACCACCCTGGGCTATGTAACTATCGTAGCCTAGTTTATCGGTCATTAAAGTATTGAATATTGAAGCCATTTTACGTGGCCCAAAAGGCCGTGGAGGGCGACCGGAAAACCCGAATCCGGGTAGTGACGGGGCAATCACAGTAAAGGAGTCTTCAGCATCCCCGCCGAATCGCTCAGGGTGCGCCAAAGGCTCAATAATTTTCATGAATTCTGCAATGGATCCGGGCCACCCGTGGCTGATCAAAAGAGGGGTTGGAGAAGAGCCGCTGCCGGTTTCATGAATAAAGTGAATATCAATACCATCGACTTCGACTATATATTGTGGAAATCTGTTGATTTCATTTTCCCGCGCTCGCCAGCTGAAATCATTAGCCCAATAGTCCGCGAGCTCTTTCATATAATCGAGATTTGCACCATAGTTCCAGCCACCATCATCCGGCATTTCATGCCATGGGTACGATAAAACTTTTTTACGAATGCTATCCAGAGATTCCTCTGGAATGTTAATTTTGAATGGCCGACAGTCAGTCACAAATGCAAAAATATTTATGGTTTAACCCATTAACGCAAAAAAAGGACATAGTAGTCGAGAGACAGATTGAATATTTCGCGAGGACAGAATCAAGTTTACATGATTTGTTTTGCTCAGAGCATAAGGTTAACTTCTTCGGCAATGAGTTGAATACCTTCTTCAAGCTTTTTAATCGGAACGAAAGCGAAGCCAAGGCGAAAACTGCGCCTGTTTTTGTTTAAATAGAAGTTTTCACCAATATCAATTAACACGCCACGTTGACGAAGGCGGTCGCCCAGCCTGGTCGCATCAAACCCAGGAGGGCCTGTTAACCAAAACGAAGTGCCGCCTCTCGTTGGTGTTTTTTTCAACATCGTCAGATGATTCGTAATTGCATCATTCATAACGTGCCACCTCTGCTTGTACCGACGTTCGATGTTTCGTAAGTGAGAATCGTAGTGCCCTAATTGAAAAAACAGCGCCACCACTTCCTGCACGATGGTTGGCGGGTGCCGCATCATCACTCCCCTGACAATCCGGGCTTGTTTGATGATTTCCGGATGCGCGATAATAAACCCTAATCTTATTCCGGGGGAAACCGTTTTTGACAGGCTGCCGATGTAAATAACTCGATTATTCCTGTCTTGCGATCGAAGCGATTTAGAGCGGCTATTGAAGTAGTTCATTTCCGACTCATAATCGTCTTCAATAATCAGAAAGTCCTTATTTTCTGCGGCTTCAAGTAAGTCTTCCCGACGACGTTGTGACATAGTTACCATGGTGGGAAATTGATGACTGGGCGTAGTAAATACCAATTGGCAGTTATTCGGAATTGCTGAAACAACCAGGCCTTCATCGTCTACGGGGACACCTCTAAGCTGATTTCCAGTAAGCTGAAATGCATTTCGACCATAGGAGTACCCAGGGTCTTCAATCGCAATGGGTTTGTTTTTATGTGCAAAAGTCGCACCGACTATAAAGAGAGCATTTTGAGCGCCTAGTGTTATTAGAACTTCGTCCTCATTGGCGTATATTCCCCGATAACTCAGCAGACGTTGTCGCAGTTGTTGGGAAAGTTGCCGACTGTCGCTCTCTACTGCATCATCTCTCCACGCCGGCATTTTGGCTTGACCAAGTGCGAGTCTGGTGCATTCTCGCCAGCTATCCACCGGAAAAAGATTGGGATCGATTTGATTGTAAATGAAAGGGTAGGGATAGCTGGTCCAGTCAAGCGGATTATCAACAGGCTCCAGACCAAATGAGTCAAATGCGACGGGGCTCGGTGTGTCGACGCGAGCAGCGTCATGATTTTTCCATTCCGTAGATTCTGTTGGCGATAGAGCGATGGGATTGACAAAATAACCGGATCGGTCTCGTGCAACCAGTAACCCAAGATCGGTTAACTGGTTGTAGGCGGAAAACACGGTATTTCTGGATACCCCTAACTGTTCTGCAAGCTCGCGGCAGGATGGCAATCGCTTGTCTGGTGACAGAGATTGAGAGGTGATGGCGGAACTGACCATTTCACAAATCTGATCGCGTAAGCCCAGACTTGACTGTTCCGGTAATGCAAAATGAGGCGTTGTAGAGTCCATGACTGATTCTTAATGGATTGCAGGATTTATCGATAGACGGTAATCTGTTACCGGTATTTTATGGTGACACTTTTTCTGAAATCTGTCCTCTACATTCGTGTCATCTGTCACTTTTCTTAAGATTGGAAATATGGAAATATCATACCACTACTACACCCATAAATTTCTCATCAGGAGGAAAAGTCTGTGAAAAGAAATTCAATATTCAAGATAGTGGTTCTAAGTTTGACTACTACTTGGTTCGCACATTCAGCAAATGCAGAGACGGTATTAAAACTCGGAACCGTCGGATTCATTGGCATGCCAATCGGTGATGCAATTGATCAGGCGCTCATTCCGACTTTAGAAGAAGTTTCTGGCGGCAAAATGAAAATTGAGCCGCATTATCGTAAGTCGTTATGCAGTGAGCAGATTTGTGGCGAACAGGCCAACCAGGGACTGATTGCGCTTTGGACGAGTTCAACTGCAAATTTTGGTAATTTTGGTACTGCGTTGTCAGTGTTTGATCTGCCTTATATATTTAAAAGTATTGAAGACGCAGATCGAATTTCAAGTGAATGGCTGGCAAAGAAACAGTGTGATATTGCCGCTGAAGAAGCCGGTCATGTTTGTCTAACTGTTTACTCGAGTGGTGGTTTTCGCCAGCTCGGAAACGCTCATGGTCCGGTTCATGTTCCCGATGATATGAAAGGTATTAAGTGGCGCGTTACCAAGAGCCCGATTGAATACACGCTTATAAAAAACTGGGGTGCTGTTCCTGTGCCGTATGACTGGGCCCAACTCTATCAGGGCTTACAGACTGGTGTAGTGTCGGGTCAATATGTTGCTACACCATGGCAACATGTCGCAAAGCTGCATGAGGTTGCCAAATACTTCACTGAGATTGGCGGCTCCTGGTCAGGCAATCAGCTGTCTATAGACAAAGGTCAATATGACGCACTTTCTGATCAGGAAAGGGCGTGGTTGCACACCGCTGCTGAGGCCTTTGGAAAGCATGTTCAGGAACTGGATCGTAACTGGGTAAAAGCCGGTGAAGATGCGATCAAAGCTGAGATTGAAGAATGGTATGTGCCGAGTGAAGCGGAAATGAAACTCTGGAGAGCTGGTGCTATTGATGCCTGGCTGAATGCAAAGGGGTCGTTTGATCCTGCAACTGCGGAGCGCGTCTTGCAGGAGCAGGGTATGACAGATTTCATCGTAGCGTTAAAAGAAGCAGGTGCTTTGTAAGATTAACCATGAAGTTGCTGTAATAGCAAATGGCGCGGTATTCACCGCGCCATTTGCTTTTCTGCACTGCAAAAAATATAGTCGAACCAGTTGTCCCTGCCAAGAGCGGGGATCGACCAACATAATCCAGACAGAGGAGCGCTAACTGATAATGGAAAGTATTTTTCTCCTGATCGTTCTTGTGTTGCTTATCTTACTGGGGGCACCGGTTGGGTTTACCCTGATTCTGATTCCTGTTGTCTATATTTTGATCACAGACGCAGCACCACTGATTTTGATTCCAAGTCAGATGTTCAGCGCGATTGATGCGGTACCTTTGACAGCGATCCCGTTCTTTATGTTGACAGGAGAGCTTATGACCAGCGCAACCATTACAGACAGATTGGTGGATTTAAGCCAACGGATTATTGGTCGGATGCGGGGAAGTATGGCGCAGGCAAATGTACTGGTCTCAATGTTTTTTGCTGGAATGAATGGTTCGGTTGTGGCGGATACTGCAACGGTCGGATCGTTAATGGTTCCTTCCATGAAAAAAGCAGGCTATCCACCGGCTTTTGCGGCCGCAATTACAGCGGTCAGTTCGACAATCGGTGGAATTATTCCGCCTTCTATTATGATGATTGTGCTGGCCAATGCAGGTGGTATATCAGTTGGGGCTTTATTTGCTGGTGGCATTATTCCCGGTGTGATGATCGGTCTCCTGCTGATGATTATCAATTACGTCATTGCCAAGAGAAATAACTTTGAGCGGAACGAAGAACCGTTTAGTCTGAAAGCGTTGGTGGTCTCCATCTACAAATCTTCTTTTGCACTTCTGATTCCTATTGTACTGGTTGGTTCCGTTGTATTTGGTATTGCAGGGGTGGTGGAAGCCGGCGCACTGACAGCAACCATCGCATTATTTGTTGGCCTGTTCATATACCGGACAATTACCTGGAATAATTGTAAAAGTTCGTTTGTCCGTGCTTTTCGTAACTCGGCAATGGTATTTATTATTATTGCGGCTTCCGGGCCCTTCAGTTGGCTTTTAACCTCCCTTGGCGCTATTAGTCAGTTGGAGCAATGGTTACTCAGCTATACCCATAACCCGTTTTTATTTATTCTGGTTTTGGTGATGTTTATATGTTTGCTCGGAATGGTTATGGACTCGGCTGCAAATATTATCGTCGTAGGGCCGGTGCTTGTCGATGTAATGGTTAAAGCAGGTTATCCTGATGTGCAGGCTGCACTTGTCGTTGTTGTCGGTTTTTTGATTGGCTCTGTAACTCCGCCCGTTGGGGTGGCATTTTTTACTGCCGGTGCAATTGCCAATGTGCGACTGGAAAAAGTCGCGCTTGCGATGTTGCCCTACCTTGTTGCCCTGTTCTTGCTCCTGTTCGTTTTGATAGTAGTACCCGGTTTCACCATGTATTTACCCAGGGCTTTCGGGTTCGTAAATTGATCGCATCTTTTTTAACAATTAAGCCCAAAGACCGAGTGTCTCGCATGAGATTAATATCGATATGATTAGTTTCATCAAGCAGATCGATATTTTGGTGAAAAAAATCTTAACCGGTTTTTGTGGGGTCTTTTTGCTGCTGATGGTTGTATTCGCGGTCTACAACATTGTAATGCGCTATGTTTTTGAAAACCCGCCAGTTTGGGGAGACCTGTTAACGGTTTTGAGTAACATCTGGTTGGTCTTTGTCGCTTTAGCGCTCACGGTAAGGGATAAAGATCATATTGCACTGGATCTGATTTATTCCAGGTTGCCTGTAAAGATGGCCTTTTTTATTCATCAATTCTGGACCATGGTTATTTTCTGTCTAGGCATCGTGATGATCATTTACGGTATGGAAGCTGTAGCAAAGATGGGTGGAAAATACTGGGAGATGTGGCACTTCGCATGGGAAGAGGGTCAGTTTGTTTTCAAATCAAACTATATGCCCAAGAAATACGCCATTGCTATCGTTCCAATATCCGGTTTTCTGGTTTGCGTAGCAGCGCTGGCATCCATCATTGAAGATAGCTTTAAATTATGTTCCGGTACTGTAACTGCCCAGGTTGTTTTTAAGCGTATTTCAGTGTTGCGATAATCTGATCGGCAGGCATCATCAGTGTTTCGATGATGTTCCATCCTTGTTTTCTCGCCGTTGTGATGACGCTGCGCAGGGTGGCAAAATCCTCTGCCCCTTGTTCAGACCTGAACCCTCCCGATATTTTCTGACGTAGTTTCATCATCCGCAGGTCGCGTTCAGCTTCGTTGTTTGTGAATGGCACGTCGGGATCTGTCAGAAAGCGCAGGGTGCCTTCCTTGTGATCGCGCAATCGTAAAGCCAGATTATGTCCTGTCCGTCGCTTCTTGCGCCCCCGTCTTCCGGGTTTTGGCGGCACGAGTGGAGGCAATTCCTCATGGAAACCCAATGCAGCGGTGATGATCCTGTCGTATCGCCGATTAATAAGCGCAACAAGCGGTGTTGAAACCGCCACGCCCTTATCCCGCGCGGCCTGTGTGACATGGTGCGCACGCCGCAGTAGCCTTTGCATCTGACCAGCCCAATCTTCCTGTTCTATTTCGACCAACGCTTGCAGTTCCCGTAAATGGTGTGCATTGCACAACGCATGGGTAACACCATCCAGCGTGAAGTAGGGCTGCCAATGATCATGCACGATACAGCCCGTGAGATTGGATAACAGATTACCGCGTTTGCTGCTGACCCGGTAGAAAGCCAGAAGCGGTGTACAGGCAACGTGAAGCCATTGCAGGCACCCCGTAATCCGGAAACCCGTCTCGTCAAGATGTTTGACGTGGACCTGTTGGGCGATCACATCCTGCAGGTGAGAAGCAACCCCCTTGAGCCGCTCTGATGCTTTGCGGTTCATGGCGGCCACAGTGGCAGGAACCAAAGGGGCATTGAACAAATCGGCCATTATTTGCGCCAGTCTGTCTTCCGGCAGGAAATGGGCGCATTGGAGATATGTTGCCACTCCGGCAATGCGTGGCCCGTACTGCACGGGTGCCTTTACTTCCAGAGGAAACGCCGCCTTGGTTGTTTCTCCACAGTGGCCACAAAGGCAGATATGCGCCCGGTGTTCGGTTGTCACCAAGGGCTGTGGCTCGGGCAGGTCAAACACCTGTCGTGCGGCGTAATCCCCGGCCATTGATGGCGATAAGGGCGTGCCACATTGCCCGCAGACAGAAGGAAAGTGATCTTCAACATGATCGGGGTCTGCCGTTTGGCACAGAGTGCTTCCCTTGTGGCTTTTCTGCCCGCCTGACTTTTTACCGGATTTTCTCCGCAGACTTTTGGTTCTGGGTTCAGCCTTGGGCTTCTTTAGGCCGTCGCTTGAAGGCGGCTTGCTACTGTTGCTGCTGTTCAAGCTGAGGCGACGCTCAAGGTCTTCAATGCGAGCCACAAGCAGGGCTATCGTTTGTTCAAGCCGGGCTATCGTTTGTTCAAGCCGGGCATTCTTCTGCTTCAGCTCTTCATAAGCCTCAACGGAAACATAACCTTTGGGTGCGTTTGAAAAAATCATAATCTTAATGAATCACATCGGGATTCCTCAGGCAAGAGAATTATTCCTTAGGGTACCTGGGCAGTTACCCGGTACTTACAAATAGGTACCGGCAAGTAAACTTCCTTAAGACCCGGATAATCCGGCACCTCATCATCAGGCCACTGCCATATACCCTTCTGCAAACGCAGCTGTCCTGAGATTGCGATCGTGGCCAGCCGACAGCCGATGCCTTCCCCGGTTGAACAAATTGGTGACGGCCCATGCCTCGCTCTCGAACCCGGGTCGCCTCATGCGATTGCCATCCCGAGATGAATTTTGACTTGGAGAGCCTCGAGTTGGCTGCTGTTGTCATACCGGATTGTTTATACTCTGTCCGCCTCAGACATTCTTAGGTACATATCCCCGAGTTTGATTAATGGTTTACCTTGCTCCCGACCGATGCGAATCTGCTCTTCCAGTGCTTTTAATGCCAGTGGATACTTGTCAGGATCGTGTTTCATCACGACATGGAGCTTCGCTTCCGTTGCATTGGTCGCTGTCGCTCCGAAACTTGCCCGGCCACGGATGTAATCCGCGTATATTCTTCGGGTCCAGGCGACATCACCGATGGCTGTCTCGCCAGCCTTGTAGCCGAGTGCAATCTCGGTGTGGTCAATCCACTGATCAACAGTATAAGACATTGTTGGAGTCCTCTCAGGTGTCGTTGGTTTTTAGGGAATTATATACTTGATTAACTCCATATCACTAGCTTCCAAACTTTTTAGCGGTGTACGTCACCCGATAAATATGGGCTTTTGGCTGCTTTCTACGCCGGCAGTGGGTTAACGACACCACTTTCAAGGGTGTTGACAGAAAACAATATTTACTGTTTAATGCAAATCATTCTCATTAGCGTTACTATTACCAATTCCGGTTTGTAGCCAAGACACCCCGAACAGGATAAAAATGACTAGTCCATATACCCCGATCAAAACTTTTGCCTTAACCGCTTTACTCTCATTCGCTGGATTAGTACACGCTGCTGATACCAGGGTTCTCGTACTGAACAACTATGCGGATATTGCCCAGGCTGGATATTCGGATTCACTGGCATCTGCTAAACACCTGAAACAGGCGATTGAAAACCTGGTGGACAATCCGGGGTCATCCAGCCTGGAAAACGCACGAAACAAATGGCGGGATGCACGCATACCTTACATGCAAACTGAGGTCTTCCGGTTCGGAAACGCGATGGTCGATGACTGGGAAGGCAAGGTGAATGCCTGGCCACTGGACGAAGGATTGATTGACTATGTTGATACGTCTTTTTATGGCAGTGAATCGGACGACAATATTTTTTACACCGCCAACGTGGTTGCAAACCAGAAAGTCACGTTTTCTGGCCAGCAGATAGATGCATCAACCATAACCAAAGATCTCCTGACAGATTCATTGCACGAAGCAGATGGATACGAGGCCAACGTTGCGACGGGTTACCATGCAATCGAATTCCTGCTCTGGGGGCAGGACACCAATGGTACGGGGCCTGGCGCTGGAAACAGGCCTGCATCGGATTTTGATGCTGATAATTGTACCAATGGAAACTGCGACCGTCGCGCAGCTTACCTGAAAACAGCTACTGACCTGCTTGTAGATGATTTGATGTGGATGGGTGAGCAATGGAAGCCGGAGGGTGCCGCGCGCCAGGCCCTGTTATCTGATATTGATGCCGGAATCTCGGCAATACTGACGGGTATGGGATCGCTATCTTATGGAGAACTTGCCGGTGAGAGAATGAAACTGGGGCTTATCGTTCATGATCCGGAAGAGGAGCATGATTGCTTCAGTGACAATACGCATTATTCTCATTTTTATGATGCAAAAGGTATCCAGAATGTATTCCTGGGTGAGTACGCACGAATTGATGGTTCCAGAGTTTCCGGTCCAGGCATAGATGATCTTCTGGAATCCGTTGATCCGGATCTGCGAGATGAACTGGACAAAAAACTGGAGCTTACAATTGACACCATGGAAGTGCTTGTTCAGTCAGCGATGAACGGTGAGTTCTATGACCAGATGATCGCGGAAGGGAATGATAGTGGAAACAGCAAGGTTCAGTCCGCCATCGACGCACTGGTTGACCAGACGAATTCCATAGAAAAAATTGTGCAGGCTTTGGGAATTTCCTCGCTGGAAATCGAGGGTTCCGATAGCCTTGATGCCCCTGAGACAATCGGAAGCTGATTTTCCGTGAACAAATAACTATTTTAACTACTGACTTCCGCGGGACGCTGCGTTGGTTATCATTATTCCTCATCAGAGCCCGGGTTTTATAGCCCGGGTATTTTTTTATGGTTAAAATTTTGGATCGGCATTAGTGAGCTACTCCCTGGCAACTCTTGCCGCTTGCATTTTCTGCACCTCGGTGTATGGAGCGTATCTGGGAATTCTTGAAACTGGAGAAGATTTGCCTGGCGGAACTGCTACACATCACAAAAAGCTCGACCGAAACAGTTTTTCCCACCCATCTGCAAACCTGAATTTTGAGCAAGAGCTTGAATTTAAGGTCGGCAATGCCTTTTTTCGTCGTGTTTGGGTTTCATCTCCGTCTTCCACCCAGGCAGCCGATGGTCTGGGACCGCTTTTCAATTCGCGGAGCTGCCAGCGCTGCCATATCAAGGATGGCAGGGGACATCCGCCGCTTGAAAACGAAACAACCTCCGAATCGTTGTTGCTGCGGCTCTCCATTCCCCCGCAAAATGAGCAGCACAGGACACTGATGGAATCGGGACGGGTTAACAGTATTCCCGAGCCGGTTTACGGTGGCCAGCTTCAGCATCTGTCAGTGCAGGGCGTGCGGGCCGAAGGCAAGGTAAATGTCACGCATAATCCGTATAAGATCAACATCACGGAGAGCGCAAACATTGAACTGCCAAAACCCGCGTATGAAATCACAAGTCTGGCCTACGGACCTCTCCACGATGAGGTGATGGTTTCGCCTCGGGTAGCGCCGCAAATGATCGGGCTCGGATTGCTGGAGTCAGTTAGCGCAAATTCTTTTCTTGCCCATGCTGATCCTGATGACCTGGACAAAGACGGTGTTTCAGGTAAGCCAAACATGGTGTGGAGCAGTGAAAATCAGCGCATGATGCTGGGTCGTTTCGGCCACAAAGCCAGTGTTGCGACAATTAATGAACAAAACCAGGGCGCATTTTCGGGTGATATTGGTTTGTCCACACCACTGCATCCGAACCCGACGGGAGATTGCACAGACACCCAGCTCGATTGTTTCAAGGTGCCGGATGGGTCAAGTCCGCAGTACGAGAAGCTGGAGGCTCATAGCGAAATTACACAGCTTTTGCTTTTCTATACCAGAAACCTTGGCGTACCCGCTCGTCGTGAACACGACAGTCCGGATGTCCTTGAGGGCAAGAAGCTTTTTCATGACGTGGGTTGTGCCGCATGTCATGTGCCGACATACACAACACCCGAAATTGCGGATCGACCTGAACACTCCAACCAGAAAATCTGGCCGTATACCGATCTGCTTCTCCATGACATGGGTGATGGTCTGGCGGACAACCGCCCGGATGGACAGGCCAACGGAAGGGAATGGAGAACCGCACCACTGTGGGGAGTCGGGCTTACCGGCATTGTTAACGGACATACACGATTCCTGCACGACGGAAGGGCCAGGACACTTGAGGAAGCGGTGCTTTGGCACGGCGGCGAGAGTGCCGATTCCCGAGCCCAATACTATTCCCTTACTAACCCGGATAAACAAAAATTACTCCAATTCGTGAACTCTCTATGAGCAGACTTCTACCCCTGGTACTCCTATCCCTGTTTGCAAGCTCCAATTCAAGTGCTGATACATTTACCGAGTTTAATATCGCAGTTGTTGATGAGCATATTGTGCCATCCTATAAAGAACTGGTTCGATCCACCGCCCGCTTAAAAGAGTATGGCGAGAAATTGTGTGAAAATGGCGATGCAGCCGATCTAGTGCGGGTAAGGCAGGGTTACAACGATGTAATGGATCAATGGCAGGTTCTTCAGAAATGGACAGTGGGCCCTGACCGCTCAAGTATTGTCCACATGCGGTTCCACATGTGGCCGGAGGGGAGAAGTATCGTTGTAAAGCAAGTCCAGGCTGTTCTTAAGGCGGCCAGTCCGAATGCATTGGTCTCTGACAAATTGGCTGAATCAAGCCCTGCGATACAGGGTATTCCTGCCCTGCAGCTTCTACTGTACTGGAACGATCCCCAGATCCACGACTTCGTTGAATCAGGTGTTGCTGCCTATCAGTGTCAATACGTTCTGGCAGTAAGTGAAAATCTTTCCCGTATTGCCGCTGACATGCTGGACAAATGGAGTCATGCGTATCGAAATGCATTTTCCACTCCCGGGCAGGAAAACCCCTACTTCCCATCCTCGAATGTTGCAACCAATCATCTTTTCAATCAGTATTTGCAATTGATAACAACCGTACACAATGCCAAGCTGAGCTATCCGCTGGGAATCCACTATGACGGCAAACCCCGCTACCGACGCACGGAGTCAAGACGAAGCAAACGGTCATTGAGAAACGTTCGTATCAACGTCA
This sequence comes from Candidatus Poriferihabitaceae bacterium, assembly GCA_965261915.1. GTDB lineage: Bacteria > Pseudomonadota > Gammaproteobacteria > Arenicellales > Poriferihabitantaceae > JAIBDK01. Next base: position 3,118,852 of record CBDHDW010000013.1, on the reverse strand, counting down.
TCTCAATCAGCAAATTTTATGCGATATCCCGCAAGCACCTGGAATACAGCGCACCGCAACAGCTCGAACTCGACCAGGGGTGGGCTGCTGCCAATGAGATACTGGCGCAAATGCCTGACGAGATGGAATCCGCATACAGCCAGTATCCGGATCAAATGCTGGAACTCGTAAATTTATTATCGAATATGAAGGATCTTGCCGGTGGACATATGGCGGAAACATTGGGCTTCCATCACAAATTTAACGATACAGACGGCGATGATTAGTGCTTGATAGACGAGATTTTTTACACCTGTCCGGCGCAACTCTGCTTGGTGTAACGCATTCACTTTCAGGCTGCGCTCAAAAGGACACTATTGTTTTCGCAGGATTCCGGGAAGGTGAGAAGGTTGGATTTGCAGGAATTTCCCTCCGCAATGGAATCATCTACAGAAACTATTCTGATGGGCGTATACATGGTTTTGCGAGCCATCCTGAGAGCGCCGATGCAGTCGCATTTCTACGTAGTCCTGCTAAAGGTTTCCAGGTATTTGAAAAGGAAACCGGCAAAATCAGGCATATATCCGGTAGCGCTAGTGGACGCCATATTTACGGCCACGGAACATACTCTCGCGACGGCTCCACCTTGTTTGTTGCAGAAAATCATATTAAGAGCGCTTCCGGTATCATCGGAGTGTACGATGCCCACCTGAACTATCGCCGCACAGGGGAATTCGAATGCGGAGGTATTGGACCCCATCAAATCAGGACGCTGCAGCAGAGCGATACTTTGGTTGTTGCTGTCGGTGGAAAGAAAACCCGCCCGGAGACAGGCCGTGCCATACTGAACATAGATTCACTCCAATCCGGTTTGGCCTATATCAAGGCCGATACTGGTGAGATTGAGGAAATCCACTATCTGGACCGCGATAACGGGCCTCTAAGCCTGCGCCACATTGATATTTCCAGCGATGATCAGGTTGTCTTTGCCATGCAGTTTTACGGCCCGCAAAATTTGCCGAGGCCCATGGTTGGTTACCATAGTCGTCCCGGCAAGCTGAAAATGATTAGTCTAAAACATGACATATCCGAAGCGCTTCGCAATTATTGTGGCAGTGTAAAGCTGGACCAAACCGGCAAATATCTCCTCGTTTCGTCCCCGCGCGGAAGTACCTTCGTGGTGGCGGATATGAAGGGTGATTATCAGCGTCGGATTTCTCACATTGACGGCTGTGGGGTGCTTCTTGCCCAGAACAAGGACCTGGTTTTCTCAGGCGGTGACGGGCGGATCACGACAATACGAGACCCACAGCGAGACCATCCACGGCAAAGGATTGATGGTAATATTTCGTGGGATAATCACCTGGGGTAGCTGCACAATATCCACTATGACAAGCGTGCTCGTTGAAAAAGACCCCTCTGCCATGAAACTGGAACAGAACAATGTATCCCGGGAATACATTCTCGGCTGCCAGCGGTTTTCTGGATGAACCAGAAAGACACCGGATACCTGAACACGGTGTTTGACCGGATGTTTCTTTCCTACCGGATGGGAATGGTGAAACCTGATGCCGAAATCTACCACGCCATGGTCGAATCTCTGGGGCTGTAGCCTGAACGCCTTCTTTTTTCGATGATAATCAGATTATTGATTAAATCAAATTTTGCTGAACGACTCATAGTGCCGGGGCATGAACAGCCACTTTTCACTGAACAAAAACGAATGTCGGCTATAATCGGGCGGATTCTAACGTTTCACCTATACCATAGTCGATAACAATGGCACGAAAATCAGCGTCTAAATCCCCTCCGCCGCAGGATCCACCCATTACGCTCGGCAGGCTGCCGATGGCAGAATTTACCGAAAAAGCCTATCTCGATTACGCAATGTACGTCATTTTGGATCGAGCACTGCCCAATATCGGAGATGGACTGAAACCGGTGCAACGCAGAATTATTTACGCAATGTCTGATCTGGGTTTGCATGCGACGGCAAAATTCAAGAAATCCGCTCGGACAGTGGGCGATGTCCTTGGCAAATTTCATCCTCACGGAGATTCTGCGTGTTACGAAGCAATGGTATTGATGGCACAATCTTTTAGCTATCGATATCCATTGATTGACGGCCAGGGAAACTGGGGCAGTCAGGACGACCCGAAGTCTTTTGCCGCCATGCGATACACCGAATCTCGACTCACTCGATATGCACAGCTTTTACTGGAAGAGCTGGGTCAGGGAACATCAGACTGGACGCCGAATTTCGACGGCACTCTGGAAGAACCCAAACTCCTCCCTGCTCGTCTGCCAAATGTTTTACTCAACGGGGGATCTGGCATCGCCGTTGGCATGGCAACCGATATTCCGCCGCACAATATGCGCGAAGTCGTTTCGGCCTGTATTCGGTTATTGGAAGATTCCAGGGCGACCACCGAACAGCTGTGTGAACACGTCAAAGGGCCCGATTTCCCCACCGAAGCGGAGATTATTTCTACTCCTGAGGAAATAATCGAAATTTACCGCACTGGGCACGGTGGGTTGAGGCAGCGTGCGGCATGGCAGGTTGAAGGTGGCGACATAGTCATTTCCGCGCTTCCCTATCAGGTCTCCGGTTCCAGGATACAGGAACAGATTGCCAGTCAGATGCTAGCGAAGAAGTTGCCCATGGTCACCGACTTGCGTGACGAATCCGACCACGAGAATCCAACTCGACTGGTAATTGAACCCAGATCAAATCGCGTCGATAGCGAATCATTAATGCAACACCTTTTCGCCACCACCGATCTTGAACGCAGCTACCGCGTCAATATGAACATGATCGGATTAGACGGCAGGCCGCGGGTATTTGACCTGAAATCCCTGATTAAGGAATGGCTGGATTATCGAATCTCTACGGTTGGACGCCGTCTGCAGTATCGATACGACAAGGTTACGGATCGTCTGCATATTCTTGAAGGGCTATTGGCAGCTTTCCTAAACCTTGACGAAGTCATCAGGATTATTCGCAACGAAGATCATCCAAAACCGACTCTGATAAAACGATTCAAAATTAGCGGGATCCAGGCAGACGCAATTCTCGATACCAAATTACGTCATCTCGCGAAACTTGAGGAGATGAAAATCCGCTCTGAGCAGGCAGCGCTGGATAAAGAGCAAACGCATCTGGAATCGATACTGAAATCTCGCGGCAAATTGAAACGACTGGTCCGAGACGAGCTCATTGCCGACGCAGAAGAATATGGAGACAACAGGAGATCGCCCATTATTGAACGCGCCGCCGCGAAAGCGATGGCTCACAATGATTTAATTGCCGCAGAACCGGTAACCGTAATCCTGTCCGCCAAAGGCTGGATTCGGGCAGCAAAAGGCCATGATCTTGATGGCAGTAAACTCAACTTCAAAGCTGGCGATAAATTTCTCTGCGCTGCGCTGGGTAAATCCAACGAGACATTATTAACTATCGATTCGAATGGACGAACTTATTCGCTTCCGGCACATAATTTACCGTCCGCACGGAGTTTCGGAGAACCCTTGAGCAGTAGCTGCAACCCCAAGGCGGGTGCCACTTTTCAGGGTCTGATGATGGGCGGTGAGAAGACAGAATATCTGCTGTCAACTGATGCGGGTTATGGATTTGTCGCTGCACTGGGAGAGATTACAACACGAAATAAAGCCGGCAAAGCGACGCTGCGTGTAGCGCACGGCACTAAAGTTTTACGACCCAAACGCATTGATGATTTTGAAGATGACTGGCTGGCGGTGATTACCAATGTTGGCCGACTGCTGATTTTTACTGTGGGTGAATTAACCCGGCTTGGTAAAGGCAAAGGCGTAAAAATGATCAATATACCCGCCGCAAAATTTACATCCGCTGAAGAGTCGGTCACTGACCTCACTGTATTCAGGGAAAGCGATAGCCTGCGAGTATACAGCGGTAAACGATACCTGAACTTAAAACCCGCAGACTTCGACAATTACGTCGGTACGCGGGCGCAGCGCGGGCGATTTTTGCCTCGAGGGTTTCGACAGGTTCAATCTATCGAAACAATTGTAAAATAACTTTTTAGGCAGGCTATTTCGTAAAAATCGACCAGGAATTGTTACAATAGCCCGCTTTTCAACTTCCCAAAGAACAATGAGCCAGGCACTTTTAGAATCCAGCATTCGTAATTTAAAACTACTCAATCGCGGAAAAGTCCGTGATATCTACGAGGCGGATGAGAATCATCTGCTGATTGTCACGAGTGATCGATTATCGGCATTTGATGTGATATTGTCTCAAGCCATACCCGGGAAAGGCGAGGTGCTTACCCGTGTGGCCAATTTCTGGTTCGCTCGCACGGCGCACTTGATTCAAAACCACTTAAGCGATAAACCTTTATCAGAGGTTGTACCCGATGAAGGTGAACGTGCCACACTGGGTGATCGCGCGATTGTTGTAAAGAAATTGCGGCCGTTGCCGGTTGAGGCGATTGTTCGGGGTTACCTGATCGGCTCCGGATGGAAGGACTACCAACAAAGCGGAGGGGTTTGCGGCATTGCCTTAGCGGAGAATCTGCGTCAGGCCGATCAATTGCCAGAAGCCATTTTTACGCCATCCACAAAAGCGGAAATGGGTGAACACGATGAAAATATCAGTTTCGAAGAAACCATTGATTTATTGGGAGAAGCGGTCGCCACACGCGTTCGGGATCTGAGCCTGCAAATCTATACCGAAGCGGCAGAGTACGCACGCCGGCGGGGAATTATTATTGCCGATACGAAATTTGAGTTCGGTCTCGACGATAACGATGAACTGCATATCATCGATGAAGTTTTAACGCCGGATTCATCTCGGTTTTGGCCAGCAGATCAATATAGCCCAGCAACAAGTCCACCCAGTTATGACAAACAGTTTGTTCGTGATTATCTGGAAACACTCGATTGGGATAAAACGCCGCCAGCACCGATTTTGCCAGCTGAAATTGTCGAAAAAACCGCTCAAAAATACGCCGAAGCTGAGAAAGTATTAACCGGCTAAATTTCAGTGCCGGAACATCCGGCAATCCAAATGCGGCGTTAGCTACTCCGCATGGTCTTCATCTTTGCCAAACAAACCGGTAAACGACGAAAACCAGCCATCTTCTTCACCATCTGACACCTGACCGTCAGACCCGCCGGCGTTGGAAAACTTAATCTTTTCCACTTCCATATCAAGGTATTCGCTATTGGGGAAATTGAGCTCCAAAACCCGGCGTGAATCCGTGGCGAGGTCATTAAACCCCATTTTAGTATAGCTAAACATCATTAATGCCAACGCCTGCTCTACAGCAGGCGTTGCAGAATACGCTTCAACCACACCCTTGGCTCGATTAACCACAGCGACATGCGCCCCTTTTGAATAATAATATCGCGCGATTGCAATTTCATTTTTGGCCAGCGCATTTTTTAAATATTTTGCACGCTTTCTTGCTTCTGGACCGTATTGACTGTCTGGATGCAGGGTATAAAGTTGTTCGAACGCAGATAATGCGGCTCTGATTGCAGATCCGTCTCTGTCGCTCAAATCGTCCTGTCCCATAAACTGACCCATTAGAGACTTGTTTTCGTTATAAGACACCAAACCTTTCAGATAATAAGCATAATCGACGGATTCATGGGTGGGATGCAGTTTGATAAATCGATCAGCGGCGGCCAACGCCAGTCCGGGTTGCTCACTCAGATAGTAAACATATACCGTATCCAGCTGCGCCTGCTCTGCATAAACGCCATAGGGATATTTTGCTTCAAGTGTGCGTAAAAGCTCGATCGCAGGTTGGTACCGTTTCTTCGAAATTGCGGTTCGAGCTTCCTCGTAAATTTGCTCCGCAGTGGCATCGCTGTCTTCTTTATCCTTTTTGAAAACACCGCAGCCGCTCATAATAACGGTTAGCAGGCAAAGAATGATAAACCTCGGAAAAAGGGTAGAAACTGTCATACTCGCAGCATTAAATTTAGGGGTTGTATTTTGCATGTTGTCTGGATAATTGGCGTAAAATTTCGGTTTAATACATACTGTGTTGCCAGGAACTTCATTGTGTCCGGGCAATCCCGTTATTTTGCCACATCTTGCTCATCATGTCGGATTCTGAATCACATTTTTTTCTGAAAATTCCCGCCGAAAAAGCCGGCGAGCGCATTGATAAAGTGCTGGCAGAGTTGTTGCCAGAACACAGCAGAAGCGCAATTCAGCAGTGGATTTCCCAGGGACGGGTACGGATTGCCGGTAAACCGATCAAACAAAAATCAAGAGTTGCCGGCTTGGAGAATCTGGAAATTGATATTCCGAAAAAACAGAATATTGAAGCCGAGCCGGAAAACATACCGCTCAACATCGTTTACGAGGACGGCCATATCGTCGTCATTAACAAACCTGCTGGCCTGGTTGTCCATCCGGGCGCCGGCAATCCTCGGGGAACGCTATTGAATGGCTTGTTGTTTCACCAAGCGTCATTGGCTGCGCTACCACGCGCCGGAATTGTCCACCGCTTGGACAAGGATACCAGCGGGATTATGGTGGTTGCAAAAACTGAGCTCGCAAGACAACGATTAATTGAACAATTGGAAAGCCGAACAATGAAACGGCAATACGTTGCCGTTTGTGAGGGGGTTTTAATTTCAGGAGAAACCATAAATCAAGCCATCGGCCGGTCGCGGTATGACCGATTAAAAATGAGCGTCACCCGCTCTGGCAAATCCGCCATTACCCATTTACGTGTAGTACAAAAGTTTAGAATGCACACACTGGTCGAGGCAAGTTTGCAAACCGGCCGAACCCACCAAATTCGGGTTCACATGAGCTGGCGAGGCTTTTCGCTGGTCGGTGATCGGGTTTACGGCAACCGCAACCGATTCCCGACTCGTGCCACTGCCGAGCTTATAACGACAATCCAGAATTTCAACCGACAGGCGCTGCACGCACGCCGGCTGGCATTAATACACCCAAACAATGGCGAGAATATGCAGTGGGAAGTACCGCAACCAGCCGATTTGGCACAGCTTGTTAAAGCGCTGGAAAACGATTGGGATAACCATTTCGTGAGAAACTGATGGTCTTGGCCTGGCTCGGGAATCCGGTTCTCCGGTTCTATATGAAACCGCAAATGACAACTCCGAATCAATAATCAGTACGTTTCGTAGACTTTTGCGCTGAATTTAGGCCTGACCGTATCCATGTTCTTTGCTATCATACACAATAAATCAGCTACTATTTCTCAGGATATTTACATTGAACACCAATTTGTGGCTCCTGGTTGAGCCATCGCTGAAAAAGAATCAGCATTTGACCGCCTGGATATGCCGTGGCAAGTCTTCAAAGAAAATCGTTACCTACGGGCAAATTTACGATGCCGTTTTAACCACGGCCTGTGAGCTTCGAAAACAAAATATCGGAATCGGAGACACCGTCGGGATAACCGCCCCAAATGGTCCTGAATGGAGTGTTGCAGCGCTGGCAAGCTGGAAGCTGGGCGCTGCAATTGCACCGATTCATATCGGCAATAGCGATCATGATATCGCGAATCAGATTACCGCGCTCAATCCTAAAGTTATGATGATCTGCGAATCCGACTGTCTGCATCATAATCTGATGCAGATCAGCTTGCAGAAAAAGGATGCCTCGATAGCAGCAGAATCTGCGATTACGGTGCCGCATACTGACCATAAGGTTGCCGTCAGAATTTACACTTCGGGCAGCACAGGCACCCCCAAAATCGTTCGTTTATCGCATAACAATCACGTTTCAAATGTATTATCCGCGTGCAACATTAAATCGTTCTCCAACACAGACAGATTTGTGTCGTTATTGCCCTTTTCCCATGCCATGGGACTAACCGCTAATCTGCTGCTGCCCTACTATCGTGGAGGCATTGTCGTAACGCCGCGGGTACTCGCTGCCAGTGAAGTAATGGCAACGCTTGCTGAGGAAAAAATTTCCGTTCTGATTGCGGTTCCACGCTTGTTTCGAAATATTATGAACGGATTGGAACAGAAATTTGCACAGGCAAGCCCGGTTCTTCGCTGCTATGTCAGAATTATTCGTTTTGCGCCACAGTGGTTGAAACCATATTTGAATTCACCCATCCGAAAAAAACTCGGTGGCAATATTCGTGTGTGGGTGAGCGGCGGATCGCATCTGGACAGCACGATTGCGCACTATTTTCAAACTCTTGGATTGCCTTTGCGTCAGGGTTACGGCCTGACAGAAACTGCTCCCCTTAGCAGTATTCAGGAAGAATACGACGCTTCTCTGGAAAGTGTTGGCAAGGCTATTGACGGTGTCGATATCAGAATCCATGAGCCCGATAGTGATGGTAGAGGTGAAGTTCATATTCTGGGGCCGAACGTCATGTTGGGCTATGAAAACCAACAGCACAATGATGACGCTTTTGACGGCAAGTGGTTTAAAACCGGCGATATCGGCAAACTTGACGCGAGTAATCGACTGATTTTAACGGGTCGATCGAAGCGGCTTATCGTTACTGAGGCTGGAAAAAATGTTTACCCTGAAGAGCTTGAAATACTACTGGAACGAGACCCGAGAATCAGGGAAGCCGGTGTCTTCGAACTGGACATGAAGCCCGCTTGCGTCGTATCCAGTGAGCTTGATGAAAATCAGGTCAGACTGGCAATAAAACAATTTAATCTGCAAGTGTCCCGCCACAACCAAATCACACAATTTGCCATTACCGATGAACTTCCGCGAACACCGCTCGGCAAACTCGCGATTCAAAGTCTCGCGGAAGTGTTTCAGCAACATCGTATCACATAGTTGTTTACCGCAATTTACGTCCAGTTCGAATTCATTGTGATTCAGCGTAGCAGTCCTCGCTGATGGTAGAATTCGGCTTTTTCTTTCTCTAGATAATTATTGTGGAATACATCAGCACCAGAGGTTCGGCTCCCAGTCTTGATTTTGAGGATGCGACCCTGAGTGGCTTGGCAGCGGATGGTGGGCTTTATATTCCGGCAAGCTGGCCTAAACTGAGTGAAGCTGAAATCCGCCAACTGCAGGGATTATCCTATAGCGACCTGGCAATACAAATTTTAAGTCGCTTCTCCGGGGACTGTATCCCAAAGGCCACACTCGAATCACTTGTCAATTCCACTTACTCAAATTTTTATCACGATGCGATTGCACCGATAAAGCAGTTGGACCATCAATTATTTTTGCTGGAGTTGTTCCACGGCCCTACTTTCGCATTCAAAGACTACGCACTGCAGATGCTTGGGCATTTTTTCGAATATTTTTTAGCCAAGAACAATCAATCCTGCACCATTCTGGGCGGAACATCTGGCGACACCGGATCCGCAGCAATTGCCGGCGTGAGGGGACTGTCATCAATCGAGCTGTTTATGCTCCATCCAAAAAATCGGGTATCCGATGTTCAACGCCGTCAAATGACAACCGTTCTTGATGCCAATATCCACAATCTTGCTGTAGAAGGCACGTTTGATGACTGCCAAAATCTGGTTAAAGCGCTGTTTAATGACCTCGAGTTTAAGTCCAGGCATTCATTGTCAGCCGTAAATTCGATTAATTGGGCTCGAATCGCCTCTCAGGTTGTCTATTATTTTCGGGCTGCACTTATGCTTGGCTCTCCCGACAGGGAAGTGAGTTTCTCGGTACCTACCGGGAATTTTGGTAATGTTTTAGCAGGCTATGTCGCAAAACAAATGGGGCTGCCAATCAAAAAACTCATTATCGGATCAAATGAGAATGATATTCTGACGCGATTTTTTGAAACCGGAACCATGGCGCGTAAAGGGGTTCGTGCCACCCTTTCGCCTAGCATGGATATCGGTATTTCCAGTAATTTTGAACGCTACCTGTTTGAATTGCTTGACCAGGATTCCGACCACTTACGACAGCTAATGTCTGAGTTTTCCGAACACGGACATTTTTCAATTGATAAAACCCGACTTCAACGTGCACGGCAGGATTTCAGCGCATACAGATCAAGCGACAAGCAAACATCCATTGACATGAAGGCAATTCATGATTCCACCGGAGAGGTCATTGACCCGCATTCGATTATCGGCGTCTCGGCTGCACATCAGGAGCAAGACAGCAGCACACCCATTATTGTTCTCGGCACTGCACATCCTGCGAAATTTCCCGATGCCATAAAAAACGCGCTCGGGATTGAGATACCTCTACCCAAACAGGCAGGCAATATTTTTGATCTGGATGAACAGTACACCACCATTAAAAATGATCAGTCTGAGTTGAAATCATTTATTGTCAAGCATCAGCATTAATACCCCGGCATCACTGAAAAACCATGGCCAACCATTCCGCCAACGCTTTACAGAAGCTGTTTGAAAAATCAATTACCAAAATGCAGCAAGGTAAAGCGGTGGAAGCGCGCAGCGGATTTATCAAACTTTCCAGGCAACTGCCGCATAGCGCAGTGGTTTGGTATAACCTCGGGCTTTGTCATCAACATCTGGGCAGTCACCCATTCGCCGTTGATTGTTACAAAAAGTGCCTTCAGCTATCGCCAACGCAATTGGATGCGATGACCAATCTGGGAATTTCCTACAACGAACTGGGTAAGTTCGCTCAAGCGGAAGAAACCGTTAATTCGGTATTAAGTCATAATGATCGTCATCCGCGGGCATTGAATTTGCTGGCAACCCTTCTCGCTGAAAAGCCGGATGTTGAGAAGGCGCGGGATACTTTTCGACGATGCCTCGAAATTGAACCGTATAACGTTGATGCAAAGGTCAATCTGGCAAATCTTGAGTTTGGTTCGGGCAATATGGAAATCGCCGACAGGCTGACTAACGAACTTTTTGATGCGTTTCCCGACGAATTAAAAGTCCGATTGCTGAAGGGCAGGATGTTAATTACACAGCAGCATTACAATGAGGCATCACCGCTAGTCGGTGCATTGGAGAAATCATTCCCCAAAAGTGAAGAGGTTTTACGCTTGGGACTTTCTTTCAGGGAAGCGGTTCGAGATCATTTTGGCGCGATCAATTTTGCCGAAGCTATTCTAAAAATCGTGCCAAATGACGCAAAGACCCTGAATTCGCTTGGGGGAGCCTGGTTTCAACTCGATGGTATTAGCCAGTCCAAGGAATATTACGAAAAGGCATTTGAAATTGATCCTGATAATGCGGAATACGCTAACAACCTTGGCTTGGTTTATTCCTCACTCGGCGATAAAGCCGGGGCAGAAGCATTTTATCGAAAATCACTTGAGCTTAATCCCGGACATGCAGAAGCGTATCGAAGTATCGCGACGATGAAGAAGTTCAAAAGCATCGAAGATGAGGATGCCGCAACCGTGATTGAGCTGTGGGGAAAATCAGACGACCTGGATGATTCCTCAAAAATCAAACTCTCATTTGCGCTGGGTAAAATTTATGATGATTGCGGACTCTATAAACAAGCGTTTGAAGTCTATAAAGTCGGAAACGATCTGAAATATCAGGACTCCAGGATAGACCTGAATAAATACTATCGTCACATCAACAGCATTGGCCAGATATTAGACCGTAAGCCCGCCGCAACCAGTTCCAGACGTTTTAAACACAAGCCCGTATTCGTTCTCGGTATGCCTCGAAGCGGCACGACTCTGGTAGAACAGGTTTTGTCCCGGCATAGCCATGTCCTCGGCTGCGGTGAGTTACCCTGCATTGAAGAAGCCATCGCACGGATAGAAAAGCGCTCTGACCCCATGCGCGCCTACCCTGGCGATTTTACTTCGCTCTCCACCTCAGAGCTCGATAAGGCAGCGGATCATTATCTTGATTGGGTTCATCGGCTTCACGATTTGAATGTTGATTGCTTTGTGGACAAAATGCCGTTCAATTTTGCCCATGTCTGGCTGATTAAATCCCTGTTTCCCGATTCAAGGATTATTCATTGTCGCCGACATCCACTGGATGTCATTACGTCGAATTATTTTCAGCTATACGGTTCCGATATCGGGTTTGTGTACAACCTGAAGTCATTGGCAAATTACTACATTCAGTATCATCAATTGATGAAGCACTGGAACGATTTGTTTAAAGGCGAGATATACCCTGTTATCTATGAACAATTTGTTGGCGACAATGAAAACCAGACAAAAGCCCTTATTGACGGCGCCGGTCTGGAATGGCAGGAAAACTGTCTGGACAGCACGAAATCCAATACCGCCGTTCGTACCGCAAGTATTTGGCAGGTCAGGGAAGGTATTTATACCCGCTCGCGTGAAAGATGGCGTAATTATGAGAACCCGTTGGCTGAGGTCATCGATATATTACAGCATGCCCAGATTCTCGATGATGCTGCTGATTGGGTACTCTAGTACCCCAATCTGGAAAAGCCATTACGATACCAGGTAAACGCGATAGCAAGTAAAACGGGAGATTATCGGGTACGCTCAAAACAGACTGGTGACGCTCATTATTTTCTGGTTTCAGAAAATGACGACATAAAAAAACCGGATCGCTTTCGCGACCCGGTTTTTTCTGGATTACGTAAATTTCAAATTAGAAATCGTAGCGCATTCCGAGAACGTGACGAGCGAAGTCATTTTTCTCAGAATGATCGTAAGATACTGCAGTTCCTTCGTAGAACAGTCTCATACCGCCGCCCATGTTGTGATAAACACCAAGGACAAACTGGTCTGCTGTAGCGCCTGCATTGTTGCCAGCGTCATGGTAGCCAATCGTGATGCTTGCAGATTCACCAATGGCAGTTCCGCCGTAAACAGAAATCTCGTCAACGCTTGCTGATCCAGTTTCATTTTCCTGCCAACCAGCCATCAGGAAGAAGCCACCAGAAGCCCACTTCGCTGCGACACCAGTACGATCAGTATCATCGGCACCCGCAGCACCGTTTTCTGAATCGAGAGCCACAGCAAGCGTCAGGCTGTCACTCGCAGCAAAGCTTAGACCGATGCCAACGCCGTCACCGTTGATTTTCTCAGCAACCTTACCATCTTCTTCGCTTCCGTTGACTCGAACGTCCAGTTGAAGGGACAAAGGACCGAAAGAGTTAGCGTACTTGATAGTGTTAGAAGCACGGTATGGGGCACCTACGAAACTAGAGTAGATATAATAACCAACAGTGTACATCGGATCCATGTGAGTACCCACAGTGTTATAGTATGCACTCCATTGGTTACCGACAGTGACGCTTCCGAAACCACCAGAAAGACCAACAGTACCGACACGCAGATCAGCGATGTTGTCTAGTTCTTTATCAGTATTCGTTGAGAACTCATATTGAGCAGAAGCGGTTAAGCCGTTGCCCAGGTCAGAACTGGCTTTGATACCAAAACGTGAACTAATTGATGAAATATCTGTAGTACTGGCACCACCATCAACGCTTTGGATATTAAGCGCGTTGTTGATACGACCGTAAACAGTTACGTCAGCAGCTTGTGACGCTACAGGTGCCATTACTGCGGCAGATACCGCTATGGCGAGCAGCTTTTTATTCATTGATTTATTCATTTGAGATTAACCTCATAAATTGTTTTTAAGTAATATAAAATTTAAATTTTAACTCACTGCTCGTTTTCTGATTCAAAAATCCGTAAATTTTGGATTCAGATTGCGAGCAGCGAGGTGGACTTTACCACAATTTGTGCAGGATTATTACAATTATTTAATGTTTTGTTAAAAACGGTCTTCAGTTTTTATGAAAACCCCATATTACCGAATAAATTACCGTAAAAACAACAAGTTATCAACATTCAATACAAGCTTTAGCAATCCAGCGGTTAGCAAAACCGGACGCTAAATCGAAACACCGTCAAATTAATCCTCAATTCCAGCTACTTTTCGGTAGCAAATTCGGCAATAATCCGCCACCAGTTTCCCTAACTAAAACGGCTTGTTACTCAGGATAAAATTCACACCATTTTTGTTATCCTTAAGATCAATCTGATTTTTTTAATACTAGACACTATAAATAAAATGCTTCGGACCACAATTTTAATCTCTCTCGTTGCTTTACTCTGCGCCTGTAGTTCGACCAGCGATAAATCTGAAACCGGTAGCAGCGAAAGTCAGGACGATGTTGTTCGAGGCAGTCCGAAAAAAATAAATGACCCGACCTCTGATCCCATTCGCCTGTCAAACAATGACAAAAAAAAGGGCAAAGCAACGCTTTACAAAGTTCAATCGAGTAAACCGCTGGAACTGCCGCCAGAGCTGATAACCTCTAGCAATGAAACCGTATTAACCGGCATACAAAATAGCGCAGACGATGATCTTAGAATTTTGCCGCAAGCGATTCGCGCGAGAATCGTAAACGATGGCGATAAACGCTGGCTCGAAATCGATAGCAGCGTCGAAAAGGCCTGGAAATCAGTACTTGCGTACTGGTCACTGGGTGATGTGGATTTGGTGGAATACAATCCCCAAGCCGGTTTGATGGAAACCCAATGGATAGAGCAGACCGCTGAAATCGATGACGGCAGTTCGTTTTTTGGCCGCATGACACAAAACCTGGTTACGTCTCTTACCAAAACCAACACATCGCTTGACAAATTTCGCGTGCGCTTTGAGCGTGTATCCGAAAATCAATCTTTAATGTACGTTAGTCACCGATCAATCGCTCGAAAGGAAATCGCTTACGGCAAAAAGATTAGCGAGTTCGAATGGGTGGAATTAGCATCGGACCCTGAGCGTGAAGCGGCGCTCTTGCAGAATCTGGTTTTGATATTTGACGAGTCCGCTGCTTCCTGAAAAGCTGACGCTTCGGTCCACCTTAGTCTAACGATTCCGATCCCGGAATCGTAGCCATTAAATCGATCGGGTTGTTGTCCCGGGTTAATGACCAGGTTAATTAAATGCGTAGTGATACTCTATTGGTGTGGCCGAATTTACCTGGGCATGGAAGGACACAACAACACGATTTTTTTCACCCTTGTATGGAAACGCCATATGCTTGAGATACGAAGGGAATATAACCAGCATTCCATCTTCGGGATAACAGGTATGTGCGTATTCGTGTAAATAGCGGTTCCCCCAATCGCCGTGTCCAGCCGCAGCATATTCCATGTGAGGCCCATAAAATCGGGTTACGCCATTGAGCATTCCATTATCCAGCGTATCCTTTGCATCTTTACTGGCTGATCCGGCCTGCACGTAGTATACCCCGGACCAGGAACAATTTCCGTGTACGTGAGTTTCGTGAAAGGAATGGTTATTGCTGATCTGGAACCACAGCCCGGTTAAATCAATATCGATATTCTGTAATTTGAACTGCCGCCAGTATTTTTCGTTTTTGCCAAGCGCAACATCGTAAATATTGTCCATAATAAATTTCTTCAGGACCTCCAGAGCCGGGTTTTGAATATCGTTGGAAAAACTATCTGGACTCACATAACTATGGTCGCTACCGGCAGGATTGGCATTTCTGTATTGCTGAAACAAATCAAGCAATTCGCTATTTACCGATTCGTGCGCCTCGAGTTTTCGCTGCAGCAACGAAACCGGCCACAACTGTAGTATTGAATCTTTCTCTTTCATAATTCGTTACGCAATAATTCGGTTACTGGGATTCGGTTATTGGTAGCTGTGATCTTTATCGGGAAACTCACCGGATTTCACCTGCGCGATGTAATCATGCAACGCCCCTTGTACCCCATTCCCGTTTCCAGCCAAAAAATTCTTCACAAACCTGGCTTTCTTTGCCGGATACAACCCCAGCAAATCATGCCAAACCAGAATCTGCCCGTCTGTACCTGGACCCGCACCAATGCCGATAACCGGCACATCCAATGCCTCAGTTAATCGCATACCAAGTGATTCGGGAACGCATTCAATCAAAATAATACTGGCACCGGCTTTCTGCAGCACCCGTGCTTCATCAATTATCGACTGGCTCTGCGCGGGATCCCTGCCCTGAACACGATATCCGCCTAAATGGTTTATGGATTGGGGGGTCAGTCCCATATGCGCGCACACTGGAATGCCTCTTTCGGTTAAAAGCCGTGTCGTTTCCGCCAGCCATGCGCCGCCTTCAAGTTTTACCATTTGCGCCCCTTCACGCATCAACGTCGCCGCACTTTCAAGGCTCTGGCTGGCAGACGAATAACTCATGAACGGTAAATCAGCGACCAGCAAGGAGCCCTGATTACCGCGCTTTACACAACGCATGTGATACGCCATATCGTCTATGGTTACCGGCAAACTACTATCGTGGCCATGGATTACCATGCCCAGAGAATCTCCAACCAGAAGGACTTCTATGCCTGCTTCACTGGCCGCAAATGCGCTGCAATAGTCATACGCCGTTAAACAGGCAAATTTCTCTCCGGCTTGCTTGAGCCTGCCAAGAGTAGAAATCGTTACCTCTTTGCGGTCGCTGTTTTGTACCGACATTACCGTTTTACCCGATTCAGATTACCGGCGAACAGTATTAGAATTTCACGGCAGGTGCAATATTTATTTGGCAGTTCGTTTAGCGGCTCATAATGAATATAAAAAGGGGGCATTTTAGCTTTGCTAAAAAGGGACATTACTGCTTTGGGCTAACAATAATACGAATCTTATTGACAATCATTCGCATTACGATTTATCATAACGCCATCAATCAATTAGAGCGTTTCTGTTGCCATGTACGTCTGCATCTGCAAAGGTATCACCGATAGCCAAATTCGCGCCGCCGTTGAAGACGGCGCAACCTCTCTGTGTGAGTTACGCAACACGCTGGGAGTCGCAAGCCGTTGCGGTCAATGCAATATCCTCGCCAACAAAATTATCCGCCAGACTCGGCGAGATACCGTCCGAGATACCGTCCGAGATACCGCTAGCGAACCGCCACTTTGTGCAACCAGCCAAGCGATTCCCCTAGCACGCACTGGCCTCCGATAATGGCTAATGAGGATGATAATCAATTCCATTATTATTCTTTTTTACCTATTAAATGAATGACTTAGGTTTGACCGATATGCCCAGACCGCTTCATTACCTGAAATTGTCTTTCCAAAACACCGCGTCCATCAACATCTTCAGGTAGCGGGGTCGCAGTGCAGGTAAACCGAGCCGGTATCTTTCAGCAGCCGCTTCATTTCCATCAAGCCGCACGGCCATCATGATCGGACAGGGCTTCATGCCCTTGCTGCGGGAATATCCCGCCGCATCAATAATGGCGTATGGCGCAGGCTCCCTTGTCGGCTAAGGCTGAGAGTTGACATGAGCGCCAGCGGCCCCTATGATGGGTCATTAAAAGCGTCGGAGGATGTCATGTCAATTATGGAGCAGAGCCAATCCCCCCTGAACGTGGCAGCACACCTTCTGTGGATTCGCCGTAATACACAGTCAACGCCAATGCACTTGCTAAAACTGACCTATATCAGTCATGGCTGGATGCTGGGCATCTCCGGTGAGGCACTTATCAACGAACCCGTAGAGGCGTGGACCTACGGCCCAGTCGTGCCAAGCATCTATCATAGTTACAAGTCATTCGGTGGTAATTCAATCACCGCCGTACCCGTCGATCATTCGGATAAATTTACAGACCACCAGCGCGAGTTGATCCAGGGTGTCGCCGATGCCTACAGCGCATACACGGCCCTGGAACTGTCCAACATCACGCACCAGCCGGGAACGCCATGGGATATTGTGCAACGCGAATACGGGACAGGAGCAATCATCCCCAATGAGTTGATCCAGGACTGGTATCGTAAACGGGCCAGTGACACAGCATGAAGGAAATCCGCCCGGAACGCCCAACCGAACAAGGCGATAATGCCGAAATCCGGGCTATGATGTTCCAGCAACTGGACAATCACGGCGGCATTCGTGAACGCGTCGCATCACTGGAAGCAACGGTGAAGCATTCCGCCACGAAGGCAGATGTTGCCAACGTGAAAATATGGGGGCTTAGATACATCATTGGCATTTTTCTGACTGTTGTGAGTGTCGGAGTGTCTATTTTCGTCAAATTGATCCTTTACCCCTGACAAGCCTCCCCAATACTTTCCAATCCGGAAATGAGCCTGAAGGGACGGTGTAGATATGGTGTCTTTCTGCTTCGGTTAGCTGCGTAGCCAGCAACTTCCTGTGTAATTCTCGGATTAGGATATGAGCAATGGTTCCAGAGTCCTTTTAGCGGATGTACGCTTTTTAACATAGCGGAAGTGGCCGTCTTTAACCTCTTTCACAAGGGTTCTGCGCTGTTGGATGCCATTTTGTTGGGCCAGTTTTTTGAGACGGTTGATACTCTTGATTGCCAGCCTGGCATCGGTGGGATAGGTGATGTTTTTTCTTGTTTTTTTCTTCTGTACGGTGGTGTCAATTAAAACAGTCAACGATTTACTCGCCTCTCGCGCCGGTTTATTGGCGATTGCTCAACTAATGGACTCTCTGAACCTGTATTACGAGGGTAGACAGGAGATACAGTTGACACATTCCGCACCGGGTAAATCAGATCGTGAAGGCGTTTCATTGTACAACCAGCCAAGCGATTCCTCTGGCACACACTGGCCTCCGATAATGACTAATGAGGATGATAATCAATTCCATTATTATTCTTTTTTACCCATTAAATGAATGACTTAGGTTTGACATATCGAGATTGATAACGCATACTGCGAATTGGTCAACCGAGGATTTTATTATGCAAGGCGATACAACTGTCATCCAACACCTGAACAAAATTCTGGGCAATGAATTGGTTGCCATCAACCAGTATTTCCTGCATGCCCGCATGTACAAGGACTGGGGGCTGGTGGAATTGGGCAAGCATGAGTACGAGGAGTCTATCGACGAGATGAAACATGCCGATAGCCTGGTTGAGCGCATCCTGTTCCTGGAGGGGCTGCCAAACCTGCAAGAGCTGGGAAAACTGTCGATTGGAGAAAACGTTGAGGAAATGCTGGCGTGCGACCTGAAACTGGAACAAGTCGCCCGCGCTGATCTCCAGGTCGCGATTGCCTGTTCTGAAACAGTGCAGGATTATGTGTCCAGAGAGTTATTCGAGAGCATTCTTGAAGCCGAAGAGGAACACATTGACTGGCTGGAAACGCAACTGGGGCTGATTAACAAGGTCGGACTACAGAACTACCTGCAATCAGCGATGAACGGCTAGTCTTTTTTCGGACGCGATTTTTCACCGCTTGTCCGCTCTGCCGTTTATTCGCCATTATGTTTGCGTGAATATTGTCTGCGAATGTTGTTTATCTGGATATTCGCGGCTATTCTGTGCGCAATAGGGGTCGCGGTTAAACCCGATGTTTGATTGTTGAATCCGATACTTCGTGTCAACCCAAAGTTTAAATGCCCCCTTTTTATATTCATTATGGGGCGGTGTTGGTTGAACAACGGGTGAATGGTCGCCCCACGCAGCCATAACCCTTGCCATAGCCGGTCAGATGTACTGACAAATAACGGCTTCTGCATTATTTGCGCCTCCTGAAGAAGTCAAAAGGGGACATTACTGCTTTGGGCTAACACACGGACGTTGCCCTGAGCGCTAATCTTATTTAAACTCCGACCCCCAAAATCAATCACTCCAACTATTTATGGCAAAAGAAGAAAGTATCGAAATGGAAGGCACCATCGTGGAAGCCTTGCCAAATACGTTGTTTCGCGTTGAACTGGAAAACGGGCATGAAATAATCGCCCATATCTCAGGAAAAATGCGCAAACACTACATTAGAATACTGCGTGGCGACAAAGTAACGGTTCAACTCACGCCTTACGATCTCAGCAAAGGAAGAATCACTTTCCGCGTGCGCTAGCTCGCATTTTTCGGACATACCCCCCGGCAGTCAATCTCGCTGCAACCCAACCCAGAATTGCTGACAACATGATGACGGCTACTGCGGTTTTTAAATCGATCTGCTGAATCTGAAACTCGCTGTTGTAGAGCGCTGCCAGTTCGTTGATCGGAGAAGATATGAGCACGAGCACAAACAGCGAAATCAGTAACGCCACAAGCGCTCCGATAACGCCCTGGAAAACACCGTAATACAGGAATGGTCTGCGCATATAGGAACCGGTGCCGCCTATCTGATCAATGATCTGAATTTCATCACGTCGATCCAGTATGCCCAAGCGAACGGTATTGCTGATTATCAGAATTACACCGAGCGACATCAGGGCGGTCAGCGTCATAATTCCGTATTCAAATAAATTGACAATCGCCTTTAAACGATTTCGCCACTGTTGGTCATAAGACACATAGTCAACACGTTCCATGACAGAAATTGCTGACACCAGATCATCCAGATCGTTATCGGATAACTGAATTTCCGGGAAGACATAAATCATCGCGGGCAACGGGCTGGAATCAAGCTCTTCGAGCAATTCAGAAAATCCAGCCTGGCGTTTAAATTCGTCCAGCACCTGATCCGCCGTTAGATATTGCACATCCGCGACCTGGGGTATGCGAAGGATGGCGTGACCGAGCTCCAGTGCAGCATGGTCAGTTCGCGAATCCGCTGAATCGATGTACACAGAAATCACATCGCTGGCCTGCCATCGGCTGGAAAGCTCAGTGGCATTTTCCGTGATCTTGAACATGAGCAGCGGCAAGCTGAGAGCCACGCCGATAATCGCAGCTGAAACCAAAGACGATATTGGGCTTCGCAGCATTCGCGCCAAGGCTTGTTTTGCAATCTGGCAATGCCGGTGAAAATAAGTAATCACGAATGACTATCACCGACGATCTGGCCTTGCTTTAACGCCAGCAACCCTGCCGCAGGATTGTTTAAATGCCGATAGTCATGGGTCGCGATTACCACGGTGACATCGTGCTGATTAAACAAAAAAAACAGTTTCATAATTTCATCAGACAGTTGTGGATCCAGATTCCCTGTGGGTTCGTCAGCCAACAGTATTTCGGGCCGTGCCACTACTGCCCGTGCAATCCCCACACGCTGCTGCTCTCCAGCCGACAATGACATTGGGTAGCGTTTTGCTAATTTTAACAATCCCACTTTATCCAAAGCCGCCCTCGCCTTTCGTCCGCATTCACGATCTCCCACCCCAGAGATGATCAACGGCAATGCCACATTTTGTTCAACCGTATGGTCGCTCAACAATTTATGGTGCTGAAACACACAACCTATTTTCCGCCGATGAAAGGCAATTCGGTCACCCCGAAAGCGGGAAATATCTTCTTCATTTACCAATACCTGGCCACGGGTGGCAGTCTCGGTTAACGAGATTAATCTCAGCAATGTGCTTTTACCCGCGCCGGAATGGCCGGTAAGAAAGGTAATCGAGCCTTTGGGTATGATCAGTGATACCTGTTTAAGCGCATCGTATCCGTTTTCGTAACGCTTCAATACCTGTTTAAACTGAATCACGATAGCGACTGACTCTATTCGGCATCGTCCATTATATCAGGCATAAGCGCATCGATGAATTCATCAGCAGCAAATGGCCTAAGATCGTCGACTCCTTCACCAACACCCATATAGCGGATCGGAATATTGAATCTATCTGCGAGACCAATAACGACGCCTGCTTTGGCCGTTCCATCAAGTTTGGTAACACAAAGACCGGTCAGCGGAATTTTCGCGTTAAAGTTTTCAACCTGAGACAACACATTTTGTCCATTACCCGCGTCCAGTGTCAGATACACTTCGTGCGGAATCTGATCGTTCGCTTTCGACAATACTCGCTGAATTTTTTCCAGTTGATCCATCAAGTCCCCATGGGTATGCTGGCGGCCTGCGGTATCGATCAGGAGAAAATCCATTTCTCTTGCACACGCTGCACGATAGGCATCGTATGCCACCGCTGCCGCATCGGCACCGTGGCTTTGGGCAATCACCGGAATATCCAGCCTCTGCCCCCAGCTTTGCAACTGCTCTATCGCCGCTGCGCGAAAAGTATCGCAGGCCGCAAGCATAACCTTTGCGCCGCCCTGCTTTTTACGATTTGCCAACTTCGCCATGGTCGTGGTTTTTCCAACACCGTTAACCCCAACCATCAGGATCACCACGGGTTTTTGCAGTTGAGAATAATCCATCCCTTCCAGACTGGCATTCAATTTCGCCTGCATGAGGCTTTTCAACAACGCCAAAAGGGCTGAAGAATCCGAAAGATTCTGTTTGCGGGAATTTGATTTCAGTTGGGTGACTAATGATGCGGCGGCGGCCACACCGAAATCAGAAATTATGAGTTGCTCTTCAATATCATCAAAGGTTGAATCGTCAAACGTATTTCGAGCGGAAAAAATATTCGCTAAGCCGCCTGAGAGTGACTCTCTGGATTGAAATAATCGGCGGAAAATACCTTGTTTTAATGTCATGAAATTTTTATCGGGAACAGATAGCAGGTTGAAATTTACAAGCGCTTGTGGCGAACTGCGGTATCCTATCATTTATTTCGGAAAACGCTGATTATTTCAACGTTTCAAAATACAATGCTGTTCAAATATCCAAAACTTCCGAAGTCATTGAGGATCTGCAGATGGGTTTGACTGCTTGAACACACGACGCCAATTTTAAACTCTGCAGATCCAGATCATGCCCGCAAAAGGTAAACTTAGAATCATCGGTGGCAAATGGAAGCGCCGGCAGATTCAGTTTCCTGCCATTGTCAATTTACGGCCGACCCCTGACAGGGTGAGAGAAATGCTGTTTAACTGGCTTGGTCAGGATTTAACAGGAAAAACCTGCCTTGACCTTTTTGCCGGCAGCGGGGCGTTGGGGTTTGAAGCGGCTTCCCGCAACGCCAGGCAGGTTGCCCTGGTTGAAACCAATCGTAGCGCAAGCCAGTTTTTATCTGCGAATACCCGCCTGCTCGGTGGCTCAGCGCAAATTTCCATACACAATACTTCCGCTTTTGCATTTTTAAAGAAATCCACTAACCGATTCGATATTATTTTTCTGGATCCGCCCTTCAAACAGAACGCGATCCCGGAAATACTCCCCCGACTCATCGAAAGCAACTGTCTGGCGGCGAATTGCCTGATTTATACTGAGTCTTCAACGCACCAAAAACACTTACCAATTCCTTCAAGTTGGAATATGATTCGGCAATCCAGCAGAGGAATGGTGAGTTCCACGCTGATTGAAGTGAATCCAGAATCTTCAACTGAATAATCATATGACCAGAATCGCAGTTTACCCGGGAACGTTTGACCCTATAACCAATGGACACAGTGACCTGGGACACCGTGCAACCCGTATGTTTGACAAGGTTGTATTCGCCATCGCCCATAACCCGGAAAAATCGCCTTTGTTTAGCCTGAATGAGCGAATTGAACTCGCGAAAACGGTTCTTAAGGATATTGAGAATTTGGAGATTGTCGGGTTTTCCGGACTATTGATTGATTTCGCACGGCAGTGCAAGGCGATGGTTGTCCTTCGCGGATTAAGAGCGGTGTCCGATTTTGAATATGAGTTTCAACTGGCGTCAATGAACCGAAAACTCGACAGCAGTATAGAAACTGTTTTTCTAACCCCGTCGGAAAACCATACTTTCGTCTCGGCGAGCCTGGTTAAAGAGATCGCGCGTTACGGCGGTGATGTGTCCAAGTTCGTTCACGCCGAAGTATTCTCCGCGCTTACCGAAAAGTACAAAGTTTAGTCCTATACGGCCTGGAGTATCATTTGGCGCTATTCATAACCGATGAGTGCATCAACTGCGATGTATGTGAGCCGGAATGCCCCAACGATGCGATTTATCAGGGTGAGATCATCTACGAAATCGATTGCAAGTTGTGTACCGAGTGTGTGGGTCATTTTGAAACCAGTCAATGTGTAGAGGTTTGTCCTGTAGACTGTATACCCGTTGATCCGCAGCATATCGAAACTCAGGATCAGTTGATGTTGAAATATGAACACTTGATCAAACAATCTTCCTGACCCTGCAGGCGCATTTTTGACCCGCCAGGCACACAAACCCCTAATCCTGCACCATGCCCAACACTCATAAGGATACGGCGTTTTCGAACTGGATCAAGCGCCTTCATTTACTGGCACTGGATAACCGGCATCGCGCCTGTCTGGTATTAAATGGAAGTACAGAATGGAATGGTGAGCGATGCAGGAAGATTGTTGACACCCTTAAGAATTTTAACTTTTTATGGGTATCTGAAGACCTGCCGAGGGATTTCCAGAACACGGATCTGATGCCCCGGATTGCGCCGATCAAGCCAAACGAAGCACGCAAACAGCTTGGGCAAGAATTTGACGGCGTAGTTTTCGACTGTTGTTGCGCGCTCTCTGCCAATGCGCTGGGGGCGGTCAGTGGCGCCATCAGGGCGGGAGGGTTGTTGATCCTGATGACCCCGGAATTTCCGCGCTGGGGGTGTCAACCAAGCGAGCCATCTCGTTACATCCGAAGATTCAAATCCATTCTCGAATCCTCGCCGTATTGTCATTGCATAAACCAGGAAGTTGATTTTCCCGAGCTCAACGACAAGTCCGGCAGTACCTTCACTGCAACCGGTTTTAAAGATCAGGAAAGGGGAATTGCCGCAATACTAAAATCTTATAACGGCCAGAGGAGACGACCCGCGGTGCTGATATCTGATCGAGGGCGAGGGAAATCTGCAGCGTTAGGCATCGCGGCAAAATTGTTATTCCAGCAAGGCGCAACAAAAATTGGCTTGACCGGTTTAAACAAATCATCGGTAGAAACGGTCTTAAAACATGCTGGATGTTCGCCAAATTCCAGCAGGCTGCCGTATTTTGCTGCAGAATCTTTAGCCGATTCGAAGGTAGCGGTGGATTTTCTGTTGGTCGATGAAGCCGCGTCTATTTCAGTTTCAACATTAGCGTCACTCCTAACGCAGTATCCCCGAGTTGCATTAGCCAGCACCGTACATGGCTATGAAGGCACCGGTAGAGGATTCATTCTCAGCTTCACCAAAATGCTCGATCAGCTAACGCGCGGCTGGAAGTTTACGCAACTGAAAGAGCCGATTCGCTGGGCCGAAAATGATCCAGTGGAGCAATTGATTTTCGCGTTATTAATGCTTGATGCCGAGCCGTCGGCTAACGCCGAACAGCTGGCTCAATTCGGTCATAATATAAGCCAAACGACAATCCGAGAGGAGAATCCTGACCGTATTCAGCGTGACGAATACCGGCTTCGGGAAGTTTTTGGCCTGCTCTCTTTGGCGCACTACCAGACCCGCCCTTCGGACTTGCAATTTTTACTCGATAATCACCATGTTCGTCTTTTCACAGCGTCCTTTAACGGAGCAATTGTCGGCGTTGCGCTGGGCGTAATTGAACAGCCACTGAATACAGCAATCGCCAACGCCGTTTGGAAAAATCAGCGCCGACCAAAAGGAAATCCGACGGCTGAGGTGTTAGGTGCTCAACTCGGCATAATAGAAGCGCTTCAGCTAACGATTATGCGAGTAGTCCGGGTAGCTGTTCTTCCTGAATTGACAAGGAATCGAATTGGGACAAAGCTGATTCGTCACATCGAACAAAGATGCCGTGATAAAGCCGATCTTATGGCAACGACGTTTAGTATGACTGCCGACACATTGGCATTCTGGAACAGTTTGGACTTCTCACCCGTTCGAATCGGAATGAATAAAAGCGCCAATACTTCAAACCATCCTGGAACACTGATCAAATCGCTGTCTGATGACGGCAAAGTGGTAGCGGAAATTGCAGAAAACCTGTTTAGGCAGAATTTGTCTGGCCATTTTGGTCAAACGTTTCATTCCATTAGCCCGAACATTGCAGTAATGATTATGAAATGGATTCAACCGGTCAGTGAAGTGGAGACACTATCTGAAACCGAATTTTGCAATCTTGTCAGACTGGGGTTTTTCAACGGTACCGAGGATTGCGTCAGCAATGGCTTAAAGGCGCTCGCTCTGGAAATGATTTGCAGTACTCCGTCATTGGAAAGGGAATCTCGTTCGAAGCCTAGGGTATCTTCCGATAAACCATTAATATCGGACCTGAAAATAGAATGCTTTTTGTTTGAACGAATTTTGCTAAACAAACCCTGGCGAGAGTGCGCGGTGATTAGCGCATCCGAAGGAAAGCAACAAGGGTTAGACTTGCTGAGACAATGTGTTCGGGATTTTCTGAATAAAAATTACAGCAGTCGGACTCTACAGCTGATCCAAAAATTCGACAACTGCGGCTGATACAAGCGTTCAAGTCTGATGGATAGCTTGCATCGCTTTAATAAATTGCATGCTCTCATCTTCGCTGCCCACTGTTACGCGTAAAAAATTGCTCAGAGCAGGCGAAGAGCGGTGCAGATTTTTGATGAGAATATTGCCGGATTTCAATTTCTCGTATACAAAGTCGGCCCCTAACGCTGTATGAAACAGCAGAAAATTTGTCTGACTTGGATAGACCGTTACGCCCTTAAGAACCACCAAAGCATCCAACATTTCCTTACGATTTATCCGTATCAATTCTGATTGAGCCTGAAATACCTGAAAATGCTTAAGCAGGAAATGCGCACTCAGCTGTGTCAATACGTTAATGTTATAGGGCAGACGCAGTTTTTCGATTTGCGCTGTCCAATGCGGCGCTGCGGCCAAAATCCCCAACCGTAAGCCGGCGAATCCACTTTTCGACAGTGTTCTAAGGACTACGAGGTTGTCATAATTTTTGATTTCCTCTAAAAAAGACTCCCCACAAAACGCATGATACGCTTCATCCACAACCACCATTCCCGGGGCGTGGTCGAGGATGTCTATGATATCCTGCCGTCGAAAACAATTGCCCGTCGGATTATTGGGGTATGCCAGAAATACGCAGGCCGGCTGGTGTTTTCGAATGCTCTCCAGCACAAGTTGAATATCCAGTTCAAAGCTGTCTCCGAGAGCGATCCCCTCGAATTGCGTCGAAGTAGCCAGGCAAATTTGCCGGTACATGGAAAAGCTCGGATCCGGGGCAATAAAAGTTCGATTCTGTCCGCCAAGCAGGATTGCAATGATTTGAATTAATTCATCTGATCCGTTACCGATGACGATTTCTGCAGAATCCGGGATTTCCAGCTTTTCCCGAATTGTTTGTTTGAGTTTTGAAGCGTTCGGATCGGGGTATCGATTGATGCTGGCATCAGCTAATGCTTCAAGCCAATGTGTTTTGAGATTTTCATCCAGCTGAAACGGGCTTTCCATTGCATCCAGTTTAGTCATGCCACTGGAATCCGCCACCGCATAGACTTTGAGTTTCCGAATGGGCTCCGGAATCCAGCTTTCGATTAGCCCGTCTTTGTGCAATTCGCTTTCTCCCAAAATTTAGACCGACGATGTGGTTTCGTCGTATGAAGGGGTGTAGCTTCCATTTCGCAGACGTGCAGAATTTTCGTGTGCGGTCAGCCCTTCACTCGAGGCCAGCAATGCAGCGATACCGGCAATTTCCCGAGAGCCTTTTTCAGAAACCCGAATAACACTGGTTCTTTTCTGAAAATCATAAACACCCAACGGTGAACTGAATCGCGCGGTCCCCGAAGTCGGCAGTACGTGATTGGGGCCGGCGCAATAATCACCCAGCGCTTCAGCGCTGTATTTACCGGCGAATATCGCCCCTGCATGACGCACTCTTGCCAGTAAACCATCAACATCATCGACCATTAGCTCAAGATGTTCCGGCGCGATTCGGTCTGACAGCTCCGCCGCTTCGTCCATATCCCTGACGAGAATAATCGCACCTTGTGCTGACAGTGATTTATCAATAATTTCCTTTCTTTCCATGGTCGGCAGCAAGCCATCGATGGCTGACTGAATTTTTTCCACCATCATGACGGAATCGGTGATCGCGATAGCTTGCGCCAATTCATCATGTTCAGCCTGGGCAAACAAATCCATCGCCACCCAATTTGGCTCAGCAGAATCATCGCAAATCACCAAAACCTCTGAAGGGCCTGCAATCATATCGATACCAACCGCGCCAAATACCAACTTCTTTGCGGCAGCTACATAGGCATTTCCCGGGCCAACAATTTTATCCACCGCTGGAATGGTATCAGTACCATACGCTAACGCCGCTACCGCCTGGGCTCCACCGACGCTGAAAATACGATCCACTTTACAAATCTTTGCTGCCGCCATAACGGCTGGATTCAGCTCGCCATCTGGCGCCGGTACAGTCATAATGATTTCTTCAACACCCGCGACTCTCGCCGGCAATGCCGTCATCAAAACCGAAGATGGATAGGCCGCCTTTCCCCCCGGCACATAAATACCTGCTCGCGCCAAAGGCGTTATTCTCTGACCAAGTTCGGTTCCGCTTTCTTCTACAAAACTCCAGCTACTGGCGACTTCCTGTTCGTGAAAGTGTGTAATTCTTGCCGCAGCCTGCTGCAGCGCGTCATAGAGGTCATCGGATATCGTATGGGCAAGTCGTTCCATTTCTTCGGCAGGGACTACCAGGTCCGAGACAGACGCACAATTTCGCTGATCGAATTTATTGGTCAATTCGAGCAATGCCGGGTCTCCTTTAGCCTGAATGGCAGCAACAATTTCAGCAGCACTTTGCTCTATCTGATCATTACGCTCGATTTTCCGGTCCAGCAAATCCTCAATCTGAGCATTGAAATTTGCGTCCGAATAGTGAAGTTTTTGAATCATGCTAATTCAACAGAATGTTCTGAGGATATATATTGTCGAGTACACCGACAAAGCTGGAAGGGCCATACTTATGCTGATTTTCGCTTCATGTAGTGACCAGGGATCCGACGAATGGATGCACCAATCTGTGAAAGCTTTTCTTCAATGCAATCATAACCGCGATCAATATGATAAATCCGGTCGATCAAAGTATCACCTTCTGCAATGAGCCCCGCCAAAACCAGACAGGCAGACGCACGCAGGTCTGTGGCCATTACCGGTGCACCGTGCAGCCGATCAACGCCGCGAATAACCGCGGTGTTACCATCCAGTTCGATATTGGCACCCATTCGTTGCAATTCGTGGACATGCATAAAACGGTTTTCAAAAACCGTTTCAACCACGGTACCTGTTCCCTCGGCGATTGTGTTTAATAATACAAACTGCGCCTGCATGTCGGTAGGAAACGCAGGGTACGGTGCAGTTCGAATATTCACCGACTGTAATGGCCCTTCCGGAGCCTTCAAATAGATCCAGTTTTCACCTTCCTCGATATGTGCACCTGATTCACGCAACTTCTCCAACACCGACTCAAGCTGGCGCGGAATCACGTCTTTAACTTTGATCTCGCCTCCGGAAATCGCCGCTGCAACCAGAAACGTACCGGCCTCTATCCGATCTGGAATAACCCGGTGACTTGCGCCTCCCAATTTCTCGACTCCTTCGATAGTAATCTGATCTGTACCGGCACCTTGCACGCTCGCACCCATTGCGTTGAGACAATCTGCCAGATCAACGACTTCAGGCTCACGAGCTGCATTTTCAATGATCGTGGTGCCATCTGCCAGGGTCGCCGCCATCATCAGGTTTTCAGTCCCCGTAACCGAAATCAAATCCATAAAAATACGCGCCCCGACCAACCTGTCTGCTGCCGCTTTGATGTAACCGCCGTCGATGGTGATTTGTGCGCCCAGCGCTTCGAGCCCCTTGATATGCAAATTAACCGGACGAGAACCGATGGCGCAGCCGCCGGGTAAAGAAACTTCTGCTTTTCCAAAACGCGCAACCAGCGGCCCTAATACGAGAATAGACGCACGCATCGTTTTCACCAGTTCATAAGGCGCAACAACGCTGTTTACTTCGGATGCATCCGCCTCGATAGACAGCTTTTCGTCCACCTGAAGCTTGACACCCAGCTGACCCAGCAACTCCATGGTGGTGGTAATATCGTGCAGATGGGGAATATTACTTATCGCCAACGACTCTTCCGTGAGTAAAGATGAGATCATTAATGGGAGAGCAGCATTTTTAGCCCCGGAAATTCGAATTTCTCCGCGCAGAGCACCGCCACCGGTAGCGATTAGTTTATCCATTTAGGTCATCTGAAAATGATTTGAAAACAACCGTGCATTGTACCTTAAATCGTTGCCCTCAAATTGCGCTAAAATGGCCTTGATGCCCATCCGCTCAAATAATTTACGATTTAAAATGAATTAGCCGAATTTGAATTTCCGTTTGTTGGTGAAACATGCCGATACGGGAGGGGAAAATTATTGCATCGTCAATCCCATCGATCGTCGCGCACCTGAATAACACCATCGACGACCTGAACAGGAAACCTGTCGATGGCTTCGTAAGCTGGTGGCGCGGTGACTTCACCCGTTCGAATGCTAAACCGCGCAGCATGCCGTGGGCATTCGATTTCCTCGCCTTTTATACAACCGCTGGAAATTTCACTGCCATCATGGGTACATACATCTTCGATTGCGAAAAACGCTCCATCAAGATTAAATACAACGACATCGACAGCATCAACATCCGCGACAACATGGCCACCATTAGGCAGCTCATCGGCATCAATTACGTTAACCCATTCACTCATTCAATTGTCATCCGGTTTAAAAGCGCTGTTGTTGATCCGCATAATCCACATTGCTAAATTAGTCCCAATTCCAAACGAGCCGCTTCACTAATCAAATCAGGTGTCCATGGCGGGTCCCAGACTAACTCCACTGCGGCCCCGTTTACACCATCAACCAAAGCCACCGACCTTTCCACCATACCGGGAAACGTATGCGCTACCGGGCAACCCGGTGCGGTTAGCGTCATATCGACATCGACAAATGAAGATTCGCTGATGCGCACATCGTAAATCAGTCCCAGATCATAAATATTGACCGGAATTTCCGGGTCATAGACGGTTTTCAATGCTTCTACAACCCGGTCATGCAATACCGCAGGATCCAGCGGTTCGCGGTTTGAGTTCGAATCGGCAAGATTCGTTTCTTTCGGGCTAACCGATTCAACGTCATCATTCTCGGCACCGTTGTCTTTGTCAAACTCGTCCATGATACGAATTTTCCTGAGCTCGAGTTCCGGGTTAAAATTTACACGTTTCATGATTGCTCCAGTCCACCTTCACCTTCGATCAGTTGCTCACCCAGAATTGCTTCGAGGTGGTCTTTCAATGGCGAAATAGTGATTTCACCAAGCACCTCATTGACAAATGCATAGGTCAACATCGAACGCGCCGCTTCAGTGTCAATGCCTCTCGATCTAAGATAAAAAAGCGCGGCCTCATCCAGCTGACCGATTGTTGCACCGTGCGAACACTTTACATCATCCGCATAAATCTCAAGTTGGGGCTTTGTGTCGATTTCTGCGTCACGAGACAATAGCAGGGTATTGTTCGCCTGTTGGGCATCCGTTTTCTGCGCGTCCTTCTCGACTTTTATACGGCCATGAAAAACTCCCCGGGAGCGCTGATCAAGCACGCCTTTATAAAGTTCATTGCTGGTACAGTCTGGTGCAGAATGCATCACGGTAGTATG
The DNA here is from genome assembly GCA_965261915.1 of Candidatus Poriferihabitaceae bacterium. Taxonomy (GTDB): domain Bacteria; phylum Pseudomonadota; class Gammaproteobacteria; order Arenicellales; family Poriferihabitantaceae; genus JAIBDK01. The sequence continues at coordinate 3,087,571 of CBDHDW010000013.1, read as the reverse complement.
GTTATCGACGTGTTGTTTACCGGATAAACTGTAAACCCCCAGCATATCGCAGTGCGCGCCGGGTTCCGCCAAATCCACTTTCAACTCATTTCTAACGAGACCGCCTCCCAGCGTAATGGTATGACAGGAGAATCGACTGTTTTGTGCCTGCCTCGCCCAAACACTGCAAACCTGATTGGCTGATCGCCCCTGCTGCTGTACCAGATAGTAGTCAAGTTCCGCAGCATTCGATAAAAATATCTCAGTGATACCATTACACAAGCTGGGTTCGTCACTGTTTGATACAAACCGTTCAATAATCGATGCCCTGGCATTGGCTTTCATAACAATCAGGTTTCTTGGCAACAACAGCGCTGATTTTTGATCGGAGACAAATAACAGCTCAAGCGGCTTATCAAGCACGGTATCTGGCGGCATAATCAATACGTATCCATCCTGATGCATGGCACCATTGAGCGCAGTGAAGCCTTGATGTTGTTCTGGAACTAACCGGCTATAATTTTGCGCAACCAGATCCGGATAATCCTGCAGCGCTGCCGATAACGGCAGCACCTGAACCAAAGGGTTTAACGCTGCCAGACTTGAATCAGCCGCACTAAAAACGCCGTCCATGAAAACCAGTTGATAACTTTCGAGGCCGTTGATCTCATAAGATGCTGACGAGACGCTATGCGATTCAGACTGAAATTGCGCTGACCTAACCAGCTCATACTGTTTATTGATAACTGCCTTCAACGGCGTATAGCGCCAATCCTCTTGGCGCTGGTTTGGAAAACCGGACTTTCCAAACAATGCCAAACTGGTTTGGCGACGCTGATCCAACCAGTCGATGCCGCGGCCTGGAAAGTGGTCGCAGTTCTCCTCAAATTGCCGGAGATAGGATTCTGTAGCCGCTGCCAGCAGCGAATTTGTACCGCGTTGCACGGTATCAGGCTGCGCTGGCATGGTCTTCAATCCAGCTATAGCCTTTTTCTTCCAGTTCCAGCGCTAACGTCTTGTCCCCGGAACGAATAATTTTCCCGTTAGCCAAAACATGCACAAAATCCGGAACGATATAATCCAGCAACCTCTGGTAGTGCGTTACAACCAGCATTGAACGATTCTCTCCACGCAGCGTATTGACACCGTGGGCAACGATTTTTAAAGCATCAATATCAAGACCGGAGTCGGTTTCATCGAGAATGCTCAGATAAGGCTCCAGCAAGGCCATTTGTAATATTTCATTTCGTTTTTTCTCACCTCCTGAAAACCCTTCATTCACCGACCGATACAGAAACTCCTGTTTCATTTCCACCAATGCCGCTTTCTCCTTGATCAATTTTAGAAATACCATGGCGTCGAGCTCCTCCTCACCGCGATGCTTTTTTACCGAATTAATCGCCGCTTTCAAGAAATACAGATTAGAAACACCTGGAATTTCCACCGGATACTGAAATGCCAGAAACACGCCTTCTCGTGCCCGTATTTCTGGTTCCATATCGAGCAGGTCATTGTTCTGGAAACTGACCTCGCCCTTTGTTACTGCATAATTGTCTCGCCCGGCGAGGACATTGGCGAGAGTGCTTTTGCCAGAACCGTTTGGCCCCATAATGGCGTGCACCTCCCCAGCATTAATCTCAAGATCAATCCCTTTCAAAATCGGTTTACCTTCAACCGATGCGTGTAAATTCTTAACAGTTAACATTCTTTATATCTACAAATTTCAGATTAATTTAAATTTCGATTACCCAACAAACGACGAGCTATTCCTGAATTCTACTTTTCGGGCTAACCTACTGAACCCTCGAGACTGATACCCAGCAACTTTTGCGCCTCCACTGCAAACTCCATTGGCAGTTCCTTAAACACCTCTTTACAAAAACCATTGACTATCATCGAAATAGCATCCTCTTCAGATAACCCGCGCTGGCGACAGTAAAACAACTGATCTTCGCCAATTCTCGATGTCGTTGCTTCGTGTTCTACAACCGCAGTGGGATTTTTAACTTCCATATACGGAAAAGTGTGGGCACCGCATTGATCCCCCATCAACAATGAATCACATTGTGAATAGTTACGCGCATTTTCTGCGCCCTTCAGAACCTTCACCAGCCCTCGATAAGCATTTTGACCTTTGCCGGCAGATATGCCTTTTGAAATTATCGTGCTTTTCGCATTCTTGCCAATATGAACCATTTTCGTTCCGGTATCTGCCTGCTGATAATTATTCGTTAATGCGACTGAATAAAATTCTCCAATCGAATTGTCGCCCTCAAGCAGAACGCTTGGATATTTCCAGGTTATTGCCGAACCCGTTTCCACCTGAGTCCAGGATATTTTTGAACCTGCTCCCTTGCAGCAACCGCGTTTCGTTACAAAATTGTAAATACCGCCCTTACCGTTCTCATCTCCGGGATACCAGTTCTGCACCGTGGAATATTTGATTTCCGCTCCTTTCATCGCAACCAGCTCAACTACGGCAGCATGCAGCTGGTTTTCATCACGTTGCGGCGCGGTGCAACCCTCGAGATAACTCACATAGCTGTCCTCCTCAGCAACAATCAATGTGCGTTCAAATTGCCCGGTATTCATCGCATTTATTCGAAAATAAGTCGACAGCTCCATTGGGCAACGAACGCCTTTCGGGATATAGACGAATGATCCCTCACTAAATACAGCAGCATTTAACGCCGCGTAGTAATTGTCGCCGGCAGGGACTACTGTCCCGAGATACTTTTGCACCCGTTGCGGATACGTTGCCAACGCTTCAGAAAGCGGGCAAAAAATAACGCCCGCCTGCAACAGGGTTTCTTTAAAAGTGGTTGCAACAGAAACGCTATCAAAAACCGCGTCAACAGCAACTTTTACCCCTGCCAGTGCTTTTTGTTCATCGATGGGAATTCCCAGTTTTTCATAGGTTTCGAGTAATTTTGGATCAACCTCATCAAGACTGTCCAAAAGCTTTTTCTGCTTCGGCGCAGAGTAGTAGCTGATCTCCTCAAAATTGACCGCAGGATAGTGCAGGTGCGGCCAGTCTGGCTCTTCCATTTCGAGCCAGCGTCGATAAGCTTCAAGCCGCCATTCAAGCAAAAATGCCGGCTCTGCCTTTTTGGCTGAAATTGTACGGACAACTTCTTCATTTAACCCCGGTGGCAATGTATCCGAATCAATTTCTGTGACAAAGCCTTCCTTGTATTCTCTTTGAAGTTGATTCGCCAGATCTTTTTCTGCATTCGACATAATTAATTTACTTTAAATTGATACCGAGCCTGGTTGCTTTCGAGAACAGGCAGGTCGACCATCTGCTGATCGGTTTGGGATATCTGGCGACCGTCGATTCCACTTTCCCGCATTAACTGCCCGAGTTGTATGCCGGAAAGAAACGCATACAACTGATCACTCAGCTCACTCCACAAGCCATGGGTTAAGCATCGTTTTCCTTCATTACAATTCTGCCTGCCTTCGCATTCCGTAATATCCAGAGGCTCGTCAACGGCAACGACGATATCGGCAATACTGATCTGATCGACATCTTTTGCCAAAATATAACCGCCACCGGGCCCGCGGGTACCTTCTACCAGCCTGGACTTCCTCATCTTTGCGAACAACTGCTCCAGATAAGATAATGAAATTCCCTGATTATCTGATATACTTTTAAGCGTTACCGGTCCGTTGACCTGATTGATAGACAAATCAATCATAGCGGTAACGGCGTATCTTCCTTTGGTGGTAAGGCGCATGATTTCTGGAAAATATCCTAGAATGATTAAAAATCGTGAATTACATCCGAATTACGTAACGTGTACTACGCAACTTGTGCTGTTTTGTTCACGGAACCAAATAACCTGCAGCCAGTCAAATGGGGAAATTTGATGCCAGAAGCTATTACCCAGTATTTTAGTGGGTTTTTACGATCGGCACAATACCCGATGTTAAAACCGATCAACTTTAGCGTCAATTTTCTGTATCAATACTAATTCGATGAACGAGCCGCAACAGCACGAAAAAATCAGCCTGCCTGGTATCGCCAGGAAAATGGTTTTGCAGGGACTGCTCAACGAGCAAACGGCAATGGATGTGATGGAAAATGCGATGCATGAAAATCGCTCGTTTTATCTTCAGTCAATTGAACAAAATTCTGTTCCACCAGCGGTTGCCTGTCAACTTGCGTCCGAAGAATTTGGTATTCCGGTTATCGAAATTGACTCCATCAACACTGAACTGGCGCCAACGCAATTGGTTTCAGAAAAACTCGTTGAGAAACACCACGTATTACCGCTTTATTTGCGAGGACAGAAGTTATATCTCGCTGTTGGCGATCCTGACAACCATTCTGCTCTCGACGAAATCAAGTTTAGTAGCGGATTGAATGTAAGCCCGGTTCTGGTAGACCCGCGAAAATTAATTCGCGTGCTTGAAAATGTCGTTACACCTGATTCCGATGCATCCCTTAGCGATATTATAGAGGAAGGCAGTCTTGGCGATATCGATCTTACGGATGAGGTTGATGTCGTTGAAGAAGAAGGTGCAGCGGCGGATCTTAAAATTGACACGCCGATCGTTCGGTTTGTGAATAAAATTCTGCAGGATGCGATACGTAAATCTGCGTCTGATATACATATCGAGCCCTATGAAAAATCAACCCGCATACGTTTTCGAATCGACGGCATGCTCCACGATACCATTAGTCCACCGCACGGGTTGGTACACAAAATTATCGCCAGATTAAAAATTCTATCGCAACTGGATATCGCTGAGCGACGACTGCCTCAGGATGGCCGTATGAAACTGGCTTTCTCTAGCACTCGGGCAATAGATTTCCGGGTCAGCACGATACCCACCGTGTTTGGTGAAAAAATGGTTATCCGTGTGCTCGACACTGCAGCGGCGAGCCTTAGTCTCGACACCATAGGCATGACGAAAAAACAGCTCGGAAACTATCATACGGCCGCACACCAGCCCCACGGCATGATTCTGGTCACCGGCCCCACCGGTAGCGGTAAAACGGTTAGTTTGTACTCGGCACTGAATGTATTGAACACACCTGAACGAAATATTTCCAGCGCTGAAGATCCGGTAGAAATATACGTAGCAGGAATCAATCAGGTAAATATTAATATTCGAGCAGGGTTAACCTTTGCGAAAACCCTGCGTGCATTTTTACGGCAAGACCCGGATGTCATCATGATCGGAGAGATTCGGGATTTAGAAACCGCTGAGATCGCGGTAAAGGCCGCACAAACCGGACATATGGTACTTTCCACACTACATACCAACGATGCTCCGGCTTCACTGACCCGGCTTGCTAATATGGGGGTTGCTCCTTTCAATATTGCCTCATCGGTTAGCCTCGTTATTGCCCAGCGACTCGTACGAAGACTTTGCGATTCGTGTATGGATACCATAAGTTATCCGCCAGAAACGCTGATACAAATCGGTTTTAAAGAAGAAGAAATTGAAGGTCTGGAACTATATCAGGCGGTTGGCTGTAGTGGATGTACAGGCGGATATCGAGGCAGAACCGGTATCTTTGAGGTTATGCCGATGACTGACGCTTTGGCAGATATCGTTATGTCCGGGGGTTCGGCCATCGATATTGAGCGGCAAACCCGCATTGAAGGTATCCATAGTATGCGCCAGTCCGGCCTGGCAAAAGCACGAGAGGGTCTAACGACTTTGACAGAAATCGATCGTGTAACAACGGCATAAAGCATGGCGAAAACAAAAGAAAAAAACAAACCCTCAACGTTTGTCTGGAGCGGAATCGATAAAGGCAGTCGCAAAGCTTCCGGCGAAATTGAAGCAGCCAATATTCAGATGGCGAAGTTATTATTACGCCGTCGGGGTGTTCGCGTTCGAAAGATTCGCAAAAGCGGAAAAGCACTGTTCAGTTTCGGCAAAACTGTCAAAGTAAAAGACATCGTATTTTTCACTCGACAGTTAGCGACGATGATGGAAGCCGGCATCCCCATTGCAACATCCTTGCGTGGAATTAGCATTGGGCACGAAGATGCGACGGTTAAAGAATTATTGTCGTCTATTCGGGAAGATGTCGAAGCCGGAACCAACCTGAGCACCGTTCTAAGCAAACATCCCAATCACTTCGATAGCCTGTATGCCAGCCTGGTTAGTGTAGGTGAAGACTCTGGCACGCTGGATATCATGATGAACAAGATCGCGAGTTATCTTGAAAAAATCGAGCTAATCAAGGGTAAAATTCGCTCAGCCCTGTTTTATCCGGTATTAGTCATCATCGTCGCTGTTGTGATCGTCACGATTCTTTTGATCTTCGTAATTCCCGAATTCGAATCCCTGTTTTCCGACTCCGGCTCAGATTTGCCTACTCTTACCCTCTGGGTAGTGAGTATGTCACATGCGTTTCAGCAGTACTGGTTCTGGATTCTGGTCGCACTGATAATGCTGATAACTCTGCTTATATTTGCCTATAACCGATCACCCAAAATGCAGTACGCGATGGATTATCTATTACTCATAATCCCAGTATTTGGCCCCATCATTCGCAAAGCCATCATTGCCCGCGTATCCCGCACAATGGCCACCATGTTTGGTGCAGGCATTCCGTTAGTCGAATCTCTCGAAACCGTTGCTCGCGCCGCAGGAAACCGGGTTTATACGAGAGGCATGCTTGAAGTACAGCGTGATGTTTCAACCGGACGTACACTGGAAAGCTCCATGCTCGATACCGAGCTTTTTCCCGGGATGGCAATTCAAATGGTCTCTACCGGCGAAGAAGCCGGCGAACTGGAAAGAATGCTCGACAAAGTTGCCGAATTTTACGAAGATGAGGTTGACAATTCGATTGCGATAATCAGCAGTCTGGTTGAACCATTCCTGATTATTATTCTCGGTGTTATTGTCGGAACCATTGTAATCGCCATGTACCTGCCCATATTCCAACTCGGCGCGGTGTTCTAGGGGAATTCTGATTCATCGACCACGAACGAGTTGTTTTTCTGCTAAATTTTAATGTCTGAACCGGTTGCAATTTTCGAGCAGTACCCTGAAATCCTTTCTCTGCTCCTGTTTCTCACCGGAATATCTGTTGGCAGCTTTCTGAACGTTGTGATTCTGCGTTTACCGGCGCTGCTGTTCTGGCAGTGGCGCGAACAAAGCCGTGAAACACTGGATATCCCGGACAATGCAAAAGATCAGCAGCCTGCCAACCTGATTCGACCGCGTTCAAGATGCCCTAAATGTTCAAGCTCACTTAAATCAACTCAAAATATCCCCATTCTGGGTTATGTATTTCTCGCCGGGAAATGCGGCTTCTGCAGGCAGCCCATCGCCATTCGATACCCGATAATTGAACTTCTGACCGGTCTGGTATGGGTGCTTTTGGGGGTCCAGTTTGGGCCCTCTCCAGGGTTGATATTTAGCCTGATTTTAAGTTCCTGTTTCATCGCTTTGGCATTTATCGACTTCGACCATCAAATACTGCCTGATGTAATTGTGCTGCCTTTGTTATGGATTGGGATTTTCGTCAATAGTTTTGAGATGTTTACTGACCTGCAATCTTCAGTAATCGGTGCTATCGCAGGCTATCTTGTACTGTGGACCATTTACCAGATCCATCACCGTCTTAGCGGCAAGGAAGGCATGGGATACGGTGACTTCAAATTGCTCAGTTGTATTGGGGCATGGGTCGGCTGGCAATACCTGCCAATTGTGATTCTCATTGCTTCTCTCAGTGGTACTGTTTTTGCAGTTTCGATGATGCTGTTTCGAAAACAATCCAGGGAGGCAGCTATCGCTTTCGGGCCTTACCTCATCATTTCCGGTTGGATTGCTCTCATGTGGGGAGATATTCTGATGGAAAACTATTTGCAGATTTTTCGGATTTAATGGCGGCTAAAGTTGGTTTGTGCGGCGGCATTGGCAGTGGCAAATCTACCGTGGCCGGTATTTTTCATTCCCTCGAAATCCCGACCATTGATGCGGATCAGATTGCTCGGGAATTAACCGTGCCTGGCACTGACCAGTACAACCTGATTGTTGACTATTTTGGCCATTCCATGCTGACAAATAATGGACAGATTAATAGAGCACGACTTGGAGAAATCGTGTTCGCTGATGTCCATAAGCGTGAACATCTTGAATCCATTCTGCATCCGGTTATACGGCAGAATATGCATGTCCTGAGTGAATCGTACGATACACCCTATGCCATACTCGAGATCCCATTGTTAATCGAGACAGGCCAATGGTCTGAAATGGACAGTGTGATCGTTATCACCTGTTCGAACTGGATTCGCATACAAAGACTGATCGAGAATCGCAACATGACTCGCTCTCAAATTGACAATATTTTGAACACGCAACTCAGCGATGAAGAACGCCGTATCCATGCAGATCACGTTCTCATAAATCATTCAACAGAGAAACAACTCCGCCACCAGATTCTTCAGGTTCATCAACAGTTGATAAAACAGTTTTCCTGACTTGTTTCTACGCCATTCTGAAAAGAGGCCCGGTAACAATTACGCAGATGGTATACCGTGAATTATAGATAATCGAGTATCGGAAATACCGCTTCAAGAACATTTCGGCTTGATATATCTGATTTGACAGCCCAGTCAAAATTCTGCTTTTCCAGCGCTTGTGGCGTACCTGTGAATTCCTGAACGATATAAACCGACAGGCAAACATTGGCGTGATCGTAATCGTGCTGGATTTCTGCAAGAAACCGCGCAGAATTCACTGTAATACCCAATTCTTCTTTAAATTCGCGAACCAACGCTTGTAGTGCGGTCTCACCAGATTCAATCTTACCGCCCGGAAATTCCCACTGACCAGAACAGATTTTTCCTTCAGGGCGTTGTTGAATCAGGCAGCGATCGTGTTTATCAAGCGCAACACCAACCACCACCTGAAGACGCGCATCAGGACCGATAATCGGCATTGATAGTGATGTAGCCATGGGTTAAATCACAGGTCCAAATTGTAAACTCGCCTTCTCCGATACCGACGTCCACCGCAATTCCCACTTCGGACTGCTTGAGGTGCTGAGAAACCCGTATTTCGTCATAATCCTGGACAACCTCTCCATGCTTCGTTATTAACACTCCGCCCATGCGAATTTCGAGCATATCGCGATCTGCTTTTTGACCAGACTTGCCCACGGCCATTACCACTCTACCCCAGTTTGCATCCTCACCTGCGATTGCAGTCTTAACCAGCGGAGAATTTGCCACAGATGCAGCAATCACTTTTGCTGCAGCCTGCGATTCTGCGCCCGTTACCCGCACCTCGATAAATTTTGTTGCGCCCTCACCATCTCGAATAACCTGATGCGCCAAATCACGCAGCAGATCTTCCAAAGCAGATTTGAAATCAGCAATAGACGAGTCCGAAATACTTTCAGGACGCTGATTTCCGGCTTCCCCTGTCGAAAAAATCATCAGGGTATCGCTCGTCGAGGTGTCACTGTCAACGGTTATGGCGTTAAAAGTGGTGCGATTGGCCTGCACCAGCATTTCCTGAATCAGCGGCTTATCAATCGCCGCATCGGTGAAACAAAATGCCAGCATTGTTGCCATATCTGGTGCAATCATTCCCGATCCTTTGGCAATCCCGTTAAGGGTAACTTCAGTACTGCCGATTTTTACCGAACGTGTAGCTGCTTTTGGGAAGGTATCCGTGGTCATCATGGCGCTGGCTGATTCAACCCATAAATCGGAGCTTCGGCTGTCGTACATGGCGGCAATGGCAGCCGTGATTTTTTCAACGGGAAGCGGCTCACCAATGACACCCGTCGATGCGAGAAACACCTCATTGACCGTGCAGTCAATGGCGTTAGCAACAGCAGCCGCAGAAATTTCACAGTCTCGCTCCCCGGTTTTCCCGGTAAACGCATTCGCGTTGCCCGAATTGACAAGCAATCCACGTGCCGTTGAATTCTGCAAATTCTTTCTGCACAACAAAACGGGGGCACTCGCCGTCAGGGATTGTGTAAATACACCTGCGGCGCAAGTATTCTCAGAAAATTCCACCATCAGCAAATCATCCCTGTCTGGGTATTTTATTTCTGCTGCGGCAGTGGAAATCTTTACTCCAGCAATTGCGGGCAGATCAGGAAAGTTCTGCGGCGCAAGTGGACTCTTGTTCATGGTCATACTAAATCACTAACTAAGCCGGCTGAATACAAGCGGTACTGCGGAACAGGCGAATGGGTTGCAGCAAGCCTTTCTGTGGTGGCGAGACATCACCAACCCGGTCAAAAGAAAACCTTCGCTTTAAACATCGAGCATCAACAGACACCTAAAGCTTGCCGTGGCATTGCTTGAATTTTTTCCCTGAACCACACGGACAAGGTTCGTTTCTACCCACCTTTTTGCCGCTTCTCACAAAAGGCTTGTCGGCACCCGCCTGTCTGGATTGTTTTTGTTCACTCGATTGATCCGCAGGATTTGCGTCCTCATGGATGTAACTCATCCCGCCCTGCTGCTCTTGCTGTTCTCGCAATTGCTGCTGCATCTGCATTATTTCTTCTTCACTGGGAACATGCACCTTTGCCAGTATCGAGCTGACTTCAAACTTTACCGATTCCAGTAACGATGAAAACATTTCGTAGGCTTCCCGTTTGTATTCCTGTTTCGGGTTCTTTTGTGCGTAGCCGCGCAAGCCAATGCCCTGTCGAAGGAAGTCCATGTTTGCAAGATGCTCTTTCCATTGATCATCCAGAACTTTAAGCATAATTTGCTTTTCGAAATTACGCATATTTTCGCTGCCGACCCGATCTTCTTTTGTCTGAATCATGTCGTTGACTGAACTTAGAATTTTTTTACGAAGGGGCTCTTCATACAGTTCGTCATCATTTTCCAGCCACTGTCTGACCTCAAGTTTTAAACCAAATCCGGCTTCAATATCCTTTTCCAGTTGTTCGACATCCCACTGCTCCTCCAGCGACTGCAGTGGCACAGACTGACTGATAACATCACCAACCACCTCCGCCCGGATTTCCTTAACGTAATCAGAAATATCCTCTGTTTCCATGAGATCATTACGTTGTTCGTAGATAACCTTGCGCTGCTCATTGGCTACATCGTCATATTCAAGAAGTTGCTTTCTCATATCAAAGTTATGCCCTTCGACCTTTTTCTGCGCATTTTCAATGGCACGAGATACCCAGGGATGTTCGATCGCCTCACCATCTTCCATACCCAGTTTTTCCATCAATCCGGATATCTTTTGTGAGCCAAATATACGCATCAAACTATCTTCCAAAGACAGATAGAATCGGCTGGACCCTGGATCTCCCTGGCGGCCGCATCGGCCGCGCAATTGGTTATCAACTCTCCTGGATTCGTTACGCTCTGTCCCCAAAACATGCAGACCGCCTGCTTCAAGTACCTGTTTATGACGCGACCGCCAGTCGTCACGTATTTCCTGCTGTCTCGCCTCATCTTCCACATCAGCAAGTTCCAGCTCAAGGTTTCCGCCGAGAACAATATCGGTTCCTCGACCAGCCATATTGGTTGCGATAGTTACTTTTCCGGGGCGGCCGGCTTCGGCAATAATCTCAGCTTCTTTGCCGTGATGTTTTGCATTCAAAATCTGATGATCAATTGTCTTTTTATTAAGAATAGCGGATAAACGTTCAGATGACTCAATCGATGCAGTCCCCACCAGAACGGGCTGCTGCCGACTGCGAGAATCTTCGATTCCTTCGCAAATCGCTGCAAACTTCTCATCTGTAGTGCGATAAACCAGATCCGCAGCATCTTCCCGAATCATGTCCTGATTCGTGGGCATAATGATAACTTCCAGGCCATAAATCTGCAAAAATTCCGGTGCTTCTGTATCGGCCGTTCCTGTCATACCGGACAGCTTTTCATACAACCTGAAATAATTTTGGAAAGTAATCGACGCCAGAGTCTGGTTTTCCTGCTGTATATTCACACCTTCCTTTGCCTCAATCGCCTGATGCAATCCTTCGGACCAGCGCCGACCCGGCATCATTCTGCCAGTAAATTCGTCAATAATGATGATGCTGTCATCACGAACGATGTAGTCAACATCGCGGCTAAACAAATTGTAAGCACGAAGTGCAGCATACAGGTGGTGCATCAAACCTATATTAGCAACATCATAAAGACTGCTCCCAGCTTCCAGCAGGTCCGCAGTTTGCAGCATCTGTTCGGCATTTTCGTAACCTGCTTCGGTCAACGAGATTTGTCGAGACTTTTCATCTACAGAAAAATCTCCTGGCCCATCTTCTTCCTCCTGTTTAACCAGTTTGGGAACCAGTGCATTCATTTTAGGATACATATCCACACTGTCTTCGGCCGGGCCCGAAATTACCAATGGCGTTCTCGCCTCATCGATAAGAATGGAATCCACCTCATCAACAACAGCAAAACCCAATCCTCTCTGGAATCGATCCTCCCCGGAAAAAGCCATATTGTCACGCAGATAATCAAAACCAAACTCATTGTTGGTTCCATAAACAATATCAGACTGATAAGCCTGCTTCTTCTCATCCCTGTCCTGCCCAGAATAAATTACGCCAACAGTCAAACCGAGAAAATTATAGATCTTGTCCATCCAGTCTGCATCCCGATTTGCCAGATAGTCATTAACCGTAACCACATGCACTGCAGATCCGCACACCGCATTCAAATAAGCGGGCAACGTTGCCACCAGAGTTTTACCTTCCCCGGTTTTCATTTCTGCAATTTTGCCCTGATTAAGGACCATTCCGCCGATCATTTGCACATCAAAATGACGCAATCCCAGCGCCCGCACACTGGCTTCCCGAACCACTGCAAAAGACTCGACCAATAAATCTTCCGCACTTTCTCCATTACGAGATCGCGTCTGAAATTCGCTGGTTTTGCGTTTCAGGGCCCTGTCACTAAGCGATTGCAGCTCAGATTCCAGCCTGTTAATCTGAACAACCGTTTTTCGAAAGGTTTTCAGAAGTCGTTGATTTCTGTCCCCAAAAACTTTCGTTAGTGCATTTTGCAGCATATAAATAGTACTATTATTGATTGCGGCCGGATTATGCCAGACATTTCTCAATGAGCCTCATGAAAAAACATGAATAAATCACTTCCCATTTCTAAACTTGTCTCCGAAATTCTTCCGCAGTTGGACGACCCTCCTGCAGAACCGGATATACAGGCACGCCTGGCCGAATTTTGGCGAACGGAAGCAGGAATCATCGCCCCCTTTACAAGACCACTGATCTACCGATCTGGTCGACTGGTGATATTTTGCGATTCCCCGGCATGGGCAACTCAGCTTCGTCATCAATCCCCGTCCCTGTTACGACAAATCGAGGAGCTCTCGTTTAAAGTTTCGGATCTGGTAATCAAAATCACCCCAACATCCTGTCTCCCCAAGGACAAGAAAAAAGCCTATAAAAAGGAAATCAGATTATCGAAACGCAATGCAGAATCAATCGAAAAACTGTCTAAAAACGTTAGCCACACGGGCTTAAAAGCGTCTCTTCAAAATCTGGCAAAAAAACGAGGTTCGTAAATCGACGGTAAACCGTGTATCCGGTTTGTGCTAAAACGGCGTGACTAGGCTGCGGCGGCGGTACGTACAAACGCAATGGGGACTTCTTCTTCATCTTCATAGGAAACCAGTTCCCATGCAGATTCATTTTCGACCAGATTTCTTAGGATACGATTGTTTAACTCGTGGCCTGATTTATGCGCACTAAAAGCGCCAATCAGTGGATGTCCGAGCAGATACAAATCACCTATCGCATCAAGAACCTTATGCTTTACGAACTCATCTTCATAACGCAGACCATCATCATTCAAAATATGATATGAGTCCATGACGATAGCGTTGTCGAAGCTGCCGCCCTGAGCAAGCCCGGCATTGCGAAGCGCTTCAAGGTCATCCATAAAACCAAAAGTTCTTGCTCGGCTTACTTCTTTCACAAAAGATGTGGTTGAAAAATCAACTTCCGCAAACTGTGTCGAGTTTTGCAAAATTGGATGGTCAAAATCGATTGCAAAGGAAACTTTAAAGCCATTGAAAGGTTCAAACTTTACCCATTTGTCACCATCTTCAACGATGAGTGGTTTTTTAATTCGGATAAACTGCTTCAGCTTTTCCTGCTCGGAAATTCCCGCAGACTGAAGTAAAAATACAAACGGACCTGCACTGCCATCCATAATCGGTACTTCAGGGGCGCTCAATTCGACGTAGGCATTGTCAATTCCCAACCCGGCAAATGCCGACATGAGATGCTCTACAGTGGAAATTTTTACATCATCTTTTTCCAGTGTTGTTGATAAACGCGTATCACTCACATTTTCCGGCGTGGCGGCAACAGCAACTTGCGGGTCAAGATCAACTCGCTGAAAGATAATACCAGTGTCGACCGGTGCGGGTTTTAGCGTCAGGTAAACTTTTTCACCAGTATGCAGACCTACCCCGGTGGCACGAATGATGTTGTTTAGTGTTCTTTGTCGGATCATTCGCGTCGTTTTCAGATAAATAAAAATCAAGGGCTAGAAAAGAGGCGAATACTACAATAAAACTGCTTGAAATAAAACAGCTTTTCTCTATTTTGCTGCGTTTGTATTGATTTCACCCTGAGCTACCCCTGGCACACGAAATATAAAACCGTATTGCTGGTTTATTACTCAATCTGCCTGCTTACGCAGAAATGCCGGAATATCCAGACGATCCATATCCACCTGGCCTGTATCGCCGGGTAAACCTCGCCCTCCAACCGCAGCATAACGCCTCCCGGGCATCGCCATCGGCGGCCTATCTTCTGCGCTTGATTGAACCGGCTCGGCTGCTTTTATCTGGAGCGATTCGGCCGGTTCCGGCACTGCAGACGTCGCTCTGGAATCAGCCAATCCTGTGGCGACCATGGTTACCCGTAAATCGCCTTGCATTCCTGAATCCAACGCCGTTCCAATCACAACATTAGCATCCTCCGCAGCATACTCATGTATGGCGGTACCAACCGCTTCAAATTCACCGATTGTGATATCAGGCCCGGCAGTAATGTTCACTAACAAGCCTTTTGCGCCCTGCAGATTGACGTCCTCAAGAAGCGGACTGGAAATCGCACGCCTTGCCGCTTCTAGCGCACGATTCTCGCCGCTAACAGTAGCCGAACCCATTATCGCCATCCCCATCTCAGACATCACCGTTCGAACATCGGCGAAATCCACATTAATCACTCCGGGTCGAGTTATCAGCTCGGAAATTCCCTGAACGGCGTTAAACAACACTTCGTTGGCTTTGTTAAATGCATCGCCCAGTATTGCGTCATGCCCCATCACCGTAGCTACTTTTTCATTTGGGATGATGATCAGTGAATCTACCCGATCCTGCAATTCATCGATTCCCTGATCAGCAATAGCGTTGCGTTTTTTGCCTTCAAACGGAAAAGGCCGAGTAACAACTGCGACCGTCAGAATATCTTTTTCGCGGGCAAGTTCGGCAATAACCGGGGCCGCGCCCGTTCCAGTACCACCACCCATGCCGGCGGTAATAAAGATCATGTCAGCTCCGTCTATCGCCGCACTAATACGATCTCGATCTTCCATCGCAGCCTGCCGGCCAATCTCTGGATCAGCGCCGGCACCAAGGCCTTTAGTCAATCCTTCACCAAGCTGCAAAATCGTCGGTGCGCTTGATCGAGACAACATTTGCGCGTCGGTGTTGGCGTTAACGAAATCAACCCCATCCAGATCCGCGGTCAGCATGTGGTCCACCGCGTTTCCACCACCGCCGCCAACGCCTACGACCTTAATGACCGCCTTTTGACTTACTGTGTCTAAATATTCAAACATTTTAAACCCTCCTCGTGTGCAATAAAGCTAAAGAAATTGAGCTGTTTGAATGACTCAGTTTCGAAGAAAAATCTTTGTTAAATTTGTTCATGCTAGAAGCTGCCCTGAAACCAGCTCTTCATTCGGCCAAGCAGTGACGAAACCGAACCTTTTTGCGTCGTTCTTTCTCGTGCCAGATTTCGATTTCCATGGCCAAACTGTGCCAACCCGATTGCTGTGGAATAGATTGGGTTCTTTATGACTTCGCTTAAGCTGCCTTCATAGTTTGGCAATCCCTGTCTCACCGGAACATGAAAAATTTCTTCCGCCAGGTCCATCATTCCTTCTATGCGTGAGCTACCTCCGGTTAAAACAATTCCGGAGCCGATCACATCTTCAAACCTATTTTTACGAATTTCCGCCTGAACCAGCGTTAACAGTTCGTCTATTCGAGGTTCGATAACTTCGGCCAGGTTTCTGCGAGACAATGAACGAGGTGGACGTCCTCCCATACTGGGAGTTTCGATGGTCTGGCTTTCATCTACGAGTTGAACCAGCGTACAGCCATATTTTTTCTTGATCTCTTCTGCTGCCTGAGTAGGGGTACTAAATGCGAAGGCAATATCGTCGGTGACCTGATTACCTGCGACCGGAATAACTGCTGTGTGGCGAATTGCGCCTTCGTTGAATATTGCAATGTCGGTGGTGCCGCCGCCGATATCAATCATACAAACACCCAGATCACGTTCGTTTTCCGTGAGCACGGCCTCACTCGAGGCAATTTGCTCAAGTATGATGTCATCAACCTCGAGACCGCATCGGCGAATACATTTAACAATATTTTGCGCCGCACTCACCGCTCCGGTGATCATATGAACACGCGCTTCCATGCGAACACCGCACATGCCTACGGGTTCACGGATACCGTCCTGTCCATCAATAATATAATCTTGTGGTAAAACGTGGAGAATGCGCTGATCATTTGGAATTACCATGGCCTTGGCCGCATCGATAACACGCTCAATATCATTCTCAGTGACTTCGTTGTCCTTGATCGCAACAACGCCGTGGGAGTTAATACTACTAATATGCGCTCCTGCTATTCCGACAAATACCGAATATATCTGGCAACCGGCCATGAGCTCTGCTTCTTCAACAGCGCGCTGTATGGATTGCACAGTCGATTCAATGTTAGCAACAACTCCTTTTCGTAATCCACGCGCCGGGTGATGGCCAACACCCATGACTTCCATTTCTCCCTCTTCGTTTACCTCGACAACAATAACCAGCACTTTAGACGTACCAACGTCCAGGCCCACCACCAGATTTGAGTTTGATTTTTTTGCCATCGCTAGTTACTCGCCACAGGATTAATTTTTACTTGAGACAAAACTTCAGCATCGGATAATTTTTCTTCTTGACGTTGTTCCGGGCGACCACCATCCTTCCACAAAATTGCAAATCCATTTGGGTACCGCAAATCAATTGACTGCATATGTCGAAATTCCGCAATTAAATTTCGATTCAACGATTTAATAAAGCGATCGATTCGTTGCGCAGACATATGATCATCAACAATCATGGAAACGCGCTCCTCACTTTCTTTGTCCATCCTGCTACTGCTACCATCATTTTCAGAAGAAGAGGCATCATTTGCTTTTACCAGCGAGCCCAAAGACAGTTCGAGCCGCCATAAATTACGAGAGTCAAGCTGCAGCCCCTCAAGGTATAGACCGTGCAATGCAAATTTCTCAGACCAGCGCCGATAGGATTTCCAAACGGACTGGACTCTGGAGCTCGGCCCATACAACTGAGGAAGATCATAAAAGATTTTTTTGCCACCCTGCTGCTGAACGACGAGGTCACCAGTAAAATTAAGCCATTGGGATTCTCCCCAGGTTGCCAGCGGAACAATTTCGACCACATCGACTACCAGGGTAGAGGGCCACTGTCGCCGTAACGATGCTGCATAAACCCAGGGCAGCTTTCGAATCTGCTCTTCAAGTGTGTTCAGATCAACAGAGAAATAGTTGCCGTTCAGGCTTTTTTCGACTACGCCTTTCACCGCATTGGTATTAAGATTCTCGAATTCACCATGGATTTGAATTTCGGTAATCTGGAAATTCTCTGGATTGAAAATACCATCCGTCAGATAAATACCCGCGAGTCCAAGCATCACCAAAACCACCAGAACACTGAGCCAGCTTGATTTACCTGACGCCGTTGTCTGTTGCTCATTCGATTGCAGGTTTTCCGCTACAGTCATACCCCCTCCCCCACAATCCGGACTTCCCGCACTAATTCAATTCCGCTGTCCTGTTTAACTTTTTGCCGAATCATTTGAATCAGGTTTTCGATATCTGCTGAAGTCGCTTCGCCACGATTAATGATAAAGTTGGCGTGAAGTCGAGAGATTTCCGCATCCCCGCAGGCCACCCCTTTTAACCCCGAGGCTTCAATTAGCCGGGCAGCATGATTATGCTGCGGATTTCTAAATACTGACCCAGCGCTTGCTGTTTGAATCGGCTGGCTTTCACTGCGTTTGTCCAGCAAACTTTTAATTTTTTCTCTTGCCGCCGCACCGTGCTTCGAGGTATGGAGTTGCAGTATTGCAGATATGATCCCGTTTCCTCGGGCAAGCTCTACTGTTCGATAGCCAGCAATAATTTCGCCTTTCTTTATTTGATTTACATTGCCAGCACGATCCAGGCACTCAATACTTTGAACCCAGTCCCAGGTTTCGCCACCAAACGCGCCCGCATTCATCGCCAATGCACCGCCGAATGAGCCCGGCACGCCGGCAAGAAATTCCACTCCAGTCAATCCGTTTCGGGTGGATTGGCGTGCAACTTGTGCACACGAAACACCAGACTCGCAGTAGAGCTTATTGCCCGATAAAAACTCTATTCCTTTTAGTCCTTTCGACGTGCGCAGTACCAGACCACGTACACCACCATCCCTGACCAGTAAATTACTGCCTAGCCCAATCCAGTAAACCTCAATATCCTCTGGCAATTGTCCAAGCAAGCGCTTCAAATCATCTTTGCTTGCCGGGGTATACATATAATCTGCACAACCGCCGGTCTTCCATGTAGTGTGTTTTGACATGGCTTCATTGATCATCAATTCACCTTCAAGGCCTTCGGCAAACTCTGGCATATGCAACTTTGTTTCGGTCATCATTGTCGCTCCTCCCGACCAAAACTAGCTACCAGCCGGTTTGCAAATCGACCGATATCTCCTGCCCCCATCGTCAGCAAAACATCTCCTTCATTAACGAATGCCGGCAAAATATCCTGAAGCTCATTCAAGGATTCGACAAACACCGGATCATTGCCCCGTTTACGAATTGCCTTACACAAAGCTCTACCATCACTGCCGGACAAAGGTTTTTCACCCGCGGGATAAACCTCTGTTACGATTAAATTTTCAACCCCTGCGAGCAGCTGCGCAAAATCATCGAATAAGTCCCGCGTCCTTGAATAACGATGCGGTTGAAAAACCACAACAACGCGCTTTGAGGGCCAACATGCCTCGCTTGCTTTGAGTGTCGCTGCCAATTCTGTAGGATGATGGGCATAGTCATCGACAAGTTCCACTGACTTGCCACCAAGTTCTATATGGCCCAATTGTTCAAAGCGCCTGCCGATACCTTCAAATTCAGCGAGGGCCTGGCGTATCGCTTCAGTTGCAAGCTCAAGCCTGTATCCAATAGCGATGGCCGCAAGTGCATTTAACACATTATGCTGCCCTGGCATTGCCACCTGAAATTCGCCAATGGATTCACCAAAACGTATCACTTCAAAAATACTTTGCCGACCCAGCTGGCGAATATTGGTGGCACGATACTCCGCATCTTCACAAAACCCGTAAGTCACAAATGGTTTTCGCAGCTGCGTAGAAATATCGCGTATATCGGCATCATCAAAACATAAAATTGCCAATCCGTAGAATGGCAGGTTGTGAAGAAAGTCCAGATATGTCTGTTTTAACTGGCCAAAGTCGCCGCCGTAGGTTTCCATATGATCCTTATCAATATTGGTTACGACGGCCATTTGTGGTTGCAGGTGAAGGAAAGAAGCATCGCTTTCGTCGGCTTCAGCAACCAGAAACTCACCTTTCCCCAGTCGTGCATTTGAATCCACGCTGCGCACCACGCCACCAACAATAAATGTCGGATCGACTCCGGCAGTGGCAAGAACTGCAGCCACAAGACTGGTGGTCGTGGTCTTACCGTGGGTTCCGGCGATTGCGATTCCTTTTCTAAACCGCATTAATTCACCGAGCATCTCAGCGCGGGGCACCAAAGGAATTTTTTGTTCTGTTGCGGCGATAACCTCTGCATTTGATTCAGTAACTGCGCTGGAGTAAACCACTGCATCCGCACCGTTGACGTTTTCGCCGTGGTGGCCAATATCAACTCTCGCACCGGCTTTCCTTAGACGCTGCACTGCAGCAGATTCATGAATATCGGAACCAGATACCTTGAAATCCAGATCCAGCAGAACCTCTGCTATGCCACTCATACCGATACCACCGATACCGATAAAATGAATATGTTTGACAAATTCACGCATTCATTGCCTCCATACACGCCTGCGCGAGATTCTTGGAAGCATCTGGTCTGGCTAATGCTCTCGCCGATTCAGCCATTTCGATAATGCGTGACCGATCAACGGATAACCGTTTCAGAATAGACAACCACTGACCGTCAACAAATTCGTTTTGGCGTACCATAAAGGCCGCTTTTTCACCGACCAGATAGTTTGCGTTCGCCGCCTGATGATCACTTACCGCATAGGGATAAGGAACAAATATTGCCGCTACGCCAGCAGCGCAAACCTCCGACACAGTCATTGCTCCAGATCGGCAGATCAACACATCACACCACTGATAAGCAGCAGCCATGTCGTCAATAAATTGCACCACGCGATGCTCAATTGAGTACTTCGAGTATTGCTGCTCAACCGGACCAACATCCGGTATACCGGTCTGATGCCAAACAGTCACATTAAAATCTCCCAGCGACCCTAGCAGTTCTGGCAAATGATCATTGAATACCGCCGCACCCTGACTCCCGCCAACGACCAGTACACGGAGTGGCTCGCCGCGTCCCGCCAGCCGCTGAGCTGGTGCGGGCAAATCGGTTATTTCCTGCCGCACCGGATTACCGAGCCACTGCGGATTTTTAATCCCCAGGGAAACAGGAAACCCGCTATAAACAGCCCTGCTTACTTTTGCCAACCAGCGATTCGTCAGACCCGCCACAGAGTTTTGCTCATGAAGAATCAAAGGAATTCTCAACAATGCGGAAACCAATCCACCTGGCCCGGCAACAAAGCCGCCCATACCAAGCACGGCATCTGGCTTTCTTTTGCGAATGATGCAGAAGGTTTGAAACATTGCATTGAAGAGAATAAATGGCATCAGTAGCTTTCGAATCAAACCACTTTTTCGCAGTCCTTTAATATCGATAGCATCAAACGGAAGACCGGCATTCGCCACCAGTTTCGACTCGAAACCGTCTCGAGACCCAATCCAGCTAATTTTGATATTATCCCTGCGCAGCTCGGAAGCTACCGCCAAAGCCGGCATAACATGTCCTCCTGTGCCACCCGCCATAATCATCATTGTCTTCATCGGCAAACTCCGGCGCGAGTTTTAATGCCGGATCCTGGCCGGGCTCGTGTTTGTTTATCCACTGCAAGGACTAATCCAATTGCGGCCATGCTGGACAAAATACTACTGCCGCCGTAGCTCATCATTGGTAACGTTAGCCCTTTGGTTGGCAGCAATCCCGTATTCACGCCTATATGTACCGCGGCCTGGATCGTTAACAGCATGCCGATACCCTGGGCAAGAAACCCTGAAAACCGCAAACCTGAATTCAGCGCTCTACGCGAGATCGCGAACACCCGCCAAAGCAGGATTGAAAATAAGGCCAGTACAGTGAGAATTCCGATCGCACCAAGCTCTTCGCCGATAATCGCGATAAGAAAATCATTACCTGCGTGGGGAAGATAAAACAGCTTCTGGATACTCGCACCCAGTCCCGTCCCAAACCACTCACCACGAGCAATCGCAATTAACGCCTGAATCAACTGGAATCCGGTGCCGAATGGATCGGCCCAGGGATCACGATAACTTAACCATCGTGCGACACGATACGGCTCCATCCACATGATCAGCGTCATCAATGCGGTGGCAATACTAATACTGATCAGGAAGTGCCAAAACCGGACACCTGCCAGAAAAATCATCACCGCCACGGTAACTGTAATGACTACCGTCGCCCCAAAGTCGGGTTCGAGCAGCAACAACAAACCCATCAATCCCACAACCAGACCCACATTTATGATGCCGACCTTGAACAAGTGCAAATCGTCTTTCTTTCTCGCCAGGTAGTCCGCGAAATAAATTATTGCAGTGACTTTAATGGGTTCTGAAGGCTGAAAACGAAAGCCGCCCACACTAATCCAGCGCAGACTTCCGTTGACTTCTATTCCAACGCCCGGAATGAACAGAACAACGAGCAGCAGCAATCCAACCAGCAACAGAAACCGACTCGCATTTTGCAACCAGTCCAACCTCAATGAAGCCGCCAGCCACATTAGTACCGCACCTGAGACGACGTGAAACAAATGTTTGCCTAAACTGTTGTAATTCGTGGTCAGCGTCTGACTGTCAGAAGGAATGGTTGCCGAATAAACCATTACCGTGCCAAGCGAAACTATCGCAAGCACACATAATACAAACACGCTGTCGAAACTCTGATCATCAAAAGATCGATCGGCTTGCATGGTATTGGGTGAAGCGTAACTCAATGCACCCTCTCCATAACCAGTTGCTTGAATACATCGCCGCGGTGCTCAAAATTGTCAAACATGTCAAAACTGGCGCAAGCGGGTGAAAACAAAATTGTGTCACCCTCCTGCGACGCCTCCAGGGCTATTTTCACCGCATCATCGAGTGATCCTGCCACTGATCGCATAGAAGCGTCATCCAGACTTTCCTCAATTTTTCCTGCATCTTCTCCGAACAGGATGGTGTAACGAACTGATTTCAGAATTTCAGCAGCCAGATGCGAGAAGTCTGCCCCTTTTGCTTTTCCACCGGCTATTAAAATTATATTGTTTTCAAAGCCGCGAATAGCCGAGATGGTTGCACCAACATTGGTTCCTTTTGAATCGTTTATCCATTTTACTGAGCTCACTTCTGCAACAAGCTCACACCGATGCGGCAACCCTCCATATGCGGCGGCGGCATAAATCATTTTGCTATTGATGCTTACACCGGCACCATAAACCAATGCTAAAGCAGACAACAGGTTGGAAATATTCTGCTCCCCCTGCAAAGTCAGTAAATCCACTTCGATCAAACCTGCGTCCCCTTGCATTAACATTCTCTTACCATCGTTCAAACCAACACCAAAATCCTGATTCGATTTCGGCTGGTCGAGGCCGAAGCTGGTTGACGTTGCCAAAGTCGAATAGTGTGTTGCCGTATCGTCCCGATTAATCACTGCGCCAGACACATTGGCAAAGATCCTTGCTTTCGCCTGAATATAGGAATCGAGAGAATCGTAACGATCCATATGATCTTCACTGACATTTAAGACCGTCGCCGAAGCAAGCTTGAGGTTATAGGTTGTTTCCAACTGAAAGCTTGATAATTCAAGGACATAAAAATCCGGCGTATCTTCATCCAGCAAATCCAGAGCGGGAATCCCGATATTTCCACCGGTCTTGACGCGATACCCTCCCGCCAAAAGCATTTCAGAAACGAGCATGGTGACCGTGGATTTTCCGTTGGAGCCCGTTATACCGATTACTGGCGCGTCCGCGTATCGGGAAAAAATTTCAATATCTCCGATAACATGACTGCCGTTTTCTGGCTTGAATCCGGCCAATTCTACTCCGGGACTAACCACCACCTGGTCGAATTGATCTGCAAAATCCAACGGCGGCTTGCCGGTGATAACGTCGACATCTGGAAAGGATTCTCTAATTTGACCGAGGTAAGGCGGCAATTGCCGTGAATCCGCAATCGTAATATTCAGTTGCATTGTGCTGAGATAACGCACAATAGAGAATCCGGTTAGCCCAAGCCCGACCACGAGAACGGATCCGGATTCATCAAATTGTGCAAATGCTGCGTTCATTTTTTATCGAACTCGTTGTTCTAGCGAATTTTCAGTGTCGCTAAGCCGATTAATACCAGTATTAAACTGATTATCCAAAAGCGTACGATTACACGGGGCTCGGGCCAGCCCTTCAGTTCAAAGTGATGATGCAGTGGTGCCATACGAAATATTCGGCGACCGATCAGCTTAAACGACGCAACCTGCAAAATCACTGAAACCGTCTCAATCACAAAAATTCCGCCCATGATCATCAATACGATTTCCTGCCTGACGATCACAGCAACAATGCCAATAGCGGCACCGAGTGATAACGCACCGATATCCCCCATGAACACCTGGGCAGGATAGGTGTTGAACCACAGAAATCCCAATCCAGCCCCAACCAGCGCGGCACAAAATATCAAAACCTCACCTGCTCCGGGAATAAACGGAATTCCAAGATAGGCGGAAAAATTTATATTTCCCGTTGCATAGGCGAACACTCCGAGCGCGCCGGCAACCATAACCGCAGGCATAATTGCCAAACCATCCAGCCCATCAGTGAGATTCACTGCGTTACTTGTGCCCACTACCACAAAATAGGTCAGTACGATGTAGCCCCAACCCAGCGGGATCGCCACATCTTTAAACAGCGGCACCAATAAAGCAGTTTCAGCAGGTAATTCAGCACTTTTAAAAAGAAATATTGCTACCACCAGCGCGGAAATACTCTGTGACAGAAACTTGTTTCTGGCTCCCATTCCTTTGGGGTTTTTATCAACCAGTTTTCGATAGTCGTCAAACCAGCCGATTACGCCAAAGGCAATGGTGGTGAACAGAATGGCCCAGATATATCGATTTGTCAGATCAGCCCAAAGCAACGTCGCGACCACTACTGACCCCAAAATTAGCGCCCCGCCCATGGTCGGCGTTCCCACTTTACTAAAATGCGTCGGCGGGCCATCTTCGCGAACCGTCTGACCAATCTGGTAGTAACTCAACTTTCGAATCATCTCGGGGCCAAAGACAAAAAATATTCCAATGGCCGTTAAAACGCCGCAGATTCCCCGAAATGTCAGATAGCGGAATACATTCAGGAAACTATAATCCTGAGACAGATTATTAAAGAGCCAGGTCAGCATTAGTTTCGTTCCTCCCAATCTGCCTGCACAGAAGTTATTGCGATTTTTTCTACTACTTTCTCCATTTGCGATGATCTCGAGCCCTTGACGAGGATTGCGAGTTGACTTTTTTGCACAGTATTTAAATGTTCAGATAAAGCATCGGCGCTTTCAAAAATTCTCGCTCCAGAACCAAACCCTCTGGCGTAGGCGTTCGCCAATCCGGTGGCTCCTGAGCAAAGACTGAACAACGCATTCACACCATGATCACGTGCGTACTCTCCCACCGCTTCATGCAACTGCTCTGCATCATCACCAAGTTCAGCCATCACGCCTAATACCAGCAACCGCTCACCCTTGAATTCGCTTAGCATGTTGATTGCCGCCCTTATAGATGCGGGGTTAGCGTTGTAACTGTCGTCAATTACCACAGCATGATTAATCCCCTGACGAATATTTAGCCGCCCGGGTACGGCCTCAACCGCTTCAAGGCCTTTCTGGATATCCGCAGCGGATAGCCCGAGTGTCAGCGCAACGGCGGCGGCGGCGGCGGCGTTGCGTGCGTTATGTCGACCGGCCAACGGCAAACAAACCTGCACCACCTCGCCATTAAGCAACAGATCAAACTGGCAATACCGCCAGTCAGCCTGAATATTGCGAACAATAATATCGGCACTCTCTGATTCACCAAATGAAACCAGATCTGGTCGTTCAACCCGGTTATAGACGTAGTCTTGCCAATACCAATAGAACTCATCATCAATATTTAGAATTGCAGTCCCACCATCTTTCAAACCATTAAAAATTTCGGCCTTGGCTCTGGCTATTCGGTCAACGCTTCCCAAACCTTCACTGTGCGCAGCGGATACATTGTTGATCATCGCTATATCCGGTTTCGCAATACTGCATAAATAATCAATTTCGCCAACATGATTGGTACCCATCTCGATCGCCGCATGACTATGCTCTGCACGCATCCGCAACAAGGTTAACGGAACACCCCACTGATTATTAAAGCTTTTCACCGGACTCAAACATTTGCCGGTTTGATTCAGAATCGAAGCCACCATACTGGTGACCGTGGTCTTGCCGTTACTGCCGGTAATGGCAACCACGGGACATCCAAAACGGGTTCGCCATTCCGTCGCCAATCGAGCCAATGCAAGCGTTGTGTTGTCGACCTCTATTTGTGAGATCCCGCTATCAGATAAAGATGAAACCATTGCACCTGCGGCGCCGCACTTCAGCGCGGCAGAGACATACTGATGACCGTCAAAATTCTCACCCGGAATCGCGACAAACAAGTCGCCGGGGCCAATTTCACGAGAATCACTTTTCACCGCCGAAAACAGCTGACTTTCACCGTGCAGCTCACCCTGAACAATTTTTGCAGCTTCTGACAGCTCTATCACAATGCCAACTCCGCGAGAATCTCAGGAACCATAATTCGGTCGCTCATGGCAAACCGCTGAGCGCCAATGGATTGCGTTTGCTCATGCCCCTTCCCTGCCACCAAAATCAAATCATCTACCGTCGCCATATTGATCGCATGTCGAATTGCCTGTCTTCGATCGTGCAGGACGATCACTTCCTTATTCATCCCCTCAAGTATCTGCGAAACGATTTCGTCGGCAGGTTCAGTTCTGGGATTGTCATCGGTAACAATAACTTCATCTGCACCGGTTTCAGCTGCTGCTCCCATTTGTGGTCGCTTAACCTGATCACGATCACCGCCGCAGCCAAATACCACAATCAGCTTTCCGCGACACAATTCGCGCAGCGATTGAAGTGCCCGTTCGAGCGCATCAGGGGTATGCGCAAAATCAACTACCACACCCGGCTGCGCCTGGCTATACCGGTACAATTCCATGCGGCCGGGCGGCGCTTTAAGCTGCGGCAACAAAGCGGCAATGGCATTCATATCGATGTTGTTTGCCCGCAATACGCCGATTGTTGCCAAAAGATTATAGACATTCACCCGCCCAATCATTGATGCAGAAACGGTAACAGAATGACCGCCCTCATCGACATCAAATTTCATTCCGCGATCACTAAGCACAATATTACCTGCACGAAGATCACCTGATTGAAGACCGTATCGAATGCATTTCAGTTGACGTTTTTCGCACACCTCAATCAGCACACGTCCAAATGAATCGTCACTGTTAATCACCACGGATTGAAGCGAATCGAATTCGAATAGCCTTTGTTTCGCCTTAGCATATGCTTCCATGGTCTGGTGATAATCCAGATGATCCTGTGTCAGGTTTGTAAAAACCGCAGTTTGAAATTCAACCGCATTTGCACGCCCCTGATCCAGACCATGTGATGAAACCTCAATGGTCAGCGCTTTGGCATTTTGAGAAACAAATTCAGCTAACTGACTTTGCAGGGTAATCGAATCCGCAGTAGTCAGCTCAACCGGTTTTAAATTTTCAACCCAGCCTGAACCGATGGTTCCGGAGTAGGCACACGGGATATCACAGAACGACAACGCTTGTGCAACCAGATAGGCAGTCGTGGTCTTGCCATTGGTCCCGGTCAATCCAATTACGTTAAGTGCACGGGACGGATTTGTATGATATCGAGACGCGATATAACCCAGTTTATGTTTGAGATTATTCACCCCAACCAACAGTGTATCGCGAACCATACCGTCTGATCGCGTGCTTGCCTGTTTTTCAAACAAGACCACCGAAGCATCTTTCTGAACGGCACTATCAATATAATCACGTCCATCTGCGGTCATGCCGGGTAACGCGATAAACACATCACCAGATTCGACCAGTTGACTATTTAACTGTAATGCACCGATCTTTCTATTAAAGACAGGGTCAATGCTGGCAATGCCCTCCAGCAATTTACCAAGAACCAATGCGTCGGCTGATGCAGTTAACGGTCTTCGGTTTCGATCTGTCACGTAAGCTCTTGCCATATTCTTGATCAGATTTTGTCGGGCTTCACGTTGTACAAACGCATCAGGTCCTGCATCAAACTGGAAAACACCGGTGCAGCGACATCGCCGCCATAGTAAAACTGACCACGAGGGTCATCTATTGAAACCACCATCACAAACTTGGGATCACTAATGGGACCCATCCCTGCAAACAAAGACACATATCGTTTATTGATATAGTTTCCGTCTATTAACTTATGAGTAGTCCCGGTTTTCCCGCCGATGCGATAACGCGGAATTCTTGCCTTTCTCGCCGTACCCTCGGGCGTTGCAACGGTTTCCAGCATACGACGAACATCTGCTGCCGTTTCCGCACTGAACACCCGTTGTCCCTGCGCTTTAAAACCATCTGGCTGACGATTCAGGGTTACCGGCAATAGCGTTCCGTCGGTGGCAAAAACAGTATAGGCGCGTGCAAGCTGTAACGGCGTTACGGAAAACCCATAGCCATATGAAAACGTGGCGTGCTCAATGGGTCGTGTTCGTTTTTTCAATCCTCCTGAAATTTCTCCGGGTAGTGCAGCGGCGACCTGACCAAAGCCGACAGCCTGAAAAGTTTCAAACAAATCATCAAATGGAAAAGACAACGCAATCCTGGCGGAACCCACATTGCTTGAATACACAATCACATCATGCACTGAAATTTCCCCATAATCGTGCACATCTCGAATCGTGTGCCCGGATATAACGTGGTAACCCGGAGAGGTTTCTACCATCGAAGCCGCATCATAGTTGCCACTTTCGAGCGCCATGGCGATGGTGAAAGGCTTTGCCGTTGAGCCCGGTTCTATGACGTCTGTCACTGAACGGTTGCGAAAGCGACCTCCGCTCAAAGTACTGCGGTCGTTAGGGTTAAACTGGGGAGAATTCACCATTACCAGGATTTCACCGCTCGGGATTGCGATCACCACTACACTGCCGCCCGATGCCTCGTGTTTGAGAACTGCAGATTCCAGATATCGGCTCGCCAGCGACTGCACTCGTTGATCAATACTGATAGTCAGGTCTTCACCATGCCGAACCGGCTGAAGGCTTGCTACGCTTTCAACGTAGTGGCCTGCAAGGTCCTTGCGGACACGCTTTTTGCCTTCGATACCTTTCAGTTTTCGGTCATAGGCAAGCTCCAAACCTTCCTGACCATTGTCATCAATATCGGTAAATCCGAGCAGATGCGCGCTTACCGGACCACCCGGGAAATATCGCTTGTACTCTCTTCGCACCTCCACCCCAGGTATATCCAAATCCAGAACCTGGCTAACAACGGCCGGGGGAAGCCTTCTTTCAATGTACATAAAGTCAGCATTCGAGAAGCGCTCGCAGGTTTTATCAATCGACTCTTTTGTCGCACCAATAAGCTCGATCATTGGACTCCATTGCTCTGCATGTTCACAGAAAAGCGCCGGGTCCGCTACCAGAGAATCCACTGGGGTACTCACCGATAACACTTCACCGTTGCGATCCAGGATTTTGCCGCGCAAGGGAGGAATACGCACATCTCGCAGAGAGCGATTATCTCCCTGCACCCTTAACATTTCACTTTCCTGGGTCTGCAGCTGCACCACGCGAAATGCAAGCAACCCAAAAACGCTTAGCATAACCGCTAAAACGAAATGCTGCCGCCAAAGCGGTGGGGCTTTTATTGTTTTAAGCCGAGTCATATCCCACTCAACCTCATTGATCTACCCCCTGAAGCTGGACAGTGATGATTCGCTCGGGCTTCGGCGGTAACATCCCCAGGCGCAGCCCCGCATTTTCAGCAATATTTTGCTCCATTATCCAGGTCGCTTTTTCAAGCATCAATCGCCCCCATTGCGTTTGTAATTCATCTCGGCGTTTTTCCTGTTTTTCCAGCTCAACAAACGCAATCCTGTTTTCATGACGAATCGTGACTACTGTCAAGGCACTTCCGAGCAGCAGGATAAGCAACAAGATTGATTTGGAATTGATCATCTGTCTTTTCAGCCTATGCGACTTTTTTCGCAATTCGCAAAATCGCACTCCGGGATCTAACGTTTGAATCGATTTCATCATCGTTTGCCCGTATCGGTTTGCTGACGAGGTTTAATTTTGGTTTCAACATATCTGCAGTCACCGGCAGGTCAATCGGAAACGGATCCCCCTTGCTTTGGAGTTTAAAAAATCGCTTTACGATGCGATCTTCAAGAGAATGGAAACTCATCACCACCAACCGCCCGCCGGATGCAAGCGCTTCGACAGCCTGAGGCAATACATCCTCGATCTCCATCAACTCCCGATTAACTGCAATTCGAATCGCCTGAAAGGTTCTGGTTGCCGGATGCTTTCCTTTTTCGAATTTCGGGATCGCCGCACTCACCAGCTTGGCCAACTGCGCCGTGGATTCAATCGGGCCTTCTGATAACTGCGCCTTTATCTTTCGGGCTATTCGTCTGGCAAAGCGCTCTTCGCCGTATTCTTTCAGTATTCGCGCAAGATCAGGCTCCTCGAGATCATTGATTACTGATTGCGCCGTTATCTTCTGCGTTGTATCCATTCGCATATCGAGCGGACCGTCTTTTTGAAATGAAAAACCTCGTTCCGAAGTATCCAGTTGCGGAGACGATACGCCAAAGTCAAACAATATGGCATCAACCTGACCGTAGACCCCGCGCTGTTCGAGCAGGTTTTTCAGATTTGAAAAAGACGAGTGTATGATCTCAACATGCTCATGGGCAGCCAGATTGTTGTTAGCGTGTTGTATCGCATCCGGATCTCTATCAATAACGATCAATTTGCCTTTGCCCTGTAACCGTTCCAGGATTGCATTGGCATGCCCTCCTCTGCCGTAAGTGGCGTCGACAACCAGATCACCAGGCATTGCTTCCAGCGCCTGTACAACCTCGTTGAATAAAACCGGAATGTGAGCGACTGAATTCATGTTCCTATAGCGAAAGCTGCTCCATTTCGATGGATAGATTGCCGGTATCAAGGGGCTCTTCAAGCCATTGACTGCGTTTTGCGTTCCACAATTCCTCGCTCCAGATCTCAAATTTATTACCCTGACCAACCAAAACTACGGCTTTTTTCATCATCGCGAACTCTCGCAGGGGTGCCGGCAGCAATATTCGACCGCTGCCATCCATGTCTACATCACTTGCCTGACCCAGCAGGAATCGCTTCAAAGCTTGATGCTCCGAGTTAAAACTCGATAAAGAAACAATTTTTTTCTCAACCTCAAGCCATTCATCCATCGGATATAACCAAAGACAGTATTCTTTGGTATTATTCACGGTAACAACCATTTTTCCGTCACACCGCTCATGAACAGCATCACGATAGCAACTGGGTATAGCCAGTCGACCTTTACTGTCAAGATTGAGTAAATTTGTGCCGCGAATCATCGTTAAAATTTGAATTTGATGGGATTATTTCCCACAATTACCCACTTTTCGACACTATAGGAGCGGACTACGATTCTGTCAAGAAAAATCAGGTTAATTTGATACTAAAAAGACGTTGATTTATAAGGAGAAATTCCGGATTTACAACTATTTAGTTAAAGTGGTTTCTAGCTTATGTTGGTAACAGTTTATTTACAAATAAGAAGTTAACGGACTATCTCGATCAGCCTTGTAAAAACGCACCAACTACAATATAAATCGAAAATCTAATTAAAATGAGCCCAATCGAAAAACAATCAGACGGCTGCCTGAAAACGACAGCAATCATCATCATTAGCATGGTGCTATCCGTAGGGATCACGTTTTGGGTGCTGACCAAGTACGTATTCCCGCGAGAATTCACCCTGGTTACGCTGAATAGCTCAGAACAGACTTTGCTTGAAGAAAAAATTCAGGCCTTTAGGGGCTGGACCCAGGACGAAGATGGCAATACTCAGGATCAACAAAGCAATTCATTACAACCAGAAAAATACACTGAAAGTGACGATGACAGGCAAATCGAGCTGAATGAGCGCGAACTCAATTCCATGCTTGCCAATAATACTGATCTTGCTCATCGGCTGGCAATTGACCTGTCTGAAGATCTGGCAAGTGCGAAACTCCTAATCCCTTTAGATGCGGATTTTCCCGTGATCGGAGGTAAGACTGTAAAGCTTTCCGCAGGACTTGAAATGTCGTATGCCGATCAACGCCCGATTGTGATTCTTAAAGGCGTTAGTATTATGGGTGTTCCGATTCCCAATGCCTGGCTAGGTGGGTTGAAAAACGTTGATCTAATCAGTGAGTTCGGTGAAGCGGGGTTCTGGAAGGCTTTTTCAGATGGGGTGGATTTTGTCAAAGTTGAAGATTCCAGGCTCGTGATCAAACTTAAAGAGTAGACCGTATTTCTCTCTACTCTATGGTTTTTAAAAACATTTGCACGAAACGATAGGTTAGGCCCCACAACACCCTGTCGCGATCCAGTCTAACGGCAGGATAAGGATCCGGAGCATAGCTCGTGTAGTATTCAAACTGGTTTTGGGGGTTAAGCAGATGATCTAGCGGAATCCAGAAACTATCCTCGACCTCCAGATTATTCTGAATCTTCTGTTCAGTGTATAGATCGAATACAAAACAGCTGATTACCAACGGAAGTTCACGGTAGTTACTCCTGCCTTGCTGATCATCCAGACGACCCAGGACATTTTCCGGCGCAAGGGTTATCCCCACTTCCTCGCGGGTTTCACGAATTGCCGTTGACAATAAAATCTTATCTTCCTGCTCGAAGTTTCCACCGGGAAAGGCAATTTGCCCAGACCAGGGATCATTTTCATTTCGCGCTCGCTCAATAAAGAACAATTCAATCCGTCCGCTAATATCGCTAACCAGCAAGGCAACGGAAGCTTGCCGACAGTCTGGCTTATTGATCAGTATCGATTTTGAACTTTTAAGCCGTGATTGAAGTTCTGCATACTGCATTATATCTCCACCCAATTTTCTATCTCAGATGCCAATGGACATGCCATCGACCATCTCTTCTAGCTGCACAACGTCATCAATACACAAAAGCTTGCGCTGGCGTCGAATGATGCCGAGTGTTTCAAGGTTATTGTATTCACGACTCACGGCCTCACGAGTACAGCTTAGACGGCTAGCCAGTTCAACCTGAGTTGGCGGATTAGCAACCGCCGCAAAACCATCAGCAGCCGGATGCTCTCGCGCCAGACGCAACAGCTCCAGGCGAATTCTATGCGGCACCTCAAGCGTAGAGTATTCGAATATCCGATCACACAATCGACGCACAATTGAGGTTAACTGCTGCAATAATTCGATACACACATCAGGATATTTTTGCAGTACTGCCAGTAGTGCTTTTGCGGGAACTATCGTAATTTCAACATCGTGCAATGCAATCACATTCGCCGATCTTGGCTGATTGTCAATGGCGGAAAGTTCGCCAAAGTTACCCCCTGTCCCGATATCAACAAAACTGACTTCCTTGCCTTCTGATGAAAATAACATTACCCGAACCAGGCCGGAATGAATCAGATACAGATTTGTATCACGATCCCTAACCCGAACAATCTGATCATCTTTCTTGAATCGCCTCGACTCGGACTGTTTTAACAGATCCCGCACATCCTGCTCAGACAGTGATTTTAAAAGCGGATGGCAATCGTCCTTTTTGCGATCTGGCATTTCCTGCTCCGTAATTGAATAGAGTCGATTCGACTAAAACCTGAATAAGCTGAGTGCTTGCTACCAATGAAAACCACCGCCAATATAAAAACCCGAAATATCTGAACCCGCATTCCGTGAAAATCGCGAATCATCGTAATCCAGCTCATAGGTCATATATCCAACGCGCAAAGATAGCAATGGAAAAGGGGTGATGTGCATCCCCAGATCCAGTTCTGTTGACGAAATATCATCAAATTCCCCCGCATCCCCAAGCTCGGGTGCCCAGGCATATCGACCATAAAAGAACACCGGCCCTGGAATCCCGAATCGCCCCTCAGCAGAAACACGAAACCCCTCTGCATCATTACCATTTTCCAGATCGATGGTTTCCAGTCCCGCCCCTAAAGCAAAAAAATTATTATCTGTCGCAGAAAACAATTTGCGGCGCAGGTCGATATTTACACGGCTACGATTTGAGAGCGCTTCCCCTTCCAGGTCAGAATCGTACCAGGCTCCCCTGACACCCCATTTGTCACCAAACCAGCCCTCACCATAAACAAACACGGATCCCGCATCCAGTTCGGCAGACGAAAGGTCTGCATCAAAATCACTGGCCCAGCCAGCAATACCGATTTCGCCATCTACCGGACCTAATGCATTCACATTTGCAACCCCAAACACAAGCATCCCGACAAATGTCAGGCTTTGCACAATTTTCATGATATAGTTTTTTTACTGGCGGAGCGACTATTCTAACGCGTTGTCGCGATTTAGCAAATCCATTCGTGAACACAAATTATCAACAGCGCTCACACCAGATATCAAAACAGGCGATCTAATCATATAAATCCGTTTTTTGCATGAACAAAAGTCAACAACCGATAGAGCTTTCAAATCAGCGCCTTGATCGCTGGCTTTGGGTAGCCAGAATCTACAAAACCCGGAGTCTTGCCAGTGACGCGGTCTCAGCTGGACATGTATTGGTAAACGATGGCCGAGCAAAACCGGGGAAAGTCATCAGATCCGGAGATTGCTTGACGATTCGAAAAAACCAGGAGCAGTATCTGATTCATGTGCTTCGAGTTACAAAATCCCGGTTGTCTGCAACACTCGCTGCAAACCTGTATCGTGAATCAGCAGAAAGCAGGCAACAGCGGCTACAGGCAAGAGAGCTTAGAAAGCTAAATCGTTCTGGAGTCCGCTACGACCAGCGAAAACCCGGCAAACGTGACCGTCAACAAATGCTAAAAATCAAGAATCAACAGACAAACTCAACCTAAAACTGCTTGTAAGTTCTCCAAAGCGACAGCTAAACCCATCAGGAAAATACAATGAAAGGGCAAAAAACCTTAAGGGCTGGCTGAGTGGCAGTCCGACTAATGTGGTTAGTTAAACAATCGAACCGCTAAAGACAAGATGATTTCTCCAGACAAAATTCCCCTGTCTCTTTATGTGCACTTTCCGTGGTGTATAAAGAAATGCCCGTATTGCGACTTTAATTCGCACCAGTTGAAATCCACAGACGGTATTTCTGATTCACAACAACAACGGTATATCAGCGCCCTTCAGACTGATATTCTCAACGACAAGGCCGTGCACTATAAAAATCTTGGAGATCGTCAAATCCATTCTATTTTTCTCGGCGGCGGGACCCCAAGCCTGTTTTCTGGTGACGCGATTAAACGGCTGCTTGATTTCATTGCTCAACAGATACCGATTGCAGAAAATTGCGAAATCACACTTGAAGTAAACCCGGGCAGCCTGGAGCATGACAAATTCTCAAGCTATCTGGATGCGGGTATCAATCGACTGTCGTTTGGCGTGCAAAGCTTTAATGATAAACACCTTAAGCACCTTGGGCGAATTCACAATGCCGAAGCTGCCAGATCTGCGATAAGCAGTGCACAGCAATCGGGGTTCTTAAATATAAATCTGGATCTGATGTATGGTCTTCCAGACCAGTCCATCCATGAACTATCGGATGACATCGAACAGGCCCTGGCTTTTGATACCGGCCATCTTTCCTGTTATCAGCTAACACTTGAGCCAAACACCGCATTTTTTAACAAGCCGCCTGCGCTGCCAAATGAAGACTGTATTTTTAATATGCAGGAATTAATCATCAGCGAACTAACAAAAACCAACTTCCACCGATACGAGGTTTCAGGCTTCAGTAAACCCGATAAACAAAGTCATCACAATATCAACTATTGGCAGTTTGGCGATTATCTCGGTATTGGTGCCGGCGCTCATGCAAAAGTATCGGGCCCGGATAACCGGATCGTACGAAGCTGGAAAGAGAAACACCCTGAAACGTATGTGAGCAAAATTGCGAACTCCGAAGAGGCTGCCAACTATCGCAATGTGGCCGACAATGAGCGTTTGTTTGAGTTCTTGTTAAATGCGCTAAGACTGAAAAATGGTTTTAATTTAAATATGGTGGAAGAGCGTGCTGGAGTGCCTGACAATCAAACGTTGACAGCGTTAGATCCTGCGCTTCAAAAACAATGGCTTGAACACACTATGGAGCAGGAAGAATCCAGCATCCGATGCACTGAAACCGGCTATCTTTTTATCGATGAAATACTTCAGTCGCTGCTTCCGGAATAAGCTGTTTTTCAGCCGGCTATTTCAAGCGATTTGCGTGAAACTCAATATGATCGGCGATAAATGATGCTATGAAAAAATAGCTATGATCGTAACCCGGCTGGATTCTAAGGTTTAGCGGTTGTTTATATTCTGCACAGGCTTGTTCAAGTAACTGCGGTTTAAGTTGATTTTCCAAAAAATCATCGCTGCCGCCCTGATCAACCAGGATTTCTCCACTCGATCTGCCGCTTTGAATAAGTGCGATGGTATCGTATTCGAGCCACGCGGATTGATCCTCTCCCAAATAACCCGACAATGCCTTTTCGCCCCACGGACAGTTCATCGGCGAACAAATGGGTGCGAACGCTGAAACAGACTGATAAGTATCACTATTTTTCAAGCCTATGGTTAATGCCCCATGACCGCCCATCGAATGGCCGGTGATACCTTGCCGATCTGGATTAACTGGAAAATTATCAACTACCAAAGCCGAAAGCTCTCTGGTCAGATAACTATACATTTGATAGTTAGCATCCCAGGGCGAGCGTGTTGCATCAACGTAAAACCCGGCACCGCTGCCAAAATCATAGGCATCATCCTCGCCTGCAATACCAGCCCCTCTAGGGCTGGTATCCGGGGCAACCAGAACCAGGCCGTATTTCGCAGCAAACTGTTGTGCGCCTGCTTTGACAGTAAAGTTTTCTTCGGTACAGGTTAGACCGGATAAAAACCATAAAATCGGCAGCCGCTCCCGGTCATTGTTTTGCGGAACAAAAACAGAGAACGGCATCGGTGTGGCCGTGACTTCGGACTGGTGGCGATACACTCCCTGAACGCCACCGAAGCAGCGCTGCTCATTAATAATTTCCATCGGATTAAATTGAATGATCTAAATGTTTATTCAAACTCTACAACACTGCGGATAGATTCACCAGAATGCATCAGATCAAACGCATCGTTGATTTGATGCAATGGCATTTTATGGGTGATCAAATCATCAATGTTGATTTTCCCGTCCATATACCAATCTACGATTTTTGGCACGTCAGTGCGGCCGCGAGCCCCGCCAAACGCCGTACCTTTCCAAACTCGGCCGGTGACCAACTGGAACGGTCGAGTACTGATTTCCTGACCAGCACCAGCAACGCCGACAATGATGCTTTCACCCCAGCCCTTGTGACAACACTCCAACGCCTGACGCATGAGTTCGGTATTACCAACACATTCGAAACTATAGTCCGCACCACCATCGGTCAAAGAAACCAGATACGGAACCAAATCTCCTGCTACTTCCTCAGGATTAACAAAATGTGTCATACCAAATTTTTCACCCAGCGCTTTGCGCTTTGGATTGATATCGACACCAACGATTTTATCTGCACCTGCAATTCGGGCGCCCTGAATAACATTTAAACCAATACCACCCAATCCAAAAACGACAACGTTGTCGCCGGGCTGAACATTCGCAGTGTTGATTACCGCGCCAATGCCGGTGGTCACTCCGCAGCCGATATAACAAACCTTATCAAAAGGGGCATCTTGCCGAATTTTTGCCAAAGCAATTTCGGGCAGAACGGTATGATTGGAAAAGGTTGATGTTCCCATGTAGTGGAACAACCGCTGCTTGCCAATGGAAAAGCGGCTTGTCCCATCTGGCATAAAGCCCTGACCCTGGGTTTCCCGAATAGCCTGACATAAATTAGTCTTTCCACTGGTGCAGTATTCACACTGTCGGCACTCCGGCGTATACAGTGGAATTACGTGGTCACCCTTTTTTAGACTGCTGACACCAGGGCCGACTTCAACAACAACTCCGGCACCTTCATGCCCCAAAATTGCGGGGAACAATCCTTCTGGATCAGCACCGGACCGGGTAAATTCATCAGTATGACAAATTCCGGTGGCTTTGATTTCAACCAAAACCTCTCCGGCCTGCGGGCCGTCCAGTTGTACGCTTTCAATTACGAGTGGTTTACCAGCCTCATAGGCTACAGCTGCACGTGTTTCCATTAATTACTCCACATTGGTTTAACGATTAATTATTCTAAAATTACAAAAAATATATCTGGCTCCTATTCGACCGGAATTCTGCTTTTCTGCCCGGGTAAATTAAATCAGGATCTTTAATAACTTCTTTGTTGGCTTGAAAAATCCCAGTGTACTTTATTGTCACCTCATTTCAAGTCAGGAAGGAGCGAACTTTACCATCGGATCTCGAGTATTTCTATGCCAATGCGATGGAGCAAGTCCGCATGGCCAGCAACGCAAGCAGGTTATCGAGAAACGATACTTCCTGATTAGTTTGTTTGCGATAAAATTAAAACCTTTCACAACCCGTAAGCTGGCTACAGACATCAGCAATTCGGTATTTCCCCATTGGCTTCGAAAATCCAATGAAGAATTCTTGCTCTTTGCAACAGCTAGAACCCGAAAGTAATCCAGCCAGATGGTCAGGATTCAATCCAGTTTATCAGGGGGCACCATTGATCAATATCTTTGCTGGCCTGATAAGGCGGCAGTTCAAAAACTCCAAATCCGCCTTCTGCTGCGCGAATATAATTTTCGCGTGTCCCGCAGGCTCGTGAGCAGTGGGATATCGCGCTTTTTCATGAATTTTTGCAGATTATTGTAGATCACCGCATTTTCTCGTACTCGATTTCCGACCAAGCGGATTTTTGCTTTCTTCCTGACTTCGACGGTCCACCCCACGCAGATCGCCTACAGCCCAGTAAATACGGGGGTCTTCTGTTGAGATCGATTTGTAGTGCCTATCTAAATATTTGTGTTGAATTAGGCGATGGCACAGTGTAAACTCACCCCATGTTCGTTCGCGTTAAATCGACACCCAATAGCCCAAGACAATCGGTTCAGATTGTTTCATCTGTGCGCGTCGGCGATAAGGTCAAGCAAAAGATTGTCCGTTATGTCGGCATTGCCATGGATGACGAGGAGTTAGTGCGATTGAAAGCGCTGGCCGAAGTCGTCAAGGCGAAGCTTGAAGCCCAACACCAGCCCGGTTTGTTTCCGCCTGAGGCGGTCGCCAAACAAGTTATTGAAGCGAAAGCAGCCAAAGCGTCTAAAGCCACCTTGAATGTTGATCTGAGGCAGATGGTGGAAGAACAACGGGTGGTGCTGGGCATCCATGAGGTGTATGGCGAGGTCTATCGCCAGTTGTCGTTCGATACCCTGTTGTCGCAGAGGCGGTATCGTGCTTCCCATGAAGCCCTGTTCCATTGCGTGATGGCACGCATTGCTAATCCCCCCAGAGCAAGGCAAGCGCAAGCGCGGCAGCGTGCAGCACCTGGAGCAGGACTCATGCGTTTCTTTAGTCCTTAGAGAAAGTTTATCGGATGATGGATCAGCTGGACGATAACACCATCAGCCGGCTACAAGCGATGACCTGTGAAGGTACGCGATCCTTGTTGCCTGGTGCCCTTGATGTGTTGTTTTGTAACTGCCCAGGTACCCTAATGAATAATTCTCTTGCCTGAGGAATCCCGATGTGATTCATTAAGATTATGATTTTTTCAAACGCACCCAAAGGTTATGTTTCCGTTGAGGCTTATGAAGAGCTGAAGCAGAAGAATGCACAAACGATAGCCCTGCTTGTGGCTCGCATTGAAGACCTTGAGCGTCGCCTCAGCTTGAACAGCAGCAACAGTAGCAAGCCGCCTTCAAGCGACGGCCTAAAGAAGCCCAAGGCTGAACCCAGAACCAAAAGTCTGCGGAGAAAATCCGGTAAAAAGTCAGGCGGGCAGAAAGGCCACAAGGGAAGCACCCTGTGCCAAACGGCAGATCCCGATCATGTTGAAGATCACTTTCCTTCTGTCTGCGGGCAATGTGGCACACCGCTGTCGCCATCAATGGCAGAGGATTACGCCGCACGACAGGTGTTTGACCTGCCCGAGCCACAACCCCTGGTGACAACGGAACACAGGGCACATGTCTGCCTTTGCGGCCACTGTGGGGAAACAACCAGGGCGGCGTTTCCTCTGGAAGTAAAGGCACCCGTGCAGTACGGGCCACGCATCGCCGGAGTGGCAACATATCTCCAATGCGCCCATTTCCTGCCGGAAGACAGACTGGCGCAAATAATGGCCGATTTGTTCAATGCCCCTTTGGTTCCTGCCACTGTGGCCGCCATGAACCGCAAAGCATCAGAGCGGCTCAAGGGGGTTGCTTCTCACCTGCAGGATGTGATCGCCCAACAGGTCCACGTCAAACATCTTGACGAGACGGGTTTCCGGATTACGGGGTGCCTGCAATGGCTTCACGTTGCCTGTACACCGCTTCTGGCTTTCTACCGGGTCAGCAGCAAACGCGGTAATCTGTTATCCAATCTCACGGGCTGTATCGTGCATGATCATTGGCAGCCCTACTTCACGCTGGATGGTGTTACCCATGCGTTGTGCAATGCACACCATTTACGGGAACTGCAAGCGTTGGTCGAAATCGAACAGGAAGATTGGGCTGGTCAGATGCAAAGGCTACTGCGGCGTGCGCACCATGTCACACAGGCCGCGCGGGATAAGGGCGTGGCGGTTTCAACGCCGCTTGTTGCGCTTATCAATCGGCGATACGACAGGATCATCACCGCAGCATTGGATTTCCATGAGGAATTGCCTCCACTCGTGCCGCCAAAACCCGGAAGACGGGGGCGCAAGAAGCGACGGACAGGACATAATCTGGCTTTACGATTGCGCGATCGCAAGGAAGGCACCCTGCGCTTTCTGACAGATCCCGACGTGCCCTTCACAAACAACGAAGCTGAACGCGACCTGCGGATGATGAAACTACGTCAGAAAATATCGGGAGGGTTCAGGTCTGAACAAGGTGCAGAGGATTTTGCCACCCTGCGCAGCGTCATCACAACGGCCAGAAAACAAGGATGGAACATCATCGAAACACTGATGATGCCTGCCGATCAGATTATTGCAAAACTGAAATACGCTTAAAAACAACCTGGGCAGTTACGTTTTTTGATTGTACGACGCTCTATTTTGAGTCTTTCAAGGAAGACGAATTAAAACAAAATGGCTACAGCAAGGACTGTAAATTCAATCAGCCGCAAGTATTGCTGGCTTTGCTGGTCACCCATGAAGGCCTGCCGGTCGGCTACGAAGTGTTTCCCGGTGCTACTTTCGAGGGTCATAGCCTGATCAGCGTTTTGCAGACGATGCAGGCGCGCTATGATGTTAGAAAAATGATCTTTGTCGCTGATCGAGGCATGCTGAATGAAGACAATCTAAGCGCCCTGGATGAAGCAGGTGCTTATTACATTGTCGGGGCGAAACTAAAACAATTGCCAAGTGCGCTACAAACCAGGGTATTGGATAAGTCGGCTTATCAGCCGCTTGGCAAAGACGGATCAAGCGCAGCCGAGCTGACGCACAAGAAGAGACGGCTCATTGTCTCACATTGTCCAAAGCGTGCGGATAAAGATCAACATGACCGACAAAAGGCGGTCGATCGGCTCATCAAGAAAATAGGCAAAAGCCAGAACCCCAAGGACTTATTAAATAACTACGGCTATAAAAAATTTCTGATTATCAAGGGAAAAACCAGCTTAAGCATCAACCAGGATAAAATTGATGCCGAAAGCCGCTGGGACGGCTTGCATGGGGTGATTACCAATTTGCCCGATACGCCGCACCAAGAAGTGTTATCACACTATCGCGGCTTATGGCAGGTCGAGGAGAGTTTTCGCATCACTAAACATGACTTAAAAGTACGCCCTATCTACCACTGGACACCCTCAAGAGTGCGTGCCCACATTGCTATTTCGTTCATGGCTTTTGCCTGCATCAGACAGCTAATGTATCGAATCAAGCTACAACACAAAGCCTTATCCCCTGAAGTTATTCGTAATGCCTTGATTCATGTGCAACATAGTGTGTTCAAACACAAGCGCACCAAACAGCGTTATGTCATGCCTTCTCAAATCAATCCAGAGGCAAAAAAAATCTATGCTGTGATGGGATTAAAAGCGATTACCACAGCTTACCCACTGTACTAATTGACATAATCCTTCAATATCTGGGCATTTGTAGTGCCTAGGTATTTTTGTGTTTCCTTATAAATCAATGAGTTACCTAATTACCACTATAGATAAGTCGCTCTACCCCGTATATAATCACAGTCTATCTATTTAATTCATAAGGGGTATGTCATGGCGCGCAATAAGGTGCAATTCCAGAAAGGGGTTAGCTTGAACGATTTTATCAAACAGTACGGTACCGAAGACCAATGCTTCGATGCGCTTTATGCTTGGCGGTGGCCCAAAGGGTTCCAGTGTCCGGCCTGTGGTCACGACAAGTGCTGCCAGTTGACCATCCGTAAACTTCAGCAGTGCAATCGCTGCAATCGCCAGACTTCACTGACGGCTGGAACGATCTTTGAATCCACCAAACTACCGCTCACGCTATGGTTCCAGGGTATCTATCTGATCACACAGGACAAGAAAGGCATCTCGGCCATGAAACTGCATCGTCACCTGGGTATTTCCTACAATGCCGCATGGCGGATGAAGCACAAGCTTATGCAGGTGATGATGGAGCGGGATCACAATAACAAACTATCCGGGTTGATTGAATTGGATGATGCCTACCTGGGCGGCGAGCGTACCGGGTGCAAGCCGGGACGCGGTGCTGCCGGTAAGACGCCTTTTGTAGCGGCGGTGGAGACCACGGCCGATCATTGCCCTGTTCGGGTTAAGTTGTCGGTCGTAAAGGGTTTCCGCACAGAAGCGATTAAGTCATGGAGTCAGCAACATCTGACCGAGGGCAGTACTGTTATCTCCGATGGTTTGGCGTGCTTTAATGCCGTTGTCGAGGCCGGTTGCTTACATGACAAGATGGTGTGCGGCGGCGGGAGAGGGTCTGTCGAAAAACCTGAGTTCTATTGGGTCAATACGATTCTGGGTAACTTAAAGAGTTCATTACGCAGTACCTATCATGCTATTCGACCTAAATATGCTCAGCGATACTTGTCGGAATTTCAGTATCGTTTCAATCGTCGTTTTGATTTGAACGACCTCATTCCCAGGCTTGCTTGCGCGGCACTCAGAACGCCACCGATGCCGGAAAACTTGCTGAAGATAGGCTTGGGTTAGATGGTAATTAGGATGAGTTATGAGTGTGAACCGTCGAAGTCAGGAGCAGTGGGATATCGCGCTTTTTCATGAATTTTTGCAGATTATTGTAGATCACCGCATTTTCTCGTACTCGATTTCCGACCAAGCGGATTTTTGCTTTCTTTAGCATTTTCTCACCCGTTAATTCGGCAACAAAATGACCCACTGCACGAATATCAAAAGGGGACCTAATTACCACTATAGATAAGTCGCTCTACCCTGTATATAATCACAGTACATCTATTTAATTCATAAGGGGTATGTCATGGCGCGCAATAAGGTGCAATTCCAGAAAGGGGTTAGTCTGAACGATTTTATCAAACAGTACGGTACCGAAGACCAATGCTTCGATGCGCTTTATGCTTGGCGGTGGCCCAAAGGGTTCCAGTGTCCGGCCTGTGGTCACGACAAGTGCTGCCAGTTGACCATCCGTAAACTTCAGCAGTGCAATCGCTGCAATCGCCAGACATCACTGACGGCTGGAACGATCTTTGAATCCACCAAACTACCACTCACGCTATGGTTCCAGGGTATCTATCTGATTACACAGGACAAGAAAGGCATCTCGGCCATGAAACTGCATCGTCACCTGGGTATTTCCTACAATGCCGCTTGGCGAATGAAGCACAAGCTTATGCAGGTGATGATGGAGCGGGATCACAATAACAAACTATCCGGGTTGATTGAATTGGATGATGCTTACTTGGGCGGCGAGCGTAGCGGGTGCAAGCCGGGACGTGGTGCTGCCGGTAAGACGCCTTTTGTGGCGGCGGTGGAGACCACCGCCGAACATTGCCCAATTCGGGTTAAGTTATCGGTCGTAAAGGGTTTCCGCACAGAAGCGATTAAGTCATGGAGTCAGCAACATCTGACCGAGGGCAGTACCGTTATCTCCGATGGTTTGGCGTGCTTTAATGCCGTTGTCGAGGCCGGTTGCTTGCATGACAAGATTGTGTGCGGCGGCGGGAGAGGGTCTGTCGAAAAACCTGAGTTCTATTGGGTCAATACGATTCTGGGTAACTTAAAGAGTTCCTTACGCAGTACCTATCATGCTATTCGACCTAAATACGCTCAGCGATACTTGGCAGAATTTCAGTATCGTTTCAATCGTCGTTTTGATTTGAACGACCTCATTCCCAGGCTTGCTTGTGCGGCACTCAGAACGCCACCGATGCCGGAAAAGCTGCTGAAGATAGGCTTGGGTTAGATGGTAATTAGGAAAACCTTTGTGTAGGTTTCTCCAGTACGCGCACTTAGTCTCCAGTCAATTGTCCTGACATCATCACCCGGCTGATAGTGTCTGGATTCGGCATAATCCATGCCGCGACCTCTGAATTTTGAACGGTGCTGGCCGGCGATAACAGAGCGGGCGGGAGCGTCCAGAATAACGCGCCGTATTGATTTATCAATACTCAGCC
The DNA here is from genome assembly GCA_965261915.1 of Candidatus Poriferihabitaceae bacterium. Taxonomy (GTDB): domain Bacteria; phylum Pseudomonadota; class Gammaproteobacteria; order Arenicellales; family Poriferihabitantaceae; genus JAIBDK01. The sequence goes on along the minus strand of CBDHDW010000013.1, from coordinate 3,042,902 downwards.
GACCATGTGAACCATCTATACCCTGAATTGGGCCCAGATCGCTGGTCCTATTAGCGAGCCAATCCAAAGAAGATTTTTGTGGGTCGTAATCAACCAACGCGACCGGTACTTGCCAAAGAGCATAGTAACTCGATAAATTGGAGGCGATTGTGGTTTTGCCGCATCCACCCTTGGGGTTAATAACTAAAATCTTTTTTCGGGTGCCTCCCAGTGGTTTGTATTTCCAAAAACCAATTGCCTGAAACTCGTGTGATTCACGAAACTCTCAAACATTTTTGCGCCTGACGACCTGATTTAGATCGATACACCAACAACGACCACAGCGAAATAGCGGCGAAATAGTTGCGAAATATTATATGCCCGCATAGCAATTTAAGCGTTAAGTTTCAGATTCTTTCTTTTTTAATATCCACCTTCCGGTTTTCGCTAATCATATTCTCAACATCAATTATTCAAAAGATAGCGGCGATACAACTTCCATTACTCTGTTTGAATTTCTACAACCGGCTCATCATCAGGCAACTGTTCATCAAATGAATTATTATCCGTACTAAGAATCTCATCTGCCGCATCTGATTCTGACTCAGCTTCATCAAAAACGTTGGTTAAATTTTCAAGTGCGGAATTTGACGGGTCTGCATCTTCGGTGGAACCATCCGCAGAACCGGATTGGTCGCCCGCCTGATCAGCCAAATTGTAGCCTTTGCTGGTTAACGCATCAGCCAGCGCGGATTTACTATAGCCGTCCACTATTTTATCGCCGACCGCCACCGTCGGAACCTGCAGTTGACCTGCTCGGCTTAGCAATTCCTCCTGAAGGGTCAGATTGCTCTGGATATCTTTTTCAGTATGCGGCACATTGTTATTATCCAAAAACAACCGCACAAGATCACAGGCATCACAGTTTTCTATTGAATAAAAGGCAACCGGATTTTGTGCCACAATATCATCTATTGAAGGCGCAGGTGCCGCGGGGTCAGACGCCTCATCACCTTCCAAACGGGTCTCGTCGTTGGTGTCTGAGTAGGTTTGTTCTTCGTAATTTACGTTCGAAGGCGGTGGTGTGTCCTGATAAGTGACATTTCCGTGCTCGTCCACCCATTTGTAAAGACTTTGCGCAGCCACCAGCACAGGAAAACTGAAAGCCAGTAATAGGAATACACGCAGAAATCTGATTATCAAAAACCCGTTTCTACTCGTTGATAGAGCCATACCACTACCCACCATTCGTATGTTTTTTTGCCATTATATTCTATCCTGCGTCGATCTTCAGAAGAATTGCCAGAATCCTGATGCGCATTATGTTCAGTTAACCGGTCCACTGTGACGTAATAACGCATCGACAGTAGGTTTACGGCCTCGAAATTCGATAAACAGCGCCATCGGATCCACTGAGCCGCCTCGTTCTGGAATACGGTTCAAAAAATCCTTTCCTGCTTTGCAGTCGAATACACCATCTTCTTCGAAGCGACCATAAGCATCAGCAGATAACACCTCTGCCCATTTGTAACGATAGTATCCGCCGCATCATGGAGTCCAGCGATGGATTTACAATAGCCATTCATGTTTTTTCGAAAATTTCTGCATTTTTCGAGCCAATGTATTTCTTCCCCAACCCAATAATCTGGCCGCTTTTTGCTTATGTCCTGCGCATTGCTCAAGAGCGGTTTGAATCAGAATCAACTCAACTTCCTCGACATATGATTTAGCCAAAGCCGATTCTCCCATGCGCATTTTTGATGCAACCGCTGTTTCTAACTGTCGTTGCCACTCAGCTGGACGGTCAGCATCTGCCAGCAACGTTTTGTGCCGGGTTATGGCGGAAGGTAAATCAGAAGCCGTAATAGTCCCGCCTGCACTCAATACAATCAATTGATGGACCATGTTTTGTAACTCCCGAACATTACCGGGCCATTCATAAGCTTGCAACTGCTCAATCGCTTCGGAAGTGATTCTCTTTGATTCAAGGGATTCTCTTATGCAGTATTCCTCATTAAAATGCTGAATCAGAAGCGGAATGTCTTCTACTCTTTGTCTTAGCGGTGGAACGTCGATAGACATGACGTTCAAGCGGTGAAACAGGTCATTGCGAAATTGCCCTTCTGCTACCATTTTTTCCAGGTCCTGATTGGTGGCAGCAATGATTCGGACATCAACAGAAACTTCCTCTCTACCGCCTACACGAAAAAATTTGCCTTCCGAGAGAACTCTTAACAAGCGGGTTTGCAACCCTGCGGGCATATCGCCAATCTCATCAAGAAACAGTGTCGCTCGATTTGCTTGTTCAAATCGCCCAATATGCCGTGCATGCGCTCCGGTAAAGGCACCTTTTTCGTGACCAAATAATTCCGACTCCAGCAGCTCAGACGGAATCGCAGCGGTATTGATTGCCACCAGCGGTTGGGAAGATCTGCCGCTGTTTTCGTGTATCGCCTTTGCCACAAGCTCTTTCCCCGAACCCGACTCACCACGAATAAGCACCCCCATACTGGTATTGGCAACCCGACCCAAAATCCGAAACACTTGCTGCATTGCCGAACTTTCTCCCAAAAAACGGGGGCTGGATGGAGTCCTGGGAAGAGGATCAATTTCCGAACCCGAAATGTCTACGGCTTTTGCCACCAATGCGACCAACTCGTCCGTATCAAAAGGTTTTGTAAGGTATTCATATGCTCCGCCCTTGAACGAACTCACAGCGCTGTCAAGGTCCCCAAAAGCCGTCATAATAATGACGGGAATGTTCGGCGATAGCTCGTTGACCTGTTTCAATAAATCAAACCCATCGATCCCAGGCATGTGAATATCCGAAACAATCAAATCGGGGCGTTCAAATTTCAGCGCCGACAAAACGGTTTCACCGCGTTCAAAAGTTCGCGTTAGATATCCTTGCTTATTGAGCGCTTTATCGATTACCCAGCAAATTGAGGCATCATCGTCAGTAATCCAGATTTCGGATGTCGTCATTTTATCTCGAGTTATCTGTTTTTCGGGTAGTATTCTTAACGCGAAATGGGCAAGTAAATACTGAATTTTGTGTATCCAGGTTCGCTTTCTACAGTGAGTGCGCCATTATGTACGCGAATTATTTCTGCAGAGATTGAGAGACCCAACCCTGTTCCAGACGGGCGGGTCGTAACCATCGGTTCAAAAATATGATCACGGACATTCGAGCTAATGCCTGATCCGTTATCCTCTATATCCACCCGCACAACCTTGTTATGGCGATCATCTTCACCGACGATGCTGTCTATCCTGGATCGAAACGTAATAATTGATTTACTCTGCTGTGGCAAACACGCCTGTATCGCATTTCTTGCAATGTTCAGAGTCGCCTGCACCAGTTGATCTTCATCGCCCATTATTTCGGGCAAGCTGGGATCATAATCAAACTTCATATCAAATCCGTCGACAAACTCGGAGCGTATAAGCAGATCAACCCGCTCCAGAATTTTGTGAATATTGCCGGTTTGGGGAGCCCCAATCGACGAAGTCGCATGCATACGCTCAACCAATCGGGATAATCGATCCGCTTCCGAGATAATAATTTCCGTATACTCAACAAGATCAGAATCGCCCAAGTCGGATTGTAAAAGTTGCGCAGCACCACGAATCCCGCCTAATGGATTCCTGATTTCGTGGGCAATTCCTTTGATTATCGATTGTTTGCGTTTGACCTGATCACTACTGACGACACTCAGGTTTTGCTGCTTTTTGGGGTGTATCTCCAACAGAACAAACGGTTCGTCGGCCACTGATAAATAGCCGACCTCGCAATCAACTGAGCATGTTTTCCTCAGTGATGGCACAAGCAACTCCAAATCAAACAACTTCATTTTAGAGTGAGTTTGCAGGGAAGTGTTGTATGCCCGCGCCAGCGAATCTAACTGGTTGTCCGAAATCGCTTCCACAAATACCGAAGATAGCGGCTTTCTGAACACGCGGCTCAGGCTGTCTCCCACAAGAATTTCAGCCGATTCATTCAAATAGCGAATTTTCGAGCCTCGGTCGATTACCAAAATACAGGTTTGCAGAGAATCGAACGGTTTCCAGTCTGGGGTTGATTGATTGAGCAAGATTTCTGACAAGACCATTGCACCAATTTGGTGCGCTCTATTTGTAAAAAAACGCCCTGCTCCGGGCGTTTTTATTTTGCTTGCTTAAACGCTGTAATACATATCAAATTCGACCGGATGAGTCGCCATGCGCAGTCGATTAACTTCTTCCATTTTTAGCGCGATATACGCATCGATAGAATCATTGCTAAATACACCGCCCGCGAGCAAGAAGTCACGATCTGCATCCAGCGCTTCAAGTGCAATATCCAGACCATGGGCCACTGTCGGAATATTCGTTTCTTCTTCCGGCGGCAAATCGTAAAGATCCTTGTCAGCAGGCTCTCCAGGGTGGATTTTATTTTGTATTCCATCCAGGCCAGCCATGAGCATCGCCGAGAAAGCCAAATACGGATTTGCAGTGGAGTCAGGAAACCGAATCTCGATGCGTCTGCCCTTTGGATTCACAATATAAGGGATACGGCAGGAAGCAGAGCGGTTTCTTGCGGAATAAGCCAAAAGTACTGGCGCTTCAAACCCCGGAACAAGCCGCTTGTAGCTATTTGTACTGGCATTGGCAAAAGCATTAATCGCTTTTGCATGCTTAAAAATTCCACCGATGTAGTACAAGGCTTCTTCACTCAAACCACCGTATTGATCACCTGAAAAGACATTCTCCCCTCCCCGCGAGATAGACTGGTGAACATGCATTCCAGAACCATTGTCGCCAACCACTGGCTTTGGCATAAAGGTTGCCGTCATACCGTGGTTATGGGCGACATTATGCACCACATACTTGAAAATCTGCACTTCATCTGCCTTTTTTACCAACGTATTGAATCGTGTTCCGATTTCACCTTGACCCGCGGTACCCACTTCGTGGTGATGCACTTCAACTTCAACACCCATTTCTTCCATAACCAGACACATCATACCGCGTATATCAGATTGACTATCTACGGGAGAAACCGGGAAATACCCGCCCTTCACACCAGGACGATGTCCGGCATTTCCATCCTCGTAATCACGCGCACTATTCCATGCTGCTTCAGTGGAATCGATTTCATAAAAAGCATGCCCCATTTCATTGGACCAATACACTGAATCGAATATGAAGAATTCGTTTTCAGGGCCAAAATACGCCGTATCACCAATTCCTGTGAAATTCAGGTAGGCCTCGGCGCGCTTCGCAATAGACCGGGGATCACGATCGTAACCTTGCATGTCAGCGGGTTCGACGACATCGCATCGTATATTTACCGTCGTATCCTGAGTAAATGGATCAATCACCGCACTAGCAGTATCCGGCATCAAAATCATGTCTGATTCATTAATTCCCTTCCAACCGGCAATTGATGAACCATCAAACATTTTGCCTTCTTCGAATAAATCATCATCGACGACACCGACGGGCAGGGTGACATGATGTTCTTTACCCTGTGTATCAGTAAATCGCAAATCAACGAATTTGGCTTCAGAATCGCGGATTAATTTCAATGCATCAGATGCGGACATAAACTCAACCTCTATTTTGTAAGTTAGCTGTTTTTCAACTGTTTGATTTCAATCCGGTCAATTCCGCCGGACATTCCCAGAGTGCCCGTAAAACGTTAAAACGGTCTACGGCTACTTTATCGAGCAATTAGCGTGCCAATTTTAATTTCAAATAGCTAGAATTATCAAAGGATAAGCAATCAGAAACCACGCGCTAATATTATGCAATTAAATTCAGTAATGTGCAATTATAGTGCATTAGTGATTTTTAGAAAAGACCAATAACCGGTTGTTTGCGGGCATGGTAATATCATCTGTCATTTCCAAATCGTGTTTTTCACCTAAAGAAGCTAACTCCACATCGTTGCGAATACCCATAAGCGGATTTTGCATTCTAAGACTGGCATCAAATTGTGCGTTGCTGGTACTGGTAAATTGACCATCTCTGTTAAATGGTCCATAGATAACAAAGTTCTGATTATTTTTCAGTATAACGGATATACCAGCGAACATCTCACATACATCTTCCCGACTCATAATATGTGCGGTATTTGCCGTAAAAACCGCATCAAACAATTGGCTGCCCTGCTGTGTCGACAGCCTCATCCAGTCGGCATCACATGAGACATCCAATTGCAGCGGAAGACCCAGGTTTTTTGCAGGAAATTCCTTACACCAGGCGTTTATGCCAGCGTGATACTCAAGGCGATCCGACGTTTGCCAGAAGATCCAGGGCATTTTCTGCGCAAAAAATACTGCATGCTGAGCGGTGCCTGAGCCAATTTCAAGAACCCGTTGCGAATCCCTTAATATAGCTTGAAGGTGGTTAAATATCGCTAACTTATTGTTTTCGGATGCCTGAGAAAAAGGTTTCATTTCTATAGTTATCCAGTTGATTTAATATTATTTATTTTTTTCTTCAAACCGTTAACGAAAGTGGTGTGTTGTTTTCTCTGCTATCGCCAAACTGCAAACATCTGAATTGGCTTTAATCTTGTCGTACAACCCTTGAGCCAGCAAGCTCGCACCGCCGCTAAAAATTGCAGCACCAATGGCCGCTCCGGTTTGTAAAATCCCTTTCGCACTGGTTTTTATCTTCGGCTCTGTTAGGCTGCCCTCAACGTGAACCAGTTTTGCAAAGGTATTGGTATTGATACTCAAACCTTTTCTGGCTTTCGAAGAAAATACGAATCGTATGGACTCGTCTTTAAAATTTACGTTGCCGCCGCCTAACAACGTAAAATCAGTTGTTTTCATGGCCATACCCTGCTCTGACGTAGCCAGCCCATTGATAATATCGAACTTCAGTACACCGCATTCAATAATATTCTCTCGATTCTCCGAACTAAATGGATTAACAGAGGAAACAATCGATTCAACCAGATCCTGACCCAGCAAATTTAATTTCCTGCCGGTAAATTTACGGTCGACAAGATGTAAAACAAATTGCCCATCTGAGCGACCGGCGATTTCCGAGATACTTTTTCCAACACCAGCCAGCTCAAACTGCAAATCAAAAATTCCGCCATGCTCTGCAATTTCAGCATCATTGGTATGGTGCTGCATGTCCATATCGTCGATCACCAGGCTCATTTCAGCAGCATAGTTATTATGGTTTTTTTTGAGCGCAAGATTTGCCTGGAGATCTCCATATTTTGATTGCGACAACGCATCAAACTGGAACTTCTGATCTTTGTGCCGTAACCTCAAACTCACATCAGCCACTGAAACCTTCCGCACCCTGAAATGCCCCACATCTATGGCAACATCCGCGATTAATTTATCGAGTCCGCTGATGTCGATGGGAGCATCTGACAGCAACCGAGCCGAGCCTTCTGACTTTTCAAGTAATGCGTAAACATCCAGTATACGAGACTCCATGGATCCCGAAATCTCAATTGCATCATTTTCGTTATCACCTGATGTTATTTTCAAATTACCCGAAACATCGCTTTCACCAACAACCAACTTACTCGTCAAATTATATACACCGGTTTCTGAAGAGTGATCTCTTACGCCAACTATCTGAACGGTTCCTGGCAAGCCTTGTTTAAAGACGATTGCTGACGCATCAATAAGCTCTGCTATATCGCTGGAACTGACATCAACCTTGAAATCGTTAATCTGAAATGGATCCGTTAAACTAACACTGCCCGATGCGACCAATTGCGAATCATCCGATTGAAACTCCAATGATCCAACCGCCATCGAAACGGAGTTTCCCTGCAGGCTAATGAACGAATCCAACGACAGAGCTGAACCCTCGATTTGAGAAATCCGGCCGAGACTTTCTTTAACAAGGTGGAATTCACCCGGCTTTCTCGCGTTTATCTTCAACCTCAGCATTCCGTCAAGATTGCCCGGTTTTCCTTCAAAAATATTCCCCTTTATGACGCCCTCCAGCACGTCGTTTTGAGAACTCACAATGATGTCTCGCGCCACGATTGATGAAAGCTTCTCGCCATCGAACGAAAAAGATATCGTTGCCCCCGCATCGAATGGATAAATCTGCTCCCCCAGTAAATCCTCAACCGGATCCGGTAAAATATCTTTTAGCAGCAATGGAGACTTTACAAAGGATTGATAATCCACCAAACCGCTAATTCGATCCTGATTGTGGTCAATTTTGATTCGGCCAACAGCCTCGTGAAGTCCTTGCGCTGTTGCACTGGATGCTTTCAGGTCATTTATCTCGTAGCCATCGATAACATTGCCTGTAAAACTACCGCCGGCAACGATGGATTTAATGAACGGCAATGGCATGGAAAACAACGATCCTAAAACGTTGGTATCATCTAATTCGACTTCGAAATCAATAGCACTGACATCCGCGTCATGATTAACCCTGTTTCGTTGTATCCCTCCGCTGGCTCGAAACTGAACGCCGTCCCCTACCCCATAAACAGATACATTCTTCAGCATCAACCGGGCATTTGTAAAATCAATCTGGCCAGTTGATACCACCTTTTCAAACAGCGCATAAATTCTGGAATCAGACTGCTTTAGTGCATTTTTTGAAAGCTTCCCATCGAAATCGAAATTTCCGCGTAGATTGGAGCCAATATGCTTGATTTCACCTTTCGCTTCCCAATCTACCGAAGGGTTCAACGAAGAAACCCGAACATTCTTAAAATCAAACTGCCCTGTTTGATAAACCAGTTTTGAGTGTGCTTCCAGGGGAAACAAAATATCGACCCAGTTTGGGAATCGTGCATTGATGGATTGTTCATCGGGCACATTTAACACAACATCCAAGCCGTCACTCCATGCGCCATCACTCCAGCGCATTGAACCGCTTATCTGACCGTTTAATTTCTCGCCAGACTGTGCCCGCCCGTCAAGGTACACCCTTAGATCGCGAATCGAGCCCTTTACAGCACCTTTTAAGGCAACCTCAACCTCTCCGGGCAACCAGTTCGCCCTGCTAACGGCAGGTGATTGCAGTACGCCATTACCTTCAATACTCAATTCAATATCCTGCCACTGCGACAGATCACCAATTTCGCCGTCTACTGTCAAATCCAGACCGGCTACCTGCATCTTGCTCTTGAAAGACTCTACCCTTAGTGTTTCCAGCGCATTGGGCTGAACAACCTCCAACTCGGTAATAATATTGCCGAATTGCAATTGACTATGCGCTTTTGGAAACCAGTTTGACGCTACGGCTTGTGTGTCGGAGAAATTTGACTTCACCCAAAGGTTGACTCCCTGCCATTCCAGCAAATTACCGACAACTCCGGAAATTTGTATTTGATTTGACTGATTGGCTACCTCGACTGCAAGATCTACCGCAATCTCACGATGGTTCTGAATCTCCGACAAACTGCCTGATTTACCCTTTATTTGAACGGCAACATTATTAACCACGGAATCGAGGGAGAATTCGATGGCTTCAGTCTGTCCAGGTGATTTGATTCCCAGTCGAGACAGGCTGAAATCACGTGTTAGTTTTTTCGTATCAAACACGATCGTTGCGTTGCGCAGGACTATATTTCCAACATCAACTCCGCGACTATTTTTCGAGCCTTCGGAAAACTTTTCTTGCCCTGGTAAATTGAATTCGCCAGTTAAATTATTCTGCTCAACACGAATAATCGGTCGATCGATTTCTACGTCTGTAATTTCAAATCTGCTTCCTAACAGGGAAAGCAGGGAGAACTGGAGCAATACTGATTTCGCTTCGAAAATCGGCTGCTGCGAAGTCGACCAAACTGCATTGGCCAGTTGAATATTCTCGATCAGAATTTCCGGTTTTAAACCCCAGCCAATTTTGACATTTTGCAATGTCAGGTTTATGCCAAAATTTTTCTCTGCATAACGCTCTACCCAATGTTCAACGTTGCTGAACCGCAGAAGCATCACTCCCGTCATCGGCATCAATGCAACAATCACCAGAGCGATGATCAAAATTCTTTTTGTTGCCATACTGGAAGATGCTAACTTTTCGGATAAAATTGATTATTATGAATCATATCCCAATACAACAGTTTACGCAGCCGGACTCCGGCCCAACTCCAAAGACCCCGGTCAGTCTCAAAAAGCTGCAAAAGCGATTGCGTCGAAATGCGGGTAAAGCGATTGGAGATTACCACATGATCGAACATGGGGATCGAGTGATGGTTTGCCTTTCAGGAGGAAAGGATTCCTACACAATGCTGGATATGTTGTTGAGGCTTCGGCACAAAGCCCCTGTCCATTACGATATTGTGGCGGTTAATATGGATCAAAAACAACCTGGGTTTCCCGAACACGTACTGCCAGAGTATCTGGAGTCTCTTGAAGTGGAATATGACATCGTTGAAAAAGACACTTACCGCATTGTCAAAAACATCATTCCCGAAGGCAAGACGATGTGCAGTTTGTGCTCACGTCTTCGCAGAGGAACCTTGTACGGATACGCAGAAAAACATGGCTTTACCAAAATCGCCTTAGGCCATCATCGAGACGACATTATAGAAACACTTTTTTTAAACATGTTTAATCAGGGCAGTTTAAAAGCGATGCCCCCGGTTTTGCGCAGCGATGATGGTAAGAACATCGTTATCAGACCGCTTGCATACTGCACCGAATCAGACATAGAAAAGTATGCGGACTGGAAAGGTTTTCCGATTATTCCCTGCAACCTTTGCGGTTCCCAGGAAAACCTGCAGCGTCAGCACATTAAACAGATGCTCCGGCAGTGGGCTCAGCACCCGGGTAGGATTGAAAACATTTTTAGAAGCATTTCTCATGTCGCGCCGTCTCAGTTAGCGGATAAAAATTTATTTGATTTTGAGCAGTTATCTGCCAGTCCATCCTGTACATCAGTGCCGCCATTGACAACGGTTTTGCGCGGCTGAAACCGCCCTTCCGATCATGATGCAAAGCGCTTAAGGTTTAAGGTTAAACTGTCAGTTGATTGAGTTTTTCAGCAAATCCAAGACCAGGAACTAACGAAAGCAGCTCAGTATTAGAAACGTCATCCAGGTGATTGTTGCGTTTTCACGCAGTAAACGAATCTTATTCCAGTTTCTGCTTCAGTTTTTTCAACAATTTTTGCTGGACTTCTACTTTCTCTTTTAACAGCGCACGCTCTTTTTCTGACTCATCAACGGTTTGCTGCAAAGCCTGATAAGCAACACGGTCAGCTTGAATTTGCCGTTTAACCAGTTGCAGCGTTTCATTTATCTGGTCTTGACGCGATTTCGCCCTGGCTGCTTCCATTCTCGCCAAATCCAGTTCGTTTGTGAGCTTGCCGATCTCGCCGGATGAATAGCGTTCATAAAATAATCCCCCGGTAAAACTGGCAATTAATAAAACCAGCACTAAAAATATTCTCAGCATTTGAAAAGACTCGCTAAGGTACGAGCGCAATCCCCTGCAAACCTAAAGTTTCTTCGAGCCCAGTCATTAAATTCATGTTTTGAATGGCTTGCCCAGCCGCTCCTTTTACAAGATTATCTTCGACACTCAATACGGTAATGGTTTTACCATTTTGTGGGCGATGGAGCGAGATACGACAATTGTTGGACCCCCGCACACTACGGGTATCTGGATGGGATCCTGATTCAAGCACCTGTACAAAATGCTCGTCGTCAAATCGATTTTTGAACAAATCCTGGATTTCCTGCAAATCCATTGCTTCGCCCTTTTCATTCAATCTTGCGTAGAGTGTCGCGTGAATTCCGCGCATTAACGGCAGTAGGTGAGGGGTAAAAACCAAATCCACATCGCCGCCGCATGCTGCGGATAACTCTTGCTTGATTTCGGGTAGATGACGATGCCCTGAAGCAGCATATGCTTTGAAAGAATCCGAGATTTCGCTAAAAGCAGTAGCCAGATTCGCGCTTCGACCTGCGCCGGACACCCCCGATTTTGCATCAGCAATCAGTGAGTCGAGTTCTACCAGACCATTTTCCACCAGCGGTAAAAACCCAAGTTGAATCGCAGTAGGATAACACCCCGGGTTCGCAACAAGTTGTGCAGTACGAATATCATCACGATAAACCTCAGGTAATCCGTATACTGCGTCGCTTAACAATTCTGGACACGCATGCTCCAACCCATACCAGTGCCGCCAAACCTCGACATCACGAATTCGGAAGTCTGCGGAAAGGTCGATAAGTTTGACACCGGCATTCAGCAATTCCCGTGCATGGGTCATGGCGACGCCATTTGGCGCAGCACTAAAAACAACATCGCACTGCTTCAGGTCCGCTGAATCCGGATCCACAAACGATAAATCGCAATGACCCTGCAAAGCAGGATACAGACGGCTAACCGGGTTTCCGGCATCGCCGCGCGAGGTGATTATCACCGGAGATGCCTGTGGATGAGAACTGAGAAGCCTTAAGAGTTCCATGCCCGTATACCCGGTACCGCCGATGATACCGACATTTAGATTTTTCATAATGATGGATACTGATAAAACGAGTTAAAACGTCAATAAATCGGTATCGAAGCCTTCTTCTTCTTGCTGCTTCGATTTTGGCGATTCCAGTTTGATTTTCAATCTCAGGTTGTTTTCAGACTCTGCGTTTCGCAAGGCCTCTTCCGCGGTAATTTTTTTATCGCAATACAACTCGAACAAAGACTGATCAAAGGTTCGCAGCCCAAGCTCTCTTGAACGTTCAATCACATCCATAATCTTGTGCAATTCTCCACGCCTAATAATGTCGGAGATTAACGGTGTATTCAGCATAATTTCAACCGCCGCAATACGGCCTTGTCCATCTGCGGTTGGTAGCAATCGTTGTGATACAAGCGCGTGCAGATTCATCGACAAATCCATCAGCAGTTGTTCCCTTCTTGCTTCACCACAAAAATTCAGGATTCGATCCAACGCCTGGTATGTATTGTTGGCATGCAATGTTGCCACACAAAGGTGGCCGGTCTCGGCAAAAATGATGGCATCATGCATGGTATCAGCGTCCCGTATTTCACCAATCTGTATTACATCTGGCGCCTGGCGCATGGCGTTTTTCAGCGCAATGGAAAATGATTCAGTATCGATTCCGACTTCCCGCTGGCTAATAATGGACTTTTTGTGAGGATGAAGAAATTCAATGGGGTCTTCTATCGTGATGATGTGCTCATGTGAACAAGAATTCCGATAACCAATCATGGCTGCCTGAGTTGTACTTTTCCCGGTTCCTGTACCGCCAACCATAATCACCAAACCACGCTTCTGCATACAGATTTTTGACAAAATTGCCGGTAAACCAAGCTCTTCAAAATTTGGAATCTTAATGTTGATTTTCCGCATTACCAACCCGACATTTCCGCGCTGGACATAAACATTCACCCGAAAACGACCAATTTTCGGGGGATGGATAGCAAAGTTTGCTTCTTTGCTTTGTTCGAATCCGCGACGCTGTTCTTCGTTCATGATCGAATGGGCAAACTCACGGGTATCATTGTGATTCAATATATTTTGATTCACCCCATGAATGACACCATTGACCTTGACACTTACCGGTGCTTCCGCCGTAATAAACACATCCGACGCGTCTAGTCGAACCATGAGTTTTAATAAATCAACTAATTCAATCATTTTTACATGCTATCAGTGAAACTGGACAGCTCAATATCAATCTTTCATCATTGCTTCAATTTTTGTTTTATCCAAAGCGCGCTCTCTTGCCGTATCTATGGTGATCATTCCACGGCGTAGCAAATCCAGCAGGCATTGATCCATGGTTTGCATTCCCAACGCATGGCTTGTTTGTATTACCGAATACATTTGCGGGATCTTGTTTTCCCGAATCAGGTTTCGTATTGCCCGAGTACCAATCATGATTTCCCAGGCGGCTACCCGACCGCCCTCCGGTTTTTTTAATAATGCTTGTGAAATCACGCCTTCAAGGGACTCAGATAACATCGATCGGATCATGCCTTTTTCATTTCCGGGAAATACGTCGACAATTCTGTCGATGGATTTCGCAGCAGAAGTGGTATGCAGCGTCGCTAAAACCAGGTGACCGGTTTCTGCGGCGGTTAGTGCTAACCGTATGGTTTCCAGATCACGCATCTCACCGACCAGAATAACATCGGGGTCTTCCCGCAAAGAGGACTTCAGGGCAGCATCAAAACTCAAGGTATGCTCATTCAATTCACGCTGGTTGATTACACAGTTTTTAGAGGTGTGAACAAATTCGATCGGGTCTTCAATGGTTAATATATGGGCACGCCGTTGTTGGTTGATCAGATCAACCATGGCACACAATGTTGTGGACTTGCCGGAACCGGTTGGTCCAGTAACCAGAATCAAACCCTTGTGCGTCATTGCCAACGTATTAAATATGCTCGGAGCATTTATTTCTTCCAGCGTCACCACAACACTCGGGATGGAACGAAATACCGCTGATGGGCCCTTCAGCTGATTAAAAGCGTTGACCCTGAATCGCGCAACATTCGGCAGCGAGATCGAAAAATCCGTTTCAAAAAACTCTTCAAATCGTTTACGCTGCGAATCATTCATCATATCGTACAGCATTGCGCGTACTTCTTCTGATGTCAATGGATCGATATTGATTCGCTTGATTTCACCATCGATTCGTATCAATGGCGGCATGCTCGAGGATAAATGAAGGTCAGATGCGTTGCTTTTGACCGCAAAAGTGAGAAGTTCAGATAAATCCAATGGTAATTCCCCGTTTCAGTATTTGTCTCTTTTTACTATAAAATTACTCAGGCAGAATGCGCTCCCGCTCTGATAAAATCTCACTCAAACCCAAAGATTAATCAATACGAGAACAACCGCTCGATTTTATTCAGCTAGCCCGCTTATATTACAAGTTATGAGTATACATTCAATTTTTTATAAAAGTTAATGATTATTCAATACTTTATTTTAAATTCATCATCATGACCCCGGAAGATTTAGTTAACCAATATAACCAGGTTAGCCATAATATTAACCAGTTTTGCGAAGATGGCGCGCGTCGTCGAGAAGACGTGTCGCTAATCGCAGTGAGTAAACGGCATCCTGCCTGGAAAATTACCGGGTTGATAAAACTGGGGCAACAAGACTTTGCGGAAAACTACCTTCAGGAAGGAATTGAAAAAATAGCCGAGGTTAAAGCAACCACACTATCGCCTGAATCCTGTGCTTCACCCAAAGGCTTCATTACTCCGATATGGCATTTTATCGGCCATATTCAAAGCAGAAAGTGCAAAGATATCGCCGCAAACTTTGATTGGGTGCATACCGTCGAAAGTGAAAAAGTTGCGAGAAAACTCAATCAATATCGCGAACACTTACCCGCGCTCAATGTCCATATCCAGATAAATCTGCAGCAAGAGGCAAGCAAATCTGGTATTTCAGCCGACAGCCTGGACTCACTCGCTGGTATTATTGACGAACTGCCAAATCTCAAACTGAGAGGATTGATGATTATTCCCAGATCCGAAGCCGATTTTAAAGCGCAATTTGCGGTATTTCGACAATGCCGCTCGCTGCTTGAAAAATTAGTATCGCAAGGATATCAGGTTGATCAGCTCTCCATGGGCATGAGCGACGACCTCCGGGCGGCCATCGCAGCAGGGGCTACTCAGGTAAGAATTGGTACCGCAATATTTGGTCCCAGAGCAAACTGAAACAACCGCAACTAACTCGAATAGTGAATATCGATGACTAGCAGAATTGGATTTATTGGTGGCGGCAATATGGCGAAAAGTATTGCCGGCGGCCTGGTTAATGCTGGACATCCGCAAGACCAGATCATGATTTCAGACCCTTCCACAAAACAACTGGACTGGTACAGCAGGTTTCCCGATCTTGAAACCACTCAAGACAATGAAGCCTGTGTTGTAAATTGCGATATAGTGATATTGTCTGTGAAACCGCAAATCATGCAACAGGCAGTGCAAGGGATTGCTTCACAGTTTGCTCAATACCAACCACTTGTCATTTCAATTGCGGCCGGAATTCTTATAAAAGATATTATCCGTTGGGCATCAGCAAATCTTTCCATCATTCGGGTGATGCCCAACACCCCTGCCCTTATCAACAGTGGAGTATCGGGGTTGTTTGCCAATTCACCGGTTGACGAACAGCAAAAAAGCCTCGCCGAAAATATCATGCAGTCTGTCGGGGCTACCGTTTGGGTTGACAGCGAATCCGATATAGACACCGTGACCGGGATTTCCGGCAGCGGTCCAGCCTACTTTTTTAAACTCATGGAAGTGATGTACAGCGTTGCGATGCAGCAGGGTCTATCTGCCGATGCCGCTCGAACACTGGTAGTGCAAACAGCGCTGGGCGCTGCAAAACTGGCCGAGCAATCGGATGTCGGTCCCGAAGAGCTGCGACACCGCGTCACCTCACCTAACGGAACAACCGAAGCCGCGATAAATACAATGGTAGACAATGGCCTGGAATCAGCGATCGAACATGGCATAAAGGCTGCAATCGCACGTTCAGACGAACTCGCAAAATCCCTTGGAGAATCCTAGATGCCTTATATTCAAAACGCCCTGAGCTTCACAATCGAAACCGTTGTTGGATTGTATTTGATTGCGGTCATACTCCGATTTCTGTTTCAGATTTGTCGAGTGGACTTCAGCAACCCGATTTCACAAATGATTGTATCAATCACCAAGCCACCGCTTAAAATTCTGCGCAGATTCATGCCAGGTCTATATGGTTACGATCTTGCGCCAGTACTTCTTGTTTTTGCCGTCGGTCTGGCCAAAATTTCATTATTACTGATGGTGTCGGGTATTGCAGTTAATGTTGCAGGAGCCGCGATACTTGCGCTGGGAGAGATATGTAATATTGTGATCTGGACGTTCATTTCATGTATATTGATTAGTGCCATTCTCAGCTGGGTTGCACCCCGGACAAATCACCCTGCAATCGGTATTGTTAGCGGATTATGTGAACCCGTACTGCGCCCGTTTAGACGAATTCTGCCGCTCATGTCGGGAATTGATTTATCACCAATCCTTGCGTTGCTGACATTGAATATTGCGCTGCGCATTATCGTTCACCCCCTAAACGATATTGGACATCAGTTGTTTTTCTAGTTAACGCCAACGACGCAAATTAGAGTTTAAGTTTTCGCGTAACCAACAAAATCAGAATAATTACCGGGATTCCCATAATTGCCGTTATCGTAAAAAACTGACTGTATCCCACCGTATCCACCATACCTCCCGAGTATCCTCCAAGCACCTTGGGAATTAGTGTCATTAGAGAAGTAAATATCGCGTATTGCATCGCAGAAAATCGAATGTTGGTTAACGCCGACAAAAATGCGACAAATGCGGCACTGGCGATGCCCCCACTAAAACTGTCGATACCGATTACGCTATAAAACAAGACAAGCGAATAACCCTGATTCGCCAATGCAATAAACATCAAATTCGTTACCGCAGCCAGTACGGCTCCCAACAGCAATACCCGGACAACCCCCACTCGCATCGCAATCAGACCTCCGGCGAAGCCACCGATTATCGACATCCAAAGCCCAAATATCTTCGATCCGTTGGCGATATCGATCTTTGTATAGCCCATATCCAGGTAAAAAACATTTGATATAACCCCCAGAACGATATCTGCAATGCGGTAGCAGCCAATAAGGCAAAGCAGCAATATAGAAAAAGCCAATCCGTAACGGCCAAAAAAATCTTTTACAGGATCAAAATAAAGTTGCGTAACCAC
The DNA here is from genome assembly GCA_965261915.1 of Candidatus Poriferihabitaceae bacterium. Taxonomy (GTDB): domain Bacteria; phylum Pseudomonadota; class Gammaproteobacteria; order Arenicellales; family Poriferihabitantaceae; genus JAIBDK01. The sequence goes on along the minus strand of CBDHDW010000013.1, from coordinate 3,025,211 downwards.
TGTTTTTGAAACCAGATTGGCACCGATCATGACGCGTGCTGCGACATAACTCACGATAACACCCAGAACCAGTCTGAAAAATTCAACCAAAACCGCGGTTAGTGCTTTATTCCCCAGCAGACTGCTTAACTGCAATTTCAAATTCTCAGCCTGCCCCGAAGACAAAGAATAACTGAGGATAAAAACCGTTACGCAAACGAAGAATAAAATCAGGATTTGCAGATTTGATGAAACACTGGAAATTTCAATTGAATTTTTGCCCTCAGGTTCCCTGATAAGCAATGTAGTTACAATACCAACGACCATCGTCAATGCCATGATGTAGTAGGTATTTTTCCAGGCATCATAAGAATAAAATTCTGCACCGGATCCCATCGCCTGAGCCAGATATAGCGCCCCTGCCCCCGCAACGACCATACCGATACGATAACCCGCGATATACGATGAAGACATCATCGCCTGAAGTTTTACGTTCGCAGATTCGATTCGGTATGCATCAATAACGATATCCTGTGTTGCCGATGAGAAACCTAATAGAACCGCCGAAATCGCCAAAAACGACAATCCACTGGTGGCGGGATCTGAAGAAGCCATAAACACAATTGACAACATGATCATTAATTGTGACAGCAAAATCCATGACCGCCTTCTCCCCAAAAGTCGATGCAAAATCGGCAACGGCATACTGTCTACCAACGGTGCCCAGGCAAATTTGAACGAATAACCCAATGCTGCCCAGCTAAAGTAAGTTACTACTGATCGCTCAACTCCTGCTTCACGCAGCCACAAGGATAAAGATGAAAAAATGAGCAATATTGGAATACCGGCGGAAAAACCATAAAACAACATGGTAATCACGCGGGGATGGCAGAATGCGCCCAGAATCGCTTTCCAGTTTGCACTATCCAGCGTCGTTGCATCGTCGATTTTCGAATTATTAATCATAAATGGAATATAAGAATGATTTCTGTGATTTCTTCAAACCTGAAACATCTGGAACATCTTATAATCAGAATGAATTTTCACTCCTTATACCAGATAAACTGAAATAATGAGCAACTATCAATTGACATTTCTTAAGCTTTGCATAGAGAACAATATATTACAGTTTGGTGAATTCAAACTTAAGTCAGGTAGAGTCAGCCCCTATTTTTTTAATGCCGGAAATTTCAATAATGGTTATCTTTTAGGCGGATTATGCGAGAGTTATGCGCAATTGATTGCGGAAAATCTGGATGGTAAATATATGCTCTACGGACCCGCCTACAAAGGCATCCCGCTGGCTGCGGGAACCGCGATCCAGCTTTCTGAGAAAAAGCAAGCCACAATCGCATACGCGTTTAATCGTAAAGAAGCTAAAGACCATGGCGAAGGCGGCAACATCGTTGGTGCAAAATTATCAGAAAACGTCGTGGTCATTGATGATGTCATCACCGCGGGCACTTCTGTTCATGCGTCAGCACAAATCATCGAGGCGGCTGGTGCCAAATTACACGCCATAGTCATTGCACTGGACAGGCAGGAGGTTGCAGATGGTGAAACCACATCGGCAGTCAACAAGGTCGAAGGTCAGTATGGCGTTCCCGTTCTGTCGATAATCAAACTTGAAGATTTAATACGATATATTGCGGAATCCAGTGAATTTACGCAACATAGCAGAGCGATATCACAATATCGGGAACGTTACGGTTTGCATTAAAAAACAACTAACCGTTGTTTTCCAGATACGCCTGCGCTTGCTGATTGTCATTGTCCGCCGCGGATTGAATCCAATATAACCCCAATGTTTTATTTGGCTCTGGGGATTCATCGATGTGATACAAACCAATTCGGAATTGCGCATCAGATTGGCTCGCATTCGCTGCCTTTGCGTATAATGAAATCGCTTTATCAAAGTTTTCATCTGTGCCCTGACCATTTTCATACATCATCGCAACCTGAAATTGGGAATCCGGGTGGCCATCGCTAGCGAGCGGCAGCCAGTATTTGAACGCCTGTTGATAATCCTGTTTCGCATACGCTTGCTGAGCTAATTTATACAAGCCCAGTTCCTCTACTACGGAAAGGGTTCTCGCAGCGTTTTTTGCGCGGTAATATTTAAGGTTGTCCTTGAGCTCTGATTGCATTGGCGAGAACAATGACCCTAGAAATCGTTTGGCCTGTGTGTTTTTATTCTTTGAGGCTTTTCGAAACCATTCCATTGCCGTTGCCTGATCCTGCTCCACCCGTTGCCCCTGCCAAAGCAAAGCACCAATGTTGTATTGCGCTCCATCGTGGCCCGCTTCGGCAGCAAGCTGCCACCAATATATCGCTGTATCAATATTTTTACCAACGGCTGTACCTTTAAACCAGGCTAAGCCCAAATTGAACTGCGCTGACAGGTGCCCAAGATGCGCAGATTTTCGATAATACTCAACTGCTTTGATCTGATCTGTCTTTCCGCCGATTCCTTGCATGTACAACCGACCCAGACTGAACTGGGCTCGGGCATCCGAGCCAAGCTCATCCGACGACCAAAGTTCAATGGCCTGAGCATAATCCTGTTTAGAATAAGCCGCATATCCTTCTTCATATGTCGCGGCCCATACTTTACCGAAGCAGACAAAAATTAGAAAAAACACAATCAGGCGTTTTTTAAACAACATTACTTTCCCCTTTTATTCAACAACCCATTCAATAATTCTGCTACATATTGCCTTTATAGTGCATCTTCATCTAACTCCGCTGTTCTGATACGAACAGCACGCTCGAGATCGTATACGAAGATTTTCCCATCACCCAGCTTGCCGGTTTGCGATGCCTGCACGATCGCATCGGTAACCTCATCCAGTCGTGCACTCTCCACAGCCACCTCAAGCTTAACCTTGGGGACAAAATCAACCACGTATTCTGCACCACGATACAGTTCTGTATGCCCTTTTTGACGGCCAAAGCCCTTCACTTCGGTAACGGTCATCCCTTGCACACCGACCTCGGATAAAGCATCTCTGACCTCGTCCAGCTTGAAAGGCTTTATTATTGCAGTAATTAACTTCATATCAATAATTGATTCCATATTGGGTTTTTCCGAACACGACCTGCTGCAAAAAGCAATTTTTCGATCGAGCGTAAATAAAGTCTGAAGTTTAACTGAAAGACCGTAGCCGATTCAAAACAATCGACAACATATTCAAAATATTTGGAAACCGATTAAAACCCTTGGCACAAGTCAATGACAAAATTCCACCTATCCCGGATATTATAAAATGAGCAGCAATCTCAGGCATTTATTGCAATCGCCAGATACTGCCAACCTGGATACTGAAGAGGCACGGTCTTTCGTTTCCATTCTGACGGTTTTATCGAAAGAATGGGACGAAACAGATTTGGCTCGATGTGAGGAGGTTTAATTTATTTTCCCACCAGTACCGTTGGCCATTTATCCTGGGTTTCCTACACCCGCGGTTGGGAACCCAGCGTAGGGTTAGCAACCTTTATCGGAGAGGAAAACAAAACGTTATCTGTCTGTCCGGTATGAACCCTGAAAAACATGGCGCGCCCGGAAGGATTCGAACCTCCGACCTCCTGGTTCGTAGCCAGGCACTCTATCCAACTGAGCTACGGGCGCAATGTAGCGAGGCGCGGATTATAGGTGAAATTCCGCTATGAAAAAAGGCATAGTTCCAGGATCACCAGAACTATCCCCATTTCGTGTACACGCTTTTTCTATAGCGAATTATGGCGGTGTGGGAAGTCAATGGCAAAAGCGTCTGTAATTTCCCAGTTAACGGGAAAAATACAGGGATAATGAGTAATATTCCCCGCCCTGCACAGCCCAGGAGCGCTTAGCCGCAGTTAGCTTAAAGTCCTATCAGGCTTTCGCCCACTGATTCAGGATTAATCAGAATGATTTGAAATCGCTATTACGGCAAACCGTCTTTCCAGATCAGCTAACAATTTATCCAGCTAATCCTGATTTATTGGAACGCTTGAAATTGCACAAATTTCGCAGCGGTATCGAACGAGAACTGCCTATCAATACCACCACCTTTCACAGCTTTGCCGGAAGGTTGATCGATGATCAGGATTCGGACTCGTGGGAAGAGAACAAAACAAAGCATTTTGGCAAGAGGATATTCCGCTGAAACTATTGGATCTTGACCCTTTTCAACTGCCCAGATTCGACTCCATCATTGTTGATGAAGCACAGAATTTTAAGCCAGACTGGTTTGAAATTACGAGTTAATGCTAAGCAACAAAGACAGCGGATTCTTGATTTTCTACGATGAAAACCAGGATATATTTGGTCGTTGGAACAAGCTACCTGCCTGGGCAGATGGGTTCGCAAAAAAAGTGCTGCGCCGCAACTGCAGAAACACAATCAATATTACTAAATACCTGGAAGAACTGATCCCGTCCGAACAGTCCCCGGTCGGCAAAGAAGTCAAAGTAGTTACTTTCACTCGCAATCAGAAGAAACCCAAGCCGTTAGAGCGAATATCGAGAAACCACTTTCCCGAGGCGTAAATCCTGCTGACATATTATTGCTCACCAACAAGCCTATGCCAGAATCATCAATCAAACCCATTGAAAAGATAGGCGGCGTTAATTTTGAATGGTGCGGTAGAAAGCCAAATCACCGCTCCAAGTGCATCCAGATATCAAATATCAACAACTACAAAGGGTTGGAATTGCTGGTCATTTTGATTGTGGATTTTGCTAGTTCGTTAGAATCTTTAGGCGGAATTATCGAGATTATTTGTAACTGCCCAGGTACCCTAAGGAATAATTCTCTTGCCTGAGGAATCCCGATGTGATTCATTAAGATTACCTAATTACCATCTAACCCAAGCCTATCTTCAGCAAGTTTTCCGGCATCGGTGGCGTTCTGAGTGCCGCGCAAGCAAGCCTGGGAATGAGGTCGTTCAAATCAAAACGACGATTGAAACGATACTGAAATTCCGACAAGTATCGCTGAGCATATTTAGGTCGAATAGCATGATAGGTACTGCGTAATGAACTCTTTAAGTTACCCAGAATCGTATTGACCCAATAGAACTCGGGTTTTTCGACAGACGCTCTGCCACCGCCGCACACCATCTTGTCATGCAAGCAACCTGCCTCGACAACGGCATTAAAGCACGCCAAACCATCGGAGATAACAGTACTGCCCTCGGTCAGATGTTGCTGACTCCATGACTTAATCGCTTCTGTGCGGAAACCCTTTACGACCGACAACTTAACCCGAACAGGGCAATGATCGGCCGTGGTCTCCACCGCCGCTACAAAAGGCGTCTTACCGGCAGCACCGCGTCCCGGCTTGCACCCGGTACGCTCGCCGCCCAGGTAGGCATCATCCAATTCAATCAACCCGGATAGTTTGTTATTGTGATCCCGCTCCATCATCACCTGCATAAGCTTGTGCTTCATCCGCCAGGCGGCATTGTAGGAAATACCCAGGTGACGATGCAGTTTCATGGCCGAGATGCCTTTCTTGTCCTGTGTGATCAGATAGATACCCTGGAACCATAGCGTGAGCGGTAGTTTGGTGGATTCAAAGATCGTTCCAGCCGTCAGTGAAGTCTGGCGATTGCAGCGATTGCACTGCTGAAGTTTACGGATGGTCAACTGGCAGCACTTGTCGTGACCACAGGCCGGACACTGGAACCCTTTGGGCCACCGCCAAGCATAAAGCGCATCGAAGCATTGGTCTTCGGTACCGTACTGTTTGATAAAATCGTTCAAGCTAACCCCTTTCTGGAATTGCACCTTATTGCGCGCCATGACATACCCCTTATGAATTAAATAGATAGACTGTGATTATATACGGGGTAGAGCGACTTATCTATAGTGGTAATTAGGTAAGATTATGATTTTTTCAAACGCACCCAAAGGTTATGTTTCCGTTGAGGCTTATGAAGAGCTGAAGCAGAAGAATGCACAAACGATAGCCCTGCTTGTGGCTCGCATTGAAGATCTGGAACGTCGCCTCAGCTTGAACAGCAGCAACAGTAGCAAGCCGCCTTCAAGCGACGGCCTAAAGAAGCCCAAGGCTGAACCCAGAACCAAAAGTCTGCGGAGAAAATCCGGTAAAAAGTCAGGCGGGCAGAAAGGCCACAAGGGAAGCACCCTGTGCCAAACGGCAGATCCCGATCATGTTGAAGATCACTTTCCTTCTGTCTGCGGGCAATGTGGCACACCGCTGTCGCCATCAATGGCAGAGGATTACGCCGCACGACAGGTGTTTGACCTGCCCGAGCCACAGCCTCTGGTGACAACGGAACACAGGGCACATGTCTGCCTTTGCGGCCACTGTGGGGAAACAACCAAGGCGGCGTTTCCTCTGGAGGTGAAGGCACCCGTGCAGTACGGGCCACGCATTGCCGGAGTGGCAACATATCTCCAATGCGCCCATTTCCTGCCGGAAGACAGACTGGCGCAAATAATGGCCGATTTGTTCAATGCCCCTTTGGTTCCTGCCACTGTGGCCGCCATGAACCGCAAAGCATCAGAGCGGCTCAAGGGGGTTGCTTCTCACCTGCAGGATGTGATCGCCCAACAGGTCCACGTCAAACATCTTGACGAGACGGGTTTCCGGATTACGGGGTGCCTGCAATGGCTTCACGTTGCCTGTACACCGCTTCTGGCTTTCTACCGGGTCAGCAGCAAACGCGGTAATCTGTTATCCAATCTCACGGGCTGTATCGTGCATGATCATTGGCAGCCTTACTTCACGCTGGATGGTGTTACCCATGCGTTGTGCAATGCACACCATTTACGGGAACTGCAAGCGTTGGTCGAAATCGAACAGGAAGATTGGGCTGGTCAGATGCAAAGGCTACTGCGGCGTGCGCACCATGTCACACAGGCCGCGCGGGATAAGGGCGTGGCGGTTTCAACACCGCTTGTTGCGCTTATTAATCGGCGATACGACAGGATCATCACCGCAGCATTGGATTTCCATGAGGAATTGCCTCCACTCGTGCCGCCAAAACCCGGAAGACGGGGGCGCAAGAAGCGACGGACAGGACATAATCTGGCTTTACGATTGCGCGATCACAAGGAAGGCACCCTGCGCTTTCTGACAGATCCCGACGTGCCATTCACAAACAACGAAGCTGAACGCGACCTGCGGATGATGAAGTTACGCCAGAAAATATCGGGAGGGTTCAGGTCTGAACAAGGGGCAGAGGATTTTGCCACCCTGCGCAGCGTCATCACAACGGCGAGAAAACAAGGATGGAACATCATCGAAACACTGATGATGCCTGCCGATCAGATTATCGCAACACTGAAATACGCTTAAAAACAACCTGGGCAGTTACCTTTTTTTCAGTTAAAAATTCCAGTTCCGTTGACTGCCGAACAACAAAAGATCGCCTCATTCCTCTCCGCCATCGACCAGAAAATCGACCTTATTGCCACCGGGCTTAATCACGCACAGACCTACAAAAAGGGCTGGCTACAACAGATGTTTATTTGGGAATTACAATGTATAAAATCTCCGCTGAAGCAATAAACTTTCCAACCAGAACCATCCCTATTTCGAATCAAATTTTGATTTCGAAATCAAAGTTGGCCTGGGCTGCTATTACAACCGGAAAACCCAATAAAGCCGCACTAAAGAGGCACGGTGGATTTTCGAGGCATGAAGTGAAATTCAGATGGAATATGTTCCTGTCTGCATTGAATTTCTCGCGAAGCGACCAGCAACTCGAAAATTCGGTGTTGTTTAACGATATGGACCCATCCGAAAAGGGTGGAATAAACTATTTCTTGGGAATGGGGTTTGCAAAACTTGCTGCACAAGAGCTTTTAGATGTTCCGTGGTTGGCTCACTATAGTTGGTACAAAAAAACTGGTGCCATTGCTTGGTCTCCATCGCGGTCCACTGCTGATTTGGTGGGCCAGCAAGCCGGGGCAAATAAATGGATTGTCCTAGAATCTAAAGGGCGAAACAACGGGCAATATGCTGACGCACTAGAGAAGGCAGTTAAGCAAGCTAAGCAAAATTACTTCGTAAATGGCCAGCCTTGCACACTCCATATCGGATCAGTTCTTTATCGATATGGTGCTGGTAAAGTCCTTAAAATGATATTGGAAGATCCACTTCCAACTGATGATGCACCAACTTTGAAACTTGAGGCAGATAGGGAGTTTTGGCGAGAGTATTACTCGACACCCTTTGATCTACTAATCCAGCAAAATGAGAGTCGGGATAGATTTAAAATTGAAATGGGTTTTGAGATGAAAATCGCTGAACCGGCTGAAAGGCTTTTCCGCAACCTAGATGAAGGGGCTAAACCTTTTAAGGCTTCTTTGGAAGAATTGAGACTTTGGGCGCGTGGTCGCCGAGAGCGCGCGCAGTCGGAACCACTGGATAATTGGAATGGCGATGGAATCATTATTCAGGCCAGTTAAATAAGAGAAAATAGAACATGACCACATAGTCCGAGCGAACCCTTGAAAACAAGCTCATCTCCCAACTTGAAACCCTCGGCTTTGACAAGGGTAAATCGCTCTCTCGCCAACAATTCACGAATATCTTGGGGAAGTACCGTAAGAAAGCAGGATTAGACGCAAAATTCACACTGCACGGCGCGAGAGCAACACTGGCCACTTTACTTGATCGATTGGGCGAGCCATTGCAAAAAATCCAACACCTACTCGGTCACGCGAACCCTTCAACAACACAAACTTACATGTACAATGTAGTGGAGTATCAAGATAGTCCAGTTTTTCGAGCAAACTACGGTGCAACGCCTAAAGGTTAGCAGACCTGTCCCCGGACCGGGATATTCTCAACGAGGCGCTTAAGGGAAACTGCTAAGCCCCGAGCGTCGTAGACGGTGCGTCACGCATGTCCATGGCGAACTCGGGGTGTCAGAACGTCGAGCCTGTCAGGTGGTGGGTCAATCCCGCACCCCTGATGGCAGGGCTTACCGGCGATTGACCCTGATTGATGACTATCCCCATGAAAGCCGGGCCATTGAGGTCAAACGCAATTCCACGGAGGTGTTGGACTGCCTAGGCAGGTTGTTTGTGTCCCGGGCTGTGCCAGAACATATCCGATCGGACAACGGCCCGGAGTTCACTGCACTGGCCGTGCGGGAGTGGTTGTCGCAGCATAAGGTAACCTAATTACCACTATAGATAAGTCGCTCTACCCCGTATATAATAACAGTCTATCTATTTAATTCATAAGGGGTATGTCATGGCGCGCAATAAGGTGCAATTCCAGAAAGGGGTTAGCTTGAACGATTTTATCAAACAGTACGGTACCGAAGACCAATGCTTCGATGCGCTTTATGCTTGGCGGTGGCCCAAAGGGTTCCAGTGTCCGGCCTGTGGTCACGACAAGTGCTGCCAGTTGACCATCCGTAAACTTCAGCAGTGCAATCGCTGCAATCGCCAGACTTCACTGACGGCTGGAACGATCTTTGAATCCACCAAACTACCGCTCACGCTATGGTTCCAGGGTATCTATCTGATCACACAGGACAAGAAAGGCATCTCGGCCATGAAACTGCATCGTCACCTGGGTATTTCCTACAATGCCGCATGGCGGATGAAGCACAAGCTTATGCAGGTGATGATGGAGCGGGATCACAATAACAAACTATCCGGGTTGATTGAATTGGATGATGCCTACCTGGGCGGCGAGCGTACCGGGTGCAAGCCGGGACGCGGTGCTGCCGGTAAGACGCCTTTTGTAGCGGCGGTGGAGACCACGGCCGATCATTGCCCTGTTCGGGTTAAGTTGTCGGTCGTAAAGGGTTTCCGCACCGAAGCGATTAAGTCATGGAGTCGGCAACATCTGACCGAGGGTAGTACCGTTATCTCCGATGGTTTGGCGTGCTTTAATGCCGTTGTCGAGGCAGGTTGCTTGCATGACAAGATTGTGTGCGGCGGCGGGAGAGCGTCTGTCGAAAAACCCGAGTTCTTGAGTTCTATAATCAGGTGGGTCAATACAATTCTGGGTAACTTAAAGAGTTCCTTACGCAGTACCTATCATGCTATTCGACCTAAATATGCTCAGCGATACTTGTCGGAATTTCAGTATCGTTTCAATCGTCGTTTTGATTTGAACGACCTCATTCCCAGTCTTGCTTGTGCGGCACTCAGAACGCCACCGATGCCGGAAAACTTGCTGAAGATAGGCTTGGGTTAGATGGTAATTAGGTAAGGTAAAGACCCTGTTCATTGTGCCGGGATCACCCCTGGGAAAACGGCTATAACGAAAGCTTCAATGGAAAGCTGCGCGATGAGCGGCTAAAGGGTGAGATCGTTTACACCTTGAAGGAAGCCCAAACTGTTATCGAGTGCTGGCGAATCCATTACAACATAATCAGGCCACACACCGCACCGCAAACCATTCAAACCCGGCCGATACATTACCCATTTGTCATGCCAACCATGAAAACTGTACAATGAAAACATTATCCGAAAACTGACTTAACAACTGGATCCGGTCTGTCGGGCAGGTCAGTACTTCGGGAGAATATCCGGGTCTTCTGCTCATCGACTAATCCTCTCAAGAAATTTAGTCTCCGATCAACCCAATGCGAACCATTTCTTCAATTTAGAGCTGTATGGTAAATTTAGGAGTTATTGTCAAAAGTGGTGTTTTCAGCATCTGAATCAAGCGGCGATCGGGTCAACGTCTTTGACCTCGATTCCATCGCTAAATTCTATTCCTGTAATCACCTTCGCGAGGCAGTCAAACCCGCGCAGGCGACGCCATTTTTTCTCCGCACACATGCCCAGCTTGAACATCATATGAAGCATGCCATCGCGCGATAGGCAGCCCTTTGAGCGTTTGGTACGATGGCGGATGCGGTGCGGCGAGCTCGCCGGATTTGCACCGAAAATGCGGGCATCTGGTTCGGTTTTGTGGCTAACTGGTCAGGCAATGCAACGCCTAAAGCGCTGAAAATCAGGAGTTAACTTCTTTGATCACAAAGTCTGTGAACACAGACGGGATTGGGTGGCGGTGTATAGACCCCTTTGAGTTCGAATCCTCTACACCTACCAATGTGTTGCTACAAATAATCGCCCTGAAAACAAGGATAAGCAGAATTTATGTTGCAACGGCATTGATCATTCTGAACTCTTACAGTGGGTTGCATCAAATTATGATCAGGAATTGATACCGTATCTACCGCGAGTTCGAATCCGGCCTTGCCTTCATTTAAAACGTGATTAATCTTCTCGATTTGGTGGCCTGCAACTTGTGCTTCGCCCGCCACCGGGGTTCTGGATAAAAATACCGCTTTCCTTCAGTTCCTGAATATCCCGGAGTGCTGTATCGTTTGAGCACTTGGCTAGCTTGGCGTATTTGGAGGTGTTCATAAAGCCTTCAAAATCATCTTCAAGCATTCGATTAATGATCAAATGCTGGCGGTCGTTAACCGGCTTTTGATTAATCGTATCCCAGAGTTGTGCCTTGAACAGAACATTGCCGAGTGTCTTTTCAGCATTAGTAATCGCTCGACCAAGGCAATCCAAAAACCAGGAAAGCCAGTCAAATAACCGATCCTTCTTCAAGGGCTTGGAAAACTGCCGTGTGGCATCCAGCATCATCTCAACGATACCTTCGACATCTCGGCTGGCGGGAATAAGCCCGGCAATATCAATACCCAGCCTGCGGGCAATAGCAGAGCGAACTTCTTCCGGGTTCAGGTTCTCGCCTTCGATGGCCGAGGATTTTACCACGTCATTCGTAAGCGTGCCGAGGCTTGCTTCACGCTTTAAGTCAAAGCCAAGCCCTTCCATGCGCCCAAGCAACCGCCCCTGGCGATGGCGCACATCGGCTAACTTTGATGCGAGAGCCTCTGCATCCCATATAAAGTCTGGCCAGTCTTGATGTTCGTGAATCCACATATTAATCACTGCACTATTTAAGGTGATTATTAGGAGTTATTCACCGCAAGGTCAAGATATATCGCCGCACAATATGCGGTGATTAAAGCTTCTATTCAGCGCATACCGATCTCGAAAACCATATTGCCGACATCAGCAATATGGTCAGGCCGACGTTTTCGCATACTCATCCAGCCAGCAGAATGTATTGACCAGTTTCATCTGTTGGATCGTGCCGCATGGGATTTCCAGCAGCTTGGGATTGGCCACCACAACGGCCAGGCATTGCGCACGGGAAACGGCAACATTCAGACGGTTTTTGCTGTATAAAAACTCAATATTGCGCGGCAGATCTTCGGCGCTGGATGTGACCATGGAAATCAGCACAATGGGCGCTTCCTGTCCCTGGAATTTATCGACGGTGCCGACCCTGGCATTGTCCGGCAGGAGGGAGCGCAGATAATTGACCTGCACATTGTATGGGGTCACCACCAGAATATCATCCTCGGTAATCGGACGTGTGCTGCCGTCACGGTCGGTGAATTTCTGGCCCAGCAAGGCATGGTATTTGGCTTTGATGATGTCGCCTTCTTCCACGCTCTTTTGCGAGCAGCCTTCATGCTCTGCCGCGATCATCACAATGCCTTCATTAGGCAGATCGACACCTTGCAGATTCAGGCTGCGCACGGCGATGCTTTCATGAGCAGTCAGACGGCCATCATAAAAAGCATCGGAAATAAACCGGCAGATGCCGGGGCACATGCGGCGGGTCTGGCCAAGGAAAAGACCGCGCTCAGCCGAGATGGTGGAATGATCACCCAGCAAGAACTCCAGCACAGACAATCCGGCTTCGCCCGGATGCGTACCCTGGATGGGCTGGCCCAGCTGCATCTGATCACCCACCAGAATAATGTTCCTGGTCGCGGTCGCCATCGCGACCACATTGGCGGTGGCGACTTGTCCAGCCTCATCAATAAACAGATAGTCAAGCTGAGGCGCATTATTTTCATCGGCAAAATGCGGGCTGGCGAAGGTCCACGCGGTTCCGGCAAACAGATCAGCGCCAAGGCTCATATTATCGATCTTGGTTTCGGAGCGGATGAACTGCCCAGCAAAGATGGTTTCATTATTACCACCGCTGGCTTTCTTGATGCCATGGAATTGCACGCCTTTTTCAGCGGCAACGCTCTCGACTTTTTCCAGCAGGTTGTGAATGGCCTTGTGCGAGTTCGAGGTAACCCCGATTTTCTTGCCGCGCCTGATTAAATCCACAATGATGTGACTGCTGATATAGGTTTTCCCTGCGCCCGGAGGGCCCTGGATAAAGAGATAGCTGTTGTCCAGTGCAGCAATAGCCTCCAGCGCATCGCCTTGCAGGTCATCAGCGGTGATCACCGCTTCACCGGGCTGCTTGTCCTGAATACGCGGTACATGCCGCGCCAGAAGTTCTGTGGCCGCATGCGTTGTGTCTGGTGCTTCCAGCACATGATCGGCGTAGCGGTAAATTGCTGAACGGATAATCTTGCTGTCAATCGGTCGCGGCGGACCAATAGACAGGCTTTCCGGTAAAGAGTCTTTAGTGGCCCCGCGCTTGATTTTGACGATGCAGGCATCCTCATCGATCTCAACAATCGTGCCAGCGTTTTCCATGACGGCAGTATGTACGGCCTGAGCGCCGACCTTCAGCTTGTATTCCTGTGATGGGAAACGGTAGCTGTAAATCAGGGAGCGTTTTTCAGGTTCGGGCGCACCGATCTGCTGTAAGCCACCAAGGCATTCGGTGTCGTCGATCAGCTCATCTTCAAATTTGTTCTGGCGCTCAAAACTGCTCCACCATTGCGGCTTGGCTTCCCGGTTATGGAACTCCAGCAAATGCGAAAGCCGCTGATTGATGGGTGACGGGTTGTCATCCGTTACGCCCAAACGGCTCTGGTAATCCTCATATTCGATTTCCCAGTCCTTGCGCTGCGGCTCTTCCTCCTCGGCATATTCGGGCAAGCCTTTAAACCAAGGCGCGTCCTCCGGCTTGAGTGATAACAGCCAGTCACGCAGCAAGTAAGTGGAAACACAATCCACCTCGTTATAGTCGGCAATCGCTTGCAGCAATTCATCGGCACCGGTTTCGCGCCATTCGTTATAAACAATGATACTGTCGGCAGCGGTCGCCACCGCATTGGCCCTGACCCGCCTGTCCATATAGAAGGTTTCCAGGTTCTTGATGGAATAGCCGAGTTCGGATGTACGGATGCTCTCACGCACCACCAGATACAGATCAATGAATTTCTGATTACGGAGCAGATTGTCCAACTGCTCTTCACACGCCGCATAACGACAGGCCAGGCGTTTCAGCGCTGTGGTTTCATAGTGGTTGTAGTGATAGATATGGGCATGCGGGTGTTCTGCCAGATGATCGGCCAAAAACCCCATGAAGCGCAGATAAGTCTCTTTCTCTTGCTTCTCGTCGTGTGCCCAGAAGGGTTTGAACAGCTTTTCACCGTCCTTCAAATAATACACCCCGAACAAATATTCCAGGCCATTCGGATAAAGCGGATCGCCCTCCATATCAAAGAACAGATCGCCATCATCCGGCACAGGCATACGAGTAAAACCCCAAGGACGAGAAGCATCCGGCGGGAATGGAATAATCTCGCATTTATCCTCGCCCGTGGTGGCTTTATGATGCTGTAGCGCTGCTTGGGAGCGCAAACGCAAGAACACATCGCGGCTGAGATCAGGGATTTTAGTATCGGGTGGTGTTGCTGCCAGATCAGCTACGGTGCGGATGCCAGCCTTTCTCAGCTTGTCCATCTGCGAGCGCTGGATATTGGCCACAAGGCTCAAATGGTCATCCTGTTCCCACTGGGCTTTGCAGCCCTCACGCCAGTGGCAGAAAGTACAATGGCTGCAAGGTTCAGGATATGAGTCGGTTGGCAGGTTTTGCAGATGGTGCTCAAAGCGATCCCTGGCGCGGGTGTAGTAATATAAAAAGTCAGCCACCCGAAAACTGTGCTTCTCATGGTCACCGAGAAACAGATGCATGTTGGCCGGACGCGGCCCCTGCAAGTCGGTCAGCAGCTCTGAATAAACACACAACTGCATGATGTGTTTGGGTACAGCCGTCCGCGCCAGTTTGGTGTCCAGCACCTCATAGCTGAAATCACCCAAACTGGAAGGCGTATCGCACTTCATCAGAAAATCGGCATCACCCCGCAACCCTATTTTTTCTTCGGGTGGCGCAAAGAACACCGCCTGATAGATCACATCCGCACCGGATTGCATGGCTTCCAGTGTCAACTGGGCGCGGTCCTGCAGATTGCGGTTTTTAGGAATTTCAACGACGGTCTTGCCTTCGTCTTGCAGCTGCTGGAGATAAGCCGCCTCATGTTCCAAGCCTTTCTTTTGCAGCAACTGACCGATCTCGCTAGCTTCGGCCTTGTCCATATCCTCGCTCAATTCCTTACTTAACTCTTCACTCAGCGCTTTCACATCAAGAAAGCTCGCATGGTAACACCCCAAAAAGGTGACCAGGTCCGATGGTGCGGTGAGAATCTGATCGTTAGCGTATTGCTGCATACTATTTTTACAAAAATGCCATTACTGTATTTTTATGGTTGACACACAGAACATTCCGCATTACATTGATGATAACAGTAATCGAATTACAGAGTTTTGTCGAGATGTTTTTGAAGTTAAAAGATATAGCCACGGTTTCATCGGGAGTGACTTTTCGCTCACGGATTGAAGTATCCAATGACGGCGGCGTCAGGGTCATTCAGATGAAAGACCTTGGTGCGGATAACTCCGTTCACCTCACTGAGGTTGTGCGCATCGAGCGCGCGAAACCAAAGCCAAACCAGCTTGCAAAGCGAGGCGATATTATTTTCCGTTCACGAGGGCAGACCAATACTGCCGCACTTCTTCAAGAGGATGCTGAAAATACGATTGTGGCGGCTCCATCGCTTCGAGTCAGGGCAGATACTAAAAAAGTTGTTCCAGAATTTCTGCTCTGGTGGATCAATCAGCCTTCTTCGCAGGCTTACCTGAACTCACGAGCAGAAGGAACCATGTTAAAAATGGTGAGCAAGCAGGCCCTCGAAGAGTTAGCGGTGAGCCTGCCACCACTGGCACGGCAATACCAGGCCGCTGAGTTCTTTGGTTTGTCGATGAAGGAGCAGCGCCTGCTTGAAGCGATCAAAATTCGCAAGATGCTCTATGCCCAAGGAATTTTGATGCAAATGGCATCAGAATCTCGCGGGGCAGCGAGTAATAAAAAACCCGGCTTCGATGAGACAACATCGACTCCGGATCAAACTTATTCAAGAACTAAGGATTTAATGCTATGACACGAGGAAAAAATCAACATGTAATAAGGCGCCCGGACGGATGGGCCGTTAAGGGCGCTGGCAACAGCAAGGCAACAAAAGTCACGGACACGCAAAAAGAAGCGATTGAACATGCCGAACAAATTGCCCGCAACCAACAATCAGACAGCAAAATTCATGGTCGTGACGGCAAAATCAGAGCCGGTAACAGCTATGGCAACGACCCACACCCACCGAAAGACAGGAAATAAGGCACAAAGAGCAGAAAAATGACCACCAAATCACTTAAACAACAAGATGTGAATAACGCTGCCTGGGCTGCTTGTGACACCTTTCGCGGCGTAATGGATGCCGCTGGCTACAAGGATTATATCGTTGTGATGCTCTTCCTCAAATACATCTCGGATGTATGGAAGGACCACTACGAAGAGTACCGCAAACAATATGGTGGTGATGACGTGCGTATCCGCCGCAAGCTAGAGCGAGAACGCTTTATCCTGCCCAAGGGCGCAAGCTATTACGATCTTTATGATCAGCGCAGTGAATCAAATATCGGTGAAATCATCAATATCGCACTGGATTCAATTGAAACAGCCAACAAAAGCAAGCTGGAAGGCGTTTTCCGCAACATTGATTTTAACTCAGAGGCCAACCTGGGCAAAACCAAAGACCGTAACCGCCGCCTGAAGATGCTTCTGGAAGACTTCCACAAGCCGCAGCTTGATATGCGCCCAAGCCGCATTTCAGAAGATGTCATCGGCAGTGTTTATATCTACCTAATTGAGCGTTTTGCCTCGGATGCCGGTAAAAAGGCGGGCGAGTTCTACACCCCGCACAAGGTTTCAGAGCTGGTTGCCAAACTGTGCAAGCCGAAAGTCGGCGCACGTATCTGTGACCCGGCCTGTGGTTCCGGTGGGCTGTTGATTGAGGCCGCTAAAGCCGTGGGGGATCGCAACTATTCAATCTACGGCATGGAGGTGAACGGCAGCACTTGGGCCTTGTGCCGCATGAACATGTTCCTGCATGGCGCGGACTCGGCCCGCATCGAATGGTGTAATACGCTGACCTCACCGATATTGGTGGAAAATGACCGCCTGATGAAATTCGATAACATCGTCGCCAACCCGCCATTTTCTCTGGATAAATGGGGTGCCGATGAAGCCGATACCTACAAGCGCTTCTGGCGCGGCGTGCCGCCCAAATCGAAGGGTGACTATGCCTTTATCAGCCACATGATTGAGGCCGCTGTTGAAAAAGAAGGCCGTGTTTCTGTGGTGGTTCCTCATGGCGTATTATTCCGTGGTGCTGCGGAGGGGCGTATAAGAGAAAAGCTCATCGAAGACAATCTGCTGGATGCCGTGATTGGTCTGCCGGGCAAGCTGTTCCCGAGTACATCTATTCCTGTCGCCATCCTGACCTTTGACCGCTCCCGTGAAAAAGGCGGTGCCAACGAAGACCGCAAGGATGTTCTGTTTATTGATGCCAGCAAGGGTTACCAGCCCGGCAAAAACCAGAACACCCTGCTGGATGAGCATATTTCGACCATCCTGAACGCCTGTGAAGCGCGTAAAACGGTGCCAAAATACGCGCATTTAGCCCCCTTTGAAGAACTGAAAGAGAATGACTTCAACCTGAATATTCCGCGCTATGTGGACACCTTCGAGGAAGAAGCCGAGATTGATATCGAAGCGGTTCAACAGGAAATAGATGCCCTTGAAAAGGAACTGACAACGGTGCGCAGCAAGATGGCAACCCTTCTGAAGGAGGTGGCGGCATGAGCAAAAAGAAACCGCAAGTCCCCACCATCCGTTCATCGGCGGCAGAATACTTGACCTTTATTGTCGCCAGTGGCGAAGGCGGTGTTGAGGCTGTCTATGCCGATGAAGATGTATGGCTCACCCAGAAAATGACGGGCGTGTTATATGACGTGGAAACCAACACCATCAATTATCACCTGAAAAAGATATTCTCAGATAGTGAACTGGAAGAGGGTTCAGTTATTCGAAATTTTCGAATAACTGCCAAAGACGGCAAAAGCTACAACACCAAGCATTATAATTTGTCGGCGATTATCGCCGTGGGATACAAGGTTAATTCAGAGCGTGCAGTACAGTTCCGAAAATGGGCAACGGGTATTATCAGGGAATACACCATCAAAGCCTATGTGATGGATGATGAGCGCCTGAAAAATGACGGCTCAATACTTGGCAAAAAATATTTTGAAGAACAGCTTGAGCGTATCCGAGAAATACGCCTGTCCGAGCGCAAATTCTATCAAAAAATGACTGATATTTACGCAACGTCCCTGGATTACGACCCATCGGCAACTGCAACAAAACGATTTTTCGCCGCCGTTCAGAACAAGATGCATTACGCCATCCACGGCCAGACCGCTGCCGAGGTTATTGTTGATCGTGCCGATTACAAAAAAGACAATATGGGACTGGCTGGCTGGGAGGGTGCTCCAGAGAGCAAGATTCATAAATATGATGTGTCCATCGCCAAAAACTACCTGTCTGAATATGAGCTGGCGCAGATGCGGCGGATTGTTGCGGCCTATCTGGATATGGCCGAAATGCAGGCCATTCGCAAAATCCCCATGACCATGGCGGATTGGGTAGAGCGTTTAAGCGGGTTTTTGAAATTGTGGGATCGCGAGATTTTGCAAGATGCCGGAAAAGTGAGTGCTGAAATTGCCAAAACCCACGCCGAAAGCGAGTTTGAAAAATACCGCATTATGCAGGATCGGCTGTATGAATCGGATTTTGATAAACAGATTAAGGCGCTGGAAATACTCGAGAAGAAATTAACGAAACGTGACGGGGGTGGTGATGAGTAAAAACCTTATTCCTCTATCAAAGATAGCGGTCGCAAAAGGTCTCCAAACTGGCCCTTTCGGAAGCCAATTAAAAGCGAGCGAATATACTGAAACAGGTATTCCTGTTGTCATGCCAAAAGATATTAGCAATGGAAAAATAACCACCCAGTCAATTGCATATACAACAAAAAAAGCAAAAAATTACCTAATTACCACTATAGATAAGTCGCTCTACCCCGTATATAATCACAGTCTATCTATTTAATTCATAAGGGGTATGTCATGGCGCGCAATAAGGTGCAATTCCAGAAAGGGGTTAGCTTGAACGATTTTATCAAACAGTACGGTACCGAAGACCAATGCTTCGATGCGCTTTATGCTTGGCGGTGGCCCAAAGGGTTCCAGTGTCCGGCCTGTGGTCACGACAAGTGCTGCCAGTTGACCATCCGTAAACTTCAGCAGTGCAATCGCTGCAATCGCCAGACTTCACTGACGGCTGGAACGATCTTTGAATCCACCAAACTACCGCTCACGCTATGGTTCCAGGGTATCTATCTGATCACACAGGACAAGAAAGGCATCTCGGCCATGAAACTGCATCGTCACCTGGGTATTTCCTACAATGCCGCATGGCGGATGAAGCACAAGCTTATGCAGGTGATGATGGAGCGGGATCACAATAACAAACTATCCGGGTTGATTGAATTGGATGATGCCTACCTGGGCGGCGAGCGTACCGGGTGCAAGCCGGGACGCGGTGCTGCCGGTAAGACGCCTTTTGTAGCGGCGGTGGAGACCACGGCCGATCATTGCCCTGTTCGGGTTAAGTTGTCGGTCGTAAAGGGTTTCCGCACAGAAGCGATTAAGTCATGGAGTCAGCAACATCTGACCGAGGGCAGTACTGTTATCTCCGATGGTTTGGCGTGCTTTAATGCCGTTGTCGAGGCAGGTTGCTTGCATGACAAGATGGTGTGCGGCGGTGGCAGAGCGTCTGTCGAAAAACCTGAGTTCTATTGGGTCAATACGATTCTGGGTAACTTAAAGAGTTCATTACGCAGTACCTATCATGCTATTCGACCTAAATATGCTCAGCGATACTTGTCGGAATTTCAGTATCGTTTCAATCGTCGTTTTGATTTGAACGACCTCATTCCCAGGCTTGCTTGCGCGGCACTCAGAACGCCACCGATGCCGGAAAACTTGCTGAAGATAGGCTTGGGTTAGATGGTAATTAGGAAAAATTAAGTAAGCACCTTACTTGAGAGTACCGAGTTCTGCGCTCTGTTTTATTTGCTGTTTAGCGAAACCAGTCAAGCGGCAGCTCCGCAACATTTCTTGTATTTCTTCCCGCTTCCGCAGACACACCGTTCATTTCGCCCGCTCTTTGCGGCTTCATGATGGATGGGAGGCGATAGCTTTCTTTCCAGGTCCGTTAGATCCTCTTCCTTGTCCGGTTCAAACCCCAAAATAAAATGCCAGCCGTTTTCATGACAGGTATTGGCGATCATATCGACTTTTGAGTCATCGGCAATTCTTAAAATCAATGGGTTCTTTTTACTGCCCAGTTTGGCCACGATTTTTGCTTGCTTCCCGTTGTAATCACTACGCTTGCTTGAGTTTCATTGATAACTTTGAGTGCTCAATACTCAGCGCCACCCATTGTGCATTGAGCTTCTTGAACCGTTTATAGTTACTTATCTGGCCGCGTATATCGCCCACAAATTCCTTGCGAATATACTCCGTCCGGCTCTTCATATCCAGTGTATAGCTGACCTGATAATAAGGCCCAGTCTGACTCTCCCGGTCCTTGTATTGCTTCGTCAACGATCCAGGGCGCATAGCGCCCAGTAATGCTATGTCACCTTTGATCTTTGTCATACGCCGTTCAATTTGTGCGAGCCTTTTCTTTGTCATTGATATAGTATATACATGCTATGTTAGTTTGTCAAAAGGACACTGTCTATGCTGTGGATCTATTGGCGGGATGCAATCATTTATCTTCGCCCGGCTTGCGCTCGTACCCGGACATTTATGTGGTTCGCCGTCTGTGTGGCGGGATTGACGGTTCGTACCGAACGAATGGGGGTGACGAGTATTGTCCGGGCGCTGGGGTTACAGGGGCGGTTTTATGACAACTTGCTGGATAACTTCCACAGCACCGGCATTAAGTTGGACTCAATGACGGTATTGTGGTCTCAACTTGTACTTCGACTGTTCCCTGGTCTGGTTCGAGTGAATGGCCGACTCGTGTTGGTGGGGGACGGCATTAAGGTCTCCAAACAGGGCAAAAAGATGCCTGCTGTGAAGCTGCTACATCAGGAATCCGAGTCAAATACCAAAGCGGAGTACATCATGGGACACTCCTTTCAGGCCGTCTCTATTCTTTCTCGTGCCGCCAATAGCGTGTTCGCTGTGCCGCTTGCCGCGAGGATTCATGAGGGGACCGTGTTATCGAATCGTGACCGGCGTACCCTGCTCGACAAAATGATCAGTCTACTGGCGATAGTCAGTATTCAGGAGCCGTATTATTTTGTCGCCGACGCCTATTATGCCAGCCAGAAAGTCGTTAATGGGCTTTTGAATGAGGGGAATCATTTGGTCACCCGCGCCAGATCAAATGCGGTTGCCTACCAGCTGCATCATCAGCAACAGCCGAAAAAAAGAGGGCGGCCACGTAAGTATGGTGACAAGGTAAAACCAAGATCACTGTTTGGGTTGGTCGCATTGATGGAGGAGGCTCAAAGCCCTGTCTATGGCGAAAAAAACGTAGCTATCCGATACGCAGTCCATGATTTATTATGGAGACCGACCGGCAGTATTGTTCGGTTTGTCATTGTCGTTCACCCAACGAGGGGACGCTGTATACTCATGTCTACTGATACGTCATTATCGGCCCTCGATATCATTCACCTCTACGGTCTGCGATTTAAAATAGAGCATGCCTTCAAGCAGGCGGTTCATGTTATCGGTTCTTTTTCATACCATTTCTGGATGAGCGTAATGAAGCCATTGGAGCGACGCAATGGTAATCAGCACCTTCACCGGGAATCAAAAAAATATCGCGATGGCGTCAAGCGAAAACTGAAAGCTTATCACGTCTTTGTACACGCGGGGATTGTTGCTCAAGGGCTACTTCATTACCTGGCATCTTGCCACACTCGGCTAGTCTGGAACTCTTTTGGCTCCTGGCTTCGAACGATCCGGCCCGGTCTAGCTCCGTCCGAGTTGGTGGTTGCCACTGCGCTACGCAGCAGCCTCCCGCATTTTCTCCTGGATACGGATTCTCGTACAAACTTCGCGAAATTCATCACGCAACGGCAAGACCTTGATAGAATGGCGCTATTTAGGCTTGTGTCATGAGACTAACTCGGTACTCATGAGTTGTTTAGCGAATGGCGTTAAATCCGTTACCGTGATTGGGTTGGTGGTACAGTTTTGTAGGGGTGCATAAAGTATATATGTATTGCCAAGACTTGATCTTACACTTTGCGGCAGTATATGAGAAAATCTGACAGTTTCTTATTACTTGTGTTAGCCATTAATAATCGCGAAATATATCAATTTGGTTAGTCGGTTTCGGCCAAGAGCGGATATTAACGCCGCACCCAGGGACGACTTACTATGCAGTGTTATGTTAGCGAGAGGGGCTGGCTCAATAAACACTACTCTCTACCTCAAAAGAAAACGCTATAACCTACGAAAGACAGGTTCCTATACAGGTAGAATAGCGTGAGTCTTTATAGGTTCCTCATCACGCGTGAAATCACGTCTATCAACACAAGTCATTTCGGCAATTAGATAATAATTACTGCCGGTGTGTTCTTTGAAATTTGAAAAAAAGTCCTTGGATACAGTCATATAAGTCCCGAAAGAGTTGCCAACACCTATCCGGTGCACTGGATACCATTGATCTACCCAATACCTCCAGACACCATATACTTACTGTACCGCTAAAATATTCTACACTGGATTCATTCTGAGTTACCGAGCTTATTGGTAAATCCCCAACATTATAAGTAGGACGGAAATATCCCCTGGATAGCCAATCAATTTCCCACCGGCCAAAGGAGGGAGGCCAAGTCCGCTTGGCTAAAGGAAATATACCTTCTTCAGTGTTTCTTACATGATTAATTGAATCGAACATACTCTCAGGATCGTCAATTTCAGAATCCTGAAGAGAAACCAAAATAACCCTCAGATCAAGACAAACTCCAGTATAGTTTTTGAGAATAGGGCCATTGGCATGCAACAATATTTCGTCAGCACATGCTATTTCGGAAAGGTATTTATCTAGCTCAGCTTGATCTGGCAATGGATCATCTTTCGTAACTGCCCAGGTTGTTTTTAAGCGTATTTCAGTGTTGCGATAATCTGATCGGCAGGCATCATCAGTGTTTCGATGATGTTCCATCCTTGTTTTCTCGCCGTTGTGATGACGCGGCGCAGGGTCGCAAAATCCTCTGCACCTTGTTCAGACCTGAACCCTCCCGATATTTTCTGACGTAGTTTCATCATCCGCAGGTCGCGTTCAGCTTCGTTGTTTGTGAAGGGTACGTCGGGATCTGTCAGAAAGCGCAGGGTGCCTTCCTTGTGATCGCGCAATCGTAAAGCCAGATTATGTCCTGTCCGTCGCTTCTTGCGCCCCCGTCTTCCGGGTTTTGGCGGCACGAGTGGAGGCAATTCCTCATGGAAATCCAATGCTGCGGTGATGATCCTGTCGTATCGCCGATTAATAAGCGCAACAAGCGGCGTTGAAACCGCCACGCCCTTATCCCGCGCGGCCTGTGTGACATGGTGCGCACGCCGCAGTAGCCTTTGCATCTGACCAGCCCAATCTTCCTGTTCGATTTCGACCAACGCTTGCAGTTCCCGTAAATGGTGTGCATTGCACAACGCATGGGTAACACCATCCAGCGTGAAGTAGGGCTGCCAATGATCATGCACGATACAGCCCGTGAGATTGGATAACAGATTACCGCGTTTGCTGCTGACCCGGTAGAAAGCCAGAAGCGGTGTACAGGCAACGTGAAGCCATTGCAGGCACCCCGTAATCCGGAAACCCGTCTCGTCAAGATGTTTGACGTGGACCTGTTGGGCGATCACATCCTGCAGGTGAGAAGCAACCCCCTTGAGCCGCTCTGATGCTTTGCGGTTCATGGCGGCCACAGTGGCAGGAACCAAAGGGGCATTGAACAAATCGGCCATTATTTGCGCCAGTCTGTCTTCCGGCAGGAAATGGGCGCATTGGAGATATGTTGCCACTCCGGCGATGCGTGGCCCGTACTGCACGGGTGCCTTTACTTCCAGAGGAAACGCCGCCATGGTTGTTTCCCCACAGTGGCCGCAAAGGCAGACATGTGCCCTGTGTTCCGTTGTCACCAGGGGTTGTGGCTCGGGCAGGTCAAACACCTGTCGTGCGGCGTAATCCTCTGCCATTGATGGCGACAGCGGTGCCCTGTGTGTCAACCTGATCCCATACACTCCCTGTTTGGGATAACATAGATTTCAGGGCTATGGATGCAGGAACCACACAATGCCAAAACCACACTCAGATCCACTCAATACACAAGTCACACCAGAGCCCGCACTGGAGAAACGCACGCGTCGCCAGTTCAAGCCGGAGTATAAGCTACGCATGATGGCCGAAGCTGACGCCTGTAAGCACGGTGAACTGGGTGCTCTGTTACGCCGTGAGAAACTCTACAGCAATCAACTCTCCGCCTGGCGCCGCGAGTATGCCGAAAACGGGGTTGCTGGCCTGAGCAAGAGTGCTCCCGGCCCGGCACCCTCGAAGACACCGGCTCAACGGCGCATCGAGCCGCTTGAGAAAGAAAACAATCGCCTGAACCGCAAGTTGGAGATTGCCAACGACTGTCTGGATTTGCAAAAAAAAGCCTTGTCGATGCTCGATCGTTTACGCAGTGGGAAGGATGTGTGAATAACGTGATTACCCATCGCCCTGCAAGACGGTCATTGTCGCAAGCGTGCCGTGCGCTGGGACTCCTGACTTCGACGGTCAACCCTCATAAGTCATTGATTTATAAAGAAACACAAAAATATCTAGGCACTACAAATGCCCAGATATTTAAGAATTATATCAATCAGTACAGTGGGTAAGCTGTGGTGGTCGCTTTTAATCCCATCACAGCATAGATTTTTTTTGCTTCTGGATTGATTTGAGAAGGCATGACATAACGCTGTTTGGTGCGCTTGTGTTTGAACACGCTGTGTTGCACATGAATCAAGGCATTACGGATAACAGCAGGGGATAAGGCCTTGTGTTGTAGCTTGATTCGATACATTATCTGTCTGATGCAGGCAAAAGCCATGAACGAAATGGCAATGTGGGCACGCACTCTTGAGGGTGTCCAGTGGTAGATAGGGCGTACTTTTAAGTCGTGTTTAGTGATGCGGAAACTTTCTTCAACCTGCCATAAGCCGCGATAGTGTGATAGCACTTCCTGGTGCGGCGTATCGGGCAAATTGGTGATGACGCCATGCAGTCCGTCCCAGCGGCTTTCGGCATCAATTTTATCTTGGTTGATACTCAGGCTGGTTTTTCCCTTGATAATCAGAAACTTTTTATAGCCGTAGTTATTTAATAAGTCCTTGGGGTTCTGGCTTTTACCGATTTTCTTGATGAGCCGATCGACTGCCTTTTGTCGGTCATGTTGATCTTTATCCGCACGCTTTGGACAATGTGAGACAATGAGTCGTCTCTTCTTGTGTGTCAGCTCGGCTGCGCTTGATCCGTCTTTGCCAAGCGGCTGATAAGCCGACTTATCCAATACCCTGGTTTGTAGTGCAGCGGGCAATTGTTTTAGTTTCGCCCCGACGATGTAATAAGCACCCGCCTCATCCAGGGCGCTTAGATTGTCTTCATTCAGCATGCCTCGATCAGCGACAAAGATCATTTTCCGGACATCATAGCGCGCTTGCATCGTCTGCAAAACGCTGATTAGGCTATGACCCTCGAAAGTAGCACCAGGGAACACTTCGTAGCCGACCGGCAGACCTTCGCGGGTGACCAGCAAAGCCAGCAATACCTGGGGCTGATTAAATTTACAGTCCTTGCTGTAGCCATTTTGTTTTAATTCGTCTTCCTTGAAAGACTCAAAATAGAGCGTCGTACAGTCAAAAAACAACACATCCAACGCACCAGATAACAAGGATCGCGTGCCTTCACAGGTCATCGCTTGCAGCCGGCTGATGGTGTTATCGTCCAGCTGATCCATCATCCGATAAACTTTCTCTAAGGACAAAGAAACGCCAAAGTCCTGCTCCAGCTGCTGCACACTGCCGCGCTTACTTTTAGGATTGGCAATGCGTGCCATCACACAATGGAACAGGGCTTCTGTGGAGGCACGATACTTCTTTTGCGGCAACAGGGTATCGAACGACAACTGGCGATAGACCGCGCCATACACCTCATGAATGCCCAGCACCACCCGTTGTTCTTCCACCATCTGCCTCAGGTCAACATTCAAGGTGGCTTTGGACGATTGAGCTTTTGCTGCTTTCGCCTCAAGCATCTGTTTGGCGACCGTCTCAGGCGGAAACAGGCTGGGCTGATGCTGGGCTTCAATCTTCGCCTTGACAACCTCGGCCAAAGCCTTCAACTGCGCCAACTCCTCGTCATCCATGGCAATGCCGACATAACGCACAATCTTTTGCTTGACCTTATCGCCGACGCGCACGGATGAAACAATCTGAACCGATTGTCTTGGGCTATTGGGTGTCGATTTAACGCGAACGAACATGGGGTGAGTTTACACTGTGCTATTGCCGAAATCAACACAAATATTAAGATAGGCACTACAAACCAGTTTCTCTACCACCCCCGCGTGTTTATTGGGCTGTGGGCGATCTGCGTGGGGTGGACCGTCGAAGTCAGGAGTTATAGCAAAACATAATCAATGCGTTTTCTCCGGATACTTTTTCTTTGCCTCTGAGCAAGTAGTGATCCCAACCTAATGACCGCTTTATGGTGCCAAAAGGATGCTCCACAATCGAGCCTCTTCTTTTGCTAATCACTTTGGCTGATTCTGTTTGCATTACCTCACCATAGGCTTGTAAAAAGGCTTCATGTTCCCACCGCCATATTCTTCGGTGCGGCGTTTGCTTTGCTAAACACTCACTGCGCACAGAGCAAGCCTTGCAATCTGTGGCACTGGTGCTGTAAATAAACCCAACCTTGCCTTTGGATAGGCTTTTGGTTGCACTTTTTTTCAGTGTTTTGTCGTTAGGGCAGGTGTATTCGTCTTGCTCCTCGTTATAGACAAACTCATCTTTCGTGTATCTGCCGGCTTTCTTTTGTTTCTGTTGTGTATCAATCGGCGGGATAATCGGGTAGATTTTGTCATCAACACAGTCCTTTATCTTGGTTGCGCTGTAATAGCCCTTATCGGCAACCACAGCCAAAATCTTAAGGGCTAAGGTTTCTTTCGCCTGGCTTGCCATATGATGCAACTGTTGTGCGTCATTGCCTTGACTTGATACATCCGTCGCAACAATCAGCTTTGCTTTGTCATCCACCACAATTTGGCAGTTATAAGCGACCAGATGATGCGCTGGTTTGCACATCAATGCGGCATCCGGGTCGGTTGTGTTATGTTGCTTCTTGCCCAGTCGCTCTAACCTATTCAAATCCTCTTCCAACTTTTGTTTCTTGTCTTTAAGTGCTTGTATTTTATTAGTCAAATCAGGGACATTCAGGGTCTTTTCTGGCTCCTCCTGCTGGTCTGTGGTGTTTAATAAGCTCAGGTAGTCCTCAATAGCCTGCGTTACCTTGGTTATTCTCTTATTCACAGTGGCTTTAACAATCAAGGTGTTTTTGGATGCATTGGCACGCAAAAATGCCCCATCCAGTGCCACTAATTGACCATCAATGAGGTTGATGTTTTGGCACAACAAAACAAATTCCTTAAACGTATTCTTGAGTGCTGCGGCATTATTTTTTCTAAAATTCGCGATCGTCTTATAGGTGGGTTTTAAGCCTTGCAACAACCAGATAAGCTCGATATTTCTATGCGCCTCCCGAGCCAGAAGGCGGGAGCTTCTTATTTTGTTGGTATAGCCATAGATATACAGTTTCAGCATCAATTTTGGGCAAAAAGCGGGGCGACCATTGTTGTTTTTGTCACTGTATTTGGTCTTAAAGTCTAAGGCATCCACCTCTAAGCTATCGACATAGGCATCAATAACACGAACTGGATCATTCTCGCCGACATAGTCCTCTAGCCGCTCTGGAAATAACAGTTGTTGTTGGCGATTTAATCCACGTATGTAATCACTCATAAAGCCTCTATTTAATGATTAGAATCAGCTAGTTAGGTTTGTTATTATATCATAATTAAGCTAGGGTTTGGAGGTTTATTACCGTCATTATTGGGTATTTTTACAGAGGCGGTGTATCGGCTTAAAATACCAGCAAGGTCGGTGAATTAGGGCAGTAATGAGAATGTGACCAGGGGTGGTGGGTTTTTTGCACAGTCTCTTTCGCAGGAATGACGGAGGGGGGGGGCTGTTTTACTGGATTCCTGCTTTCGAGACTGTGCAACAAACGCCGACTCACCCACTATTGAGACTTTTGAGTCAGGCACGGGTAAAAAGGTTCTTATTAAAAGCAGGCGGGTGAAATAAGTTTGTTTGCTGCGACAATAAGTATTTCTGGCATAAATAATCGAATAGTGGACGCAAAAAAGGAAGATGTCGCTTGATTGCTTGCATGACGACTGCAATATCGCCTGCTTTTATAGCCAACAGCAGTTGATTGAACAGCCTTGTGCCTAGCAGGTTCAAAACACGCTTAAAGTTATAGCAAAACATAATCAATGCGTTTTCACCGGATACTTTTTCTTTGCCTCTGACCAGGTAGTGATCCCAGCCTAATGACCGCTTTATGGTGCCAAAAGGATGCTCCACAATCGCCCCTCTTCTTTTGCTAATCGCCTTGGCTGATTCTGTTTGCATAGACTTGCGATAGGCTTGTATAAAGGCTTCATGTTCCCACCGCCATATTCTTCGGTGCGGCGTTTGCTTTGCTAAACACTCACTGCGCACAGGGCAAGCCTTGCAATCTGTGGCACTGGTGCTGTAAATAAACCCAAGCTTGCCTTTGGATAGGCTTTTGGTTGCACTTTTTTTCAGTGTTTTGTCGTTAGGGCAGGTGTATTCGTCTTGCTCCTCGTTATAGACAAACTCATCTTTCGTGTATCTGCCGGCTTTCTTTTGTTTCTGTTGTGTATCAATCGGCGGGATAATCGGGTAGATTTTGTCATCAACACAGTTCTTTATCTCTTTTGCACTGTGATAGCCCTTGTCGGCAACCACAGCCAAAGTCTTAAGGGCTAAGGTTTCTTTCGCCTGACTTGCCATCTGATGCAACTGCTGTGCGTCATTGCCTTGACTTGATACATCCGTTGCGACAATCAGCTTTGCTTTGTCATCCACCGCAATTTGGCAGTTATAAGCGACCAGATGATGCGCTGGTTTGCACATCAATGCGGCATCCGGGTCGGTTGTGTTATGTTGCTTCTTGTCCAATTGCTCTAAGGTATTCAAATCCTCTTCCAGCTTTTGTTTGCGCTCTTTAAGTGCTTGTATTTTATCAATCAAATCAGGATTATCCAGAGTCTGTTCCGGTTCCTCCTGCTGGTCTGTGGTGTTTAATAAGTTCAGGTAGTCCTCAATAGCCTGCGTTACCCTGGCTATTTTTTTATCCACAGTGGCTTTAACAATCAAGGTATTTTTGGACGCATTGGCTCGCAAAAACGCTCCATCCAGTGCCACTAATTGACCTTCAATGAGATTGATGTTTTGGCACAGCAAAACAAATTCCTTAAACGTATTCTTGAGTGCTGCGGCATTATTTTTTCTAAAATTAGCAATCGTCTTATAGGTGGGCTTTAAGCCTTGCAATAACCAGATAAGCTCGATATTTCTATGGGTTTCCCGAGCCAGATGGCGGGAACTTCTTATTTTATTGGTATAGCCGTAAATGTAGAGTTTCAGCATCAATTTTGGGCAAAAGGCGGGGCGAC
Source organism: Candidatus Poriferihabitaceae bacterium (assembly GCA_965261915.1). Taxonomy (GTDB): domain Bacteria; phylum Pseudomonadota; class Gammaproteobacteria; order Arenicellales; family Poriferihabitantaceae; genus JAIBDK01. The sequence continues at coordinate 2,995,188 of CBDHDW010000013.1, read as the reverse complement.
CATTGTTGTTTTTGTCACTGTATTTGGTCTTAAAGTCTAAGGCATCCACCTCTAAGCTATCGACATAGGCATCAATAACACGAACTGGATCATTCTCGCCGACATAGTCCTCTAGCCGCTCTGGAAATAACAGTTGTTGTTGGCGATTTAATCCACGTATGTAATCACTCATAAAGCCTCTATTTAATGATTAGAATCAGCTAGTTAGGTTTGTTATTATATCATAATTAAGCTAGGGTTTGGATGTTTATTACCGTCATTATTGGGTATTTTTGCAGGGATGGTGTATTGGTTTGAAATGCCAGCAACGTCGGTGAATTAGGGCAGTAATGAGAATGTGACCAAGGGTGGTGGTTTTTTTGCACAGTCTCCTTCGCAGGAATGACGGAGGTGGTATAGGAATGACGGAGGTGGTACAGGAATGACGAATACGGGTTTCTTGCACAGTCTCTTTCGCAGGAATGACGGTGCGGTGCAGGAACGACGACTGTTGGTTTTTTGCACAGTCTCTCATGTCGGTAAAATGTAATTAGGGTGCCCACTGTATTCTTCATAGACCCGATCTTTTTTATGTTTAGCGTTAGCGCGTAAAAACCAAGTCGGCGGGAATGGCAAAGCCGATGCCCTCTACATTCTCATCAACGAACTTAAAAGTCGTAATCCCGACCAAATTGCCGTCGCTGTCAAACAAGCCACCGCCAGATGAACCCGGGGATATGGCGGCATCGGTTTGCACAACCTGATAACCGTCTATTTTCCGCAGTTGCGAAACAAGCCCAGCGGACAAGGATAAATCTAACCCTTGCGGCGCGCCCAAACTATACACATTCTCGCCCACCCTGAGGGTCTCGTATTTTCGCATTGTCGCTGGAACACCCCATAAACCATCAACCTCCAATAAGCAAAAATCCTGCTCGTTATCGCTGTGGCGGATGACCGCCGTCAAGGGCGTTGTCGTATCGGCTCGGCGATTGTTGGCTTTATACACGCTAATATCGCCACCCTCATCCACCACATGGCAGTTGGTTGCCACCACATTAGGGCGCACAATCACACCGCTACCCTGGCCGTCGTTGTTCACAATCACAACCACCGATCGCCAGGATTTTTCAAAAACCTGCTCGGCAATATTGGTGCTTTTAGATGGCTCCGCCAAGGCAAAGTTGTGATCCAAGCCGGCGTTATTCTGCGGAATCTGCTTTGCCTTGTTCGATATCCTGTTCAATGGCTCGCAATCGCCGTGCCGCTTCACGTTTGGCAGATTTTATTTCAGCGGTTGTTAGATGATTGTTCCACTTGTTCTCACGCAAACTATCCGCCGCTAATTCATCGCCGTTTGCCTTGGCAATGGACCACCAGATATAGGCCTCGCGCTCATCTTCGATAACCCCTTCGCCATGATAGTACATCCAGCCCAAATTATATTGCGCCCACGCATACCCCTGATCAGCCGCCTTGCGAGTCCAGCGTACCGCTTCGCGCTTGTCCTCAGCAACCCCTTCGCCATGATAGTACATCACGCCCAAATTATATTGCGCGCCCGCAACCCCCTGCTCTGCCGCCTTTTGATACCAACGTACTGCTTCGCGCTTGTCCTCAGCAACCCCTTCGCCATTAGAGTACATCACGCCCAAATTATATTGCGCCTTCGCATCCCCCTGCTTTGCCGCCATGCGATACCAACGTACTGCCTCGCTATAATCCTGAGTAACCCCTTCGCCATTAGCGTACATCAAGCCCAAATTATTTTGCGCGCCCGCAACCCCCTGCTTTGCCGCCTTTTGATACCAGCGTACCGCTTCGCGCTTATCCTCAGTAACCCCTTCGCCATTATCGTACATCCAGCCCAAATTATATTGCGCGTCCGCATCCCCCTGCTTTGCCGATTCGTATGTCGAACAGAAATCCTCATCATCAGACGGACAGGCGGCATGGGCAGTGTTGAACACCGTAGCAACCAGCAATACCAAAAGACTTTTTTTCATAGCTTTCTCGTTATGGGTGGTAAATATGTGTTTTATTGTAACCAATAATTGAGGATTGACAATTGAAAATGATGGTTAGGTTTTGAAAAGAATATTTGGCTGGATTCCTGCTTTCGAGACTGTGCAAGAAATCCCACTAAATCGCATTACAGGTGGAAAACCCTTGCGGGTTTGGCTGTTTTACTGGATTCCTGCTTTCGCAGGAATGACGGGGCGGTGCAGGAACGACGGGAGCGGTGCAGGAACGACGGGGGCGGTGCAGGAACGACGACTGTTGGGTTTTTGCACAGTCTCTTTCGCAGGAAAGACTGCTATAGCGCAACCAGCGTCCTCACATAGGGAACCGGCTCGCCCAGATATTCCCATCCCAGGTAGACCAGAACCGGCAGCGTTATCAGGCAGGTGAAATGTAGAATTTGACCTGTCCAGATTCCAATCATTGATTCGGTTACTCATTCTGTCACTGGTTCGGTATTGCGCATTAGCGGCGCAATTATTCCCCTAAGCCAGGATAGTACAACTTAACATTATCAGGATGGCTGCGGCAGAAATAGTTCCACAATTGCTCCCCAAAGGTAGACCCATTCTGAGACCCCTGTATATCACCAACGCCAGATTCCGTTTGCTTGATTGGGCCATAAATCCGACGCTGCAATGTCTGGGACTAGCGGCAACCGCATCCGTATACTTCCGCGGTAGTGGAATGCGTTCAATGGAAGTTTCCAGTGATGGCCCATGAAAATAACCCAGAGAAAATCGTTGCTGATTTGTTTTAACCCGGTGAGCTGTCGCAATGTAGTCATTTCCGGTCATCGCCTGAAGCATTTCACCAAGGTTTATGACCAATGTATTCTCAATAACAGGAACAGGACTCCACCAACCATCTGCCATCGCCATAATGTTGCTTAAACTGCCAAAAACAGGCGATTGGATTGGAGACTTTCCGCTGCTCATGGGTTGTATTTTACACGCTGGAATTGAGGATTTAATAGCCGTCAGATTCGTCTCGTGCATGCTGTTGGATACTTTCAAATACTGGACTGGCTGCATGCATCCCCGTTGGTGTAACCGAACCCTGCTTTTCAAGCGGTGTAGCAGATCGTTTGGTCATTCGATAAATCGCAAATAGGGTGGTAGCCAGATGAGCACCACCCATGCACCAGAAAAAGGCATTGTTTCCGAATTTGTCCATAGCGAACGCAACGGTAGCCGGGCCGATGATGGCACCAATCCCGCCGATCAAAACCAAAGTACCACTGGCCGCAATCATTTGATTAGGTTCCAGGTTGTCATTGGTATGGGCTATGCAGATCGAGTACAGTGGTAGCGCCAATCCCGCAAAAATGGCAATGGAAAGAAAGAGCACTGCTACGGATTCCCCGCTTAATGCGATACACGCATAGGCAGCCACCGCTGTCAAAAATGAGACGATGGTTAATATTTTTCGGCGGTCAAATCGGTCGGAGATTGCGCCAATGGGCCACTGGAATACAACAACACCCGCGACGGCCGCGGCCATAAAATAAGATGTCTCTGCAATGCTTAATCCAAGGCGTTGTCCGTATAGTGGACCGAGGGCAAAGAAAGTCGCCGTTGTTAAGCCTTCCATAAACATACTGACCACCCCAAGCGGCGAAATCTTATACAGTTCTTTCAGTTTAATGGTGACGGACGCGGAAAAATTCGGCGAATCACTCGCGGATAACAACAACGGGACTACAGCGATGGAAATTAATACAGAGGTCAAAATGTAAAGCTGAAAATCTTTTGGGTCAGCCAAATTTAAAAACAGCTGGCCGATTCCGACACCCATGTAGGTTGCCAGCATGTATAGCGACAGTAACTTACCCCGTGTTTCGTTGGTCGCACGCTCATTTAACCAGCTCTCGGCAACGACGTAGAGTCCAGCAAAACAGAAACCGCTGACCAGCCGGAGCGAAATCCAAACCGGCACATTGACGAATACGGCGTGGATTAAAATAGCCGCGGATGCCAGTGCCGCGAGCGCCGCAAAGACGCGAATATGCCCCACCTTTACCATGATTCGGGGAGTCAGGATCGAACCGCACAAAAACCCGAGATAAAAAGATGACATAATCAAACCGGTTGTCGTCGCGGTATAACCTTCCTGATCTGCTCGCACCGCCAGCAGTGTGTTTTGCAAGCCATCACCCAGCATTAAGATCCCGAACCCCAGAAGCAGTGCCCAGGAAGACTTTAATGCTGAAGAAAGCGAGGTTGCGGATGCCATGTTCGATAAACTCAAAATTCGGATCAATTTTCGCTGAGTATACTTCAGACGGCGTTGGGAAAACCTGAGGTTTGAGCTGGTTCGTCCTGCTCATGCGAGTACCGCTGGTTGCAGTACAGATTACGTTTGGGATGCCGCGCAATTCAGCGCTTTTTATAAAGGCTCAAATTATAAAGTTGAATATGCGACTATTCCTGCGGAAAATGCAAATATCCAGATTACGGTAACCGGTACTGCTGATTGTCGAGAAGCTGGTTTCCCGGGCATTCTGTCCTCGGAAGATGCGAAGTATAACGAGACTGCTGAACGGTATAAGTGGAATATTTCGGGGTGTGGTTGCCCGGTATCGAATCCATTTACCGTTGTATTTTCACTGGTTGGAAGTTGCGGGGAATTGTACCTGAAGGACTTATTTAAATAGACAGGGGCACGTTTTTACGTGCCCCTGTTAGTGTTTGCTATGCAGTATTAACCGGGTTGCTTTACTTTACGTAAATAGGGTTTAACCGTTTCCCAGCCATCGGGGTAAATTTTTTCTGCATCTTCATTTGAAACGGCAGGAACAATAATCACATCTTCGCCTTGCTTCCAATTAACCGGCGTTGCAACCTTGTGTTTGGCGGTTAGCTGCATTGAATCAATGACTCTTAAAATTTCATCAAAATTTCGACCGGTTGTCATTGGATAGGTGATCATGAGTTTAATGTTTTTATCTGGAGCAACAACAAAGACAGATCGTACGGTAGCGTTTGTCATGGCGGTACGGCCTTTAGCTGTGCCAGATTCATCAGCGGGGAACATATTGTAAAGCTTTGCAATACTGAGGTCTGTATCAGCAATGATTGGGTAGTTGACGGTCGTATTCCCAACTTCTTCTACGTCTTTCAACCAATTATGGTGATCATCAATAGGGTCAATGCTCAAACCGATAATTTTGCTGTTTCGTTTTTCAAATTCGGGTTGAATTTTAGCCATATAGCCCAGTTCGGTAGTGCAAACAGGGGTGAAATCCTTAGGGTGTGAGAACAAAACAGCCCAGCCATCACCAATCCATTCATGAAAATCAATTTTTCCTTGAGTGGTTTCGGCTTGAAAATTGGGTGCCTGATCATTTATTCGTAACGACATCTTAACCTCCAGAGGTCAATATATAAATTTATTAAGAGAATGGTTAGACAGGTAATCTTGAATAAGTTCAGTTTTGTCACATTCCCTATTTTGAGTCAATTCGGCCTCATGTCATCTATTAATTGCCTGGCCAGTTTGGATTTTATCTTGCTTATCGGCACATGCCTTGATAACCTTGCTTTACCGTTGGGGTGCCAGGATTGAACTATCTTTGGCTGAGAAGCATTTGCTAACCCATCGTACCTGCTCCGGGTAATTCCGGCGAAGGAAACGGTACAGCATTCACCCTTACTGGTTTCTTCGTCGCAACGACGAGCGCTTTTTATGACCAGTAAATTATTCAGAAAACCATGAACAGTTTGTCAGGCGAATCATTGTCGCGGGCGCCGGTGGCTTTGACCATTGCGGGTTCAGATAGCGGCGGCGGCGCAGGAATTCAGGCTGATCTCAAAGCTTTTTCGGCGCTTGGGGTATATGGTGCTTCGGTCGTTACTGCGGTTACGGCGCAGAATACTCAGGCAGTAACTGCGGTGCACGGCATACCCGTTGATGTCATTCAGGCACAGATTAATGCGGTGTTGATGGATATTTCAGTGGATGCGATAAAAATCGGAATGCTGGCAACGGCGGAAATAATTGAAGCTGTCACAGAGAGCTTGCATAGCTATGAAAATCCCATGGTACTTGATCCGGTAATGGTTGCAAAATCAGGGGATAAATTGCTTCAGGATAATGCGATTCAATGCCTTAAAACCACGCTGCTGCCGAGGGCAGCATTACTGACGCCGAACCTGCCTGAAGCCGGGGTGTTGCTGGATTGTCCGGTGGCGGTTAATGAAGCGCAGATGATTCAACAAGCCGAGTTGCTGCTGGCAATGGGGGCTTCGGCAGTTCTAATGAAAGGCGGCCACGGTCGTGGAGATCAATGTGTTGATGTATTGGTTTCTGCTGGCGATGAACCGCATCGGTGGGTCGCAGACCGTCTGGATACACAAAACACCCATGGCACGGGTTGTACGCTTTCGTCCGCTATTGCGGCGGGGTTGGCGAAAGGTCTGACCCTGGCTGATGCGGTTGAACAAGCGCATGGTTATTTGCATCAGGCCATTGCGGCTGCTGATCAATTATCAATAGGGCAGGGTCATGGGCCGGTGCATCACTTTCATGAACACTGGTAGTGTGTATTGAGTCAATCTGGTGACATTTCGATTATTGGCGCGGGTGTTGCCGGATTGACCTGTGCCTGCGAGCTGTTGAAACGCGGCAACAATGTGATCGTATTTGAACGCGGCGATTCGTTGGGCGCGCAATCCTGCTCCTGGTACGCTGGTGGAATGCTGGCACCGTGGTGTGAAAAAGAATCTGCTGAGTCTGAGGTGGTTGAGCTGGGGGTGTTGGCAAAAACCTGGTGGCAGCAATTTACGGATGTTCAGTGTAATGGCAGTCTGGTGTTATCCAACCAGCGAGATCAGAATGAACTGCGGCGTTTTTCCAAATTAACCCAAAATTACGAATGGCTTGATGCGCAGCAAATTGAAGCTCTTGAAGCGGACCTGGACAACGGTTTTCAACAAGGATTGTTTTTTAAAGATGAGGCCAATATCCATCCGCGGAATGCGCTTGTGGATCTTCACCGTTATGTGACAGAGCAGGGCGGAGAAATTCGGTTTGGAGAATCGGTAGACGCATCACAATTAAATTCAGAAATTGTGATTGATTGCCGTGGTTTCGCTGCGCAGTCGTTGCTGCCGGAGTTGCGAGGGGTTAAGGGTGAAATGCTGATTTTAAGAAGTGCTGATATTACATTGAGCCGACCGGTACGTTTATTGCATCCGCGTTATCCTCTCTATGTCGTACCGCGAAACCATGGTGAGTTTATGGTCGGCGCGACAATGATTGAAAATCAGGAGCGTAATCGTATTACCGCTTTATCCATGCTTGAGTTGCTCAGTTCAGCCTATGCGTTGAATAATCGTTTTGGTGAAGCGGAGGTTGTCGAGGTTGGGGTTGATGTGCGCCCGGCATTTAATGATAACTTACCCAAATTACATCGTGAAGGTAACGTGATTTATATCAATGGCCTGTTTCGTCACGGCTTTTTACTGGGTCCGGCAATGGCGATTCGGGTTGCGGATGCGTTGTCCTCTGATCAGGCTTTTCAGGAGATAGCACTGTGCGCGTAGTGGTGAATGGAGAGACAAAGCGTGTTCAGGCGACAACGCTGCAAGATTTGCTGGAGGAATGCGGGTATCCATCCAAAGCCATTGCCACAGCGTTGAACGGTGAGTTTGTCCACCGACATCTTCGGCTGGATACGAAAGTGGTTGAAGGCGACAATATTGAAGTTGTGTCGCCAATTGAAGGAGGCTGAAACCAGTAGAGGCAGGCTATGAATTTTTACGACGTTGAAATTGCTAATCGTTTGTTTTTGGGAACCGCCCGCTATCCGTCGCCAGCAATTTTGAGCGAAGTGATTGAACGCTCAAAAGTGGAAATCGTGACCGTTTCGCTTCGACGTGAAGCAGGCAATAGTGGAGCGGGGGATGCATTCTGGCAACGGATCAAAGATCTGGGTGTTCGGGTTTTGCCGAATACAGCAGGATGTTACTCCGTAAAGGAGGCGGTAACCACGGCGCAGATGGCGCGTGAAGTTTTTCAAACACCCTGGATCAAACTCGAAGTAGTTGGTAATCGGGATACCATTCAACCCGATCCATTTGGTTTGGTTGAAGCAGCCAGGATTCTTTGTGAAGATGGATTTGCTGTTTTTCCTTATATGACAGAAGATTTGATTCTGGCAGACAAACTGGTTGAAGCAGGATGTCGTGTATTGATGCCCTGGGGTTCGCCCATTGGTTCCGGTCAGGGCTTGAACAATAAATTCGGATTACGCACTCTGCGCGCCCACTATCCGGATATTCCCATTGTTGTCGATGCTGGAATCGGCTTGCCGTCTCATGCAGCCCATGCAATGGAGTTGGGCTGTGACGCGGTGCTATTGAATACCGCTGTTGCCCGTGCAGGTGATCCCATTGCGATGGCGTGTGCGTTTAGTGCTGCCGTGAAAGCGGGTCGGGCGGCCTTTGCGGCGACGCCAATTGAGCCGAGTGATATGGCGCAGCCGTCGACACCGGTCATCGGCAAGGCGTTTCTGGATTGAAAGCGATGGCCGATCAAATTCCCAATTCGTCGCTTGATCCGTTTTATCCGGTGCTGGATAACAGCAATTGGCTGGAAAGATTGGTGCCGTTGGGCATTAAGCGGGTACAACTGCGAGTCAAGGGTGTATCTGGCGAGGTTGTTCGTGAAGAAATCAATCGGAGTCAGGCAATATGTGATGCACATCAGTGTCAGTTGATTATCAATGATTACTGGCAATTGGCGATTGAGACCGGCTGCGGTTACGTGCATCTTGGGCAGGAAGATTTGGACACTGCGGATATTAATGCGATCAGGAATGCGAAGATTAAATTTGGAATCAGTACGCATAGTGAAGCAGAACTGGCTCGGGCGTTGTCGCTGTCTCCAGATTACATTGCGCTGGGTCCGGTCTACCCAACGATGCTGAAAAAAATGCCCTGGCAGCCGCAGGGATTGGAACGGGTTTCGCAATGGAAAACATCTATTGGGGAGCTGCCTCTAGTCGGTATTGGCGGTATCAATCTTCAGCGTGCGCAAGGTGTGCTGAACGCCGGAGCAGACAGTGTGGCGATGGTAACCGATATCACCCTGAAGCCGAATCCTGAACAGCAAGTCCGTGACTGGCTTTCCTTGACGGAATCTTATCGTGTTACGAATCGATCCGATTCGTAACGTTAACTATTTCTGACTTAATCAATAATTGAAACAATGAAAAAATCAATTTCCCTGCTAATTTTCTCCTTTGTACTCACGGCCTCTCATTCGGCGTGGTCGGCTGATAAGTTGAGCCTGATTCTGGACTGGTTCGTGAACCCGGATCATGGGCCAATAATCATTGCCCAGGAAAAAGGTTACTTCACCGAAGTTGGACTTGAGGTTGAAGTGATTCCACCGGCGGATCCGGCGGATCCGCCAAAACTGGTTGCCGCAGGCAAAGCAGACCTGGCTGTGTCCTACCAACCTCAATTGCATCTGCAGGTAGCCGAAGGTTTGCCGTTGGTACGCGTGGGAACATTGGTGGCGACACCGTTAAACTGTTTGCTCGTGCTGGAAGATGGCCCGGTTAAAAGCATTGCTGATTTGAAAGGCCGTAAAGTCGGTTTCTCGGTTGCCGGTGTAGAGGAAGCGCTGTTGAGCGCAATTTTAAAACCGCATGGTCTGGTGTTCTCAGATATCGAGCTTGTTAACGTCAACTGGTCCTTGTCGCCTTCACTTATGTCCAAACAGGTTGACGCGGTTATCGGCGCCTTTAGAAACTTTGAATTGAACCAAATGGATATTGAAGGTGTGGCTGGAAGGTGTTTTTACCTCGAAGAAGAAGGGCTGCCGGCCTATGATGAATTAATCTATGTTGCCAATCAGGATTCGTTGAATGACCCCATGATCAGGGACAAAATAGCGCGCTTTATTGCGGCAACTGAAAAAGCAACACAGTTCATGGTGAACCACCCGCAGGAGAGTTGGGAAATGTTTTCCGGGACAGCGAAAGAATTGCAGGATGAGCTGAATAAACGTGCCTGGCGGGATACCTTGCCCCGCTTTGCACTTCGTCCCGCCGCACTGGATTTCGGTCGGTATCAGCGCATGGAAGCTTTTCTGGTTGATTCAGGCTTGATTAAGTCAGCGACTCCGGTCTCGAAAATGGCTGTCGATATCAGTCAATAAGCCAGACGATGAATTTGACCAGTGAAAATTACGGCTCGGTGCTGCTTGAGGGCTGGCTAGCTGAAAACAGGCAAAGCTGGAGCGAGTACGTTAACCACGAGTTTGTTACGGGTCTGGAAGATGGCAGTTTACCGCGCGAAGCTTTTATGGCCTATCTCATACAAGATTATATTTTTTTAATGCATTACTCGCGCGCCTGGTCTATGGCGGTGGTGAAATCAGAATCAGCTGATCAAATGCGGATTGCCGCGGCAACCGTGAACGCCTTGCTCAACGAAGAGATTCAATTGCATGTTGGAATTTGCAAACGAGAAGGTATCAGTGAATCAGATTTATTTGACGCAGAAGAGGCCCAGGAAAATATTGCATACACTCGGTATGTGATGGATACAGCGTTGTCAGGCGACTTGCTGGATTTGCTCACAGCACTCGCGCCGTGTGTATTTGGTTACGGCCATATTGGTCTGAATTTGAAAGCTCAAACCGATACCTCTGCGTTGTACCGCGAATGGATAGACACTTATCATGCTGATGACTATCAAGACCTTTGCTACGAGATTGCCAGATATATTGATCAAGTGGCGGCACAAAAACTGGGAGAACAATCAGATCAACACCCTCGCTGGAAAGGGTTAAGCAAGCGATTTGATATGGCAACCAGGCTGGAGGTGAACTTCTGGTCTATGGGACTTCGACTTGGTCGAGAAAGCTAACTTGCAAACCGCGCTTACTCCAGAGTTTACGGCTCAGGTTAACGGCAGTTTTCGGTATGACTCAGAAATTCTTTTTGCTGATATCGAATTCAACATACCGAAGGGTGTGTGGACCTGTTTACTGGGGAGCTCAGGGTCCGGTAAATCGACTTTGCTTCGACTCATTGCAGGATTAAATACTGACGGCCAGTTTGACGGAGAGATGGGTTCTGCAATTGGTTCAGAGTTCAGTGAACGCGTTTCTTTTATGGCGCAATCGGATTTGTTGTTTCCCTGGTTGTCGGTACGGCAAAATGTTTCGTTGGGTCATCGACTAAGAAATAGACCGATAGATGAAAATCAGGTCACCCGACTAATCGAACGGATTGGATTAAGCGAGCATACAAACAAGAGGCCGAGTCAGCTGTCAGGCGGGATGCGTCAGCGAGCCGCGTTGGCGCGAACGCTGATGGAAGATACCCCGATTGTATTACTGGATGAACCATTCTCAGCTCTGGATTCGAAAACACGATCAGAAATGCAGAAACTGGCTTTCCGTGTTCTGCGGGGTAAAACGGTTTTGTTGGTCACGCATGATATTTCTGAAGCCATTCTACTGGGCAGCCATGTTTATCTTTTGAAAGATCAGGGGCTGCAGGTTTTTGAGATGACTAAAGACTTAAATGACGAGCCTCCCGTTAGATCTTCTGCTCTGGATTGTGTCATCGACGCACAGACTCAGTTGTTACGGATGATGAATCAATGAGTAAAAACCCGAACAGGATTGAGTCTATTCAGTCTGGCGATTTAGGTTTTATGAATTTGCTGATTTCAGTTAGCCTGATCATCGTCGTCTGGCAGTTCATCGTTTGGTTTACTGGTGTGCCGCCCTATATTCTACCGGGACCACTGCGTGTATTTAACTCGTTTGTCGATAACTATGCGCTTATCGGTGAGCACGCATGGATAACCGCACTAGAAGTATTAGTTGGTTTATGTCTTGGTACGTCGCTTGGAATCGTTACGGCGCTGCATATCATGATGTCAAAAACAGCGCAGCGTTTGTTGATGCCAGTTTTGGTGTTAAGCCAAACCATTCCAGTGTTTGCGTTAGCGCCATTGTTAACCCTTTGGTTGGGTTATGGTTTGAGCTCAAAAATCGCCATGACCCTGTTGATCATATATTTTCCCGTTACCTCAACATTTCTCGATGGATTGAGGGCGACACCATCCGCTTACCTGGATTTAACACAGACCATGCGGGCAACGCCACTCAACACGCTGATTCGCGTCCGCGTCCCTGCGGCGCTGCCGGCGCTGGCTTCTGGAATACGCCTGGCCGCAGTTTATGCCCCAATTGGTGCCGTTATCGGTGAATGGGTCGGTGCATCACAAGGGTTGGGATATCTGATGCTGCTAGCGAACGGCAGAGTGAAAATAGACTTGATGTTTGCAGCACTAATCACGTTATGCGGTTTTACAATCCTGTTGCGTGCGGTGATTAATCGAGGCTGTCACGCTATTGAACAATGGGCTGGACAGTCCGGAACATTCTGAGCTTCAATCCAGGCAAAAGCCCTTATTGCGAATGAATGGCGAAGATGTTGGCACTGTGAACAGTCCGGGCTATTCTCATCGCCTGGGCAAATCCCTGGCTTTGGTTCATTTAAGCCCGGGTGCCTGTACTCCGGGAACCCAACTGGAGTTGGTGAGTGATGATTTAAATACGACTGCGACCGTTGAAGCGATGCCGTTTTTCGACCCGTCCAAGTCTCGTACACACCGCTTAAGTTTACACTCAATTTGTAGTCTAATTCCGATAAATAGATTCACAAAAACCCGCCGTCATTCCGCGCACAACAGACCATGCAAGAATCCAACATTTGTCATTCCTGCGAAAGTTCGTCATTCCTGCGCAGGAGACTGTGCAAAAAACCAATATTTGTCGTTCCCGCGAAAGCGGGAACCCAGTAATATAGCCAATAAAGTAATGACAACCCCACAAGAAAAAATCCAGGAGATATTGAATGAATGCTCAACCGGCAAGTATATCTTTCGTGGTGAAAACAAGGAGTACGGCAAAGTCTCATCAGGATTGTATCGGCAGTATTGCCAGCGAGACGATAACAAGCCTGTTAATGATAATGACCCCTTAATTGATAACGAGCATTTTTTGTTTCCAGCGTGGAAAAGGAGATTGTTGAAAAGATAAGGCAACACATCCGCCCCGCTGCGCACTCAATATAGAAGTCCTGACCGAATTGCAACACTACGGCGGTAAAACCGCCTTGCTTGATTTTAGCAAAGACCTACATATCGCTTTATTCTTTGCCTGTGACGGTAATTTTGACAAGAACGGCAGGGTGATTTTATTTAAAACATCCGAGCTAACCGAAAGTACAGAGATAAATTACAACCAGATAGACACGACAAAACACACCCTAATATCGCCAACCGGGAAAAACCCCAGAGTTATTTTCCAAAGCAGTATATTTGTTCATGTCCCCAAGGGTTATTTAGAAGTCCCGCTATTTGGAAAACCCTTGCGGGTTTGTGTGCTTTACTGGATTCCTGCTTTCGCAGGAAAGACGGCAGGCTTGGGTTTGCGTGTCTTACCGAGTTCCCGCTTTCGCGGGAATGACAAATATCGCAGGAATGACGAACGTTGGGTTTTTGCACAGTCTCTAAAGTTCTACTTCTGATCATTTTTTGAATTATGCAAAGGTCTTATAATAAGATTACAGCAATGGGAAATGTGCCATCAATCAACGATAGCCGAGTACACCAACGACTTCAGTTGATTGCGAATATTGAAGGTGTTTGAAGGCACAAATTGAGTCATAAAGATCACAATGAGGTCTTCTTGCGGGTCAACCCAAAAAGCGGTGCTGGCCGCCCCACCCCAGGCAAATTCACCAACACTGCTGATGCCAGATGAACGTGGCGGCCCAAGATTCATTGAAAAGCCAAGCCCAAAACCAGTGCCTTCGTAATCAGCTTCACTAAAAGCGCCCCGCGCCCACTGTGTCAGATCATCATTGTCAGGCAAACGGTTGGCTGTCATGGCCGCCAGCGTGCGCGGCCCAATAATGCGCACCCCATCCACCGCCCCGCCGCCGAGCAGCATACGACAAAACTTAAGGTAATCAGCAGTGGTTGACACTAGCCCACCACCACCTGAAAAGAAACTTTTAGGACGAATAAACTCGCTGTTGGCAGGGTCATCAAACACCTTAAGCTGTTTGTTGGCGTCGCGCTGATAGCAGGCAGCAAAGCGCGCCACTTTATCAGCCGGCACAACAAAAGAAGTATCTGTCATAGCTAAAGGACTCAACACTTGCTGTTGCAAGAACTGGTCAAAGGGCTGGCCAGAAATCACTTCACAAAGATAGCCTAGTACATCGGTTGCTACCGAATAATTCCAAGCAGTGCCCGGAGAAAACTCCAGTGGCACTTTTGCTAACTGTTCAACAAAAGTTTGCAATGTTTCCTGATCATGGCGCTCGCCAATCTTCAAATAGCGATACGCTTTATCGACATTGGTTGCCTGCATAAAACCATAGGTCAAACCGGACATGTGGGTCATTAAGTCTTTTATGGTCATTTCTCGGGCACAAGACGTAGTTTGGAAATTCGGCCATAAACCAGCTTGATAAACCCGTAAATCTCGCCACTGAGGGATATAACGGCTCACCGGATCGGTTAGTTGAAATTGCCCTTTTTCGTATAGTGACATCAACGCCACTGAGGTGATAGGTTTAGTCATTGAATAGATACGAAAAAGTGTATCTTCTTGTAGCGCTTTATTACGCTCAATATCCATCAGCCCTAATGATTCATGCCAAACGGTCTCACCGCGACGGTAGACTAAAATCTGGCTACCGGGTAGGCGCTTTTTATCAATGTAATTTTGTTGTAAATGCTGATGGATTCGATTTAGACGGCCGACATCCATGCCAGCTTGAATAGCATTGTTTTTTAAGGCTTGAGTGAGCATAATTTTATCTATTGTGTATCTATTGTACTAATGGATTGTGGTGCAGAATAGCATCAGAAACAGCAAACTAAAAGGCGTCAATATAGCCAATAGCTAAAATTGCTATAGGCTGATCGGATGCAGTTTTACCAAAACTCTTGGTGTATGCTGATGATGCCAGCATAAAGATAGTTTCATCAGGTAGCTGATTAGTTTTTTGGTGGTAGCCTGATTGCAGAGTGGCTGGCTATAGAAACCATAGCTAACTCTATCCGTTTATAAGACATTATAAGAAAAAAAGATATACTTCATTATACTTTGCCAAACATCGTCACATATCAGTTCAATCAGTAACGGCGTATCAGGAACAATCCACTTCGATCACGGTGAATGTAGTGTTTTTGATATCCCATTCAATGTGCCACCAGGAAGTTGTTCAACACCAAGTCCGTTTTACGATGAATGCTAAGGGTTAACGCTATTGATTATTTTCATAATAGCGCGTAGTTCGAGGCCATTGTGATAATCCAACTACTGGCCCTTAAATTCAACTTTAAGTGGTTGTTCACATACTCATCATTAAAAACCCGGTGAACGCAGCATTATTGGGAGAAAGGCCTGGATCAACTTTTTGTTTGAGTTCGTTAATATATTCACGAAATCGAACGTAGAACTCCCATGTTGGGGTTGGGTGATACGTTAAATCACTCAACTCCAGCATCTTAATAATGCCTTTTGCTGTGGTCGGCTTAACGAACACCTCGTAACCCGAATTAAAGTAAACCGGCGCTATCGTCATTAGCGTCCATTTCGCAATTTTTCGGGTTTTTAGCAAATCCAGCATAATTTCAAAACCTTGTTGCTCATCTCCATATAGGCGCTGCTCCAATCCATGGCAAAGCATGTCCTTCTCCAGATTGTCCAGTGCGTTTGTAAAGCTCCGAAATTTCGGCTTTTCAAACATCGAAACCATTGATGCAGCACTCACTATCTTCGTCAGATTATCGGTAATCGTTTGCGGCCTGGAGAAATTACTTTGCGTAAATAACTCATGCGATAGGTCGACCATTTTTGAGAATCTGTGTTTCTTGCCAATCTCCTGCATTTCCTGACTGGCGAATCCTTCCGGAAATCGAAGCAGAAAGTTGGCTTCGGCCGTTTTTAAATTCTCCAGATTCAAGGCTTCAAGCCCAATCCTTAAGCGCTATCGATTGAAGAATACATTCAGACGATCAATCGCAAGATCGATATCAGACTCACCAACATCTTTGTGCGCTACCATACGGATCGGCTGGCGACCACCAAATAACACGCCATGGTTTTTTCCAAAATCAAGCAGTTCGTCGTATCGTTCACTTTTCAATCCAAAAAACACCATATTGGTTTGCGCACCACCGTACATGATCTCGATATCTTCAAACTGCTTTAATTTAGCCGCCAAATATTTAGCAAGATCATGATCCTGTTTCAATCTGGAAACGTTGTTGTTGATCGCAAATAACCCTGCTGCAGCAACAATCCCTGACTGACGCATTCCGCCGCCTACGGTTTTTCTCCAGCGTATTGCCTTCTCAATGAAATCCGTTGAGCCGCACAGTACTGACCCCACCGGAGCACCAAGCCCTTTTGACAGACAAATCGAAACCGTATCAAACATTGCGGTTAATTGTTTCACATCAATATCAAATTCGGCTGCGGCATTGAACACGCGAGCACCATCGAGGTGCATTTGTATTCCATGCTTTGCACACAATTCCGCCGCTGCGATCATATAGTCCGCAGAAACCGCACCAGCACTAGTCGTCGTATTCTCCAACGCCAGCAATTTGGTTTTCGCGAAATGAATATCATCCGTCTTTATGGTGCGCTTAACTTTAACAAGATCTAACGTGCCATCACGTTCGCGTTCAATGGGTTGAGGCTGAATCCCACCCAGTGCCGCCGCACCACCGCCTTCAAATTTATAGGTGTGTGCATGTTGCGCAACAATGTACTCATCGCCTCGCTGACAATGGCTTAACAAGGCCACTAAATTGCTTTGTACACCTGACGGAAAAAACAACCCTGCTTCGTGACCGGTCATCGCTGACAAGGTTTCCTGAAGCTTTATAACAGTCGGATCCTCTCTATAAACATCGTCACCAGTGGGGGCGTCAAACATTACCCGTTTCATCGCTTCGCAAGGCTGTGTAACCGTATCGCTGCGTAAATCTATAATTTCCATCACTTTATCAAATCGACTAATCGTTAAGTTTCCAAAGCTCCAGATACGACGGCTTTAGCTTGCACCGTAGCTGGATATATAATCTTCGTAAGTGAGTTTCGTGGCCGGACGCTGCATTACCTTTTCACAAACTCTACTGACATTACTCATTTCACGAATATCAAAATGGCCGCGTTCTTTTGACAACCAGGTTGTCAGCATGAACATATAAATATCCGCGGCACTAAAGTGATTGCCTAATATCCAGTCATTGTTGCCAATTGCATCATCAACCACCTTCCAGACTTCACAAAGTCGTGTACGGGATCGACTGTTCACGCTCGCAAAATCTGTTTCCGACTGACAAAACCGATCAGGATAATACGTCATTTGATACGCATTCTGAATGCAGCCTGAAAAATAAAATAACCACTGTAAAAACAGGCCGCGTTTCGTAGATGCTGCAATTGGTGCCAGTTTCGCTTCTGAATGACGATCACACAAAAATATTGTAATCGCACCGCATTCATATATCGACCCTTCATCCCACTTCAATACGGGTATCCAGCCATTGGGATTTAGTGCGAGAAATTCGTCAGTGCGCGATACGCTCATATCAATCGTCGCATCACATAGTTTATAGCCTGCACCAATTTCATCAAGAATGACTTTTACGCCCATTGAAGCGCTACGGTCAGCATAATAAAGCGAATAGCTCATTTGTTTTTTTCTCCAATCAGTCTCTTTCTGGTTTATTGGTTAACCACCACTCATATGCTTCAATATACAGGTTAACCGATACTGGTGCATATATTCGTAGTGAGGCAGCACCGTTTGATGGATTTTCCAGTAAATCATCACTATCAATCAACGGCGGCGGTGCTCCCGGCTTATCTGCGACAATATCCAACAGTTCACGCTGTTCAACAAGCGCAATTTCTTTGAGCAAAAAATCAGGCCAGTGTTTGTACATCGAGGTTGCCACCTTTGCCGGATCTCGAATTAAAATCAGGGGGAACTCCGGTTTCAAACTTCCCACAGAACAAATCATCGAAGGCGATATGCAGTTCAGAAATCAAATCAGGGTCAATTATTCGATTGCTTCATTTTGAATGAGACCTGATACACTTTAGCTTCACTGTTATTCGCAATTGCTCAAATAATCCGCTCATATGTACTCCAAAATCATCACCGTAGATGATGCCCGCAAGGCCGCCCGGCGTCGAATGCCGAAAATGCTATTTGACTATATCGATGGTGCCGCTGGGACAGAGCTTGCCTGTCAGCTCAATCAATCGCAATTAGAAAGAATTCGATTAGTTCCGCGTGTATTGAAAAATACCGAAGGCCGAAGTTTGAAAAAGAACCTTTTTGGGGATCAATGGAATTACCCATTTGGAATTGCGCCCATGGGGATGTGTAATTTGACCTGGCCGAACGCAGACGCGATGCTTGCCGAGGCGGCTGTCAAACACAATATACCCATAGCGCTATCAACTATGGCGTCAAGTACGATTGAACAAACTTTTAAACGCGCGGGTAAAAACGCCTGGTTTCAACTGTATGTCGGGCAATCCGAGGAAGTTGCCTTCGAAATGGTTGATCGGGCCGCAGTTGCCGGCTACGAAACGTTGATACTCACCGTCGATGTCCCCATGGTTGCACCAAGGCCGCGAGAAAAACGCGACGGTTTTCAAGCGCCAATGAAAATCGGCCCGAAACAATTCATTGATTTTGCCAGCCATCCGAGATGGTCGATTACAACATTGCTCAACGGGGTTCCGAAAATTGCCAATAACACGCAAAGCAGTAAGCAGTTCGTTCGCAATGAAAGCAGAGGCAAGGTTGACTGGGGATTTCTTGAGCGGTTACGAAATCACTGGCAGGGCAATCTCGTTGTTAAAGGCGTGCTGAACACTATCGATGCCAAACAGGTTGAATCGGCCGGTGCCAACGGCATTTATCTATCGAATCATGGTGGCAGACAACTCGATAGCGCCCCCGCAGTGATCGATTGTTTACCCGCAATTCGCCAATCTGTCAGTGATGATTTGCCAATTCTGTTTGATGGCGGTGTTCGAAATGGCGAATCTGTTATTAAAGCGCTCGCCCTCGGTGCCAATTTTGTATTCATGGGTCGGCCTTTTTTGTATGGCATGGGCGGCGCTGGAACGGATGGTCTCGAACAGGTCATTCAGTATATTGCCCAGGATATGGATGTCGCGCTGGCCCAGCTGGGAGAGACCGATATCAATAACGTAGGGCCAGACACAATTTATAATAATTAGCCCGCCACCACCTTCCCATTCTGTTTCTCATTATTATTTTAGGTTCTGTCCTAGATAACCAACTTTGAGGCTATTATGGGAAGTATGAGGAAGAGTCGTTTAAGTCAGCCTAAACAATGGCGTTTGGTCGCGTATTTTGTGGCGGGAACTAGAGCGCGAACAGCCGCCAGTCTGTGTGGTGTCCATCGCAATACCGCCGCTTATTATTTTCTGCGTTTGCGTGAGATTATTGCCTATGAACGGGAAGCCGAAAGTGAAGCTATGTTTGGCGGCGAGATCGAAGTGGACGAGAATGACTTCGGCGGCAAACGCATAAGGAAAGCGTGGTCGCGGTGCTGCAGGCAAAATCCCTGTCTTTGGCTTATTAAAAAGGGATGGCAAAGTTGACACAAAGATCATTGCCGACGCATCAGGAGCCACATTGATCCCAATCATTGAACGCAAAGTTGTCCCTGACAGCATCGTCTATTCCGACTTCTGGAGGGGCTATAATGTGCTCGATGTCGCCGACTTTCACCACTTTCGCATGAACCATTCTAAGCGCTTTGCAGATCGTCATAATCACATCAACGGCAGCGAAAGTTTCTGCAATCAGGCCAAGCGTCACAGGCGTAAGTTCAATGGTGTCTCCAAAGCCCATTTTGGGCTATTCTTGCTTGAAGGAATGTGAGTGGCGATTTAACAACAGTGACCCATCATTTCAGTTATTGCAGCTAAGACAATGGCTTAGAAGGTGTCTGTACTAATTATCTAGGTCAGCCCCAATATTTTTTCACCGGAGATAAACCATGACTGTATACCAAGGCATGAGTGCTGAAACCCTGGAAGCTGAATACAATTTAGTCGCCCGCAGAGGGCCCGACTTTCCAGATCTCATTGAAAGGTGGATGCTACGGAACGAAAAACACAAGCTGGCTTCAGGGGCAGGAATTGACTTGGCCTATGGCGAAGGGGAGCGCGAAAAGCTGGATTTCTTTTCCGGCGGTGACCGCGATGGTCCGGTCGTTATCTACATCCACGGGGGTTATTGGCAACGCGGGGACAAGAACATGTACAGCTTTGTGAGCGAAGCATTTGTTAAACATGGCGTTTCCGTTTCCATGCTGAACTACAACCTCACCCCCTCGGTTCGTATGGCGGAAATTCCGCCACAAATTCGAAAGGCCATCGCCTGGAACTGGAACCACTCAGACGATTTGGGTTTTTCTAAAGAGAAAGTCTTTGTAATGGGTCATTCTGCAGGAGGGCATCTCACAGCCATGATGATGACAACGGACTGGAGGGAAATCGATGCCGAGATTCCCACCGACCTGATCCGTGCCGGTTTTCCGATCTCAGGTGTATTCGACCTTGAACCGATCATACACACAACACTGAACACCGGGCCACAGATGGATTTGGAGGAAGCCATTGCCGAAAGTCCATTATTCATCCCACCTGTTACGAATGCGCCGCAACTGATTGTTCAGGGCGGTGGCGAGTCGGCAGAGTTTCTCCGGCAATCCGATTCCTACGCAGACAAATTTCGCACCGCAGACAGAACGATGGCTCGTTACGATGTCCCGGATATGGATCACTTTGATGAGCTGGAAAGACTGGCCGAAGATGACAGTGTATTTTTCGAAAAAACCATGCAAATGATAAATAGTAATAGATGAACCATTCCGAGGGCTACGACGATTACGAAAAACTTCAAAAGGGGAATATGCGGCGAATTGATTTTTTCGGCAATTGCCCTGGCGTGGTATTATCGCGCTACAGTTCCATCCTTTTCAACACGAAGTCTTTTGTTTTCGCCCCTGATTTGCCCATGCCGACACCGGCTCTCGAAAACCAGCCACCGGTATCAGTATGAGATTCGACATCATTCCCAATTTCAGCCCCGGAGAAACCATCCCGTGGGATCGTTCGTTAGAGATGTTACGGGAGCAAACTTGCCTCGCCGAACAATCGGGGTTTACCACTGCCTGGTTTACAGAGCATCATTTTGCTCACAACGGCTACATGAATGCACCACCGAACCCAATCCAGATGTGCACCCACATCGCTGCACAATGCGACAAAATTCGTGTCGGAACATCGCCGATCGTACTGCCTGACTGGCACCCACTGAGAGTTGCAGAAGACGTTGCCATGCTCGACAACATGACCCTGGGTCGGGTTGATTTTGGTGTTGCCAAGGGAATCAATGAACGGACAACTTTACAATTCAACAAGGATGCTGATCGGCGTGACAACAACAAAGTCATGCGATTGTATCTTGAATCACTGGAAGTCATTCTCAAGGCATGGACGAATGAGGCGTTTACCCATAAAGGCGAGTTCTATCAGTTCCCGGTTCCTGGCTGGAAAGAGAAGAATCGGTTTTTTCAGCCTCTGGACAGTCGATATCATGCCGAGGATGGGGAGTACAAGGCAATGTACGTACATCCCAGACCGTATCAAAACCCCCACCCTCCAGTATGGTTAATGTCCAATGCACCACCGACATTTAAAGTTGCAGGCGATCGAGGACAAGGTGTTATATCCATGTCGTCCGCACCCAACCGCACATTGGCCTGCTGGCAGCCTTATCAACAGGCATTATCTCAATCCCGGGGATACGAAGCACAGCTTGGTGAAGGTGTTGGCGTATGCACCGCATTTTATGTTGGCGAATCAATGGCGGAAGCGGTTAACACGATTCGTCCTGCGATCAATGCCTATTACGAGTTTTTAGGTGGCTCACGACCAGCCGGTGAATGGAGCAAACACGGCTATCTGGATGTCGATGAGGAAATGGCAGCTGAAGACGAGGATGACGACTGGTTCGATTTTCTAAACAAACGCGGCATTATCGTGGTTGGCTCAGTTGACTACGTTATAGAACGGTTCTCAGAAAGCCAGGAGAAATTTGGTTTGGACCATCTGGTGTTAATGCAGCAATACACCGGCGTACCGTACCGTAAGATTCTGGCGAGCTGGGATCGACTTTTTGAGCGTGTCGTACCCCATTTCGGAACGCAATCCATTGCCCAAAAACGTATTCAGCCCAGCGCAAATAATTAACAGATTTAGAAGGAGAATCAAAAATGCTCGAAGTATACGGGAGGAAAAACTCTAATCAGGTGATACAGCTGATGTGGACAATTGGCGAGCTCAATCTTGAACATGTTCGACATAACGTTGGCGGATCGTTTGGTGGTCTCGACTCCGAAGAGTATGGCAAGCTCAATCCGAATCGACTGGTGCCGACAATTAATGACAGTGGTTTTATCCTCTGGGAGTCATACGCCATTATCCGATACCTCTGTCGCCAATACGGGATGGGTTCCTTATGGCCAAAAGATTCTCAAAGTGCAGCGACAGCTGATCAATGGATGGAATGGACGAATAGTCGCTTTATGGGAACATTTTTCCCCATCTTCTGGGCACTAATTCGAACGCCAAAAGAAAACCAGGATCAGGCTATGATTGAAAACGCAGCAAAGGCGACGGCCGAGCTACTGGAAATATTCGAGTCACATCTTGAGAGTCGCAAATTTGTTTGCGGCAACCATCTCACCATGGCAGACATCCCTCTGGGTTCAATGATGTTTAAATACTATAACCTGAATATTGAGAGACCCACCCTGCCCAATATCGAAGCCTGGTATGCACGATTATGCGCTCGGGACGCGTACCGGGTAAACGCGATGAATTCATTCGGCAGCAATAACGAAGAATGGTTAGCATTGGAACGAACGGGAGTCTAGGAATTACATTTGATTTGGCTCATGAACTGCTACCCTAATATTGATAGCGAAGAAATAGAGCGTCAATATTTTTTACGCGACCTTCGGTCGGATTATAACAGCGTGGTCATATACCCGTATCTCCTGAACGGATTAGTCAGTACGAATCGAATCGGCAATCAAACTAATCATTTCAAACATGACCGCTGTGGCAAAATGTGAGGTGATTTTATTCGGGTGATCTTTTGTCGGCATCAGACAAACAACATCTCCACCGATTATATTCTTACCCTTGACGCATCTAAGTAACCGCATCATCTCGTCCACCTTAAAACCCTCTACAGCGGATTCAATATTGGCCACACCTGGGCATACCGTTGGATCCATGCAATCCAGATCGAAGGTAATGTAAAGCGGTGTATCACCGATTCTATCGACAATCATCTCCATGGTCTTTTCAGGGCCAAGTTCTCTGTAGCGAGACATCGGTATCACTTCATACCCCAAATCACTCGAGGTTTTCCACCAATCCAGCGTTCTTGGATTACCACGCATACCAATCTGAATACTTTTACTGGTATCGATCAGGCCTTGTCTAACCAGATAGGCAGCCCAATGAGCAGCTGATTTTTCAGCCCCGAGGAAATGTGGGATCTGTTCAAACGCATCTGTATGCGCATCAAAATGCAAAAATGCCGCTTTCCTGCCAGCAGTTAAATTCGCCTCTTTCCCCGCAATCGCCTGAATAATACCGCCTGTAATGGCATGATCCCCACCAACAGAAACCGGCCTCACACCCGCTGTGTCTAAATTTTTGTAAAATTCAGTGATTCGTTCTATACATTTTTCATTGTTATTTGCTTCCGGTAACGGCACATCCCCCATGTCTGCAATTCTGCAAGACTTCCAGGGGTCAACCTGAAATTCCAGGTGAACACGCCGAGACATTGCCGAGACATCGCGTACCGATCTGGGACCCAAATGCTGGTCTCGCTCAGTCGTTCCGTTACCCGTCGAATGCGGGACGCCAACTAATCCAATATCGACTTTTGCGGGATCACGCTCTATGGGACATCGAAATAACGTTGGGATATCCCACCAATAGAGGCTCTCCATCATCAAAAGATCGCTTTCTGTTATTTTATCTATCATTTTATAACCTTGTATTCGACGTTAGCGAAACAAAATTCAAAATTACTTCGCAATAGCGAGCATCGCATGCAGCAGTACATTGCACCCCGCTTCCAGGTCGGCCGGTTCGGCGTGTTCCTCTTCATTGTGGCTCAATCCACCTTCACATGGCACGAAAATCATCGCGGTTGGAACGATACGGCAAACCTGACAAGCATCATGTCCTGCGCCAGATACGATTTCCTGATGACTGTATTCAAGTGATTTAGCCGCATTCGAAACCGCTGAGATGCAATCAGCATCAAACTGCACAGCTGGATTGTGCCAAATTTCATTACAATCTATTTCGACGTTATGTTTGTTTGACACTGAGTTGATTGACTCCTGCAATGTATTTGCCATCTCGGATAGCTTTCCATCGTCTGGGTTTCGAATGTCAACGGTAAGGAAAATTTCACCCGGTATGGTATTTCTGGAATTCGGCAATAGCCGCATCTCGCCCACGGTACCAACTCCGTAAGGGGCAAAATCCAGCGCAATCGTTTGGATATCCTGAATCAATTCAGAAGACGCCACCAGAGCATCTCTTCTGCCCGGCATGGGAGTAGAGCCCGCGTGGGAGTCCTGACCCTTAACGGTAATATCAAACCATCTCTGACCCTGCCCGCCTGTGACCACGCCGATTTGGTTTTTGGTGTTCTCCAAAATGGGGCCTTGCTCGATATGCGCTTCGAATAAAGCCCGCATCGGGTGATCACCACATATTTGTTCGCCCATGTATCCGATGCGCTTTAGTTCTTCCTCAATGGAATTACCCTCGGCATCAACCCGGGAATAAGCAAACTCTTTTTCAAACAGGCCGGCAAAGACACCAGAGGACAGCATCGCTGGTGCAAATCTCGAACCTTCCTCATTGGTCCAGTTAATTATTTCCAGCGGCGCCTCGGTTTCAATGTTGTGATCATTTAGTGTCCTGATGACCTCTAACGCAGACAAAACCCCATAGATACCATCGAACTTGCCGCCATGAGGTTGGGTATCAAGATGGCTGCCAGCGCACACCGGCGGCAAGAAATTATCTTTACCGGGCCTGTGCGCAAAGATATTACCCATATCATCCACCGTAATCTCACAACCTGCGTCCCTGCACCAGCCGACAAATAAATCTCGACCGTCGCGATCCTCATCGGTCAATGCCAATCGACGCGAACCGCCTTTTTCTCCGGGACCGATTTTCGCAATCGCCATAATGCTTTCCCAAAGACGTTGGCCATTGACTCGAATGGCCGAAACATCAGCGCTCATCGTTTTATTCTCTAGTTTACTTTCAGACCATCACAATTAGACAACGTCGCGTTTTAACGCCTGACTCAGGCAGTGAACCCCACCGCCACCAAGCGTAAACATTGACATATCCGGGGCAAACACTTGGTAACCCAGAGAGCGCATTTTCTCGTTTAATTTAACCGCTCCCGACATAGATAATACTTTTTTGTTTCCCAACGCCACCAGATTGACGCCAAGGTCTTTTGCTTCGTTAAATCCGACATCAATAAACTCAAAAGCCTTTTTCTTGAGCCAATCAATTACCCAGCCTTCAAGCGCATCCAGGCAGGTCACGACGCGTTTTTCATCAAGCGGAACAACCAATCCATCCATATGCACGAACAAAGCCGGAATCGGTGCAACCTCACAGTCCCAACCTTCCGCGCGAACAAATTCAGCAACCTGCTCGGAGCCTTCCTGCTCGGAACGTTCACCACAATAACCAATCAATACAGTCCCTGGTTCAAGAATGACAAAATCGCCACCTTCGAAATGGCCGGCGGTTACATGATTCCAGATCGGGATATTATTCTCCTGGTAAAACTTGATAACGGAGACATAATCAGCTCGGCGGCATTTTAATTGCATATGGCAGATCAACGCCCCCCAGGGTGTCATCGCGCTAGAGTCCCGGGCGAAAAAATTGCGGTGTAACACCGGGTCTGCGTCAAGATAATGACAGGTCACGCCCGCCTCCTCTTCATAAATCCGAATCATTTCCTGATGCTGTTTTTGAGCCAGCTCAAAATCAAATTTGACTCCGGTTTTATGCATATTTTTCAAGGTTCGCCCAATCAGCGGCCCTGCTTCTACCCACTTGAAATATTCAGGCTTACCTAACAAGACATCGTGCAACTTCGCGTAGTCGTTGTTAATCCCCCAATAAGAAGGGGCTCGCTGAGTGTTTTGTTTGGTCGTATTTTCGGATTCGGGTTTTACTTTCTCTAACATGATTTCACCTGCGGGTTGACACGCATACCCGTGTCTTCGTTAAATATCGACTACTCCAGTATCGCGCTTAATTGAGTTGTCTGAGACAAGTTAATCAAAACTCAGCTCGACTATTCGCAGATCAACTAATGACGGGAAGTGGATCTTTGATAGTGTCCCTGGATGATACGGTCAATCACCATGGCAACAAACAAGATCGCAAGACCCGCTAACATACCCTGACCTTTTGCGGCGTATTGCAAGGCGACAAGTACGTCTTGCCCCAGGCCTTTTGCACCAATCAATGAAGCAATCACCACCATCGACAAACACATCAGGATGGTCTGGTTGATACCGGTCATAATCGACGGCATTGCCAGCGGAATTTCGACATCTTTAAGCAGTGTCCACCTGGTGGCACCAAATGCAACTGCAGCTTCTTTGGTGTTTTCCGGCACACCCCGCATACCCAACGCAGTCAATCGGATGACTGGCGGCATACCAAATATCAAGGTTGCTAATACTCCAGGCGGTTTACCCGTACCAAAGAAAGCGATGATTGGGATCAAATAAACGAATGCGGGCATGGTCTGCATAAAATCCAGTATCGGCAACGCCACGTTATAGGCGCGCTTACTTTTACCGAACCAGATACCCAGTGGAATCCCCATCACCAGACACAGGAATGCTGCTGCACCGAGCAACGCCACGGTGATCATACTGGTTTCCCAAAGGCCGCATAACCCCAGATAAGCCAACGCCGCCGCTGAGAAGATCGCAACCCGAGGTCCCGCCAA
The DNA here is from genome assembly GCA_965261915.1 of Candidatus Poriferihabitaceae bacterium. Lineage (GTDB taxonomy): Bacteria > Pseudomonadota > Gammaproteobacteria > Arenicellales > Poriferihabitantaceae > JAIBDK01. Next base: position 2,967,962 of record CBDHDW010000013.1, on the reverse strand, counting down.
TCGCCATGCGGTAACGAGTATTACAGTCATGACAACGGGCCAGGGTGTACCAACAAAAATGGTTTCAAGTCCATCCAGCACTGCGCGGATGCCTGTAATCACACCGTCAAAAACATCGCCAAATCTCAGGGAAATATTGTCGAACCCCTCATCCATCCAGATGGAAATCGGAGAGAAGAATTGTTTTTTCTCTACCGGGAATGCCAAAACATAGGGCTCAAGTGCCGGGGAAATCTTGCCAACGGTAAACCGATACAAGGTTAGCGGCACAATTAGTAACCACAACACACCGCTAAAAATACCCCATATCCAGTTAAAGCCGGATGGTGTATCTGGTTCAGCACGCCAGGTTAAATACTGTTTTTCATATCGGATGTTGGCGTAAAAACCCTGGACCACTCGAAACAGGACAAATAAAATGATACCTGCCACCAGATATCCAAATGCACCCGCCGCCGCAGCAGTGGCTTCTTCCGTCAGCCGATCGATTACTTTTTGCAGGTTTTCAGCTCGCGTAAAAATCGCCTGCGCACCCTCGTCACCAGCCGCTTTCGCGGCTTCTGCCAGTGACATGGTTTCAGCCTGCTTGGCGGATAACTTCTCAACCCGAGCGAGCTTGTCAGCGCCAAGCTCACCCCATAGTCCTTTGCCGAGTTGCACAATAGCGAGGATCTCAAGCACCAGGAAAGTCCAAAAATATCCCCATAGCCCGCGCGCAGCACCCCAGAACGGGCCAAACACTGCCGCCATGGTATTCCAGCTCCATGGGAATTTGGTAGAGGACTGTATTTTATTAAACTCAGTTTCATAATAAAGTTCGTTTTCACCAACAAAATCCTTAATGCTGGCACCTAGTTTGTTTGCTTCAGGAACGATTCCGGTTTCTTTCATTAGTTGTCACCTCCCTTAATACCTTTAAGAAGGGTTATTTTGTTGACCACCCCAACATCTTTACCGTCATCAGTAATGACAATAGGCTGATCAGTCGTTGTTGATAAATCGATTAGACCGCTTAAATCTGTATCATGAGCGGTTCGTGGGGATTTGGATAAATCATCTCCGGGCTGTGGTTTATATTCGTCAATTTTCTCCATAATGGTATGCGCAAATATCAATTTCAATGTTGAAATTCCCTCTACGAAATCACGCACATAATCATCTACCGGATTTGTGACGATTTCTTCAGGTGTGCCAATCTGAACTATTACGCCATCTTTCATAATCGCAATTCGGTTACCAATACGAATAGCCTCATCCAGATCGTGGGTAATAAACACGGTGGTTTTGACCAAATCTTCGGACAACGCCATAAACTGTTCCTGTAGCTGACGACGGATCAGTGGATCAAGCGCTGAAAAAGGTTCGTCCATCAACAACACTTCGGGATCGGAAGCCAACGCTCTGGCCAGACCCACCCGCTGCTGCATGCCGCCTGATAGCTCACTGGGATATCGATCTTCATAGCCGTCGAGATTAACCAAATCCAGACAACGCTGGGACTCTTCCCAGCGCTTTGACTTGGGTTCTCCCTGAACCTGTAAAGGAAAAGCCACGTTATCCCGTACTGTCCTGTGAGGAAACAACGCCATATGCTGAAACACCATACCGATATGAGCGGCCCGCATTTCGCGCAAGTCATTTTCATTCAGCGCCATCATATCCTTGCCAAGCACGTTGATATTGCCTGATGTCGGTTCGAGCAGCCGGTTCAAATGCCGGACCATGGTGGATTTACCGGATCCGGATAACCCCATAACGCAGAATATCTCACCGCGCGCAACTTCAAAACTGCATTTGGCAACACCAACGACACAACCAAACTTTGACAATACCTCGGGCTTGGTTAGCCCTTCATTTTTAACTGCTTGCATGGCCTCTTGGGCGCGACCTCCGAATATTTTCCAGACATCATCAAGCTTGATTACCTGTTCACTCACTTATGTTTCTCCGGTTTACTGACTATAGGTTCTCAAATAGAACCAACAATCCAATCAAGGGTACAAATAAATCCAGTTCCAGTATAGCCGTTGGTAGCAAGCACTGCCGCTCCAACGAGCTATATTGGTTCCACAATAATTACCGCTTTGGCACTCCCTGCATCCGTAGCATACAACTTATCTGTGGAAAAAATAAAAACGAGCAACACGGATACAGTGTTGCTCGTTCCATAATACTACAATTGTTTTCTGATTAACGGTTACGCAAATTACTGTAGCCAGGAGTTAACCAGATCAGCATGATCAGAAACCCACTGTTTCGCGTACTCTGCATTATCAACTTTGTCTACAACAACCGCAAAAGTCATCGCTGATACAAGATCGGTATCCAATTTAACATTAGACAGCATAGACGCAACTTCTGGGTGAGAATCGTTCAGGCTAGACGCATAGTGAATATGGAGATAAACCAGATCCCAGGCAACTGGAGTGCTGGATTCTTCCAGCCAGTCAGGGCTATCCGTAGGCTGTACCATTTTCCATTTTGAAGCGTCGTACGCGGGCTCTTCCAGGATCACCAGGTCGTGCAATTCGAATACGTGGTTCGGGGTGTAGCAGGCAAATACGATGTTTTCATCTTTAGCTACCGCAGAATTAACTTCAGCCATCGCCAAAGTTTCATCCATTTCCAGCAGGTTCATTGTCGCATCGTAGCCATAGCTTTTCGCACGAACTTTTTCTACGTTAGTTGATGCCCAGCCAGAAGCACCAATCCAGACTTCACCCATTCCGTCGCCGTCCTGGTCGAAGTTAACCGCCATATCCGGATCAGACAAATCGGCAATGGCTGTGATGCCGGTTCTTTCGGCTGTGCTTTTTGTAACACACATGCCCTGGAACGCAGGAACACCATTCGGATTCATGCTGACAGTGCCTTTTTCTTTGACATATGTGTCGTGCAGGTTAGTCTGGTTTGGAAGCCAGACTTCTGGGTGAACGTGCATGCTGCCGCCATCCATTGCTTCGAACACTATCGGATTAGTACCGTTTTGCAACTCAACTTCCAACCCATAGTTATCTTCAATAACAACTTTTAAAATATCAGCTGTCACTGCTACAGATGGCCAGTTAGGAACACCAATCACGAGATCAGCCGCCTGCGCCGTACCCGTTACACCCATTGCGCCAGCGAGTAAAACTCCCGCCAGCTGTTTTTTTTGAAATTTCATAAACTTTATTTCCAGTGGTATTAAATTATCAGGAACGCTACGTGGCAATCCCCTTGTTGATCACAAGCCATTTGGCTTGCTCTAACTAAATTTTTATATCATTTACATCATTAAAAATAGCAAGACCGATAAGTCTACACAGATTTTTTCAAATTATGAACAAAAAATACCGATCATTATTTGTGTTAATCGCGAATAAACAGGTCATTCCATATCCGACCAATCACTGGCATTCGCTGGGAAGCATAGGGGAATTGTTGCTGGAATGGTGTTCAGTCTTCGGGGCGGAGCTTCGGAGCGCACATCCCCATTTTTTGCGCCCTATGGTTTTAGGAAATCGCGTGCCAAATTCCATTTTCTATATTTTTGATAGACGCGTTTAGCCGATTAAATTTTTCTGGTGCGAGTGTGTGAATCGGTATCAATGCTTTCGGTTTGATGGCTTCTACCAGTCTGCCGAGATCAATCGGTGTCGCATGCCCCCCGATGTGTGAACGATGTCGAAATCCATCTGCTGCTCCTTACACCAGTTACGAAGATCCAGTTTCCCTCGCTCCAGATATCCCGGCCACATTGAATAGATAACTCGTGCCCCTTCCAGGCAATCTGCCTTTTCCAAATCTATCGTCATTGATGTGAAATCAGTATGCCGATGAGGTTTGGATTTGACCCATCCGTAAGCCCGCTGATATTGGGCAACGCATCAACGCCATAAAGGTCGCCCATCAGTGGTGCGCCGAGATCAAGTAACAGCGATTTCCCTTCGGCTTCTACCTCTATACAGTTGCCGCCGATTTCCTCTGCCCCACGATGTATCCGAATACGCATTTCTAGGGGCACCAAACCTTACGGTTGTTGACAGCACAAATGAGCTCCTTGCTCCAGTCAGGTGGTGTACCATTTTTGATTGCGCGGACATCAGCACCGCTCGCATTTGAAGGGAGTTCGAACCCATCTGGAAACGACTAAAAAGAGAATGACATCGTGAGTCCATCCGTAATCAGTGGTTGCAGAAATCCAAGATTGTCGTGGTTGTGGCCATCATAGAACCGCGCCGGTGCAAGCACTTTCAGTTCAACTCTTTGCATATTTAACAGGACGTTATCCTTATAAAAAAATGGGCAGTCACCCTTATTATTCTTATAAATAAGCTGGTTCTTCCAATCTCTACTAAAAAGATATACCAATCCATAACACAAGATTTGGATGGCTGCATATGCGGGGGTTGCTTTAGATTCCCCTTTTTCCTCGTATTTCCCTTTTTCCTCATATTTCAGTTCGATGAAATCAGCATGTTGATTATCGATACATAGAAGATCGATAGCTGCTCTTCCGCCGGGATGATTGATGATCATCCCGGATGCAACCGGGCATTGGCGGCACCATTCATGTGACAAATCGCCGCGTTTCCCTAAAGCAACTATTGATTGCTCCAAAACAGTTTCCAGGCCATCGTTGTCGGAACCGATTGTTATCTCTTGTCTCATATCACCAATTCAGGTCGGATCGCACTTCGCGTGGCAGTCGGTCAGATTTATTCACAGCAATATCCACGCCAACATTCACTTCAATCCTATGATAAATGTCTTTTATGAGGTCGAAGATTGCATTTTCAGTCAAGTTCGATTCTGATAAACCTCGCCAGGTGTCCTTCTGTTTGAGAAACTCCTCCATGTCCAATTGAAAGGCATCACATACGAGTTGCTCATAGCCACTAAATATCGATTTCGCTTTCATTTTCAGCATCTCCTCCAGTTTGATTTGAATATCCAATGTAACCTAACCGATTTTTTTGTACAAATTTTTCGCGGTAAGAATACGGCATACCGCGTTACGCCAGCAGAAGGAAATCAACAGCGCATCATCACTGTATTTTCATACTACGAGCGACCTGGTGTAATGTTTTCTGAAGAAGAATTGGTCAATAACATAGCCGCTTCTAAATAAACCTTCGCGGGTTTTGTACATGGTGGAAAAATCAATTGTTTCTCCACTCCACCCATCATACGGCTACTCGTAACCGCCTTTGGTCCGATCAAAGCTTTTGATATCGGCAACTAACCCGATAGTGATTGCGAGAATTGCAATTCAGACCAATACTGGACAATAGTGTTTTAATCATAAAACTCGTCACTCAAAAGTACATTTAAGGATGTGCTGGACCAGCTCATTGGTATTGGCTGAACCCCCCATATCCGGAGTCAATTTATCTGAATCCGAAAGTGCTTTTTCGATGCTGTGCAAAATAGCATTAGAAGCTTCCGTGTGTCCGAGGAATTCCAGCATCATCGCCCCCGACCATATCTGAGCAATCGGGTTCGCGATTCCCTTGCCCGCTATATCCGGCGCAGAACCGTGTACTGGTTCGAACATACTCGGAAATTCTTTCTCAGGGTTGATATTTGCTGATGGTGCAATGCCAATCGTTCCAGCAATGGCCGGGCCAAGATCTGAAAGAATATCACCGAATAAATTACTTCCCACCACCACATCAAACCAATCCGGGTGTAGCACGAAATGTGCCGTCAAAATATCAATATGAAACTGGTCAGTGTTAATGTCGGGATACCGGGCAGACATTTTGGCAAAACGCTCATCCCAATATGGCATGGTGTGGATGATGCCATTCGATTTGGTTGCCGATGTTACGCTTTTTCGGTGGCGAGTCGCTGCCAGCTCAAAGGCGTATCGCAAAATTCGATCAACACCTTTGCGGGTAAATACCGATTCCTGCACCACCAATTCATTCTCGGTTCCTTCATATAATCTTCCGCCTATTGCCGAATACTCGCCTTCGTTATTTTCTCTAACCACAATAAAATCGATATCTTCGGCACCTCGATTTCGCAGCGGTGACTCAATACCTTTAAGTAATTTTATCGGTCTGATATTGACGTATTGCTGAAATGCACGACGAATTGGAATTAATAATCCCCATAAAGAAATATGATCCGGCACCCCCGGATAGCCGACTGCACCAAGAAATACCGCATCATAAACCGATAACTGCTGTATGCCGTCTTTGGGCATCATGTCACCGTGTTTTTGATAATACTCACAACTCCAGTCAAACCAGCTCCATTCCAATTCAATACCGAATTGTGCCGCAACAGGCTCTATTACCTTGATTGCAGCCGGCACAACTTCCTTACCAATACCGTCACCTGGGATTGCTGCAATCTTATAGCGATGTGTCATAGCTGCTAATTTTCATCAATGCGTAATTGAAGTATAACTTAAATTACGCATCCCATATGATTGGCTTTAAACTAGAAGGAATAATGGCTACCCTACCTTATCATTTCTGAATAACGATACGGATGATTAAAGATCGAGCAATAATCTATCTGGCTCTCGGGCAAATCGTCGTTTGGTCTGGGCTTTATTACACTTTCCCTGCTTTACTACTGCACTGGGAATCAGATTTAGCGTGGTCGAAGGTCGATATCACTGGTGCAATCACGCTGGCGATCTTCTTGTCCGCCGCAGCATCGCCGTTTACCGGAAAGCTGATCGATGCGGGTAAAGGGCCATTGGTTTTAACCGCAAGCACATTGATTGGTGGTGCCAGTCTGTTCTTGCTTGGTTACGTTGAAACCCGGTTTGGGTTTTATCTGTCCTGGGCAATAATTGGATTAAGCTTTTCCGGTTGTCTTTACGATCCCTGTTTTGCATTAGTTACCCGAGGCCGAGGTCAGTCCGCGAAACAAAGCATCATCCTGATCACCCTGATTGCGGGTCTGGCAAGCACCATCACTTTCCCCACAGTACACGCTTTGGTTGAGGTTTTGGGGTGGCGCCAGACTGTGATGATTTTTGCGGTATTTGTTGCCACTGCGGGTACCGCTTTGATGTGGGCTGGATCGAAAATCATGGAGTCGAATGCAAGTGGCGTTATTCACCCAAATAAGCATTCAAAAACCACCCGAAAAAGCGTTATCCGGTCACCTGTATTCCTGATGCTGGCAACCGGCTTTGGATTAGCGGCATTGGTACACGGTGTAACGTTGCAGCATCTGTTTCCGATACTTCATGACCGTGGCATCACATCAGACGTCGCAGTCATTGCCGCCTCGTTTATCGGTCCGATGCAGGTTGCCGGCAGACTGGCGATGATGGCCAGCCAGAATCAGGTATCCAACCATGGGGTTGCGATCAGTTGCTTTGTGGTAATGGGACTTTCAATCATGGCCCTCATAGTCTCAGCCTGGGCGCCACCACTGCTTGTTTTGTTCGTCGTGTTATTCGGTGGCGGTTACGGTATGGTGAGCATTATCCGGCCTGTGATTGCGAGGGATATTCTGGGAGACAGCGGCTTTGGTTCAAAATTCGGCGTACTATCGATGTTCTATCTTTTCGGCGCTGCTTCCGCACCGTTTCTCGGTTCTTTGGTTTGGAAGTTTGGTGGCTACCAATTCGTACTGCCCTGCTTGCTGGTTCTGTGCGTTGTTGGCATGTTACTCTACATCAAAGCCTATAACCTGAAACAAACCCTGGACCCGTAGTATGCGTACGGTGCTTTTTCTCCTGCTGATTACCATTTGCTATTCAGCCTATAATTTGCTGGTTAAGGTCTCAAGCAGTCACGTAGATGCCGAGTCCAGTTCACCTATCATTGCCACCATTTTTCTGCAGTCCACCGCACTCATGGTGTCGCTGGTCTATTTACTTTTCTTGACCAGACAAACCGTCAACCTTGCACTGCCAACCAAAGCTTATGCCTGGGCTGCGGTCGCCGGGCTGTGCATTGGTATTGCAGAGGTGCTCTATTTTTACCTGTTCAGAGGTTTTTCAGATGAAAGTCCGATTGCTGCGAGTAGTGCAATTCCATTCATAGTCGGCGGCACCATCGTCATCGCCGTCGCAGTTTCACACTTCGTCTTTAGAGAATCATTAAACAGCGGCCAGTGGTTTGGTGTTGGGCTGGCTTTTGTCGGCATGATCATTATCGCCATAAACTCAAACTAGGTATCAATCCATGAAAACCCTCTACCCGATTCAATCAGGCTATCAATCAGATCGGATTTAACACCAGGATTCCGGATATAAAAAATCCAACATTGGGGCATGCTTGCCTGATGCCATTGACGGTCTGATCGTGCTTGCCATTGCTTTCAGGCAACGGAGAGATGTCAATTACCGGTATTTCAGAAAAGTCGAGCGGTCTGGAGATCGGCAAGCCCATAATTTAGTCCCGTCGCAAACGTTTAACTCAACAAATCGAATGCATCACCCCAACAGTCAGATAGCTTGTAACCCTGGGGATAAGGATCGGATGGATCGTAACCAATTTGACGGATGCCGTGAATCCAGCCCCGACCGCTAATCGTTGGAATCACTGCAGGCTTTTCGCCAACGCGAGTGAGTTCCTTCAGGGTGACAGCAAACTCGCTATCGATAATGGAGCGAGCGGTATCGGTTTGCCCAACTTCAACTTCATTCCGGGCATAACGAGTTGCCAGGCGAGCACTGTTACCAGTACCGCAGGGAGATCGATCGATTCGGCCCGGTGGCAAAATCGTTGCACCCAGTAGCTCACCGTTACTCTTGTGGTCAACAAACATGGTGTAGGAAATTTCATTTAACGCTGGAATCAGCGGATGCTGAAAAGACAACTGTTGATTTATCGCACGATGGATTCGGCAACCGGCGTCAACTAGCGTACGCGCAGATTGCGGATTGATTTGCAAACCCAGTTGTCGCGGATTGATCAAACCATAATGGATTCCGCCAAAGGCGATATCGAGCTTCACTTTTCCGAGGCCCTCGACCTCCACTTCCGCATCCAGCATCTCCACAAAACTCGGATTGACATCAAGCGCTACCCGTACACATTTACCATTCTTACATTCTGCCCTGGCGACAACCAAACCCGCAGGCATATCCAAACGCACAATGGTTTCCGGTTCCAGCATCTCCAGCATCCCGGTTTCCAGCAGCACCGTCACCACACAGATGGTATTAGAGCCAGACATCGCATGGGCTTTGTCACCTTGCAGAACGATAAACCCGGCATCACAGTCTTCGCGAGTCGGTGGGATCAATAAGTTGGTACTCATCTGAGCGGAACCACGGGGCTCAAAAACACAAAACTTTCGAATGCTGTCGTCGACCTCATTGATGTACTGCATCTTCTCGAGCATGGTTGACCCGGGGATATTGATAACTCCCGATGTAATGACACGACCAACCTCGCCTTCCGCGTGCGCCTCAATCAGCGAAATTGTTTTCGACCACTTCATGTTTACACGACCGGTTCGGGTTGTTTACTGTGGTAAGACGATGACAAGATTTTTATTCCGTTAGGGATGTTTAGAAACCGGATGTCTTGCTAGGCAGACTTCAAAACCTCATTAGCCATATCAAATGCCGGCATCACGTCTTCGGCGAAACGCTGGATACACTCCATGGTTTGTTGCTGGTCGACACCAAAATTCATATTCAAAATAAATCGGTCAACTCCAGCTTCAGCATAGGGCGCTAATTCATCTATCATTTGTGAAACCGTACAGATATGCAAATTCTCTTCCGTTTTTTCGATTGGCACCTTTCTGGGGATGGATGCAATTAAACCTTCTTCAACAATACCGTCACCGGTAAAAACATTATCGAACTGACCATAGTAGTGATGCGCCAGTTCGATTTTCTCACGACGATCCGCCTCATCCCTGGCGAGAAACGCGACTCTGGACAATGAAAGCGTCAATTCCCGACCCGCATCTCCCAACGCATCTTTACCGCGGTTAAACGCATTGACCTGATCAAGCATATGTCCATGACTTCCGGATAATGGCGTAGTTTGAATATGAAAACCGCGTTTAGTACAGTGATATATCGCCTCTGGAACCAACACGCCCATCATAATCGGTGGGCCGCCTTCCGTTGCCGGTCTCGGCATGATGGTCAACGGCTCGAACTGATAATATTTTCCGTCCCAGGACACTTCTCGCTCACTTAACAGCTTCTGCAGCAAATCCAGAGATTCATCAAATTTTTCACGACAATCTTCAAGTGGTACACCAAGCCGATTCATTTCAAAACCAAATGCGCCGCGCCCCACGCCAAGCATTAATCGACCGTCCGTAAAGATATCCGCACAAACCACTTCACCCGCGTATACGCGCATATCGTGGATTGGTAATACCACCACGCTGGTGAGAATTTTGACGTGCTCCGTCATCGAAGCGATTTTCACAGCGAACTGCAATGGCGCGGGCATCATCAGAATATTAATCAAATGATGTTCCGTTATCGATACTGCATCAAATCCAAGATTATCTGCGAGCACAGCCTGCTTCAGCATATTTTGATAAATCTGTTTACCACCTACCTCGTGGTTTGGATAATAAGCAGAAAGCTGCAAACTGAATTTCATCGTAAAAATCAAGCAGAGAATACCTTAAGCCGGATACTAATCAACAGGCGCTGATTTAACAATTACAATCTGTTGATTTAGGGTTGGGATCGGCCAGACGGAAACGATCACAACAACGCTAATCAATTTCCTAAAATTCAAAATCAACACATTCAATTGCCATCAAAAATCACCTCACAAAACACGCGAAGTTTCGCTTGAATGCTAATAATCGGTATGAATGTAGCCCAAGTGATACTCTGGCTCAAACATTCAGTATAACCATACTGGCGCTACCGATAGAGCGAGTAGCGCTTATCTACTTACCCCGCATAACCCGGATTGACCCGATCCATTACTCGTTTCATGGCATCAAAATAGAGTTGATGACGTTTGCCATGGTGTCGATCACCCTGATCCGGTGATTGCACCTGGCCAATCACTTCGGGTGAAATGGCGACAATTTTCTCGCCGGTGGACATCGCCAGAATTTGCATGCGACAAACCCTTTCGAGCAAATAGAGCATTCGATAGGCTTTGGCGATGGAATCTGAGGCAATAAGCACGCCATGGTTTTTCATAAACATCACGGTCTTGTCCCCCAGCAAATTTGCCAGTCGCTCGCCTTCTTCCAGGGTGTCGGCAGTACCGCGATAGTCGTCCTCGTAAACAATGTGTCCATCGAAAAAGGCTGAAGTCTGACAAGCCGGTATCAATCGATTGTTCTCGAGCATATTCAGGGCAACCGCCCAGGTTTGATGAGTGTGTAACACTACTTTGGCAGCGGATATACGGTGAATGGGCGCGTGAATACATTGTGCAGAGCGTTCTACAATTCCCTCGCCTTCCAGCGTATCGCCGGCTTCGTTAAAAACAATCATGTCGCTGGCACGGGCTTCGGACCAATGTAAACCGAACGGTAAAAGCAGAAATTGATCGTTGGTGCCGGGGGCAGTCACCGTAAAAGATTTCAAGAGGTGTACCACCGCCCGATTCAAATTGAAACCGGGCGGCGGTGCGACGTTTGTTACTCAGTTAGCCGAGGTGATGCACCGGTCCCATGCCATACACAGGCGTTGGAATGCTTTCCATACGCGCCTTGATCTGAAGCGACAGGAACTGGGAGTAGTGCCGCGACTGGTGCAGGTTGCCCCCGTGGAACCACAAGGCATTCTGATGCGTGGGCTTCCACATGTTGCGCAGTTCGCCTTCCCAGGGACCAGGATCCTTCGTCGTGTCCGATCCAAGGCCCCAGCATTTACCGACTTTGTCAGCAGTTTCCTGTGAGATCAGTTCTGCTGCCCAGCCATTCATTGAACTGTAACCAGTGGCGTATACGATGAGGTCAGCCTCAAGTTCGCTGCCGTCAGAGAACTTTACGGAATTCGCGGTTATTTCCTCAACGGCAACGCCGCTCTTCAGCTTGATCTTGCCATCCGCAACAAGCTCCGAAGCGCCCACATCGATGTAGTAGCCGGAACCACGGCGGAGGTATTTCATAAAGAGACCGGAACCGTCTTCGCCGAAATCGAGCATGAAACCGGCTTTTTCCAACCGGTCATAAAGGTCTTTGTCTTGCTCAGCCATTTGCTCATAAACAGGGATATGGAAACCGTGCATGATCTTGTAAGGAACTGACGCGAAGACGAGATCAGCCGTGTGATGATCGATCCCGTTCTTCACCGCATCTTCTGAATAAAGCCCGCCGAGTGCCAGCTCCATCAACGTATCCGACTTGGCAATGTGCGTTGAGGACCGCTGTACCATGGTGACATCCGCACCGCTTTCCCACAAATCGGCACAGATATCGTGCGACGAATTGTTGGAACCGATCACCAGGCACTTTTTGCCTTTGTAGGGATCACCGCCGGGATGTTTGCTGGAATGATGCTGGTCACCCTTGAAGGTGTCGGCACCCTTAAATTCCGGAACGTTCGGCACAGCAGACATGCCAGTGGCCAGAATGAGCTGCTTGGGTTTGAGGACGACATCCTCGCCGTCACGGGTGACGTGTACAGTCCATTCCTTCGCCTTTTCATCATAGGCAGCACTGGTGCACGTTGTGGAGCCCCAATAATTCAGTTCCATAATCTTTGTGTACATTTCCAACCAGTCGCCGATCTTGTCCTTGGGTGAGAACACCGGCCAATGATCGGGGAAGGGCAGGTAGGGCATGTGGTCGTACCAAACGGGGTCATGCAGGCAGAGGGACTTGTAGCGCTTGCGCCAACTGTCTCCGGCGCGCTCATTGCGTTCAACGATGATTGTCGGCACGCCCAGCCGCCTAAGGCGTGCGCCAAGGCCAATGCCACCCTGGCCACCACCAATGATCACGCAATAGGGTTGCTCGGCATAGCCCAGCGCCGCTTCCTCATCGGCTTTGCGTTCGGCCCAGTTCTTCCGGTTCTGAAATGCACCGTGCTCAACGCCGCTGTCGCGTGTCGCGCCCTTCTTTTCCTCATGGCCCTTCAACTCGACCATCGTTGTGAGGAACGTCCAGCATTTGTTACCCTTGAGGCGCACATGACCCTTGCCGCGGCTAACGGAAGTTTCAAACGTAATCCATGCTTCCGTCACCCCGTCAGCATGGGTGGCATCGCCCACGAGTTCCCAGTTAGAGGGTTTCACATCAGAAAGGCGGGCACCCAGCATATCCTTGATTGCGCCTGCGTCCTCCATCGTCTTGATATTCCATGTAAACGAGACGAGATCGCGCCAAAAACTGTCTTCTTCAAAGAGGTTTGCCGCTGCGGCCGGATTGCCGGAAATTAGGGCTTTGTCTAGTGCGTTCAACCAGTCGTTGACTTGTTTGTTTGGGACGTCACTCATTTCGATCTCCTCCGGGAATTTGTTTGTCTTTGCCGCACTTAATTTAGGGGCTTATATACTTGATTAACCCATGCTTTTGTGGGTTCTTACCCTTGATGTTCGCGTTAGATTGCGTATTGGGTAATTATACAATAGAACAGGCCAAAATATGATAGCCATCTTCATCGGTATTGGCGTGCAGCTTAAATCCGCAGGTACTTTTACGCCTGCCATCGGATGCCGTTTTCACGTTCCATGCCGCTTCTGGGTCTTGGGTATTGTCGCCTTGTTGGTTCTTTTTAGAACGGCATTGCTTCGCCTCAATCACAGTCGCATCGATAATATTGACCGAGCCTTGAGCAACAATAAAGAAACAAGCAGATTTTCGGTGTGTAATAAGTTCCTAAACCGCCAAATAGTGGAATGATCCGGTACCGCATCACTGAGACTCAAACCAACAAACCGGCGGAACAGTAAATCCCAGGCTATCTGTTCTTCTAAGGCTTCATCGCTTAAGTTATACCACGCCTGTAAAATCAGTATCTTAAACATCATCAAAGGCGGACATACCCAAAGGGCACAAGTGCCGGCACACCACGCTTGCTGTCATAAAGATGGCTGAGCGTTTTTTCGATCTGTTTCCAATCGATAATTTCATGCACATCATCTAGTTTGGACAATGACTTATGTTCAGCTAAAAGGGCATCTGCGAGCGAGTATTGGGCGGTTTATTTCCAGGACACTGACGCTATCCTCAAGGTTTAATGAATGAACATCTTTTCACCATTTTAACGCTGCCCTGGGTAGATTTATGCAAAGGTCTCATATTGTTATTAAAAGTTATTCTTTTTGATTGTATTGATATGCCTGCGTTAGCCATAGTCTATTTTTTCTGAATCAGCAAGTCCTCGAAATTTCGTCCTTCTTCAAGCAAAGCTTTCATCCATTTAGGCTTATGCCCCCTACCCGTCCAAGTCTCAGATGGATTATTAGGGTTTTGGTATTTTGGCTTGATTTTGCCGATTTTTCTCTTTTTAGGCTCGGCGGCCTCAACCATCAAATCTTCTACAGAGACTCCGTAAAGGTCTGCTTTTTCTCTGATTTTGTTTAAAAAATCTTCTTTCTCAAGCCGGAGCCTACTTTGCAGTTCAGCGTCAAGCTCAGCGATCAAACGGGTTATCTCTTCTGTTTCAAGCTCTTGAATATTCATCAGTTAGTCATCTGTTTAGGTCATCATGGATTGGGATATGTCTTAGACATGTCACGGATAGTAACAGAGATTAGCGCATTTTCAAACTGCTTTAAACTGGCTAGTCCAACATTATCTCTGTCTCTAAAATAATCTGTTGATATTAGGAGTATCTTTTACGTGCGCTATCAATTTCTTTATTTGAACGGCACTGTTTAACAGCGTTATTGTCAAAACCAGATACGCCGCTTTTTTTCAAACCATCAAACACCAGATTCGGTTATCACTCTCGAATACTGGTCTGGACAAAATCTTTAAACTATAGGGAAAGTAATAATTCCTTAAACCGGAGGTAAGTTAGCAATACTCCTGGTTCAGTTTTATACTCATTGGGTCATAGGGGGACCCAAATTACGTTTAGTCAGCATTTGGGATTATCTGGTGCATGAAGCAATGTACCGTCATATTTAGGAAGACCATCATTCATTATCAGCCAGGGAAGTTTACTTTGGCAGTTAACGTGGCAAGTTGGCTGAAAGTTTTCAGGGCATTCTAGTGAAGCTGCGTAGCGATGAATTGTGCGCGGATATGACCGTTCGCGCCAACAGAGGGATGAATGAAATTACTCTGATTGAAAGCTTGATTGAGTCACCTGGTGACGACTGTTTCTGACAAGCAGAAAATTGTTATTTGCGGCTGCCCAAGACAAGTGCTGAACGACATGTGATGATTGGAGAACGCCCACCATTCGTTACACATTCAGATTGATTCAACTATTCACTTCTAATCTGACCCGTAGAATCAGAATTTCGTTAATTTAATAAAGCGTAAGCTCACCGGTGATCAGGTCGATCTCCTCCACCGCTGCTGGACCAATCGCACAAGCGGTTAGCGTTGGCACCCCACCAAATTCTGTTCGACCGCTATCGCGAATCATAAAACTCTTGAGCCCACTTTGAAGGGCCTTATTATGGTACTCGATGAGCATTTCTTCAGAATCTACGCGCAGGCAAACCTTGGCCATACCTTCGTCAATCCACTTTTGCTCAGGCGGAGAAAGTTCCAGTTTTCGAACAGCCAATCCAGGCTGACTCCGCATTGGTGAAATCATAAAATCCATCGCCGCATGAGCCCCCTGAGCAATCTCTTTTCCTCCTGACTTCGACGGTTCACCCCACGCAGATCGTCCACAGCCCAATAAACACGCGGGGGTAGTAGAGAAACTGCTTTGTAGTGCCTATCTGAATATTTGTGTTGATTTCGGCAATAGCACAGTGTAGACTCACCCTATGTTCGTTCGCGTTAAATCGACACCCAATAGCCCAAGACAATCGGTTCAGATTGTTTCATCCGTACGTGTCGGCGATAAGGTCAAGCAAAAGATTGTCCGTTATATCGGCATTGCCATGGATGACGAGGAGTTGGCGCAGTTGAAGGCTTTGGCCGAGGTTGTCAAGGCGAAGATTGAAGCCCAGCATCAGCCCAGCCTGTTTCCGCCTGAGACGGTCGCCAAACAGATGCTTGAGGCGAAAGCAGCAAAAGCTCAATCGTCCAAAGCCACCTTGAATGTTGACCTGATGCAGATGGTGGAAGAACAACGTGTGGTGCTGGGCATCCATGAGGTGTATGGCGCGGTCTATCGCCAGTTGTCGTTCGATACCCTGTTGCCGCAAAAGAAGTATCGTGCCTCCACAGAAGCACTGTTTCATTGTGTGATGGCACGCATTGCCAACCCTAAAAGTAAGCGTGGCAGTGTGCAGCAGCTTGAGCAGGACTTTGGCGTTTCTTTGTCCTTAGAGAAAGTTTATCGGATGATGGATCAGCTGGACGATGACACCATCAGTCGGCTACAAGCGATGACCTGTGAAGGTACGCGATCCTTGTTACCTGGTGCGTTGGATGTGTTGTTTTTTGACTGTACGACACTGTATTTTGAGTCTTTCAAGGAAGACGAATTAAAACAAAATGGCTACAGCAAGGACTGTAAATTTAATCAGCCCCAGGTATTGCTGGCTTTGCTGGTCACCCATGAAGGCCTGCCGGTCGGCTACGAAGTGTTTCCTGGTGCTACTTTCGAGGGTCATAGCCTGATCAGCGTTTTGCAGACTATGCAAGCGCGCTATGATGTTAGGAAAATGATCTTTGTCGCTGATCGGGGCATGCTGAATGAAGACAATCTAAGCGCCCTGGATGAGGCTGGTGCTTATTACATTGTCGGGGCGAAACTAAAACAATTGCCCGCTGCATTACAAACCAAAGTATTGGATAAATCAGCTTATCAGGCACTTGGCAAAGGCGGGTCAAGCGTCGCCGAGCTGACGCACAAGAAGAGACGGCTCATTGTCTCGCATTGTCCAAAGCGTGCGGATAAAGATCAACATGACCGACAAAAGGCAGTCGATCGGCTCATCAAGAAAATAGGTAAAAGCCAGAATCCCAAGAGCTTATTAAATAACTACGGCTATAAAAAGTTTCTGATTATCAAAGGAAAAACCAGCCTGAGTATCAACCAAGATAAAATTGCTGCCGAAAGCCGCTGGGACGGACTGCATGGTGTCATCACCAATTTGCCCGATACGCCGCACCAGGAAGTGCTATCACACTATCGCGGCTTATGGCAGGTCGAGGAGAGTTTTCGCATCACCAAGCACGACTTGAAAGTACGCCCCATCTATCACTGGACACCCTCAAGAGTGCGCGCCCACATTGCCATTTCGTTCATGGCTTTCACCTGCATCAGACAGCTAATGTATCGAATCAAGCTACAACACAAAGCCTTATCCCCTGAAGTTATTCGTAATGCCTTGATTCATGTGCAACATAGCGTGTTCAAACACAAGCGCACCAAACAGCGTTATGTCATGCCTTCTCAAATCAATCCAGAAGCAAAAAAAATCTATGCTGTGATGGGATTAAAAGCGACCACCACAGCTTACCCCCTGTACTGATTGATATAATCCTTCAATATCTGGGCATTTGTAGTGCCTAGATATTTTTGTGTTTCTTTATAAATCAATTAGTTATGAGGGTTGACCGTCGAAGTCAGGAGCCCCCTGAGCAATCTCTTTTCCTCTTCGCATTTTTAAATCTTTGCGAATCAAAATTACCTGTTTTATTCTCATATCAATTGGCAGCCATAACACCCATTGATTCCGATTAGATCACACCGCTGAAATTAACCGAAGCGAATTCTGAACGAATCGTTTGAAGGAACTCGTATAATTGTGTATTAATCAATTCTTTAGGGCGCTGATTATTGATAGAATCAGCGTATATTTACTATTTAGAGAGAGATCAGTATGGCGACTTACGAATGTGAAGTATGTGGAATGAGTGTTAACGCAACCTGTGGAAAATGCGACGCACCCCTCGAGAACGGCAGTATCACACTGGATGACGGCAATCCTGTACAGGTGTCGAAGTGCCCCAATGAACACGGTATGATTAAATCGCCTTTGTGTTGCGGCAAAGATATGGTGTGCCAAACAACCTAGATTGACGACTTTCGAGAGTTTTAACTTAAAGCCTTCGTGGGTGGCTTTGAAGCCAAGCTTTTCATAAAACCGAATGGTGTCGGGCCTTCGTTTGTCCGAAGTGAGCTGAACTAACTGGCAGCCTCGCTGGATTGCACGGTCGATCGACCATTGAATTAGCTGCTTTCCTAACCCCTGATCGCGAAAGGCCTTGCAATCCGCACACCTTCTCTCTGGCATCTCCAGCTACCGGTATGAGTCAAATAGGGAACAAAGGTAAGTTGCAGCATACCAGCCGATTGCCCATCTATTTTCACAACGACCCGTTCATTATTGGGGTCCCGTTCAATGCTATCGAACGCTTTTAGATAGCCTGGATTCAGCGGCTTCGATTCATCCTCTCTGGTTGCCCCTAAAGGGTCGTCCGCAAGCAATTCAACAAGGCTTTCCAGATCATCCAATGTTGCTTCACAAAACTCAAGATCCAGGTTCTTGTCAATCGTAGCGATTCTTACGATGCGGCTTGCTGGCGGTGAAGCACGCCTGTTAGACACCCCACAGCGCCGGCTGCTTTTGACAGTTCACTTGCTGGCGTTTCGACGCATTCGATGTGTAATGATTCATAAAATTTGATTGCCTCCGGGTTTCCAGCAACAGTGAGAATCTTCCTTGGTGACAATTTCAATTCCACAGTCACTCCAAACCGAACCGAGTTCGTTGCCGTGAATCTGGGTTCTCGGCCGCCATCCCGCACCAGCGTAAGCTGCCGTATTAAATGTTGATTTCTTCACGATGTCTCTTATAACACGACGGTTAATTTTCTTCAGGTTGGACTGCAACGGCCCGAACACGCTCCGCAGGAACGCGTATCTGCTCCATAAAATACGCCTTGAATGCATCAGAATAAGGCTGCTCCTGAGCCGCCTTTCGCATGCACATCAGCCAGGCATCTCGTTCAGCGTCGCCGATGGGCAGATGTTTATGCGCTACGGGAATCTTGATAGCCCCATACTTTTCAGAAAACAGTTTCGGACCACCCAGCCAGCCACAAAGGAATCGGGTTAACTTATCCCTCGATTCTTCCAGGTCTCCCGGATGAAGCCTCAGAATGGTTAATGCTTCTGGTTCCACTTCCATGTAGTCATAAAAGCAGTCGACCAGTTTTTTGATGCCGTCATATCGACCTGCTGCCTGAAATGACGTATCGCCTTCCCCGAATTTGGGAACGGGACTATTTGTATTCATTTTTAATAGAATGGTAATCTGAATGTAATGAAACGGCGTTGCTCGATTATCTTCTCAGTGTTAGCCTCCGTCCACCCAAATCATGCCGCCCAGCAATATTGTGCAATTCATTCTAAAGCTTTTTAAGACGCTTGTTATTCTGGCCATTACCGTGCTCGGGTTGGTCGCTGGCTGGATATTCTATGAATATCACAGTTTCGTAAATGAACTGGTCGAAAATGGTTCGCCAAAGACCTACGAGTTCCCATTCAAAAAGGAATCCGCAAGCTTCATGGTAATTGGAGACTCAGGCACTGGAGATTTAAACCAGCGAAAGGTAGCATTGCAGATGGAGCGTCGATGCAGAAAAAAACGCCCCGAAGCGCTTTTATTGGCGGGTGACGTTGTCTATCCAAAAGGCGTGAAATCAATTGACGACCCGCAATGGCAAAAAAAAGTATTCAACATCTATCGCGGAAAGTGTCTTGATACTGTTCCAATATTTCCGGTGCTGGGAAACCATGATTACAGAGGGGACACCCTCGCCTGGCTGGAAATGACCAACCGCAATGACAGATGGAATTACCCGTCACGACACTATTCAATCGTTTTCGAAGAATTGGTCACCATATATGCGCTGGATACGCAATATCCAGTGCGTTTTAAGCGCCAGGGGATAAAAAACTTTGGTGAAATTAGCACTCCCTGGTCACTGGCATTTGGACACCACCCATTTTTCTCTGTCAGTGCTGCCGGCGGTCAACACGCCGGTGGCGGCCCTCGGGGTTGGCTCTTAAAAAGAGCGCTTTGCAACCTGGTCGATGACTTTGTCGCAGGACACTCACACCACCTGGAAGTGTCTTCAATTGAAGAATGCAAACTTAAGCATCACATATCCGGTGCAGGCGGCGGCGAACTTTATGCCATTCTGGAAAACCATGATGCCGAATTTGCATCATCAGAATTCGGCTTTCTGGAGCTCGAATACTTTACCAATTTGATGCACTATCGTTATTTTTCAATCGATGGAGAAATCATTCACGCCGGATCAAAACAAAAACCATAGTGAATTAACCGGCAACTCCTCTGAATATCTTTGGGGGATTGATTTGGGGGGAACAAAAATTCACAGTGCCGGTGTCTATGGCGCAGCGTATCTCATCGACTGCTCAATAAACCCTATTTTGCGCGCGATTATCCTCTATACATTCGTCAATCTTCTGAATAGAATCCAGCCAATATTGTTCTTTAGCTCAGATCATAAAAATGCAAAATTTATTTGATACATTTTTCAGTTCCGGAGGATCCATCAAACATGGCTTGCCCGCTTTTGTTTACACCGACGACGCATTCAGGCAATTAGAGAACGATACTCTATTTCGCCAAAACTGGGTTTTCGTCGGTTTCGCACACGAACTGGATATGCCCGGAGATGTATACCCAATTAGCGTTGCAGGCATGCCGTTTTTCCTGCTCAAAAATGAAGACGATGAAATTACTGCGTTTCATAATGTTTGCCGCCATCGATGCCTGAAGCTGGTGGATGAAGCAACCAATTGCGGCACTCTGATTCAATGTCCTTATCATTCCTGGGTGTACGACCTTAAGGGCAGTCTCAAAGCCGCACCATTCTTCGGCGGCAAAGATCGGGCTCCACCAGAAAATTTCTCCCTCGAAGAAAATGGTTTAGTCTCGGTACGATGCGAAACCTGGCATGACTGGGTGTTTATTAACATTGACGACAATGCCGAACCCATTGAAGAATTCGTGGCACCGCTCGAGCGCCAGCTCAAGGGATTGCCGCTCGATCAGATCAAACCGGTTGCGACCCTGGATTTCGGTTCAATAAAAACCAACTGGAAAGCCCTGATGGAGAATTTTATCGAGCCGTACCATGTGCAGTTTGTCCATAAAACCACTACCCGTCAGCCTCTGATTGATCACTATACCGTTATTCAAGATCATTGTTTGGGAAGTGCCTGCGATATCGAAGAAAAGCCTAGTGTGGACAAATCCGCTACATTAGCAGTGACTTCACAATTTCTCACGTTATTTCCAAACTTTGTGATGGGAACCTATGCACCCGATCAAATTGGCATTCATCTGAATATTCCCGTTGCCACCGGGGAAACCCGGCAACGGCGTGTGATCTATGTTCATAAGGACAGTCAGATGAGTCGCAGTGAAATCGAACAAACCAAAAATCTCTGGTACGATGTCCACAAAGAAGACCACGAAATCTGCGAGCGGCTGCAGCAAGGCAGACATTCCGATGTAGCCGGAAACGGCGGACTGTTATCGCCTCACTGGGAAGATAGCGTTAGACGTTTTCAGGAACTGGTCGCCGAATCCGTTTCCCCTGCTGTGTCATAACTCAACATTTCACGATCCTGGAATAATTTACCATGAACGAAACCACCCAATCCCTTCCTGATTTTCGCATTGACCATACCATGCTGCGTGTCAGGAACCTGGATAAAACCCTGCATTTTTACGTCGATATCCTAGGCATGAAAATTTTACGCCAGAATGAGTACCCCGAAGGTCGATTTACCAATACATTCATAGGTTACCAGGGCGAGGATGACGCGACAACCATCGAACTTACCTACAACTGGGATCAGGCAGAGGATTATGACCGCGGCAACGGCTGGGGACATATTGCGTTAAAAGTATCCGACGTTTACGCGGCCAGTAAATATCTGAAAAGCCATGGTGTCGAATTCACAAAAGAGCCTTCTGCGATGAAAAATGGCACTCGAATCCTGGCATTTATCAAGGACCCGGATGGCTATCCGATAGAATTAAACGAACCTCTGCTCGCGTAGGCCGCCGGAGCTTGGCAAGCCAGACAAACGCCTGACACCCGCTTTCCTGTCCATCGACAGCAACACCCCAAATCCCCAAGATAGCGTATCGTCAGCGCTTCAAAGGGTCTGTGAGTCCTTCTTTCAAGTCTTATGGCTGGCCATAACAGCAGATAGTGCCGAGAGGTTTACCCAAAACTCTGTTTACTGAAAAATACCAGTTCGGTGCATTGTCAGTACTCAATTGGCTATTTTGGACGGCGCTACCCAGTATATTCCAATAGACAAGCGGCAAACTGTGGTGCACTCTTGCCTAACGGTAGCTATTTAACAGCTTGGTGGCTACCAATGAATTCAAAACGTAAACTTTTACTCGCCCTGTCCGGGTTATCCGCCGCTACGGTATGGGAAAAGCCCATTATTAAGGCGGTGGTACTGCCTGCGCATGCGCAAACGTCTGGGTGTGCTATTCAGGTGCGCCTTACTGCTGTTGTTCCTAGCGGAGGCAGCGTAGTGGCAGCATTTAGTATTACACCTAGAGATATCAATAGTGACATCGATCCTATTAGTGTGCCTGGTACTGGTATTTCTGAGCATGATTTTTCGGTTCCGTTCACTCGTTCCTACAACCTTCCCCCCGGTGTCTACGGGTTTAGCGGTGGAGGCGGCGTTTTGTTAACAAACCCAGCCTCGAATATAAAAGCGAGTTTTACTATGGAAGTTTCATGTTGTAATGCATCAGCATTCGCCAAAGTAGCCCTAAATGTCAGCACCAACTTGCCACGTCGGATTATTATTGGCGAAGATGGTAATTGTGAAATCATATGTATCCCCAACGATCCCGCATTGAACCGGCCCGGATGCCCGTAGAAAAGCAGTCAACCGACTGACAGGATTGACAAACCCGGCCCTGACCGCCGGGTTTTTTATGCCTGACAGTGATAGTTTTGGACCATTAGCAGATCGTTTCCCCTCGGCGCATGATCGTCCGCTTTTCTTAAAAAGGCCTGCTCCAAAAAGGCCTGACCAAATCCCGCCCTTTACACAAGATTTATCCGGCGCCATTTTGATCACTCATTCGCTGTCGAGTGCGCCGTGGCTCACCGACTCACTGGACTGCCCCGGGGGATTTGCTGGCATTACCGAATATTGGGATTTAACCAAGCCGGTTATCTGTGCCGTAAACGGCATTGCGACGCAGCACCACTCGCTCTACAGGCATCATCCAATCCTCGAATCGTATCCTCAAGATCCTGGTCAGTATGAACAGTAGAGACAAACCGACGTACCCCGGGCAACACGTACTGCCCCTGCTTCATCAGTTCAGCATCCAGACGACGCATTGCGGCCTGATCACTGGCCAGCATATCCGTTATATTTAACGGTGTTTTGTCCATAAACAGAATTTGCCACAAGGAGCCTGTGTTCTGGGCTATCGCCGGAATATCGTATTTATCGAGAATTTGCTGGCAAGCTTTGCACAGTTCATCGGCGTAATGGTTCATCCGATCATAGGTTCCGGGCTTGCTCAACTCGTCAAGCATCGCCAAAGTTGCCGCGCTTGCAACGGGATTACCGTGCAGCGTGCCATTGAAATAGGTGTATTTTTCCTGGCCTTTTCGATTGGGGTCAGCCTGGTCGATAATTTCGGCTCGACCGGCAACACAGGATAACGGCCCACCGCCGCCCACCACCTTTCCGAACGTCGCAAGATCGGGTTGAACGTCGTACCAGGTCTGACCGCCGCCGTAACAAAGCCGAAATCCGGTCACGACTTCGTCGAGGATGAAAATAATATCATTCTCGCGGCATATCCTTTGCAGCCCTTGCAGGAACGCTGGCTTTGCCGGGATAATTCTTTGTACCGATTCCGCGATAATGGCAGCAATCTCCTGTTTATTATCCTTTACAATCTTTTCAAGTTCGGCCAAATTATTATACGGTGCCACCAGCATCGTCGATGTCGTAGCCTGGGGCTGCCCATAGGAATCTGCCACAGCCTCAGGGTAATTACCTGTTTCCC
The DNA here is from genome assembly GCA_965261915.1 of Candidatus Poriferihabitaceae bacterium. GTDB lineage: Bacteria > Pseudomonadota > Gammaproteobacteria > Arenicellales > Poriferihabitantaceae > JAIBDK01. The sequence goes on along the minus strand of CBDHDW010000013.1, from coordinate 2,943,918 downwards.
TCGGAAAAGTACTGACGATGGCATAGTCATGATTGCCATGGTACGCACCTTCAAATTTAAGTATTTTGCTTTTCCCGGTATATGCCCTTGCCAACCGCATGGCATATGCAGTGGCTTCCGATCCTGTTGTCGCATACGCGATTTTTTCTGCACAGGGAATGTCCTGCACCAATCTTTCTGCCAGCCTGATCGCCACGTCACTCAGCGAGCCGAACATGTGAGCACCCCGCGCCATTTGCGCCTGAGACGCTTTCACTACTGCCGCATGGGAATGCCCCAGTATTAACGCTCCGGCCCCGCCGACGTAGTCAATATACTCGTTTCCATCCACATCCCACATCCGTGAGCCTTCGCCATGGCTGTAAATCAGTCGAATATCCTTTGCCAAAGAATAACTGCCAAGACCGGCTCCTGGCATTGATCTCTCTGCTGATTCAAAGAGATCGATTGAAGATTGCCTGTCTAATTGTGGGCTTGCTTCCATCGTAAACTCTGCTAGATTGTTCGAGCTAATCGATGGCCTGTCGAAGCCACTGATGGAGCAGGGAAATGGATAGTTCGTTATCTATGCCGCCATCGGGATCCAGAATGAGCGGACCAGGTCGATAGCCGTTCGAATTAAGGCCGCGCTGGACATTTTTCACCAACTCCAAATCTTCCGCGAAAGTTGTGTCCCGATCGAGATCAATCACTTTTTGTAACGTGTCATCAACCTCACCGTCATCCGAATACCAGCCTCGATGTACGCGCACGTCATCTACTGCCAGAGGGCGCCAATGATACGTATTCACGACGCCGCCAGGGTAAATCTGGATTGAAGTAGACGGCCAAAGAAAAAAACTGCCATAGTCAGAACCGCTGACATCGTACCAGGCTTCATCGCTTTGTGTTGCTAATGAACTATGACGTAAAACCTTACCGTCACCAAACGGCGCTATATTGTAAGAACCTGGATCTATCACGCCTTTGGCAAAATCGGCATGGGCAACCTTGCAGTGATAGCATTCATTATAATTTTCGACCGCGGTTAACCAGTTACACCCTTCATCGGCGGTGTGTTCATAGGCAAAGACCCGCATCTCTATATCCGCACACAATTGCTGAATTGCATTCTTCACCCCGGGATAGGTCTCGTCCATGGTTAAACACGCCGCATCCAGATTAACAAAAATAAAACCCAGAAATTCTTCCAATCGAATTTCAGGTACACCAATTTTGCCCGCATCGAACCCGGCAACCGATTGAGAATTTGGTGCGCCAATAAGCTTACCCTGCAAGTCATATGTCCACGCATGGTATGGACAGGTTACTCGCGATTTGTTACCAAAGCCTTCAACCAGTCGATGCCCCCTGTGCTGACAAACGTTATAGAACGCCCTTAATAAACCCTCTTGTCCGCGAACAATAAAGACGTCCTGATCGAAAACTGAAAAGCTAAAATAATCCCCTGACCGTGAAACCAGACTGCTGTGACAGGCAAATTGCCACGTTTTAAAATAAACATCCGTCTTGATCTGATTAAACAGGGTAATATCGGTGAAATAGTGTGCCGCTAGGCCCTGCACAGGTTCTCGAGTGGAATTTTGAGTCATGAAGTAAACTAAATTCTGTTAAAAGCCGAATAGGTGTCAAATTTAGTACAGTTGTACCATTCTCGTCAATAATGAAACAGTTGTATATTTAAAGAAACCAGCGTTTGATTGTCCGGGTTCACTATCGATTATCCGATTTTTATCATTCCAAGCTGTTCTGCTCATCGTTATACTCCGTAAACCGAATAAAAAACGATTTCTAATGATCAAGAAGATTAAGCTGGGCACCCTCCTCGGAGTGTTGTGTATTTTGACCGTTGGACAAATCAGTATGCCATTTCTCGACTTTGGAATCGGTCTCGTCCACTAGTATAACAATCAACTCTTCTGGACAATGCTATTGCGCAATCGATTTTTTCAGTGACTGCAAACATCGCTCAACATAGCGTGTACGGCCAGAATATTTCATCGGAACTATTGATTGAATAAGAATGCGTCGATATTATGGTTACATGAATAATATCGAATTAAGCGCACAGCAAAAAAGAATCATTGCGGCAGGTATTACTACATTTGCAGCGATTGTCATCATAGCGACTGCTGTCGTATGTGTCATCTACACCGCAAGGTTCTTCGATGCGTTTGATAGCGTCTTCTTGCCGCTCGCTGTAGCTGCCGTGTTCGCCATGGTTCTCGACCCCTGGTATGACTGGCTTCAATCCAGACTTCCAGGTGCTGTTGCTTTGATACTGGTGTTTCTCTCGGTGCTGTTGCCGCTCGGGCTAATGGCTGGTGTCTTTGGCACGCTCATCGTCACTCAGCTCTCAGATTTACTCAGCCAACTCCCCGAACTATGGGCCGGCATTGTATCGTGGTTCCAGGAAAACAGACCCCGTTTGGATGCGTTTCTGTCAAAAAGTGAACTGCGCAGTCAGGTCACTGAAACACTAAAAAACCCAAGCGGTCCAGTGTCAGCTTTGGCTGATCATCTGGCTCGCAGCATCGCTTCCGCCGGTTCGAATATTGCAGCGGCAATATTTGCTTTTCTCGGTTGGGTGATCGTGCCCGTGTATTTGGCATTCTTTTTAATGATGCCGAGGCTGCGACCGGAGTCATTAAAGCGTGAGCACTTTCCATTTCTTAAAACCGGCACAGCAGAAGATGCCATTTATTTAATACGAGAATTTTTCCAGCTTGTTGTTGTCTTTTTTCGCGGTCAGATTGTGATCGCCTTATTGCAGGGTATATTGTTCGCCATTGGATTTAGTCTGGCCGGATTAGAATACGGCGCCGTGCTTGGATTAATGCTGGGTTTCTTAAACATTGTCCCCTACCTTGGCAGTATGGTTGGTTTGAGCGTCTGCCTGCCAATGGCCTGGTTTCAGGACGGCGGTGGCATGACATTGCTTGCACTGGTGTTGTTGGTATTCATGGTGGTACAAATGATAGAGGGGTATCTTTTAACTCCGAAAATAATGGGTGATGCTACGGGGTTAAACCCACTGGCCATTATTGTTGGCATCTTCTTCTGGGGTGCAGCATTGAACGGAATTCTGGGGATGATACTGGCAATCCCGCTAACGGCGTTTGCAGTGGTAATTTGGCGATTGGCGAAAGAGAAATACATCGGACAGATTTTGTAGTACTCGTCGTTTTACTCAATCAGCCATTTTGTACAAAACTAATCTCGCTACGCAGACCCGCTTTCTGGTCTCCTTTGTTCTGGCTTTGGTAGTAGCCATATTTTCCTGGCATCTGGTCGAATCAAAAACGCTAAAATTAAAGGCTTTCGTCGTCAGCCAGAAGTTTCAGCTAATCAGCGTAAATCCCGGACTCCCAGCGGAGCTGGTTAAACTTTTCAACGTGTTGAATCGCTTCCCCACCTCCCTTTGCTACCAGCAGTGCACACAGCGTTTCCAATATCGCGATTACAGCAGAATTGCTATGAAAAAATTGCGCCGTGTGAGTCGGGCTGTGTATCCCCAGATCTGCTTTTCGGTAAATCGGTGAAGCCGGGCTATCCGATAAACCTATCGTCCGCGCACCCTGTTGACTTGCGAATTCCTGGGTCTCGATAACGTCCATGCGGTATGGTTGAAATGTCATACTGAAAATCAAATCCGATGGATTGATTGTCACGATATCATCCATTGGCAAACTTCCGTGTCTGGGGATCAAGATGAAATTAGGCCGAATCATCCTCGCGACATACCAAAAATTATAGGCCAATGGATAACTCGATCCAAGACCAAGTACAAACACGCGTTCACTTTCCATCAACCAGTTTACCGCAGTATCCAGTTTATCTAAATCTTTGGCATTGGTCAGTTGCTCAAGATTATTCAGCGTCGACTGCAACATCTCTGCGACGACGGTTGCGCTCCCGCCACGCTGTTCCATCGCTTGTAAACCTGCGGCTCGGTTTTCTGAACTCCCCGGTCCGCTTCGGACGAAATCCCGGAACCGCTCGCGCATTTGATCGTATCCCGAAAACCCCAAATGTCTGGCCAACCGAACAAAACTATTGGGATGAACATCGGCCTGAGTGGCCAGGGTACGCATGGTCTGTACGCCAACCTCGTAAGGGTGATCTACAATGACCCTTGCGACAATCTGGAGCTGGGTTGGCAGCTCAGCAAAATCTTTCAATAGCCGTTCAACGATTTCTTGCTGGTTTTGCGGCAGCGGACTGCTTTGTGACATTTGAACGCTTGAATTGAATTTTGATACAAGTGTATCATACCGCTCAACTTATTTTGCAAATCATCGATCTGCTTTATCTGGGGAAATCAAAAAATGTCTATACCGAATCAGGCCAATGTTGTCATCATTGGCGGCGGTGTCATGGGCTGCTCTCTGGCCTATCATCTTTGCAAAGAGGGTCAAACCGATGTGGTTTTACTTGAAAAAGGTGAGCTGACTTCAGGTTCAACCTGGCACGCTGCAGGTCAGATAACACATTCGGTAAGCCATTATGGTCTGGCAAAAATGGCTACCTACGGCACCGAACTGTATCCAAAACTTGAGCAAGAGACCGGGCAGTCCTGTAGCTGGCACGGCTGCGGCAGTTTGCGGGTGGCCTACGAACAAGCTGAGGTTGATTGGCTTCATTACACCCAATCAATCGGCCATGGCCTCGGACACGAAATGGAAATTGTAAGCCATGATCGAATTCGACAGCTCCACCCCTATTACAACCTCGCTGGTATTAAAGCAGCACTACATACCACAGGGGATGGACACGTCGACCCTGCCGGTGTCGCCTTCGCGTTGGCAAAAGGGGCGAGAATGATGGGAGGAACGGTGATACGTCAAAACCGGGTTACCCATATCGCCCAACAATCGAACGGAGAATTTATGGTTCAAACCGAGCAAGGCGATATTCGTGCAGAACGTGTGGTAAACGCAGGTGGAACCTATGCACGACAAATTGGCAAATGGGTGGGCCTCGATTTGCCCATCGCCAATATGCTCCACCACTATCTCATTACCGACACCGTAGCGGAATTTCAGGCGCTCGATTATGAACTGCCCGTAGTTCGTGATGATCGTAAAGTTTCCGGTTACATTCGAATGGAGCAGCAGTCCGGGCTGATTGGGATATATGAAAAGGCCAATGCCACGAGTGTTTGGGACGAAGGGACGCCCTGGGAATCTGAAAATGAGCTTTTCGAAGCGGATTATGAGAGGATAATGCCGTGGCTTGAAAACGCAATGGAGTGTATGCCGATATTGGCAAATCTCGGAATCAAACGCGTTGTTCACGGTGCCATCACTCATCCTCCTGATGGCAATATGCTGCTCGGTCCATCCGGGGTAGACAATTTTTGGCTTTGTTGCGGCTCGCAGGTTGGAATAGCCTGGGGGCCCGGTGCCGGCAAGTATCTTGCACAATGGATGATATACGGTGCCGCAGATATCTCGATGAGCAGTTTTGACCCAAGACGGTTTGGTGCGAGAATCGATGAAGACTATCGTATCAATAAAGCAAAAGAAGATTATCTGCTGCGTCACGAGATACCTTTCCCGGCGCTTGATCGACCGGATTGCCGACCATCGCACTCCAAGCTATCACCGCTTTACGAGACTCTCAAAGAGAAAGGGGCGGTTTATCAGGATATTTTTGGCTGGGAGCGACCGTTTTGGTACGCCAAAGGACGCACCCCACAACAACACATACACAGTTTCCTGAGAACTGAGCTTCACGATATCATCGGTAGTGAGGTGGCCGGTTTACGAGCTCACGCGGGTATTGCTGATCTGACTGCCTTCGCCAAGCTGGAGATCTCGGGTGCTTGCGCAGCGTCTTATTTAAGCCGGATTTCCTCGAACAGGATTCCACAAAAACAGGGTAGTATCAGCCTGACCTATCTGATCATGGAAAATGGTCGAATTGAAGGTGAAGCGACTTTTGTAAAACTCGGCGAAAATCACTACTATATCGTTTACGCCGCCGCTAAAGAGGCTTCTTTACTCAACTGGTTTCATCAACAAATCGGTGGTAATGAAACCGTGGAAATCAAGAACGTATCAGAAAAATACGGCGTTTTAATGCTCGCCGGACCGGCATCGCGGAAAATTTTACAACAATGCACCGATACGCCACTGGATAATACAAACTTTCGATGGCTCTCTACTCAGATTATTGATGCTGCCGAAGTGAAAAATGTTCGGGCGATGCGGGTAACTTATACAGGGGAATTGGGATGGGAGCTGCATGTTCCGATACAGGGTATGCTCGCCGTTTACAACGCATTAATCGCCACATCCGAAGCTGAGGCGCTGCTTCACGTTGGCTCTGCTACGCTGAATTCTATGCGCATGGAGAAAGCGTATAAATCAGGCCATGAAATCACTAACGAAGTGACATTGACCGAGGCGGACGTGATGCGCTTTTCCAGAGACGATGGATTCCAGGGTGCTGTTCAATCCACCGCACCGACAACGCGCTGGCTGCTGGCTTACATACAACTCGATGAACCCAATCAGGATCAACCCCAGGCTGACCCACTCGGATCAGAAACTATTTGGCACAACGGAAAAGCAGTTGGACATATTTCTTCAGGAGGATACGGCTATGGAGTGAAGCGATATCTGGCTTTTGGTTTTGTTAAACCCGATGCCGCGCAACCCGGCAATAAAGTATCTGTATTCGTAATGGGAGCAGAGCGCCGAGGGGTCATTCTTGATCAGGCCGTTTGGGACCCTAACAATGAGCGGCCCCGAGCCAATGATTAGCGACTAATTCAATTTCGCAAATAGAATACACACCCGTACTGGGGTAACATGCCCGCATTAATCACATAATCAGGTAACACCATGGACAAAGAACGATTTGAACTCGGCCTTTCACAACGAAAAGCGACACTAGGGGCAGAGTACGTTGAAAATAACCTCGCTGCTGCAGATGAATTCACCAAACCCTTTCAGGAGATGATGACTGAATGGTGTTGGGGCTTTGGCTGGGGGGATGATTGCATTGATCCAAAAACCCGCTCGATGATGAACCTGACCATGATCGGCGCATTGGGTCGAATGCACGAATGGGAAATCCATTGCAGAGGCGCCCTCCGCAACGGCGTAAGCAAAGAACAAATACGCGCGATTTGTCACGTCGTTGGCATTTATTGCGGTGTGCCGATGTCACTGGAATGCTTCAGGGTTGCTCGGAAAGTGCTTGAGGAAGAAGGACTATTGTAGTTTCTACTCTGACACGAAAATTGCCGAATCGGGCGCCTGCCTGTTTCATTGTAATAGCGTTTTTCTGCATTAAACTCACCCAGGTCACCAATTTCTCCAACGCAAACTATCATGCCATAATGAAAACCTTATACTTACATATTAGCAGCACCGCTAAAGCGCTTTCGCCATCTCTCGAAGCTTAAATTTCTGTACTTTTCCGGTGGAAGTCTTCGGAAGATCCTGAAAGATTACGGTCTTTGGTGATTTAAAATGGGCCATATTATCTCGGCAGAACTGAATGACTTCTGCTTCAGTAAGTTCCACCCCGGCGGCCAGACCAACGAAAGCACACGGCGTTTCACCCCACTTGTCATCCGGTCTCGCGACCACAGCGGCTTCCATAATATCTGGATGTGAATACAGACAGTTTTCGATTTCGATGGAAGAAATGTTTTCACCGCCTGAGATAATAATATCTTTTGATCGGTCCTTTAGCTGAATGTAACGATCCTCATGCATCACCGCCAAATCTCCGGAATGAAACCAGCCGCCTTTGAACGCCGCTTGCGTTGCTTGCGGGTTGTCCAGATACCCTTTCATGACTATATTTCCCTGAAACAGGGTTTCACCCATTTCGGCTCCGTTTGGGTCAACATTTTTCATGGAATCGGGATTCATAATTTCCAGCCCCTGCAGCGCATGATAAGGCACACCCTGTCGTGAATTTTTTTCCGCTTTTTGTTGATTGTTGAGTTCATTCCACTCTGGCTTCCATGAGCAAATAACAGCGGGGCCATAAGTTTCGGTTAATCCGTAAACATGGGTGACTTTGAAGCCCTGCGTTTCCATCGCCTCCAGTACCGCCGCAGGTGGCGGCGCGGCAGCAGTCATCATATTAACCTGATGATCAAATTCTCGGCGTTCATCATCCGCTGCATTGATCACCATCCCCATGATGATTGGCGCGCCGCAAAAATGCGTTACCTTATGGTCGGCAATGGCCTCATAGATATTTTTCGAATTCACCTGTCGCAAACAAATACTCGTTCCTGCCACAGCGGCCAGGGACCAGGGAAAGCACCAACCGTTACAATGAAACATCGGCAGTGTCCACAGGTACACCGGATGGTGCGCCATTTGCCAACCAATAATATTGCTCATCGCATTGAGATAAGCTCCGCGATGGTGATAAACCACGCCCTTTGGGTTTCCCGTCGTACCAGATGTATAGTTCAGCGAAATCGCATCCCATTCGTCCTGCGGCAACGGATACTCGTCACCAGCATCTCCACTTTCAATCAAATCTTCATAGGATTCGCCGCTTGCTGCCGATTCAAAACCGCTGACTGAAATATCAACGATTTGAATATCTCGATCGATTCCGCAGAGTGCTTCGTTCACAAGCTCAGAATACTCTGCGTCCACCATCATCATATCAGCCCGCCCATGCTCAAGAATAAATGCCACCGTTTTCGCATCCAGACGAGTATTAATTGCGTTGAGCACCGCTCCTGCCATGGGAACGCCAAAATGGGTTTCATAGCCGGGAATGGAGTTAGGTGCCAATACCGCGACAGTTTGATCTTTACCAATGCCGCGCTGACGGAGAGCAGAAGCCATCTTTATGGATCGAGAATAAATTTCCTTCCAGGTTTTTGTCGAACTGCCGTCAATAATTGCAACGTGATCCGGATAGGTTCTGGCCGCTCGCTCGAGCAGTGAAATTGGCGTCAATGGCGTATAGTTCGCCTGACACTGGTCGAGTCCGTGATGATATGGGTTATAAATTTCTTTCATGCCGCCGGGTAATCATGATCTGGTTAAATTCTGCTAATTGCTTTAGATTAAACCATATCCCTTAACCCTTAAAAAGCAATATGGCCAGTACAAACGAAATTCGGCGAATCCTGCTCGAAAACAAAACCATTGCCATCGTCGGGCTCTCTGCGAAATGGCACAGACCCAGCTACTTCGCAGCAAAATACATGATTGATCATGGTTACCGAGTCATTCCCGTGAATCCTAATTATGACGAGATACTGGGAGAGACCTGTTACCCTGATCTGGCCTCGATTCCCACCAGGGTGGATATCGTCGACCTGTTTCAACGGGCTGAAACGACGCCGCAATATGCCAGGCAAGCGGTGGAAATTGCTGCAAAAATCGTTTGGTTGCAACTTGGAATTACCAGCACAAAGGCAGAATCAATTAGCCGTGATGCCGGGTTGGATTACGTCGATGATCGCTGTCTAAAAATAGAACACGGCCGCATCTTCGGCGGACTCAACTTTATGGGTGTTGACACCAAGATCGTTTCTGCAACTCGTCTGAAATCCATTGCCAATTGTAACTGCCCAGGTTGTTTTTAAGCGTATTTCAGTTTTGCAATAATCTGATCGGCAGGCATCATCAGTGTTTCGATGATGTTCCATCCTTGTTTTCTCGCCGTTGTGATGACGCTGCGCAGGGTGGCAAAATCCTCTGCCCCTTGTTCAGACCTGAACCCTCCCGATATTTTCTGACGTAGTTTCATCATCCGCAGGTCGCGTTCAGCTTCGTTGTTTGTGAAGGGCACGTCGGGATCTGTCAGAAAGCGCAGGGTGCCTTCCTTGTGATCGCGCAATCGTAAAGCCAGATTATGTCCTGTCCGTCGCTTCTTGCGCCCCCGTCTTCCGGGTTTTGGCGGCACGAGTGGAGGCAATTCCTCATGGAAATCCAATGCTGCGGTGATGATCCTGTCGTATCGCCGATTGATAAGCGCAACAAGCGGTGTTGAAACCGCCACGCCCTTATCCCGCGCGGCCTGTGTGACATGGTGCGCACGCCGCAGTAGCCTTTGCATCTGACCAGCCCAATCTTCCTGTTCGATTTCGACCAACGCTTGCAGTTCCCGTAAATGGTGTGCATTGCACAACGCATGGGTAACACCATCCAGCGTGAAGTAGGGCTGCCAATGATCATGCACGATACAGCCCGTGAGATTGGATAACAGATTACCGCGTTTGCTGCTGACCCGGTAGAAAGCCAGAAGCGGTGTACAGGCAACGTGAAGCCATTGCAGGCACCCCGTAATCCGGAAACCCGTCTCGTCAAGATGTTTGACGTGGACCTGTTGGGCGATCACATCCTGCAGGTGAGAAGCAACCCCCTTGAGCCGCTCTGATGCTTTGCGGTTCATGGCGGCCACAGTGGCAGGAACCAAAGGGGCGTTGAACAAATCGGCCATTATTTGCGCCAGTCTGTCTTCCGGCAGGAAATGGGCGCATTGGAGATATGTTGCCACTCCGGCGATGCGTGGCCCGTACTGCACGGGTGCCTTCACCTCCAGAGGAAACGCCGCCTTGGTTGTTTCCCCACAGTGGCCGCAAAGGCAGACATGTGCCCTGTGTTCCGTTGTCATCAGGGGTTGTGGCTCGGGCAGGTCAAACACCTGTCGTGCGGCGTAATCCCCGGCCATTGATGGCGATAAGGGCGTGCCACATTGCCCGCAGACAGAAGGAAAGTGATCTTCAACATGATCGGGGTCTGCCGTTTGGCACAGAGTGCTTCCCTTGTGGCTTTTCTGCCCGCCTGACTTTTTACCGGATTTTCTCCGCAGACTTTTGGTTCTGGGTTCAGCCTTGGGCTTCTTTAGGCCGTCGCTTGAAGGCGGCTTGCTACTGTTGCTGCTGTTCAAGCTGAGGCGACGTTCCAGATCTTCAATGCGAGCCACAAGCAGGGCTATCGTTTGTTCAAGCCGGGCATTCTTCTGCTTCAGCTCTTCATAAGCCTCAACGGAAACATAACCTTTGGGTGCGTCTGGAAAATTCATAATCTTAATGAATCACATCGGGATTCCTCAGGCAAGAGAATTATTCCTTAGGGTACCTGGGCAGTTACTGCCAATTAATCTAACTCACTGACTAGACATCAACTTATGCGCGATCACGAATTCGATTTTGAAACCCTGTGCCTGCACGCAGGAACCCAACCCGATCCCGCTACGGCCTCCCGCGCAACGCCAATCTATCAAACCGCATCTTATGTATTTGATGATACCGACCATGCTGCCAGCCTTTTCAATCTGCAAACATTCGGTAACATCTATACGCGACTAATGAATCCCACCACGGCAATGTTTGAAGAACGTATGGCTGCACTCGAAGGCGGACGTGCAGCGGTTGCCACCAGCTCTGGCATGTCGGCCCAAATGACGGCTTTGCTGACCATCCTCAAAGAAGGCGACGAAATCGTTTCTGCCAGTACGCTCTACGGTGGAACGATTACGCAACTTTCACTCACGTTTAGACGTATGGGAATCAAAACCATATTTGTTGACCCGGACGATCCAGAAAACTTTGAAAAGGCCATTACCGATAAAACCCGCGCCCTCTACGGAGAAACCGTTGGTAATCCCAACAACAATGTATTGGATATTGAAGCAATCAGTAAAATTGCCAATCGCCACGAAATTCCACTCGTCATAGACAATACCATTGCTTCACCCTATCTTTGCCGACCATTTGAACATGGTGCGGATCTGGTGGTTCATTCGGCAACCAAGTTTATTTGCGGGCACGGCACGTCCATGGGGGGAGTGGTGGTTGAGTCAGGAAAGTTCAATTGGGGAAATGGAAAATTTCCAGACCTAACCGATCCTTCCGAGGGATATCATGGAGTCAAATTCTGGGAAACATTCGGTGACTTTGCATTTACCATGAAAGCGCGCTGCGAGACGCTCAGAACAATGGGGCCGACAATCAGCCCGTTTAACTCGTTTATGATGCTGCAAGGGCTTGAAACCTTACCCATTCGCATGGAAAGACACGTCGAGAACGCCAATGCGCTGGTTGATCACTTAAAAGGACATGGCTCTGTTTCCTGGGTTAAATACGCCGGCGATCCCGATAACGAATACTACGACCTCGGTAAAAAATACATGCCCAAAGGCGGCGGTTCAGTATTCACATTCGGAGTGAAAGGCGGCCAGGCTGCTGGGGCAAAGTTCATCGAAAGCGTCCAGTTCCTAAGCCACCTTGCTAATATTGGTGATGCCAAGACACTGGTTATTCACCCCGCGTCGACGACGCACCGCCAGCTCAACGAAGAACAACAAATCGCCGCAGGCATCAGCCCGGACATGATCCGAATCTCGGTTGGCATTGAATCCGTTAACGATATTATCTGGGATGTTGATCAGGCTTTGAAAAAATCACAGCCATAGTTTTCCAAAGTACTGATGAGGTACGTCGATTTCACGTTTATAACAACTCTACCGGTATAGGGCGACGATCCTCATCTATAGACACGTAGGTGTAACTGGCTTCGGTTACCTTGAGATGTTGCTGCTGTGATTGCTTACGACGCACCCAGGTTTCGATATGAACTGAAATCGAAGTTCGGCCAAGCCGTTTGGTTTCGCAATAGCAGCTTACCTGATCACCGACAAACACGGGCAAATGGAAATTCATGGTTTCCACAGCCACTGTTACCAGTCTCCCTTTCACCGTATAGCTGGCATGAATTGCGCCAGCCAAATCCATTTGCGCCATGATCCAGCCACCAAAAATATCGCCACTCGGATTGGCGTCCGCTGGCATCGCAATGGTTCTAAGTGACGGCAGTCGATCAGTTGGCGGAGATTGAGACAATTTTGAACCCTATATCACCGGATTAAAATAATGACGGCCAGAAGAAATCCGGTTAATCTCTTCCAGCAACAGTGCAAAATGATCCTCATTCCCAAGAAAGTTCAGATTTCCCGCATTGACCATTAATAGCGGAGAACCGTGATAACCGAGAAAGTAGCGCGTGTAGGAATCGGATAATTGTTGTAAGTAGTCGCGCTCCATATTGCGTTCAAATAACACGCCGCGTTTACGGATTCGCCCAACCAGCGCATCCACCGGAGCTTGAAGATAAATGACCAGATCCGGTGCTGGAACCTCGGTTGCCAGACTCTCATAAACCTTCTGATAGAGGTAAAGCTCCTCTTCATCCAGTGTCAACTCAGCAAACAACGAGTCTTTTTCGAGCATGAAATCAGCAACCCGCACCGGTGTAAACAAATCACCCTGACGAAGTTCTTTCAGCTGTTTGACTCGTTGGAACAGAAAAAATAATTGGGTTTGCAAAGCGTACTGATCGGGGGATTTGTAGAAACGCTCCAGAAACGGGTTATCAGCGGACTGCTCCAATAGTAATGCACCACCGTAAGAGGCGGCGATTTGTCGAGCCAACGTCGTCTTTCCAACGCCGATGGGGCCTTCAACTACGATATAACGTTTTTTTTCTATTTTTTGCTCCTCAGTTAAAGAGATTTGCCTGCGCTTTGTCTACTCCGTATACTCGCACGCTTTCGCAACTAACGCTACTCCAGCGCACCGTATCTGAGAATATTGTTATGAAAATGCTATTTGACCTGTTTCCACTTATCGTATTTTTTGGCGCTTTTAAATTTTACGATATTTTTATCGCCACAGCGGCTGCAATCATTGCGACATTTATCCAGGTTGGCATTTTCTGGATCAAGCATCGCCGATTCGAAACCATACATCTTATGACTTTAGTGATCATCTCGGTTTTCGGCGGATTAACCATTTTTCTTCAGGACGATGTGTTTATCAAGTGGAAGCCCACCATCGTAAACTGGCTTTTTTCAGGAATTATCTTTGGAATGTTAATGTTTGCAAAAAAATCGGCGCTGGAATTCGTCATGGGAAAACAGCTATCCTTGCCCAATCCAGTGTGGGAAAAACTCAACATCGCCTGGGCTTTGTTTTTCCTCGCGCTGGGCGCCATTAACCTGTACGTCGCATTTTATTACAACATCGATGCGACCGAAGAAGTTCGCACCGAAACCTGGGTCAATTTCAAAGTCTTCTGGATGTTTGGCCTTACCCTGGTCTTTGCCATTGGCCAAATGGTATTTCTCTCGAAACACATTACCCTGAATGAAGATCAGGATTAATTAGTCAAATTTTTATACAGAACCGAACGTGTATTACACAATTTATGCAAAAGATACCAAAGGCAGCCTCGAAGCTCGCTTAAATGCAAGACCCGCACACCTCCAACGACTTAAATCAACTTATTGAAGAAGGTCGACTTTTGGTTGCGGGATCAGCTCCGTATGTTGCCGCTGGCGTCTACGATAGTGTAGAGGTAAAACCGTTTAAAAAGGCACTGCCCCGATCAATCCCGTATTCTGATGATGTTTATCTGGTGACGCTTATCTGCTATTGGGTTCGTATATTAGCGTAACCGGGTTAACCGCCTGCGCCGATATTACTGATCCCAGACAACCTCGGACTTTGCCTGTTTGCGCAATAATTCAAGCCACTGATTGTGCGCTTCAAGCTCAGACTCACTGGCTTTCAGCACCTTCAAATTCGTCGCATTTTCAATATCAATTTTGACCCTTTCCTGATCCGGATTTTGGCTCGTAATATTTTCAGATTCTCCCAGCAGCGAGATTTGTCCCCCGGTCATTTGAAGATAGACATCGGCGAGAATTTCGGCATCCAGTAACGCACCGTGCAAGGTACGCTGGGTGTTGTTTACCGCGTAGCGTTTACACAAAGCGTCAAGGTTGTTTTTTTGACCTGGATGCTTATGCCGCGCCATCACCAAGGTATCAAGCACCTCACAGTTATCCTGAATGACGGTTTCGTTGTAGCCAATATGATTAAACTCGGCATTCAGAAATCCCACGTCGAAAGGCGCATTATGGATGATCAATTCTGCTCCTTTGAGATAACCCATTAATTCCACGGCAATATCATCAAAAAGCGGTTTATCAACCAGATCTTCATTTTTGATTCCGTGGACTTCCATGGCCGCTTCATCAATTTGACGCTCTGGGTTGAGATAGTGGTGAAAATTATTGCCGGTTAGTCGGCGGTTAATCATTTCCACCGCTCCGATCTCAATCACTTTATGTCCCTGACTGGCTTCTAATCCGGTGGTTTCAGTATCGAGTACGATTTGTCTCATAGTCGTTCCACTATAAATCTAAACCACTTTCTCTGCGTTTTCGGAAACGCCGAGATTGGCAAGTTCATCAGCACGTTCATTACCTGGATCACCCGAATGGCCTTTAACCCACTTCCAGACAATTTCGTGACGCTCGGCTTGCTCATCCAGCAACTCCCACAAATCCTGATTTTTAACCGGTTTTTTTGCCGCTGTACGCCAGTTATTTTTCTTCCAGTTATGCAGCCATTGCTGAATTCCATTTTTGACATAGGTTGAATCCGTAAATAACGCTACCACGCAAGGTTTTTTCAGCGCTCTCAACGCTTCGATAGCCGCTGTCAATTCCATTCTATTATTGGTTGTGCTGCTTTCTCCTCCGCGTAATTCTTTCACCTGATCAGAAAATTGCAAGATCGCACCCCAGCCCCCCGGTCCGGGGTTGCCCTTACACGCACCATCGGTATATATCGTAACTTTATACATAGTCCCAGATTCAACCCTTTACCAGCCGAATACCCATTTTCGCCGCTTTTTGCGACGCAGAAGCAGGTCTGGCCATTCCTGGAATCAAACGCTGCCAGGTTTTTTGAGTGCCAATCGGTCGTACCATGATTTCTTTTTTACGACCGACAATGATGTAGATTCCACCAAAGCCTGGCCACCACCGATCGCCGACAGATTCCAGAAAACGCATTCGATTTCGCCATATTTCGGACTGGAGCGGCAATTGATATTCGATCATGGATGCGCCGACAAGATCGTATCCCAGCAACGACAACCAGTCTTGTACGCGCCGCACAGAATAAAAACTGCCGCACCAGGGTAGGTGTTTTTTATTCCTCAAAGCTTTGCTCAAACCATAAAAACTGGAAACATTAAATCCGCTGACCACCAGGCACCCTTCCGGGGAGAGAATCTGATTGATCTGTCGAAGCACCTCATGGGGACTGCTGCAAAAATCAAGGGTATGCGGCAGCACCACAAGATTCTGGGAGCGCTCTGGAAATGGCAATACTGATGGGTCAGAGGACACGAAGTAACCGTTTTCGTCTGTTAACATCCCTGAACAGGTTGGCGTCTTGACGAAATAACGATTAGCTACGGACGAGTTTTCCAGAAAATTGTGGCTAACCATACCGATTTGCATACCTCGAGCGTAGTATTCCGAGGGGATCAGGTTGATGCAGCGCTGCAACTCCGACTTCACAACGGATGCGCCCAAGTTAGTTTCAAACCATTCACTCATAAAGCGATTTTCTCATAGTTTTTCCTTTTCGTTTATAGTTAAAATAGCCCTTCCAATCCTTTTTTACCCTATTATGTCATTATCACCAACAATTGAGCTGGCACGCGATTTGATTCGCATCGAATCGGTAACGCCCAATGACAACGGCTGTCAGGAAATACTCAAAACCAGATTGCGCAAAACTGGATTTTCCTGTGAACAACTGAATTTTCATGATGTCCAGAATTTATGGGCAACACACGGCGATCAAAAACCTTTGCTTGTATTTGCCGGGCACACCGATGTCGTTCCCACTGGCCCGCCAGATCAGTGGACTCACCCGCCGTTCGACGCGGTTATAGAAAATGACATGCTGCACGGTCGCGGTGCGGCGGATATGAAAGGGAGCATCGCCAGCTTTTTGGTCGCCTGTGAGCAATTTGTTGATCAATACCCCGAGCACACAGGATCGATTGGATTGCTCATCACCAGTGACGAAGAAGGTGTCGCGCGTTGGGGAACACGGGAAGTTATTTCCACCCTCTCCCAACGTCAGCAGCAAATCGACTATTGCATTGTCGGCGAACCAACCAGTGTCAATAAAGTTGGTGATATGGCAAAAATTGGCAGACGAGGCTCTCTCAATGCGACGCTCATCGTCAAGGGGAAACAGGGTCATATTGCGTACCCGCATCAGGCAATAAACCCAATTCATACCGCAATACCGGCGCTACATGCGTTGCAAGACCATCAATGGGATCAAGGAAACGAAAACTTCCAGCCTAGCCGTTTTCAAATGTCCAATATCAACGGCGGTACCGGTGCAACCAACGTCATTCCAGGTGAAATAGAGGTGAAATTCAACTTTCGATACTCTCCTGAAACCACAGCCCAGGAAATAATCTCCACAGTTGAGCGGATTTTGACAGCGCAAAAGGTTGAATTTGAAATTCAATGGGGTGAGCCTGGATTGCCATTCGAAACGAAAACCGGTGAATTTGTTAACGCCGTCAGCAATGCGATAAAACAGGTATGCGATATTCATCCCGAACTTTCAACAAACGGCGGAACTTCAGACGGAAGATTCATCGCGCCAACCGGGACTCAGGTAGTTGAGCTGGGTCCGGTAAACGCAACGATTCATCAGATAGACGAACAAATATGCGTTAGTGACCTCGACCTTTTAACCAGAATATATCTGGATATTCTGGTTAAGATGCTAAAAGATTAAAGATTGATAAGATCAGCGGATATTTTCATTTAAAAAACCAAAACTGGACTTATATAATCATTCATTCAAGCTCAACCGGTTAGCACTATGGAAACATCTGAAAACGCTGTCTCAAAATCCAGCCTGAAAGACACCGGGATTCGATTATTGTTTGTAATATTCTTCGCGGGTGTTTATACCGTTGCTGAATTCGTGATCGCTGCTTTGGTCGTTATCCAGTTTGGTTTCAAACTCATCACGGGAGAAACCAACGAAAAACTGCAATCATTCAGCAAACCCCTGAATAAATATGTTTATGCAATTTTGCAGTTTGTTACCTTTCTTGAGAGTACCGAGTTCTGCGCTCTGTTTTATTTGCTGTTTAGCGAAACCAGTCAAGCGGCAGCTCCGCAACATTTCTTGTATTTCTTCCCGCTTCCGCAGACACACCGTTCATTTCGCCCGATCTTTGCGGCTTCATGATGGATGGGAGGCGATAGCTTTCTTTCCAGGTCCGTTAGATCCTCTTCCTTGTCCGGTTCAAACCCCAAAATAAAATGCCAGCCGTTTTCATGACAGGTATTGGCGATCATATCGACTTTCCTAATTACCATCTATCCAAGCCTATCTTCAGCAAGTTTTCCGGCATCGGTGGCGTTCTGAGTGCCGCGCAAGCCAGCCTGGGAATGAGGTCGCTCAAATCAAAACGACGATTGAAACGATACTGAAATTCTGACAAGTATCGCTGAGCATATTTAGGTCGAATAGCATGCCAGGTACTGCGTAAGGCGCTCTTTAAGTTACCCAGAATCGTATTGATCCACCTGATTACAGAACTCAAGAACTCGGGTTTTTCGACAGACGCTCTCCCGCCGCCGCACACAATCTTGTCATGCAAGCAACAGGCCTCGACAACGGCATTAAAGCACGCCAAACCATCGGAGATAACAGTACTGCCCTCGGTCAGATGTTGCTGACTCCATGACTTAATCGCTTCTGTGCGGAAACCTTTTACGCTCGCCGCCGAGATAGGCATCATCCAATTCAATCAACCCGGATAGTTTGTTATTGTGATCCCGCTCCATCATCACCTGCATAAGCTTGTGCTTCATCCGCCAGGCGGCATTGTAAGAAATACCCAGGTGACGATGCAGTTTCATGGCCGAGATGCCTTTCTTGTCCTGTGTAATCAGATAGATACCCTGGAACCATAGCGTGAGCGGTAGTTTGGTGGATTCAAAGAGGGTTCCAGCCGTCAGTGACGTCTGGCGATTGCAGCGATTGCACTGCTGAAGTTTGCGATTGGTTAACTGGCAGCACTTGTCGTGACCACAGGCCGGACACTGGAACCCTTTGGGCCACCGCCAGGCATAAAGCGCATCGAAGCATTGGTCTTCGCTACCGTACTGTTTGATAAAATCGTTCAAACTAACCCCTTTCTGGAATTGCACCTTATTACGCGCCATGACATACCCCCTTACGAATTAAATAGATAGACTGTGATTATATACAGGAAAGAGCGACTTATCTATGGTGGTAATTAGGTCGACTTTTGAGTCATCGGCAACTCTTAAAATCAATGGGTTCTTTTTACTGCCCAGTTTGGCCACGATTTTTGCTTGCTTCCCGTTGTAATCACTACGCTTGCTTGAGTTTCATTGATAACTTTGAGTGCTCAATACTCAGCGCCACCCATTGTGCATTGAGCTTCTTGAACCGTTTATAGTTACTTATCTGGCCGCGTATATCGCCCACAAATTCCTTGCGAATATACTCCGTCCGGCTCTTCATATCCAGTGTATAGCTGACCTGATAATAAGGCCCAGTCTGACTCTCCCGGTCCTTGTATTGCTTCGTCAACGATCCAGGGCGCATAGCGCCCAGTAATGCTATGTCACCTTTGATCTTTGTCATACGCCGTTCAATTTGTGCGAGCCTTTTCTTTGTCATTGATATAGCATATACATGGTATGTTAGTTTGTCAAAAGGACACTGTCTATGCTGTGGATCTATTGGTGGGATGCAATCATTTATCTTCGCCCGGCTTGCGCTCGTACCCGGACATTTATGTGGTTCGCCGTCTGTGTGGCGGGATTGACGGTTCGTACCGAACGAATGGGGGTGACGAGTATTGTCCGGGCGCTGGGGTTACAGGGGCGGTTTTATGACAACTTGCTGGATAACTTCCACAGCACCGGCATTAAGTTGGACTCAATGACGGTATTGTGGTCTCAACTTGTACTTCGACTGTTCCCTGGTCTGGTTCGAGTGAATGGCCGACTCGTGTTGGTGGGGGACGGCATTAAGGTCTCCAAACAGGGCAAAAAGATGCCTGCTGTGAAGCTGCTACATCAGGAATCCGAGTCAAATACCAAAGCGGAGTACATCATGGGACACTCCTTTCAGGCCGTCTCTATTCTTTCTCGTGCCGCCAATAGCGTGTTCGCTGTGCCGCTTGCCGCGAGGATTCATGAGGGGACCGTGTTATCGAATCGTGACCGGCGTACCCTGCTCGACAAAATGATCAGTCTACTGGCGATAGTCAGTATTCAGGAGCCGTATTATTTTGTCGCCGACGCCTATTATGCCAGCCAGAAAGTCGTTAATGGGCTTTTGAATGAGGGGAATCATTTGGTCACCCGCGCCAGATCAAATGCGGTTGCCTACCAGCTGCATCATCAGCAACAGCCGAAAAAAAGAGGGCGGCCACGTAAGTATGGTGACAAGGTAAAACCAAGATCACTGTTTGGGTTGGTCGCATTGATGGAGGAGGCTCAAAGCCCTGTCTATGGCGAAAAAAACGTAGCTATCCGATACGCAGTCCATGATTTATTATGGAGACCGACCGGCAGTATTGTTCGGTTTGTCATTGTCGTTCACCCAACGAGGGGACGCTGTATACTCATGTCTACTGATACGTCATTATCGGCCCTCGATATCATTCACCTCTACGGTCTGCGATTTAAAATAGAGCATGCCTTCAAGCAGGCGGTTCATGTTATCGGTTCTTTTTCATACCCTTTCTGGATGAGCGTAATGAAGCCATTGGAGCGACGCAATGGTAATCAGCACCTTCACCGGGAATCAAAAAAATATCGCGATGGCGTCAAGCGAAAACTGAAGGCTTATCACGTCTTTGTACACGCGGGGATTGTTGCTCAAGGGCTACTTCATTACCTGGCATCTTGCCACCCTCGGCTAGACTGGAACTCTTTTGGCTCCTGGCTTCGAACGATCCGGCCCGGTCTAGCTCCGTCCGAGTTGGTGGTTGCCACTGCGCTACGCAGCAGCCTCCCGCATTTTCTCCTGGATACGGATTCTCGTACAAACTTCGCGAAATTCATCACGCAACGGCAAGACCTTGATAGAATGGCGCTATTTAGGCTTGTGTCATGAGACTAACTCGGTACTCATGAGATCCCTAACGCTGCCGCCTTTATATTAAGTTCAGTTGGCTTCAGGCATAATCGGTGAGTCTCACAAACCCCAATAAATATGCCATCAAATTCAGATCAAAACTCAACGTTGACCTACAAAGATAGCGGTGTTGATATCGATGCAGGCAATGCGCTGGTCGAGCGCATCAAACCTGCGGTGAAAGCGACTTTTCGTCCGGGGGTGCTGCAAGGGCTTGGGGGATTTGGCGCGCTGTTTGAACTACCGGTAGAACAATACAAAAACCCCGTGCTGGTTTCCGGAACCGACGGTGTTGGAACTAAATTGAAACTGGCAAACATGGTCGGAAAACACGACACCATCGGTATAGATCTGGTGGCGATGTGTGTGAACGATATTATTGTTTGTGGTGCTGAGCCGCTATTTTTTCTGGATTATTTTGCCACCGGAGAACTCGATGTAGATCAGGCCGCCGATATCATTTCGGGAATTGCCAAAGGCTGCACTTTGTCAGGCTGCGCATTGACTGGCGGCGAAACCGCTGAAATGCCCGGCATGTACTCTTCAGGTGATTATGATCTCGCCGGTTTTGTTGTGGGAATCGTCGAAAAGGATCAAATTATTGCGCCCGAAAACGTTTCTGCCGGAGACGTCATTTTAGGTCTTGGCTCATCCGGGCCGCATGCAAATGGCTACTCCCTGATACGCAAAATAATCGAACGTAGTGGAAGCAATCTGCATAGAGAATTTGAAGACAGCACACTCGGTGAAACGCTTCTGGCTCCAACCCGAATTTACGTCAAGTCAATTTTAAAACTTCTCGAAACTCACCGGATTAATGCGATTTCACATATTACCGGAGGTGGCTTCATTGAAAACCTGCCGCGCGTTTTACCCGATCAGCTTAATGCAGTGATCAGCAAATCTGCCTGGAAAATGCCTGCGATATTTAGCTGGTTACAGGAAAAAGGCAATATCGAAGAATCAGAAATGCCAAGAATATTTAATTGTGGAGTTGGTATGATTATTTGTGTGAACGTTGACGATGCTCAATCGGCGATGGACTGTTTGCATAATCAGGGCGAAGAAGTTTTCGTCCTCGGAGAGATCACCACGTCGGAACATGGGACCAGCTCCCGAGTTGTTTTTATCGATTAAGCTGTTTCGCATTTGGCTTAAGCAATGTCTTTGAAACTGGCAATTCTAATATCCGGAGGAGGCTCAAACCTGCAGGCAATTATTGATTCCATCGAAGCGGGGATGCTGGATTCAAAAATTGTCATGGTCATTGGCGACTGCCCGGACGCTTATGGCCTACAGCGCGCTCAGGACGCTAATGTTCCGCATCAGGTCATCGACTATGATGCTTACGAGAGCAAAACTGATTTTGAAAATGCACTGCTACAGGCCACCCAAAGCACTGAACCGGATTTGGTTGTTCTCGCCGGATTTATGCGAATCCTTGGGGATTCCTTTATACGAAGCTTTGCGCAAAAGATCGTCAACATTCACCCTTCATTACTACCAAAATACAAAGGGCTGCATACCCACCAGCGCGCGCTGGATGCGGGTGACAGGCACCACGGCGCGACAGTACATTTTGTTACGCAAACGCTTGATGATGGCCCAATTATCGTTCAGGCTACAATTAGCATTGAAGCGCATGATACCGCTGAAAGCCTTCAAGCCAGAGTACTGGAACAGGAACATATAATTTACCCCAAAGCCATATCGCATATTGCCAATGGCTCAGTTGATTTTCACAATTCTGCAATACCATGAAAAAAGTAACCCACTTTAGAAGTATTTCATCAGCTTGGGTTTCTGCCATTTTTTGCGTTGGCTTGCTACAGGCTTCCTACGCAGCTGAAATCTCAAGCCAGACCCTGCGTTACTCGGTCAAATACACAAAGCATGATGCTGGTGAGCTTGAAGTTATAATCGACAAACAAGGTGACGTCATCAAGACATCCGCAATCAGTCATCTCAGTACGATCGCAAAAATGTTCCTTTCTGGCCAAACCATCGAAACCTGGTTTTTGTTAAACGGAAAAAGTGCCGAAGTCACCAAAGGCAACATCCTCGGACACAAAAGCGACACCATCACCAGCAGTTTTCAAATCGATAAAGAAACAGGGGTTATTCGGTACAAAAATCGTGATGATGAGCCTATCGTTGGTGGAGATTATTTCGAGTCAACCAGTTTTCCAATCGTTTTAATGGCAAGTGATATCAATACAATCGAGGGCACCACGATCCGGGAGGTCAACCCCAGGAAGTCACGCTATTATGTTTACCAGAAACCGGTCTCTGATAATGTTGAACTGAAGGGAAAAAATTATGATACCTGGAAAGTCGTGCGCAACAAACGAGGAGATCCAAACCGTACCGTTACTTTCTGGCTTGATAAAACCAGTCACGTACCGCTTAAAATAATCAGCTCAAAGAAAAGTAAGGATACGGTAATGACACTGCTCAATCCGAGTTAACACGGTTGCAGTTGTCCACCAGCACTTGAAGTCGCAGAATTTGGCGTCATCTATTGATAACTCCGTTAAAACCTCAGGCTTATCCTGACCTTTCGATGTATCATGAATAGCGCTATTTCCATTCGTCATTTGAAGAAGACCTATGATAATGGTCACGTCGCGTTAAAAGGTATCGATCTGGAGGTGCAGGAAGGAGATTTCTTTGCGCTTCTTGGAAAAAATGGCGCTGGAAAATCAACCACGATTGGCATCATTTCTTCTCTGGTAAACAAGTCATCCGGGTCGGTGAAAATTTTCGATGTCGACATCGACGATCACTTTCCGCTCGCCAAATCTTTCATTGGTATCGTCCCCCAGGAATTCAATTTCAGCGTTTTTGAAACCCCTGAAGAAGTGGTTATGCACCAGGCGGGTTATTACGGCATACCGCGGAAAATTGCGAAACAAAGAACAGACTATTATCTTGATCGTTTAGGTCTGAGTGAAAAGAAGTGCCAGCAAACCAGACTACTTTCAGGAGGGATGAAACGCCGGTTGATGATCGCCCGTGCCCTGGTAAACCAGCCAAAACTGCTGATACTGGATGAACCTACCGCAGGAGTGGATATCGAAATCAGACGAGCGATGTGGGATTTCCTCTCAGAAATCAACGCCGAAGGGACAACCATTGTATTAACAACACACTACCTTGAAGAGGCAGAAAGCCTCTGTCGAAACATCGCCATCATCGACGACGGTGAACTGGTTCAAAATACCAGCACCAAACAACTCCTGTCGCAGCTGCAACAGGAGACTTACGTTCTTGACCTGAGCGATTCATTAGCGCAACTACCCGATGAACTGCGGGATTCTTCGGTTCACATCTGGAGCCAACCGAATGATATGACGCTGGAAGTTATGGTGCCAGGGAACGAAGGGATAAATTCATTTTTCAAGTCGCTGTCTGATCATCAGATTCGTGTGCACAGCATGCGCAACAAATCGAACCGGCTTGAGCAATTATTCATGGAACTGACCAGCAAGGACAAATCTCTGGAGGCCAACAAGGTATGAGCTGGCAACAGAAATGGGTCGCTTTTCTGACGATCTTGCACAAAGAAGTTTCACGTTTTATTCGAATCTGGCAGCAAACAGTTTTTCCACCAGCGATCACAACAACGCTCTATTTTGTGATTTTTGGTAACCTGATCGGTCCAAGAATTGGTGAGATGGGAGGTCATAGTTATATGGACTTTATTGTTCCCGGTCTAATATTGCTTTCAGTGATAACCAGTTCATACGCCAATGTCTCTTCTTCATTTTTCAACGCCAAGTTTCAACGCTTCATTGAAGAGCTTCAGGTATCCCCGGTTTCCGACAATATTATTCTGCTTGGCTATCTTGGGGGTGGCATAATACGAGGCATTCTTGTGGGCTCGGTGGTGACCATTGTTTCTTTGTTTTTCAGCCGATTATCCATTCACAGTCTGCCGGTAATGCTCAGTATTCTGGTGCTTACCGCAACGCTGTTTTCCCTGGCGGGATTTCTCAACGGCATGTTTGCGAAAAAGTTCGATGATGTCACCATTATTCCAAATTTTGTTTTGACTCCGTTAACCTATCTCGGTGGAATCTTTTATTCTATTAACCTGCTACCCGAGTTTTGGCAAAATGTTTCTCATGCCAACCCCATATTGTATATGATCAACGCATTTCGATATGGTTTCCTCGGAATTTCGGATATTAATCTGCAAGTGTCTTTTGGATTGATTCTGGGATTTTGCGTTGTCTTGTACGTTATCAGTCTTAAATTGCTGAATATTGGCTACGGCATTCGTCAGTAGCCATTTCCCTGCTCGGGGAGTTTAGCGGTATCATGCGCTTACTATGGTTAGCCAGCCTCTCTATAAAAAAGTTGAAATCTACATCCGCGAACACATTGCAAGCGGCGAACTCATTCCTGGGGATTTAATTCCGTCTGAGTCGCAGTTGTCAGAACTTATGGACGTCAGCATTGGTACCGTTCGCAAAGCAATCGACCAACTGGAACGTGAAAAACTGCTTTACCGCCATCAGGGGAAAGGCACCTATGTATCGCGAATTGATTTTGACCGCAGCCTGTTCCGGTTTTTCACCTATGGAACGGCGACCGGAGAATCCGCGCGAATTCACAAAATCACCCCAAAACGTGAAAAGATCCCTGGAACCGCAGATGTATGCCGAAATCTGAAAGTTCCCATTGGGACACCGCTAATTTACATTGAACGAATCGGCATGGATGATGAAGACAATCCGGTTCTGGTTGAAAGATGCTGGTGGCTTGCTGATTTGGTTGAAGGGCTCGAGAACAAGGAGGTTCATATCCCGGATTTGTTTTATGCATTGATTGAAGATCAATTCGGAGTGCATATAACCCGTGCCGAAGAAACCCTGACCGCGGATATTGCTGACCCTGAAACGGCAGAACTACTCAATATTGGCGCCGGAGACCCACTCGTTGTGTTGTTACGCACAACACATATCCGTGATGATCGTATAATCGAATACCGCGTTACCCGCGGCAGGCCAGACCGGTTTAGTTATAAAACCGAAATCCGGTAAATTTTGAGCGGGAATCGTGCTCACATCGAGCGACCTTCGGGATATGCCTAAAAACCGCACCGAGAAGTTAACCTGGTTTTAATTTTCAATCAGATTGGCCAGATCATCTGCAGCACTTCGAAGTCTCGGTACAAATTTCAACGCATCATCCATTGTCATTCTTACCACAGGGGCATGGAAAGCAACCGCGGCGAAAAAACGGCCCTGGGAATCCTTAACCGGTACCGCCACGGCAATCATTCCATCAACAAATTCCTCATTGTCAATTCCAACTTCATTTTCCCGAATGGAGTCCAACTCTGACAACAGGTCTGCTGAACGGATGATTGTATTTGTGGTTTCCGCAGACAAATTCAAGCGTTGCGCCATACCTGCTCGCTTGCTTGCGTTCAAACTACTCAGATACAGTTTGCCGCTGGCGGTGCAATGTAACGGTACCCGTGTTCCAACAGGAAGCTGTAACCGAAGCGGCCATTGGGTTTCAACGCGATCAGAATAAGACATTTGCGAACCATCAGGATACGCAATATTGCAGGTTTCACCAATATCTTGGGAAAGTGACATGAGTACTGCGTGCCACTGGGCGCGATGCTGCGAATGCGATAACACACCCACCGCCAAATTCTGCAGCTTCGCTCCAGGAGTGTATTGCTTGCCATCGAGTCGGCGCTGCAAATACCCGTGCTCTTCAAGTTGACCACATATGCGGTGGGCGGTGGCTTTGGGTAAATCCAGTATATTGTTGATTTCAGTCGCACTCAGCGGCCTGTCGGCGCTGGCTATTTGATCGAGGATATCCAGCACTCTGGAAATTGTGGATCCTCTTTCCCGTTTATTTTCAGTAGCCATGCTTATTTTGAATTCTTGATATTGGATAGAAGAAAACGGCAATTTTATCGCAATGTTTCAGTATAATGAGACTTTTCGTTTCATTATAGTTCTATGCTTTCATTTTCCAGGAACCTGTTTACATATTGTCAAAAATATTAACAAAACTCGATTTTGACTATATTGTCATTGGCGCCGGCTCAGCAGGCTGTGTTTTGGCAAATCGGCTTAGCGCAAATCGACAAAATCGCGTTCTGCTGTTGGAGGCAGGAACGCGGGATTCCAGCCCCTGGATTCATGTTCCGGTGGGATACTTCAAAACCATGCACAACCCGAAAATGGATTGGTGCTACGTCACTGATCGAGACAGCGGATTGAATGGCAGACAATTGAAATGGCCGCGCGGAAAAGTTCTCGGAGGTTCGAGCTCACTAAATGGTTTGCTATATGTCAGAGGACAAGCAGAAGATTACGATAACTGGGCTGCCGCCGGAAATTCGGGTTGGTCTTTTGATGAGGTACTGCCCTATTTTAAAAAATCCGAAGATCAGGAAAGGGGGGCTGATGAATTCCACGGCGTCGGCGGTCCGTTAAAAGTTTCTGATATCAAACTGCGACGCCCAGTCACCAGCGCCTTCATCAATGCCTCGCTAGAAGCCGGTATTCCTGCAAACAACGATATAAATGGGGCGCAGCAGGAAGGTGTTGGTTATTTTCAGCTCACTACACACAAAGGCCGAAGATGCTCCACCGCCAGAGGGTTTTTGAAACCCGTTAAAAATCGCAGCAACCTCGAAGTAATAACCGAGGCTCATGTTAGCCGATTGATTTTCGAGGGGAACACCGTACGAGGTGTGGAATTTCTGCGAAATGGGCATATTCATCAGGCAAATTGTTCCAGAGAAACCATTGTCTCTGCTGGCGCGATCGGTTCGCCTCAAATTCTCCAGCTCTCAGGTATTGGGCCTGCAGATTTGTTGTCGCAACTGGAAATCCCCGTTTTACGACCACTGGCAGGTGTCGGCAATAATCTTAAAGATCATTTACAGATTAGAGCGGTGTACAAGACACGAGGCGCAACCCTGAATGATGAAATCAGCAATCCTGTTGGAAAAATGTTGATCGGATTGAAATACATTTTGGCCCGATCCGGACCGATGACGATGGCTGCGAGTCAGGTTGTGGTTTTCACTAAATCCTCCGACGTAATCACCAGACCGGATATACAGTTTCATTTTCAACCCCTTAGTTCTGATAACCCTGGCGAAGGCACACATGCTTTTTCAGCGTTTACTTCCTCTGTTTGCCAACTAAGACCGAGCAGCGCCGGTAGTATACAAATCACCTCGAGAGACCCTTTGGTACACCCGTCCATTCAGCCAAACTATTTGTCGACTGCAGAAGACTGTGAAGTTGCGGTTGATGCGATGAAGCTGTCGAGAAGGATCGCATCCATGCCTGCGCTGCAATCCCAGATTATCGAAGAATTTGATCCCGGCTCACACCTCGTTACCGATGACCAACTGCTGGAGCATGCGAGAAATACCGCAACCACAATTTATCATCCAACCAGCACCTGCAAAATGGGACCAGATAGTGACCCGGATTCAGTTGTAGATGATAGATTGAAAGTACACGGTGTCGCCGGATTAAGGGTGTCAGATGCCTCCATCATGCCAGATATCGTTTCTGGCAATACCAATGCGCCAAGCATCATGATCGGCGAAAAATGCGCTGATATGATATTGCAGGACTGGCAATAATGAATCGAGACGCCCCTGAAATTGAAATTGCTTCTTTATCTGTCCTGTGCCAAAATGAGACCCATAGTTTCATTTTAGCTGTTTTATAGATGGCATTTTCAGATGAAAGTATATTGATAACCCCAAAATACAAGACGAGGAGAAAATTCATGTCTAAATTATTAAAACTTGTGGCAGCTGGTATTGTCAGTTTGTCCGTGTTCGCTGGTACAGCGTATGCGGAAGTCACAATCCGTGTCCAATCGGTGTTGCCTACCAAAGCGGACGAAATCGTGATGGTAAAAGATTTCGCAGCTAACGTTGCAGCGCTTACCAATGGCGAAGTAAAAATTGAAGTATTGCCTGACGGCGCAATCGTAAGCGGACGAGACATTCTCGGCGCCGTTGACAAAGGCCTCGTTGACGCTGGGTTTGCCTGGACTCACTACTGGTCTGGTATCCATCCTGCAGCAATGCTGTTTGGCTCCCCTGTCGCTGGCGCTGGTGTTGGTATCGACAACATCGCTTTCGTTTCATGGTTCATGAACGGCGGCGGACGCGAACTCTACGATCAGCTTTGGGACGAAATGGGCCTGAACATTCACGGCATTATGCTTCAACCAGTTGGCCCAGAAGCGCTGGGGTGGTTTAAAGAGCCCATTAACAGCATGGATGATTTCCGTAAGTACCGCTTCCGTACCCCTCCAGGCATTCCAGGCCAAACCTATAAAGATATCGGTGTGGCATCAGTCGCAATGAGTGGTGGTGACATCTTACCTGCCCTTGAAAAAGGCACTATCGATGCTGCTGAATGGTGTTGTCCTAAACCTGACAGCGTATTCGGATTCCACAAAGTACTCAAGCACTACTATTTACAAGGCTTACACCAAGTCGTTGTAAATGCCGACATGTATATCAATGGCGACGTTTGGGATAGCTTAACCCCTCATCAACAAACTGCAATCAATGTTGCTGCTGACGCATCACTGATCCGCTCTTTGAGCTATCGTATTTATGAAAACGGTAAAGCACTAAAAGACCTGACTGAAAACCACGGCGTACAATTGCATGATACTCCAGCGGATTACTTCCCTGCATACATGAATGCAGCGCGGGCCGCTCTAGAGAGGAATGCGGCTGAAAATGAATTTTTCGCTGAAGTTTGGCAGTCTCAAATTGATTTTGCCCATATTGCAGTACCTTTCTGGGCGGGAGCACAATCTTCCAACGCGCAGCTGGGTCAAGCTTTTGCAAAATCATTACAGCAGTAACTGGAGTATAATTTTACTCTTGTAGATATAACTGTCTGCTGAAAACTGTGCGAGACTCTTTGTTACTTCGGTATCAAAGAGTCTCAACCAGCAGTTAAATATAAAAAGCGGGCTTTAAAAGCCCGCTTTTTATATTGCAGCATGCATCAACCGACAAACCCCAGAGAAACAGAACGACTATGGCGGAAGATATCAACCCAGATGACCTGGAAATTGCCGACGAGTTAATCGCAGAGCGGCGCTCTCTCGACCCGGATAATCTACCCGATGACATGCCTGGATGGATGTCGAATACAATCAGAATCGTAGACAAACTTAATATTTGGGTGGGTAAGGTCGTTTGCTGGTTACTGGTACCAATGTGCCTTGCCATGGTGTATGAAGTCATTGCGCGAAAGTTTTTTATAGCACCGACGATGTGGGCCTATGACATCAGTCGTATGTTATACGGCGCGTTGTTTATGCTCGGCGCGGCCTATGCCCTTTTAAGGGGGGTGCATATACGCGCAGATTTTATATATCGTAACTGGTCGCACAAAACTCAAGGCTGGATCGACGGAACACTCTATTTGGTTTTCTACTTTCCCGGCTTATTGGTTTTCCTTTGGACGTCTGTTGACTACGCATGGGCCGCGATCAGCATTGGGGAAAAAGGTATGGACACCGCGTGGATGCCGTACATGGGCCCGATCAAAAGCGCCATTCCCGTCGGTATTATTTTGTTATTACTCCAGGGTGTTTCCGAATTTTTTAAATGTATTTATGCAGTAACTCGCGGTAGGTGGCCAGAATAATGTTAGATGCAATCATCAATTTTCGGCCGGAGTACATCGGCATAATAATGATCGGCAGTATGTTGTTTGCCATTTTCATTGGATTTCCTATTTCCTTTACCCTAATCTTTCTGGGAATGTGTTTCGGCCTTTGGGGCTTTGGACAATTGGTTTTCTACCTCATGACGTTTCAGTTTTCCAACGTTATGCTCGAACAAACACTGGCAGCCGTACCGTTGTTTATTTTCATGGGAATACTCATGGAGCAAGCAGGGTTAATGGAAAGACTGTTTAAAGCTGTTCAATTAACGCTCTCCCGAACCAAAGGTGCGCTCTACATTGCAGTACTGTTCGTCTCAACCATATTTGCAGCAGCAACGGGAATTGTCGGAGCATCCGTAACAATACTCGGTATCATGGCGGCAAAAACCATGAATACCTCCGGTTATGATGTAAAACTGGCTGCAGGTACGATTACCGCCGGCGGAACATTGGGCATCCTGATTCCACCCAGTATTATGTTGGTCGTTATGGGACCCATTCTGGAAGTTCCGGTTACTGATTTATTTGCTGCCGCTATTATTCCCGGATTTATGCTGGCCTTGATGTACACAGGTTATGCATTGCTGAGATGTCAGCTGAACCCAAGCCTTGGCCCGCCATTGCCCGAGGATATGCAACCGGATTCAATGGCCTACGTTTTCAAGGAATTCTTTCTCGGTTTGGTGCCGCCGGCTGCGTTGGTCGGTTTTGCGCTCGGCAGTATTCTGTTCGGTTTTGCAACGCCAACAGAAGCCGCCGGCATGGGAGCGTTTGGGGCTTTTTTACTTACATCCGCTTATCAGAAATTAACCTGGCCGGGATTTAAAGACGCACTAATCAAAACCCTGGAAATTTCTGCATTAATTCTGGTGCTCGTCGCTGCTTCGAATTTTTTCGGCGCTGTATTTTCACGACTTGGCACGCCAACCATGTTAACAGAGTATTTGCTTACACTGGATATGTCGCCGTACGCGATTCTGGCGATGATCATGCTTTTGATTTTCCTGCTCGGCTGGCCATTAGAATGGGTTCCCATTGTTTTGATTATTATCCCTATCCTGTTACCGCTTGTCGATAGTCTTGGTTTTAATCCTATTTGGTTTGGAATACTGGTTGCAGTGAATTTACAAACCGCCTGGCTATCGCCGCCGGTGGCGTTATCCGCGTACTTTTTGAAAGGCGTGGTACCGGAATGGGACCTCAAAGATATATATGGCGGCATGATGCAATTCATGGTTATCCAGGTGATTGGATTGATTTTGATCATCATGTTCCCTCAAATCGCACTTTGGCTGCCGGAGTATTTGGACGCGGCTTCCAAATAGACTTTCCCGGTCACTTATTTGCCACCCTGAGGAATCAGGGTGGCTTTTTATTCACTAAATTATGTCAGTAGAATTCATCAAAAAAGCGGAGAAATCTCCAACAACGGATCAAGACGACACCAACCAAATCGTTCGACAAATGCTTAAGGAAATAGAAGACGGCGGTGAAGCAAAAGCGCTGGAATTCGCCGAAAAACTGGACGGCTGGAAAAAGCAGGTTGTTGTAACGGCTGAAGAAATAGCAGAGGCAACACGTTCGCTATCCGAGCAAACAAAATCTGATATACGATTTTCGCACGCTCGTGTGAAAGATTTTGCTGAAGCACAATTAGCGAGCATGAGTGAATTTGAGAAAGCGTTATCGCCTGGTCTGGTATGCGGGCAAAAACTGATTCCTGTGCAAACCGCTGGCTGCTATATTCCTGGCGGACGCTACGCGCATATTGCATCGGCAATCATGAGCGTCACCACAGCTAAAGTTGCCGGCGTAAACAATGTCATAGCCTGCTCCCCTACCCACGGTGATAGAGGCGTACACCCTGCGATTCTATATGCTGCAAACTACGCCGGAGCAGATACCATACTTCACCTTGGTGGCGTTCAAGGCGTTGCTGCCATGGCCTATGGACTATTCACGGGTAATGCAGCGGATATTCTTGTTGGTCCCGGCAATCGGTTTGTCGCAGAAGCGAAGCGAATTCTTTTTGGGCGTGTTGGCATCGATATGTTTGCGGGACCAACGGAAATTTTAATCATTAGCGATGAAAAAGCCGACCCCGAAATCATTGCCTGTGATCTTGCCAGTCAGGCCGAACATGGTCTGGATTCTCCTGCGTGGCTCATCAGCCTTGACCGGGAAGTCGCCGAAAAATCGATCGCTCTAATGCCAAAGTACATTGAACGATTGGCTGAACCTAACCGTTCTACTGCAGACGCAGCATGGCGCGATTATGGTGAAGTCGTACTCGTTGATAGTCGCGAAGAAGCCGTTAAAGTCAGCGATCAATACGCGGCTGAACACCTCGAAGTCCAATGCGAAGATATCGACTGGTGGCTTGATAATCTCAGTAATTATGGGTCCCTGTTTTTAGGTGAGGAAACCACTGTTTCCTATGGCGACAAATGCTCGGGTACGAACCATATACTGCCGACCAAAGGCGCGGCTCGTTACACTGGCGGACTCAGTGTCAGCAAGTTCATCAAGGTTCTGACTTACCAAAGAATGACAGCGGAATCGAATCGTGATGTTGGCGCGGTAACTGCCCGAATTTCCCGATCCGAAGGCATGGAAGGCCATGCCAGAAGCGGCGATGATCGACTCTATAAATATTTCCCGGGAGAGGAATTTGATCTGGGGATTGAAGGGTAGTTTTTAGCCGTGGTTAGTAAAACTCCGTCACTGGAAGATTTTTCACTCAAGGGTAAAACCTTTGTTGTAACCGGCGCGAGCTCCGGTATTGGCAGAGCAATCTGCGGTTATCTTGCTTCTGCCGGATCTGCCGTGATTGCGGTTGCGCGAAGAGAACAGCAGCTTGCAGAACTTGTAGATGAAATAGCTTCTGCTAAAGGCACTGCGAGATATGTTGCAGCGGATTTATCCGAAATGGAAAAGGCTCGGGAAATAGCCGACAAGTGTATTTCCCGGTTTGGAAAAGTTGACGGTGTTGTCAACGCAGCGGGGGTTAATCTGCGACAGCCTGCTGCGGAAATCACAGTACAAGGCTGGAACCAAACGCTCAATCTGAATCTGGCATTTCCTTTTTTCTTCAGCCGGGAGTTCGTACCGCAAATGCAGGAACGTCATTTTGGGCGTATTATAAATATCGCCTCGTTACAATCTTCGCGAGCGTTTCCAGATGGCTTGGCATACGGCGCATCCAAGGGCGGAATATGCCAACTCACCCGAGCGATGGCTGAAACATGGTCGAAGCACGGTATTACGTGCAATGCGATTGCGCCGGGATTTTTTCCAACCGCGCTAACCGCACCGCTATTTGGCAACCCGGACACCAGCGACCGGGCAGCCAATCAAACTGCTATCGGTCGAAATGGTGAGCTGGACGACCTGTTTGGCATAACCGTATTCTTTGCCTCCGACGCATCGTCCTATATCACCGGACAGACCTTGCACATCGACGGTGGATTTACCGCAAAATGATTCGTTATTGAATTTCCAGGACACTCAAATATGAAAGCACTTGTCTATACCGCCAATGCAGAAATGACTTTTCGCGATGAACCCGAACCGGTTCCAAATCCGGAAGATGCGGTTATTTCAATATGATCTGGTATTTGATGCTGTAGGGAATGCGGCAACCCGACAAACCTGCATAGCTTGCGCAAAGCCCGGGGCGGTAATAGTTCATATAGGCTTAATGGATAATGAGGGCGAATTGGGCGCACGCAGATTAACATCACAGGAAATCACTTTTATTGGTTGCTATACCTGTTCTCCTTTGGATTTGCGAGTGACTCTGGATAAATTGTATAGCGGTTCACTGGGGAATCTGGAATGGGCGCAAACTCGCGGACTCGACGACGGAGCCAATGCCTTTGTGCAATATTACAGGGAAAATGTGCGGCTCCCAAGGTGATTTTGAAAACGACCTGGATTCACCTCCAGCTTCCGGGCGATATCTTTTCCAGGCCCATTCCATGGCTTTGATAAATTACATTCTCCCCACAAAGCGATAACGGCCTCTCTGTCCGGGTGTTCGTAACAACGTATTAACATCAGAATAAAACTAATTTCGTCGAGTGTGAAATATGTCACAGATAAATAAAATCGAGTGTGAGAATATAACAGCATCCAGTCTGATTTTAAGGATGCGCAAGGACCGTATTCCTGAATTCCGGTTGCCATGGATCGCTCCCAATACAGGAGTAAATGGGAATTGTTTTGTAAAGACAACATTACCCTCCAGGAAGGAAAAGTCAGGGAAGACATATGCTAAGGAAGCCGCAATGTTATTCAAACAAAACAATCTGGATTTAAGCCCGGT
This sequence comes from Candidatus Poriferihabitaceae bacterium, assembly GCA_965261915.1. Classification (GTDB taxonomy): domain Bacteria; phylum Pseudomonadota; class Gammaproteobacteria; order Arenicellales; family Poriferihabitantaceae; genus JAIBDK01. Next base: position 2,908,865 of record CBDHDW010000013.1, on the reverse strand, counting down.
TAATTTAACCGGGCTTTTTTGTGTTGAAATATTGAGTTATAAACCTCGCTCGGGGAGCCCGCCGCACCGCTCCTGAAGAAATCAAAAAGGGGACATTACTGCTTTGGGCTAACAGACCTGTACTCGCTTCTCGATATTCAAATTCAATAATGTTATTCTTATTTATGGTGGCGTATCCTATTGGTATTGGTTGCTTGATTGTGTGATGATTGCCAATCAACCAGATATGCCGCTTTTTTTCAACCGCCTAAACACCAGACTCGGTTATAACTCTAAAATTTTGGACGACACCATGACTAAAAAGAAAAAAGAAGATAAATTGCCGATGTATTTTTTGTCGCTTACCCTTGAAAATGTTAAATGCTTTGGCTCGAAACAGACATTAGATTTGTCGAATGGTGACGGTGCGCCTGCGCGGTGGACTTTGATACTTGGTGACAATGGCGTGGGAAAAACCACTTTACTTCAACTTCTAGCATTAATGCGACCAACAGAAGCCCCTATACCAGAGAAGCAAAAAAAAGGCAAGATCGCAATTAAAGCCACAATAGATAGCTTTGAAGATAACGATGAATATGAGCGGCTCTTACGTGCGGGGAAAAATGAAGCCCTTTTCGTTAAAATTGAGCTTTGTAACGGTGAGAAATTAAATACAGGTTTTCCGAAAAGTCGAAATAAATTAAGTTATGAGATAAAAGCTACAAGCGAGAATGGCAAGCTTACTGATTCAAAGAATATAGTTGGATACCTGAAAGAATTTAATGCTCCAAATGTTTTTGCTTATAGTGCATCCCGGCATATGGTTAGGAATAATAGTGATCAATCACGTCTTAGGGATTCTGTTTCAAATCTATTTTCGGAAACAGGCGAATTGTATGATGCTGAAGAAATTCTATCGAACCTTGACTATAAGCAACTAAAAAAATTGCCAAGAGCAAAAGAAGATCTTATTAAAGTAAAAGCACTCCTTGTTGCTCTCTTGCCCACCGTGGAAAACGAAGAGTGCGTTGAAATTATGGGGCCTTCAACAATTACAAACTTTAATGAAAGGGGAAGTGTGAAAATTAAAATGCCTACAGGCACTGTGGCATTATCATCACTTAGTATGGGCTACACCACGATGCTCGCGTGGGCTGTTGACCTGGCCATTAGAATGTTAGAGAAATTTCCTGAAAGCGATGCGCCTTTAGAGGAAGCTGCGGTTGTTATTATTGATGAAATAGATTTACATTTACACCCAAAATGGCAGCGGGATATACGAAAACAATTAACTTCGCACTTTCCTAACACCCAGTTTATTTGTACGGCACACAGCCCGTTAATGGCACAATCATCCGAGGAAGAGAATATTGCCGTATTAAAACTTGATAATGATAATGATGAAGTTCATATAATTAATAATCAATATTTAAATAAAGGATGGCGAGTAGATCAAATTCTTACAAGTGACTTGTTTGGTATAACCAGTGCTCGCAGCAGAGAAATTGAAGCACTGATTAATGAAAGAAGACGTATTTTAGACAAACAAAAGAAAACTAAAAAAAATTGGAGAAAATTAGAAGAATTAGATGAGGAATTGTCAGAGTTGCCAACTCGTGAATTAATCGAGGATGAAAAGGAGATGAGTTTACTCAAGGCGGCTTACCAACAAGTAATAGATGGCAGCCGAAAATGATCCGTATAGACAAAGGCTCTGTTATTCCAGGCGTGCTCTCAACTGGCAGGGGGAGGGAGGCAACAGATAAGCTATGTGCCGATTTTGATCTGAACCCTGCAAGCTTTAATAAGGAAGGAGGGGTAAAGTTTAATGCCGGAATTTATTCATCACAGAGAGTTAAAAATAGGCTTCGAAAACTGCAACATAATAAGTGTTGTTTTAGCGAAGCCAAATTTACTGGTGATTATGGCGATGTCGAACATTTCAGGCCAAAAGGCAGGATTGGAGTAGAAAACTCAAATAAAAAACATTATCCTGGATATTATTGGCTCGCGTATTCATGGGATAACCTTTTTCTGTGTAAAGAGCTGATCAATAGAAGCCACAAAAAAGACCTTTTCCCACTCTTAAAGGAAGCTGATCGTGCTCGTAATCATAATGATGATTATTCCCTTGAACAGCCAGTACTAATAGATCCATCGCAGGAAGATCCGCGTGAGCATATAGAATTTCATCGAGATGAGCCTGTCGGAAGAACTGATCGTGGTAAAAAAACTATAGCCCTCCTAAATCTGCGACATTCTCAGTTTCGCGAATCAAGGATGACTGTGTTTAAGCGCCTCAAATGTCTTAAAGATGCGCTTGGAGAATTAGAACTTAGAGACCCCCATAACCAGGCAGCTGAAAATATTCGAGAATATCTGAGTAGTTCTATTCGTCCAGATGCAGAATACAGCTCTATGGCAATAAACTTACTTAAAAACGAATAATATTTTACTAACATTAAACATCGATCTAACTTTCCAGGGGCATTGCGTCATCAAAACATGCAAATAGATTATCTTTGAAAGCTTGACCAAATGATGTAAAACCTTGGGTAAAACGAAAAGAATAAATTTCTAATATTTGCTTTTTAATTTCTAATCTACGCCGTGCGACAAACTGTTTATCTAATGTATTTAATAGTGGAAGTGAAGTATAAATCACCGAAAAAACATAAAGTGCATGAAAAATACCCGATGGCCTTCGATCTTCATTTTTCCATGGAGAGAATAGTTTTTTATTATCTTCCAAAATAAGTGGAGAAAAGGTTTCTATTAATGTTAACTGCAAATGCATTGCTTCATGAATTATCGCTTCTGCTAATCTAATTGATGAATTAGTTTCGTGAACAGAGGACATCGATATAAATATCGAAAATGGGATCTCTGGGTCACTAAAACTCACATCATGCTGATCATTCTCTGCTTTTAATATATGGATGCTTCTAACTAAGGTTAGCACGGTTATATAAAGCGAGGGAATTTCAGAAATTATATCAAAGGCGAGATTCAATTCCGATAACTGATATTCTATTTCGCATTGGTCTGTCTGGGGAAAACAAAGGCCTAATACTCCAAATTCAGTCTCAATATTACCAGCCAATTTTTCTAGAATCAGCTCACCTTTAAAATCATCAAAAACTAATGCTCCTAATATATTGCGTTCTGTATATATGTCTTTTCCAATTATTCTTGAGGTTGAATAGTTTTGTCGCGCAAACCCACTGTTAGCAAACAAAGTCCGCCACGCAGAATTTGCTAAATCTTCAGTAAATTCAGGGAGCCACGGTAAAGTCTTCTGATCTCGAATAGCTAAATACAGCTTAGAACGCAGATCCACTAGGATAAAGACTTATAGAAAGAATAAACTAAAGTAAATCGCTCGCCACCATGTATAGTTGTCACTGCATGATTCGAGGCAGGAGATATTTCAAAAGTAACGCAACTATTATGACTTGGGCGGAGAACTCTGTGAATATCAGCAGGGTCACTACTATTGAACAACATTAGCAAACCCCCATTTTCATCATCCCACTCACGATTTAGCTGTATTAAAACTCTATGTGTTTCATCCCCTGGAATATAGTCATTGTGCAAACGAATACGCTGCCCTGAAAGAAGTTTATGTGCAGTCACATTTATTCGATCTGAAAGAACCACTCCAAATACGTCCTGCACCACCCCTTGTACACGTTCTAAATTGCGTTTATCTACTAATGCGGCGATACCCGGAGGTATATCCACGCTAAAAAAACTAAATTCGTATTGTTCGTAGAATTCTGTCTCAACTAATTGCCAGGGAGCATCGCTTTCAAACCAGTCAAGTAACAAATCACCAGCTTCCTCAGTTAAAGCTTCTTCGGAAATATAATATGGGAAGGGTGTTTTTTGATATGAGCCTGTATCTATAGCGTCAGAAATCAAACTACTAACCCCTCCAGGACAAGTCGACTACGGACAGTACTAATTATCTTCTTTTGATCATTGCAATAAATAGAAGGGTTATCGTAAAAATTCTCATCACTCCATCTATGTAGTGGCATACCACCCCCGCAAGTATTGATATAATCGCATGAGACACATGTCGATGAAGTTGCCCTTTGCATTGCATGGTATTGTTTAAACTCTTCTGAGTTAAACACTTCACTTAGCCGGTGAGTATGTATTGACCATTTTTCACTAAATTGATCGGCTCCATTAAACGTACTTTTTAAAGTGTCATTTTTCGTAATGACTCCATCAGTCTCTATTATCGCAATTCCATAATCTGTTACTCCCAGCCCCTCTTTTATTCCTTGGCTGCCAAGCTCAAGACGAATAATATCATCCAAAAATCGTATCTTTGGGGCAGTATGATCTGACAAATACATGTCCAGCAGGGTGCATAACCAGTCTCCATACTCGGTGGATTCAAGCGACTCTTTACCAAACGGAAGTATAGAATGATTGCCATCCCGATAAAGAAAATCTATAGAAGCCGCTCCAAGCCCTTTTAAAAAAGAATAAATTTCCGATGGGTCGGAATGCGGGTTAATGACGCATAATAGCCCGGCATAGAGAAAGTCTGACTCTTTATGATCTTTGAGTAGGCGAATCCCGGATACAACCTTTTCATAAGTACCTTTCCCTTTATTATCAATTCGAAACCGATCATTTATCAGTTTCGGCCCATCAATGCTAACGGAGATAGATGCACGATAGTGTTCACATATCTGTAGAATTTTATTTGTGATAAGCATTCCATTAGTTTGTATACTAATTGGGTGCGTATCGGGAAGGCTTTCTCGGAGACTTTTCAAAAGCTCCTTTAGCTTTCTCAAGCCCAACATTAGTGGTTCGCCGCCATGAAGAACCGTTGCAAAAGGGATATCTTGATCATCAACAAGATTTTTTAGTGCTAATGATAGTGCTTTATTAGTATCTTGAGAAATGAGAGACGGCATATTTTTCCACCCATCATCTCCCATGTTATATACATAACAATAACTACAGTTGATGTTACACCGGCTAGATACTTTCACTAAAATCGTGTTTATTTCCACTCATCGCCTCAGCGGTTATGACGGTTATGCACTCGATCAAATGCTCTAATAGTTGATGGCTCGTTATTTCGCACTTCTTCTACAAGACGAGAAAGTACTGAGCTTTCAACTCGGGTAATATCAACATCCAAATTAGCCAGGCATGTTTGTTGCCGGACTGAGCTTTCACTGGTTACATGATTCATATTACTGAACCTCCTTAAGATTAATCTGGATAATTATGATACAACCTAAATGAAAAATGTCAATAAGATATTTGTTTATAAAATCAAATAGATGCGACAACAAGTGGTGAGAAAGTATTTTCACAAAAATAATAAATACCCTTAAAAAACAATTAGATACGATTATTTTATTTTGTATTATAAAGTCGATTATATTTATGAGACCTTTGCATAACCCACAAAACACTCGGCCAAATCACAAAAAACGTGATTTTTTATAAATTTGCCTCATTTTTTCGCCCATGTTCTCTCAATCATCAATACGACACTAAAAAAGCCTCTATTTCGGCACTTTTAGTGGGTTTTAATCTGTTTTATTGCCCATTTAGGCACAACTCTCCTTTAAACGTTGCAGTTCTTTGAAAATATTCATCCCAGTTTTAAGGTTATGGCTCATGGCAATCAGATGTGCACGGGTTTTGTTTCTGGCTAACCCCATGTATCTTGCCTTGCCTAATCCGTGATGCAGTTTGAGCAAACCAAAGGTGCGTTCAACCACATAGCGGACACTGGAGTACATTTTATGCTGTGCTTTTTGTTGCGCCGTTAATGGTGTGTTGCGATAGGCTCGGTGCAGGATTCTATTGTTTTCTTTACCCAGTTTACGGTCATTGTCTTTGTTGGCATAAGCACTGTCTGCGTAAACTTGTCCGCGCCTATCGCCTAACAGATGATCAAATTCCTGTGAGTCATGCGCTGAGTCATGCACGTCATCCACAGTTTGGATAATGACTTATGTTCCACTAACAGGGCATTTGCGAACGAGTATTGGGCGGTTTGTTTCCTGGACATGTGATGGTATCCTCAAGGTTTATTTGAATGAACATCTTTTTACCGTTTTAGTCGTGCCCTGGGTGGATTTATGCAAAGGTCTCGAAATGCAATTCGTTGCAAAAAGGCTACCAGAAACATTGTTTGAGTTATGCAAAAGCTCGACCGAGTCCACGGCACTGCGTCACTTGTTTTTTGCCGAAAGACAGGCAAGTAAAATGCATACACTGGACAATCACGACAAGACCAAAAGTATTGAATCAGTGGGAATCGTTGATGGTCGAACCATGGGCTGCGGAATCACAATGTGTTTCGCCAGTAGCGGCATTCTGGTTGAGGTGGAAGAATCAGCGCTTCAAGTCAGCTTAACCACAATCAAACAACACTACGAGACGAGCGTGCAAAAAAGAAAGCTAAGCGATGCATTACGCCGAATCCACAGGCTGGGATATCCTCAACACTAGGCTGAATGGCCTGCGAGAACGGTTTGGAGAAGAACACTGGAAGCTCTCTCCATGGCTGCGAAGCCAGACAAATTAACCGATGGATGGTGTGGAAAGCAACCAAAGACCGAATACGGTATAACCCACCATAAACAAGGCTAGGGCTATCTGACTCCTTACAGCAGCGCTGCGCTGTGGGCAGATTCTTAATGCGACGACATGTGCTATCACAATAGCCACCACATGGCCCAGAACAATTACAGCCGTTTGAATGCCCCAAATCACTTTAACGGTATCAAGTTGATTCAAAAATGATGTGGTGACGTGGAAATGCGTCGCGCCAAATAAATCCCAGTTCAGATTAAACGGATCATTAAAAGCCAGTACCGCATACTGAGCGTTCACCAATAGTTGGGTTAGGTAGTGCGCACAATGAAATGCCAATGAAATGGGAATAATGGAATAAATCACGATTCCTGAAAATTCCCTGAACCGGGTTTGGTTGTTGGTTACTCTGCAACCAAGGTAAACGCAGCCAAAGTAAATGATGGTTAACAGTGTGAAAGCAGCAATCAATCCCAGAGTATTGTTGAGCACAACCGCAGTTCGGCCTGGGTATTCCAATGGATTGATGTCGATGATATTCAGCCAAAAGAACGTGCGTGCGAACCCATCAAACGATACACTGCTCAGGGTTAACAAAACAAACAATACACCAGATACGGACAAAGCGGGCAAGCGCAGGAGTTTTGTACCGGGAAAAACCAGCTTCGTATTCAAAATGGATGGATCACTTCGTGTGCGGGTACGATTTCGAACAAATGGTGACAGGCAGCCGATTAGTCGGAAGAATATGGCAAAGGGCTCTGCTCTGGATAACCATTCACGGTCGCCGAAAAGCAGGATACCGGCAAAATGAATCATCCAGTAACAACCCATTACTTTCGCCAGTCGTGACGGATCCTCTGGAGACAAGTCCACCAACTCAAACCAGGCGAATGCGCTAAAACATCCAATTGCCAGTCCGTATCCCAATGCTGGCGGCAATTTTAAATACTGCGGCCGCAGCCCCAATCGACGACGCAAGACACAACAAATTCCCGTCCATGGATTCAGGTATTGCCATAAATCACCGGTTAAACACTGTACAACCAAAAACAGCACCCACCACAATGTCCAGGTTGAGATCACCAGGGGATTGGTTAACGGATCACGTGTCCCAATCATTCCGGACATAATTAAGGCGACCAGAAGTGACAGCGAAATAAGACTCGGGATATAAGACCGTACAGCCTGGTTTTCCATACTCTCGGTTTCCGTCAACCACAAACTCTTGAACTTATTGACAGGAATCCATCCCAACAAAACAAAACTTGCTAAAACCGTAAGCGCGCCGCCAATCAGGTATAGTTCCGTGGGCAACAATAAAACCAATCCTCGTTCGGTACTATGTGCAAGCGCGAACCCGGGTAAAAGAATCAAGCCCAATCCCGACCAACGCATGAGACTGTCGAGAAGTTTCCGTTTTCTATGCAACACCGATATATCGTTTTATCAGCTCATCATCCGGACTAAGCTCACTTAAATCTCGTTGCTCGAGTAACCTGCCATTCTCCATAAAACCAACTTGTGAAGAAACATGGGAAGCAATAGAAAAGACCGCATCAACACGCTGCTCAACCAGTAACACCGACATTCCTGAGCCGGCTAATTCAACGATGGCCTGTCGAATTGCCGATATCATAGAAGGCATTAGCCCCTCCGTTGGCTCATCAAGCAACAACAGCTTAGGATTGAGACATAATGCTCGTGCCGTAGCCAGCATTTGCTGTTCACCGCCGCTCAAAGTTCCAGAAATCTGGTTCAGCCGTTCTTTAAGCCGGGGAAACAGATCCAAAGACCGGGCGAGAAAATCAGGATTGCCGTTTTGGCACAAAAGCCCAACCTGCAGATTTTCTCGTACGGTCAATTCCGCAAACAAGCGCCTGCCCTGGGGTACATAACCAATCCCTTTAGCTGGTATCTCATGAGCTGGTATCTGATGACCACTAACTTCACTACCGTCGAGAATAATACTTCCCTGTGTCTTCGGCATTAATCCCATAATGGATTTCAATGTTGATGATTTTCCAGCGCCATTTCTTCCGAGCAAACAAAATACCTCGCCGCGATCAATCTGAAATGACACAGACTTTACGACATCGGCGTTTTTGCCATAGCTGGCACAGAGTTTTTTCACTTCGAACATCATCCGCCGAGATAGGCTTGCTGCACCGCTGTACTGTTCTGGATTTGTGAGGCAGAGCCCTGGGCCAGAATTGTCCCCTGATCCAGCACCGTAATTCGATCTGCGATCGACATCACTAAAGGCATATTGTGTTCGATTATAAGTATCGTCATAACATCACGTAATTTACCAACAAGCTCAATGAATTCAGTTATTTCCAGATCGGACAATCCTTGTGTAGGCTCATCCAGAATCAATAATTTTGGACTCAGTGCCAATCCCATTGCAATCTCGAGCAGTCGTTGATGGCCGTAAGCCAACTCTCCTGATTTTAAAGAAGAATCCATATCCAGACCAACTTTTTCAAGGCATTCCAGAACACAACGCTGCACTGACCGATCGGGATTACCGCTATTATCGAGCGCAGTATCCCGAGATTTTATTTTGCCTTTTAATTGTGCCGCAATCGCAACATTCTCAAAGACAGACAATTCAGGATAGATGCTGGTGATCTGGAAAGTATAGGCAATACCCAGTCGAACGCGCTGCCAGGCTGGTTTCTCATTAATCAATTCTCCATCAAACCAGACTTCACCGGCAGTTGGCTGAATGCGTCCTGATAGCAGACTGACAAATGTGGTTTTTCCTGCACCGTTGGGCCCGATGATGGCGTGTACCTGGCCTTCCTGCAATGCAAACGAGATATCCTGAACGGCATTTAGACCGCCAAATGTTTTGCTCAGGTGTTTGGTTTCCAGAAGATTTACGGCAGCCACTTCACCCACCTTTCCCGGACCGTGCCGAGAATGCCTTTCGGGAAATACAACACCAGAAGAATCAGCACTGCACCTGCGACCAATAAATACGCGGCCGTATAGTTACTGGCAATATCCACCAGATAAAACATCAGGAAACTTCCGAGTATGGGACCCAGCACGGTACCCGCACCGCCCAACAGGGTAAACAAAAGTGCGTCGATGGAATACTGAATTCCCGCGAAACTTGATCCAACGTAAGCAAACAACAGCGCATAGGCAGCACCGGACATCGCTGATATCGTCCCGGATATCACCAGTGCTTTGAGTTTAATCGCAAAGGTGTTGTATCCAAGCATACGGGTTCGGCCTTCATTTTCCCGAATAGCAATTAGTGCCCTGCCAGTAGCGCTGTTTATCAACCGGTAAACGATAATCATCGTAGATGCCAACAGTCCCAGAGCAATGAAGTAGCGTGTCGTCGGATCAACCAAATCCACATTCATGTCAAACACATTAAAGCTTCGGGCATGCTGCGGCAGAACCAACCCTTCATCGCCGCGGGTATATTCGGTGAAATAGAGCGAACCCAGATAGGCTACCTGAGCAAACATCAAGGTGACAATCATGAACGCTACCCCAGAAGTGCGCAGGACGATCACACCAATCATTAACGAAATAAAAACTCCAGCCATAATTGCCCCGAAAAACGCCGGAATGACGCCCCACCCAAGATGATATGTCGTCATTCCAGCAGTGTATAAACCCGTGGCGAAAAACATGGCATGGCCTAAACTCAACAATCCGGTATAGCCAAAGAGCAGGTTGTAGCCCATGGCAAAGATCGCTAATATCATGATCCTGGTCGCCGTAAGATGATGATATTCAGGCAGCGCGAACTGCAGCAAAAACAGTATTAGAATAACGGCTAAATGCAGCATCGCGGATTTGCTTTTTAGCCATTGCATATCGATACTAGTCTTCGCTTCGCCCGAATAAGCCTTCGGGTTTAAATACCAGCACCATGGCAACCAGAAAAGTGGATGCCATCTTCGCCAGTGTTGGCGAAAAGAACATGGAAATAATTCCGTCACTCATACCCATTAGAACTGCCGCAACAATGACTCCTCGAATACTCCCCAGACCGCCAATGATGACAACAATAAAGGACATCAAAAGCGGATCAATTCCCATTAAGTAGTGAGCCTGTCTTATCGGCACAATCATTACCGCGGCAAGCGCTGCATACATTGCTCCAACAGCAAATACACAGGCGTAGACACGCCCAACCGGAATTCCAAATGCCTGCGCCATTTCCCCGTCGATTTGGGTCGCACGCATAATTAAACCCAGCTTAGTGCGGGTTATGATGAACCACGTCGCAAGCAAAACCAGCACCGCCATAAGTACGACAGCAAGCTTGTACCCGGAATATCCAAACCAGGGAAAGGACACGCGAAAGTAAAACGGCGGTTCTACCGCACGGGCATCAGGCCCAAAAAACAGTAATACCAACTGTTGGATGATATAAAGAATTCCAATCGTGGCAACGATGGTGGCTTCGGGGTTGTAGTTCAATCGCTTCAACACCAGTCGCTCCCCGGCATACGCAGCAATACCCACCAGCGCAGGCACTATCAACAACGCAAGGAAAAAACCTGCGGCTGGATATTCTGGAATGATGCTGGTAACAGCCCAGGCTAAAACCGCGCCGAGCATGTAAAACTCACCATGGGCAACATTGACTATGCGCATCACCCCGAACACCAGACAAAGACCGAGAGCGGTTAAACTGAGCACCGCGGCCTGAACCAAACCCTCCAGGGAGGCGAGTAATAAAAACGGCCCAAAATCCACTGACTTATCGCATAAACAAATCTAGACGTATTGCAGAAATAATTTGGCCAACCCTGTCGCCAAGCCCGTCGCCAAAGCCGGCCAAACGGTAACGAGCAATTTTACAAAGCCATTTGAGTATAGTCAGCTTCCGGCTCATATATGCCATCTTCTATACTCGTAGTATGCACCAGGTCGAGCCGGCCGTTGTTAACCTGGGAAATATACTGGTGGCCAAAACTCTGGTGAATACTCCCGTTAAAGATTTTTTTGCCCTGAGGATGATTACGACCGTGTTCAAACGTCTCAAGCGCTTCGGTTGCTTCAATTAACGCCTGTTTGTGCTCAGCTGTTTGATCGGTATAGCCACTCATTTCCATCGCCTGCCTGATAATAAACAACGTTTCCCAGCAGCCGAACATATGCGAATAAGTTGAAACATCTTTCGGATCGCTGATGCTCGCGCCGTTATCATCAACTCCAACGGCATTCCGATAAAACCTGTCAAATTCACTTTGGTTAGCCTGCGCATACCGAGGATTGCCTTCCCAAAAATGAGTGCCTTCCAGAAATTCCAATTGAGGCGTGGACAAGTCCACCGCTTCAAGAGAATCGATAAAACCAAAAAATTCAGGGCGCTGACTGCCAAAATGCTGTCCCATTTCCTTGACGAAAGTTAACACGCCAGGCCCAACCATAACGTGATACAAAACTTCGGTATCGGCTGGAATGCGCGGCAGATAGCGCGTAAAAGAAGACTCCGTGGGCGGGATTGGAATTAGCTCCAACACCTCACCGCCCTGCTGCTGAATCGCCGCAGAAAAATAATCCCTGTGATCGTGGCCAAATGCAAAATCAGGAAAAATCATGGTCACTTTCTTACCCAGGTTCTGCGAAATCCAAGGGGCCATGGAAATAACCTGGGACTTTACATCCGTAATACCCGGTTGAAACACGTATCGATTCAAACTTCCAGAAGCGACATGGTGACCTTCGGACACTACGTAATAAGGTAATTTCAGTTCGCCAGCCCTGGGAGACGAGCCAATGACCACATGAGAGAACAATGTTCCGTAGGCAACGTCGACCTTGTGTTGTGCTGCGAATTTCTCAATCACTTCAGCGCCGCGCTTTGGGTCGGTGCCATCGTCTTCGATGACCAACTCCAATGGGCGACCGTTTATCCCACCCTCATCATTGATAATCTTCGCTGCCGCGCTCGCCACGCGCTCATACCAGCGACCATAGGAAGCGCCAATACCCGTGCGATGCAGCTGCATTCCCACTTTGATTGGTGCATCGGAACCATAAACATAACCCACCATTCGCGGGCTAATTTGAGCGGCGGTGACGATGCCCGCTGCTGTTCCCAGTTTTTTCAGGGTCGAACGTTTATTTTGATCAGTCTTAGTCATTTTTCTCCTCCTGCCGAAACAGTAATTGGTAAATTCTCGCTGCCACCATTATGCCGGTTTTTTTGCACTAAAGGTAATTCCACCGAGGTTTCCGGCATTAAACAGGCCGACGATGCTGTTATAAAAATGTGATAATCCTTCAACGGCTTCACTTCCATGCAATGCGATATTTCGATCGCGGGCCGCAGCAAATGCGTTTTGTCTTTGCACGACAAATTGCGTCCACTCTGCTGATACATCAATCAGTTCAATATCGACAAACCCCGCTTCCTCAAGTTCGCTCTGATACTCGGACATGCTGGGCACATGATCGCAAAATACGTCTTCACTTAAAGTCCGCTTCTCGATTTCCGTTAGCCTACTTTTCTGGAAATAATCTTCAACATAAATTCCAGCACCCGGTTTCAACGCATCGTAACATCGCCGATATAACCTGGATCGGTCCGGAATGTGTAAAAATGCAAGCCAGCTAACCAGTGCATCGTATTGTTTGAAAGTTGTCTGATCATCAAGAATATCTCCGCAAACATGATTCACTCGATTTTCCAGGCGGCATCGCTCGGTCAATGTCTGCGCGATGTCATTCAGATCCTGCTGCAGTTCGAGCGCGGTCATATGACAGCCAGATGCATGGGACAGGTACCTTGCAGGGCCGCCGATACCTCCGCCGACCTCCAATACCTCCATTTGTGCAGAGATACCCAGTTTATTTACCGCCTCGTCAACGGCGTCTGTTCCAAGGTAATGATACTGGTCAAACTGACTAAGCTGCAAAACGTCAATTGATTCACCATCAGCAACACCCAACGCGGACAACTCGTTAAAAACACGATCCACCTGATGATACAGCTTCATGGTTTTGATTTTATCTGTCATACAAGACACACCAACCGCTTCATATTGAAGTATTACCATAAAAGATCAGCTAGCGCTATTCCAACCTCATGATTAGCAAAAAAGTGTATAACCAATAATAACGTATAACCGCAACGAATGTGGCATATATCACTTTCACAGTAAATTCCTGGCGGTTAGCCGTCACCGGAAAATGCCATGTCGGTTCGGTGTTTAATTGAACACAAAATCCTGCTTATAATCTGCAGCGAAACTATTATATCCGTTGTAAGCAAATATTTTGAAATTGAATACAACGAAACAAACACCCCGCTTTCATACGGAGAATTTATTCCATGGCAACATTCCCTGCTAGCGCAAACGCAGTCATTATTGGTCAGGGCGGCATTGTCGGCGCCTGTGTAGCACATCACCTGATCGAAAAGGGTTGGGACAATATCGTCGGTATCGACAAGACCTCAATCCCCACAGATATCGGCTCTACTTCACACGCATCAGATTTTGTCTACCTGACAGCGCATGACAACATGACTTGTTACACAACCCGGTACAGTGTGGCGTTTTTCGACAAAATGGGGCGCTACGACAGGGTCGGCGGACTCGAAGTTGCCCGGGTTGGGGATGAAGACCGAATGTCTGAACTTAAGCGTAAAGTGGATCCGGAAAGTCCTTTGGTACTAACGTTAAAATGATTAGTGCCAGGGAAGCCAAGGAAAAATTTCCGTTGCTTGAGGAAGACATGATCCAGGGGGCGATGTGGGACCCAGATGCGGGATTGGTTGCTCCCCGTTCACAAACCGTTGCCGGAGAGCTGGTAGAACAGGGCGTAGCAAGCGGCAAACTCCAGGCATTCGCGAATACATCCGCAACCGGATTAAAAATCGAAGACGGAAAAATCAGGGGGGTCGAAACCAGCAAGGGGTTTATCGAAACCGATTGCGTTGTCGTTTGCGCGGGGTTATGGGGTCGTCTGATTGCGGCGATGGCGGGCGAAGACCTGCCAATTATGCCGGTCGACCATCCGCTTTGTTTTTTCGGTCCTTACACCGAGTTTGAAGGCACGGGAAAGGACATTGGTTATCCTTTGTTAAGAGACCAGGGAAACTCTGCCTATTTACGAGACACCGGAGACCCTGATACGCCAGAGGGCGGCCAGATTGAGTGGGGATACTACGAAGAAAAGGAACCGCGTCTGGTGCATCCCCGAGATCTGCTGGAGAAAGAAGATGCTCGACTTTCCCCTTCCCAACGGGATCTCGAAGTTGAACAGATTATGGAGCCACTGGAAAGGGCAATGGAACTAACGCCGATTTTGGGTGAACTGGGTTGGGATGAAAAACGTTCATTCAACGGTTTGCTACAGGTTACTGCGGATGGCGGACCAGCTATCGGTGAATCACCCGAAACGCGGGGATTGTGGTACGCAGAATCCGTTTGGGTAAAAGATGCCCCCGGAATCGGTAAAGTGCTCGCAGATATGATGACCGACGGTGCCACAGAAGTTGATATTCACGGGATTGATGTTGCGCGCTACTACCCCGTACAGAAAACGCCAAGCTATATTTATGATCGCTGCTACGAAACTGCTTTTAAAATTTATAATCCAGCAGTTCACAACCGCGAGCCATACACCAAAGGCCGGCATCTTCGTCGAAGCCCGTTCTGGTCGCGTGAACAGGAACTCGGTGGATATTTTATGGAACTGGCTGGATGGGAACGTGCCCACGGCTACGCTTCTAACGAACACCTGTTAGAAAAATACGGCGACCGCGTACCCGTCCGTGAACACGAATGGGATAACCGGCATTTTTATCGGGTCTCGAATGCCGAACATCTGGAAATGTCAGAAAACGCGGGCATGATCAACTTGTCACATTTCGCGGTATACGATGTAACCGGACCTGATGCAGAAACCCTGATGGAATATGTTTGCGTTGCAAAAGTTGGTGGAGACACCGCTGTCGGCAAGGGAATTTATACCCATTTTCTCGATCATTTGGGTGGCGTTCGTTCGGACTTGACCGTTCTGCGTTTGGCAGCAGATAAATATCGGGTCATCGACGGTGCTGATGCCGGAAACCGTGATTATATCTGGCTCAAACGCATGGCTGAAGACAACGGCTGGAAAGTATACATCGAAGATCGAAGTGACCACCTTGCCTGCCTTGGGCTATGGGGTCCCAATGCCCGAAAGATGTTACAGGCCATCGCCGACAAACCAGAACAACTGGAAGCGGATAATTTTGGGTTTGCAACAACAAAAAATATCACTGTTCGAGGTATACCGGTTCTGGCATTTCGGATTTCATACGTTGGCGAGCAAGGCTGGGAGCTGCACGTACCGTACAGCTATGGATTGTCACTCTGGGACCGGGTTTACCAACAAGGCGCTACACCGGTGGGAGTAGAAACCTACGCTAATAGCCGCCGTCTGGAAAAAAGCCTTAGACTGCAAAATGCAGATTTGCTTACTGAATATAATTTGCTTGAAGCGGATTTGGCACGTCCTAAAGTTAAGGCTGCAGACTTTCACGGCAAAGCTGCTTACCTCGAACAGCGTGAGCGTGATTCACAGCCAGCGTATTTGTGTACTTTGACGATGACTGAAAACGTAGATTCAAACGGTGTGGCACGGTACCCGGTTGGAACCTGCCCAATTATTGACCCGGATACCAATGAAGTGTTAATCGATGAAATCGGCCGCCGCTCGTACACCACCAGTATCGCCTACGGCCCATCAATTGGTAAAAACATCGCTCTGGGCTATTTGCCAAAAGAATATGCCGTAGCGGGCCGTGAACTGGTGATAGAGTATTTTGATGAGCCCTTCCCGGTAAAAGTTGAAGCCGTAGGTTGTAAAGCGCTTTACGACCCGGCAAACGATTTAGCCAAAACCTGAATAGGTTACAACGCTACTGCTAATCGAGTGGAAAACCCCTGCGGGGTTGGCTATTTTACTGGGTTCCTGCTTTCGCAGGAATGACAAATATTGGTTTTTGCACAGTCTCAACAGCACGTCTGTCCATCCCCTTTTCACCGCTCGGGATTGAATATGATGCACCTCATCCCACGACAAGCCAAGCAGTTTTGCGGCTTGTGTCTTGTTGCTACAAGCCGACAGCACATCAATAGCGAAACGCTCAAATAAAGGCGTAAAACGTGCTTGCGTATCTGCCATAAGTACTTTCAGGCTTTTGATTCCATGCGCTTTACAATGAATACGCGGAACCTGAGTGACCAAGCGCGTCTTGAACTGTATCGTATAATGTCGCCATGTGCGTTGCTTACGATGGTCGAACCGAACAAAGGGTATTGCAGACACGACACGCGCCTTTCGTTCCCTTTGGCCAATCTATCTGGATGGTCATTGATTTGTCAGTCAGATCCGGCGTAATCGCCGTCATTCGCCATGGCTCGCTAAGCCCCAAAAGCTGAGTAAACAATGCGGTAGCTTTCATTTGAATATCGCCATAAAAAAATATACTTGTACCGCATTCTTGAGCATTGTTTGGCTTTTACCCACAGGAAACTCAGGAGAACCTCATTTCGGAACAAAACTCTTAGGCCAAATAAAGTATTCACCAAATCGGCCTTTTTTGGCTTCACCGCCTGAATATGCACCCTTATCTGTTAACACTGGTTTTTCACCTGTTTCTTTGACGTAACCGCCAGCTATTAGTAGCTCTATAAGTTCAGGCGTTTTTAGCTTGAGCTTAGCAGCAAGTTTAGATGACGTAATTTTTACAGTTTTAGCATCCTCTTTTTTAGTGTCTGATGATGAATCAAACCGCTTGTGTTTAACATGCTTTACGTGATCTCGACTCGTTTTTAAGGATGGCGTAAGTCTTCCTGTTTCAATTTTGATTGTTATTTCATTTACATCTGATTCAGATAGAACCATCGGAACAAAACTCTTAGGCCAAATAAAGTATTCACCAAATCGGCCTTTTTTGGCTTCACCGCCTGAATATGCACCCTTATCTGTTGTAACTGCCCAGGTACCCTAAGGAATAATTCTTTTGCCTGAGGAATCCCGATGTGATTCATTAAGATTATGATTTTTTCAAACGCACCCAAAGGTTATGTTTCCGTTGAGGCTTATGAAGAGCTGAAGCAGAAGAATGCACAAACGATAGCCCTGCTTGTGGCTCGCATTGAAGACCTTGAGCGTCGCCTCAGCTTGAACAGCAGCAACAGTAGCAAGCCGCCTTCAAGCGACGGCCTAAAGAAGCCCAAGGCTGAACCCAGAACCAAAAGTCTGCGGAGAAAATCCGGTAAAAAGTCAGGCGGGCAGAAAAGCCACAAGGGAAGCACTCTGTGCCAAACGGCAGACCCCGATCATGTTGAAGATCACTTTCCTTCTGTCTGCGGGCAATGTGGCACACCGCTGTCGCCATCAATGGCAGAGGATTACGCCGCACGACAGGTGTTTGACCTGCCCGAGCCACAGCCTCTGGTGACAACGGAACACAGGGCACATGTCTGCCTTTGTGGCCACTGTGGAGAAACAACCAAGGCTGCGTTTCCTCTGGAGGTGAAGGCACCCGTGCAGTACGGGCCACGCATTGCCGGAGTGGCAACATATCTCCAATGCGCCCATTTCCTGCCGGAAGACAGACTGGCGCAAATAATGGCCGATTTGTTCAATGCCCCTTTGGTTCCTGCCACTGTGGCCGCCATGAACCGCAAAGCATCAGAGCGGCTCAAGGGGGTTGCTTCTCACCTGCAGGATGTGATCGCCCAACAGGTCCACGTCAAACATCTTGACGAGACGGGTTTCCGGATTACGGGGTGCCTGCAATGGCTTCCCCCAATCCCCAGATAGAAATCTCTTAAACGCAGGAAGCCTTGGCTGTATAATGGTTTGCTCTCAAACCCACCATCACCCAATGGGTGCACAGCTCAAGGCTGATGACTATTCTACCCTACAAACTCGATACAACGAACGATTTACTCACCTCTCGTGCCGGTTTATTGGCGATTGCTCAACTAATGGACTCCCTGAACCTGTCTGAGCGAATCGACAAGCACTTCCCCCAGCCTAAAAGCAATCGTGGGTATAAGCCCTCGGAGTTCATCAAGACCCTCATCCTGATGCAGCATGAAGGCAGTTTTCACCTGGATGAGGTTCGCCACCTTCAGGATGATGAAGCACTGCGCACCGTGCTGGATCTCAAGAAACTTCCCCAGGCGACCACGATTGGAGATTGGCTCAGGCGAATGGGAAGCCAGCCGCAAATCCAGGCTGCCTGGGTAAAGGTGAATAAAGCCTTATTGAAGGTAGCCTTGCATCGCTGTAAGGAAGTCACACTGGACATTGATGCCACCGAGATTATTGCCCATAAAGCGGGTGCACGGTGGACTTACAACAAGAACAAGGGCTTTATGCCGATGGTCGGGCATATTGCGGAAACCGGGCAGATCGTGGCCGTGGATTTCCGTCAAGGCAATGTGCCGCCAGCGAAAGATAATAAGCCGTTTATCCAGCAATGCCAGCAGTCGCTCCCGGAAGACTGTACCGTGAAGGCGTTGCGTATTGATGCTGCCGGCTACCAAACAAAAGTCATTGAGTATTGTGATAAGCAGGGTATCGAGTATGCCATTCGCGCCAAGACCAGCGCCGCACTGCGCGCGCAGATAGCAGCGGCAAGCGCTTCGGACTGGCCGCCTTTGCTGGATAAAAAAGACAAAGCGGTCAATGGTCAGGATACCTACCGCACCAGTTTCTGCATCGGTGAGTATGAAAAACCCTTCACCCTTATCATTCAGAGAACAGCCGTTACCGGCCAGGCGAGTCTGGATTTAGATTCATCAGATAACTCAGAAAACAGTTCAGAGGAAATAAACTCAGGTGCTTATATTTATCGTGCGATTGCCACTAATCGGGATAGCCTTAGCGATAGCGAGATTGTCCACTGGTACAACCAGCGTGGCGAGGACAGCGAGAACCGAATCAAGGAACTGAAACGAGATTTTGGTGGCGACACCCTGCCGTGTTCAGATTTTGCTGCCAATGTGCTGTACTTTTTAATCTCCGCACTCTCCTGCAATCTATGTGCCCTCATGCGTCAGTTGCTGCCGGGGGAGTTGTCCCAGCATCGTGCGATAACACTGCGCTGGCGGCTGTACGCCATCGCGGCAAAAGTGGTCAGGACGGGACGTCAACTCTTGGTAAAAATGCGGGAAAACCACCGACTACTACTGGAACGAGTGCTGCTGGCACTGAAGGAGTTTGAAGCGCCGCCCATTTAACCCGACATAGAACAAGAATAACGGCTTCTGCAGGACAGGTGCGTCAAAAATAGCCGATTTAGCACTGATAATGCACCGAACAGCGGTTTTTGAGTAAACCTCTCGGCACTAGCTACCATAATTTGCTGTAATGGCCAGCCACAAGGCTTGAAAGAGGGATTCACCGAGCCTTGAAGCGCTGATGCTACTCTATCTGGGGATTTGGGGCTTCACGTTGCCTGTACACCGCTTCTGGCTTTCTACCAGGTCAGCAGCAAACGCGGTAATCTGTTATCCAATCTCACGGGCTGTATCGTGCATGATCATTGGCAGCCTTACTTCACGCTGGATGGTGTTACCCATGCGTTGTGCAATGCACACCATTTACGGGAACTGCAAGCGTTGGTCGAAATCGAACAGGAAGATTGGGCTGGTCAGATGCAAAGGCTACTGCGGCGTGCGCACCATGTCACACAGGCCGCGCGGGATAAGGGCGTGGCGGTTTCAACACCGCTTGTTGCGCTTATCAATCGGCGATACGACAGGATCATCACCGCAGCATTGGATTTCCATGAGGAATTGCCTCCACTCGTGCCGCCAAAACCCGGAAGACGGGGGCGCAAGAAGCAGCGGACAGGACATAATCTGGCGTTACGATTACGCGATCGCAAGGAAGGCACCCTACGCTTTCTGACAGATCCCGACGTACCCTTCACAAACAACGAAGCTGAACGCGACCTGCGGATGATGAAGTTACGCCAGAAAATATCGGGAGGGTTCAGGTCTGAACAAGGTGCAGAGGATTTTGCCACCCTGCGCAGCGTCATCACAACGGCGAGAAAACAAGGATGGAACATCATCGAAACACTGATGATGCCTGCCGATCAGATTATTGCAAAACTGAAATACGCTTAAAAACAACCTGGGCAGTTACGCCAAAACCTGAATAGGTTACAACGCTACTGCTAATCGAGTGGAAAACCCCTGCGGGGTTGGCTATTTTACTGGGTTCCTGCTTTCGCAGGAATGACAAATATTGGTTTTTGCACAGTCTCAACAGCACGTCTGTCCATCCCCTTTTCACCGCTCGGGATTGAATATGATGCACCTCATCCCACGACAAGCCAAGCAGTTTTGCGGCTTGTGTCTTGTTGCTACAAGCCGACAGCACATCAATAGCGAAACGCTCAAATAAAGGCGTAAAACGTGCTTGCGTATCTGCCATAAGTACTTTCAGGCTTTTGATTCCATGCGCTTTACAATGAATACGCGGAACCTGAGTGACCAAGCGCGTCTTGAACTGTATCGTATAATGTCGCCATGTGCGTTGCTTACGATGGTCGAACCGAACAAAGGGTATTGCAGACACGACACGCGCCTTTCGTTCCCTTTGGCCAATCTATCTGGATGGTCATTGATTTGTCAGTCAGATCCGGCGTAATCGCCGTCATTCGCCATGGCTCGCTAAGCCCCAAAAGCTGAGTAAACAATGCGGTAGCTTTCATTTGAATATCGCCATAAAAAAATATACTTGTACCGCATTCTTGAGCATTGTTTGGCTTTTACCCACAGGAAACTCAGGAGAACCTCATTTCGGAACAAAACTCTTAGGCCAAATAAAGTATTCACCAAATCGGCCTTTTTTGGCTTCACCGCCTGAATATGCACCCTTATCTGTTAACACTGGTTTTTCACCTGTTTCTTTGACGTAACCGCCAGCTATTAGTAGCTCTATAAGTTCAGGCGTTTTTAGCTTGAGCTTAGCAGCAAGTTTAGATGACGTAATTTTTACAGTTTTAGCATCCTCTTTTTTAGTGTCTGATGATGAATCAAACCGCTTGTGTTTAACATGCTTTACGTGATCTCGACTCGTTTTTAAGGATGGCGTAAGTCTTCCTGTTTCAATTTTGATTGTTATTTCATTTACATCTGATTCAGATAGAACCATCGGAACAAAACTCTTAGGCCAAATAAAGTATTCACCAAATCGGCCTTTTTTGGCTTCACCGCCTGAATATGCACCCTTATCTGTTAACACTTGTTTTTCACCTGTTTCTTTGACGTAACCGCCAGCTATTAGTAGCTCTATGAGTTCAGGCGTTTTTAGCTTGAGCTTAGCAGCAAGTTTAGATGACGTAATTTTTACAGTTTTAGCACCATCTTTTTTAGTGTCTGATGATGAATCAAACCGCTTGTGTTTAACATGCTTTACGTGATCTCGACTCGTTTTTAAGGATGGCGTAAGTCTTCCTGTTTCAATTTTGATTGTTATTTCATTTACATCTGATTCAGATAGAACCATCGGAACAAAGCTTTTAGGCCAAATAAAGTATTCGCCAAATCGGCCTTTTTTGGCTTCACCGCCTGAATATGCACCTTTATCTGTTAACACTGGTTTTTCACCTGTTTTTTTGACGTAACCACCAGCTATTAGTAGCCCTATGAGTTCAGGCGTTTTTAGCTTGAGCTTAGCAGCAAGTTTAGATGACGTAATTTTTACAGTTTTAGCATCATCTTTTTTAGTGTCTGATGATGAATCAAACCGCTTGTGTTTAACATGCTTTACGTGATCTCGACTCGTTTTTAAGGATGGCGTAAGTCTTCCTGTTTCAATTTTGATTGTTATTTTATTTACATCTGATTCAGATAGAACCGGTTGTGTTTTTGATTTTATAAACCGGACATACCCGCGGAGATAAGTAACATTTTCAGGCATTTTTGTTTTGAACGTACTGCCACCAACAAATACCACCAAGGAGAATATTTTATCATCAGTTACGCCCAACAAGGATTGTAATGTTTTAACGTGTTTATAATTTTGATGCAGAGGATTCTGAAACTTACTGGAATACTTATATATTTTTTGCGTCCATGTCTTTTGATTGGAACGACCAAATATCCAGCCTTTCATATTTTTTGTTTCGACTACGAATATTCCGTAAAGTGAAACAATAACGTGATCAATTTGAGTGCTGCCATCTTCTGTTGGCAGAGTTACGTTTTTTATCAGATGGTACTTGTCTTTATCCAGCATAATTTTTGCTGATAAATTGACGGCAAACTCACCTGCCACGCCCTTAAACCAACGAGACTTTAGAATTAATACAATTATCCCGATTGGGATTAAATACCAAAAAGCTCCGACCACTTGATTGATGATTAGTGAAAAATCCATTCTACGTTCTCGTTTTCTTCACATAACGCCTAAACTCAGCGGCTGCCGTAGGCAGTCCGATGGAGCGCTTTGTTAGGGTGCGTTACTGGCACGGTGTCGATGTGTTCACAATGTCTTATGGCTTGCACCATTTGGTTTTCTTTTGTTTTTTGCGAATGTTCATTGCGATTATTTTATGGGATTGTTTTATTAATGAGAATAAGTCGGTGCCTTCGATTCGCCAAGCACCCTCTCCGAAAACTCGGAATCACCGACTCGCATTGCCCTTAGCCTGGCATGCCCGACAGCCTGTTCGTCAGTAGCACAATCATACACTGGCTTATCAGCCTTGTTCAATATGAAATGAGTCTGGAGCGGGCTGACAGCAAATAGTGATTGGTTCATGATGGGAGGATGAAAACCAGCATGAAACTTGAAGACTCAACGACAATTGATCAGCTTGCCGATTTCCTCGCAGGCACCCGGGCAGTGGTTTTTTCAGTGATCAGCGACAAGGCCACCTGCTGCCGCCGGGTTCCGGGGGAACGGGTCAGATTCCGCTATTTGGCCTGTTGCCGCCATAACGCCGGTTCCTCGGGCGCTATGTTGATACCAGGCTATTTTCTTTTACGCTGGACAGATAAAAATGATATGTTAAGACAACTCAATTTTATGTTTTTGCAACCATGACATTCGAAATTCCTTTCACAAACAAGTTCACCTCGAGGACGGAGATTCAGGAGAATTATCACGCTGACGAAACGAAATGCGTTGCATACCTGCTCGATAACCTGGAATTACCAAAAAACCAGCGCAAGCAAATTCAACACCGGGCGGAGCAGCTTGTCGCCACGATTCGTGAGAACAACGAGTCCCACGGTGGCCTTGATGCCTTTTTGCAGGAATTCAAACTGTCAAGCACAGAGGGTGTCGCATTAATGTGTCTGGCGGAGGCGCTTCTGCGCATACCGGATGCCGACACTGCAGACAAACTGATCCAAGACAAACTTTCAGGCGGCAACTGGAAATCCCATCTGGGAGAAAGTGAATCATTTTTCGTCAACGCCTCAACGTGGGGATTGATGCTGACCGGAAAAGTTGTTTCGCTGGACAAATCTATTGTTGAAGATGCTGGCGATTTCATCGGTCGCCTGGTAGCGAAGAGCGGCGAACCGATCATACGTGCGGCAGTGAAACAGGCGATGAAAATTATGGGTAAGCAATTTGTATTGGCGGAAACCATCGCAAATGCACTCAAGATTTCAAAAATCCGGGAATCGCAAGGTTATTGCTATTCATACGACATGCTCGGCGAAGCGGCGCGAACAGAGCAAGATGCAGTTGGATACTTTGAGGCCTACAAAGCTGCGATCGATGCCATAGGCGGGCATAGTGAAGAATCGGACCCTACTCTCAGCCCCGGCATTTCAGTAAAGTTATCCGCACTGCATCCGCGATACGAATTTCTCCAGGAGCAAATGGTTGTTGATGCGCTCTATCCTCGACTGAAGCACCTTTGCCTGCGGGCTCGATCACACAATATCGGCCTGACCATTGATGCCGAAGAATCGGAAAGGCTGGAACCTTCGCTTTGTTTGTTGGAGTTGTTATGCGACGAGTCAGAACTTCGCGACTGGCAGGGTTTGGGGTTTGTTGTTCAGGCCTATCAAAAGCGCGCGCCTGCGGTATTGGACTGGATCGGAAGTCGGGTAAAAAAATCAGGCCGACGGATTATGATACGACTGGTAAAAGGGGCTTACTGGGATACCGAAATCAAGCGCGCGCAGGTTGAAGGCTACGAAAGCTATCCGGTTTACACCCGGAAAATTTCCACCGATGTCTGTTATCTCTTATGCGCCCAAAAACTACTCGATGATGATGATGCTTTCTACCCGTTGTTTGCAACACACAATGCGCATAGCGTTGCCGCAGTCCTTCAGCTTGCGGGTAATCGTCGGGATTTCGAGTTTCAATGCCTGCATGGCATGGGAGAAATTTTATATGATCATGTCATTAATGAACATCAGGTCAAATGTCGAATATACGCACCCGTTGGTCCGCACAAAGATTTACTGGCCTACCTTGTACGAAGGTTGCTCGAGAACGGGGCAAACAGTTCATTTGTAAACCGTCTTGTCGACAAGGAATTACCCATCAGCAGCATCGTTGCCGATCCAGTGGCACTGTTGGACGAGCTCGATTTCAAACCCCATCCCGGCATCCCTGTTCCGGCAAAACTGTATGGCAACAGGGTCAATTCCACCGGTTTGAATGTTAATAATCCCAAAGATTTGGAGCGGTTTGTAAATAGTATCGAAAGCTGGAGTAAAACCCACTGGAATGTGGCCCCGACCCTGTTCGACTCACAGTTGCATTCAGATGAAACCTTGCCTTGTTATTCACCTTGCACGGCCAGGCAGATAGGCACAGCTGCCATTGCCACTAACGAACAGATCGAGGCTTCGGTGAGAACTGCCCGGTCGCTATTTAGTGGCTGGACTGCGCTCGCCGGTTCTGCTCGCGGCGATATTTTACGTAAAGCCGCTGATCTGTATGAAATTCATAGCAATAAACTTTTTTTACTGTGTATTCGTGAAGCCGGAAAAACCATACTCGATGCCATCGCTGAAGTGAGAGAAGCTGTGGACTTTCTGCGCTACTACGCCGAACTCGCAGAAAAGGAATTTTCCGGGCCATTCGACCTGATCGGGCCAACCGGAGAAAGAAACCAGTGGCAACTCGATGGCAGAGGACTATTTGTTTGCATCAGCCCGTGGAATTTTCCCCTTGCAATCTTTACCGGGCAAATCAGCGCCGCATTAGCCGCAGGCAATTGCGTACTTGCAAAGCCCGCAGAACAAACACCGATCATCGCGCACTATGCGACCAGTCTGTTACTGCAAGCCGGCGTTCCTAATGGCGTTTTACAACTGCTTACCGGGAATGGCCGGGTCGGTGCGCGTCTTGTGGAACACGATGATATCAACGGCGTTACATTCACCGGCTCAACGGCGGTGGCAAAGATTATTCAACAAACCCTGGCAAACAAACCCGGAGCAATAGCGCCGCTAATTGCCGAGACTGGGGGGATGAATGCGATGATCGTTGACTCTACGGCATTGGCCGAACAGGTCGTCCGGGATGTTATTCAATCGGCCTTTCAAAGTGCTGGACAACGATGCTCGGCATTGAGAGTCTTATACCTGCAGGAAGATATCGCTGACGCTATGCTGGAAATGCTTTGTGGTGCAATTCACGAGTTAAAAATTGGCGATTCCGAGGCATTTTCTACTGATGTTGGTCCAATTATCGATCTCGAAGCGTTAACCAATCTTGAAAAGTATATCGATGATTCTAAGCAAAAAGGGCTAAACGTAATCCGCGGGCCGGTCGTAGAGGACAGGGAGAATGGCTACTTTTTTAGCCCGTGTATCGTAGAAATTGACGGAATTGAATCGCTCGAGCGAGAGATATTTGGTCCGGTACTGCATATCTGTCGATTCGGCTCGAAAAACCTCATGTCAGTTGTGGACGATATCAATCGGCTTGGCTACGGTCTGACCTTTGGTATTCACAGCCGCATTCAGTCGACAATTGAAAAAGTTACTCAACGAATCCGTGTCGGCAATATCTACGTTAACCGCAATACCATCGGTGCGGTGGTTGGTGTCCAGCCGTTTGGAGGAGAGGGACTTTCCGGCACCGGACCTAAAGCGGGTGGACCGCACTATCTGCATCAGTTCGCGGTTGAACGGTCGATTAGCACAGATACCACCGCAGCCGGCGGCAATACCTCGTTGTTATCATTAGAGTTTTTGTGATTTACGCCTGTCTTCATAAATACAGTTTATGGGCATCGCTAAAAAAGCTGTGTTGAATCAACCTCACCGTTGCTCCACAATTGGCGCACCTGCGAACGCTTTTTGAGACAACAATTAGAGGATCCTGGAATTTATGTTTACCGATAACCCTTTTGCCGAACTTTCGGCGTATGTATCACCGTCTATTATGCAGGGCTATGTTGTCCTCATGGTAATCCTGGTTGTGGTTGGAACGGCGCTTGATATGATGCACAAACAAACTGCCAAGTACTTTTTTGAAAACTCGAAGCGAGCGCAAAAATCAGCCAAGCGCAAAGTGAGCGGAGGCGAGAAAGCGGGGCTGGCAATCAAAACTGTCACCAGCGAAGTCTTAACGTCTTCCGAATTCAACAATCCGAAACGCCGCCTCTCACACCTGTTAACGATGTACGGCTTCATCCTGTTTGTTGTTAGCAGCGCCATTCTGATTTTCAAATACCCGACAACAGAAGCGCCATCCCTGATTACCGGGTTGTGGCATCTTGGTGCTGCTATGCTCAGTTTCGGTGGCCTTTGGTTCTGGTTTTTTATCCGTGTTGACGTACTCGCTGAAGGCGTTAAATGGCACAATTTCAACGGCCGCGGCGATATTTTCATCGTTGGCCTGATTGCGATGGCCGTTTTTGGATTGTTATGGTCCTTTACCGGGTTGAATACCTTGCCGGGTTGTTTGTTCTGCGTTCTGTTTATCGCCAGCACAACGGTTTTGTTTGGTTCGGTTTACTGGTCCAAATTCGCGCATATGTTTTTCAAACCGGCTGCCGCCTACCAGAAAAAAATTACGGTCGCAGACGGCTCAAGAGAAAACCTGCCCGAGGATTACGACCTGACAGACCCTGCTGTTCAGGCCAGATTTCCTGATATCCCGAAATACATGGGTAAGAACCCGCCTTATATGGGACCTGGAATCAGCCGCGAACCACCAAATCACTATTAACCCCCTGTCACTTT
The DNA here is from genome assembly GCA_965261915.1 of Candidatus Poriferihabitaceae bacterium. Taxonomy (GTDB): domain Bacteria; phylum Pseudomonadota; class Gammaproteobacteria; order Arenicellales; family Poriferihabitantaceae; genus JAIBDK01. The sequence goes on along the minus strand of CBDHDW010000013.1, from coordinate 2,881,122 downwards.
TTAATTGACTTTAATCTGGTCTGGAGAATTTACTATGCCTACTTTTGTATACATGACTCGTTGTGACGGGTGCGGCGCATGTGTTGATATCTGTCCGTCAGATATCATGCACATCGATACGACAACCCGACGCGCATATAATATTGAACCCAACATGTGCTGGGAATGCTATTCCTGTGTAAAGGCCTGCCCACATCAGGCGATTGATGTCCGCGGCTACGCTGATTTCGCACCATTGGGGCACTCGGTTCGGGTAAAACGCGATGAAGAGAAAGGCACCATCGCATGGCGCATCAAGTTTCGAAACGGTGAGAAGGAGATGAATTTATTAGCCCCTATCACCACTAAACCCTGGGGAAGCGCAACGCCAAAACTGCACGAAGTTGAAGCACCGACCGAGGAACAGAGAGACAGCCAGTTACTATACAACGAACCCAAATACATTCGCTTTGACGACGGCGATATTCACACGCTTGAATCAAATGGCCTTGAGCTGAAAGAAGGGGTGTACTACTAATGAAATACGATACGATAGTAGAAGACGATATCGATATTCTGGTCTGTGGCGCCGGTCTCGGCGGCACCGGTGCGGCTTTTGAAGCGCGCTACTGGGGCCAGGATAAAAAGATTGTCGTTGCAGAAAAAGCGAACATGGATCGATCGGGTGCGGTAGCCCAGGGCCTATACGCTATCAACTGCTACATGGGGACGCGCTTTGGCGAAAATAACCCGGAAGATCACGTTCGCTACGCTCGAATTGACCTTATGGGCATGGTTCGGGAAGACCTGCTTTTTGATATGGCGCGGCACGTTGACTCAACCGTGCACCAGTTTGAAGAATGGGGTCTGCCACTAATGCGAGACCCCAAAACTGATACCTACCTACGGGAAGGTCGCTGGCAGATTATGATTCATGGCGAATCATTTAAACCGATCGTTGCCGATGCAGCAAAAAAATCAGCTGACAAGGTATTTAACCGAGTCTGTGTAACACATTTGCTCATGGATGATGCGAAACAAAACCGTGTTGCTGGCGCTGTTGGATTTAACGTTCGTACTGGCAACTATCACGTATTCAAGTCCAAGGCAGTTGTTGTAGCTGCGGGCGGTGCTTCAAATATATTCAAGCCACGATCCGTTGGTGAAGGCGCCGGCCGAGTCTGGTACGCACCCTGGTCTTCGGGTTCTGCATACGGCTTGTTGATCAATGCTGGTGCGAAAATGACTCAGATGGAAAACCGCATTGTACTTGCTCGATTCAAAGACGGTTATGGTCCGGTTGGCGCATATTTCCTTCACCTGAAAACCTATACCCAGAACGGTTTGGGAGAAGAGTACGAATCCAAGTGGTGGCCGTCACTGCAGGAAATTGTCGGCAAGGAATACCTTGATCCAGAAGCTTCTCACCTGACCCACCGCCCGATTCCGACCTGTTTGCGTAATCATGCGTTTATACAGGAAGTGAATGCCGGCCGCGGTCCGATTCATATGGTAACCATGGAAGCATTCCAGGATCCGCATCTCGAAGAAATCGGCTGGCACAACTTTCTTGGGATGACCGTCGGCCAAGCGGTTCTTTGGGCAGCAACCGATGTCGATCCGAAATACGAAAATCCGGAGCTAACCACATCAGAACCCTATGTAATGGGCTCTCATGCAACGGGCTGTGGTGCATGGTGTTCAGGTCCTGAGGATCTATCGCCCCCTGAATACTATTGGGGCTATAACCGTATGACGACGATTGAAGGTTTGTTCGGCGCCGGTGACGCTGTTGGTGGTACTCCTCATGCGTTTTCTTCCGGATCCTTCACCGAAGGCCGTATCGCTGCGAAGGCTGCCTGTAAGTATATCGATGACGGTAAAGCAGAGGGTATTTCGGTGTCCAATGAACAGATTGAACGTCGAAAGGAAGAAATCTATAAGCCAATGGATACCTACCGGGTTTTCCGCAACGAAATCACTGCAGGTTCTGTTAATCCGAACTACATAAACCCACGTCAGGCTCTGGATCGTTTACAAAAGCTGATGGATGAGTACGCAGGCGGTGTAACGGTTAGCTATATGACCAATGAAAAGCTACTTAACATTGGACTCAAAAAGATCAAACTGCTTGAAGAGGATTTGGAAAAAATCGCTGCAGAAGACATTCACGAACTACTTCGTGCATGGGAAGTTAAGCATCGTCACCTGACATCAGAGGCGGTTATTCAGCACACGTTGTTCCGTAAAGAAACGCGCTGGCCGGGTTACTACTATCGAGGCGACCACCTGAAGGTGGACGACGAGAACTGGCATGTCCTAACCGTTTCCCGCCGAGATCCGGAAACCGGGGAGTACACCATGGAAAAAGCACCTTGTTATCACCTGGTTTCTCAGGACGAAGAACAAGCCGCCTGATCCGCTTAACCGGCGCTTCTGCGTTGAGCAGGGGCTGCCCTCACCGCCGTAGCACTGTTAGTGGATTAGCAGCATTGGTCTGTACAATTCAACCGCATTGGGTTCATTTCCAATGATTCAATTGGGTGCCGGGACATTTAGAACCCGCTCACCATCCTGATTAACTGTGCCGAAAAACGAATGAATATTATCGAGCAATCAGAGGAAGACATCCTCGCCCTGGCCCATCCGATGTGGGAAGATCTCATCAAATTCTCCAATGAAGGCGAATACGGTAAGTTTATTCGTAATTTTTCCTACGATCTTTTGTACGGTCTTAATGAAATAGAGATTGGAAAACAATTTGCTAAAAGCGAATTGACTCGTGCGCTTGATCCAGATTATGACTATCTCGGTTTGATCCGTCGTAACGAACATGTCACTGTCCTTTACAGAATGCGCAGTAGGAAAAAAGCGGGGGAGTGGCTTGGCCGATTGGTATTGGGTTACAACAAGGAAAACGAGGTTAAAATTTTCGGTGCCTCGATATTTTAGCAATCCTCTGAACAGGCTTTAAAGCCCAGTTTATATTGGCGTAAAACGATGAACACGACACAGATAAAAGTTCCCGTAGGCTACGGTATGCTGGTGGAGTTAATCTACAAGGTTGTCGATGAGAAAACCAACAGCATCCTTACCGGGGTCGAGTTTCCCATCGGCTATGTTCATGGAATAAATGACGTTCTGGCACCCCAGGTTAGCGCCGAGCTTGAGGGGAAACTGGCAGGCGATATTATTGAAGTTCCCATTGACTGCAACAAACTGTTTGGGCCACGGCACGAAAAGCTAGTGGTGACGGATCTAATCGAAAATGTGCCTGAAGAATATCGAGAGCTGGGTATGTCGATATTAATGGAAAGCGAACAGGGTAATAGCAAAACTTTTATTGTGACCCGCCTGGACGAAAAAACAATCACCATCGACGGAAACAATCCTCTTTGCGGTCGTGACGTTATCTTTAAACTGGAAATACTCAGTGTGCGCGACGCAACCGAAGAAGAAGTCGCCTGCGGCGGGCCTTTGGATGCACAACCTGACATCAGTGAGATCGTGGGACCGAAAAGTACGGTAAAAAACGTCCACGACTGAGCGCTAAACAACCCGGCTTTAACGTGACTTCAGCATACTGAGATCAATATTCGATATGCCTCAACATCTTTATTCAGAAACTTTATTAACGCCCGGGCTAGGAAATAGCTTGCAGTGGCGGTTCCACAACTCAGGCCAATATCTTACCAATTTAATCGACCCCGCTTCACCGGTCAGAGGCGCTTTGAAAAAGGCCATAGATCAATTTGAGAACACCGTATTTGAGTTGACGCCCAACAAACCCTCACTGATTGAATGGGCCAACTCCGAGGAAACTCTTGTAGACGATGCGGATCGCAGGGAACTGCGACTGGGCGGTGCTCACGTATTCCAGCAGTCCATCGAGCTTTTTCAAGGAATGCAGATGATGACGGACCGAGAAGCAGATCCGGTAAGGCTGTCATCTATTCATCAGAATATAGGCGACGTGATGGGTTTTATCGGACAGCGCAGCGGAAGCATTCATTTTCTTGAGCAGGCAACAATGTCCTACGAACAGGCGCTGGAAATACGTACTCTGGAGCAAACTCCGCTGGAGTGGGCTCGAACCCGATATAACCTCGGTTTGACCCTGCAAGCCATTGGTATGCTGGAGGATGATGCGAGGATCCTCAAACAAGCGCAAGACGCTGTCAAACAAGCCGTGAGCTCGTTACCCAGAGAATCAGTACCGCAAGAATGGGCATCAGCCCTGGGCACAATTGGCACACTGCTTTATCAACTCGGCACCCATCGGCGTGGAGCCCGAACGCTGCAACAGTCGGTGGTTGCGCTTCAAAATTCGCTGGCTGAACGCAGCCATGACGAAAACCCCTCTGGCTGGGTAATCGCGCAAAATAATCTGGCTGCAGCGATGCAGGGCCTGGGCGAACACGAAGAAGATATCGGTGCCCTCGAAGCTTCTATTCCGGTTTATGATTCGGTGTTAAAAGTCATTTCAAAAGAAAGCACTCCGTTAATCTGGGCCATGGTTTCAGCGAATCGTGCATCGGCACTCTACGCTCTGGCAAAGGAATCGGATTATCTGGAAATGGCTGAAACTGCAGTTCACGAGTTTGGTGGTTTATCTAATGTTTTCGATGGCAGTGAATACGAAATATATCTGAACACTGCCCAACAACGATTGAAACGCGCAACAGAACTGGTTTGCGCATTACAGGTATAAACGCAATGATGGCAGTTAGAATTAATGCAAAAATCGCTGGATCTAATTTTTATGAGGGTCATAAAGTATTGTGATTCGGAATGGATACAGGAGCTGTATTTTTGCAACCCAAAAAATGACACAATAGCCGTGTAGGACATACTACATTTCACGAATCCAAAGTAGAGAAATATACGATGAGCGAGCCGTCCAAAGCCCGACCTAAAGTTCCCGAGGGAAAAACAGAATACGTCACAACCCGACAAATGGAAGCCAATGAAAAAGGCTTCGTCGGCTATGAGACTGTTTGGAAAACCTTTCAAAAACAGGCGAAATACGAAACACCCAAAAAACCCTGACACCTCAAATTTGAATTGCTGCAATATGACAGCGCTTCGGTTTCAATTCAACTGGTTAACAGTTCCTTTGATGCGAACCAACAAAGCACTTCTCCAGAGTCGTTCTCAACGACCTGAAATAGGCACTGTGTTCCTTATTCCTGGTGTAGATGAATGGAACACCACTCTGTACAAACCACCCCCCAAGCCTCCTTCGGCTTTGGTACCGCGCATTGCTGCCAGCATTCTCGGATGGCGACCCATACCGCTACAAGGCGGAACCTGATAGAAACGATTCTTTGCTGTAACAGGGCAATGTCTATTGGCTCGAACAATATATTGTAGCGACTATCTCGACTCACTATTTTTAGTCAAGCAACAGATCCGTCGTAGTTTATAATTTATCCCGCAATGAATACCAAAACATTGCGAGCGCCAAAAGCGGTGATCGAAGTGCTATGCCCCCAGGAAATTTCAGGGTAGGCACTTTCCGCATCACATCAAAGCGCTCCGCCTGTCCGGCTATTGCCTCCGCTGCGATTTGACCAGCAAAGGTCGCAAGCGCAACACCGTGACCGGAATAGCCTGACATGCTGAGGATATTTGCCGAAATTCTTTCGAAGTGCGGCATTCGGTTCATGGTGATTGCCAGTGTTCCGCCCCAGGCATAATCAATTTTGGTATTTGCAAGATTTGGGAAAATATCCAGCATCGATTTGCGCACTGCGCCTGCAATATCCTTTGTAAACCGATAGCGATACGATTCCGTTCCACCAAATATAAGTCTGTGATCATCGGAGAAACGGAAATAATTGACCACAAACCTGCTGTCCGATACGGCGTAGTTGTTTTTAATCAGGGCTGCCTGCTGATCTGCCGTGAGCGGCTCAGTAGCCACAATATAGTTATTTATCGGCATCACCCTGGAAGCAACTGCTGTACAAAGATTCCCAAGGTATCCATTACAGGCCAGTATCACCTGTCGGGCTTTTATCGCGGCAGTGTCGGTTTTTACCGTAGCAGGATCACTTCTATCGATATCAGTCACAATCGATTGCTCGAAAATTTGCACGCCTTCCTGAATGGACATTCTTGCCAAACCCAACACCAGTTGCAGCGGATCGATATGACCGGCACCTTTGTCAAGTGTTCCACCGTGGTAGGCGTTCGAATTAACCAACGCGCGAACCTGTTCCCTTCCAAGCCCGGATATTAAATTGTAATCGTACTCACTATTTAGCTTTTCAGCATATTGCAGACTACGCCGGACAAAACGCTTTCGATGGTCGGCGTGAACGATTCCTGGATGGAAGTCGGCTTCGACCAGGTCCGACTGTGAAAGGTTTTGTACCAGCTTCACAGCTTGTCCGGCGATCTGCCATAGCTCAACAGCATGATCCACACCAACAAGCGATTCCAGCTCATCCTGCATGACGCGTTGCCCCTGACTGACCTGACCTCCATTTCGGCCAGACGCACCAAAACCGACGCGTTGGGCTTCAAGCAAAATGACCTTGTATCCCCGGCGCGCGAGGTGCAGGGCGGATGACAGACCGGTAAAGCCGCCGCCAACTATGCAAACGTCACAATCCAGTGCGCCTTGTGCTTTTGGAAACGGTTTTAGAGTATTCGCATTAAGCGCATAGAACGAATCCGGATAGTTTCCATCGGTGTCATTGATATGCAGTAAATTCATCGTCTGGAAAATCAAAAATAATTACGAATCGCCATTGTACCGCATCGTGCGATATTCCAAGATTCCTGTCATAAAAAGATAACCAGAAATCATTCGATTGCAGCGAGTTCCAACAAAAAACCCGGTTAGATAATCGCCCGCTCGTTGAAAGGCTCGTTGCGCCCAATTCTGTCATAATGGAATGCTGACAAGTCGAGCGATCGGTATTCGCCGTAGGTGATGAGTTCTGCAGTTCCTCGCCCCATTGCTGGCGACTGCTGCAATCCGTGCCCGGAGAATCCGTTAACAAATATAAAATTCTCAACTTCGGTATGGGGCCCAAGTATTGCATTCTGATCGAAAGTATTAAAAGCGTAGTGACCAGCCCAGCAGTTGATTAGTTTTATTGCTTCAAACTGGGGTACGCGATGCGCAAGAACCGGCCAAACCTTTTCTTGCCAAATACTGTGATCCTGAATGTAGTCATCATAATCGACCGCAGGGTCGTCATCCGGCGGGCAGCCTGCCAGATAGTAAACACCATTGGTACGCATATGAACGCCTGCAGGATCAATGGTAAGCGGTAAATCCCTATCCAATGGCTTCTCTGCATCAAATATGAATGTATAGCGTTTCCGCGGCTCAACGGGTATCTCAATTCCAGCCATACGGCAAGTCAGGGTCGCTCTGGGTCCTGAAGCATTGACCACTTTTCCGCAGCCGATAACTTCACCGCTTTTGAGCGTAACCGACTCAACCCGGGTCTTGTTTGCGTTCAATCCCATCGCCACCACTTCATTGTCGATGTATTCTGCTCCGCGCTCTCTGGCCGATCGTTTCCACCAGTCAAATAGCGTGCCGCCGTCAAAATATCCCTCATCAATCAGGTTGTGATTTCCCCCAACAATGTCATCAACGTTGTAAAAAGGATAATCGCGTTTGATTTCCTCAGCGGTCATGAATTTTGTACCTGCGCCACAACGCTGCTGCACCGCCTGAGCCTCCTTCAGCACACTGGCGAATGCATCGTCGCCTGCTAGATACATATATCCGTAACTTTGTAGAATCAATTCCGGGACTCGATCATCGCCGCCCATATAGTCCCGAAAATGCTTTACGTAGTCGGCCGCAAACTGCGATATCTTGATATTTAACTCTCTTGAAAACTGCTGCCGCATGCAACTGTTGGTATGCACCGTAGAACACGCAGTGTATGTTGGGTCTCGTTCGACAACCAATATCGAACCATCAAAATCCGGATTGCTCGCCAGAAACCAGGCAACCGAAGATCCATACATTGCCCCACCGACAATAATGACATCATACGCGCTCTGACCGGGTATGCTTGATAGAGTTGAAATATTCATACTAATTCCGGTTTGGTTTGTTTCTCCAGGACTGGCTGTGGGCAGATGGAGTGGCCAGTTTTGGCGGATCTAATTTCTGTTTTAGATAGCTGGAATTCCAGACTGGCGACCTCCGAACAGGGCGATGCAAAGCGCATATTTTCCAACCCACAACGTCCTTAATGCAAAAAATGTAATTGGTGTATATTACCCGCTGTATTCTTCATAGATCCAGAATTATTGTCAGCCGCGTTTGATGTGTCTTTTAACTAACCAATGAAGCCTTATGAAAAACCAAACCACCACAATCAGAAAAATCGTCCAGCAATTAAACTAATATTTTTGGCTTCCAAATATTCAAAGAAACTTTGTATGGAAAGAAGTACAAATCGAAAGGCTTTTTGATTCCTTGATGAGGGATTATCCAATCGGAACGCTATTAGTATGGAAAACAAAAAGCCCTATTAAACATAGAAAATTTATAGATATTTACAAAAATGATACAAATTTTACTGATTTTTATGTGCCAGAAAATGATCATTGTAAATTGCTGGTGTTAGATGGGCAACAACGATTACAAAGTCTATTTATAGGATTATGTGGTAGCTACAATGGGAAAGAATTATATTTTGATCTTTTAAGTGGTGCCAATAGAGCCCCAGAAGATGTTAAGTATATTTTTAAATTTAGCAAAAATATACCTAAAAACACACCCAGTGAAATATGGATTAAACTGAAAGATATAGTTTTTAAGGAGGAAGGTGTTTATTCCGCACATAAAAATATTTTAGACTCGTTAAAACATGAAATAACAGAAGAGCAAAAGACAAAAATAGGAACAAATATTGATACTGTGCATCAAGTGTTCAAAACAGAGGAGCGAATTGTATATCAAGAATTTGATAGTATAGACCGACCAGAATTATACAGTGATGATGATATTGTAGAGATTTTCATTAGAGCAAATTCTGGAGGAACGCCATTAGGAAAATCTGACTTGCTTTTTTCATTATTAACATCTGATTGGCAAGAGGCAGAAGAAAAAATGGTGAGTTTATTGGGAGACTTAAATCAAGGAGGATATGCATTTACAAGGGATTTTGTATTAAAAACATGCTTAACTTTGTTAGGTACTGGTGCAAGCTATAAGATTGAAAAGTTTAGAAAGCCAGAAATAAGAGACCGTATGATGAATGAATGGGATAGGATGGAAGGTTCCATTAGGGCAGTCAAAGACTTTTTATATGGAAATACATATTTAAGATCAGAAAAATCACTTAAATCATATTTGACACTTATTCCAGTAATATATTTTCATTACCACTATGCAGATAAATGGAACGATGTAAAGCACCTAAATAATTACATATTAAGAACACTATTAGCCGGTTCTTTTGGCGGCAATCCTGATAGTTTAATAGATAGCTGTATTAAGGAAATAAATGAAAGAAAAGATTTTAATAATGCAAAAATGTTTAATGTTATACAAAGAAATCGTCGAAGTTTACAAATTTCAAAAGATGAGTTATTGGGACAAAACTACGGCAAAAGAAATGATTTGCATTTGATTTTTAATATTTGGTACAAAGAAATAGACTTCACTCCATCATATTCTGGAAATGAATTAGAAATTGACCATATTTTTCCTACTAAACTTCTTAAAAAAGAAGTAGGACCAGATGGTAGAAGTCTGCGATATAAGAAAGATGATAGAGATCAACTCGGGAACTTAATGCTCCTAACCAAAGATGAAAACGGTCCGGGTGGAAAAGGTGCTTCTTCGCCAGAGGATTGGTTTCAAGATAAAAGTCAAGAGTATTTAAAGAAACACCTAATACCTGACAATCCTGATTTGTGGAAAACAGAAAATTTTGAATATTTTTTAGGAGAGAGAAAGAAAAAGATTGTCGAAAAATTCAGAAACCAGTTTGGATTGTTAATAAAAGAGGCAAGAAATCCTTGACATAACCATTCCATCCGACCTCTAACATTGCGGCTGGTTTAAGTGATAGAGACTGTACTAAAATCTGTGTAACTGTTTATCATTAACACCCGCAAACACGGGGAGGATATACAGGGTCAAACCGAGCGTAGCCGATCGCCATAGAACGAACCCAAACACTATTCGACAAACTGACGACTGAATTCTCCTGTTTGTTGATCCAAAACCCAAAGCTTTCCGGTGGATATATCGAACCAGGCACCGTGCAATTGCAGCTTTCCCCGGCCATGCAAAATATTCACACACGGAAAAGTTTTCAAATTGTCGATTGAATTTTGAATTGAAGACCGTTCCAGGGTCAAATGTCTCTCAACATCGGATAACGCTGATTGTTTCCGGATCTGCTCCGCCAATGGCACCAGCATACTCATCCATTTACCAATGAAATCGCCCGGAGACAATGGCTCAGCATCTGTATCTAACACTGCTTTAATGCCCCCACACCGACCATGTCCCATGACAACAATGTGCTTCACGCGCAAAGATTGAACGGCATATTCCAGCGCCGCCGAGGTTGCATGAAAAGCGTCATCCGGCGCATAGGGCGGAACCAGATTTGCCACATTTCGCATAACAAACATTTCACCTGGGCCGCAACCAAAGATGGTTTCCGGAGCAACACGTGAATCACAACAGGCGATGACCATCACTTCAGGGCTTTGCCCTTCTTCGGCTAACTCTCGATAGTTCTCACGCTCTTTCGAAAAACGGCCTTGCATAAAGTCGCGATGGCCGTTTAGTAATAATTCGGGAAATTCGCTCATTCGCTGGATTTGATAAAAATTTGGACTGATTCTAATCGCCTTCAAGGACAAGTGCATATTTTAAAACGACAGAAGCGATAACAGGCCAATGTTCGATTGCAGTCAACAGCGTGATTGCTCCGATAGTTCACTACCCCTAAAATCCACCGCCCCGAAAAACTGATATATTTGTCGTCTTATGCGCATCGAAGCAATTGCATCAGGAGAACCCCCCCTTCTGTTTTTGCACTTGATTCGCAGCTCATTACGCATAGAATACGCGGCAAAACATGACATGGTAAATACATTAACTAACGCTAAAACCGAGATAACTTCATATGCTTTCTAATCCACTGGCATCACTGGTGAAACGCTCCCCTTTACTATCCATTCAGGAACATATGCGCGTAGCACTAAGTTCTGCTCGACTCGTACCCGATCTCCTGCAAAGTCTGTGTGACGAAGACATGGCTGAATTCAAGCGCATCAGGGATCTGATTTCTGAAAATGAAAATGAAGCCGATAAAATAAAAAATGACCTGCGCGGGCGACTGCCAAAAAGCCTGTTCATGCCCATTGATCGCCGCGATTTGCTGGAAGTACTGCACATTCAGGACAGTATTGCGGATTCTTCGCAAGATATCGCTGACCTGTTGTACGAAAGACAAATGCGGATTCCCGAAGAAATGAAGACGCAAATTCTCGTTGCCGCAAATAGCAGTCTTGAAGTGTGCGAATTTTCTCTAAAGGTAATTGAAGAACTGGATGAACTTCTTGAAACCGGGTTTCGCGGAGGCGAAGCGAAGCAGGTTGAGGAGATGGTTGATCAGCTGAATCTATTCGAAGACGACGCTGATGCCGCAGAACAGGCATTGTCTCAAACACTTTTTAGCATCGAGTCAAAGCTCGACCCTGTCAGTGTGATCATGTGGTACCGCATTATCGAATGGATCGGTGATCTCGCTGATCATGCGGAAAAAGTTGGAGATCGAATCCGCCTTTTTATTGCTCGCTAAGAACGAATCCCTTTTTACTCAAGATATATCATGGACATAATTTCTCAGTACGGCGTTCTGTTTATCGGTATCGCCATCGCTTTCGGATTTTTTATGACCTGGGGCATTGGTGCTAATGATGTCGCCAATGCCATGGGAACCTCTGTTGGCTCAAATGCGATAACGGTTAAACAGGCTATTGTTATTGCAGCAGTGTTTGAGTTTGCCGGGGCCTTTCTTGCCGGCGGTCACGTCACCAAAACCATTCGCAAAGGCATTATTGATGCATCAACCATTGCCGACCAACCAGAAATTCTGGTTTTTGGCATGCTGGCTTCTCTGCTCGCGGCCGCTACCTGGTTAATGATCGCTTCTTTTAAGGGATGGCCAGTATCCACAACCCATTCCATCATTGGTGCAATTGTCGGCTTTGGTATCGTCGGTATCGGTGTGGATGCGGTACAGTGGTCAAAAATTGGAACCATCGTGGCGAGCTGGGTTGTATCTCCAGTGGTGGGTGGGGTGCTGGCATTCTTTTTAATGATGAGTATTCGCAATCTCATACTGAACCGCTCAAAGCCCTTTCAAATGGCAAAACGCTGGGCTCCGATGTACGTATTTTTAGTCGGATTTATTGTTGCCCTGGTTACGGTCTTCAAAGGCCTGAAACATCTGAATATTGATCTTACCGTGCCGCAAAGTTTTCTGGTCGCAATCGGCTTTGGCGGATTGTCAGCATTTCTGGGCTGGCTTCTCATTCGTCGTATCGAGGTTGATGAAGAAGCTGACAAAGATTTTCATTTCGCCAGTGTCGAAAAAGTGTTTACACCAATGATGTTGTTCACCGCGAGTGCAATGGCTTTTGCTCATGGCTCAAACGACGTCGCCAATGGCATCGGACCGCTGGCTGCGGTGGTGAGTATTGTAAGTTCAGGAGGAGAATTGGCGCAAAAATCAGTGCTGCCGCTGTGGATTTTATTTCTCGGTGGAGGAGGCATTATTTTGGGACTGGCCACCATGGGCTACCGGGTTATGCAAACCATCGGATCAAAAATCACACCACTCACCCCAACCAATGGCTTTTGCGCCACACTCGCGGCAGCCGCTACTGTTGTTATCGCGTCACGAACCGGGTTACCGGTTTCAACCACACAAATCGCTGTGGGCGGGGTCATCGGTGTTGGTATGGCTCGCGGCGTTGGCGCCATAGACTTGCGTGTTGTCGGCGGTGTATTCCTTTCCTGGCTGATTACTTTACCGGTAGGCGGAATTCTGGCTGCATTGTTCTTCTTCACCCTGAAGGGTATGTTTGGATAGAACAACGGGCTAAAGCCGATGTATCTTCCAATCAACCATTACCGGATCAAGATACAATCGGTGATTGGTCTTTCTCCGCAGGCAAATCATCTGCTAAAAGCACCTATTGAAGAAGCGAAATAAAACCCATGTTTACTGCCGACCTGCTGAAACAAATACGAGACCGGTTTCACCATGCAGATTCCTGTCCATATCATGGTCCGCGAGCATTTTTTGAAAATGCCGGCGGCTCACTAACGCTCAAATCGGTTGTCGACGTAAATACGCATCTGTCAGCAATCCCGGACAATCAAGGGCGAGACAATGCCGCTTCTCACGAATTGGTTCGGATAATTTCTAAAGCACGTCAGGATATGATGTGTTTTCTGGGTGCTGAAGATGGACTGGTATTCGTTGGAGAAAGCGGAACTGAATTATTGTTTCGTCTGGTCAGTGCCGCCGTACTCGGTGCAGAATCCGGTGGCAATGTTGTCGGCAGCACACTTGAACACCCCGCAACAGTTAGTGCGTGTAAGCGATGGGCAGGTATTGCCAGCAAACACTATATTGCCATTCCACATGATCGTGATACTACGGTGATTAGCGCAGAGGATTATAAACGACACGTCAATTCTGAAACTAGAGTAGCGACCATTATTCAAACCAGTCCGGTGAGCGGCATGGCAGTGGATGTCAAAGCGGTGGTGAACGTCATTCGAGCGGTGTCGCCAGACTGTTTCATCATCGCAGACTGTATCCAGCATGCCGCACACGGCGCGCTTGATGTTTCGGATTACGATATCGATGCCTGTGCAGTTTCCGCTTATAAAGTTTTCTCCAGGCATAACTATGGTGTCGCCTGGGTTTCTCCGCGAATGAGTACGCTAGAGCATGATCATCTGGATGGCACCGCTGCAGATTTTTGGGAACTCGGCACCCGAGATACCTCTGCATACGCCACTTTTTCTGAAGTCGTTAATTATCTGGACTGGCTGGGAAGTCAGTGTACAGACAGTGCCGATCGGCGCACCAGGCTCATCGCCGCAGGACATGCCATGGCCGAACATGAAGCAGGATTGGTCGATGCAATGATCAACGGTGTCGAAGGACAGCGCGGATTGCGTGACATGCCTCGTGTCTATATCGTCGGTGGTGCAGACAACCCACATCGGCAAGGACTGGTTTCACTGGCAGTGGACAACGTACCGTCGGCAGATGTGGTCAGCAAGCTCAACGACGATGGCATTCGCACACATGTTAGAAAAAATGACTATTTTTCAGGCAATATTTTAACTCCACTAGACATGGAAACCTGTGTTCGCGTTTCCATGTGTCACTACAATTCAATTGAAGAAATTAAAAGTTTCCTGAGTTCCATGGAAAATATCATTTCCTGAAATCCACCTGTTGCCACCACATAGCAATTTCAGAGTAATTATTGGAACGAATTCAATTATTACGGTTCCAAAGCTCAAGATCAAACAACGCAATTTCTTTGATTTTTGTAGTTTAATGTTAAAATAACCCGATGAAAACCGAATACACCCTTTGCACCCTTTGACTCGGGAATCCAGCAACCAGGTCTGCATGATCGGCGACGATCTAGACACTGACGTATCAGCTACATTCGGGTCATCTGCGCTGGATTTCCTCAGACAATTTCATGTTCGTCATGGGATACTATACCGCCCACCACCTGACAAATATGAGCGCAATCCTGTTTCTTGCCTCACTGCTAATTTTTCTCATTGGAATTATCGCCGAGCAGATTTCCGCCTTTCATCACCAGTCGGTTGATCGTTCGGAAATTCGTAGCGGTTTGACAAAGAAGACTTCTGAATAACTGCTGGCCGGTTACCCATGCATATCATACTGGTTGGTACGAAGGCACAACTGGTTAAAATGGCGCCTGTCCTGATTGAACTGAGGAACAGGGAGATCGCTCACAAGTTTGTCCTGACAGGGCAACACAGCGAAACCGTGGATGACCTGATAACTGGGTTTTGCCTTTCCAGTCCGGATGACATCCTGGTTCCCAACCACGAGGCGGACTCGAAGCAAAAGCTGCTTTGCTGGGCGCACTGCTCGGCAGGAAGAGAAAAATTCCTGTTGTTCATATCGAGGCCGGCCTCCGCTCGTTTGATATTCTGAATCCCTTTCCAGAAGAAATTATCCGAATCCTGGTTTCAAAACTCTCAACCACTTTTTATGCCCCGGGTGAAAATGCGGTAAAAAATCTTACCAACAACCGCGTTCCAGCCGCGTCGATAATCGACACAGGAGAGAATACCATTCTGGATTCCCTGCGAATTGCGATTTCAAGTGCGAATTCAAATCCGTTGAGCGGAGAGCCTTATTGTGTTGTTTCGCTACACAGGCATGAAAATCTATCCAGTCGCAAACGATTCGATTTGCTCATGGAATTCGTTTTTTCACTATCCGCTACCATTCATGTCAAGTTCGTAATGCATCCGGTGACCCGTCGAAAATTACATCAAACCGGTTGGACCAACCGCTTGGACCAACCGCTTGGAAAACCAAGGCGTGAAACTGATGGACAGGATGAGCTACATCCCCTTTATTGCCCTGCTGAAATCCTCGCGCTTTCTGGTTACCGATGGTGGCAGCAACCAGGAAGAGGCTGCCTGCATGGGACTGCCGTGCCTGATCGCACGACTCAAAACAGAACGACATGATGGCATTGGCAAGAATGCGGTACTGTCAGAACTGGAGCTTCCTGTAATGAACAGCTTCGTTCAGAAGCATGCTCTGAGTGAATGGCACGCAGGCCCCCCCCCGCTTAAGGAGGTGTTTCCGAGCAGGAAAATCGCTTCGACACTGGATCGGGTTGCTGGATGACTGCTCTTCAGTTTTTTTTATCGATATCGCTGATACAGCATCCATAACAGCATTGTCCACAATATTGGCAGTGTTACCGCCAGCACCACCAGAAACCAGTATGTTTGATCCAGTAACAGGAACACCGCGAATAAGGAAAACCTCATGGACAATGCCAAACATATAGGCGGTATGTTAAAAGGGGGGTTATCAATTCTGGCTGATCAATCTCCAATACTCGGCGACATACGCGGGAGCGGTTTGTTTGTCGGCGTGGAAATAGTCGAAAGTAAAGACAATAAGAAACCAGCGGCCGAAAAAACAAAACCCATTGTTAACGGACTGCGAAACAATCGCATCCTGGCAGGAATAGACGGGATGCACTACAACGTTGTGAAAATCCGCCCACCAATGGTGTTCAATGAAACACAAAAAAATCTTTTTAGCTGAATTCAAGCGGCAACTCGATACAAACTGATTCGCCACCTTCGACTGGGATATCAAATTTCTATCTTAAGACAAGTATCCCGACGCGCTTGATGTTATTCATAAAGTTACCCTGGTGAAATGCTTAAACCGTTAAAACAAACCCGGATTCAGCGGTGATGCTGAAGTCATGCCACCATCCAGGGTATAACATTGGCCGGTCGCGAAACTTGCCTCATCTGAAGCCAGCCATACCGCCAACGAAGCGATGTCACCTGGCTCACCAAATCGCCCCACTGGATGTCTGGCCATAGCATCTTCTTTCGCACGCTCGGCATCGTCTGCCACGGCAAATGCAGCATCAGCCATCGCCGTCATAATCCATCCCGGGGAAATCGCATTACAGCGAACACCAGGGCCGTGATCTACAGCAATGGAGCGGGTCAGGCCATGAACAAACGCTTTAGAGGCGTTATAGAGCGCCAGGCCGGGGTCAGCAGTATTGCCGGAGATGGAACCAATATTTATGATCGACCCACCCTGCACCATTTCGGGAATACACTCCCGGCAAGTTAAAAATACCCCCTTCGCATTGGTACCCATCAACGCATCCCAGTCTTCGTCAGTGGTGTCAGTGATTGTCTTTTCGATTTGAATTCCGGCATTATTAACGAGCGTGGTCATCTGGCCAATCTTCGCCTCGAACTGACTTTTGAGTGCTTTCACATCATTCAAACTGGATATGTCGGTGGTCTCCCATGCCACTTCATCGGGTAAATCTTCTGGTCTTGGCCCTCGTCCACAAGTCATAACAGTGGAACCTTCAAGCATAAATCGATCGACAATGGCTCTGCCGATGCCTTGGCGTCCACCGGTAATTAAAGCAGTTTTTCCTGCCAGACGGTGACCACGGGCTTGTTCATTTGATGGCATCATATTCTGACTAGAAGTTTACGTTGTCCGCACCTTTTAACGCCAACCGCTCGCAAATAGCTGAACCGATGCCGCCGCAACCGCCAGTAACCACAGATGTTTTGCCTTCAAGGTAGTTATTTTTAACCGCGTTCATTTAAACGCATGCTCCTTTGTAAGCATCAAGAACCAAACTGTGGAAGTGATGAACGGCATGCTCGCTCATTCCGCTCTCTTCGGGGTCAACCAGAAAACGACCCTGGTTAAACGCAGGTGTCCGCATTCCCCTTTGTACGCTTTCTACCAATCCGATATCTTCTGGCTGTAATACATCGTCGATGAATTTTATCGCCTCCATTTCGTCTTCGTTTGGGGTCTCCGTTTCAAAGAAAAAATCAAATTCTTCGTAGGTCGTTTCAGGCCCGGTTGGAATAAAACGCCACACCATAAAATTGCCTCGACCCGGATAGCGCATCAACGTCGTATTAGGCCACAAATACCACACCGCATGATCGGTAACCGTTGCATTTTCCACGCCGTAAGCATTGTTATCCGACACCCCTGCCTTGGCCATATGACTGGAGTAAATGCCGTGGGTTTTAACCTTGTATGTATCCATATCCACCAGCGTGCAAAAGTCTTTGTGGGCCACTGGACAGTGGTAACACTCGAGGAAATTATCCACCACTGATTTCCAGTTGGCATTAATGTTGTAAGTGAGACGATGCGCGAATTTCAAATCAGCCATATCTGGCGCATAACGCAGGATCTCGCTGGCGAGCTCACCTGACTGCTCAGCTAACGGCACTGCATCTATATCGAGATTAACGAAAACCAGGTGGCAGAAAACTTCAACACGAACCTGATCCAATCGAATCGTTGAAGTATCAAAATTTTTGAGAAATTCCGATCGCCTTGCCAGCTGCAGCGAGCCATCCAGGTTGTAGCACCAGGCATGGTACGGACAAACAATCAAATTCTTCTTCCCTTCACCGGATAACAGTTCGTGCCCACGATGCTTACAAACATTATAAAAGCCGCGCAACTCTCCATTCTGGCCGCGAGATGCAAATACGCTTTGCCCCTGCACATCCGCGGTAACGTAACTGCCTGGTTCTGCAAGTTTTGCTTCATGGCACAAAAACTGCCATGAGCGATGAAATATTTGTTCCCTATCCAACTGCAAAAATCCTGGTTCCTGATAACAACGCGCATTCACAGACCAGGAACTAAATGGATCTGGGTCAAACCCATGGCTAATTTCATCGTACTCAGTTTGATTCAGTTTTATGTGCATGTGTTTTAGTCAAAGGTTGAGCAATAGCTAATCTGCCAATTATATTACCCCTATATCTGACTTTATTCGTCTTTTTCAGTACTTTTTTTCGACCAATAGACTAAAATTTGATTCATGGGCACGATCCGAAACTTCTTTCAAAAGACAGATTCGACAATGCCTGTCGCTATTGGGTTGCGCCAGCCGGGATACGGTACTTGTGGTCTGCCAGAGTCATTCCGCTAATCAGCCATGTTTTTGGCCGAATTCCTGAATAGCTCAACAATATCAATCCATGGCCAGCAATATCAGAAGCGAAATTTTACAGGCACAAAATTTCAGCCTCGATCAACTGGAACTGTTGGCAAGGAGCGCCAATCAATCTGTCGAAATGCTGCAGATGATGATCGATGGCGTGGGACTGATTAGTGATGAGGATGCACGGCTTATCGAACAGCTACTGGAAAAGCCAGCAGGTTTTCTGGACCGAGTTCCTGAACTTGCCGCAATACAAATCGAAACACCCCAATACGAATCCAGCATTACTGAGCGGTTCGCTGCGCTGCCAAAGAGCAAACAAAAGCTTGTAAGCGATCTGATCGATGCGCTTTCGAGTTCCGCTGAATAATAAGTCCGGCAGAACAATAAATTGGTTACAATCCAGCGTTTAAATTTAGGAGAAAATTATGCATTGGGCTGTTTATTTATCAGGAGAAATTCATACCGACTGGCGCGAACAAATTAGCGCTGGCGCAGAAAATATGGGACTCCCGGTTTCATTCATGTCTGCGGTAACTGATCACGAATCAAGCGACGCTGCCGGTGATTTACTGGGCAAACCGGAATCAGGGTTCTGGCGCGACCACCAGTCATCGAAGGTAAATAGTATTCGTACCCGGACCATGATCGAGCACTGCGACATCGCAGTGGTCCGGTTTGGTGATAAGTACAAACAGTGGAATGCGGCATTTGACGCCGGATTGTTAACCGCCCACGGTAAACCCTATATCACGCTGCATGATGAAGATATTATTCATCCGCTTAAGGAAGTTGACGCAGCGGCAATGGCCTGGGCTCAAACACCCGGACAAGTGGTTGAAATTCTGCAATACGTTACTCAGGGCCAGGATTAAACGTCACTAAATTTTCTGCGTCATTCCGGGCTATCGTAGTGCAGATAATTGCGTTGTATGGAAATCTGGTCTGCAAGAAATCTGGCATCATGCCAGACCCCCCAGATAAATGACGAACCTCTTCTCGACAACCAAGGCAAGCCAAGAAAATAAACCCCAGGCTCTGAAGAAACGCCGCGCTGGTGTCTGGGCTTACCCTCTTCATCAAAAGCGTTGACTTTGAGCCAGCTGTAATCGACTTCAAATCCGGTGGCCCAGACGATGGATGTCACCCCTGCTTCAGATAAATTCAAATCCAGGATGGGATTGGTTACACATTCTGGATCAGCGCCCACTTCCCGAGCTTCTGGCTCTTCGGGGAAGTCGAGACCATTACGGATAATATACGCGTCGGCTTCATCGAGAACCGACAACGTATTCGCATTTCCCCTGGTGATGTTATGTGCGAGATCGGAAGCAAAGCGGATACCCCCTTCTGAAAAAGACTCCGTTCTGCCAACAAGTATCATTCCCTGAGACGCTAAACGCCGGAAATCAACAGTTTCTCCGCCATGTGCTCCGCTCACCGCAATCGTGACATGTTCGGTGCCGGGTTCCATTGCAATCGCTTCCCACTTTCCCAACACCCCCAGCCACCAGACGAAGTCACGCCCGCGGTATCGTCTCGGTGGCAGATCATGGGGGCCAACGGATAGATATACCTTTTTGCCGGAACGCAGCAGTTCATCAGCTATTTGCGCACCTGAAGAACCGGCACCGACGACCAGCACAGCACCTTCAGGCAACTGCTCTGGATTATGATAAGCACTAGAGTGGATTTGCTCCACAGCAGAGGACTGAGGTACCAGTTGTGGGACAATGGGGCGTTGAAATGGCCCGGTGGCCACGACAACGTTGCTGGTTTCGATCACACCCGAAGTGGTTTCAGCACGAAACCCGGCGCGGCCATCATTTCGACGGACTTCCGTCACTTCAACACCACAACGAACGGGCGCCTGAATCATTTCCGCATAAGCAACAAAATAGTCCGCCACGCGTTCCCTGCAAGCAAATGCCTCTGGATCAAAATCGGCGAACTCCATACCCGGAAAACGATCGTGCCAGGCCGGCCCGTTGGCAACCAGAGAATCCCATCGCTCTGATCTCCACCGTTCTGCGATACGGTGCCGCTCAACAACCACATGCGGCACATTGCAATGACTCAGGTGCTCACTCATGGCGATGCCTGCCTGGCCGCCGCCCACAACCAGGGTATCTATTGTTTCTACGTTACTTGCAGATGCTGTTTTGTTATCGCGATTCATCGCCCGCCTTGCTGGGTTTGTTAATTATCAATGCCTGGGTTACCGCTTCTCATTTACGCTTCAGGAAAACAATCGAAAATGGATTGCATCGAACTTGGGATAACGCTTATCTTTACACATATTGGTTCGATTTTTCAAAGAAAACGTATTTCAGCAACCCGTTAGTGGTAGTTAAATTTTTACTTCTGGGCTATGGTCACGATAAACAATCAGAACCCCTCCAAAAATAGAGAACAAAAATCAATGTACAGACTTCTTCTCCTGTTGGTGCTTCTAACTGGCACCCCGTCCTTTGCAGATGACCAACCCTTCACCAATATTTTTTGCAAATCGACCGAAATCAGAGAAAATCTCTACCAGGCTTATGATGAAAATAAAGCTGCTTTTTTGGATGCCCTGAATGCAAGTCTTGGGTCTGGTGACTGTGTCTGGAAAGACTATGGTGCTGACAAAAAACTGACTGTGCTTCATAAATTCAATGACAGCCAGGTTATGGTAAGCGCTGAATTTGATGGCGAAACGCTATATGCTGTAACCTTTAATGAATACGTAAACTAGTTTGAAGCGTTTGACCACAGTTTACCGGTACTGCAAATTGAGGATGATTGTTGATTGACTCACAATCCAGTCACCAAATACCCCTTCAACACTTAGACGACCAAGACACATCACGCTTTTGGCTATTACATATGAAAAGCGTACAGGTTTTTCAATTGCAGACTTTGGGGTTTATGAAATCGATAGTCTAAAGTTCGACATACAACATCTTTTAGCTGCTTTTAAATTATTATATTCAATGATGACTAACCGAGAGAAAGTGGGGCCGTGAGTAAGGAAAATCCACAACCAGAGAAGATGCAACGTGTATTTGAAGCAATTGAATTGGAACAAATATTTGAGGCGATGGCGGATGGAGTTTGGGTTTGTGACTCTACTCCAACCCTGCTTTGGATAAACAGTGCATGCGAAGACTTAAACAATATCAAACGCGAGGATGTTTGCGGAAAATCTGTAGACCAACTCTTAAGTTATGGAAATTTTGATACAGACGATCCCCTGACCGGATGGATTGGGGTCGGCACAAATTGAACGGAATAGTTTTGCCGAAAAATACGATGCCGAAATGGAAGATATCTTGAAGTCGATGGTTTCGCCCGGACGGACAGATAATCGATTACTGTAGCCGATTAAAGGAATTTTTTTCACGCGCTTATCGAGAACTCCCATAGACTAAATTGGGTAAATAGGTCACCCAATCTGAGAAAAATGCCAATAGCACCATCATCATAATGTAAGGAATAATCAGCGGCAAAACACCAATAGATATTTGCTCGATAGACACCTTGCTGATGCGTGCCGCAACAAATAGATTGACTCCAATAGGCGGGGTAAGAAAACCAATTTCGCAAGTCATTACGGTGAATATGCCGAAGACCACCGGGTCAATGCCCAATTCGCTAATCAACGGGAAAAATACGGCAGTAAAAATAATAATTTGCGGAATACTTTCTAACCACATACCGACAATAATGTAGAGTAGTCCAATCAATAACATAACCAGCCAAGGGAATTTGGTCAGCCCCTGAAACAAATCCAAAATGGTGGTCGGAACATCAAAAATGGTCACCAATTGACCGAATGCTTTGGTCGACCCTAAGATAAATAATACCGTGCCAATGATAATAGCGGTAAATTTCAGCGATTGAAATAATTTAGCCCAATTCAGTCCGCGATAGATGAACAAGCCGACAAAAAGACCATAGGCAACGGCGACGGCGGCGGCCTCAGATGGCGTAAAGATGCCACCATAGATACCTCCCAGTATGAGAATGGGCGCAAATAAAGCCCATTTTCCATCCCAAAAAGCAAACAGCAACGGCTTCCAGCGAAATTTTTCAGTGTCGCCTCCATAGCCATTCACGACCGAAACAATGAACACCACCGCCATCAGCAACAACCCTAATAATAAACCGGGCACAATGCCAGCTAAAAATAATCGGGGAATCGAAACATCCGTTACCAATGCAAAGATAATGAGCAAATTGGAGGGGGGAATAATGCTACCCAAAGCCCCGGCAGCCGCAGCTATAGCACCGGCAAACCTTGGTCGGTAGCCTTCTTTTTTCATGGCAGGTATGGTGATTGAGCCGATGGCTGCGGTGGTCGCAGGGCCCGAGCCAGACAGTGCAGCAAAAAATAGACAGGCCACTACGGTGACTAAACCGAGTCCACCCTTATAGGTGCCGACTAATCGGTGTGCAATAGCGACCAGCTTTTCAGACATGCCGCCATGTTCCATGAGTTGACCCGCCAAAATGAATAGCGGAATCGTGACCAATGGAAAGGGTTCAAATGCAGTCCATGCCGTTTGCGCCATAAGGGTAGCCGGAATATCTGCGATGATTAACCCGGCAACTGTCGCAAGACCAGCCGCAAAAGGGATGGGAACCCCAATAGCCATCGTACCAACGAACACCAATGCCATGACAACAGGACCGTTCATAAGGGCAATCCGCGCCATCCATCAGCACGCCAACGCCAATAGACTTGCAAGATTCGGAACGACATTAAGCAAAACACCATTGGTATGAGCATTTGCACCCAACGCTGTTCGATACCGAGACCGGGGGTTTGATATGTGACGTTAAACAGTAGCTGTGTATAGGCAGTGGTTTGCTTAATCATAAAAATGACAAACCCGAGCCACAACACATCTGCCAACACAATGGATGCCACTTGCAGGCGGCGTGGAAAACAATGGACTAGCAGAGTAATTCGAATATGAGCCCGCTCACGCACCGCCATAGATGCCCCCAGATAAACCGCAAAAATCATACCATATACCGCAGTTTCTTCTGCCCAAGCAGCCGCTGATGAAAAAACAAATCGCAATATGACCTGCAACAGCACTGAACCTACGACCATACCGAGACACAGGGCGCAAATGACTTCTTCGAAATAGCGGTCTAGTTTGGCGAGCATCTTTAACCGTCAATAAGCTATAAAAAAGGCACTCAGCCAAAGACCTTGCGCCTTGACAGAGACTAAAAACGCCCGACTAATTGGCGGCAGCACGAATCGCATTGACAAAAGCAGTAAAGCTTTCGCCTTTTTCAGAGGCATAACGATCCTGCACCCGCTGCCCAGCAGCAATAAAACCAGCACGCTCAAAATCGACGGTTTTCATGCCACCTTCGGTAGTTAAGAACTCACGAATGCCAGCAATTTGACTGCCCATTTCTTGCTTATGGTAGGCACCTGCATCTCGGGCAGCTCGCATAACGGCATCGCGCTGGTCGGCATCCAGTTTACTCATAATACGAGAGCTGGCGAACAGCGGCGCAAAATAGGAAAAATGCTCCAAAACGGTGAAATACGGCATAATTTCATAGAATTTCTGCGACTTGATGAAAGAAGTGCCGTTGTCCGCACCCTGAACCGTACCCGTTTGCAATGCGGTTGGCGTATCTGCCCACGGCAGCGGAATAGGTGCGGCACCAAATTCGGTAAAAGTATCGATCATCACTTGATTTTTAGGCACTCTTACCTTGAGTCCTGCCATATCTTTAATAGAAGTAATCGGATTGCGCGAGTTATAAAAATCACGATCACCAACAAAACCAAAGGTCAGCAGATGTACGCCTGTGGCAGCTTGCAGTTGATTCGCGAAATCAGCCCCGACCTCACCCTCCAAAACCCGATAAGCATGGTCTTTATTTTGAAAAATATAAGGCAATACAAAGGCATCCATCAGCGGGAAATGAGGGGATATGTTGTTGCCCGTAATGATAAACATGTCAACAGTACCCAACTGCATTGCCTTGAAGGCCTCGTCTTCCCCCATTAATTGCGCACAGCAGCGCTCTTTTACATCGATGCTACCACCTGAATATTGTTCGGCCAATTCCGCAAATTTGGATGAAAGTATGCCATAAGCACTGGTCTCGGCTGCCGCATAGCCCAAGTTAATCGTGACCTTATCAGCCAGCGCGAGCTGTGATGTCATAGCGATACAGAGTGCTGCTATACGGATTATCTGAGATAGAGATTGAATAGGTTTCATGGTTTGTCCTCGTCGATACACGATGTCATTATGCCGATTCAATTTATGGCATAAAATTGCCCCACGCCCGCAGTACAGCAGGTGGGGAACTCACCTTGCCATCATGGCTGATACTAAAAATAACAACCGCTGATAGATTAGATAACTTAAGGCTTATGACCATTCTACACATCAACGAATCCTTGTCAAATCCTGTTACCGATTCTGATTTGCATCGCATTCGTGGATGCTGGCACAAAGATATAAAATGGATGTGGAGATTGAGCTTGCCGGTTGTGAACTTGCTTAAATTTTAAGGGAGCACTTTTTTATAGGGCTTGAATTCACATAATAAGTGCAATACTGGGGTTTATATTAGAGTTATTGTCAATAAGTGGTATTTCAGCATCTGAATCAAGCGGCGACCGGGTCAACGTCTTTCACCTCGATTCCATCGCTAAATTCTATTCCTGCAATCACCTTCGCGAGGCAGTCAAACCGGCATCAGTCTGACAAACGGCAAGGGTTAAATTTTTTCCAGAACTCATTTCAGGGTATTGCCAAATAATTATCTGAACTCGCACATGAAAACTCAAACCAGACGATCCGGCATTGTTTCGGGTTCCACCCTCAAGTCTCGTTCCTGTATGTATGTTTCTAATTGTTCGATTTGCTGCGAAGATAATCTTAGCCCTTCCTTGGTTCGTCGCCATACTATATCGTCAACACAGATCGCCCATTCGTGTTCGATCAGATAGTCAACCTCTGCCTGCGACAGATTATCGCCGAACTGCTCTCCAAGATCATCGGGATTTCGGGCTTCGCCCAGTATTTTCCAGGCGGCCGTTCCATATAACCGAATTAAACGATTGGCAGACTGTTGGCTTAGAAAATGGTAATCATCGACTAACTTGGCAGCCAATCGAGAGTCGTTATCGACTGGAAAATCTCCACCCGGAAGGGGTTCGTCTGCAGTCCAGGATGAATTACTGTGGGGAATAAATTGATTGATTTTGCCCAGAACATCTTCTGCAAGTTTTCGGTAAGTGGTTATTTTCCCGCCGTAGATATTGATTAAAGGCGGGTTTTGATCTTCGTCGATTTCAATACGATAGTCGCGGGTTGCCGCTTGTGCATTTTCCTCGCCGTCATCGAGCAAGGGCCGTACCGCTGAATACGACCAAACCACATCTTCCGGCTGTACCTCTTTAACAAAATAGCGACCAATGGAAGTGCATAGATATTGGATTTCTTCGGCGGTAATAGAAACATTTCCCGGTTCACCCTCATAATCGCTGTCAGTTGTACCAATCAATGTAAACCCGGCTTCATACGGTATTGCGAAGATAATTCGGTTGTCCGGGTTTTGGAAAATGTAACAGTTGTCATTGTCGAAAATTCCTGGCACCACAATATGACTTCCCCGGACCATTCGAATGCGAAGTGCATCGGGGGTACCAATTGAATCCTGGACCAAATCAATCCACGGCCCGCTGGCATTAATCAGGACTTTTGCGCTGTGGGTCTGAACAACATCTTCCTGGCTTCGAGTCGTGATAACCCAAACACCATTTTCCCGATGAGCGGTTTCTACCGGGTTATAGCTCAATATCTCAGCTCCACGGTTTGCCGCATCTTGCGCATTCAATACCACTAATCTGGCATCATCAACCCAGCAGTCTGAATATTCAAAGCCTTTTTTGAAAATCGGTTTGAGCGGCACGCCTGATTGATCGGAAGTCAGATCTACCGATCGACTCGCGGGGAGCAATTTTCGCCCTCCCAGAGAATCATAAAGCAACAAACCCAAGCGTATCAGCCAGGCGGGTCGTAGCTCTTTATGATGCGGTAAAACAAATCGTAGTGGACGGATGATATGAGGTGCGATCTTCCACAAGGTTTCTCTTTCGATCAACGATTTGCGAACCAATGCAAACTCATAATGCTCGAGATATCGCAGACCACCATGAATCAGTTTGGTTGAGCCGGAAGAAGTTCCGGAAGCAAGATCAGATTGCTCTGATAAGCAAACGCTTAGTCCTCGGCCGACTGCATCCCGGGCGATTCCGCAACCATTTATACCACCTCCGATAATAAACAGGTCATACGTTTTTTCGGATTTCATCGACGGGATTGAATTAATAATTGGGCTACTTCTGTTATTCCACTGCTACGTGAATATTCACTAATATAGGTAGACAATATGGTTATTGCACCATCAGATTCGAAAAATAAAGCATTTAATTGGTTTTCTCATTGGAAAATTTGGTACATCTTCTGCGAAATAACCATCCATACCTGATTCACAGAATAATTAGTGTGCTGTAGTAGCAGTTCCTACAAACCCAGGGTTAGTTGTAACCAGCCTTTACCAATCCTTGCATAATATTCTCCAGATCGCCTGCTTCGGTGTTCCACTTCTCAAGCTCATATTGGGCGGATATTCCCGGCATTAAATTTTGTAATCGCACGAGTGAATCCGTACCCGCTTCATCCTGTTCCATCTGGCGAGAAAAACCAACCATATCCATTACCATGATCGCGGCTAATCGCCGTTCTATACGCTACAAAGAAATCACTGATTGATCAGATATGAATCTACTGTATACCTTCCATTACGCTTTGTCGAATGGTAACGATCGGTGTTAACGCACCTTTGTTAGTTCATCGTGATTCGGATAATGTTGGCGCCATCATGGAAGACTATACAGATGAATCCATAATCGCTTTGCCCAATGCTGCACTGAAGGGGAAAGCACAAATTGCCGGGTTGTTCGAAGCTTTGGTTGCCGAAACTGGCCAGGAAGGCGTTACCTTTGAACTGACAAACTCCACGGTGGTTGACCACGTTGCGTATATTACCTGGCATGCTGAAACCCCTGACAAATAGTTATAAGTTTGCAACCGATACGTTTGTCGTCAAAGACAGCAAGATTCTTTATCAAACGGTTGCTTGAGCTGGACAAGTAGGAACAGGCGATCCACCCACCATGCGTCGTAGTTGGCGGAGACATGATCAGCCTCTTCGAACGGGGATCGGTTCGGAGGTTGAAAATCTTCGGTAAACGCAACGTAACAAACGCTCAAAGGGCTGCCTATCGCGCGATGGTATGCTGCATATGATGAGTTTGTCGGCTAATTCAAAATCAGTCCAATTTTAAGAAAATAAAACGTTTAATAACAAGGACTTAAATATTCACAACACGCTAAAAACCCCATTTTCCGACAAGCCCGCTTATCAATGAGCAAATGGGAGTGCTTTTGACACCGAATACAAAAGAACTATCGTGCAAAGTGCCCACTATAAAAAATTGGGTTGTCCTCTATATCAGTGACTCAATCTATACACAGGAGAGTACCCGATGTCGGAGATTCTGCAAAAATCCAATATTTCGTCATTCCTGCGAAAACAGGAACCCAGTAAAACAGCCAAACCCGTAAGGGTTTTCCACCGGTAACGCGACCTAACGAGGGTTTCTTGCACAGTCTCTCGGCGGGAATCCAGAGAATAATGCCATAAACCACAACCGTACAAGAAACATCATTCCCGCAAGCATGTAAAAAGGCAGTCACTAGATACTCTATGGTTTACAATACACACCCGTGAATGACCTGAAGGGCTTGTCGGTTAATTCAAAATCAGCCCAGTTTTAAGAAAATGAAATGTTTAATAACAAGGGCTTCAATATTCACAACAAGCTAAAAACTCTATTTTTCGACAAGCTCATGAACACAGCTAATTTTAAGACCCGTTACAGTCGCCAAATCCGCTTGCCCAGAATCGGTACAAAAGGGCAGGCGATATTGGCGAAGTCTAATATTTTCATTGTCGGCATGGGTGTGGGCTTGGCTCGCCAGTGGCATTGTATTTAGCGGCCGCCGGTGTCGGGCGAATGCGTATTGCCGATTTTGACCAAGTCGATGAATCGAATTTACAGCGGCAGATTATCCACAGCCAGTGCGATATAGGCGAATTAAAAGCCCAATCCGCGGCCAATTCCTTGCGTGCAATCAACCCAGCGATTGAAATTGAGACGCCCGATTATTCGCTCGATTACACTGATTTTCTCGAACACAGTCAGGATATAGACGTGCTGATTGATTGCACCGACAACTTCCCAACCCGATTTGAGTTAAACCAAGTCTCACTCAAAACCAACACCCCGCTTGCCGCGCTTGTGGTGATTCAACATTGAGCGTAAATTGATGGAAAAACTAATGAACAGCAAATTCTTTACCAACTGCCAGGAAAACACCTTATTCAACAAACTTGAAGGCATTTTTCAGCACAACCAAAACATCAATAATTTTGATGTTCTGGTCGGTTATTTCCGCTCTTCAGGGTATTTCAAACTGCGACCATTGCTGGAAAATATCGCCCACATCCGCATTCTGGTGGGTATCGATGTCGATAAAATAACCAAAGAAATGCACGCGGATGGATTAGCCTTATTTAATGGAGACCGCGAAAAAACCATCAAAGACTGGCAGAAGAAATTCAGCACTGATGTTCAAGAAGCCAATTATGATGCCCAAACCGAGCAGGGCATTGTGCAGTTTATTGAGGATATAAAAACCCAAAAAGTGCAAATCAAAGCGCATCCGAGCCGCGCCATTCATGCCAAGATATATATTTTTCGCCCCGATGACTACAACCCGCATAAAGGCGGCAGCGTGATTACCGGCTCGTCAAACCTCACCGATGCCGGATTGGGCACAGGAAGCAGTCCTAATTACGAATTTAATGTGTTGTTAAACGACTATAACGATATTCAATTTGCCACTGCCGAGTTCGAAAAATTATGGCAGGAAGGCATAGAAATACTGCCACAAGTCGCCGAAGACAGCCTCAAAAAAACCTATTTAGCCGATAACATCACGCCCTATGAACTGTATTTGAAATGCCTGATTGAATATTTTGGTGCGGAAATTGAATTTGACCCGAACTCTATTAAAGACTTGCCCGATGACTTTAAGCGTCTGTCCTATCAAATGGATGCGGTCAATGAAGGCTGGCAAATGCTAAAAAAACACAATGGCTTTTTTCTCGCCGATGTGGTCGGTTTAGGCAAAACCGTTATTGCTGTTTTAATTGCGCGTCAGTTTTATTACCACAATGGCTATCCTGATTATCGTTCTAAAATTTTATTGGTGATTCCGCCGGCACTAAAACAAAACTGGGAGGATACCTTAGCAAGTTTTAAGATAGATGATGCCTTTCAGATTATTACCAACGGCAGTTTGCACAATATTACCAACGCCAAAGACTATGATATGGTCATTGTCGATGAGGCGCATAAATTTCGCAACGATAGCGCAGAAGCATACGACCAATTACAACGCATTTGCAAAACCAAAACCGAACACGATAAGGACAAGGGCGGCAAGGAGAAAAAAGTGATGCTCATTTCCGCCACGCCGCTGAATAACCGCCCGAATGATTTATACCACCAGATTTTATTGTTCCAGGACGGCAACAATTCAACGCTTGATTTCCATCTCGCAAAATTTTTTACTAAGGTAAATAAAGAATATAAGGACATTCTAAGAATGCCGGATAAACACATAGCTCGTCAGCGAACAGCAGCACTGTATGAAAAAATCCGCGGAAGCGTTATCACGCCGCTTATGGTGCGCCGAACCCGCACTGATTTATTGGCAAACAAGCGTTACAAACAAGATTTGCTGGAGCATGGCATTGTGTTTCCACACACAACTCCACCACAAAAAATTTACTATAAATTGGAAGCGAAACTGGAGCAACTATACGACAGCACCATCAAAAAAATTGATAACAAAAAGCAAAATAAAAGCGGCTTACTTCATACCCGCTACCGTGCTTTGCACTATCTAAAACCAGAATTCAAACAACAATATAAAAGAGCCGATTTTATTGCTGATCGCTTGGTTGGTATTATGAAAACACTGTTACTGAAAAGAATGGACAGCAGTTTTTATGCCTTTGGGCAAACCTTAGGGCGTTTTATCAAATCATCAGAGGTGATGCTAACAATGATTGTTAAAAATAAAATCATTATCGCCCCAAACATTGATGTAAATAGTCTTATATTGGACGACAAAGAAGACGAATTAATGGAGCTTATTGCCACTGAAAGTCTAACCGACCCCAGTATTATTGTTTGTTGTCACGATGATTTTGAAGAGGGCTTTATTGATGGTGTCAAACATGACTACGACATGTTAAAAAAACTAAAATCGGATTGGGACGGCATAATCGAAACCGGCGACCCAAAACTGCATGAGTTTTTAACCCGACTGCCAAATTTTTTAGACAAACAAAACAATCCAAAGCAGAAAATCGTGCTGTTTACCGAAAGCACCGACACCATGAACTATCTAACAAAGAAAATAAAACAAACCGAATACAGCGAAAAAACACTCAGCGTCAATGCTAAAAACCGCAATCAACTCAAGCAAACCATTAAAAATAATTTTGATGCCAACATAGATGCCGCAGACAAGCTAAATAGACATCAAATTCTCTTAACCACAGATGTATTAGCCGAGGGTGTCAACCTGCACCGAGCCAACACGGTAATCAATTATGATACGCCGTGGAATGCCACCAAACTGATGCAACGCATCGGCCGGGTCAACCGTATCGGACAAACGGCGAACCATATCTTTGTCCATAATTTCTATCCGACCGCGCAAATTGACGATGATATTGAACTGCGGAAAAAAGCATTGATTAAACTGCAAGCCTTTCATTCGGCCTTAGGCGAAGATTCGCAAATTTATTCAACCGATGAAGAAGTCGATACATTCGGCATATTTGATGAAAATATCAAAGAAGAAGTGAATGAAACCATCCCGTTTTTAGAAGAAATACGGCAGTTCAGAAAAAATGACCCAGCCGCCTATAAACGCATCAAGGGGTTGCCGAGCAAGGTCAGAAATGCAGTGAAAAACGCTACCCATAAAGGCGGAACGCTGGTTTTTGCTCGCACCGAAGGCAAGGGCAGCAGTCGGTTTTATATGCTGAAACCTGAAGCAGAAAATGTCGGCAATGAAAATAACATTGCCCCTTTCATTAAAACCTACAGCTTTATCCAAACCGCCAAATTATTAAAATGCATCCCCGACACCCCGGCAGTAAACTTACCTGATGGGCATCACAGCCAGGTATCATCGGCATTAGATAAATTCAAATCTGAAACAGCACAAGATATTGTCAATGACAATCAAAATAACACCTTAGCGGTGGTGGAAGAAAATGCGATTCGCTTTCTAAAAGCAATGCTAGCTCTCTCCGAAATCAATGCCGCCAATGACGAGGAACCAGACAAAATAAAGCTGGCAATCGAACAAATTAAACAGAAACGCTTTCAAAACCTAACCAGAAATATCAACAGATTAAATAACAATATAAGAGGTAAAAATATCCAGCCTGTTGTGGTATTGGAAAATACCTTGGACATCATTCAAACATATGACCTTAACCGCCATATAGAAGATAACCCAGAGCAAGCAAAAAAACTTAAAAACATCCAGCCAACCATCGTCATTTCGCAATCATATACCTAAGCCCGCCGCCATTCCCGCACCCCCGTCATTCCTGCGAAAGCAGGAATCCAGTGAAACAACCAAACCCGCCAGGTTTTCCACATGTAACGCCATCTAATTCCTGCGCCGTATCGTAGAAGCAATAACCATTCGCCCATAAAACATCGATCAGTGCGGTTATTTTTCTTGTTATTTTGCAACCATACACATAACATGGACAATACACATCAAACACTACGATTAACCCACTTAACCGGAGCGACCAATGCTAAACAGTGCCCATAGAACCAATATTGTTTTAGATGAAAATGTCGTGCAAGAGGCATTAAAACTAAGCAACCTAAAAACTAGGCGCGCCTTGATAGACGCTGCCTTAAGAGAATTCATTGCCAAACGTAAACCAAAGAACAAGCCTGATATTCGCGAGTTAAAAGGAATTGGTGGGCTTTACGAAGGCTATGATTACAAAGCCTTACGCAAAAATCGCCTGGCGGATCAAGAATAATGTATTTAGTGGACTCGTCGGTTTGGATTAATGCCATCAATAAGGCGGATGCAGCATCCGCCTTATTTTTGAAATCCCTACCCAGTGGTGATTGCGCCTTGATGCCATTGATTTACACCGAAATCCTGCAAGGGGCTAGAAACAAAAAAATAGTTGCCACTTATAAATACTATCTTCAAGCACAAACTTTCTATACCTTAAAAGATAATTGGCAAAGCTATGAAAACGCCGCACTTATCTATAGCCGTTGCCGCAAAAAAGGCATTATCATTCGCTCATCCATCGATTGCCTGATTGCCCAATGTGCCATCGAGAATGAGGTTACCCTGCTCCACAACGATAAAGACTTTGTCCAAATGGCCGGGGTTATTTCCGCCTTAAAACAACAATATATCGGCGACTGATGAAACTATTAAACCAGGCCTATAACACAATCAGAAATCCCGCTATGCTAAAACAAACAAATAGAGGTTGTAAGACAGGGTCATGTTAATAAAAAACGAGGATTTACAATGGGTTGATTTTGATGCATTAGAAATTGATCCACAATGGAATTATGAGCATCAGCAGGAAAACAAAATGCATCAAATTCATACATATCCGGCTAAATTTCCCGCATTTATTACGAATAAGGCATTGCAAATCGCTTCTTCTAGGAAATTTGAAGTTAATGTCGTGGCGGACATATTCTGCGGTTGTGGCACTGTCGCCTATGAAGCGTCACGAAATGGTAAAGATTTTTGGGGATGTGACATTAACCCCGTTGCTACTCTTATTGCAAAAGTAAAAAGTGGCACATATAAGCAGGCTACGCTGGATAAATATTTTATTGAAATAGCCGATGAATTTAATCGTGCTATGGCAAAACAAAAGTCACTTTCCAACATTAATGAGAGAATCAAATATTGGTTTGATATTCAACAAATTGAGGAGTTAGACAAACTCAAATCAGCCATATACTGCAGTATTTCGGCAAAAAGCAAGTATAGAAATTTTTTCCTTTGTGCTTTTTCCAACATCCTTAAGCCAACATCCAGATGGTTGCAAAAATCAATAAAGCCAACTATCGACCATGAGAAGAAAGTAGTGAATGTTTGGGATGCTTTTTATAAACAATTCAAGGTAATGAAAAAAGCTAATCTGGAAAATATAATTCCCAAAAATGTGAGCGTCATTATTGAGACGCGAAACTTTATGAAAAAGAGAATTACCAATAAAAAAGTGGATTTGTTGGTAACAAGTCCCCCCTATGTAACTTCTTATGAATACGCTGATTTACATCAAATGAGTTTATTATGGCTTGATTTTGCAAGTGATTTTAGGGTTTTTAGAAAAGGTTCAATCGGTAGTTCATTCCATATCTCTGATTTTAATAAGAACAGAGACAAACTAAACAAAACAGGGCTTATCAATGTTGACGAACTAATGGAGGTTGACAAAAACAGGGCTAAGAATGCAGCCAAATACTTTGTGGATATGCAGAAAGTTATACAGAAATCTTATTTATTATTGAATCCTGGTGGTTATGCTTTATTCGTCATTGGTAATACTGAATACAAGCAAGTCCGTATCGATAATGCAAAACATTTAACCGAAAGCATGTTCGAGGCAGGATACACCAAGATAGAAGTTTGCAAAAGAAAAATATCCAACAAGTTTTTAACGCCTTATAGAACCAAAAACGGCAGGTTTGCTAGCAATAAAAGCAGTAGAAAAATTTATGCAGAAGAATTCGTGGTTATCGGATGGAAGAAACAATGAGACATACATTCAAATTTGAATTTTCGCCTAAAATTATTGTGCTGCTGGGCGAAGAATTAATTCACGATCATAAAATTGCCATATCAGAGCTAGTAAAAAATGCCTACGATGCAGATGCTAATACCGTCAAGATAAAAATTACACCGCACAGCATTATCATAGAAGACGATGGTATAGGTATGGGCATTGATATTATAAAAAATGTTTGGTTAAAACCCGGCGTAAGTAGCAAAAACAAGTCAAACCCGCAAAGAACAAAAAAGTATCATAGGCACCCGCTTGGTGAAAAAGGCATTGGTCGTCTAGGTGTGCATCGCTTGGGTAATAAAATAGAGATTTATTCTAAATCTGAAAATAAGCCAGAAGTTCATTTTAATGTTGATTGGAAATTGTTTGAAGAGTGCGACAGCCTAAATGATATTGAGCCGATAAAAGTAATAGAAAATGATGTGCCAGAAGTGATGAATGCGACTGGTACGAAAATCATTATAAAAGATTTAAAGGAACAGTTTACAGATGCGGATATTCAAAATATTAGCAGTGATTTGCAAAAATTACAGTCCCCTTTTCAATCTATCGATGACTTCATAATTCAGCTTTATCATCACAATGGATTATTTGTTAATCAGGAAGAAATTACTATTGATGATATTAAGCATAGAGCACTATTCGAATTTAACATTGAGTTTAGAAAAAATAGAATCATCAATTTTGAATATAAGTTACTAACAAACAATAATCATAAAGTTAAGCCTAGGATTATAACAAAATGTGACTTGGAAAAAGTAATCCATAATTTTGAAAACATAGAATCTACTGTAGATTTAGGGGCTATATGTTTTAGAGGCTATATCTATGAGTATAAATTGGCGACCGTGTTGGGAGAGAAAATTGATAAAGACATCAAGGATTATTTGAAAGTAAATGGTGGCATTAGGGTCTATAGGGACAGGATGCGAGTTTATAACTATGGCGAGGAAGGGAAAGATAATGACATTTTGAATTTGGATAAAACCAGAGCAAAAAAACTAGGCGATCATATTGGATTTAATCAGATTTTAGCCAGTGTTGAGCTAAGCAGAGACGGAAGTTCAGGGTTAACCGAAAAAACCAACCGAGAAGGTTTTATACATAATGAGGCTTTCGCATATTTTAGAAACGCACTCAACAAGTCATTAGAAATAGTCAATAAATTAAGGCAAGATGATAAAGAACAATTAAAACTTGCCTACATTGGCAAAGAATATGACAAGGGGGAAATTTCTGTCAGGGTAGAAAACATTATCAGCACGGTAAAAAGTTTTGAAATTGAAGACAAGAAAAAAGAAAAAATAATTACGCAATTACAAATCTTCTCAAAGGAATTTAAGCATATCAAAGATGTTTTCCTTCATGCTTCAAACGCCGGTCTAAATTTAACTTTTGTTATTCACGAAATTGATAAAATAATCGACGGGCTGGAGAAAGCGTTAAAAGAAAAGAAATATGACTTTGCTGAAAGTATATTTTTACATCTAAAGAATGTTGTCTTAACCTACAAACAGGCGATAAAAATAGATAAAAAAACCAGCTCACATCAACTCCTTAAAATCGTCAATCAATCGGTATTTAATTTTCAGTATAGGTTTGATAGCCATAGCATTGAAATAATCACAGAGGTAGCCGAAGATCTTCACATCGTAGCCAAAAAGAATTTGATTGTCGGCGCGTTCACCAATATTTTGGACAATGCGGTGTATTGGCTAAAAGAATACAAGATTAAATCCAGGAAAATTTACATCAAGGCTTATCAGGAAAGTAATGAGTTAAATGTGATTATTGCTGATAACGGTAATGGCTTTAATATGAGTTTTGAATCTGCCAAGAGTCCTTTTATTTCAGGCAGGTTCGATGAAAGCAGTATGGGTATTGGCTTGCATTTAGTCGAGCAAATAATGCAAGCCCATTATGGCAGGCTGACCCATAGCAGTTCAGAAGCCGAGGCGTTGCCAGCTGAGTTCAGTCATGGCGCAATACTGAAGCTCGTTTTTAATACGGAGATGTAGCATGCTATATGACATTTTGATAATTGATGATGATTTTTCCGGGGAGTCTTTGTTTGATGGTTTGGTGGTAGGATCTGAAAATCACTCTTCTTGGCATAAAACCATAATGCCACTTTATTTTGAGTTGACCAGAGAAAACTTAAAAGTAATCTGGTCAACTGGTGAGATAGATGATTTAGAAAAATTAGAGAATCATCAAATTTCAAAGGTAAAACATGTTATTTGTGATTTGCACCTTACAGGCATAAATGATAACAGTGATGTTAAAAATATCATTGGAAAAATAGCCGGTATTTTGGATAAATTGGATAAAAACTTGAGTGAAAACAGTATTTCTTTCTTAATCAATAGCAAATATATCGATCAACATTCTAGTATAAAAGATGGCTTGCAACAAATGTTGGATAGAAGCTATCCAAACAAATATACCGTTGCAGTATTCTCTGAAAAAAATGTTATCACACCAGAACAAAAACAAGAGCTAGTAGGTGTGTCCTTGTTAAGCCATATCAAAGAACAAATCATTAAAAAGCATCTGGAAGTGGAGTACGCTTTTGGTGAAAAAATTGGCATAGAAGATGACGTGAAAGAGGAGGTACTAAAAGAATTAGCCTTTAGTTCAAAACATAAAATAGTAAAAAAGACGTTTAATTTGAACGAAAATAATACCAAAATATCCAAGTTTAATGAATCAAGAAATCATATCGCTCACACTGAAATAAATGCATTTGTCGATTTGCAAGGCAACTCGACCCTGAAGAAATTGAAATGTTTTTCGGATTTGACCTCTTACATAGAGGAAATTGACCATCTTATTATCGCCATTAAAAATGCACAGAGAAGGTAATGAACTTCCTCAACCAAGCCTATGACCGAGGAAATTACCTTGATTTTCTGGCAGATAAATTCAATTTTGCCAAGCACCTTGTGCCTATCGTTATAGACAATAACGATGTTGAATCCCTCCAACAACTCGGTACCGTTACCAGCCAAGACGGGAAATCGTTGCCCGTCTTTGAAATTCATATCAAGCCCAACACCCAATTAAGCAGAAACCGTGTGCAATTACGCAATCTGGTTGCCAAGCAAATTGGCAGCGAAGACGGTGCTTTAGCGGTTTATGTGGATGATGAAAACAAACAATGGCGATTTAGTTTTGTTGCCATTGAATATCGTTTCACCGATACTGGCGTAACTACAGAGAAAACCGCCAGCAAACGCTTTACCTATCTGTTAGGTGAGAACGCCAAAACCAGAACCGCAATAGAGCGTTTTGAACAACTTCACAAGCAATCCACGCTAGAAGACTTAAAAACCGCTTTTTCTGTTGAAGAGCTGAACAAGGAATTTTACGACAAACTGTATCGCTGGTATGAAAAAGCACAATGCCAAGTCGTATTTCCCAATGACGAGCAAGCCGAAAACCACAGCCAAACCAGCCTGATTCGCCTGTTGACGCGGTTGTTATTCATCTGGTTTATCAAAGAGAAGGGGCTAATCAAGGCGGATTTATTTGATAAAGATAAATTACAAACGCTGATCGATTACGAACAGCCCAGCAGTTTTTACAAGGCGATTCTGCAAAATCTGTTTTTTGCCACCCTCAACCGTCCGGTCACCGAGCGTAGTTTTCGCAACACAACCAACGGAGCGGCAAATAGCACCAATTATCTGGTCACCAATATCTACCGCTATCAAGATTATTTCATCGATTCGGATAAAGACAAAATTATCGCTTTATTTGACCAAGCACCGTTCCTAAACGGCGGCTTGTTTGAATGCTTAGACCGAGAGGCAAGCGATGAGGAAAAACAGGCTTACGATAATGATAAAACGATTCGCCCGATAGGCAGTGCCATTCGCATTGATGGCTTTTCCGATAGGGCTGATAATGAATTGGTTTTTCATAATCACCTATTTTTCAAGGACACTATTTTCAATGACAATAAGCAGGACGATAAGCAGGATTTAGGCTTGATTGACTTGTTCAATCAATACCAATTCACCGTTGAGGAAAGCACGCCGTTGGATGTTGAAGTCGCCCTTGACCCCGAGCTATTGGGCAAGGTGTTTGAAAACCTGCTCGCCAGTTATAACCCGGAAACCGGACAGCAGGCGCGCAAAGCCACCGGCAGTTTTTACACCCCGCGTGAAATTGTCAATTATATGGTCGATGAAAGCCTGAAACAGCATTTTCACCAGCACACCGACCTAACAGACGAGCAAATCAATGCCCTGTTTGTTGACGCTGAATTCACCGAACAAGAAAACGCCCTCGATAAGCAACAAACAAAAGCCCTGATTTATGCCATAGATGGGCTAAAAATCCTTGACCCAGCGGTGGGCAGTGGTGCGTATCCGATGGGCATATTGCAACGGCTGGTGCTGATTTTAGAAAAAGTGGATGCAGAAAACACTCATTTCAAACAACAGCAAATCGACAAGGCAGAACAAATCCCCGATGAAGCCAGTTGCGCCAGTGCCATAGCGGCGATAGAGCAGGTTTTTTCTCAACAAAATCAGCATAACGCCTATGGCAAGAAATTAATGTTGATAGAAAACTGTATTTATGGCGTGGACATTCAACCCATCGCCATTCAAATCTGCAAGCTGCGCTTTTTTATCAGCCTGACCATTGAACAAAGCCCCAACAAAAACAAAGTCGATAATTACGGAATCAAAGCCCTGCCGAATTTAGAAACCAAGTTTATTGTTGCGAATAGTTTGTTGCCTTTGGGCGAGATGCCAAAGCAAAACGACCTATTTGAAGTTAGCATCGAGAGACTACAACAACAATTAGCCCAAGTCAGGCACAAGTATTTTAGTGCCAAGACCTTAACCACCAAACGCAAATACCGAGCTAAAGACAAAGCCCTGCGTGAGCACATGCTGGCAGAATTAAACGAAAGCGCCATCACACCAGCCGGTGAAACCAGCATAAAAAGAATCGTTCATTGGGATTTATACAATCAAAACGCCATCGCCGATTGGTTTAATCCCGAGTGGCAATTTGGCGTGAATGGCTTTGATATTGTGATTGGTAATCCGCCTTATATTAAAGAATACACGAACAAAGAAGCATTTAATGGGTTTAGAACCTCAAAATACTATCAAGGAAAAATGGACTTGTGGTACGGTTTTGCTTGCGTAAGTTTAGATTTACTAAAGCAAAAAGGTATTGAGTGTTTTATTGCACAAAATAATTGGACAACAAGTGCTGGGGCTTCTATTTTTAGAAATAAAGTGCTAAGGGAAACTGAAATAAAGTCATTTACAGATTTTCGAAATTACAAAGTATTCAAATCGGCAGGAATACAAACTATGACTTATCTGCTAAAAAAAGAAATGCCGAGCAAGTGTTACCCATTGAAATATTCTTTACTGAAAGATGATTCAATAAAGCAAAAACAACTTTCAGATTTTTTATCTTTTAATGCTGATGATGATCTAGGCGAAAAATACACATTGAATTTTGATAGTTCTCTTTATTACGGTTCTTTAATAACTTTTAATAATCCGAGAATTGATAATGTCCTGAATTCAGTTCTGAATAATGATATTGATTATTTGATGGAAAATGAAGTAGCTAATGGTATTCATCCTCATTACGACTTTGTAACAAAAAAAATGTTGCTTAATCTTGATTCTACTTTTAGTGTCGGGGACGGTATCTTTGGGATAAATCATAGTGAATTACAGGAATTAAATTTAACCGAAGAGGAAAAGAAATTTTTAAAAAGATACTATTCTGACACAAGCAAATTTCAAAAATATTATCCGCAGAAAAGCGATGATAAATTTATAATATATACCGATTCGAGTTATAACAAAGCAGGTTCTCTTGATAGATTCCCAAACTTAAAAAAACATTTAGATAAATTTCAGGGAATTATTACGTCCGACAATAAACCTTATGGCTTACATAGGGCGAGAAAAGAGAAATTCTTTATTGGTGAGAAAATTGCTGTTCAGCGTAAATGCCCTTCCGAACCTATTTTTACTTATGTAGATTTTGATAGTTATTTATCAGCAACATTCTATGTGATAAAAACTAGCCGTTTCAACCTTAAATATTTAACGGCTCTTTTAAACTCTAAATTAGTTGCCTTCTGGTTGCGTTACAAAGGCAAAATGCAAGGAAATAACTATCAAATAGATAAGGAACCTTTAGTTAATATTCCCATCCCGAAAATATCAAAACCAGCACAACAACCGTTTATAGCATTAGTGGATAAAATCCTTACCGCTAAACAACAGGGGCAAGACACCAGCACACTGGAAACCCAAATCGACCAGATGGTGTATAAACTTTATGACCTCACCGATGATGAGATTAAAATTATTGAGGAAACAAAATGAGTAAAGAACAAGCAATAAAATTTTTTGAGAAAGGTGATGTACATCTTAAAGTAGGTGAATTTGACCAAGCCATTCAAGATTATGACAAAGCCATTGCATTAGACCCAGAGTTTGCAGGGGCTTTTAACAGTCGTGGCTTGACCTATGACAAGCAAGGCAAATTTGACCGAGCCATTCAAGATTTTAACCAAGCCATTGCATTAGACCCTAAACTTGTTGCTGCTTTTAACAATCGTGGCGCGGCTTATGGCAATAAAGGCGAATTTGACCGAGCCATTCAAGATTTTAACCAAGCCATTGCATTAGACCCAGAGTTTGCAGGGGCTTTTAGCAATCGTGGCTTGACCTATGACAAGCAAGGCAAATTTGACCGAGCCATTCAAGATTTTAACCAAGCCATCGTATTAGACCCTAAAAATTCTGATGCTTTTAACAATCGTGGTTTAGCGTATGAAAAGAAAGGCGAAATTGACAAGGCTATTAAAGATTTTAACCAAGCCATTGACTTAGGCCCCAAGCCTGCCGATGCTTTTAACAATCGTGGGGTAGCTTATTATAACAAAGGTGAATTTGACCTTGCCATTCAAGATTTTGATAAAGCCATTGAATTAAACCTTAACTTTGCGATAGCTTTTTATAATCGTGGTGTGGCTTATCGAAGCATAGGCAAAGAACAAAAGGCTATACAAGATTTTAAAGATGCCAATGAATTAGACCCGACTGTTATTCCAAAGGAGCAAGTTAAAAAAACAGAGGAGAAAGTTACAGAAGTTCAAAATTTCCAAGAGATTTTCAAAGAGTTAAGGGATGAATATAAAAAAGGAGAGACAGTTTGGCTTTGTGCAAGTATTGTGATGGTCATTGTTGTTTTCGGTGGTTTGTTGTATTTAATTTTCTGTCTTAAAGCAGACTATAAAATTGTGTATCCCCTCTATATTTTCCTATCAGTCATTACGTTTATTATCATCCGCCAATACACCAACGCCAAACAGCTACGCATTGAAGCCAGCAACCGATTGGCGATGGCAAAGATGTTTGAAAAGATACAACAAACTAAAGATAATCCACATTATCAGAATTTCATACCCAAAATAATTGAGAGCATCGCCTACTCAATGCGTAAAAATCAACAAGAATCGATAACAGCAATTGATGAACTACTAAAACGCATAAAAAAATAAACCAAGATAATGGAAAGAAAATGTTGTGCTGATTAAAATATTACAAAATTTATAAACGTTTTGATAACGTTTATAAGAAAAGCGTGTTTTGTATAAACGAATAAAACAGCAGTCAAGCATATTGAAAGCCAAATAGACAAGATGGTTTATAAATTTTATGACCTCACCGATAATGAGATTGGTATTATTGAAAATAACGCCACCCTTGACCCCGTCATTCCTGCGAAAGCAGGAATCCAATGACTAATGCCATGAGCCATAAACAACCCGCCGTTTACATTCTGGCAAGTCAGCCTAATGGCACCTTATACACTGGCGTTACTTCAGATTTAATCAAACGAATTTGGGAACATAAAAATCATTTGGTCAAAGGATTTAGCGAGAAATATAATATGACCCTTTTGGTCTATTTCGAGTTGCATGGCGATAGGTATGCGGCGATTACGCGCGAAAAGCAAATCAAGAAATGGAAGTGAGCATGGAAACTGAAGCTGATTGAAGATAAGAACCCGTATTGGAAGGATTTATATAAAGATTTAGCTTGACTGGATTCCTGCTTTCGCAGGAATGACGGAACGGTGCAGGAATGACGGAACGGTGCAGGAATGACGGAACGGTGCAGAAATGACGGGACGGTACAGGAATGACGGAACGGTACAGGAATGACGGAACGGTGCAGGAATGACGGAACGGTGCAGGAATGACGGAACGAGTGCAGGAATGACGGAACGGTGCAGGAATGACGGAACGGTGCAGGAATGACGGAACGGTGCAGGAATGACGGAACGGTGCAGAAATGACGGGACGGTACAGGAATGACGGAACGGTGCAGGAATGACGGAACGGTGCAGGAATGACGGGGTTGGTGGGCTCAGGAATAACGAATATAGATTTGCGGGGATGATGAATAAAGTGATACGAATAGAACAGCAGTCAAGCCTATTGAAAGCCAAATAGACAAGATGGTCTATAAATTTTATGACCTCACCGATGATGAAATAAACATTATTGAGAATGGCATATAATAGGAAACAGGAAATATTTGTAGATTTATGACTATAAAATATAGATTATTTAGGTAAAACAACATGTTAAAAGCAACATTTAAAAATTTAGGCCCAATCAAAAACGCAGAAATAGAGCTAAATGATCTAACGATTATTGCGGGCAAAAATAATTCGGGTAAAACTTATATTTCTTATGCGATATATGGGTTTTTAAATAACCTGTCTGATCATAATCATGTGGATACTATTTCAATGCACCCTTATACACAAGATAT
Organism: Candidatus Poriferihabitaceae bacterium; assembly: GCA_965261915.1. Lineage (GTDB taxonomy): Bacteria > Pseudomonadota > Gammaproteobacteria > Arenicellales > Poriferihabitantaceae > JAIBDK01. Next base: position 2,837,467 of record CBDHDW010000013.1, on the reverse strand, counting down.
TACACAACAATTATCAACTCAAGGTGTTGCAACTATTTCAATGACAGATGCACAATTTAAAGTGTTAAAAGAAAATATGATAAAGGAGTTATCTAGCAAATACTCTGATGATTTACATTTGTTTTTCCGTTCTAATAAACCGCATTTCAAAAACACTTCTATTGATTTTGAGATTGATGACAATAAAACTGAATTTGGAATGAGAGTAAAAGTTGATGGAAAGGGTGATAATAATGTGAGTGCCATTCATGCTAATCGTCAAGGCAGCGAATTGATTTTTAACTTAAACACCAAAGAAAAGATTCCAGATTATATTATGGACTCTATCGTCAATGATACTTTTGTCGGTCTGTTGCTGGCTAAAAAGACAGCATTTATTATTTCTGCCGAACGATTTGGCATATCGCTATTTTATAAGGAGTTGGATGTGGCTAAAAATCGTGTTGTTGAAATGTTGCAAAAAATGGAAGGGGAAAAAGGGCGTAAATTTGCTCCATTTGATGTGCTAAATAGGTTTTCCTCTCGTTATGCCGTCGCTATTCAGGATAATATAGACTATGTCAGAGATTTAAGCATTCATTCAAAAGAAACATCAGAAATCAACACCGATAAACTTTTTGACTACATTAAAGATATGATGGATGCGTATTATCGGGTTGATGAAAATGAAATTAAACTAATATCTAAACAACGTACAAAAGATAATAAATTTGATATTCCCCTGCATTTAGCATCATCCTCTGCCAGAGGTTTTACCAATTTATACTTTTTCCTAAAATGTATCGCTAAAAAAGATCAATTATTAATTATTGACGAACCAGAAAGCCACTTAAATCCTGAAAACCAGATACACATGGCACGGCTTTTAGCGATGTGTGTATCGGCTGGTTTGAAAGTATTGGTAACAACGCACAGTGATTATTTTATTAAAGAGATAAACAATTTAATTATGTTGTCTAACATTTCCGATACAGAAAATTTCCTAGCACAGCATAAAGACTACAAAAAAGAAATGCTTTTGTCGGAAGATAAAGTAAGTGGTTATATTTGTGAAAACGGAGGTGCGACAAAATGTGATATAGATAAATTTGGTTTGGCGATGTCCAGTTTTGACGATACTATTATTAAAATGAACAAAATATCTCGCCATCTAACAGCAGAATTGAGCAACGAAAATGATGACTAATTTGTGGAATTGCTTCGCTGAAGTTGTCCAAAAAAATAAACTTCAATTTTGTAAAGATGAGGTGTTTGTCTTAAAGGGTGGTCAAAAACCGAATAAATACAAGACCACTATTCTATCGAAAAACAATGACAATATAATCGTATTTGATGTTGGCGACAATTCTCACGCTTCCTTTGTTGCATCTCGGTATAATCATAATTGCGATTATATTTTTATACAAAAAAATAGCGATAATGTTAGCTTCATCCTGTGTGAATTAAAGAAATCAAACAGTGGCATAAAAAGAGCCTCTAAACAATTAAAATGCAGTGTTCCTTTAATGCACTATTTAAGGCAATTATTAATTACGCATTGCGGAAGTGAACTGGAAGACTTAAAAATAAAACACAAAAAAGTATTGATTATTAATGATATGTCTCAAAAAACACCTATTAAGAACCAAGCTGAAAGGGATGATGATGTTTATATATTTCATGGTGAAGAATTTTCTTCAAATGAACTTTTTGATGAATAGACCAACAGGATTATTACCATTTAATATTCTAATTATTACGGCTCATACAAACCTAATACACGCACACACTGAAAACCCACATCGACCAAATGATTTATCAGCTTTATGACCTTACCGATGAGATTGGTGTTATTAAGGATTCGACATGATCAAGCCCATTTGCACCATTATTGGCGGGGTCAATGGCTCGGGTAAAACAACTTTTGCACTCGATTATCTGGCGAACAATGTAGCTTGCAAGTATTTTATTAACGCCGACTTAATCGCTGTTGGTTTGTCGCCCCTGGATCCAACCCAGCAACAAATAACCGCCAACCGCCTGTTTCTACAGCAAATTAAACAAGCCGTTGCGCGTAAGCGAAATTTCGCCTTTGAAACTACTTTATCGGGCAGGAGTTATTTGAAGCTCATTCGTCAATTACAGGCAGATGGCTGGTTTGTTGATCTGATTTATCTCTACTTGCCGAGCGTGCAATTATCTATTGAGCGGGTTGCAGAAAGAGTTAAGCATGGTGGACATGATATTGCGCTAACCTCTATTGCCAGACGCTATCCCAGAAGCATCAATAATCTTGTCCATCACTATGCGCCACTATGTGATAGCGTATTGTGTTTGGATAATTCGCAAAAGCAGGAGAAGGTTATTTTCACTCAAACACAGCAGGGTATAATCATTCAGAATAAAATCATTTATCAAACCATTATAGAGCGTGCCCGCACATGAAGCCATCAGATAAACCAACCATCAAAGACATGGAAAAAAAGGCGCAACAAATAGCAGAAGCCCTTAATAGAAGCGTGGCGGCGGCTTTAGAAAAAAAGCGCAGGCTAGGACAATATGCCGTTGTTTGGGACGGCGAAAAAGTAGTGCGTATCCTGCCAGATGATATGCCCAAGCCGAACGACAAAACCGAAAAGCCAACCGAAAACCCAAATAGATGAGCCAGGTTATAAACTCTACGCCCTTACCGATGATTAGATAAACAGGATGGAAAGATTAAAATGATTACCCAAATTAGGATTAAAGGTTATAAACAAATTGCTGATGAAACCATAGACCTTGAACCAGTAGTAGTTTTGGTGGGTCCTAATAATAGCGGTAAGACCAGTTTGTTGCAGGCATTTTCACTATTGGCAATGGCAATCAAGGTATGGGCTGAAAAACGTCTTGATAATCCTACTAAAAAAAATCTACGCACGGGTGTTGCTATAAATTTGAGCGATATAAACATACCCGCCGCCGAGTTTAAGGAATTATGGCAAAATACTAAAACCAGGCAAGGTGAAGCAAAGAAAAAAGGTACCAAACCCATCAAGATAGAAATCCATGCTGCCGGTGAAACTTATAGCCAAACGCAGGAAACAAAGCGATGGCAAGTGGGTTTTGAATTTAGTTATCAGCGCGATAGCCTCATTTATACCAAACTCATCGATGGTTATGAGTTTGAGCCTGTTTTACACAACGAAAATATTGGTTTTTTACCTTCTATATCTGGGCTTAGTCCGAAAGAAGACAAGTTAGAGACCGGCTCTATTCTTCGCCGTATTAGTGAGGGGCAAACTGCCACTGTGTTGCGAAATATTTGTTATCACTTGTATGAAAATAACAAACTAGGCTGGGATGAATTGGTCAAAAGGGTTCAGGATTTATTTGCCATTGAGTTAAATACGCCCAAGTATCATCCAAATAGTGGTTTGTTGGAGCTTAGTTATAATGAAGCGGCCAATAAAAAAATGTCGCTTTCTGCCCTTGGTAGCGGAGCGAAACAAACCATTTTACTGTTTGCCTATTTAGGCGCATTCAAAAATACCATTAACTTACTCGATGAGCCTGACGCTCACCTTGAAGTGATTAAGCAAGCCAACATCTATCACAGTTTAAGCGATTTTGCTAAATGCAATAACAGCCAGTTAATTATCGCCAGCCATTCAGAAAGTGTGCTTAATGCCGCTAAAGATGATCTGATTGTTTCCTCTATGTCGGGCCGGTTTGAAAAAGAAACCACGAGATCTATTAAAGCCTTTTTATCGGAATATCCTTATGAACAATACTTGTTAGCCAAACAAAGACCCTTCATCTTATATTATGAAGGCTCGACTGATTTAGCATTTATACGCGCATTTTGTCAAAAATTAGACAAGCAGGAATACCTTGAACAATTAAATACAACTCTCTATCCTTTTCCGCTTGATGGTAATGATATAGGCAAAGCAAAAAAACACTTTTCTGCCTTGAAGCAATACCTGCCGCACCTAAAAGGGTTTGCTTTATTTGATAAATTGGATAAGGATTTTCAAGATGTTCCAAATGACCTTAAAATGTATCAATGGCAGCGTAATGAAATAGAAAACTACATTCCCATGCCCAGCACATTGATGAACTACATCAACAATCAATCTAATGCCAATGATTTAATTTCGCACACTCATCCAGCAGAATTAGAGCGTATTCTAAAAGGCAATATACCGCCTGTTGCTTATGAGAATCCAGCAGATAATTTTTGGATAGACAATAAAATGAGCGATTTTCTCAGCAAAATTTTCGAGCAATTTTTAGACGAAACCAATCAACCGAGAAACACAATGGATAAATCAAAATTTTATCTATTAGTTGAATATCTTGACAATAAGCAGTTAAATGATGAGATGAAAGAAACGCTTGATAGTATATTTTCTCATCTAAGATAAATTATAAAGCCGACCAGATGGCTGGTCGGCTTTATAATCTTACCGGTGCGGAGCAACATTATTAAGGATGACGAAAATAACGCCACGGCTAACCCCTCGTCATTCCTGCGGAAGAGACCGTGCAAGCCCCCTCTATGGCGGTCAATAGTGTTCAAATGATTGGCGATCCTGCTAATTCAGACGCGCCTTTGGTGCGGGTTCATTCAAGCTGCTTAACTGGTGATGTATTCGGCTCTGAACGTTGCGAATGTGGCCCGCAACTCGAATCTGCCATCAGTCACATTGGCGCGGAACCGAGCGGCGGGATGATTGTCTATTATGGCGGGACATGAAGGGCGTGGCATCGGTTTATGGGCAAAGGCAGCAACCTGTCTGTACAGGATGCGGGAGAAAACACCTAGCAGACGAATGAGTCTTTGGGGCTTCCTGCCGACTCGCGAGATTTCACTGATGCAGCCGCCTTGATTTCATATTTCCTCGGCAACCGACCGATGCGATTATTAACCAATAACCCAAAGAAAATTGAAGATTTACATGTGGCAGGACTGACCAAAATGACGTTTGAGAAGCCTGTTGTCGGGGTATCGAAATGGAACAAAAAGCATCTGTCGGCAAAGCAAAATTGGGAGCATAAAATTGGTGATGAAGATATTACAAAGTGAGCCTTTTACACGAAAATTATTTCACGTCCGGTTATAATACCGCCCGTTCATTGCAAACTCCAATCAAGTTCAAATAAAACCGTTGTCCACTACTGAATTGGTTGCACACAATATCCATACCTTGAAACAGGGTTGTGCGGTGTTGGATTATATTACGGCGGAACAATACCGCCGCCCTATTGGTACGCACTCTGCTTCCATCGGCAAGCATATTCGCCATATCATCGATCATTATCTCTGTCTTATCAATGGCATGAAGAGCGACATAACAAACGGCGTGACCGGCAATAAAATCGCTTACGATAACCGTAGTCGGGAGCAACAGTATGAATCAAATTTGCCCATCGCCCGCCAAAAAATTGACCAAGTTTGCCTGCAGTTGAAAAACCTTGAATCAACCACGAATGGGGACTTGTCGAACCGAAAAGTCAAGGTGAGTTGTAGCACTTCCGTGGCGCAATCCACCGCCATTGAAGTCGATTCCACTTTGCAACGAGAGCTTGTTTTTCTGCACAGTCATGCGCTACATCATTTCGCCTTAATCAAGATGATATTACAGAATCACGGCATCGCCGTGGCCGAACATTTTGGCATTGCGCCGTCAACCGTCAAGCACATGAATGCCGTAGCAAAACCATTCGCAAAGCACAATTAACCTGACCACGAAAAAGACGAAAATCACAAAAAGAGCCATCAGGGTGGACTCATACAGCGGGTTTGGCGGACTCGGCGCAATGGTGGCGCTTGAACTAATCCAAGATCGCACAACCAACAAGCCGGATGCGGCAATGACCGCAGGCTTAATTAAGGCGGCGGAGAAAAATGGTTTGGTGTTGTTATCATGCGGCATATTCGCCCATACCATTCGCATATTAGTCCCGCTGACCGCATCGGATAACATCATCCATGAAGGACTGGATATTCTGGAAAAATCATTGCGCCAAATCAGCCATTAAGTCGAGTTTTAGGTCTGCTTTTCGGTTTCGATTGCACCTGCAAGACACCGTTTTTCAGATCATTTGGTTCTACCGGCAACCCTATGAGTATAGATTAAGTTTTCCACAATGAAACAGAATTGAAACGCGATAGTTTTCGAAGTTTCTAAATTCTCTGGCAGCCGATTTTATGGATTGAATCTTTGAATTAAATCCTTCTGCGGTCGCATTGGTGATGCGGTGTTTCAGATAAGTCAATGATTGATGACCCTAAAACGGTTAACGCCTGGCGAATGCGCTGAATCCCGAGCGTAAACATCCCGCCGTACACCCGGTTCAAATCGTCAAATAGTCCAAACCAACAATACGGTCACTCAACAACGATCACTTCCCGCGGGATGTGGTTTACCCGCTCACATGCGTCTTCCGTAACCATTGCGGTTTCACCAATACACATACTACGACCCGAATCCTGATCCAGTAATATCATGTGCAGAAAAAACACCATGCCCGCTTCCAGCACTTGCGGATTCCCGGCCCACATCATTGGCCAGTCCATCCAGGTTGGAGGGTAAGTCGCACCCAGCGTATAGCCGCAGGCAGCAAGTGCAGCATTGCCATAGCCGCATTCTTCGATGGTTTTTTTGTGGATATGAAAAATTTCACCGACGGTTTTCCCTGGTCTCAGCGCATCCTGACAGGCATCGATTGCCGCCCCGGCAGCATGATTCATCGCAATCTGGGTAGTATCAGGTTTTCCAGTAACAATGTTATACATCGTGCAGGCATGGTAATGCCGAAAAGCTGCCGCAGGTTCGAAAATAATCTGATCCGTTTCTTTAATTGTTTCGTCACCAGTGTGATAACGTGCAAACATTGCTGATTCCCCCGATCCCATGGGCCATCTCGAAGCAGACGGATCACCACCACCCTCCATAGCGGCCTGCATCATTGCACCATACACCGATTTCACATTGACACCGGGCTTGGTCTTTTCAATGCTGACGTCCAGAATACGATCACACAACTCGCCCGCCTTTCGAACATACGCGAGTTCTGCCGGGCTTTTAACCAGTCGTTGTATACCAACCAGATCGGAAGCATCCCTTAATTCACAAAGCCCTTCCAGTCCGGCATCCACCATTTTTGCCCTTTGTCCAGTTAATCCGTAGGCGTGATACTCGACACCGAGTTGTTTACCCGCACAACCCAGGTCCTGCAACATCATGCGCAAATCAGTTGAGGGGTCAACTCCGTCACCGTCCACCCAGATTCGAATTTCATCAAAAATAGACGTCATCCGGGATTGAAGCCGGTCAGCTGTTCTGGTCAGTAATGCTGTTTTACCATCGGCACCGATATAGCCAGCCTGAAACAGGGTATATCCACTGGTATCGTAACCCGTCAGGTAGTACATACTCTCCTGTCGAAATAACAACAACCCATCCAGCCCTTCGGCCATCATCCTTCGACAGGTTTCACTCTGCCGTGCTTTGAGTTCTTCTTCGCTAAAATGTAATAACCTGCTCATCTTCGTCACCTCAACTGACATCTAACATGGAGAAAAACACGTCCATTGCGTCACATACATTCGATTACATCCCGCTGGTTATACCATGAAATTGTCGTGCCAGAAGATCGATGCTATGAGCAAATCGCCAATGATTGAGACCAATTAACCGTTATATCTGCTATAAAAGGTGGCGAGCTCGCCTCCCTATGAAACCGGATTCTTTATTTTTAACCTGATCAATCTTACTCATGAGTACCGAGTTAGTCTCATGACACAAGCCTAAATAGCGCCATTCTATCAAGGTCTTGCCGTTGCGTGATGAATTTCGCGAAGTTTGTACGAGAATCCGTATCCAGGAGAAAATGCGGGAGGCTGCTGCGTAGCGCAGTGGCAACCACCAACTCGGACGGAGCTAGACCGGGCCGGATCGTTCGAAGCCAAGAGCCAAAAGAGTTCCAGACTAGCCGAGTGTGGCAAGATGCCAGGTAATGAAGTAGCCCTTGAGCAACAATCCCCGCGTGTACAAAGACGTGATAAGCCTTCAGTTTTCGCTTGACGCCATCGCGATATTTTTTTGATTCCCGGTGAAGGTGCTGATTACCATTGCGTCGCTCCAATGGCTTCATTACGCTCATCCAGAAATGGTATGAAAAAGAACCGATAACATGAACCGCCTGCTTGAAGGCATGCTCTATTTTAAATCGCAGACCGTAGAGGTGAATGATATCGAGGGCCGATAATGACGTATCAGTAGACATGAGTATACAGCGTCCCCTCGTTGGGTGAACGACAATGACAAACCGAACAATACTGCCGGTCGGTCTCCATAATAAATCATGGACTGCGTATCGGATAGCTACGTTTTTTTCGCCATAGACAGGGCTTTGAGCCTCCTCCATCAATGCGACCAACCCAAACAGTGATCTTGGTTTTACCTTGTCACCATACTTAGTCAGCCCTTAAAAACATCTAAACAGTTTGATTTATATCAATAAAACAAACAAAACCATTAACCAAATCAACCGCTTTATGTTAGAATAACCGTTGTTTTCTGGTCGTTTTAGTTAAAAAATTATGCTGACTCCATCTACCCCAAACACAGGGCAACAAAATCTGTTTCATACCGAGCTGTTCTCTCAATTAGACCCACGAGACCCTTTAATCCAATTAGCCAACGTCATCGACTGGAAGGTCTTCGAGGATGCATTTAGCAAACACTATTGCCACGATAACGGCAGACCCTCAAAACCAATACGCTTAATGGTCGGGTTACTGATGCTCAAACAACTGGAAAACCTGTCCGATGAGAATGTGGTCTTACAGTTCAAGCGTAATCCGTATTATCAATACTTCTGCGGTTATCCAACCTACACCCCAAACGTGCCTTGCAATGCAACCGAACTGGTGCATTTTAGAAACAGAATCGGTGTCGCCGGTTTTGAACTCATTTTTAAGATGAGTGTGATGTTGCACGGCAAAAAAGCCAATGAAAACACTGTTTTGATTGACACCCCTGTAGAGAAGGGAAAAACAGGAAAAAAACATCACCTATCCGACTGATTCTAAACTAGCCATCAAAATTATCAACCGTCTCAACAAATTGGCGAAAAAACAGGGCATCAAACAACGCAGAACCTTCGTAAAAGAAGTTAAAAACTGCCGCTTACGCATTCGCCACTTCCGCCATGTTAAAAAGCGCGCATCCGCTAAAAAGGCATTGAAACGATTGCGAACCATTGCTCATATTTTAATCCGAGAACTACAAAGAAAACTACCCCAACACGGACTGCTTGAAACCTATCAACCAGACTTCTTGCTCTATCAACGGGTGTTGGCACAACAACCCAAAGACAAAAACAAAATTTATTCCCTGCACGAACCCCATGCTTATGTGATTTCTAAAGGCAAAGACCACAAACGCTATGAATACGGCAACAAAGTATCCATCGTCTCGGGCAAAGACAGTAACATCATTGTCGGCGTTGTCAGCCATAAGAAAAACCAGCATGATGCAAAAACCCTACCCGATGCGATAAAACAAGCCAATAGCAACAGAACAAAACCCATCAAACAAGCGGTCTGCGACAGAGGCTATTGTGGGGTTAAACAAGTGGGCGATACGGACATTATCCTGCCCAGCAAAGCCCTGAAAAAAGACAATCGTTATCAAAGAGATAAGAAACGCAAATTGTGTAAGCGACGGGCTGCCATAGAACCCATTATTGGGCATTTGAAATCCGATTTTAGGTTATCCAGAAACAGGCTTAAAGGACAAGTTGGCGATGAAATCAATGCTTTAATGGCTGCTTGCGCCTGGAATTTGAGAAAGTGGCTGGTTTTTTGTCACGTCTGCTATTTATGGCTTAAAAAAGCACGTTTTGTCCATATTTTTGGTAAAAAGCCCTTGGTCCATTTGATTCAAGGTTGACTCATGTTCGCTGAGCTGCCGCTTGAAATATATTTTTACTTGTTAGGTCGGTTTTTAAGGGCTGACTAATTACGTGGCCGCCCTCTTTTTTTCGGCTGTTGCTGATGATGCAGCTGGTAGGCAACCGCATTTGATCTGGCGCGGGTGACCAAATGATTCCCCTCATTCAAAAGCCCATTAACGACTTTCTGGCTGGCATAATAGGCGTCGGCGACAAAATAATACGGCTCCTGAATACTGACTATCGCCAGTAGACTGATCATTTTGTCGAGCAGGGTACGCCGGTCACGATTCGATAACACGGTCCCCTCATGAATCCTCGCGGCAAGCGGCACAGCGAACACGCTATTGGCGGCACGAGAAAGAATAGAGACGGCCTGAAAGGAGTGTCCCATGATGTACTCCGCTTTGGTATTTGACTCGGATTCCTGATGTAGCAGCTTCACAGCAGGCATCTTTTTGCCCTGTTTGGAGACCTTAATGCCGTCCCCCACCAACACGAGTCGGCCATTCACTCGAACCAGACCAGGGAACAGTCGAAGTACAAGTTGAGACCACAATACCGTCATTGAGTCCAACTTAATGCCGGTGCTGTGGAAGTTATCCAGCAAGTTGTCATAAAACCGCCCCTGTAACCCCAGCGCCCGGACAATACTCGTCACCCCCATTCGTTCGGTACGAACCGTCAATCCCGCCACACAGACGGCGAACCACATAAATGTCCGGGTACGAGCGCAAGCCGGGCGAAGATAAATGATTGCATCCCACCAATAGATCCACAGCATAGACAGTGTCCTTTTGACAAACTAACATACCATGTATATGCTATATCAATGACAAAGAAAAGGCTCGCACAAATTGAACGGCGTATGACAAAGATCAAAGGTGACATAGCATTACTGGGCGCTATGCGCCCTGGATCGTTGACGAAGCAATACAAGGACCGGGAGAGTCAGACTTGGCCTTATTATCAGGTCAGCTATACACTGGATATGAAGAGCCGGACGGAGTATATTCGCAAGGAATTTGTGGGCGATATACGCGGCCAGATAAGTAACTATAAACGGTTCAAGAAGCTCAATGCACAATGGGTGGCGCTGAGTATTGAGCACTCAAAGTTATCAATGAAACTCAAGCAAGCGTAGTGATTACAACGGGAAGCAAGCAAAAATCGTGGCCAAACTGGGCAGTAAAAAGAACCCATTGATTTTAAGAGTTGCCGATGACTCAAAAGTCGATATGATCGCCAATACCTGTCATGAAAACGGCTGGCATTTTATTTTGGGGTTTGAACCGGACAAGGAAGAGGATCTAACGGACCTGGAAAGAAAGCTATCGCCTCCCATCCATCATGAAGCCGCAAAGATCGGGCGAAATGAACGGTGTGTCTGCGGAAGCGGGAAGAAATACAAGAAATGTTGCGGAGCTGCCGCTTGACTGGTTTCGCTAAACAGCAAATAAAACAGAGCGCAGAACTCGGTACTCTCAAGAATCTTATAAAACCATGCGATATAAAGAAGGTGAAATTCCAGCATAACTGCTGACAAAAAATGCCAGTGATGAGATGCTGCTGTTTACCGCCGTCATCGAATAGCCTCCAGGCGAATGATCACCATAGCCGTTCGATGCAAACCCTCCTGCCAAATCGAAGCCTGCCGCACCACTGGCAATCACATACAACACGCCGCCAGCAATTAAGGCTCCGACACACTGGGCGACAATGTGAGTTATAACCGAATCTGGTGTTTGAGGGTTTGAAAAAAAGCGGCGTATCTGGTTGATTGGAAGTTACCATACAATCAAGCAACCAATTAGGATATACCATCATGAGCAAGAATAATGTTATTGAATTTGAAGGTCGAGAAGCGAGTACAGATCCATTGAATGAACTATTACAAGCCGGCGCACAAAAACTGATCCACCAAGCGATCGAGGCCGAGCGGTATGCGCAGCTTGAGCAGTACGCTGATCGCCGCACCGAGGCTGGACATGCAGGTCTTTTTGTGACTTATTTGCTCTTTTGGTGAGCTTCTCCTTTCCGGAAATTTCACGCTTGAACCGTTCTAAAGAGTCAAGTGTAATCTTACTTTTTCCCGCCTGTTCCAAATAACCAGTTTTATCCAATTTCGTATTGTTGCCGTTGAAACCTCCACGCACTTGGCGGATTCCGCAATTGTAATCGTCGGCGGCACTACTTCTCCAAATAGATTTAGTTTATCCGTGGTTGCCATGTTCTTTTCTCCATTTAACCATCGTATCGCATCAAGTTTTTTATTTTACGCCTTATAGCACTGCGCAAAACTCATCTACAGTCAACCCAGCCGAACGAATTAAACTTCTCAGCGTTCCTTTGGCAACTTGCTGATGATTCGGCACGGAGAGCGTAGCCATCTCACCCTCCTTTGTCAGAATAATGTGACTGCCTTTTCGGCGTACCACAATCCAACCCAATTTTACGAAACCCCGTGTTACTTCCTTGCCGCTCAAAGCGGGTAAGACCGGCATTACATCGCGACCTCGACTTGCCGCGTTTCTACAGTCAGCGGAAGTCCTTTTTCGGCGCGCACCTCAAGACAAAGTGCAATGGCTTCCTGAATATTGTCCAGTGCCCGTTGTCGTGTCTCTCCCTGGCTGACGCAACCCGGTATAGCAGGGCATTCGGTAATCCATACGCCGTCTTCATCTTGTACCATTGTTATATTGAATTTCATTGCTTATGCTCTCAAAATAAGAACCACCTGATTAGTCAAGCCTGCCATGTGGCGCACTGGTAATTTTAACAGGTACATTTGCTCGACCCTCTGCAAGATCAACAATGTAACGACGCGCAATCAATTGCTCCAATTCTATATCCTCATATCTTTGTGGATGATACCCACCCTTTAAAATTTCCATTTGTTCTACCTTAAACTTTACACCTTAGCCATTGAGTTAAGCATATTCGTAAGCAATTTAAATCGTTCATCAGTGAGTCGTTCATCGTACAAATTAGCGTTTTCTTCTTCATTATGGTGTTTAGGGTGTGGTGTTCCAAGATGATCGTGGAGTGCTTTCCAATTTTTTACAACTTCTGGATGATTAACAAATTCTATCTCAACCAGATTAAGGGCACCGACATGATCGGGTGATAAACGCGCATTTCGTGTACGCATTAACGTTCTGAATATATCCATCTTCCGCGCTCTTTTTTCGCGCCGCCGGTCAAGATAACCGTTGACATAGACAGCCAGGCAAGGGCCAATTAAGATAGCCACAATAGTAAAGATAGTATAAAAATTCATTGCTTATGCCCCCAAAATAAAAACCACCTGATTAGTCAAGCCTGCCATACGGCAAACCGCAAAAGACGATGCCCATTGCCGTCAATTCTTTCTGCCCGATAAATTTATGCGCGGCAAACACTACGGCGGTTTTGTTTTTTGTCTTTACTTGTTTGGCAATGCGTTCGGCGCGGGTGCTGTTCAGGGCGGATTCGACACTCAATAAAAACGTGCGGTTTGGCTCATAGATGAGATAAAACAGTCTGTCAGGCGTTTCATAAAAGAAGCCGTCTTTACCTATGGCTTTGCGGATTTTGTTCGGCGATTGTCCGCTTGCGGTATAAACCAGATGGCGGGCAAAGGTGTCGTAGTCCGGCAGGTTCTTGCCGCTGAGCATTTTTTCGATGCTGATTTCATCGCCTAATGTGCAGTTGTTTCCCTTGAGATTCATGACGGTTGGCAAGCAAGCAACAAAATTCTCCTCGCCAAAAATCTCATCCATCACCATCCGCAAGCGGTGTTGTTCGTTGTCGTCAATGGAGATAAAAATCACCCCGTCATCGCTCAGTAATTCGCGTAACAACTGCAAGCGTGGCCACATCATGCACAGCCATTTGTCGTGCCGTTCCAGATCTTCGCCGTCCACCGGACTCTTACCTTTCAGCCACTCTTTCATCATCGGGCTGTTGACATTGTTGTTATACAGCCATTTTTCATTGCCGGTGTTGTATGGCGGGTCAATGTAAATGCAGTTTATCCGCCCGGCATAACGCGGCAGTAACGCCTTGAGTGCGGCCAGGTTATCGCCATGAATAATCAGATTGTCGTCCAGAGACGACTTGCCTTTCTCTGCAAGCGATTTTTTAACATCCATATCAAACGTCCTTGACGAAACGCTCAGGTGGTGAGCATAAATAAGTGGTTTACCTTTGAAGTCCAGTGTCGGCATTGGGTCATATCGAAAATAAATAATGACAGAATAACCGATTATACCGCTTTTCAAACAAAGCGATTAGAAACGGAAACGCTGTGTCGGTCTGTGCAAATTGCGCCTTGACGCGACAAGGCAAAACCCGCAACACGATACTACGCCCTAATCATTATCGGTTAAGCCCGCTCCTGCGACAGCAAGGCGGGAGGTTTCGGTGGAGACACAACCTAGGGAACGTCTGATCAATTAACGCTACGGACAAATTCGTTTCAGCTTTTTAAATACAGATGTTCAAATTCTTCAAATTTATAAAAAAGCCGTTATTTGCACCGTATTTTGTGCGATGGCAGCTATTTCCTGTTTTTAGGGCGCACTACACCAATAGCTCGCTTTGTTTGAATAAATGCTGCTGTGCTACCAGCAAATTGGTCAATACACTGATAACAAACAGGTGGTGAGCATTTTTAGCCAGCCCCTTATAACGCACAAATTCAAACCGACCTTTCATTTTTCCAAATAAGCGCCCTACTCATGTGCGCGTTGTTGGGGATATGGAATGAGCACTTGTCCATCCCATTGAAATTTCTTTGTCATTGCTACTGTCGGACAACATCGCGCATCGTCCTGCCCATGGGTTTTTAAATCCACAACAATAAGTCCGTTTTCAAAATAAACCTGCTTAATGCCCACCCGGTCGCCGACAGTTGTCCTGCTCTTTATCGTATCAGTGCCATCAAATACCCCATACATTGCGCCCACATAAGTACCGCCAAAATTCTCACCCCAGGCAATGAATATTTCTTTTTTGCCGTCTGCGTTAAAATCTTTAAAAACGGACGTAATAATAGATATTTCCGCATAATTATCCGTCCCTTCATGGCAACGATAGGATATATAATGATCGGATTCTTCATCATCAATTTTGTTGGCTTCGCTAACAGTACACCCATATTGCGCCAATATCACATCAACATAGGTAAGCTCATCCTGCTTAACAGTCGCAAACCACTCGTTTTTCAGGGACGCAGCAACAACAATAGCCACCACAATAATTGCGCTCAATAATATGCTTGTTTGAAATTTATTCA
The DNA here is from genome assembly GCA_965261915.1 of Candidatus Poriferihabitaceae bacterium. Lineage (GTDB taxonomy): Bacteria > Pseudomonadota > Gammaproteobacteria > Arenicellales > Poriferihabitantaceae > JAIBDK01. The sequence continues at coordinate 2,822,262 of CBDHDW010000013.1, read as the reverse complement.
TGGCTCATCGGTCAGTTTGTGATAGCGGCTGCCCTTCCTCTGGGTGAAGTCTTTCGCATTGGGAGCCATCGAGTGAATGGTCGCCTTTTTCCCCGCATAAGTCCAATCACCCCAGACACGGGTCTCTTCACCGTGCAGTCAATCACCAATGACTACCGAGTCATGTACGCTGGCGGGCAGGATCAGATAAATTAAACCAGCGCTGAAGAAAGTAAATGCGCCGCATGCGCTCAATACCTATGGGGCGACGACCTGCGCCTTTGAGCTTGGGTTCAATCAATTCCACCCTGGTGTCGGCTTCGTTCATCATTATTCGTCTATAAAAATGTTAATGTAATCGCTATAAACATAACATTGTCGATATTTTATCTTGCTGTTTTAAGCTGTAGAATGCCCATTTTAACGAATCGGTCGATAACTTTCTGCGGCCCCTGCGCAAGAACGTCATTCCCGCGCAGCCTGTCCCCGTGTAGGCGGGGAGCAGGAATCCAGCAAAACAGCCAAACCCGAAAGGGTTTCCACCAACAATTCGACCTAGCGAGGATTTCTTGCATCGTTACCTGTAGTTTTCATGGGTTACGTCTTGATTTGTCAAGATGACAACAAAGTATAGGAGTTTGTATCTATTGTGTCAAAGATGACAACAAACTTCCGTTTTTTGGATGGTCTTTCTTTAGGTATTCGTGTTTTTTGTTCATAATTACAGGAAATTCCAAACATAAACGGCTACCTCCTGCCACATCCAACCTGATGCTTTTAAGGCTGGATATATTAAATCGAGTTTGGTTTGGGCTTCGTTCATGATTTCTCAAAAATCAAGTCAAACAACCAAATAATGACAGAATATTCTGTGTATAAAAACATAGCACACGCAAATAAAAATAATATCCAATTACTACCGCTAAGGCAGTGGGTTAGACGTCACCTAAGGTGGTTATCTGGGTCAGCCCCAAGATATAATTCCCGAATGAGTCATTCATTCAACCCTTTCGCAATCCTTGCGTTCTTGCAGTTAATGCGAGTCATTGGCATTTCCATTCGGGTCATGCTCACAGAAATGAAACCAACAAATGAAGTGTCGTCAGCTATTCTGAGAAGCCAGAATGTCAGTGCATGTACAGATGTAACCGGTTTTGGTTTGCTTGGTCATCCTGGGGAAATGGCGGCAGCATCCGGCGTTCATATTGAATTGCATGCTGAGTCCCTGCCAATGTATGATCGTGTTCAATCCGTTTTTGATCGAAATATTGTGCGCTCCCTAGAACTGGAAAACAAATCTTATGCGAGCAAATACATCGACGAACATGATCGTTCCAAAGCAACAGATATCATGTTTGATCCGCAGACTTCAGGTGGATTTCTGTTGGGTGTGGCTAGCCAAAAATCGCCAAAGGTGGTTGAGCTGCTGCAAAACGCAGGGGAGCATTCAGCATCGATAGTGGGCTACGTTACCGAGGGGAGGCGCGGCAGCATTGCGATATGTTAGTGAATTCGGTTTTCATTTTTCTTAAATTCACATCATAAGCGCAACGGCAGGTTATAGAATGAAAGTGAGTATCTGCGGGGTTGGTCAACTTGGCTCTGCGTTGGCGCTATGTCTTTCACGCCAGGGGCATTCGGTAGAATTGATTTCCCGAGACTCTGAACAAGCAGCGAAGCGATTATCAGGTGCGCTGGCAACCAGAGGAATAGATCAACCACCCAACCTCACGGTCCGCGAATATCCGACGCGTTTTGATAATACCGATCTACTGTTACTTTGCGTGCCGGATTTTGCAATTGAATCAACCTGCGAACTTCTGGCCGACAGACTTTCTGGTCGCGAAATCGTTGTGCATTGTTCGGGCTCTCTTGATCACTGCGCCCTGAACAGCGCAAAACAAACTGGCTGTCTAACGGCATCTGCGCACCCGCTCAACACCTTTCCCAACCTTGAGGCCTCGCTGGATGTCTTGTCTGACGGACATGGCAGTTATCTCTATTGCGAAGGGGATGCTCAAGCGCTACCCGCTTTACGAGACATGTTTGAACCAGCCGGATTTGGCATCAGAACGATCGAAGCCAAAAACAAGGTTTTGTACCACGCAGCATGCGTGTTTGCATCCAACTATTTGACCGTATTGATGGACATGAGCTTACAGACTGCCAGGGCTGGCGGCATCGATGAGCGGGAATTCTGGCAAGCCTGTCAGCCAATTATCAGGGCAACGCTTGAAAATCTTGATCATCACCCTCCGGTGGCAGCATTGAGCGGACCTATTACGCGAGGCGATCTGGCAACGATGAAGCGCCACATCAGCGCATTGTCCGACGAAGCACCGCAGCTTGTAGATGCGTATCAGGTGTTCGCTGACTATGCAGTGTCGATGTTGGAGCGGAATTTCTAATTGGGGCGCAGCGTCATCGCCAAATGATTTTGTATGCCCGGAATCCTGTCCTCGGAATGATGATTCACATACAGCACTGTGGTTTCACTACCGAGACAAATTTTTTCAATTAAAGCCAATACCCGCTGTCGGTTTAACTCATCCAGACCAAGGCATGGCTCATCCAGGATGAGCAGCGGCGGATGCTTGACCATCGCGCGAGCAATGAGGAGCAGACGTTGGTCACCAAACGATAGTTGACTGAACGGCTGGTTTGCGCGGTTTTCCATACCGAGTAACGAAAGCCATTGATCAGCAATCTTCGATTGTTGTTCACTGTATTTCTGGTAAATACCAATGCTGTCAAAAAAACCTGAAACGATTGCATTTTTTACCGAAACGCTGACGTTGTACTGCCACTGGAGAGCGCTGGAAACGTAGCCCAGATATTGCTTTATATCCCAGATACTTTCACCATTGCCTCGCCGCATCCCAAAGACATCAATATCGTTGGTATAACATTGCGGATGGTCGCCGGTAATGAGATTGAGCAAGCAGGTTTTACCGCTGCCATTTGGGCCGGTAACCTGCCAGTGCTGACCACGCTCGATAGTCCAGTCAATATTGTTGAATATGATTGTGTCCCCATAAGCAACACAACCATTTTTTATTCTGACCAGTGGGCTATCAGATTCCAATTCAGGGGCACGGTGATCGACATCGGCGTCGGCTATGCTGAGGCTTGTGGTTTTAAGATGAAGTAATTGATTTAGCCCAGAAAAAGCTTCGTCATCGGTTCGCGCTACTTGATGAATAAGCTGGCCGGCTTCTAGGTAAGCAACATGACTGACAAATGGCTGAATTTCATCGAATCGGTTGAGGATAAAAACGGTTTGTGTGTGCTCTGCCAGTTTAGTCAGGAAATTCTTCAAATATTCGCAGGATGCCGCATCGAGTCCTTCGAATGGTTCGTCGAGAATAAGCAGATCCGCGTTCTGTGTCAGCGCCCGAATCAACATGAGCTTTCGAGACTCCCCTGACGAAAGCTTGCGAAAACCCTGATCCAGTAATGGAGCAAAATTAAACGCGCCGATTAGCTGCTGCTGCAAAGCGGCATTTTTACACTTTTCGTCCAACAACTCCTGTACCGGTGTGCCTTCGGATATAACATCAAGAATGTCGGCGTCATCTTTTTTCCGTTCGGCTTCAATTAATACCGCCTGAGCTTCGAATGAAGCAATCGCAATTCGATCAGGTAAACCATCTAACGTCCCGGACACCACTTCGCCGTCTCCCATTAATGCCGCACCAAGAGCAGATTTACCCGAACCATTAGCACCACAAACAGCCCAATGCTGATTGGGTTGAATTGTCCAATTGATCTCCAGCAACTGAAAGTGCTGCTCAAACTGAACGGTTAAATGATTAAGTTTTATGTTTGTCACAGGTGAACAAAATTTACCACAGTAACCGGGAAACTTTACTGGGTTGGAGATTGAGACTGTTGAACACATTGCCACAGGGCATTCAACAGCGGATCATCAAGCCTTTCGTACATCGCACATAGGCCGAGTTGAAATGCAGGCAAATCCGTAAACCAGGGCAAAACCCGGACATTTTTTCGCTGAGGGCTGTGTTCGATGACTAACTCAGGCACCAAAGCAATTCCGAAACCAAGACTAACCATGGAAACAACCGCTTCGTGACCCGCAACCTGCGCATATATTGTCGGTTTGCTGTCAAGCTTCTGCAAGCGTTGAAGCAAGCGCTCCCGTGCCAAACCGCGCTCGGCAAGGACAAACGGGATTTTGCTCCAGTCTGGTTCGGATTCTTTTGATAGTATCCGATCCAGAATTCGAGTTGAGGCACTTGGCATATTCGGAGCAATCAGTTTCAGCGGCGTTGATTGCAAAGGCAGAAAAGACAATTTGTCCGGAAAATTATCCGGTATCGCAATAATAGCGCTATCCTCCTTCCCATCGAGAACGCGTTCAACACCGTCAGCCTGATCACCGGTGCGCAGCTTAATCTCAATACCCGGATGATTTTCCCGCATAGTTGGCAATATCTGCGTCAATATACTGTAACTCGCAGTCACCGAACCAAATACACTGACTTCGCCACTCAAAGTCGCTTCATTTTGTGACAAATCTGTCCGCAGCTGCTGCCAGTCGTCTACCGTCTTGCGGGCATAATTCTGAAAGTGTCGGCCGGCTGGAGTTAAATGTACTTGTCGATTATCGCGTTGCAGTAATTTCTGACCGACGAATTGCTCCAGGCGCTGAACCAAACGACTCACCGCTGATGGACTAAGATTGCAGGCCGCCGCGGTTTGCCCAAAATGCAGGGTTTCGCTGAGTTTTAAGAATACCTCGCAATCTCTGATTTCCATTTCGGTTGGTTGTTGCGATTTACGCAATACAGTATATCAAATATATCAATATACGCAACAAAGAAAACCTTTATCATTCACACCCTACCGAAATCTGCCTTCATTGGAGCAATACAATGCGTGAAAACTATTTTAATACCCTGCCACTCCGAGTCCAGCTGGAAGAGCTGGCTAAATGCCGATTCATGGAGCCCGGTGAATTCTCTGAAGGTGTTGACTATATCCGGCAGAAAAAAATCGTCATTGTCGGTTGCGGCGCTCAGGGATTAAACCAGGGCTTGAACCTACGCGATTCCGGTTTGAACGTGAGCTACACGCTTCGCGCAGAAGCCATCGCTGAGAAACGTCAGTCGTGGAAAAATGCGACCGAAAATGGCTTTAACGTCGGCACCTATGAGGAGCTGATTCCAGACGCAGATATTGTTATGAATCTCACACCAGACAAGCAACACACCGCAGTGGTGAGCGCCATCATGCCAATGATGAAGGCCGGGTCCACGTTAGACTACGCGCACGGTTTCAATCTGGTTGAAGAAGGCATGAAAGTGAATCCGGAAATTAGCGTTGTAATGATGTGTCCGAAATGCCCGGGTTCTGAAGTACGAGCAGAATACGTTCGTGGATTTGGTGTGCCTACACTGATCGCAGTACACCGCGAAAACGATCCTAATTCAGATGGTTTGAAAATCGCCAAGGCACTCGCCGTGGGAACCGGCGGGCATCGAGCCGGTGTTTTACAATCGTCACCAATCGCCGAAGTAAAATCAGATTTAATGGGCGAACAGACTATCTTGTGTGGCACATTACAAACTGGATCCATTTTGTGTTTTAACAAGATGATTGAAGAAGGCGTTGATCCTGCATACGCTGCAAAGCTGGTTCAGTTCGGTTGGGAAACGGTTACCGAAGCCCTGAAACACGGCGGTGTAACCAATATGATGGACCGGCTCAGCAATCCCGCGAAAGTACGTGCTTTCGAACTTTCGGAACAACTCAAAGATTTACTTAGACCTCTGTTTCAAAAACACCAGGACGATATCATGTCGGGGCATTTTTCCAGCACAATGATGGCCGACTGGGATAATGACGATGCCGACTTGCTGCGCTGGCGTGCCGCTACGGCAGAAACCGCATTCGAAAATCAGGAATGCAGCGCGGACGAAATCCCGGAGCAGGAATACTTCGACAATGGTATTTTGATGGTGGCATTCGTTCGTGCCGGTGTTGAGCTTGCCTACGAAACCATGGTTGAAGCCGGCATCATCGAACAATCTGCGTACTATGAATCACTCCATGAAACACCGTTAATTGCCAACCTCGTTGCGCGTAAAAAGCTCTACGAGATGAACGTGGTAATTTCGGATACTGCGGAATACGGTTGTTACTTATTCGATCACACCGCTCGTCCATTTCTTGAAAAAGCGTTTATGCCTTCTGTTGGCGCCGATGTGATTGGCAGAGGCCTGGATACAAAAGACAGCGGTGTCGATAACCGACAGCTAGTACAAATCAACGATGCGCTTCGCAATCACTCCGTGGAAATTGTCGGTAAAAAACTGCGCGGCTATATGACCGGGATGAAGACGATCGTTTAGACCCATTTCTTCTGGATTGATATTCGGATGGGTGCGATAGCAATCTAGCAATCTAGCAATCTGCAAAAACGATCTTTGCGCCTCTCAAAATAAAAGCGTTGGCAGTAGAAACAAAAGTACAGGAAGAGTTAAAAAAGTGACCACTATATTAATCGAATACTCAATTAACTTTTTCAGGGTATAGCTCCTCGGGCGAGATTGACTTTCGCCATGGCTAATCTGCACAGATGAAACGTTAGCGGTGATTCACGTTATGTCTCATCCAATAACACAGGGGCACTTGCGACAGGGATGTCGGGTAATTATGCATAAACCCAATCCTGTCTGATCGACGTGACCGGATGAAGAAATCACCATACGACAGCACCTGATCTCCACTTTACCGCTACCTTATCGAGGGTCAGTAAAAAAATCGATTCGCATCGGTTGTCTTAATACGTACGAATCCCCTTCTCGCGTTGATTCGAATCGTTTACGCACAGCCTCAGATTGAATGAGATCGGGGTTCAGTGCAGAGTGAGACATTTCGATATGGTAGCTCGCGAAGTCTTCGAAGTTATGGTATGTCGTTTCAGTGGTGTAATAATATTGTTGCCAACCGGAATAGCGGGGCTGCGCAAAATCTTTTAATGCTTGAATTGCTTGTAGACGCACCTCGGTTTCATCATGAAACAGTTCAATGGCATCGTTGTAAGAACCTTCGAGCATCGGCTCGATTGCTGCGAAAAACCCATTAGATGTAACTACCCGAAACGCCTCATCAATGGACGACTGCATTTCACTCTGGGGTATATGGTGGAGTGATAAGCTAAACATCACACCATCGACCGAGCGGTCTTCCAGAGGCAATTTACTGGCCCGCGACGCATGAAAGCTGACATTGGTAACCGGATCAGCCTGGGCATTTTTTGCCGCTTGAACTGCATCAGGTTCAACACCAACAACCGTCGCGCCAACGTAAGCGAGCTTTCGTGCCAGATCACCACTACCACAACCCACATCCACCAGACGCAACCCATCAGGATCGAAAATTTTTCTCAACGCTTTAACGTCGGTAGTCGTGCCCAGGTTGGTCTGGATCATTGTGTGCGCCGAGTGGTTTTAAAGCGCCATTTTATCGAACGGAATGATGTGGCTGCAAGTTGCAATGATGTTCATATAGCACACGAGAAGCCAGAGTAACCGGGCGGATGACTGCCGTAAAGACTATTGTCGTATCGACTCGACGATTATTGGCTTTATACACGGTAATATCGCCATCCTCAACCACATGGCAGTTGGTGGCAACCACATTAGGGCGCACAATCACCCCGCTACCCTGTCTGTCTTCGCTCACGACCATAACCACCGACCGCCAGGATTTTTCAAAAACCTGCTCGGCAATGTTTACGCTTTTGGATGACTCCGCCAAAGCAATGTTGTACCCCAAACTGGCGTTTTCTGCAGAATCTGTTTGCCCTGTTCGATATGTTGTTCGATGGTTTGCAAGCGTTGAGCCGCTTCACGGCGGGCGGATTTTATTTCTGATACATACCAAAATCGGGCGCACTGAGATTTATCGGCATAATCGAATGCCAATGCCCAAGCATAAGCATAAGCATTTTCGATATACCCGATTGCAGCGGAAACTTTTTGCTCTTCATCAATCTGTTGCTGTTGCGGCTGTTGCCCCTGCGCCAAACAATCGGCAACATATTCAAACAGGGGGGAACGACGGTGGGAACGGCCATAGTGGGAACCTGGCAGGTCTTGAAAGAATAATGTTTGCTTGCTCTATTTTCGCTTGGATTTTACAATTTCAAAGAACGCTTCGACCAGGCTGGTGGATTTTGATGACTGCAGGCAAACAACATAGTCTTCGTGAATTAACCGTGCATTGCTCACCGGTAAAGTCTTTAATCGCGAATCAATCATCAGTTCCAGTTCGGCGACAATACCAATTCCAAGACCAGACGCAACCGCTTCTCGAACTCCCTCTCTTCCTTCGATTTCCATATAGTTTTTTATTTCTATATTCGCTTTAGCGGCCGCGTCTTCGAATATTGATCTGGTTCGTGAGCCTTTTTCTCGCAGAATTAATCTCTCTTTGACAACTTCCTCTAATTTTACAGATTGTCTTGAAGCCCAGTGATGGTGTTTATTAACAAAGGTCACCAGCTTCTGAGGTTCGAGTCGTATTGAATACAGCTTGTTATCGTTCGGAATAACATTGGGCAAAAATGCAACCTCGCACTCTTTGGATTTCAGCCATTTAGTCAGCTGTTTTGAATTTCCGTATTTAACTAACAACTGTATATTGGGATACAACAATTGAAAATCTGCCATGATGGGGCTAACGATATAGGGAGAATCAGCTGCGATACGCAACTCACCAGAAGATAGCCCTTGTGCAGATTTTAATATTTGCTCTATTTCATGTTGTGCATTATTGAGTCGCTGGGTTTTCTCAAATATTTTTTTACCAATTTCCGTCAGCTCCAGCTTTCTATAGCGCCGTATAAACAATACCGTACCGTACCTCTCCTCTAACTCTTTAACCTGCTCAGAGATCGTGGGTTGGGATATGTGCAGCACTTTCGCCGCCCGCGTAAAACTACCGTGGGTCGCAACCGCGTGAAATGATCTTAATTGTGATGCTAAAACAGGCAATACAGCTATTAAGTGGAGTGAATTTTCCAATGTTAATTGAGAACCTCCTGGACTGCAATTACGAATAGAGGTTTGTTCTCGGCAAGCGCCTCATATCCGATCCTCTGTAGAACCAGAACCCGCTCGCAATATAAACAGCGGCAGCGTATTGCCGCTGCTTTGTTTCTACCACGGCAATGAAAATGTCTTAACGTTTGTATAACTTTTCATGGCTTCTATTACGCCTTCTTTGTAACCCAATCCAGAATCCTTTATCCCACCAAACGGCGACATTTCGATTCTATATCCCGGCACTTCCCAAATATTAACCGTGCCCGTTTCCAGCTCTTTGATAAATCGGGTAATGTAGTCCATGCGATTCGTACAAACACCTGACGACAAACCAAATGCGGTTGAATTTGATACCTGTATTGCATGATCAATATCCTTAACCCGAATAATCGGTATTGGCGGGCCAAAAGTTTCTTCGACAACCAACTCACAATCTGCAGGCACATGATCCAGCACGGTCGGTGAATACACTGCCCCTTCCCTGTGATGACCATACAACAGCTTCGCCCCCTTCTCTATGGCATCGCTGACTCTGGCTTCAAACAACTTCGCTGCTGCTTCATGAATGACCGTTCCTACATCTGTTTCAGGATCCATTGGATTTCCATATTTGAGCTTTGCCGTCTTTTCAGCCACGCGTCCAGAAAACTCATCTGCAACACTGTCTACGCAAAGAACCCGCTTTACAGCAGTGCACCTTTGACCCGAATTTTTTGTGCCTCCAGCGACTGCCAACTCAGCCGCTTTGTCTAAATCAGCATCCTCCATTACGATGAGCGGCGCATTGCCACCAAGTTCAAGCACAGTCCTTCGATATCCGGCGGTATTGGCTATGTATTTTCCGACCGCTACGCCACCAGTGAACGTAATGAGGTCGATGTTTGGGTTTGTAATCATCTCATCGCCGATATCTTCTGGATATCCCGTGACGATGGATAGCATTTCGGGCGGCAGCCCACAGTCATAAATGATATCTGCCAATAAGATCGCCGTTAGCGGCGTCAATTCAGTTGGCTTTGCTACCATACAATTGTTAGTGGCAATCGCCGGGGCAATTTTGTGGGAAATCATATTCAACGGGTGGTTGAATGGGGTAATTGCCGAAATTGCGTTTAACGGCTCTCGCTGCGTGAAAATTTTCCTTTGTTTACCGTGCGGTGTTAAGTCACATGAAAACACTTCACCATCATCAAGAATACACAATTGACCGGCAAGGCTATACACATCGAAAGCACGACCGACTTCATAAATTGAATCCTTTTTCGAAATACCGCATTCAGCGGTAATCAGGTCGGAAATCTCCTCCTTTCGCTGAACCAGTGCGTGGCCAATTCTGGTCAGAATTTGCTGTCGTTCATAGCGGGTTAATTTGGGCTTGTATGCCGCAGCCACCTCAAACGCTTTTGCCACCTGGTCACGGCTTGCTCTTGGCACCGTACCAACCAATGAATTGTCATAAGGGTTAAAAACTTCCACACGACCAGCGGAATGACCATCAACAGCTTCGCCTGCGATACGCATTAATTGATCGTTTGAGGGTTTTTTGATTTCTGTCGGTTTGTTCATTGTCTTGTCTCTTCTTTATCTTTCGCTGTTATGACTGCAATTTTGGCTCCAGCGTCTTGAAATGCACTGAAAATAGTCGGCGCTCTTAATAAATCCGGCGCATTCATCATGTCTTCACAATTGTTTATTCGGTCATAGTAAAAGTCCCCGCAAATGCCGTGAACCTCGGGTGGAACGCCGGTCACAATGGAAAGGTTATTTGGCTTCGCTATGCTGCATGATCTGCTTTCCAGAATATTGATCCACCCACCGCTTTAATTAACTTATCGATGTCTTCAGGATGCACATCGCCAATATTGCCTATTCGAAATGTATCTGCGCCGGTGACTTTCCCAGGATAAATAACAAAACCCTTTTTCTTCAGGCTTTCGTAAAACGCTTCAAATTTGTAGTCCTGACAATCCGGGCTGAGGAAGCTTGTGATGATCGGCGACTGATATTTTTCATCGAGCAGGGTTTGAAAGCCCAAAGCTTGCATTCCTTCCACCAAACTCTTCTGATTTTTGATATATCGTGCATTTCTTGCCATTACGCCTCCCTCAGCGTCGAGTTCCGATAAAGCCTGGGCGAATGCTCTAACCGTGTGGGTTGGCGACGTAAAGCGCCACTTGCCTTTGCCCTCTTGCATGGTTTTCCATTGGCTGTACAGATCCAGGCTCAATGAACGCGCACACCCTGCAGACGCTTGCAAAGCGTCCCGTGTCGCGATGATAAATCCGAATCCGGGGACACCTTGAATACACTTGTTTGCACTACTGACGAGAAAATCCGCTTTGATATCATCAAGCGCAATGGGAATCCCGCCAAAACTACTCATCGCGTCGACAATATATTGCTTACCATGGCCTTTTGCTATGTCGCCAATTTCCTTTACAGGATTTAACATCCCGGTGGTTGTCTCACAATGAACCACTGCCACATGAGAAATATCCGGATTGCCTTCCAGCGTATCTGATAACTGTTTCAGATCAGGCGGGTTTGTCTCACCGCTGTCAGACACCATAACCGGTATATTCAGGTAAGTCGCAATCTCAGCCATTCGCTTTCCATATGCGCCATTGGCCAGGACCAACAGCTTACCCTGTGCCGGGATCACCGAGCCAATCACAGATTCAACACTAAACGTACCACTGCCTTGCATGAGAACACAGCTATGTTTGGTGGTGACACCACACATTTCAACCAGTTTCTCTCGAATGGATTGAACGATTTCGTTGTAATCATTATCCCAGGTACACCAATCTCGGAGCATGGATTTTCTGACCGAACCGCTAGTGGACAATGGCCCTGGGGTCAACAATAAATAAGGGTTAGTGATTTCGGATTCGTTCATAATCGTATCTCGTCAATTGGATAGAGTGACCCGGAATTTGCAAGCGTAGGGTAATACGTTTTGTTAATATATGAAAAGTCGATATATTCAATCTTATTTATCTGTTTTTCCTATTTATATTAGATGACATGAGAGTACCGAGTTCTGCGCTCTGTTTTATTTGCTGTTTAGCGAAACCAGTCAAGCGGCAGCTCCGCAACATTTCTTGTATTTCTTCCCGCTTCCGCAGACACACCGTTCATTTCGCCCGATCTTTGCGGCTTCATGATGGATGGGAGGCGATAGCTTTCTTTCCAGGTCCGTTAGATCCTCTTCCTTGTCCGGTTCAAACCCCAAAATAAAATGCCAGCCGTTTTCATGACAGGTATTGGCGATCATATCGACTTTTGAGTCATCGGCAACTCTTAAAATCAATGGGTTCTTTTTACTGCCCAGTTTGGCCACGATTTTTGCTTGCTTCCCGTTGTAATCACTACGCTTGCTTGAGTTTCATTGATAACTTTGAGTGCTCAATACTCAGCGCCACCCATTGTGCATTGAGCTTCTTGAACCGTTTATAGTTACTTATCTGGCCGCGTATATCGCCCACAAATTCCTTGCGAATATACTCCGTCCGGCTCTTCATATCCAGTGTATAGCTGACCTGATAATAAGGCCCAGTCTGACTCTCCCGGTCCTTGTATTGCTTCGTCAACGATCCAGGGCGCATAGCGCCCAGTAATGCTATGTCACCTTTGATCTTTGTCATACGCCGTTCAATTTGTGCGAGCCTTTTCTTTGTCATTGATATAGCATATACATGGTATGTTAGTTTGTCAAAAGGACACTGTCTATGCTGTGGATCTATTGGTGGGATGCAATCATTTATCTTCGCCCGGCTTGCGCTCGTACCCGGACATTTATGTGGTTCGCCGTCTGTGTGGCGGGATTGACGGTTCGTACCGAACGAATGGGGGTGACGAGTATTGTCCGGGCGCTGGGGTTACAGGGGCGGTTTTATGACAACTTGCTGGATAACTTCCACAGCACCGGCATTAAGTTGGACTCAATGACGGTATTGTGGTCTCAACTTGTACTTCGACTGTTCCCTGGTCTGGTTCGAGTGAATGGCCGACTCGTGTTGGTGGGGGACGGCATTAAGGTCTCCAAACAGGGCAAAAAGATGCCTGCTGTGAAGCTGCTACATCAGGAATCCGAGTCAAATACCAAAGCGGAGTACATCATGGGACACTCCTTTCAGGCCGTCTCTATTCTTTCTCGTGCCGCCAATAGCGTGTTCGCTGTGCCGCTTGCCGCGAGGATTCATGAGGGGACCGTGTTATCGAATCGTGACCGGCGTACCCTGCTCGACAAAATGATCAGTCTACTGGCGATAGTCAGTATTCAGGAGCCGTATTATTTTGTCGCCGACGCCTATTATGCCAGCCAGAAAGTCGTTAATGGGCTTTTGAATGAGGGGAATCATTTGGTCACCCGCGCCAGATCAAATGCGGTTGCCTACCAGCTGCATCATCAGCAACAGCCGAAAAAAAGAGGGCGGCCACGTAAGTATGGTGACAAGGTAAAACCAAGATCACTGTTTGGGTTGGTCGCATTGATGGAGGAGGCTCAAAGCCCTGTCTATGGCGAAAAAAACGTAGCTATCCGATACGCAGTCCATGATTTATTATGGAGACCGACCGGCAGTATTGTTCGGTTTGTCATTGTCGTTCACCCAACGAGGGGACGCTGTATACTCATGTCTACTGATACGTCATTATCGGCCCTCGATATCATTCACCTCTACGGTCTGCGATTTAAAATAGAGCATGCCTTCAAGCAGGCGGTTCATGTTATCGGTTCTTTTTCATACCATTTCTGGATGAGCGTAATGAAGCCATTGGAGCGACGCAATGGTAATCAGCACCTTCACCGGGAATCAAAAAAATATCGCGATGGCGTCAAGCGAAAACTGAAGGCTTATCACGTCTTTGTACACGCGGGGATTGTTGCTCAAGGGCTACTTCATTACCTGGCATCTTGCCACACTCGGCTAGTCTGGAACTCTTTTGGCTCCTGGCTTCGAACGATCCGGCCCGGTCTAGCTCCGTCCGAGTTGGTGGTTGCCACTGCGCTACGCAGCAGCCTCCCGCATTTTCTCCTGGATACGGATTCTCGTACAAACTTCGCGAAATTCATCACGCAACGGCAAGACCTTGATAGAATGGCGCTATTTAGGCTTGTGTCATGAGGCTAACTCGGTACTCATGAGGACTCGATATCGATGCCGCTTATTTTCATTGTTTCACGTGATTATCAAAAGGAAAGTAATAGAATAACGCCTAGAAAGAATCAAGCAAGTCGATCCTTTTTTTTATTTTAGATAGTCAGTGTTAAAATTTTTCCTAATTACCATCTAACATAAGCCTATCTTCAGCAAGTTTTCCGGCATCGGTGGCGTTCTGAGTGCCGCGCAAGCCAGCCTGGGAATGAGGTCGCTCAAATCAAAACGACGATTGAAACGATACTGAAATTCTGACAAGTATCGCTGAGCATATTTAGGTCGAATAGCATGCCAGGTACTGCGTAAGGCGCTCTTTAAGTTACCCAGAATCGTATTGATCCACCTGATTACAGAACTCAAGAACTCGGGTTTTTCGACAGACGCTCTCCCGCCGCCGCACACAATCTTGTCATGCAAGCAACAGGCCTCGACAACGGCATTAAAGCACGCCAAACCATCGGAGATAACAGTACTGCCCTCGGTCAGATGTTGCTGACTCCATGACTTAATCGCTTCTGTGCGGAAACCTTTTACGCTCGCCGCCGAGATAGGCATCATCCAATTCAATCAACCCGGATAGTTTGTTATTGTGATCCCGCTCCATCATCACCTGCATAAGCTTGTGCTTCATCCGCCAGGCGGCATTGTAAGAAATACCCAGGTGACGATGCAGTTTCATGGCCGAGATGCCTTTCTTGTCCTGTGTAATCAGATAGATACCCTGGAACCATAGCGTGAGCGGTAGTTTGGTGGATTCAAAGAGGGTTCCAGCCGTCAGTGACGTCTGGCGATTGCAGCGATTGCACTGCTGAAGTTTGCGATTGGTTAACTGGCAGCACTTGTCGTGACCACAGGCCGGACACTGGAACCCTTTGGGCCACCGCCAGGCATAAAGCGCATCGAAGCATTGGTCTTCGCTACCGTACTGTTTGATAAAATCGTTCAAACTAACCCCTTTCTGGAATTGCACCTTATTACGCGCCATGACATACCCCTTATGAATTAAATAGATAGACTGTGATTATATACGGGGTAGAGCCACTTATCTATAGTGGTAATTAGGTAATGTTATTCGGGCCTGGTGTTATGGATGTAACCAAACAGAAAACAATTATCGAAATAAATATTTCCGCGTTTTCGTCGGTTCCTAAAATGGTGCTTGGCTTTGTGACATCTGCTGGAGAAACCAGGCGAGAGACTGTTTAAAAGCCATCGCATTGCTGAGGTGATTTTCGAGACGCTGTTTCAGCGTACCACTGTATGTCTCATTCGATATAACGATCTTTCGTCCCAAGCCCAACTTCTTTTTTAATTTGGTTTTAGAAACATTGCCTCCATTCTTAGCGGACAAATCTGTGGTTACCCCGTATGCACTTTCAGAAAAAATGGGTAAGTAGATTGGTAAAACCAGAATAGTCGCTGCTGCAGAAAACGTTTTTTTATTTGCCCGCACGTAATCTTTCTGGAATTTACGTCCTACTGAGTTTCATTTTACTATTCATTTCAACGATACCAACTGCTGCCTTTTCCGTGACCACCTGAAAAGACAGAAAGTCGTGTCGGCGGTCGTAAATTTTGAGTTCGCCGCCGGATAAATCGACGCAGCCCAGGGAGAGCAAAAAACTGCCGGCGTTGAGTGGAATTTTTTGGTTGAACTCAATGGTCGCTTCATCCCCTTTTTTGTAATTGCCGGTTTCAGTTTCGAGGAATGCCGTATTCGTTCCGGCGATTTCTGTTCCTTTGGCATCTTTGATTGTAAAAGCGAAAACCGGGTTTTCTATTTCGTCTTCGAACACGACTTTCATCCGTATTGCGTATTCTCCGCCGCTGTCGAGTGTTTGTACCGGATTACCTTCAGCATCATAGATCCCGCCTTCAGTTATCGTTGCCCGATTGTCGCCGTATCGAACTTCGTAGGGGTTTTCGTCAAATGGGTTAAGGCTTTCTTTGCTGGTTTCATCGGACGCATTTTGGTTATCACCAAATCCAACCTCCAGCTTCCGGTAATGTGCAACCACTTCTCTTGGCTTTCCCTGACCTACAATACTGCCTTTGTTCAACAGGTATGCATGATCGCAATATCGCGTTACCATATTGAGATCATGGGTAACGAATATTACCGTGGTCCCTTGCTCCCTGAACTGATGAAAGCGATCAAAGCATTTCGCCTGGAAATGAATATCGCCGACCGCTAACGCTTCATCGACAATCAATATGTCGGGGTCGACGTGAATCGCAATGGAAAAAGCGAGGCGAACAAACATCCCGCTGGAATACACGCGAACAGGCTGGTCGATGTAGTCGCCGATATCCGCGAAGGCCAGAATGGCATCCAGGCGAGCGTCGATTTCGTCGTCGTTTAGCCCCAGTATCGACCCGTTGATGTATAGATTGTCGCGGCCAGTAAACTCGGGATTGAAGCCCGCACCAAGTTCAAGTAGTGCCGCAATTTTTCCGCTCACTTCGACGCTCCCCAGAGTCGGGGTTACGATTCCGCAAATGCACTGCAGCAGCGTTGATTTACCGCTGCCGTTGCGGCCAATGATTGCTGTTGTGCTGCCTTTGGGAATATCGAGATTGATTTGGTCGAGCGCGTTAAACCGCTGGTGATACTGTTTCCCGGAAAAACTGAATGACTCTTTTAGACGGTCTTTCGGTGACGAGTATAATTTATACGCCTTGGTCAGGTTGTTAACCTTTACTGCGGCTTTATTCGGACGGTTCATTTCGCTTCGTCTTCCCGCGTCTAAACCAGATCCGCAAACTGCGGTTGCAGACGCTTAAAGCAAAAAACGCCGACACCCAGAAAAATGAACGCCATGGCCCAGAATAACAGGGTTTCGCCCAATCGATCGGTAATCGGAATGGAATAGAGAAAAGAGTCCCGATAGCCCTGAACAATATAGTGGACCGGGTTTGCTGCAAACAAACTGCGGTACGGCTCGGGCAGGATTTTAATGTCCCATAAAATGGGCGTTGCCCACATTCCGACCTGTAAAAGCACGCCAACCAGTCTCGCGGTATCGCGCGTGAAAACATTGAGCGCCGCAACGATCCAGCCGATACCAAGCGCCAAAACAATGAGGCAGAAAAAGTAATAAATAGCCTGCAGGTAAAACCAGTTAATCGACAAACCGTTAAGTAAAATCAATACAAACAGAATGAGCAGGAAGAAAACATGATTCGACATTGCGGTCAGAATTTTTACGATTGGCAATGCATGCACGGGGAACACCACCTTTTTCACCAGATGCGGGCTTCCGGTAACGCTGTGCACACAACCGGAAACCATTTCCGAAAACACAAACCAGGCCGCCATTCCCGCGGTTAGCCAGACTGCAAACGGCACACCGCTTGCGGGCTGTACGCGAAAGCCGACGCTGAACACTACCCAGAAGACGGCTATCAAAACGACGGGGGTAATCAACTGCCAAAAAATACCGAGCACTGACCCAACGTATTGCTGACGAATTTCGCGCATCGCCAAATTCTTCAGCAATGGCCATTTGTTTGCGATGGAGTAAAAGAAACCCACGTTAGTGTTTAACTAAAATAATCGAGTTTCGGGATGTCGTGCAGCCCGACGAACAAAAATGAATATACGCCGAGGAGAAACATTGCCACAACCAGAGAAACCAGTATTTTCTGATTGAGGTATTCACGAACATGAAAAAACAGTATTCCCAGCATCGGCAGCACTGGAGCGAGATAGCGCCCTTGCGCCTGGAAAGAAATAGCCCAGGAACGCCAAAGCAAAACGGAAATCAGTGCCGCAGCGCACACCAATACAATTAGTATCAGGCCATGCGCTCTTGGTGGCCCAGTGATCAGCACTCCTAAAATGATGAATGCGCCAAGCAAGAGCCCCGTATTTTTAACGGTTTCGAAAAACGCGCCACTCGGAAAATATTGCGTGAACCCGTAAGAGCCAAAACCATTGAGAAAGATTTTGCCGAGCCATTTTTCTTTTTGCAAAATCCGCTCGAGAGAAAAACCGCGATCTTTCATATACAAATAGAGATGTTTCTTTTCGTTCGGTGTGCGGGGGTTATACAAATCGGTGGCGTGCTGTTCCGCCATTTCTGTTCGCAGTGCTGAAGGGTCGGGGCCGTTTGCGGCGTGGTCCAGGGCGATGCGAACACCATACAGCGCCAAGCCTACGAGACAAAGTGAAGCGGCTCGAGACCAGAAGCGTTTCTGATTCTGGAATTCGCCGCAAGCCATTCTCCACAGAAAATACGCTCCCAGGAAAACCAGAAAGAAATAAAAATTGCTTTTCGTAAGCAATAAAACTCCGATCAGCCCTCCCAGTGCGAGTAATGACCATACATATCGATCCACTTTTTCATCGCGGAGAAATCGATTTAATGCGCTTTGCGGCACCGCCGCCTGGAAGCTGGCAATAATCGCAGCGAACAATGCGAAACCATCGGAATTCGCATAACTAAATAAATACCAGGTTTGCGCTGATATAAGTGTCGGCATAGCAAACACTCGAAACGCAGGGGTTCTCATACAGTAAACCAGCATGAAACCGAGCATGAACAGTCCAAATAATCGTGCGTTAATCAAGCCTGAAAGTTGAAACGGCTGCAACAACCAGCTGAAGTGTCCGGCTAGCTGGTAGTAAATCTCATAGTTCCCGAGCCGGGTTACACCATAGGGGCTGTAAGTATGCGCAACCTCGGCACTATCTAGGGCAGGCGGAAGGAAATGGTTTGAATAATAGCTTACTGCCTGATAGTGAACCCCCTCATCCGGGTGGACGTAGGGGCGGGTTATCGTTGCCATCGCTGTCGCCAGCAACAACACAACGAGCAGCGATGCGGTAACGAACCGATCATTCTCTAATAACAGCGTACTCGGTTTGCGCAAAACCGCAACCAGACCAATAATAAGGAACAGGTTGACAATATGAAGAACCGGCACAAACGATGTACTTTGCGTCTCTACATCCCATTCAAGCTGACTGTCACCGCCCGTTGCAATGAGCGATAAGCCCGTTTGGTCGGCCTCTTTTAAGTCTCTCTCAACCTCGTTTATCGGTTTCAGCGCATCAAACCCGGAAGCGAAATCCAACGCCAAATCAAGATAACCCTGCTGTGAAATTCGAATTCCGTGGATATCGATCTCTCCAGCGTATTCAAGCGGGTCGATTCGCAGCCGATCAACGTTACCGAGATGAGTAAGAAAAACTCGATAATCGCTTTTCCCCGGTTTGACGCGGACCTGTCGCATGTTCTGCTCGGTGAACACATCACCTTCATCAGCCCAGTAAATTTTAAAGAAACTTGGGTACGGGCTTTTCAGTTCGAGGTCGAGTTGAACGAACCCTCTAAACCCGAAGAACACCAGGTACAAGGCGCAAAGGAGAAACGTCGTAGATTTGCAGAATACTGACCAGCCTCCGAACAGCTTTTTATCCGCATCTGCAGGGGGGAGAATGGATTCGGTCGTACTCATGGTATTGAGTGCCTGCGTCTATGCCGATTTACCGCGGCGAACCAGCGCCTTGATTCGCTGCCGCAAACCGTGTTGGTTCTTTAAGCAGGTGCGAAGCCAAAACAACGGTTTTCCCAGACGATGGAGAAATATCAACGTTAGTAAATTTTTAAGCCCGGGTCCCGTATCAAAATTTCCCAGCACGGACGTTTTCATCCGAAACCAGATGTTAAGCTGCCGTACAGGCGAATTTCCGACAACCTCATACCAGGAGTTGAATACGCGTTTGTCTTTGTTCGTATTTATCATTTCAGAAATCGATTACCTGGTCATCATTTCACGCAGGTGCCGCCGAAATACCCTACCCGGAAACAGGCTGCCAAACCAATGCCGTATCCCTCTTGTTTCCCAGGGATTGTGAAATAGTTTTGGTCTTTGGAAAAATCGGGGTTTGCTCATTCCGTGGAAATCATCAAGATGATGTTTATATCTTACGGCGCGAATTTCCCGTCGTTTGGCGAAAGCGAGCTTGCTAACTAACAGGTAGTTTTTCCATGCACGCAACGCTTCGATGTTTTCCGCAGTAATTGCCGAGGCGGCACCAAAACGATCCGCGGCATCCAGTATGCCTTGCTGCAAATCAGCATAATGCTCATCCTGTTCCAGTTCGGCCTTACCGATGGTGTCCTTTATTTCGCGGAATACCGGTTCAGCGCTGCCATCGTCGTTCTCGCGATATCCTACCGTTGTCGGGTGTGGTGCACGGCAAGCTTCTTCAAACAGGTCACGCGCATACATAATCGAACTGGCCGCGAGATCAAAATTGTTTCGATCAAACATTAACCCCCGAATATGGTTGTCGTCTGAGGTATCGAAAGGTATTCCGCGCGTCGCACCAAATAACAAGCCGTGACACCGGGGTCGGTCGTCGCGGTGTTTAATGCCGTCGTAGAAAAAACGCTGGATCGTACCGAGCCAGCCAATATCCACCAGCGCGACATCTTTATGATCATAAAAACCAACGCTTTGCAGATACTTTTGTAACGCTGCATTTTTGGGCGCGGTTTGTCGTTTGATTTCTTCCTGAAACTCATCATCCCGATAAAGTTTGTCCAGCAGCCAGCTATGCTCCTGATCGAATCCGGGATGGCGCGAGCTGAGTGTGGTTTGACGTGTCAATTGATGGCGCGCCAAATGCGCATCCAGCGTTTCACCATCGAGATCAAAAATTCTGCAAACATCCTCGAAATTCTTGTTTCCCGGCGGCAAAAATACGATTCGGCCATTGTCGGGGGTTAGCCCCTGCTCGGCGCAGCTTGCCCCGGCAAGAGATATTCGACTGACATAAAGATATTCAATTTCAGGAAGTCCTCCTTCAGGAAACAAAAAAGGAACGATACGCTCCCATACCTGCTTGAACATCCAGCCTTCACGTGACAAAAAGAAAATCTTCGTAATGTTGTTTTCACGACAGTGTTCCGCTACGGATTGAACAAACATGGCAATCAGCGGGCCAAGAAAATTATAACCCGCTGTGTACAAATCCGATCGTCTAACGTTCTCGGCCTGCAATGGCGCCATCAATTGCTGCACTGACCGCCCCCGCCAAAATGCCCGCTTTAAACTGTAAAAATAGTATCTGGCAGCAATGGCACGTCGATGAAACTCATTTGGGTCCTGCAGAACAAAACTGCGAATTCCCTTTTCGGCGGGCCGCAGCCCGTCGGCAATCGGATTGTCACCAACGTGTATCCATTGGGTCGGGTCGAGGTCGAATTTTTCCTGGACAAGGCTGTAACCCTCCCCTGACGCTTTAGCTTGAAAGCTGTCTGCCGAGGAAACCACATGCTCAAATTTTTCCAGCAACCCTGCATGCTTCAGTAGTCGGGAAATATGGGTTGCGGGCAAATACATGTCGGAAATTGCGTACAGGCGTTTGCCGGAAGCGATCAGATCATCAAGCCACAATGCGATATCCTGACGTGGAACCAGCATCGCATTCTCCATCTTGATTTCGTAGTCCGTAATCCGTTCGAGCAGCACATCCAGATCAGTATCATCGGAGTTTTCAAATATGCTTTTTAGCGCGTCTCGCATAAACACCCGGTAACAAGACTCGTGGTCAGCAAAGGTTTCACCGGTTTTATCGCGCATGCTTTGCTCGATGTCATCGCGCAGTTCACTGACTTCCTGTCGAGAGATATCAATACCCGATTGTTCAGCCAAGCGGCTAATGAATTTCGCTACCGGAATTTTAACCAGATCGGGATCATGGACGCGGCGCACCAAAAGCGTATCAAACACGTCGAAGCTCACCACGTCCGCATGCTTTGCCGCTTCATTAGCGGCGTTGATCAATTTGTTTGCGCTATGAAATGTTTGGTGTTTCACGAACAAAACATCCTGCATAGTTTGTTTTTGATCCTGCGAAGAATTCCCGGTTTCAACCCCGTTGTTCCGGTTTGGCTTCTGGAAAGCTCGCTTCGCACTTCTCGAATTTCGTCATCGAGCTTACGTAATCGCGCTGCCCCGGTTTTGACAACAGCCTGAAGATCATCCGGTACTTTCGCCAACATGTATTTTTCGATTACCTCCAAATCCTGTTCACGCCCAGTAATTGCCGCTTCTGAAAGTGTGTTGCCATCATGAATACGATAATACAACAACTTGTCATTCGCCAAATAATGCACTTTGTCCGGGTGCGCGAGCATTAGTCTAAAAATATAGTCATAGTCGTGCAAATACCGAATTGGTGCAAATCCACCAACGGTTTTTACCGCCTCTGCCGTCATAAACAGATTCGACGTGGTTACCATATAGTTACCCTGCAGGAAGCCGGTGTAAACGTCGTTTACCTGGAAGTAAAACCGCCGATTGTTTTCGTGCCATTGATTCCATCCAAAATTTGGATCTGAAAATTCTTCGTTATCATCGGATATTGGAATCACATCGGAAAACACACACTCTGCTCCTTCTCTCTGACAATGCTCGAGTGCTTTTTGCAAACGGTCTGTTGTGTAAATATCGTCGGAGTTGAGAATGGAAATGTACTTTCCGGTCGCCATCTCCATGCCGCGGTTGATGGTGTTGAACGCGTCTTGGTTCTCTTGCCAGGTATAGGAAATTCTCGGATCATCGTACTGTTTGATCACGCCTGCGGTGTTGTCTGTCGAGCCATCGTCAACAATAATGAGTTCGAAATCATCCAGCGTTTGATCCAAAACAGAATCGATTGCTTTACCAATAAACCGTTCGTGGTTGTAGGCCGGGATGACAACAGATATTACGGGGTTAGACACAATCAATATTCTATTGGTTAACGTTTGAGAACACCCAATAACGAAAATATTTTCATTCCAAGACGAAACAGTTTGCCTGCCTTGATATGCTCAATCTCTGTTAATGTAGCTTTCAAATCTTTCTCCGTCTGCTCAAATTGGCGAACACGAGACAAATACTTTTGCTGCGCGAGAATATATTCTTTTGATTCTGCAATTCGAATTTCAAACAGCACTCGTAGCGCCTGATTTTCACCCGCTACAACCTCTTCATCGAGCTTGAACTGCATTTTTGGAAAATCGGTGCTGCTTAACCAGTAGCCTCGATCCGACAACGGTTCAAACCACACGCTGGTCGCGTCACAGTGATCGGCGATCGTTTGTTCGCCCTGCATATGCCAAATTGTTTTTTCATTGCCCCCTTGGAGGTCCCGAGACAATACGGATATTTTCGATACAGAATAAAAACCGACTCCTTCAGTTTTGCGGATATCAAACGGATCAAAACGAATCTGTTTTATCGACCGAACTGAATCGTTGAGATCAAATTTGACGGTCTGGCTTTGTGGATCCGGGGTCAGACTGATTTCAACCTTCTGCGTTTCATCCATTGGTTCTTCGTTTACGGACCAATATAGTGCTGCATAAATTTTCCGGTCATCCAGACTGAAATCAAACCGTGTATCGAGCAATTGTTGAATCCCTTTTTCTGCTTCCAGACTGTTGGTTGTCAGTTTCTGGAATTGATTCTCTGAGCGAATAAACTGATCGATATACTGGTCCAGCAAAAGTCCATGATCACGAAACCCATAGTCAATGAAATCACGAACGCTGTGTAATTCGAGCCAACCCAGAAAGTCCTTCAGGTGAACCCAGTTGGCAACAATAAACGTGAGCAGCGCACGAAACAACAAGTATTCCCGAGAAACGGTTTCTTCGGTTTCCCACTCTTGATCAAATAAATGATAGCCGCCGCTGTCGTCGACAATGATATTGATTGGCAGCATATCTATCTTCAGAGTTTCACCCTGGTTTTCCAGCTCACCGAGAAACGAATAGTAAAGCGCGATTTGTGAGTCGAACTCTTCCCGGCGTGAATAGATCAGTATGGTTCTCAACCAGTCGGCTGAAAGCAGCCGGCCGCGCAAATACGGTTGTTCACTTAATACCTGTTGAATACCTGCATCGGTAGTATCCATCTCATCCTTTATCAGTGGAATTTTTTCCACGTTATTACTCTTCGTCGCCTTTCGTGTCACCACCGCAAATTTATTCTTTCTCGACGGCCCCGGCATATGGCAAAAATCAAAATCCATTAGTGCGTTAATCTGCTGCTCACTATTGCTCAGCGCGAGACAAAAGGAGTTGGCAATCGTGCCGAGAAACTGACCGCTGCTTGCCGCCTGCCAGGCAATGGATTCCGTGGGCGATTTTTTTACCGGCCGGGTATAGTCGCGCGCGTAGATCCCTTCCAGATGGTTGAAAGCGTTTTCGTTTTCCCGGGCGAATTGTTCGCCCAGCATTACCCGGGGAATTTTATAGTCCGGAAAAGGGTAGGCGAATTGACATTCGGTGAATTCAGCCTGTAACGCCAGTTCGCGCCATTCTGACTGGCTGTAGGTTGCGATACCTGCCGAATCGGGGTATCCGTGGATACCGATATATTTTTTACTGTAGTGGTCTTCATGTTGACCAAGGATGTACTTTAAACCCAGGCGGTTTTCGATTGCCACCAGAATCACGCCGCCGGGTTTAAGATAGCGACGGACATCTTTTAGTATCGCGATGGCGGCATCCCGATCGGTTTTCGCACCATCATGAAACTTGCGCGCGTATTCGATTACACCCACAAACAAGATCAGGTCATACGCCTGCGCGGGATATTCAAGGTCATTATAATTGGCGTTAATCACAGCGACATTATCGAGATCCCGGCAGCGCATTTTACCAAGATGCGCTCGAACGGCGCTGCCCTCCACCGCGTCAACTTCGATTCCCTGCTCCCCCAGATAACGCGATATTGCACCGCAGCCGGATCCAAACTCCAGCGCTGTTTGTGCGAATGACAAGTCAAACGGCCTCAATAAATTGGCCCGATCACTGCTGAGGTGATATTCGCTAGGCCAGTCAATTATCTTATCCTGCAGCTCCTGAGAACGACAGCCAAGATCTGTCGCATTCTTGAAGGTCTGTTGTAGATAGCGTTCTACAGCCTGACCATCAGAATAATCGAAGTGCGGACCTTCCGGGTTGTCGCTACCCGGATTATCTTTGTCCTCTGGCCCGACGAACCGAAACACCTGATTCTCCTGCTGAAACAGATTGTTCAAATCAGTTAACGCGCTCATATGATCTTTGCTGGGTTTTCAGTCTGACTGTTGAATGAATAATTGGATTATCTCAGAAATCCTTTCCCGGTTTGGCCCTGTTTTCGTTATTCCAATCTCTTTTGTATTGGCTTCGGCGCCCGATCTGTACGTATTGTCTGGTGATCGGCAACGGGTTTCGGTTTATAATCTTCCGCGCTGGCTATCCTGATAGCGCAACGGAATTTACTAGGCAATGCAAACAGAAACAAGTTAATAATATTTTAAGGTTACGAAAGCAGTCTCGGGGAACTACTGATATGCGCACTTTTCTACATACGATCGTATTTACTTTTGTCGTCTTCGCAACTTCAATGCAGTCCGCCCATGCGGTGAATATTGCAATAGTTGATACCGGGTTGAATCCTGGCGTACTCGGCGGCGTAACAGGCCCAGATGGATATGATTTCGTCAATGATGATAGCGATGCCTCTGACGAATCCTCTATCTTTCACGGAACCGCTGCAGGTCATGTTGCGGTTAATTCTGGTAGTGGAATTAGCTTAACCGCGATAAAAACGTTTCAACAGGCAACAGGTACTACAAGCGACATTCTGGCTGCGGGATTTGACTATATTGCCACACTGCCGAATGTACGCGTTATCAGTCATGATGGTGCTTCCATTTCTGATACGCCCATTGCTTCCCTTCGAGCCAACACAAGTGCCGGAAAAATTATTGTATTACAGGCGGGTAATTTTGGCGGTGGCTCCCCAGCAGGGGATGCGTCCAAAGCGGCGAATCTGGATAATTTGGCCATTGTCGCCGGCGGTGTTACACCAAGCGGGGATGAGATTCAGCGTTTTAGTAATCGTGCGGGCGGTCTGCAAGATTATTTCCTCATGGCCCAAACGAACAGCCTGATTACCTCGTCAAATGGGACTTCAATGGCGGTGCCACGGATTGCGGCGGCGGCGGCAACGCTTTTAAAGGAATACGGCTTTCTTACAGGCCAGCAAGTTGTGCAAATCCTGCTTAATACGGCAACTGATTTAGGCAAACCTGGTGCGGATTCCACTTATGGTCACGGTGTTTTGAATCTGGCGGCGGCGCTCTCGGCTGCTGGAGCAGGCACTATCCCCACAGACTCCGGTAGTGGCAGCAGTGGCGGCGGAGGTGTTGGCGCAATCGCTTTGATTGTCGGTGGTGCGGCAGCCTATGCGTTTATGAATAAAAAGGAAGAACTACAGCGCACCGTCCTGGTCGATGCTTACGGCAGAGCGTTTCAATTTAACTTCGACGACCGTATCCGCGTGCGAGATACCCGTCCAAATCTCTTTAATATTATGCAAGACATGAAAGATGATTTTGAAACTGTTGTACTGGAATCAAATAAACAGGGTTACACTCAAGCGTTTATAGCGGAAAAGGATTTTCGCCCGTTTGGATTAACCACTGGGGATGCGCTTGTTGATCAATATGTCAGCTTTTTGCACCGCACCAATACTTCAGATTTTCAATATGCGCTAGGCTTGAATTCGGATTTATCAAACGATTTTGGCGCACTGTCGCTGCGTACACAAAAAAACAAAGGCGATCCCCCTCAATTCTATATGAGCGACATGTTGACCACTCCGGTGCTCGGCTATTCCAGCATGGGTTCCAGTTTTATGTACGGCTGGGATAAAGATACGGTGAATCATCGTTTCGGTATGTCTGTGATTAACGAGCAAGAAACCAATGGCCAGCACAGTAATAGTGTGTTGTATGAATCCCGCATTGTGCAGGACAACTATCGGGTCGGTTTACAGCTCGGCGCACTTTTGGAAAATGGCAGCTTTCTTGGCAGTGCCAACGATAGCGTCCTCGGCGTAGACCAGACCAACACTTATTACGTCGGTTTCAATGGGTCATATGACCTGTCTGATAAAGTTTCATTGCTGGGCGGTTATTTTCAGGGTTTATCGGATGTGGATGAGGGTCGAAACAGTCTGTTGGGTGATGTCAACGGCGTACGAACAGAAGGATTTTCGGTGGGTGTATTAATAGATGATCTGTTTACACCAAAAGGCAGTTTCGGCTTTTCCTACAGCAGCCCGCTACAAACCACAGACGGTTCTGCAACACTGACCTTGCCGGTCAGTCAGGATTACAATACCGGCGCCATTGGTTTTGAATCAACCGACCTGTCTTTCAGCGATGGCGATCAGGAAAAAGTGTTTGAGGCCTATTACAACTACGACATTAGCCACAAGAGCAGTATCTTTACTCACTTTTCCTACACCGAAAATCCGTTGTCTAATCTTGACGCGTCGAGCGACCGCACGATCTTTTTTGGGGTGAAACACCGTTTCTGATTTAGTGTGAGACCGCACGACTCCGTATTCAGTCTCCAAGCCCGGCATCGAAAGGGGTCATCGACATATCCATATCCGTTCCATTATTGAAGATTCCCGCCTCGATTCGGCGTGGATCCATGGATCCACCGACGCCAACAACCATACCGTGTTCTTTGCCTGCAGCCAGTACCGTCTGCCAAAGTTTGTGGTGGTCTGTTTTATCGCCCTATGTATAAATTTCGAATCCCAACTCCCCGTTCGCCTGTACGTACCAAATGTCCGGGTTCAGAAAGCTTAAAGAGAATACCCGTCCATAAATATTCCGCCGCTGTGGGTACAGGCGATGACATGCCGCCCCCTGCCTTCTGGCACAATGTCCCGTATTCTTCTTCCGACTCTCCGCGGATATAAAAACAGCGATTTGCGTATACCCCGAAAACCGGGTCTGGCTCTGCATAGAATTCAAAGAATGGCGAAACTTTGAATTTCGCGCTCCCTGACTTCGGCGGTCCACCCCACGCAGATCGCCTACAGCCCAGTCAATACGGGGGTCTTCTGTTGAGATCGATTTGTAGTGCCTATCTAAATATTTGTGTTGGCTTCGGCGATAGCATGGTGTAAGCTCACCCCATGTTTGTTCGCGTTAAATCTACACCCAATAGCCCAAGACAATCGGTTCAGATTGTTTCATCTGTGCGTGTCGGCGATAAGGTCAAGCAAAAGATTGTCCGTTATGTCGGCATTGCCATGGATGACGATGAGTTAGTGCGATTGAAAGAGCTGGCCGAAGTCGTCAAGGCGAAGCTTGAAGCCCAACACCAGCCCGGTTTGTTTCCGCCTGAGGCGGTCGCCAAACAAGTTATACCAACGGCTCTATTGATTGACTGTTTTGGTCCAATTACGTGATGTAATTGATGTGATTGCCTGTTTGTCCTCTGCGAAGAAATTCCAGGCATCGCAGCATTTGTCGACGATCTCATCGTAGGATTCAAACACAGAGATTGCCAGCTTGTTGGCACGCAGGTAGGCCCAAACGTTTTCCATCGGGTTGAGTTCTGGCGCATAGGGCGGGAGTTTGAGCAGGGTGATGTTGTCTGGCACTTCCCGTTTTGCTGATCCGTGCCAGCCTGCACCGTCGAGGATGAGCAAGGCATGGGCACCTGCCGCGACCGTCCTGGCGATCTCGCACAGATGTGCATTCATAGCGGAC
Source organism: Candidatus Poriferihabitaceae bacterium (assembly GCA_965261915.1). Classification (GTDB taxonomy): domain Bacteria; phylum Pseudomonadota; class Gammaproteobacteria; order Arenicellales; family Poriferihabitantaceae; genus JAIBDK01. The sequence goes on along the minus strand of CBDHDW010000013.1, from coordinate 2,793,472 downwards.
GTGTCCGCATGCGGCATGATCAGCGCAGCAGCCTCGGCGCGTTCGGGACAAACCGCGCCGAAGATATAGCCCGACGTATAACGTGTATCACGCGGCGCACGCGGCCGGGTTCCCCGTTCGGCCCATATACGTGTCAGCGTCCCTTGCTAACCCACACGGGCTTCGTCCTGAAACCAAATCTCCAATGATTTGCCGCAGGCCGTTTTGGGCAGAACGGCCGCTACCTCTGCAGCGAAGTTTTTTTAAACGCATCCTGCGCATCCGGGTCGGATTTCGGATGCTGCGGGCGCACAGACAAGCGTCGAAAACCAAGTTTTACCAGTTGTTTGCTAACGGTCCGCTCATGCATGACAACGCCAAAGTGCTCCTCAATCTTGCGCTTGAGGTCAATGCGCCGCCAGCGCACCACGCCGTCCGTTTCGGGATCCGGCCCCTCACGCACAAGCGATGCCAACTCCGCCTTCTGTGCCACGCTGAGCAGGGGCTGCCATCCTGGCGAACGCCAGTTCGAGAGACCCTCAATCCCCGTGTCATTGTAACGGTGTACCCAGTCACGCAACGTCTGGCGATCCATCCCGCAGTTCGCGGCCGCCGTCTTGCGGTCAGTGCCGTCCAAAATCAACGCAATCGCCAGCATCCGTCGGGCCGCTTTCGCGTCCCTGCACGCCGCAGCGGCGCACCGAAGATTGCAGGCCGACTTGTCCGTTCGCATAATCTCTACTGTCATTCAATACCTCCTATGATGATGACTACTGAATCACTTCAAATTCCCCGTGGAAAGCACAAAGCGTCAAATCCTTCGGCCGTTGGTATAAGTTAGATGATGTACATGAAATTATCGATTGGAAACAGATCGAAACCACATTCAGTCATCTTTATGCCTCCAAGCGCGGTGTGCCGGCCTATCCGCCTTTGATGATGTTTAAGATACTCATTTTACAAGCCTGGTATAACTTAAGCGATGAAGCCTTAGAAGAGCAGCTAGCCCGGGATTTACTATTCCGCCGGTTTCTTCCTGACTTCGACGGTCCACCCCACGCAGATCGCCTACAGCCCAGTCAATACGGGGGTCTTCTGTTGAGATCGATTTGTAGTGCCTATCTAAATATTTGTGTTGGCTTAGGCGATGGCACAGTGTAAACTCACCCCATGTTCGTTCGCGTTAAATCTACACCCAATAGCCCAAGACAATCGGTTCAGATTGTCTCATCTGTGCGCGTCGGCGATAAGGTCAAGCAAAAGATTGTGCGTTATGTCGGCATTGCCATGGATGACGAGGAGTTGGCGCAGTTGAAGGCTTTGGCCGAAGTCGTCAAGGCGAAGCTTGAAGCCCAACACCAGCCCGGTTTGTTCCCGCCTGAGGCGGTTGCCAAACAGATGATTGAAGCGAAAGCAGCAAAAGTCCAAGCCTCCCAAGCTGCCTTGAATGTTGATCTGATGCAGATGGTGGAAGAACAACGGGTGGTGCTGGGTATCCATGAGGTGTATGGCGCGGTCTATCGCCAGTTGTCGTTCGATACCCTGTTGTCGCAGAGGCGGTATCGTGCTTCCCATGAAGCCCTGTTCCATTGTGTGATGGCACGCATTGTCAATCCTAAGAGTAAGCGCGGCAGTGTGCAGCACCTGGAGCAGGACTTTGGCGTTTCTTTGTCCTTAGAGTGACCTTTGCATAAATCTACCCAGGGCAGCGTTAAAATGGTGAAAAGATGTTCATTCACTAAACGCTTGAGCACTAAACCATGAGGATACCGCCAAATGTCTTGGAAACAAACCGCCCAATACTCGTTCGCAGATGCCCTTCTAATTGAGCATAAATCATTGTCTAAGTTAGATGATGTGCATGAAATTATCGATTGGAAACAGATCGAAACCACACTCAGCCATCTTTATGCCAGCAAGCGTGGTGTGCCGGCATACCCACCTTTGATGATGTTTAAGATACTCATTTTACAAGCCTGGTATAACTTAAGCGATGAAGCCTTAGAAGAGCAGCTAGCCCGAGATTTACTATTCCGCCAGTTTATTGGTTTGAGTCTCAGTGATGCAGTACCGGATCATTCCACTATTTGGCGGTTTCGGAACTTATGACACACCGAAAATCTGCTGGATTCTTTATTGGAACAAATCAATAACCATCTCGCTAAAAACAGTATTATTGTTGTCACAGGCTCGGTCAATATTATCGATGCGACTGTGATTGAAGCGAAGCAATGCCGTCCTAAAAAGAACCAACAAGGCGACAATACCCAAGACCCGGAAGCGGCCTGGAACGTGAAAACGGCGGCGGACGGTAAGCGTAAAAGCACCTATGGATTTAAGCTGCACGCCAATACCGATGAAGATGGCTTTATCAAGAAAATGACCACTACCCCTGGCAATGTGCATGATTCAGTGCATGATTTTGGGGAGTTTGAACATCTGTTAGGCGATAGGCGCGGACAAGTTTATGCAGACAGTGCCTATACCCACAGGGCACAAGCGCCAACAAAGACAATGACGAGAAACTGGGTAAGACAAACAATAGAATCCTGCACCGAGCCTATCGCAACACGCCATTAAGGGAGCAACAAAAAACGTAACTGCCCAGGTTGTTTTTAAGCGTATTTCAGTGTTGCGATAATCTGATCGGCAGGCATCATCAGTGTTTCGATGATGTTCCATCCTTGTTTTCTGGCCGTTGTGATGACGCTGCGCAGGGTGGCAAAATCCTCTGCCCCTTGTTCAGACCTGAACCCGCCCGATATTTTCTGACGTAGTTTCATCATCCGCAGGTCGCGTTCAGCTTCGTTGTTTGTGAATGGCACGTCGGGATCTGTCAGAAAGCGCAGGGTGCCTTCCTTGCGATCGCGTAATCGTAATGCCAGATTATGTCCTGTCCGTCGCTTCTTGCGCCCCCGTCTTCCGGGTTTTGGCGGCACGAGTGGAGGCAATTCCTCATGGAAATCCAATGCTGCGGTGATGATCCTGTCGTATCGCCGATTAATAAGCGCAACAAGCGGCGTTGAAACCGCCACGCCCTTATCCCGCGCGGCCTGTGTGACATGGTGCGCACGCCGCAGTAGCCTTTGCATCTGACCAGCCCAATCTTCCTGTTCTATTTCGACCAACGCTTGCAGTTCCCGTAAATGGTGTGCATTGCACAACGCATGGGTAACACCATCCAGCGTGAAGTAGGGCTGCCAATGATCATGCACGATACAGCCCGTGAGATTGGATAACAGATTACCGCGTTTGCTGCTGACCCGGTAGAAAGCCAGAAGCGGTGTACAGGCAACGTGAAGCCATTGCAGGCACCCCGTAATCCGGAAACCCGTCTCGTCAAGATGTTTGACGTGGACCTGTTGGGCGATCACATCCTGCAGGTGAGAAGCAACCCCCTTGAGCCGCTCTGATGCTTTGCGGTTCATGGCGGCCACAGTGGCAGGAACCAAAGGGGCATTGAACAAATCGGCCATTATTTGCGCCAGTCTGTCTTCCGGCAGGAAATGGGCGCATTGGAGATATGTTGCCACTCCGGCGATGCGTGGCCCGTACTGCACGGGTGCCTTCACCTCCAGAGGAAACGCCGCCCTGGTTGTTTCCCCACAGTGGCCGCACAGGCAGATATGCGCCCGGTGTTCGGTTGTCACCAAGGGCTGTGGCTCGGGCAGGTCAAACACCTGTCGTGCGGCGTAATCCCCGGCCATTGATGGCGATAAGGGCGTGCCACATTGCCCGCAGACAGAAGGAAAGTGATCTTCAACATGATCGGGGTCTGCCGTTTGGCACAGAGTGCTTCCCTTGTGGCTTTTCTGCCCGCCTGACTTTTTACCGGATTTTCTCCGCAGACTTTTGGTTCTGGGTTCAGCCTTGGGCTTCTTTAGGCCGTCGCTTGAAGGCGGCTTGCTACTGTTGCTGCTGTTCAAGCTGAGGCGACGCTCAAGGTCTTCAATGCGAGCCACAAGCAGGGCTATCGTTTGTGCATTCTTCTGCTTCAGCTCTTCATAAGCCTCAACGGAAACATAACCTTTGGGTGCGTCTGGAAAAATCATAATCTTAATGAATCACATCGGGATTCCTCAGGCAAGAGAATTATTCCAAGAGAATTATTCCTTAGGGTACCTGGGCAGTTACCAAAAAACGTAGAATAAAAGGTATAGCAGTGTCCGCTATGTGGTTGAACGCACCTTTGGTTTGCTCAAACTGCATCACGGATTAGGCAAGGCAAGATACATGGGGTTAGCCAGAAACAAAACCCGCGCACATCTGATTGCCATGAGCCATAATCTGAAAACCGGGATGAATATTTTCAAACAACTGCGACTTTTACAGGAGAGTTGCACCTAAATGGGCAATAAAACAGATTAAAACCCACTAAAAGCGGTTAAAAGTGCCGAAATAGAGGATTTTTGGTGTCGTATTGATGATTGAGAGAATATGAGCGAAAAAATGAGGTGAATTTATAAAAAATCACGTTGCTTGTGAGTTGCGATGGGTATTTTGTGGGTTATGCAAAAGAAAGAGAAACACCCGCACGATTTACTATGCTCGGCGACTGATAAACTGGATACTTTGTGGGTGCCACAGCGAGCTTTCCGGATTACTATTCAAAGAATTCTGGGTATTTCGCCACAATATTATCAGCAATACTCAATGTCCCAGAAAGATGTTGGCGAATCATTTTTCTGGTGCGTGTTTTGTCGCTACTCTCAATTGCCGACAAAATTTTATTGTGGTAACCCAAGATATTGGTCGCTTTGCCGATGTCGGGCAAGTGTAGTTTACGCAATCTGTCAATATGACCCGAACGGGTCGATACTTCCTGCCAAAGTGTTACCTAATTACCATCTAACCTAAGCCTATCTTCAGCAAGTTTTCCGGCATCGGTGGCGTTCTGAGTGCCGCGCAAGCAAGCCTGGGAATGAGGTCGTTCAAATCAAAACGACGATTGAAACGATACTGAAATTCCGACAAGTATCGCTGAGCATATTTAGGTCGAATAGCATGATAGGTACTGCGTAATGAACTCTTTAAGTTACCCAGAATCGTATTGACCCAATAGAACTCAGGTTTTTCGACAGACGCTCTGCCACCGCCGCACACCATCTTGTCATGCAAGCAACCTGCCTCGACAACGGCATTAAAGCACGCCAAACCATCGGAGATAACAGTACTGCCCTCGGTCAGATGTTGCTGACTCCATGACTTAATCGCTTCTGTGCGGAAACCCTTTACGACCGACAACTTAACCCGAACAGGGCAATGATCGGCCGTGGTCTCCACCGCCGCTACAAAAGGCGTCTTACCGGCAGCACCGCGTCCCGGCTTGCACCCGGTACGCTCGCCGCCCAGGTAGGCATCATCCAATTCAATCAACCCGGATAGTTTGTTATTGTGATCCCGCTCCATCATCACCTGCATAAGCTTGTGCTTCATCCGCCATGCGGCATTGTAGGAAATACCCAGGTGACGATGCAGTTTCATGGCCGAGATGCCTTTCTTGTCCTGTGTGATCAGATAGATACCCTGGAACCATAGCGTGAGCGGTAGTTTGGTGGATTCAAAGATCGTTCCAGCCGTCAGTGATGTCTGGCGATTGCAGCGATTGCACTGCTGAAGTTTACGGATGGTCAGCTGGCAGCACTTGTCGTGACCACAGGCCGGACACTGGAACCCTTTGGGCCACCGCCAAGCATAAAGCGCATCGAAGCATTGGTCTTCGGTACCGTACTGTTTGATAAAATCGTTCAGACTAACCCCTTTCTGGAATTGCACCTTATTACGCGCCATGACATACCCCCTTACGAATTAAATAGATAGACTGTGATTATATACAGGATAGAGCCACTTATCTATAGTGGTAATTAGGAAGTGTTATGTTACCTGTAGCGGCACATAACGCTTCATGAAAGCCACTATCAAGCCATGAAAATTGATTAAGATCTTTTTCCCGCTCAAGTGCTATACGCTGAAGGTCAAGAATGCGGCGTATAGGAATAAGTTTTGTTTTATCGTAACCCCCAATCCCCAGATAGAAATCTCTTAAACGCAGGAAGCCTTGGCTGTATAATGGTTTGCTCTTAAACCCACCATCACCCAATGGGTGCACAGCTCAAGGCTGATGACTATTCTACCCTACAAACTCGATACAACGAACGATTTACTCACCTCTCGTGCCGGTTTATTGGCGATTGCTCAACTAATGGACTCCCTGAACCTGTCTGAGCGAATCGACAAGCACTTCCCCCAGCCTAAAAGCAATCGTGGGTATAAGCCCTCGGAGTTCATCAAGCCCCTCATCCTGATGCAGCATGAAGGCAGTTTTCACCTGGATGAGGTTCGCAACCTTCAGGATGATGAAGCACTGCGCACCGTGCTGGATCTCAAGAAACTTCCCCAGGCGACCACGATTGGAGATTGGCTCAGGCGAATGGGAAGCCAGCCGCAAATCCAGGCTGCCTGGGTAAAGGTGAATAAAGCCTTATTGAAGGTAGCCTTGCATCGCTGTAAGGAAGTCACACTGGACATTGATGCCACCGAGATTATTGCCCATAAAGCGGGTGCACGGTGGACTTACAACAAGAACAAGGGCTTTATGCCGATGGTCGGGCATATTGCGGAAACCGGGCAGATCGTGGCCGTGGATTTCCGTCACGGCAATGTGCCGCCAGCGAAAGATAATAAGCCGTTTATCCAGCAATGCCAGCAGTCGCTCCCGGAAGACTGTACCGTGAAGGCGTTGCGTATTGATGCCGCCGGCTACCAAACAAAAGTCATTGAGTATTGTGATAAGCAGGGTATCGAGTATGCCATTCGCGCCAAGACCAGCGCCGCACTGCGCGCGCAGATAGCAGCGGCAAGCGCTTCGGACTGGCAGCCTTTGCTGGATAAAAAAGACAAAGCGGTCAATGGTCAGGATACCTACCGCACCAGTTTCTGCATCGGTGAGTATGAAAAACCCTTCACCCTTATCATTCAGAGAACAGCCGTTACCGGCCAGGCGAGTCTGGATTTAGATTCATCAGATAACTCAGAAAACAGTTCAGAGGAAATAAACTCAGGTGCTTATATTTATCGTGCGATTGCCACTAATCGGGATAGCCTTAGCGATAGCGAGATTGTTCACTGGTACAATCAACGTGCCGAGGATAGCGAGAACCGGATTAAGGAACTGAAGCGGGATTTTGGCGGTGACACCCTGCCGTGTTCAGATTTTGCTGCCAATGTGCTGTACTTTTTAATCTCCGCACTCTCCTACAATCTATGTGCCCTCATGCGTCCTCTGCTGCCGGTGGAGTTGTCCCGGCACCGTGCGATAACTCTGCGCTGGCGTCTGTACGCCATCGCGGCAAAAGTGGTCAGGACGGGACGTCAACTCTTGGTAAAAATGCGGGAAAACCACCGACTACTACTGGAACGAGTGCTGCTGGCACTGAAGGAGTTTGAAGCGCCGCCCATTTAACCCGACATAGAACAAGAATAACGGCTTCTGCAGGACAGGTGCGTCAAAAATAGCCGATTTAGCACTGATAATGCACCGAACAGCGGTTTTTGAGTAAACCTCTCGGCACTAGCTACCATAATTTGCTGTAATGGCCAGCCACAAGGCTTGAAAGAGGGATTCACCGAGCCTTGAAGCGCTGATGCTACTCTATCTGGGGATTTGGGTATTGGGCTAAGTTGCAGGAATAGCACGTGTTTTAACAATATGCGATGTGCTTCAAACAACGATATTAACGAGTTTTTCGGACACGACAATGACCTTGCGAATTTCCTTGCCATCAATAAATTTTTGCGCCTTTTCGTCCGCTAACGCAATGACTTCAATTTCGTCCCTGGATGCGCTGGTAGCGACCTCAAATTCACTTCTCAGTTTACCGTTAACCTGAATCACCATTTTAACGCTGTCACAGATCAATGCATTCTCATCTGCCACAGGCCATGGTGCGTCAATAATATCTCCGGACTCACCCATTTTCTGCCAAATCACGTGGCTGATATGGGGAACGATAGGGCTAAGTATTTTGTTTAGAATAACCAGACTTTCGCGCATCGTTGCCGCACAGTCGGCATTGTCTCGTGCATCAAACTTATCCAATGCGTTGAGCAATTCCATGGCTCCTGCGACCACGGTGTTGTAGTGGATATTGTCATAATCCCGATTGGTTTTCTGCAGAATCTGGTGGCTGATTTTACGGATAGCTTTGGCGCTATCATCAACAATATCCGCTTGCCAGCCGTCGATCGCAATCAGGTCTTTTGCGTCGGCAATAATCGTGTCATGGCGTTCAACCAGCGCCCACCAGCGCTTTAAAAATCGATGTGACCCAGCCACTGCGTCGTCATTCCATTCAAGCGACTGTTCCGCTGGTGAAGCGAATACCATGAACAGGCGAACGGTGTCAGCACCGTAAAGATCAATCATCGATTGCGGGTCAACGGTATTGCCTTTCGATTTCGACATCTTGGAACCGTCTTTCAATACCATGCCCTGACACAATAAATTGGTAAATGGTTCGCCCGCCTCAACCAAGCCCGCATCACGCATCAGTTTCTGAAAGAATCGTGCATACAATAAGTGCAATACCGCGTGCTCAATGCCGCCAACATATTGGTCGACCGGCATCCAGTAATTGGCACGTTCGTCAAGCATGGCCTCATCTGAACCCGGGCAACAATAGCGGGCAAAGTACCAGGATGATTCAAAGAAGGTGTCGAATGTATCGGTTTCCCGGATTGCCGGTGTATCGCTCCCGGGGAGCGTGGTTTCGTAAAAACCGGGATCGTTTTTAATAGGTGACTGAACCCCTGAAAACTCAACATCCTCCGGTAAAATCACCGGAAGATCAGCATCGGCAACACCCACGGGTTCCCGATCCTCGCCATACACAACGGGAATGGGGCAGCCCCAGTAGCGCTGTCTTGACACGCCCCAATCACGAATTCGGTAGTTGACGGTTTTCTCTCCAACGCCGTTTTCTTCAACGTATTTCGCTACAGCGTCAAATGCGTCCTTATAGTTAAGGCCGTCAAACTGACCAGAGTTCATCACCACACCCTCTTTCGTGGTCAGAGATTCGACGTCAAAATCGTGAGCGTTACCGTCTGCCCGCTGAATCACAGGGCGTATTTCCAAACCGTGCTTTTTCGCAAACTCCCAGTCACGCTGATCATGGGCTGGAACTGCCATGACCGCACCCGTGCCGTAACCCATCAAAACAAAGTTAGCGACCCAGATATCGACGAGCTCGCCACTAACCGGATGCAGAGCCTGAATTGCCAGCGGCAGGCCTTTCTTTTCCATGGTTTCGAGTTCTTCTTCGGCGCTATTGGTTTGCTTGCACTCCTCAATGAACGCGGCAATTTCCGGGTTGTCTTTAGCCGCTTTTAACGCCAGTGGATGCTCCGCCGCCACGGCGATGAAGCTGATCCCCATCATCGTATCCGGCCGAGTGGTATACACCCTGAGCGCTGCTTCATCGGGCACTTCAAACGAGAACTCCACACCCTCCGAGCGGCCAATCCAGTTACGCTGCATGGTTTTAACGGCATCCGGCCAGCCTTCGAGATTGTCTATTTCATGCAACAGCTCTTCGGCGTAGTCAGTGATTTTGATAAACCATTGTGGGATTTCGCGTTTTTCGACGATTGCCCCAGAGCGCCAGCCCCGACCATTTTCCACCTGCTCGTTTGCCAAAACGGTTTGCTCCACCGGATCCCAGTTCACCACCGCCATTTTTTTGTAGGCCAATCCTTTCTCCAGCAAGGTATTAAAAAACCACTGCTCCCAGCGATAGTATTCCGGCGTACACGTTGCAAGTTCACGATTCCAGTCGTAAGCAAAGCCCAGTCGTTTGAGCTGGCCCTTCATGTATTCGATGTTCTCGTAGGTCCATTCCGCCGGCGGACGCTTATTTTGAATTGCGGCGTTTTCTGCGGGAAGACCAAATGCGTCCCAGCCCATTGGCTGTAAAACATTTTTCCCGAGCATCCGTTGATATCGACTGATGACATCGCCGATGGTGTAGTTACGCACATGCCCCATATGCAGCTGACCAGAAGGATACGGAAGCATCGACAGGCAATAGTATTTCTCCCGATCGGGGTCTTCATATACGGCAAAACTCTGGTTTTCTTCCCAGTACGCCTGAACCGCAGATTCGATTTCTGCGGCGTTGTATTCTTCGGTCATGGTAAATTCGTTTGCTCAATGGTTGGCGAGTCATTTGCGAGCGCCGGATTTTAACGTATTCGCAGAAATTGCGTGACCCTTTTCAGAGGTCTCAAGGATGATATCTCCGAACAGGCTGTTGCAGTACAATTCCCCCATGGTCGGCAAAATACCCAGCAGCTTTATAGACGAACTTATAGCCCGCGTTGATATTGTTGACGTGGTGGATCGTCGCGTACCCTTAACACGCAAAGGCAAGGAGTTTCAGGCGTGCTGCCCGTTTCATGAGGAAAAAACACCATCGTTTACGGTAAGCCCGTCGAAGCAGTTTTATCATTGTTTTGGCTGCGGTGCGCATGGCACCGCCATCGGTTTTTTGATGGACTATGGCAATCTGTCCTTCGTTGAAACCGTCGAAGAGCTCGCGGACGGGGTCGGTTTGCAAGTCCCGCTCGAAACTTCGAACGCCCCACCGCCCAGGCCTGGTGAAGCCACTGATGATTTTCTCAAAACAGTTGAACAGGCAAACCAGTGGTTCCAGGATCAACTACGTAATCATCCCCAGGCAAAGCAGGTCGTGCAGTACCTGAAGGGCCGGGGACTGGATGGCAGGATTGCCGCGGATTTTGGTATCGGTTATGCGCCGGAATCGTGGAGTGATCTGGCAGAAGCGCTTGGCACAACACCGCAGCGCCAGCAGCAGCTGGTAAAAACGGGTCTAATTAACAAAAAGGACAACGCCAAAGCCGCGGCGGGTAATTCCGAAAGTCGATTCTATGATCGCTTCCGCGCTAGAGTCATTTTTCCCATTGAAGACCATCGCGGCCGTGTTGTTGGATTTGGCGGCCGCATAATAGGAGACGGTGAGCCGAAATATTTGAACTCCCCGGAAACACCGCTGTTTCATAAAGGTGCCGAACTCTATGGCCTGCATCGGGCGCGGCGGCAAATCGGTGCTGAGAAAACCAGTATTGTGGTTGAAGGTTATATGGATGTCGTTAGTCTGGCACAGTTTGGCGTTGACAACGCGGTGGCGACGCTTGGAACCGCGACAACCCGAACCCATTTACAACGATTGTTCAGATTGGCGCCAGAGGTGGTGTTTTGCTTCGATGGTGACCGCGCCGGAAGGGATGCCGCCTGGAAAGCGATGCAGGTATCGCTGCCGGAATTACAGGACGGCAGACAAATTGGTTTCCTGTTTCTTGCTGATGGAGAGGATCCGGATACCACGGTACGCGCCGAAGGAAAGGAAGGCTTTGAAAAACGGGCTAACAATGCGAAACCGCTTATCGATTTCCTGTTTGATTCGCTGATTGATCAGGTCGATATGACACGAATGGACGGCAAGGCACGATTGGTGAGTCTGGCTAAACCCTTGTTGTCGCAACTACCGAGCGGAGCACTGCGCGATATGATGTTCGCGCGGCTTACTTCGTTGAGCGGGTTAACCGGCAGGCAGCTCGGTAAAAATCAAACTCAGACTGAAACGCAGTCACGACCGAACCGGAATAGCAGGCCGCAGCATCAGGAATCTGGTCAGATTCCACCGCTCGCATTTGCCACCAGTCTGTTGCTGCAAAACCCGTCTCTCGGTGCAAAAGTTGAAGACCTTGATCAGATCCTTGCGTTGTGCATTCAGGGAGCAGAAATTCTGGGGGGAATGATTAAAATTTGTCAGCAGCAAGCCGATCTGAATACTGCTCGTTTACTCGAAGCATTTCGGGATTCTCAATATCATCGGTATCTTGAAAAACTGGCAATGCGGCCAAACTACATCGATGAAGAAGCGCTGTCTGAGCAGTTTAAGGATACGATTCAGTGGTTGCTGCAAAGCGGGTCGGAGCAGCGTCGCCTGCAGCTGTTGGAAAAATCGCGTGAAAGCGGTCTTGAAGCGAGTGAAAAACAGGAATTGGTTGAATTGCTCAAAGCTCGAGTGGATTAAAATGACACAAAAATTAAGTGTTGCTTTACTTGACAATCGAACGCTGAAGCAAAAATCGCGCCAACTTTGCGAAAATTCAAACTTGAATTTTCGCTTTTAAGCCCGAATTAACCTATTGAAAGAATTAAATAAACCCTTAGGTTATAGTGTATAATTTTCGGTCGCATTTTTTCAGGTGAACTTCGACCAGGATGCTCACCCATTTCTTGTAAGGTACAGGTAATTATGGCTAAGAAAACCAGCTCAACTAAAGCTAAAGCGACTTCCAAAAAGACCACCGCAAAAAAGGCGGCAACAAAAAAGGCGGCAACAAAAAAAGCCACCGCCAGGAAAACAGTCGCGAAAAAGACCGCTGGCAAGAAAGCAGCGTCCAGGAAAACAGTCGCAAAAAAGGCGGCAACAAAAAAAGCCACCGCCAGGAAAACAGTCGCGAAAAAGACCGCTGGCAAGAAAGCAGCGTCCAGGAAAACAGTCGCAAAAAAGGCGGCAACAAAAAAAGCCACCGCCAGGAAAACAGCAGCAAAAAAGGCCAGCAGTAAAAAAACCACAAAGAAAACCGAAGAGCTTGGAGTAACGGTTGGAGTTGATGAATTGATTAAAGTGGTAGCCAAGCCGCAATCTGATCTTAAGAAACTGGTGCTCAAAGGTAAGTCCCAGGGTTTCTTGACCTACGCAGAGATCAACGATCACCTGCCAGAAAATATGCACGACACCGACCAGATTGAAGTGGTCGTGAACATGATCAATGATATGGGTATCGAAGTAGTTGATAAGGCGCCTGATACCGATAGTATGACGCTGAAACGCGATAACTCTGAAGACCAGGAAGTGGTGGAAGAAGTTAGCGCTGCGTTGAAAACCGCAGTAGAAAGTGAGTTTGGGCGAACAACGGATCCTGTGCGTATGTATATGCGTGAAATGGGTACAGTTGAGCTGCTGACTCGCGAAGATGAGATTGCGCTGGCTAAGAGGATTGAGGCGGGAAACCGTCAGGCAGCAGCAGCAATTGCTTTGACTCCCGTAGCGATTCGACAGCTAATCGATTTCGGAGATTTGATCGAGAATCGTGAAATGAAGTTGACCGATATGGTGGTCGACTTTATGGAAATCGACGCACTTGACGACGAAACCGTTGCCATCCCGGGCGAGCCTGGGCAAAACGCGGCAGAGGAAGAAGCGTCTCCGAGCGGCCCTGATTTTGACGACGCGATTGTTCGCTTTAAGCGTATGCGGCGTATCTGGAAAGCCCAGGAAAAAGCCATGGAGACCCATGGCATCGCCAGCAAACAGGTTTTCCGTAATCGCAGAAAGCTGGGAGATGAGCTTTTACAAATAAAGTTTGTTCCGGTGCGGTTTGAAGTGCTATCCGGTACGGTCAAAGCATGTATGGGCGAAGTGAAAAGCTGCGAGCGCAATATTGCAAAATACTGCGTGACCTACGGCAAAGTCCCTCGCAAACAGTTCCTGGAAAAATTCCGTAAAAACGAAACCAATCTAGACTGGTTCGATGCGCTCATTGCTGATAGCGGTGTTGATACCGACCGGTTAGAGAAATATCGCACCACCGTTCAGGGTAGTACGGATCAAATGCTGAAAGTTCAGGATAAGGCCGGCCTTGAGCTTGCCGAACTTAAAGACCTGAGTAAAAAACTGTCTATGGGTGAAGCAAGAGCGCGTCGTGCGAAAAAGGAAATGGTTGAAGCAAATCTTCGACTGGTAATTTCCATCGCGAAAAAATACACCAACCGTGGATTGCAATTCCTCGACCTGATTCAGGAAGGCAATATCGGGCTGATGAAAGCAGTCGATAAGTTTGAATACCGTCGTGGTTACAAATTTTCAACCTACGCAACCTGGTGGATTCGTCAGGCGATTACGCGTTCCATCGCGGATCAGGCGAGGACTATTCGGATTCCGGTTCATATGATTGAAACGATCAATAAACTGAATCGCGTGTCACGTCAGATTCTTCAGGAGAAAGGCCGTGAAGCCTTACCGGAAGAACTTGCTGAAAGAATGGAGTTGTCTGAAGATAAGGTTCGTAAAGTGCTAAAGATTGCAAAAGAACCGATTTCCATGGAAATGCCAATCGGTGATGACGAAGATTCGCATCTTGGTGATTTCATCGAAGACAAGAATATCAAAGCGCCAGTCGATATCGCCACGGCATCTGGTCTTAAAAATGCCACAGATGATATTTTGGAATCGTTAACCGAGCGCGAAGCTAAAGTACTGCAAATGCGTTTTGGTATTGGTATGAATACCGACCACACATTAGAAGAAGTCGGCAAACAGTTTGATGTGACCCGAGAACGTATCAGACAGATCGAAGCAAAGGCGTTAAGAAAACTGAGACACCCAAGTCGCTCAGAACATCTTCGAAGTTTCCTCGACAACACCTAGAATCAGATACGGCATGGCGAACCTTTCGTTATGCCTCCCTCCTAAGGGCCTGTAGCTCAGTTGGTTAGAGCAGTGGACTCATAATCCATTGGTCGTAGGTTCAAGTCCTACCGGGCCCACCATTCACTTATCTAAAAAACATAAACCGTGTTCTGTTCCCATTTTGTTAATGGCGACTGATGCTTTTACAATAGTGAAGCCCCGCGAATCAATAGGAGGGGGAGTGATGGCCCAGACCATAACCGTTTCGCTGTCCGTCTTATTTGCATAGCGATGGGGGTTGGGGGGTTTCGCTGGAAAAGGTGAAACTGTTTCCCTCGCGTAGAACGACCTCTCTTTCGTCGATCCACAGGTGCAGAGTACCTGATACCACAAACCCGGCCTCTTCACCGTTGTGGGAATAGGATTCAGTACCACTTTTGACAATAACTCATGTCGCCATACGGTTTTGCACGTTGCTCGTAAACAAAACGCATCGCAGGTACTACACGAACCTGTCGTTCCCTTGCCAAATATATAGAGCATCTCTATTAACTGCCTTTTCCGAGATTGCGGTGTCAGTCCCTACATTTTATACATTTATGGGCAGAACCTTATGTATGTCATCTACTTGCGGTTTTTCGTGCGGGGTTTATTCGCAATCACGGAAAAATAAATTAATATCAAATAATTGCGTAGTTTGTATCTTGGTGATTCCTTTTCTTGCTGATAAATTTTCTAAACACTCGGTTAACTGCCTATCGTTTCTGGTTGTTTGTAAAAACTTTTGAATGTCTCTATTATTATTTTTATCATTAATATCTAGCAGAATAGATGTTCCTATTTGAGATGAAAAATCAAAATCTTGTTTATAATCCTCTACGCCTTGGGTCATTAAAATAACCATAACACCTTTTGATCGAAATAATCTCAATAATTTTTCCATAATTTCGCTTGCTTTTTTATTTTTTAGATACACATGTGCTTCATCGATAGCGATTACATATCTCATAGGTTTTATTTCATTACTGGATTCTGTATCCGCACATGACATAAAAATATGTTTTAAATAATTTAGAATAAGAAAAACAATGGTATTGCTCGCTGATGACGGCATAGTTGAGGATAAATTTATATATTGATTGTGTTGGTAAATTTCTCCATCACTTTGACTAATAAACCAATCAGCAATATCATCAAAAATGGCTGTTAGATTGTCATGTTTGAAACTTTGTTCTTCATAAAATAATTCTAATGCTTCTTGTATGTCTTTAATAGTTGGATGTTCTCCGTCTTTCTTGGCGTTAGAAAATACCTTATGAAGAACAGTGGATAAATTTTTCTTTTGTGTTGGTCCGGTATTATTAATTGAGGCTACAGCATCTCTAAACCCTTGTATTCCTAAATTTTTAGAATTTTCATCCACTAAATCTATATGCAACAAAGGGTTAAAATTTAGTTCTCCTTTACCAACATCTACAAATTTACACTGTGTGTTTTCTAAAAAAGATTTTAATTTATCCGGCTTCCCCTCTCCTTTTGGGTCAAAAAAGATAAATTTTAATTCTCCATTACTTTGATTGTGAATTTGCCATAGCAAGTGTTTAACAAATTCTGTTTTTCCTGCTCCTGTAGTACCTGCAATAGCGATATGTTGGTTACTGTATTTTTCTTGATTGTTAATGGGTATGGTAAGTTGTTCATCATTTTTTAATTTTCCAAAATCCAATATAAGCGGTTTATCACAAGAATTAGTGTTATTAGTGCCTGCATATATAGTTACATCGGTAGTATCCAACAATTGCAAACCATCTTTTATTGATTCTATCAATATATCAAAATGGTTTTTACCTTGTGTGTATATGGCCTCATTTAATTTTGATAGCCCATCATCCAGATGCAACTTTACGAATTGTTCATACTCATTATTATCCGTCGTTCTTTTATAGTATTGGTCCAATAAGATTTTGTACAAACCTTCATCTTCTCCAAACAGCGTGTAACTCTTATATTCCTTTCCGGAGTTATCTAAAACCGCATCATTTAAATCAAATTTAGTCGATTTTTGCAAGCTATACGCGATGGCTATTCTCGCAATAACGGCATCATTTCTAAAGCCAAATTTCTTTGTTAATTTGACAACTATTGATTTATTTTCTAGGTTGGTTTTTATGGTTAACATTTTATGCCTGCTTAAAATATCCTGAGGAAATATTGCTTTTGTTATTCTCATTCACTATTAGATAACTTTTTGCAATATGGTTTTTTATATCCGTATGTTTTTCAGATGTAATTTCAGTATCTGTTGAGAATACAACAACTTGTGTGGATAAATTAGGATAATATTTCTGTAAAATATTGTCCCTATGTTCGCCGTCAAGCCTAGCTAATGGTGTATCGATGAAAACAGGCAAATCATGAATGGAATTATCTAAAATAGCTTTGAGTAAAGCCGAAATATATAACTGCTGTTCGCCTTTTGATAAATTTTTTGAATGAACAATATCGTCATTTTTGTCGAACAAACTAACTTCTAATCCATTATCGTTTGGTAATAAATTTAACTTGACCTTTACCACTAATTCCTTGCTCCACAATTTTTTTAATTCTTCCAATAATTTTTGCTCAATATATTCTTTTTTTCGTTCTTTTTCTTGCTTAATAAAACTCTCAAAAACTTCCATATATTTTTCTGATAACTCTATTTTAGCTCTATTTGTTTCACTGATTTTTGCTTGCTTATAAAGTCTAGAAAGTCTTGTATTAACCGATGATTTTTCATCGTCTAATTTGGATATATCCCTTTCTATGCTTCCTATTTCTCTATTTAATTGGGTTTGATTATTCTTCAATGTCTGTTTCTTTTTGATATTATCTTTAGTGATTTCATCGGCACTACTTATTTCTTGTTTGCTAATTTTTTGTTCTAACTGATTTATACTTTCCTTGGTTTTGGTGGAACGATGAATAGCTTGAATAAAATCAGTGCTAGAATGTGATTGAATATCATTATATCTATTTTCTAAATAATCGACTTTTGATGCGTCTAAATTATGTATAAATGGCAATGTGCTCTCATATTCACTATTATCATCGAGAAAACAGGTGATTAAACTTTTAGATTTTTCCGCATAAAAAATCTTTTGCTTCATATTAATATCCGGTTCTGGCATCTTTCCCTTATTAAACAATGATTCAATAAAAAAATCATTTTTTTCAGAAAAGTTTTTCTGAGCAATATTGTCTTTTTGGTTGCTGGCTTCAATTTTGATGTGTTCTTTGGCTTCTTGCATCAGCCCAGATAACATAAATAATGGAGCAACATCAGCTACCTCATTAAATTTTGGCTGTATTTGTTCTCTTTGTTTTTCCAATTCTGATCTTTGTTTATGCAAGGTTTGAATATTGGTATTATCTCCACCTCGACGATTAATTTCCAATTCCAATTCTTCAATTTTTGATTCAATTTTTTGAATTTCTTTATTTTTATTTTTTAAATCGTCATTTTTAGCATTAATGCTTTGTTCGCATGACCTGATAGTGTTTTCATAATTTGTTATTTCTTCTTGTATTCTTTTACTAGCGGACTCTTTTTTCAGTTTCTTTGCATAAGTATCTATTTCATCTGTGATATTTTGATAGCTATTAAGTCCTAGCATATTACCCAAAGTTTTATCTAACAATTGTGCCTGTCGCTTGACACTTAAATCGGCAATGGATGATATTTTTTCAGCATCAAAAAAGACAAATTTTGCTATTTCTTTGGGAATTAAATAATCATTAATAAAGTTTTGCTTTTCTTCGTCAGAGGATAATTCCAACGATCCATCATCGTCGGGTTCAATGTCTAAATTTTCTGTTTGAGAGTTGGTATCGTAATATCTGTGGACATGTATTATTGATTCGACTTCATCTCCGCCATGCGGAACATTATGAAATGTAAGTTTTACACCAAATTGATGATTGCCTTCTATCTTTTTATCTCTATTGAGGACACCATCTAAAAAATTAGAATAACCACTAGCATGGCTAATTTCTGCCTTAAATGTTTCATCTACATCACTAAGTGAGTTTCCATACAGGCACCAGACGACACCAAGTAAAAAGTTGCTCTTCCCATGCCCGTTCCTACCGCCAATCAGTATAATGTTTTTATCATCTGCTGGAGTTAAATCAATATTTACTTGACCATAAAACGGTCTAAAGTTTTCAAATTCAACGTTTTTAATTATCATCTTAACTCTTCTTCTATCATTTCTCTAACTTCGTCAGCCATAGAAACCCTCCCAAGGTTAAGGCTTTTATATTTTTCTTTCCTTAATAACTTAAAAACAGATTCGACATTGATGCCACTGTTTTCACATAGATCTTTAATTTTCTCTTTTTGTTCTGATTTTATTTCATCTTGTCTGCTCATTTTATTATCCTCATGGGCCAGTTCTTTATAAACATCATAATATATTTTATACACATTTTCATTGTATCCATCCCTATCCCATATTATTTGTATCGCTTTTAATTCTTGATGGGTAATTAGTTTTTCTTGACTACTTTTTTCGGCTTTTAATACTCGTGTCAGCAAATATTTACGGGTTCCAATATTATAAGGCCCTTTACCTTTGCCGCCATTACGCAACACGCCTGTTCTATATTGATCATCACTTCTATTATCAACCAACCAGTTTCTTATATCCATTAGCGGCATTAAATGTTCTTCACCGTTATCCACCAAAGACTGCATAGACTTGTCTTTGCTCACTACAGTACAAATCCAGCAACCAAAACGACTTTTCCCACATGACGGGTTGCTATCATCAATCATAACAGGGCAGTCCCCGCCGCTGGCTTTTCGATAAAAAGCAACCAGTTCTGTATTTGAACCAGCCCATGGTGATGGTGTCTCTATCAAATAAAACCAAATATCATCAGTGGTAATATATCTAATTGGTTTATAAGTATAAGCTGATTGTAGGTCACTATGCCTATTAAGACGACTATTTCCAATACTATGTCTTTGTAACGACTTTTTTCTGTTGGCACTTTCGTCTTCTCTAGTGCCGAGTAAGATAATTACCTCGCCATTTTTTTCAACTTGTTTTTTAATATAGGCAGTGGTCGGTCTTATTTTTAATCTGTCAGTACACCACCTAAAACTATTATTAGGCGCTGGATAACCCCTGCCAATTAGATTTACCCAAAAAGTATCATCTAATGTTGGCATTGTCTTTTGGACAATAATAGGCAAATGATCTATTACAGCCTGACGCTTCATTTGTTCTAGTGAATGCTCAACCCACTCCACCACTTTGGGATTCTCCACTAACGTATCATTACAAACAACATGAACCTCTTTGGTCAATTTGTCGTGTGGTAATTCTTTTAACACATACCAAACAAGTTGTAATAATGTTGTTGAATCCTTACCGCCACTATAACCAATAATCCATGGCTTATTGTCTTGCAAATATTGGTGCTTAATCTCTTGTTTAATATAGTCTATTTGCTTATTCATTTAATAGCCCCACATGTCTGTTTTCAATGACAAAACAATCTCTATTATTTACTTTTAAATTGCCCATTAATCTATTTTTATTGGTTTCTCGCCACTTATCAACCTCGATAAAAATATCATCGATATGCTGCGGTTCTTGAAATTCCTTTAAGTAATCAATAACAATGTCAATCATGGTTCCGCCGCGAACAATAACTTTGCCATTTTCATTCCATACCTTAATGCCACTCCTGTCTTTCTTGGTTTTATTTGGTCTAACAATATCTATTAAAACACTATGTTGAGTTAATTTTCCTTCCCAAACCTTTAATCCATAGGTGCTATTTCTATCAAAAAAGATAAATTTATCATTCCCTACCATGGCATTCCTCACATACCCTAGCGATTGGCTAAATTCAGGATGTTTGTTTTTAATTTCTTTGTATAGGCCATTCAAATGTGTCGGTTTGTTATTGCTTATCAGGGCTTCTTCTATATAAGATTCTATCGACCTTGGTGCCTTACTTTTAATCGTAATATTATTGTCGCTATCAGGAATTATATTAAATTCTGAATATAATAAATCTTCACATATTCTGTTGATTACATCATCATCAAACTTGTCTGGCTTATAGTGCTCATATTGCAATCCTTTTAAGGTTGGTTGGTAATCATCATTGGTATTTGATGACAACAAAAATTCTATTTTCTCTATAAACCCTATAAAGTTAAATGTTTCGCCTATTGCTTTGCTGACTAAATATTGACATTTTTTTGTGGTATCAATAATTACCTGATAATCATTTTTTAACAAAATAGACAGTGTTTTATATAAAAAATAATTCGAAAAATTAGTGTTGTCTTTAGCATTAATCGCTGAAACGTCATTTATAAAATCACAATCAAGTTCATAGCATTGACTTAAATCAATAAAGTGACAACAAGGAAATAATTCTTCTATAATAGTCCATAATTTTTTGTTCCAATAATTATTTCTTGATTTTAATATTGTCAACTCTCTTTCAGTAAAACGCTTTGTTATCAAAAAATCTATTATTCTGAAGATATGAACGCCGTCATCTTGATATTCCTTTCTATACTCTTCAATTAACTTTTCAGAAATACCGATGAGTGGCATTAAATCGAAAGATGTTTCTATGGTTGTTTCCTTGGAATAGTATAAGCCCTCAATTTCTTTTCTAATTTTAATCAATAATTCTTGAATTTCTGATTCAGATGTTTTGCCAATGTTTGGCAAATAAAATAAAGATGGCAACGCAAATAGATGTTTTAAAAATCGAATAGTATCACTATGATTTTTTATTTCTATATTCAGGGCATTGCGACTTCTAGTGCTCATGTTTGCTATTTTAATATTGGTGCTATTTACTAACCTTGTTTTTTTGAACTCAGTGCTAGCAATAGCATTTAGCCACATTTCAATATCATCAGAATATGTTTGGGTAATGTCTATCGCTAAACCACCTGCTTCAATATCATTAGGATTCATGCCAAAACCCAACCCAATTTGATTGAGTGAATTTTTTATTTCATTGATAGATTTAACGCCTATATTGGGAAGTTTAAACAAATGTTGTTCAGACAAAACTATCAAATCTTCAATATAGTAAATCCGGTCTGATTTTAAGCCATTCATCGAACGAACTGATAATTGTAATATTTCAATTTTATTCATTGGATAATTCAACCCATAAGTGTAACACTGGGGTTAAAAAACAGTCTTTGCCAATCATATCAGCAAAGACCTCGAAAGGGGTCAAATCCCAGACACTTTCTGGGTCTGTTATTCAGTAACCCTATCAAGCTTCAACGGCTCGGTGAGCTCGCCGCACCGCTGCCCATCTGTTTGGCAATGGTTGTAAGTGAATATTCCTGCTTTTTCATAAGGTGGATATGGTATCTTTCGGGTTCAGTCAAATGGCTATATTTCTGCATTATGCCTCCTTTTTCAGTTCAGTTAAAAGAGTCTTAATATACCCTCAAACACCAGATTCGGTTATAACTCCATATTTTTCGGGTCAGCAACTGAAACGTAAGCAAAAGTGATGATCTTAAAAAATGGTAATGCAACACACCATAACCTAACAAGCCAGCAACTGAAACGCTGCATCGGTTATACAAGCACCACAAAAACTGACGGTCATGGTGATGAGAAGTTATTAGCCGCGCTCGGTGCTTGGTTTGGCTGGCAGTCGTTATCGACTATTGTCCTCATTGCATCGCTTGTGGCTATTGGTGTTGCGCTATCTAATTCGGCTTACCATCGCCGCGCGGCACGGATTCCGTTCGGGACCCGGTCTGGCAATTGGTGGAGTATGGTGGTTATTTTTCGGTTGAGTTGGTCATACCCAAGCAAGGGTTGACATGAGATAGTCCAAAACACCGCAAATGAGGGCGTGGTTTTTGCCAAAACATCACAAAATAGCGTAATATCCTTGTTATCAATCTTAATTCTAATCTAATTCAGAGAATCCAAAATGGGAAAACGTTGGTCACCTATCGAAGATATGCCGGCAGGCGCGGATAAATGGCAAGACCCGACATATCAAAGAATTTTGTCCGAATGGAAGGAACTGCGACCACAGCTTGAAAGCACAACGCTGGACAAAAAAATCATGAATATCTGGTCGGAGGAACGTCAAAGACGGTTTGCTATTGAGAACGGACAGGTTGAGAGATTGTATGCGATTCCCAGAGGGATTACCGAGCAACTCATCACCGAAGGGCTGGAAAGTGTCCGATTACCGCACAGCATGTCAGCACCTGAAGTCGAGGATGACAGCCTGACAGGGTTGCTGCAAGATCAGAAAACCGCATTGGAAATGGTGTTTGATACGGTCGCGCAACGTCGCCCATTATCACATACGGCGTTCAAGGAATGGCATCAGATTCTCACCCGGCATCAAGCCTCCGCAACAGGCAGAGGTCCGGACGGTGGGCGTGTTGCTATTCCACTGCGTAAAGGGGACTACAAGCTGCGACCGAATAACCCACGTCAAGATGATGGCTCGGTGTATGAGTATTGTCCGCCAGAACATGTGCGTTCGGAGCTGGATAGATTGCTTGACATGTACGCCAAGATATATGAGCAAAACTATGCCACCGAAGTCGAAGCGGCGTGGTTACATCATCGTTATATTCAAATTCACCCGTTTCAGGACGGCAATGGACGCACTGCACGTTTGCTGATGGCGTATGCCTACATTCGGCGCGGAGAGTTTCCTCCGGTGATTAAGGCGGATGAAAAAGGTGCTTACATTGATGTGCTTGAGGAAGCGGATGCGGGCGATTTGCGTCCGTTTGCCAACCACCTTTCTGTGCGGGCAACAATTTCCCTTCAAGGGGCGATTATAGCAACAAAAAAGGTACTCAAATCCGCCAAGCACTACCACCACTCGAACGGAGACCGCACCTACAAAGAACCGGGCAAAGAGGAGTGGAAGCGTGGACCGGACACAGATAACGGTCTCGACATATAGTGGGCGGTTTCTATTCCTTAGCGTCCGTTTTGTGGTGGTGTGATTGATAGTAGCGAAAAACGACTGCCAGACGGCAAGGTTGAAGTCCAGTTTGCGTGGGAAAACAAAAACGGATACCGAAGTTGCCGTTGTGGAGGTTGTGTCGGAAGCCTACGAAAATTTGACCAATAAAGAGCCAACTGCTATGCCAATGGCAACTATGGATCCTAAAGTCAATGGAAGTCGCCAACTGATACTCTGTTTCAAGCTATCCACCGACGCTACTAATGTCTCCAGTGTACGCATCATCTCTGTCTGAGACATGTACTCACGTTCCATCACGATGCGAATGTCTTCTGGTGACAACTCGTCTCGCTCCTGATAAGGACCGGCATACGGAGTATCTACCGCCTGCTCAAGGCTGTGAAGCTCAACAGTCAGAAAAACATCCTTGTATGGCAAGGCAATAGGTTTTGTTGAAAGGTTGGTCAGTCCCACCGTCAGCCGCCCACGAAAACCCGGGTCAATTTGTGGTCCAACCGTGGCGATTAACCCTTTTCGTGCATAGGTACTGGTCAACCCGAAGCGACCAACATGTCGCGCACTCAAGGTAAGTCTCTCGTAAGTAATAACAATAACGAAATCGCCAGGCTTGATTTCGACGAACCCCTCCTTTACTAAATCCGTCACCTTCTTGTTTGAAGTGGTGGCGGCTTGGTTCCCTACACGCAAATCATAAGAGGCAGGTTGTACCAATTGCTCGGAAAAAGGCTCAATGCAGATACCACCATGCTCAGTCGCCACAGCATCGCGAATGTCCTTGTCTGATAGAATCATAGCGATTTTAGTTTTAAGTTCATAGCGATATATATGCGGAGATTATCATTAACTTCACGAAAAATATCAATATAACAATTCACTTTATTCCTTAAGGAGAGAACTTGCTAAATACGGTAAATATTGAAACGGGTATTAATCCAATATTTGTAGCAGAAACTTTAACCATCTTTGTCGATGGATATGAATCTCTCGAATTAGGGGGCTGATGGGTTGTGCAGTGGATTGCTATGCGTGGGCACCTATTGCACCAATCAACAAATATCCACCAAACTAATCCCGCTACCATAAGCACCCAAACAACCCAATTATACTCACTCACTACAAACTCCGTGCCACCCACATCACCTCACCGATGACTTCTGCATGGTTTGGCCAAGGTAGTGCAGACCAATCTGGGGCGGGGTTATCGCTCACCAATTGCCAATGCCCCGCGGTATCCTTGCCCAAGCGCTTAACGATTAAGCCGTCTGCGGTATTGAGGACGAATATGCCGCCAACACGACGGCGGCAACGGTGCCGTACGACTAGGATTTTAGAGCCGTCTGGTAGGGTTGGCTCCATCGATTCGCCATGCACGCTGATCACATTGCACTGAGTGGCATCAATGCCTTTGCGGTCTAACCAGTCGCGCCGAAACCAGACTTGTCCCTTGACGGGAGCTTCGTTCAGGTTATATGCCCCGCCACCTGCAGCCGCCTCAAACTCAATGGTCGCCACCTGCCGCGCCGACCGTGCTTCGGCGGACAAAGCCGCCTGATTCGTCAGGTCGTCCGCAGACACGGTGTAGCGGGCGGGGGTACTCGGCGATTTGATTGCCCGCATCGGTATCCTCTTTACGCGCGCTCAACAGTTTGATGTCGGCACGCAAGGCGGCTATTTCTGCCTCCAAGGTCGCCCATCGTGCATCGTTAGGCTGGGAAAGCAACAGTGTTTCAATGGCGGAGAGAACGTCGTCCAGAGCGGCATCATTGGGTAAATTTAATGCGCTGGTAATCTCTTCGACCCAATCACTTTGCAGCTCATTTTCTGATTCATTGTTAGTATTTTCAGATTTTGACCACCCGATGAAATCACTAATTCTGCGTCTAATACTTTACAGATTGACTCTATCGTGTCCGCTCGTGGATTAGCACCGCGCCTTAAATTTCGCACTGTATCGGTACTGCCTGTGGCGGAAACAGATGGTTGCCTGTCAGATATATTCCGCTCTGCAATCAGATCTGGTAATTGTTTTTTTAATCGATTTCATTGCGGTAATTATACCGCTTTTCTCCTTGGCTACCAATACAGGTAATGCCCCCAACGTATCGGCGACATCATTTCCCGCCAGCCTAAAGTATCGGTTGCGACCAACTTATTCCACCGCCACCAACTTAGCTTCAACTAGCTTACTTAAATGGGAGCTCGCAGTTTGGGGCGTGATATCGGCGGCTCTGGCAAGCCTGGTTGCTGTCCAGGCCTGACCGTCACAAAGAACCTCAAGCATCAACGTTCGAGTTGGATGTCCAATCAGTTGACCGATCACCGCAAGGTTAGGTGTTCCTGTCATTGAAATTTAAATAATTTGGCGAATTTCTTCGCACGCTAACTCAGGAAACCACTTATTGCCAGATTAATACTTCGATCAGGATCGAAATATCGCCGCAATATGCCCTTTCAAGCAATCTGTCGGCCCATAGCATACAGTTGGCAGTTGATCCATTGGTTATGGTGGAAAATATGCTGAGTGAGGGGGAGTTAGTAAAAGTTAACTACACCTGGGAGCCGAGGGATCTTAACTTTTTTTGCTCGATGTGATGAAGCTAGGGTAGAACGGGTAGTGAAAACTGCCGCAAAGATGTCTGGAGCAATTTCCCGGAACTTCTTGGAAATTCAGACGCGCCAGGTAGGTATACGCCAAGCTGTAAGATAATAAATAATTTGTATTTATCATAATGTCGTTGATATACTTTTTCTTTAGAATTCAGACAGGCGGCAAAAATGCAGAGAGCGAGAGTTCGGTTAGGGGTAGATATTGGTGGCACATTCACCGATGCGGTTCTCGAAGTTGATAAAGACCAATACTCAACAAAAGTTCTTACCACTCACAGTGCACCTGAAGACGCCATCACGGAAGGGCTGCACCAGGTATGTGAGCTTGCCGGTATTCAACCCGGATCAATCGATCAGATTATCCATGGTACAACACTGGCAACAAATTCTCTGATCGAAAGAAGAGGAGCAAATACAGCGCTAATCACAACGAAGGGATTTAGGGATGTCATTGAAATGCGAAGCGAATCAAGGTTTGAGCAATATGATTTGAACTTGACGCTGCCGGATCCGCTTCTGCCTAGAAATCAGCGTTATTGTATTAACGAACGCATCAGCGCTCAGGGAGAGGTTCTGATACCTGTTAAAAGGGAGGAGGTTGAAGAATTAGTAGAAAGCATCGCATCAGATGGATATGAAAGCATCGCAGTTGGGTTAATTCACTCCTACCTAAACCCGGAACATGAACAGTTGGTACGGGACGTATTGGCCGAAAAACTACCGGGTGTCTCGGTTTCTCTTTCAAGCGAAGTATCTCCCCAGATGAGAGAGTACGAGCGCTTCAATACGGTTTCGGCTAACGCGTATATTAAACCGATGATGAAAAGCTATTTGGGTCGCTTAGAGAACCGCCTCAAAGAGTCGGGTGTCGATTGTCCGGTATTTATGATGCATTCTGGCGGCGGCATTATTTCTTTGGAGAGTGCTGCTGAGTTTCCGGTACGACTGGTTGAGTCTGGTCCCGCAGGTGGGGCGGTGTTTGCGGCACACATTGCTTCTCGTTATGGACTTGAAAAAGTTCTGTCATTCGATATGGGTGGAACAACAGCAAAAATTTGTCTGATTAAAAATCAGGCACCTAAAACGAGCCGTGTGTTCGAGGTCGCCAGAACCTATCGCTTTAAGAAAGGGTCGGGGATGCCCATTTCAATTCCGGTCATCGATATGGTCGAGATAGGGGCAGGTGGCGGGTCATTAGCGTATGTTGATTCGATGAAACAAATTCGTGTGGGTCCCGAATCTGCAGGCTCTGAACCCGGACCTGCCTGTTATGGACGTGGCGGGGTTAGGCCTGCCGTAACAGATGCTGATTTGGTATTGGGGAAACTGGATGCTGATCATTTTGCAGGCGGTTCGATCAAGCTGGAAAGTAGCGACTCTGAAAAAGCGCTTGCGTCCGATATTGGCGAAAAACTGGACATGGATGCGCTTACTGCAGCGTACGGATTGTCCGAAGTTGTAGATGAAAATATGGCAAATGCAGCAAGGGTTCATGCTGTTGAAAACGGCGAAGATCTGTCTGAATACACAATGATCGCATTTGGAGGTGCTGCGCCTTTACATGCAGGCCGTTTATGTGAAAAATTGGCAATTGACCGCCTATTGATTCCACCGGGTGCCGGTGTTGGTTCGGCTATCGGTTTTCTTCGAGCGCCGTTCAGCTTTGAAGCGAATCGGAGCGTATATATGAAGTTGACCCAATTTGATCCCGGCCCGATTCGATTACTGTTGTCTGAACTGGAATTTGAAGCAACATCCTTTGTTCGCTCTTGCGATACGAATGCAGCGATCCAATCAGAATATAAGGTATATATGCGTTACAGTGGGCAGGGTGAAGAAATTCCAGTAACGCTGGATGATGAACAGGCCGCTAATCCGGATGTGGAGACGTTCCAAAGGCTATTCGAAGAAAAATACTCCACGCTCTTTGGACGAACCGTTGAGGGTCTGGATATTGATATCACTGTATGGTCTGTCAATGCCTCCACAATTCCAGAATCAATCAGTTCCGTGCAAGCCATCGACGTTCAAAATGAGATTAAAGAAAAAGTAAAACGAGAAATATTCGACGCGGCTTTAGGTGAGACCGTGAATTCCAAGGTTGTCTCGCGATCTGAGCTGGTTGCTGGTTCATCAATAACGGGACCGGCTGCTATCTATGAAGACGAAACGACGATCATCCTGCCTTCCAGTCGTTATGCTGTTGCACAAGGTGACGGATGCATTGATGTGATTCGCCAGGGATCTGAAAAGACGGTGGGAAAAAAATCTTCTAACGTCGCCTATCAGGTCATGTGGAACCGATTAATTTCTGTTGTCGAAGAACAGGCGCAGGCTCTGATTCGCACCGCATTTTCCACTTCCGTAAGAGAAGCTGGAGACTTGTCTGCCGGAATCTACAATACCAAAGGCGACATGCTCGCTCAAGCTGTTACGGGTACGCCAGGGCATGTAAATGCGATGGCTGAATCGGTCGGACATTTCATTAGAAGAATTGGTTACGATAGCATGCGTCAAGGTGATGTTTATGTCACCAATGACCCTTGGGAGGGAACCGGTCATTTACACGATATAACAATCGTCACACCTTCTTTTCACAAAGGCAGTCGCCTTGGTTTTCTCGCCTGCACTGCCCATGTGGTGGATATAGGCGGAAGGGGATTCGGCGCAGACGCCAATTCTGTTTATGAAGAAGGGCTGCATATTCCGATAATGAAATTTGCGGATAAAGGCGAGATCAATACAACATTAGTGGAGATGATTCGGTCCAATGTTCGGGAACCGGATCAGGTTGTAGGGGACTTTTTTGCATTGGCGACATGTAATGAAATTGGTCACAGACGATTGATTGATATGATGGGCGAATTTTCATTGAGTGACCTGAATGACCTTTCCAAATTTATACTTGAAAACTCTCGAAACGCTACGCTTGAAAGGATAAACGCATTGACAAAAGGAAAGGCTAGTGGAGCCATGATTATTGATGGATATAGTCAGCCGGTTGAATTGTGTGTTTCATTGGATATTGGTCAGGATCGAATCCTGTGTGATTTTGAGGGAACATCAGGGCTCGACAGGAAAGGCATCAATGTGCCGCTGGTGTATACCAAAGCCTATGCCTGTTACGCATTGAAGTGTGCGATTGCGCCAGAAATTCCGAATAATGCGGCATCCCTGGCACCCTTTGAAATTACCGCTCCTGAAAATACGATTGTAAACGCATTGCATCCTGCTCCAGTGGCGTTGCGCCACGTAATTGGCCATATGATTCCCGATGCGGTTTATGATGCGTTGGACAAATTAATTCCCAATTTTGTCCCCGCCGAAGGAGCAGGCACACTCTGTAATTTTCAGGTTTCTCTGCGGCCCCGCACCGATCAGCCTGCTCCTGAACACGCCACAAGAGCGGAGATTCTTACGTTTAATTCCGGTGGATCGGGAGCCAGACCGAATCATGATGGTATGAATGCCACTGCATTTCCATCTGGTGTGATGACGATGCCGATTGAAGCAACAGAACATACAGGCCCCATTATTATCTGGCGTAAGGAACTCCGGCCAGACAGTGGTGGTGCAGGAAAACATCGAGGCGGTCTCGGCCAGTTTATGGAAGTGGGCGCCGTTAGTGGTCACGAATTTGATTTTTCAGCTATGTTCGATCGCGTGGATCATCCAGCCAATGGCAGACAAGGCGGGCAACCCGGCAAACCGACCATTATCGAGCGTGAAGATGGGACGCCAATGAATGGCAAGGGTAAGCAGTATGTTCCTGATGGAGGGCGTGTGCGATTAGCGTTTCCTGGGGGAGGTGGCTATGGCGATCCTGCAGAACGTGATCCCAAATTAGTCGAGCGGGATTTGAGGTTGGGATATCTCTCTCATCACGCGGCCGAAGCAGAATACGGAATTGTAAACAAAAACAAGTAAGCTGATTTTTGATGTATTCACAGGCCTGATGCCGAACCATATTTAATTTTCAATCTATAGAGATAAATAGTGGTGTAACAGGAAAATAACCCTGATGTTTCTGCCTCAATGCTAACAAGTTTCAATGTGGATATTGAGTATTCGCTTCAATTCCTCGGTCTTTATATCCCGAATCAGGGGTGACGTTTTTTGTGGATGACGACGAACTCATTCAGCTGAATTTGCCAATTCTGAGTCCGTGCCAGATTCGCCCAGCTTATCCATTCGTAAGGTGGCATCCTCGGCGAAACCCCGGCCGGCTTCTGCGTAGAGATTGAAGGTGACGCAGCCAAGCTCTTCGAGTTCGCGTGCCTGATCCGGGTATCGGGAGACCACTGCGATATCGCCGGTGAAACCGTTTTCCCGGGCCAGATTTACCACATATATATTTTCTCGGTGATTGGTCAGGCAGACGAAAATTCGGTCGAATTCGTTCAGCCTGGTATGCAACCAGAACGCTTGGTCCGTTGCGTCACCGTGGAAACAGCGATAGTCCTGGTGCGCAAGTTGTTTCGCCCTGGATTCGCTTTCTTCTATACCGACGACTTTTCCAGAATGTTGTTCTTCCAGATACTGGTAAGCGCCGAGTCCGATCCGACCCATGCCCATAATGGCAACCGAAGCATCGCCCAGATCAGGAAAAATCTCCACTGCGAGTTTGTTGTCACGCTCATGTTTTATTGCCCAGCTGAACCAGTGTGCATAGATCGAATGAATCCGGGTATTGACCGGTGTTGATATAAAAAATGATAGTGCCATGGCCAGAGCGATAACGGTAAGCCACTCCGCGGGCAGGGCCCCAGCCTCGAACGCGATGGCAGCAACGATTAGGCCGAATTCGCTGTAGTTGAACAACGAAAAGCCAGACAGAA
Source organism: Candidatus Poriferihabitaceae bacterium (assembly GCA_965261915.1). Classification (GTDB taxonomy): domain Bacteria; phylum Pseudomonadota; class Gammaproteobacteria; order Arenicellales; family Poriferihabitantaceae; genus JAIBDK01. Next base: position 2,762,535 of record CBDHDW010000013.1, on the reverse strand, counting down.
CTGCGGTACGCGCCCGCAACTTGAAAGCCATGAATAGCGCAATGTAAATCAATGGTCGCAGCAACAGCAATAGGCACAGAGCCAGCGACATAATCCACATGTCTAAGGTGGGAAACCCGTAAAACCCGATGAGCAGGAAAAACCCAATCAGGAACAGGTCCTTAAGTTGAACCAGGGACTTGTAAAGCTCATTGGACTTAGCGGTGTTGCCCATCAGTACACCGAAAACCAGCGCACCCAAATCACCCTTGAGTCCCACCAGCTCGAATAATTCATAGGCCCCCAAAGCCATACCGATACCAAACAAAAGCAACAGTTCGCCGTGGCCCACTCGTTTCATGACCTCAAGCAGGAACGGCCGCACCAGTGGCAACAACAATAGAGCAAAGCTAAACAGACTGGGCACTTTCCCAGATACGCCTACCAGATACACCACAGCAATCAGATCCTGGATGATCAGGACACCGATGGCCAGCGTGGCGTGGAGTGAGGCACTCTCACCCCGGGTATCAAAAATCTTGACGGCGAACACCGTACTCGAAAACGATAGTGCGAATGCCAAAGTCCATGCTACGCTAGTGTCGCGAATCGCCATTGAAGGAATCCAGGAAACCAACAACAGGATCGCCGGAGCAAACAGCGCGATGGCCAATACCATGTGAACGGAGGCTACGCCCCAGACCTGGGGTGCGGCCAGTTTCTTCAGCTCCAGCTTGAGCCCAATAGTGAACAACAGCAGGGTAATTCCAAGATCCGCGAATGGTTGAATATCATCGGCGCTGGCAATTCCCAGGGCATTGGCTACGAAGCCCGTAATAAGGTAGCCAAGCAGGGGCGGAAAACCGAGAAAACGGAACAGAAGTCCGGACAGAAAGGCAAGCAGCAGGATCAGGGCGTACATGGATTATGCGCTATCTTGGGGAAAGATATGTCTAGTGTACGGGTCTTATCGGGCTTTGTCACTTCAGTCCGTTGCCGTAGGTTCAAGCTCTACCGTGTCGGCATATTTAAACTCTGATGATTTGCCTATGACTAAAACAACCCGCAATGGTTTATTGTTTTGATAATGTCGGGGCACAACCAGGCCAGTTTGATAAGGTCTGATAGATAGCGTTGCGTCACACCATGACGTTGTGGTTAAAATCAAAAACAGGTAGGCTTGTTACGCATTGAATCTAGCGTGCCACAAGACAACATGTGATGGTATCCTCATGGTTTAGTGAATGAACGCTATTTTACCATTTTAGTCGTACTCTGGGTGGATTTATGCAAAGGTCTCAAAGAACATTAAAAGAAAATATGGCGTTCGTAGTCAATAAAGATAGGCACATAACAAGGGCGCGGATAGTGTGCCGCTTAGCACCGTCGTTATATACATAAGGAGAATCAAACAGTATGAGTGAGAAAGAATACGCAGGGTTCTGGATAAGGCTCGGAGCAATGTTAATCGATTTAGTGATAATGACTATCGTTTTGTATATCCCGCTTTCGTTTATTTACGGCGAGGAGTACTGGGCAGGTGATCAACTTATCTACGGTTTTTGGGACGTATTTCTGGGCTATGTCGTACCAATTGTTGCAACAATATGGTTTTGGTTACGCTTTTTTGGAACACCTGGGAAAATGGCAACGAAGCTAAAAATCGTTGATGCAAAAACTGGAAATAAGCTTTCTGTGGGGCAAGCAATAGGTAGGTACTTTGCGTATATACCAGCAATATTACCTTTGGGATTAGGGCTTATATGGGTTGGTATAGATAAAAAGAAACAGGGCTGGCATGATAAATTAGCTGGCACCGTTGTAATTAGGTCTAATGAAACAACCCCAGTTGAGCTCGGAGAAAAGTTATAACAAAAGCAATTGAGAGGATTTTTATGCGAACGTATTATGACTACCAACAAATGCTTGATATCATCAGCATTATTATTGATTGTGCTGAAGAAAAAATCGACATTAAAACTGCTGGCACTAGAGTCGGTTATAACCCGACCCTAAAACACATCAGCCGGTGTCCGGTTGTTGATGGATTGATGAACGCCTGAATCGGGTTTTCAAGCTCGCCCCCATGCCCGAAACGCCATAAACGCCGAATCTGCAGTAAGCCGTTTTAGTTGTAAAAATAACAGGCATCTATGCTAATCTGGTTGTTGTGTTTTTCGATATTGATTATTGCTGTAGTGACGATTTCTTAAGAATGGTCTCGGCTTCTTTATTTCTTGTTTTCAATGCATTCAAGCTTTGTTCTCTTCAGAATTAATTTAACACAACAATTAGCCTGTACGTTATGGCGTCAAATTCCTGTTAGGAATGCGTGTGCGAAATAAGGGTATTTTGTAAAACATAAGTATGGGTGTTAAACAGCCGGTGTTATTTTGGAAATAGGCAGTTCTACCGCAAGCGGTATATTGGTAAACCTGATTGGTGGCGTTTCGTTGCTATTGTGGGGTCTTCGTCAGGTGAGAAAAGGCATGACCGATAGTTGGGGGGCCGCTATTCGGTCCTGTTTGGGAAATAGTCTTTCGAACCGTTTCAAGGCATTTCTGGCCGGTTTGGGTGCAACCATTTTACTGCAAAGCAGCAGTGCGACAGCCTTGTTAACCGCATCGTTTAGTGGGCAGGGTTTGTTTAATACAACAACGGCTTTAGCAATCTTGCTCGGAGCCGATGTTGGCACAACTATTGTTGCTCAGATCCTCACATTCGACCTCGCATTTTTATCACCTGTTTTGATCAGCCTGGGCGTGATACTCAGCGGTTATCGTACTGCGGAGAAAATGAGAAGTATTGGGCGAATACTTTTCGGTTTAGGCATGATGCTGCTAGCATTAAAGCTCATATTGGCGGCTTCGATTCCGATGAGCGAGTCAGTGTTGATTGCTAAAGTTTTCGCCACGCTTAATTCCGACTTGGCTTTCGCAGTGGTATTGGGGGCTTTGATTACGTGGGTGGCCCATTCCAGCCTGGCAACAGTGTTGTTGATCGTGTCACTTGTGACTGCGGGTGTGATTTCGGGGTTGCCTGCGTTTGCATTGGTATTAGGTGCAAATCTTGGAGGTGCCATTCCACCAGTGATAGCAACGTTAGGATCCTCACCTGAAACCCGCAGGCCGCCACTGGGCAATTTACTATTTCGACTAATTGGTGTGGTGCTTGTGCTGGTTTTGGTGGATTTTGCGGCACCTTATTTTTACCTTTTAAGTAAGGAGCCTGCGCGACAGGTGGTCAATTTTCATACGTTATTCAATATCGCTTTAGCGATAATTTTTATCCCATTTATTGGAGCCATGTCGCAGTTCACAACTCGAATTATTGCAGACAATAGCGTTCGAAAAGAAAATCAGGGGCCGTTATATCTTGAACGTTCCGCTCTCGATTCAGCGCCGGTAGCGCTGTCAAATGCAACGAGAGAGACATTGCGCATGGGCGATGTTGTACAAAAAATGTTAAGCGATTCATATGTTGCGCTGACAACAAATGATAAAGAACTTGCTATCAATGCCCGAGAACGCGATAGTGTTGTGAATCAATACTATGATCAGATTAAGCAGTATTTGACTGAATTGAACAGAGAACAGCCGGGAGACAAGGAGAGTAAAAAATGCACAGACATCATCACCTTTGTGACGAATCTGGAACACATTGGCGATATTGTTTCTGGTGATTTGGTGGACGGGATCATTCGCAAAAAAGTTGATCAGAATCTGGAGCTATCCGCGCATGACCGGCAAACCCTGGACTCTTTATATCAACCGGTTCTGGATAATTTCAAGCTGTCACTTGGCGTATTTATGAACGGAGATTTGGCAATGGCAAAGCAATTAATGGCGCGGAAATATGAGTTGATCGAATTAGAACGAACTGCGGTGGTCGCACATTTAGACGATCTAAAGAATAACCAAGGATACCATCCTGAATTGAGTTCGCTGCAGCTGGATATTTACCGAGATTTAAGACGAATCAATACTCACTTGGCTACGGTTGCGTATACGCATCTCGATGAAGCTGGTCAGTTAAGAAAAACGCGCTTGAAGAAGAAACGCCAGTCTCAACAATAATCTAACTTAACGCATCGGGATTAATCGATGCGGATATTGAATTCGTGATTTACCGCGTTCGCCACGCTTGGGTTCTATTTACCCGTTTTCTGCTCAACAGCAGATGCACAATTCGGGCGATTACATTGGTATAGAAAATCATCATACCCATTGCCGCTGCCGGTGCGACATCGCCAGCGTCGTCCATATTTAACACGGCAATGGATGCCAGCGTGGTATTGGGAGAGTACAGAAAAATCACGGCAGAAACCGTCGTCATTGCATTGACAAAAAGATAAATCGAAATATCCAGTATCGCCGGCAGGCATACCGGCACAGTGACTCTTGAAAACAGTCGGGTAAAAGGTTGTTTTAATGAATATCCCACGGACTCAAACTCTTTATCTATTTGTTTCAGCGCAGTAATTGAGGTGAGATGCGATACGGTATAAAAATGTGTAACGGTACAAATAACCAATATAGCCATGGTGCCGTACAGTGGATTAAGCGGATTTTCGGGATTGTTGAAGAAAAATATATAGGCAAGCCCGAGCACCATACCAGGGATGGCCATGGGCATCATTGCAAGAAACTGAAACCCAGCCCGCATTGGCAGGAATCGCGAAGCTTTTTCAACCATGTACGCCCCGGTAAAAACAATTATGGTTCCTGCGACAGCGGTCAACAAAGCAAGCTGAATGGAGTTTGTATAGGAACTCCAACCGCCACCGTCCATCACATCGAAATTATAATTAACTAAACTCAAATTGAGATCATAAGGCCAAAACTTGATCAGAGCCGCATACTGACATACTGCAATGATGCCGAGGATAAATAGGGCTATGACACTACAAAAACCCAAACATATAGAATCGAAAATTCGGTTTGGCTTTGGTTCAAAAGGGACCGAACGGGAGGTTAAAGATGCGACTTGTTTGCTTTGCACATATCGGTCGATGAGAAATGCAAATAGCGCCGGGACCAGTAAAATAACCGATACAACAGCCCCCATTTCAAAATTTTGTTGACCGATGACCTGCTTGTAAATGTCAACCGCCAGCATGTTGTATTGCCCACCGATTACTTTGGGTAATCCAAAATCGGTGATTACGAGGTTGAACACCACAAATGCTGCGGATATCAGTCCATAGCGGGCACCTGGAATTGTCACAACCCAAAATGTCTTCCAGCGGCTGGCTCTTAGCGACGTTGCCGCTTCATAAAGTCGGCCATCTGAAATGACCAGAGCCGTAGTAATAATCAATAGGGCGTGAGGGAAAGTGAAAAACACAGAACCAATTATGATTCCGATTGGCCCATAAATCGACTCACCCAACAGCAAGCCTTTTATCATTCCCTGATTACCAAAGAGATAGACCAGACCGATTCCCGGCAGCAGCGAGGGCACGAGAATAGGGGCCAGTGCAATCAACCGAAACAATCCTTTGAATTTCATCGTGCTTCGCGTCAAAGCGTAGGCGAAACCAAAAGCGAGCGATACCGTAATGATTGTTGTGATCGTGGCAATAAACAGTGAATTACCGAGAGAGCGAAATAATGCGGGAGTTGAGAAGTAGGTGGCGTAGTTTTCAAAGCCGGTGTTTTTGGATGGGAACAACACCACTTTCCTGAAATCATTCGCAATAAACTCGTGCCAGGTATCATCATCAATTCTTTTCGATCCGAATAGAAAAGCAGATTGCTCATTCGTATTTCGAAGTCGATAGAGGGTATCGCTGCGAAAGCTGAAATCCGGATCAAAATCGGCAATGGCTAATCTTCCCGTTGAGCTTGTCGAAAGATCTCCCCGGTGATACAAAGACAAACTCTCATTGAGTGAATGTAACGACTCAGACTTACCCCATTGTCCTGTGCGATTTATCTGTAGCTCATAATTTTCCAGATTAAACACATAGGTGGTAAATGACTTTGACAACATGGCGTAAAGCGGAAACGCCAGCGTAACGATGAGATAAAGACCGATGAGCGCAATGAACCCAATCATGAGTTTGTCGTCACGACTGAATTTTGGCCGAATCAATGGCGCATCGGTATTCTTCACGTTGGAAGTTTTCTCGTTGTCAGTCGAATTCACGATGAGAACAGCAACAAATGATCAATCGGTAACTCGATTTCCAGGAATTTATCTTTGTCTATGTTCAGCCTTTCGACGGCATTGATGGAGAAGTCGGCCGATAGTTTGATTTCTTCCAGTTCAGTGCTTTCCAGTTCAACGCGCCAAAACGATCCCAAAAACTCCATTTCGTTAATACGAGTCATCAGTCTGTTGTTTGTATTTGGGTCAGATTCGGTTGACCCGGGTACGTCCATGGCCTTGCCAATGGGCAGAATATTCTCTGGTCGAATAGCGATAATTATTCGGGCAGCGTCCTGAATTTCATGTCTTTGCACAGCTAAACTCACGTCGCCGATTGTGACCGACTCGTGGCTTGCTACGGTCACCTTGATCTGATTCATGGTGCCAATAAAATCGGCCACAAAAAGCGTTTTTGGTGATCGGTAAATTTCCGTTGGTGAGCCTATCTGCTCAATGACACCGTGATTCATCACCACTATTCGATCAGCCATGGTTAACGCCTCTTCCTGATCGTGGGTCACCATAATCGTGGTAACGCCCAAATTACGCTGAAGCGCTTTCACCTCATGACGTAAATAGGTTCGCACTTTTGCATCCAGCGCTGAAAGCGGTTCATCAAGAAGTAATAAGCCAGGGGATGTTGCCAGCGCCCTTGCCAAAGCGACGCGCTGCTGCTCCCCCCCTGAGAGCTGTGACGGATGCTTTGAACCCTGATCGGATAATCCAACCAATTCCAGCAGTTCTGTTACTTTTTTTGCTATTGCTGTTTTATGAGTTTTTCTGTTTTCCAAACCAAAAGATATATTTTTCTTTACGGTTAAGTTAGGAAACAGTGCATAGGATTGAAATACAATCCCAAAATCTCTTTCGCTGGGCGGTAATGATGAAATATCTTTTCCATCCTGTTCAATCGTGCCGGAAGTTTGAATGTCCAGCCCGGCGATAGCGCGTAAGAACGTGGTTTTTCCGCAACCAGATGGCCCAAGGAAGCAAACAAATTCTCCTTGTGCGATGTCCAGGGAAACACTATCCAGCGCCGTGAATCGTCCAAATGTTTTAGAAATACGATCAATTTTTACATAGGTGGGATTCGGCGCTTGATCAATATTCATATTTGTAAGTCGGGGTTCCAGGCGGATAAACCGAAAAATACAATACTAACTCGGTTCAATAGAATAGAACCGAGTTGGTATTGAGTGGATACTATTGAGGATCCGACTTGGAATCGTATCGCTTTTGCCATTCAGCCAAAATGGTTCTTCTATTGTTGGCTGCGTATTCAAAATCGTTATCGATCATTTTTTCCAGTAAATTCTCTGGGAAGTGCTCAACTGGCTTTGCAACACCAGGGTAGGCTACAACCGCGTATCCCTGATTGTACATTTCGTTTGCCTTCTTGGTAATGCTCCAATCAACCAGGGTTTTTGCGGCATCCAGTTTTGATGTGCCAGCGATAATAGCCGTAGCTTCCATATCCCAACCTACACCTTCTTCAGGAACAATGATTTCTATCGGTGCCCCTTTCGCTTTGGATTTGGCACCGCGAAATGCGAAGGATATTCCGATTGGAATTTCACCGGCAGCAGCGAGCTTGCACGGTTTCGAGCCGGAATGAGTGTACCTTGCAATGTTTTCATGCAAGCCATCCATGTAAGCCCAACCACCTTCTTCGCCAAAAAGCTGCAGCCAGCTGGATACATCAAGAAAGCCTGTTCCCGATGAATTGGGATTGGGCATGATTAAGTGGCCTTTGTACTGAGAATCGAGCAAATCTTTCCACGACGCAGGAGGAGTGAGACCCTGTTTGTCAGCCTCTATGGTGTTATAGCAAACTGCCGCTACCCACGCATCCATCCCAACCCATGCTGGAGGAGAATCTTTATCCAGAAACTTGCTGTCAAGTTCTTCAACGCCCACTGGGGCATAGGGTTCAAGCATGCCTTCGCTTTTCAACAACAGTAACGAAGTTGCTGCCAATCCCCAAACCACGTCAGCTTGAGGGTTGTTTTTTTCGGCCAACAGCTTTGCTGTAACGATACCGGTTGAGTCACGCACCCAGTTAACGGTAATGTCTGGATGATCTTCGTTGAATGCCTCGGCGTACCGAGTCAAATCCTCTGCTTCAATCGCTGTGTATACCGTTAATTCGGTTTCAGCATACGCGGTTACTGCAACACTAATCGAAAATGCTGCCAGCGTGGCGAGGGTCGTTTTTTTTACAACGTTGGTAATCATATTTAATTCCTCTTTGGGTATTAAAGTTTCAGTATTACTCCCTAAAGCTGATCTACAAAACCCGGGAATACGGTACTGCCTGTTTAGAATCATGCGAGCTTAATTTCTATATGTAAAATCGATATTTTATCTAATATAAATAGGAAAAACCTATGTCCAGTAAAATAGGAAAAACAGATAAATAAGATTGAATATATCGACTTTTCAGACAGTAGACCTGCTTCACAATAGGTTATTTTTATGCGAGGAAGTGCCTGGAGGTATCATTTTATGAAAGCTTTGAAGATTTTAAGTGCACAACCTGCATTGTTTTTTCGACTATCGGGCATCCGCCTTACCGATTTCAACGCCCTGGTTGCGACACTTCATCCGATCGGGTTGAAAAGTGAGGAGAAACGCCTGTCCCGCAAAGACAGGCAACGTGCGATTGGGGGTGGGATGAACTATCGCCTGGAGTTCGCAGAACAGCTTCTGCTCTGCCTGATGTATTACCGAATCGATACCAGCCATGCTTTTATGGGGCTTGTATTCAATGTATCCTCTCCGACAGTTTGCCGCCGCATTCAAGCCATGACAGAGTTGATGGCAGGCCATTTTCGGATGCCTGAACGTAAAGTAAAGTTGTCGGAAGTGGAAAAGGCTGATCTGCTTTACCTGATGATTGATGGTACTGAGCGTCCAGTTCAACGGCCCGGGAAGCCCTCGGCTCGAAAAGCAAAATATTCTGGCAAGAAAAAGAAGCACACGGCGTCCCACCAGATCATCACAGATGACAAGAAGTGTATACTGGCTGTTGGATGCGCCCATGACGGGCGCAAACATGACAAGCGTATTTATGATGAGACCCGCGTGGATAGGCCCCCTGATATACTGACCCTTGGGGATTTAGGATATCTGGGGACATCACTGGAAATCCCCCTGAAAACATCAAAGAAAAAACCACTTACGAAAGAAGAACAAGAATACAATACAGGGCATTCAAAACGACGCATTGGCGTAGAGCACGGTATTGGCCGCATGAAAAAGTTCAATATATTTTCGGATATTCACCGCAACAACCAACAACAAAACAGGATTGCCAAGAATGTCGGAGCACTCGCAAATATGAATTTGAAAACAGTTTGACAAAACGGCTGGGGATACTGGTGTCTAAAAATATTCGACCCTATTGTGAATCGGGTCTATTCTATTGATGGATGAACCCTTTAGCGCACATGCCCCCCACATTTTATCGCGTTCTATGAAGCAGTAAGAATTTATAGCATCTAGATCGGACTTAGCTTGACTTGCTCGGGATTATCTCTTACATCTAAATCATGATTAGATAATTAGGAGTAAATGAACATGAAACTGGTCACAAAAGCATCTCAAATATCCAACAACTTGTCGAAACTAGCAGCGGAATTGAAAAGATCGCCCGATCTGGCTGCCCGACTCGGATTGGCTCATGCGTGGTACATTGATACACGAGACCCTACGCAACCTAAGTTTGGGTTTTCGAAATTTGTTGGGTATGAAAACCTTGACGCTGAGACTTACCTTGGAAATTACAAGAAACTGGATGGGCGCAACACCGAGTGGGTACTGAAAGACTTCTGCGAAGAACTTGGGGCTGACACGCCGGAATTTGAGAGATATCATGGCATGCTTGCTGATTGGCTGGCTAAGTTCGGCAAAAAACCCCGCAAAAAGGTACGTCTCATGGCCCTTCAATTGGAGTCACAGGAGGAGGCTGGTTCGGAGGACAGACGACTTTTAGAACTCATGGCGGTGGTGGCGGACCTGCTACCTCTCGACCAGCGACATGAACTCCGTTCACGCCTTTAGGCCCCATCGCAAGGTTTGCTACATAAGGGCGCATAAATCTGCCTGCCGACATTTCAAAAGCGCGGACAATGGCCCGTGAGTGTTTGGAAAGCAGCTAAAAACTGCGGGGACTGAGGCTTTCATACAAGCTTTGCAGAAACAAAGCGGTTTAAACTTATACCTTGTTCTGCTGCCTGAATCGCAAGATTTCTATGCTGCTCAGGCGGCAAGCGTACCATAAACTTACCGCTATAGGTTTTCCCTGCAAATGGTTCAGGGGTTGGCTCGCCGTTCTCTGCCATATCTTCTACAACGTCACCAACCAGCAGAACCAAACCTTCTAACGCGCATAGGGGGTTTTTCGCAAGGTAAGACAGGCTGGAAAACTCGGCACACTGCGCAACGTGTTCTCCATCCTCTGCCGACCATGTGACGCGATATGTGTAATGTTTGTGGTCAACCATTAGCCTTCCTCCTCTCGTTTTTTGATTGCAGTTAATACTTGTTTGACTTGATAAACCTTGGCTTTTCCGTCCTTGCCTTTTTGTATATTTACGCGCGGATCACCCTGCCACGGCATTTTATAAACATGGTGGCTCGTGCCCTTGTTTCGTGGCTCTCCAAAATAATGCAGACATATTTTTGCAAGCTCTGAAAACCGCACGTTCTGCGGTGTCTTTTCCATGTCTTTTAGTATTTCATCTATTTTAGCCATACTAAATCATAGTATCATTATTAATACCATGCAAGGCTCTATTCGCTTACAGAAAATCACTGCATTTGATTTCCGGTCTGAACCTGTCATATCTGCCACCCCCCATTGCGACTGGCCGCGCGGCGGCCAAAACCGGGCGACTTCCCGACCTCTCGACCTCTCGGTCATGAAATGCCCTGCCAGTCCAATGGGGCAAGGCATACCCCGTTTTTAACGCCATCCCCACCATATTCACAGATCCAGCCTTGCGGTCAACCCAATCAGACTGCCGACCAGATTGAGCTTGCCGGCTTTATGCCGTGCGGTCAGGGCGCGCAGCACCCCGCCGGGGTTCTGTATCGGGGTTTCCGGGTGAAACCGGTTGCGGTCAATCACCAGAATACAAAGGGCGGTGGCCATATCACCCATTTGCCCCACCGCCGCATCATAAGCCGAGCGGTTAATGCCGAGTTCCGGCAACCGGTCGATCGCGGCCAGAATAAAATCCATCGCCGCAGGCGATGGTCTTTGCCCCTGGTGCTGCCGGATATAAAGCTGCATCTCCTCCGATCTCAAGGCAAACAACCGGTGCGGGTTCAGTTTTTCGATAAATTCACTGTTGACTGCACCCTCACCCCCGCCACACTTGTCTTCTAAACAATCAGCGGAGCCGTCAGTCACTTTATTCACGCTTGCGTTACAAATTACAGAGTGATCTTGAGTTGTATCTTGTATATATCGGCGGACTCCGGTGACCGCTTGAGCGGACATATCTGTCAACATTCGGGTCAGATTATCGATCGCTTCCGAGGTTATCAACACCTCCTTGTGGTGATCTTCAAGCACGTCGAGTGTTTTGAACGCGGCATACCGGCGCGGCCAGCCAAGATACTGCGCGGCAATGGCTTTGAGGGCAGTGTTCTCCGGAAACCGCGGTTGCAGGGCCATAAGGCTGTTTTTGACATTACGGCGCAGGCACTGCACATACGCTTCAGGCGCACCACCTGCTGCCGGTCCGCGTCTAATTGTGCCCGCAGGGCCAGCAAGTCCGGCACCGCCGCGATCAACGGCGTGAACGACAGGCCCTGCCTGAACTCGCTATCCCCGTGCATCCTGAAGCGGCAGCGGCTGCCGTTGCCGGCCACATCCTTGCGGATAAACCCGAAGTGTAACTCTAAAGCCGCCTCGTCGCGGCGCACCGAGCGGGCGTCCTTGCCAACCAGATAGGCGATATTGCACTGCATCGCATAGCAGACCGGCTCGCTGGAAGGGTCGGTCCAGTCGGACGGGCGGGTTGCGCGTAGCATCGTGAGCAAGGATTTCAGCAGACTGTCGGACATGCCGATATGTTTGCTGACATCAAGCAGCAGCCCTTCCAGCGCACCGCGCTGCATCGCGTCGGGCAAGATCGGATACGCGGGGTGTGGTGATCCATCTGTATGGTTGTCCTGCGGGGTGCGCAGAGCCTGTAATCTGTGTGATATTCCTGTCCCTCTTTTCTGTTTTTGTGATGCTTTTCATTGGGCATCACGCCTCGATTGAGGCACAAAAATCGCAGGCACATAAAAATTCATTGCCAAAAGATCACTTTTGACTTGAAAAGTCGGTCACGGCAGGCTAAAAAACAGATGGATATTTTGTTTTTTTGGCCTGACCATAACCTTAATGCCGTGCAATCTCTGCGCGGTTTTTCGGTTTTAAGTGGTTTATTGCGGGGTTTCTGCTGCTCTGCCTCCCTTTATCTGGATTCTTTAGGGAGAGTCATACCCACATCTTGTGCGTTTCCCCCAATCCCCAGATAGAAATCTCTTAAACGCAGGAAGCCTTGGCTGTATAATGGTTTGCTCTCAAACCCACCATCACCCAATGGGTGCACAGCTCAAGGCTGATGACTATTCTACCCTACAAACTCGATACAACGAACGATTTACTCACCTCTCGTGCCGGTTTATTGGCGATTGCTCAACTAATGGACTCCCTGAACCTGTCTGAGCGAATCGACAAGCACTTCCCCCAGCCTAAAAGCAATCGTGGGTATAAGCCCTCGGAGTTCATCAAGACCCTCATCCTGATGCAGCATGAAGGCAGTTTTCACCTGGATGAGGTTCGCCACCTTCAGGATGATGAAGCACTGCGCACCGTGCTGGATCTCAAGAAACTTCCCCAGGCGACCACGATTGGAGATTGGCTCAGGCGAATGGGAAGCCAGCCGCAAATCCAGGCTGCCTGGGTAAAGGTGAATAAAGCCTTATTGAAGGTAGCCTTGCATCGCTGTAAGGAAGTCACACTGGACATTGATGCCACTGAAATTGTTGCCCATAAAGCGGGTGCACGGTGGACTTACAACAAGCACAAGGGCTTTATGCCGATGGTGGGGCATATTGCGGAAACCGGGCAGATCGTGGCCGTGGATTTCCGTCACGGCAATGTGCCGCCAGCGAAAGATAATAAGCCGTTTATCCAGCAATGCCAGCAGTCGCTCCCGGAAGACTGTACCGTGAAGGCGTTGCGTATTGATGCCGCCGGCTACCAAACAAAAGTCATTGAGTATTGTGATAAGCAGGGTATCGAGTATGCCATTCGCGCCAAGACCAGCGCCGCACTGCGCGCGCAGATAGCAGCGGCAAGCGCTTCGGACTGGCAGCCTTTGCTGGATAAAAAAGGCAAAGCGGTCAATGGTCAGGATACCTACCGCACCAGTTTCTGCATCGGTGAGTATGAAAAACCCTTCACCCTTATCATTCAGAGAACAGCCGTTACCGGCCAGGCGAGTCTGGATTTAGATTCATCAGATAACTCAGAAAACAGTTCAGAGGAAATAAACTCAGGTGCTTATATTTATCGTGCGATTGCCACTAATCGGGATAGCCTTAGCGATAGCGAGATTGTTCACTGGTACAATCAACGTGCCGAGGATAGCGAGAACCGGATTAAGGAACTGAAGCGGGATTTTGGCGGTGACACCCTGCCGTGTTCAGATTTTGCTGCCAATGTGCTGTACTTTTTAATCTCCGCACTCTCCTACAATCTATGTGCCCTCATGCGTCCTCTGCTGCCGGTGGAGTTGTCCCGGCACCGTGCGATAACTCTGCGCTGGCGTCTGTACGCCATCGCGGCAAAAGTGGTCAGGACGGGACGTCAACTCTTGGTAAAAATGCGGGAAAACCACCGACTACTACTGGAACGAGTGCTGCTGGCACTGAAGGAGTTTGAAGCGCCGCCCATTTAACCCGACATAGAACAAGAATAACGGCTTCTGCAGGACAGGTGCGTCAAAAATAGCCGATTTAGCACTGATAATGCACCGAACAGCGGTTTTTGAGTAAACCTCTCGGCACTAGCTACCATAATTTGCTGTAATGGCCAGCCACAAGGCTTGAAAGAGGGATTCACCGAGCCTTGAAGCGCTGATGCTACTCTATCTGGGGATTTGGGGTTTCTCAAGCACTGGATGTATTTTTCAGATAGAATCAGGCTCGGCGGATCCCGCGCGTGACGGGCCAGGCGCAGCAAACAACGCGCTGCGCGCAAGATTTTTTCCACACATGCATATATGGACATCTTCAGACAAAACAGGAACACTGAGGCAGGGCAATCGCTTTTGAAATAGACTCTTCCATTTTGATCCGACCAGATTCATATCACTTTCTGATAGCAATCAGGAGATATGCCAGAATGAAAGAGTTTTCCAAATTATTTGAAGGTGTTAACGACCCGCGTCGGAGCAATGCGACGCGCCATGATTTACATGAAATGCTGATGATTGCTCTGCTTTGCGTACTTTGTGGCGGCGAGGGCTGTCATGATATGTCGCTGTTCGGGCGCTCAAAAGAGAAGTTTTTGCGCCGTTTCATGGCCCTGGAGCACGGCATTCCCGGCCATGATGCGTTTTCAGACCTGTTCAATGCACTTGATCCGAAGAGTTTCCAGCAGGTGATGCTACGCCTTCTGGGAGATTTTGCGCGCAACCTTACAGGTGTCATTGCAGCAATTCTAATTATGGAAAATTATCTTTAGTTGATGCATTTTATCTCCTCTTTTGGCAAAGTGATTTGAAGTTGGCGCGATTGTATTAGCGCATGATTGTTAACTGCGGCGGAGGCTCACCGGTTATCATTGTGTGGATCAACGCGCTCCAATTATGAAACACGAGATATTTTGTGATGGACCGCAGATCCTCGAAAAATCGTTGCCTAGAACCGATAGAGTCACGTGCCGTTCGCCAGCATTTTGCAACGAGATCACATACCGAGTGAAAGGCAAAGGATAGTAGATTAAACGTCACAAGAAGATTGGCCAGATGTTCTTTCCCATGTCCAAAATTGTGTTCGAGATGATAGCCCTTAGTTTTCAGCGTGTTGAAGTTTTCGTTCTCAATCTTCCATCGTGCCCGACCACAAGTGACTAGATCGCAAACAGTGGTTTCATTGACCAGCAGGTCGGTAACGAAGCTGTTAGTATAGGTCACTTTACCAGCCTTGTTGATGATTTCAATCTGAAACCAGTTGACGTGTAGTGCGTCGGCCCCGTCACGGATTGGAACATCCTCAATCCAGCGGTAGCGATGGGTGACGAAGGTTCTGCCTCTTTTTACCTTTTTTCAAGCTTTGGCAATTCGACACCCTCAAGCCATTCATATAAGCACGTATGTGACGATGGCTTGGCAGTGAAAATGAAAGTCGCTCCAACTTGATGAACCGCCTCACAAATCGGCTGGCACGAATACAAATCATCGCCCAGATAAACGGGCTTAAGGCGTGCGTATTGCGGGCCGAACCGAGAAAGCCAGCGCTTCGTGGCCGCATTCTCACAATCCTGTTTATTATGCCCATCCTGTGGAGTTATGAACTCTGGCTTGAGTGGCATGACGCGATCATGGCCGGGGGCAACTATGGCTGCCAAAAGCAAGGAATGGAAAAAATCGGTGTGTCCGTTATTACGCTTGCGCTGTGAGCACTTTGAGCAATGGAGTTTTTGTGACGTGAAATACTCGGTTCCGTCAAGGGCGATCAAAACCCGCTCATCAAGCCTGAGAAAGCCCTTCAAACCGCCTTTCTCCTCAAGCACGCCAAGGGCATGTCCAAACAAACAAAACACTGTATCTGCGGGGACATAGTCCAGAATTTTACGAATGTGATTGTCCGTCGGTATCTTCGTCATCGTGAACAAAGTCAGACAATTCGACCGTGTCATACCAGCGGTTATATTTATCATGTCACTCTGGCCCAGTCCCGAGTTCCAATGGATGTAATGACATCAGGAAGATCGATGAGTTTGTTCCAGGCTTCACAGGCGGCATCCACGATGGCGTTATAATCTTCAAAGATGCGATTTGAGATCCAGTTTTCGCGCATATATTGCCAAATATTTTCATGTGAATTGAGTTCTGGCGATCTTGGCGGAAGGCAAAGAATGGAAATATTATCGGGTATCTGAAGTTTTTCTGTGGTGTGCCATCCTGCCTGGTCCATCAAAATGACGGCATGAGAGGCATTTGTGACGTTTGCGCATTCTCATCAAGGTGTGCCTGCATTGCACATGTATCGCAATATGGCCGTACCAAAGCCGCACCGACACCGCGCGCGGGACAAATTGCCCCAAATATATAGGCGTTTGCGTAGCCTTGGTGCGCAGGTTGACGCGGGCGCGTTCCTTTGCGCGCCCATAAGCGCGTTGTGCCGTTCTTTTGACCAATACGCATCTCATCTTGAAACCAGATTTCAAGAGGGATACCTTTTGGAAGGCTCTGGGTTATCTGGTACAGCTCATCGGAGAAGTTTTTTTAAAAATCCGAAATTGCTTGAGGATCTTGCTTGGGGTGTTGAGGGCGCGCGCTGATGTGAGAAAAACCCGTTTTATGCAGCAGGGCACCAACATGGCGCTCATGGTAATCCACTCCAAAGCGGGCTTTGATCTCCGCCTTAATGTCAATGCGCCGCCATCGCACCACAGCGTCTTTCTCAAGATCAGGGCCGCGTTCTACAATCTCCGCCAACTCTTTCATCTGCGTTGCATCCAGCCGTGGTTTTGGACCCGAACCACCGCGGTTTTTCAAGCCCTCAACGCCATCGGCATTGAAACGATGAACCCAGTCACACAAGATTTGTCGATCCATTCCCCCGAGTTTTGCGGCATGTGTTCTGTTCATACCTTCATAAATGGCCGCAATTGACAGAAGGCGGCGAACTTGCCGCGCATCTCCACAGGTTTTGGCTATTTTACGAAGTGCAGTGGCATCGTAATCACTGCGTAATGCTATTTTGGCAGGCATGAGGAAGCTCCTTATCTGTTCAGCAATACTGAATCAGACAAAAGCAAATTTGGGAATCCCTAAACGCAAAGGTGAGTCACATTTAAACACCTCTGGTATTATCCGCATTTTTGAGCAACAGATAATGCGTCCCCTTCATCAGTTTTTTACCATTCGGATCGGCCTTCCTGAACTCAAGCCGGCGCTGATTATGGATAGCTTTGCTGTAATTTTTCATGACGTGAAAACGGTCAAACACAATGTCTGCCAGGCGGTCTGCGCCAAGGGCGGGGATTACGTTCTGGCTCTCAAAGGCAATCAGGGTACGCTGTTTGAGGACGTGAAGCTTTTTCTGGACGACCCCGAGGCCACAGATAATCCCCAGTCCTTTCAAGCTGTTGACGCAGGTCATGGTCGCATCGAGACCCGCACAGCCACGGTTTCAAGCGATATTGACTGGCTGCAAGAACAAAAAGTCTGGATGGGGCGATGATTTCATGCTTAACATGATCCGGGCCGAGTTCAGGTTTGAAAGCGATTGCCCTGCTTTTTTACCGGAAACGGCTGGAAATGCGGAGGAAACAACTGGGGCAATATCGGTCATGGCAGTGGGGCGGTTTCTGTCCAGTGTATCGGATGGCTGTTATTCCATATTCTTTACACTATATCAGATGGTTACGCTACCGCTGCAAGCTCAGAATCACCAATCCGGTGAATAATTCGGGATAGCCCCTATTGTGAATCGGGTCTAATAAAAGGTTGTATTTAATTGTTGAATAAAATAGCTCAAAAGCAAATTACCATTCTAATGTCCGTTTTTTGGTTTCTTTTTTGGCTGATGAATGGGTTAGATAAATTTCTTTTTAGAACGGACTTGAATTTTATAACTTGGTGGGGAAATGATCGTTTTGAAAAGTTTTCTTCGTATTTTGAAAAAATAAACATTAGCACGGCTTATATTGCCCCAACGCTCCTTTGTGCAGGTGTTGTCGAAATTGCAATTTCCGTAGTTTTTATAGGATCTATCATTGCTCTCTTAAAAGGCTCTAAAGCAGATGTATTCAAGCTGGGCATTGCCTGTTCTATTATATGTTTTATTGGATTTATAATCTTCGATATTATTGTAGGAGACAGACTTGAATTATGGGAGCATTCTAATTACCTTGGTATTTTGCTGATATCTTACATTGCCTTTCTTTTGGAAGAACAATCTGTCAATAAACCATTGGTGTGAGTAGTTTTACACTGACATGAGTATGTATTTTGGAGTATTTTGCAGCCTGTGACGCGCTTGCTGCTGAACGCTGTTTTTTGTGTTAGTTATTGGCGGCTTCGTCAATATTTTTATTTCCGTTACCGGCTTTCATTTCAAGGGACGCTGTACTCATTCCTGAGTGCGATCGTCACGTCAATATCCCCTGCGCGCGCCTGGCGGCTTTGGCTCGTCCAGTTTATGGTACGGACTCAACCCGGAAAAGTATTCAGTAGACCTGCTTCACAATAGGTTATTTTTATGCGAGGAAGTGCCTGGAGGTATCATTTTATGAAAGCTTTGAAGATTTTAAGTGCACAACCTGCATTGTTTTTTCGACTATCGGGCATCCGCCTTACCGATTTCAACGCCCTGGTTGCGACACTTCATCCGATCGGGTTGAAAAGTGAGGAGAAACGCCTGTCCCGCAAAGACAGGCAACGTGCGATTGGGGGTGGGATGAACTATCGCCTGGAGTTCGCAGAACAGCTTCTGCTCTGCCTGATGTATTACCGAATCGATACCAGCCATGCTTTTATGGGGCTTGTATTCAATGTATCCTCTCCGACAGTTTGCCGCCGCATTCAAGCCATGACAGAGTTGATGGCAGGCCATTTTCGGATGCCTGAACGTAAAGTAAAGTTGTCGGAAGTGGAAAAGGCTGATCTGCTTTACCTGATGATTGATGGTACTGAGCGTCCAGTTCAACGGCCCGGGAAGCCCTCGGCTCGAAAAGCAAAATATTCTGGCAAGAAAAAGAAGCACACGGCGTCCCACCAGATCATCACAGATGACAAGAAGTGTATACTGGCTGTTGGATGCGCCCATGACGGGCGCAAACATGACAAGCGTATTTATGATGAGACCCGCGTGGATAGGCCCCCTGATATACTTACCCTTGGGGATTTAGGATATCTGGGGACATCACTGGAAATCCCCCTGAAAACATCAAAGAAAAAACCACTTACGAAAGAAGAACAAGAATACAATACAGGGCATTCAAAACTACGCATTGGCGTAGAGCACGGTATTGGCCGCATGAAAAAGTTCAATATATTTTCGGATATTCACCGCAACAACCAACAACAAAACATGATTGCCAAGAATGTCGGAGCACTCGCAAATATGAATTTGAAAACAGTTTGAAAAAACGGGTGGGGATACTTGTGTCTAAAAATATTCGACCCTATTGTGAATCGGGTCTAAAGTAGAACGGTCAACGTTTAGGGATGCGGCAACGGCAGACGGTCTTTCGCCACCATCAATCAGTTTTTTAGCATGTTTTATCTGGGCGGGTGTGAGTGCTGGTGGCCGACCAATTCAAACTCCACGTTTTCGAGCCGCCTTCAAACCAGCCTGAGTGCGTTCAATGATCAAAGAACGTTCAAACTCGGCAAGCGCACCCATCAGATGAAACGTTAATCGTCCCTGGCTGTTGTTGTATCAATACCTTCGGTCAGGCTCTGAAAGTTTGCGCCTTTCGCTTCAAGGTCACGAACAACTTCAATCAAGTGGGGTAATGATCTTCCTAATCTATCCAATCGCCAAACTGTAAGAACATCACCAGCCGTAAGTGATGCCAGCAATTTATCAAGTTTAGGATGCTTGGTAGAAGCACCCGATATTTGCTCGGTGACAACTTTTTTGCACCCAGCCGATTTCAAGGCATCCTTTTCCTGACTTCGACGGTTCACACTCATAACTCATTGATTTATAAGGAAACACAAAAATACCTAGGCACTACAAATGCCCAGATATTGAAGAATTATGTCAATTAGTACAGTGGGTAAGCTGTGGTAATCGCTTTTAATCCCATCACAGCATAGATTTTTTTTGCCTCTGGATTGATTTGAGAAGGCATGACATAACGCTGTTTGGTGCGCTTGTGTTTGAACACACTATGTTGCACATGAATCAAGGCATTACGAATAACTTCAGGGGATAAGGCTTTGTGTTGTAGCTTGATTCGATACATTAGCTGTCTGATGCAGGCAAAAGCCATGAACGAAATAGCAATGTGGGCACGCACTCTTGAGGGTGTCCAGTGGTAGATAGGGCGTACTTTTAAGTCATGTTTAGTGATGCGAAAACTCTCCTCGACCTGCCATAAGCCGCGATAGTGTGATAACACTTCTTGGTGCGGCGTATCGGGCAAATTGGTAATCACCCCATGCAAGCCGTCCCAGCGGCTTTCGGCATCAATTTTATCCTGGTTGATGCTTAAGCTGGTTTTTCCCTTGATAATCAGAAATTTTTTATAGCCGTAGTTATTTAATAAGTCCTTGGGGTTCTGGCTTTTGCCTATTTTCTTGATGAGCCGATCGACCGCCTTTTGTCGGTCATGTTGATCTTTATCCGCACGCTTTGGACAATGTGAGACAATGAGCCGTCTCTTCTTGTGCGTCAGCTCGGCTGCGCTTGATCCGTCTTTGCCAAGCGGCTGATAAGCCGACTTATCCAATACCCTGGTTTGTAGCGCACTTGGCAATTGTTTTAGTTTCGCCCCGACAATGTAATAAGCACCTGCTTCATCCAGGGCGCTTAGATTGTCTTCATTCAGCATGCCTCGATCAGCGACAAAGATCATTTTTCTAACATCATAGCGCGCCTGCATCGTCTGCAAAACGCTGATCAGGCTATGACCCTCGAAAGTAGCACCGGGAAACACTTCGTAGCCGACCGGCAGGCCTTCATGGGTGACCAGCAAAGCCAGCAATACTTGCGGCTGATTGAATTTACAGTCCTTGCTGTAGCCATTTTGTTTTAATTCGTCTTCCTTGAAAGACTCAAAATAGAGCGTCGTACAATCAAAAAACGTAACTGCCCAGGTTGTTTTTAAGCGTATTTCAGTTTTGCAATAATCTGATCGGCAGGCATCATCAGTGTTTCGATGATGTTCCATCCTTGTTTTCTCGCCGTTGTGATGACGCTGCGCAGGGTCGCAAAATCCTCTGCACCTTGTTCAGACCTGAACCCTCCCGATATTTTCTGACGTAGTTTCATCATCCGCAGGTCGCGTTCAGCTTCGTTGTTTGTGAAGGGCACGTCGGGATCTGTCAGAAAGCGCAGGGTGCCTTCCTTGTGATCGCGCAATCGTAAAGCCAGATTATGTCCTGTCCGTCGCTTCTTGCGCCCCCGTCTTCCGGGTTTTGGCGGCACGAGTGGAGGCAATTCCTCATGGAAATCCAATGCTGCGGTGATGATCCTGTCGTATCGCCGATTAATAAGCCCGACAAGCGGTGTTGAAACCGCCACGCCCTTATCCCGCGCGGCCTGTGTGACATGGTGCGCACGCCGCAGTAGCCTTTGCATCTGACCAGCCCAATCTTCCTGTTCGATTTCGACCAACGCTTGCAGTTCCCGTAAATGGTGTGCATTGCACAACGCATGGGTAACACCATCCAGCGTGAAGTAGGGCTGCCAATGATCATGCACGATACAGCCCGTGAGATTGGATAACAGATTACCGCGTTTGCTGCTGACCCGGTAGAAAGCCAGAAGCGGTGTACAGGCAACGTGAAGCCATTGCAGGCACCCCGTAATCCGGAAACCCGTCTCGTCAAGATGTTTGACGTGGACCTGTTGGGCGATCACATCCTGCAGGTGAGAAGCAACCCCCTTGAGCCGCTCTGATGCTTTGCGGTTCATGGCGGCCACAGTGGCAGGAACCAAAGGGGCATTGAACAAATCGGCCATTATTTGCGCCAGTCTGTCTTCCGGCAGGAAATGGGCGCATTGGAGATATGTTGCCACTCCGGCAATGCGTGGCCCGTACTGCACGGGTGCCTTTACTTCCAGAGGAAACGCCGCCTTGGTTGTTTCTCCACAGTGGCCACAAAGGCAGATATGCGCCCGGTGTTCGGTTGTCACCAAGGGCTGTGGCTCGGGCAGGTCAAACACCTGTCGTGCGGCGTAATCCTCTGCCATTGATGGCGATAAGGGCGTGCCACATTGCCCGCAGACAGAAGGAAAGTGATCTTCAACATGATCGGGGTCTGCCGTTTGGCACAGAGTGCTTCCCTTGTGGCTTTTCTGCCCGCCTGACTTTTTACCGGATTTTCTCCGCAGACTTTTGGTTCTGGGTTCAGCCTTGGGCTTCTTTAGGCCGTCGCTTGAAGGCGGCTTGCTACTGTTGCTGCTGTTCAAGCTGAGGCGACGCTCAAGGTCTTCAATGCGAGCCACAAGCAGGGCTATCGTTTGTTCAAGCCGGGCAATCGTTTGTTCAAGCCGGGCATTCTTCTGCTTCAGCTCTTCATAAGCCTCAACGGAAACATAACCTTTGGGGGCGTTTGAAAAAATCATAATCTTAATGAATCACATCGGGATTCCTCAGGCAAGAGAATTATTCCAAGAGAATTATTCCTTAGGGTACCTGGGCAGTTACCAAAAAACAACACATCCAACGCACCAGGTAACAAGGATCGCGTACCTTCACAGGTCATCGCTTGTAGCCGACTGATGGTGTTATCGTCCAGCTGATCCATCATCCGATAAACTTTCTCTAAGGACAAAGAAACGCCAAAGTCCTGCTCCAGCTGCTGCACACTGCCGCGCTTACTTTTAGGATTGGCAATGCGTGCCATCACACAATGAAACAGTGCTTCTGTGGAGGCACGATACTTCTTTTGCGGCAACAGGGTATCGAACGACAACTGGCGATAGACCGCGCCATACACCTCATGGATGCCCAGCACCACCCGTTGTTCTTCCACCATCTGCCTCAGATCAACATTCAAGGTGGCTTTGGACGCTTTGGCTGCTTTCGCTTCAATAACTTGTTTGGCGACCGCCTCAGGCGGAAACAAACCGGGCTGGTGTTGGGCTTCAAGCTTCGCCTTGACGACTTCGGCCAGCTCTTTCAATCGCACTAACTCATCGTCATCCATGGCAATGCCGACATAACGGACAATCTTTTGCTTGACCTTATCGCCGACGCGCACAGATGAAACAATCTGAACCGATTGTCTTGGGCTATTGGGTGTAGATTTAACGCGAACAAACATGGGGTGAGCTTACACCATGCTATCGCCGAAGCCAACACAAATATTTAGATAGGCACTACAAATCGATCTCAACAGAAGACCCCCGTATTGACTGGGCTGTAGGCGATCTGCGTGGGGTGGACCGTCGAAGTCAGGAGGCTCTGAAAGTTTGCGCCTTTCGCTTCAAGGTCACGAACAACTTCAATCAAGTGGGGTAATGATCTTCCTAATCTATCCAATCGCCAAACTGTAAGAACATCACCAGCCGTAAGTGATGCCAGCAATTTATCAAGTTTAGGATGCTTGGTAGAAGCACCCGATATTTGCTCGGTGACAACTTTTTTGCACCCAGCCGATTTCAAGGCATCCTTTTGCAGATTGGCATTTTGATCGACGGTCGAGACACGGGCATATCCATATTTCATGGAACTCTTTTGCAACAAAGTTTTGCGACAGCCAAGCCCTTGTTTTCATTTGCTGTGAAAAAGCGTTGCAAAAAGGATCAGTTTTGCAACGCTTTTCTTTATGCCCAAATCCCCAGATAGAGTAGCATCAGCGCTTCAGGGCTCGGTGAATCCCTCTTTCAAGCCTTGTGGCTGGCCATTACAGCAAATTATGGTAGCTAGTGCCGAGAGGTTTACTCAAAAACCGCTGTTCGGTGCATTATCAGTGCTAAATCGGCTATTTTTGACGCACCTGTCCTGCAGAAGCCGTTATTCTTGTTCTATGTCGGGTTAAATGGGCGGCGCTTCAAACTCCTTCAGTGCCAGCAGCACTCGTTCCAGTAGTAGTCGGTGGTTTTCCCGCATTTTTACCAAGAGTTGACGTCCCGTCCTGACCACTTTTGCCGCGATGGCGTACAGACGCCAGCGCAGAGTTATCGCACGGTGCCGGGACAACTCCACCGGCAGCAGAGGACGCATGAGGGCACATAGATTGTAGGAGAGTGCGGAGATTAAAAAGTACAGCACATTGGCAGCAAAATCTGAACACGGCAGGGTGTCACCGCCAAAATCCCGCTTCAGTTCCTTAATCCGGTTCTCGCTATCCTCGGCACGTTGATTGTACCAGTGAACAATCTCGCTATCGCTAAGGCTATCCCGATTAGTGGCAATCGCACGATAAATATAAGCACCTGAGTTTATTTCCTCTGAACTGTTTTCTGAGTTATCTGATGAATCTAAATCCAGACTCGCCTGGCCGGTAACGGCTGTTCTCTGAATGATAAGGGTGAAGGGTTTTTCATACTCACCGATGCAGAAACTGGTGCGGTAGGTATCCTGACCATTGACCGCTTTGCCTTTTTTATCCAGCAAAGGCGGCCAGTCCGAAGCGCTTGCCGCTGCTATCTGCGCGCGCAGTGCGGCGCTGGTCTTGGCGCGAATGGCATACTCGATACCCTGCTTATCACAATACTCAATGACTTTTGTTTGGTAGCCGGCAGCATCAATACGCAACGCCTTCACGGTACAGTCTTCCGGGAGCGACTGCTGGCATTGCTGGATAAACGGCTTATTATCTTTCGCTGGCGGCACATTGCCGTGACGGAAATCCACGGCCACGATCTGCCCGGTTTCCGCAATATGCCCCACCATCGGCATAAAGCCCTTGTTCTTGTTGTAAGTCCACCGTGCACCCGCTTTATGGGCAACAATTTCAGTGGCATCAATGTCCAGTGTGACTTCCTTACAGCGATGCAAGGCTACCTTCAATAAGGCTTTATTCACCTTTACCCAGGCAGCCTGGATTTGCGGCTGGCTTCCCATTCGCCTGAGCCAATCTCCAATCGTGGTCGCCTGGGGAAGTTTCTTGAGATCCAGCACGGTGCGCAGTGCTTCATCATCCTGAAGGTTGCGAACCTCATCCAGGTGAAAACTGCCTTCATGCTGCATCAGGATGAGGGGCTTGATGAACTCCGAGGGCTTATACCCACGATTGCTTTTAGGCTGGGGGAAGTGCTTGTCGATTCGCTCAGACAGGTTCAGGGAGTCCATTAGTTGAGCAATCGCCAATAAACCGGCACGAGAGGTGAGTAAATCGTTCGTTGTATCGAGTTTGTAGGGTAGAATAGTCATCAGCCTTGAGCTGTGCACCCATTGGGTGATGGTGGGTTTAAGAGCAAACCATTATACAGCCAAGGCTTCCTGCGTTTAAGAGATTTCTATCTGGGGATTGGGGCAATAAGAAGGTTAGACTTCCACGGCTGATCCCTTATAATCGTGGGCAAATCATAATTTATTGAATTCGGAAATAATCACCATGTCGAGACGCCTGGCAATCTTTCTTCTAAGCCTTACACTACTTACCGGTTGCGGCTTCAAACTTCGCGGCAATTTCAGTATGCCTGAATCACTTTCTACAGTGAAAATTGAAGGCGGTGAAAGAGAGATTGTGGAACTGCTTGGTGAACTGTTGGAAAAAAGCGGCTCTACGGTGCTTGAACCGGGTTCTGATAATGCGGCAAGTGTAAACATCACAAAAAGTGAATACGAACGTGAAGTGCTGACCTCTGATGCTGGCGGTATCGCGTCGAGTTACAACTTTCGCTACTATGTCGATTTTAACGTCACGGATGCCAACGGCACCGTGCTGCAAGAACCCGTATCCCTGAATCAGCTAAGAACGCTTGACTATGAAGCTGGAAACGAGCTCGCTATTGAAGACGAAGCCCTGTTTCTGAGAGCAGCAATGGAAAAAGAACTGGTTTTACAAATGCTGCGCAGACTTTCCCGCCTGTAACGAATCATTTGCCCGTTATATTCTGATTGCGCGTTAATTCTTCTTCAATCTCAGGCCATATCAATAACGGCCTTGCGCCACTCTATCTGTTGTTCGGTGCCGAAACGCTCCTGCTCGAAGAAACACTCGATCAGATTCGCGATGCTGCCCGGAGTCAGGGTTTTACTGAGCGACTTCGCCTAAACGTTGAAGCCGGCTTTGACTGGAACGAAATGCTTGCCCAGGGACAGGCAATTTCTCTTTTTGCTGAAAAGAAGCTGATTGAACTTCGCATGCCAACGGGGAAACCTGGCGATGCTGGCGCAAAAGCCATTATTGCGTATGTTGAAATGCTACCGGAAGATACCGCCCTGGTGATCGTTTCCGGAGCGATAGAGAAACGTTCACAGGGCACCAAATGGTTTAAGGCTGTGGAGGGCGCTGGCACGGTAGTGGAAAGCCCTGAAATTCGAGCCGACCGACTGCCGGACTGGATTAGTCAGCGAATGACGGCAACGGGATTGAATTATGAGTTCGCAGCGGTAGAGCGAATTTGCCAACTCGTCGAAGGAAATCTGCTGGCCGCGGCACAGGAAATTAACCTGCTGGCACTGCTTCATACCGGCGATAAAATTACAGCGCAAACCATTGAATCCATCATCGCCGATCATGCACGATTCAACGTCTACAGTTATGCTGACGCCTGTTTATCGGGTTCGGTCGAGCGTGTTGTGCGTATATTGCAGAGCCTGAAACGAGACCAGGCTGAGCCCATCGTCATACTTTGGGCGTTAACTCGTGATATTCGAATTTTGAGTCAGATCGCTATGGCTTCGGAAAAAACAGGGCAAACCCAAAACGCTTTGTTCAAGAAATACGGCGTATGGAGCAGCCGCGCAAACTTGATGGGCGCTGCCCTCAAACGAACGACCGCAGCGGGGTGGCAGAATATGCTTCGCCGGTTAGGGCGGGCCGATCTGATGGTTAAAGGCAGCGCGCCGCTGCAGCGTCAAAATATCTGGGAAGAAATCGAGTCAATTTCGCTGGCAATTTGCGGCTCAAGAATCCCGTAGCTTTTGTTTTTTCACTCTATGGCGCGCGAATTTCGGTAGTCGTATCGCGCATTCGAATCTCGTACAATCGCCCAGAATCTATTTAAAGCCATAACGCATTTGTACGCGCATGAACTCGAACGTTAAACAAATTGAATCCGTTGATGTATCTCGCTATATGGATACCCTTGGACAGCAGGCGCGATCCGCTGCGGTTTCCATTTCCAGAGCAACAACGGAACAGAAAAATCATGCGCTACACTGTCTGGCCACAGTTCTTGAGGAAAATAGTGAAAAAATCATTTCACAAAACGCACTGGATATGGCTTCTGGCGAGAGCAATAATCTCACCTCCGCCCTGCTCGACCGCCTCGAATTAAATCCCGCTCGCGTTACGGCTATGGCAAATGGTTGTCGTCAGGTAGCCGAGCTTACCGATCCCGTTGGTGAAATGAGCGCGCTGGACGAACGTCCCAGTGGAATCAGAATCGGCAAAATGCGTGTTCCGCTTGGCGTAATTGGCATCATTTATGAATCCCGACCCAATGTCACCATCGACGCGGCAATCCTCTGTTTAAAAGCGGGAAATGCGGTGATTTTGCGCGGTGGCTCCGAAGCGATCCATTCCAATCTGGCGCTCGCGGAATGCTTAAGTAAAAGCCTCAAGCAAGCGGGGCTGGATCGAAATTGCGTTCAGGTTGTGAACACGACGGATCGAGATGCCGTTGGCAAATTGATCACGATGTCAGAATACGTCGATATTATTGTGCCGCGCGGCGGAAAAAGCCTGATCCAACGAATCAGTCAGGGTGCAACGGTTGCCGTTATCAAGCATCTCGAAGGGCTGTGCCATGTTTATATCGATGACGACGCTGATAAACAAAAGGCAATTGATGTGGCTTTCAACGCCAAAGCGCGGCGATTTGGCATTTGCGGTGCTATGGAAACACTGTTGGTAGCCGACAGTATTGCAAAAGCCGTTTTGCCGAAACTCAAAAATCTCTACGACGAGAAAGAGATTGAGTTACGCGGCTGTAAAAAAACCCTCGAAATTCTTCCTGAAATCAAACCCGCCAACGATGAGGACTGGGTTACGGAATATCTTGATGGAATTTTATCGATCAAAATCGTCGATGGAATTGATGATGCGATTGATCACATCGAACGTTTCGGTTCCCACCATACTGACGCCATTATTACAGAAAATACCGAACACCAACGGCAATTTCTGAATCAGGTGGACTCGAGTTCGGTAATGGTGAATGCCTCTACCCAGTTTGCCGATGGTTTCGAATATGGGCTTGGCGCTGAAATTGGCATTAGCACCGACAAACTGCATGTTCGCGGGCCGGTTGGCCTGGAAGGACTCACCAGCCAGAAATACGTTGTTTTTGGCGACGGCACCGTACGAGCCTAAGCGGCTGGCTGTAAAAACTCATTCAGCGCGCTCCGTGCCTCGGTAACGCCCTGTTTATTCTGCGCTGAAAACAGCTGAACGCTGGTGCGTGGATAGGTTCTGATTTCCTTGACAACGGAATGGTAGACATTCATTGCCTTCCCGCGTTTGAACTTGTCAGATTTAGTGAGCAAAATATGTGCTGGTAAGCCAATATCAACACAACAATCCAGCATGGTTTGGTCCAGCGGTGTCAACGGCCTGCGAATATCCATGGGGATGACCAATGCGCGTAATTCCTGACGGCCAGACAGATATTCGGAGATAAACGACTCCCAGTGCTTTCTCAGATGTTCCGGTGCTTTGGCGTAACCATAACCCGGCAAATCCACCAGGCGATGGCCGGATTCCATTTCAAAAAAAACAATCTGCTGGGTACGGCCCGGTGTTTTACTGGTTTTCGCCAGACCGTTTCGATTGGTAATGGCATTAATCGCACTGGATTTACCCACATTTGAGCGTCCAGCGAAGGCGATTTCAGGGAAACCGTCGTCAGGCCACTGATTTGGATAGTGCGCGGCCAGCTGATACTGGATTTGATTGAAATTAATTGGAGTCAAGTTTTTGCCGAAATATGTTGATATAATCCGCACTCAATTTTACGTGTTCTGTCACGGCTTCGGGGTGAAATTTCGCCACTAATTCGGGACACCTATATTTATCAGGTATCACAAATGTTTCAAATTAAAAAATTGTTGAAAGCGCGCTTGATCATGTCATCCGCAGTAATAGCCTCCGCTCTTGGCCTTGGCACCTACGCCTATGCAGAATCCGGGGACGCGGAAGCTGGCAAACAAAAATCGGCAACTTGTGCTGCGTGTCATGGTACAGATGGAAACAGTCCACTGGATCAATTTCCCAAAATAGCGGGGCAGGTTCCAGGTTATGTCTATTCCCAACTCCGCGGCTTTCAAACCCAGGAAAGAGAGAATGCAGTGATGATGGGCATGGTGGGATCCCTGTCGGATCAGGATATGGCAGATCTGGACGCGTTCTACTCCAGTCAGGAAATCAGTGCCGGTTCCATTGGCAAAGATCAGGAAGAAGATGGACGTGCGGGAGAAGCGATTTATCGCGGCGGACTCGCCGAATTTAACGTTCCCGCATGTATGGGATGCCACGGTCCAAGCGGTAGCGGTATTGCACCGAACTTTCCAAGGTTAGCAGATCAGCACGCTGCTTATATTGAAGCTCAGCTACTCGCGTTCAAAAATGGCACGCGGGAAAACAACATCATGCAGCCAATCGCTTTCCCGCTAAATGAAGAACAAATCAAACAGCTTTCGCTTTATTTGTCAGCGCTGCAGTAAGATCGATACAGATTAAGAAAACAAAAAAAGGGTGGATACGTTTCCACCCCTTTTTTGTCTAGCCAATCACTTCCGGCACATCAATCCCATTTTGGCGACACGCAGCGATTACCGTATTTCGTAACAGACAGGCGATGGTCATTGGCCCTACACCGCCGGGAACCGGGGTGACCGCTTCAGCGTTTTGCGCGGCGCCTTCATAATCGACATCACCCACCAGTTTATTTTTCCCGTCTTCGCCTTCGATTCGGTTGATACCAACATCAATGACCACGGCACCGGGCTTGATCCAGTCACCCTTCACCAACTCGGCCACACCAACCGCAGCAACCACGATATCAGCCTCGCGACATACCGCGGGTAAATCCTGCGTTCGAGAGTGTGCGATCGTGACTGTGCAGTTTTCTCTCAGCAGCAATAGCGATACCGGCTTGCCCACAATATTCGAACGCCCCACTACCACCGCATGTTTACCCGAAAGATCACCCATTTGATCTTTAAGCAGCATAATACAGCCGGCTGGCGTACAAGGAACAAGTGAATCCTCTCCGATGGATAGTTTGCCGACGTTTTCGATATGGAATCCATCCACATCCTTGTTCACATTAATTGCATTGATTACTTTTTCTTCGTTGATCTGTTTTGGTAACGGTAACTGAACCAGTATGCCATTGATCGCAGGGTCGTTATTCAGGTCATCGACAAGTTTAAGCAAATCTTCTTCGCTGGTATCTGCTGAAAGCTTGTGTTCAATCGAATCCATCCCCGCTTCCACGGTTTGCTTTCCCTTGTTTCGCACATAAACCTGACTGGCCGGATCTTCACCAACCAATACCACCGCTAAACCGGGTTTAACACTGTGATTATCAACAATGTCTTTAACCGCTTCACCAATTCGTTCGCGCAGACCCGCCGCAAACGCTTTACCATCAATTACTGTTGTCATGATTGTTACCTGAACGGAAGAGAATTTCCAAGACCGATATTGTACCTATTTGGTTCCAACCATTGTTGAACCAGACACTTTATCCATCGCTGTGAAGCAAAATGTTACCTAATTACCATCTATCCCAAGCCTATCTTCAGCAAGTTTTCCGGCATCGGTGGCGTTCTGAGTGCCGCGCAAGCAAGCCTGGGAGTGAGGTCGCTCAAATCAAAACGACGATTGAAACGATACTGAAATTCTGACAAGTATCGCTGAGCATATTTAGGTCGAATAGCATGATAGGTACTGCGTAAGGCACTCTTTAAGTTACCCAGAATTGTATTGACCCACCTAATTATAGAACTCAATAACTCGGGTTTTTCGACAGACCCTCTCCCGCCGCCGCACACCATCTTGTCATGCAAGCAACCGGCCTCGACAACGGCATTAAAGCACGCCAAACCATCGGAGATAACGGTACTGCCCTCGGTCAGATGTTGCCGACTCCATGACTTAATCGCTTCTGTGCGGAAACCCTTTACGCTCGCCGCCGAGATAGGCATCATCCAATTCAATCAAGCCGGATAGTTTGTTATTGTGATCCCGCTCCATCATCACCTGCATAAGCTTGTGCTTCATCCGCCAGGCGGCATTGTAAGAAATACCCAGGTGGCGATGCAGTTTCATGGCCGAGATGCCTTTCTTGTCCTGTGTAATCAGATAGATAGCCTGGAACCATAGCGTGAGCGGTAGTTTGGTGGATTCAAAGATCGTTCCAGCCGTCAGTGATGTCTGGCGATTGCAGCGATTGCACTGCTGAAGTTTACGGATGGTCAGCTGGCAGCACTTGTCGTGACCACAGGCCGGACACTGGAACCCTTTGGGCCACCGCCAAGCATAAAGCGCATCGAAGCATTGGTCTTCGGTACCGTACTGTTTGATAAAATCGTTCAGACTAACCCCTTTCTGGAATTGCACCTTATTACGCGCCATGACATACCCCCTTACGAATTAAATAGATAGACTGTGATTATATACAGGATAGAGCGACTTATCTATGGTGGTAATTAGGAAATGTTATTGCGTATTTCTTCGTTTCTATTGTCATGGGATATAATCGGTGCTGAAAATTTAAGGGTACAAATAACTTCTGTACCGAATTCACTGTCCCCGCTACGCTTCTTCGACATCTAAAACAGGTACAACTGACATATGACTCAACAAATCGCCCTTTTATTTCCCGGTCAGGGCTCACAATACCCCGGCATCGGAAAAGACTTGTACGACGCTCACGCCATTGTCCGCGAAACCTACGAGCACGCCAGTGAGGTTTTGGGCTACGACATTGCCCGGCTTTCTTTTGATGACCCGAACGAGCAAATTAATTTAACGCGGTATACACAACCCGTATTGCTGACCCATTCTACTGCCTGCCACCGCCTGCTTCAGCAACAAACCAACCAGGGCGTAGTGGCTTCGATGTCTGCAGGCCATAGTTTAGGCGAGTATTCTGCATTGGTGAGCGCAAATGCACTGTCCTTCGAGCGGGCACTGCAGTTGGTTAAAACCCGTGGTCAACTCATGGGTGAGTTTGGTGAAGGTGAAATGGAAGCATTGATGCTGGATCTGGAATCCGCTGCTTCGTTGGCAGAACAGCACTATTGCGGAATCGCCGCCTGTAATCTGCCAGACCAAATTGTAGTGGGCGGAAAGCCGGAGGATCTTGACGCCCTAACGGTTTCCATGTCCGAACAATTTCCACGAAAACGCAGTGCACGCCTAAAAACCGAAGGCGCATTTCATACTTACTATATGGTGGAAGCGGCCCGGCGTTTTCGGGAGGTGCTGGAAAATGCGGATATTCAGGAGCCGGAGATTAATGTGTTGTCGAATTTCACCGGGACTTTCCACGATAAATCCGCCACCTCTATTCGGTCCCGATTATTCATGCAATTGTTCAACCCCGTACTCTGGCATCGCAATCTGGTCGCTGCCGGAGAATCTGGCGCCACAGTGATGATTGAGTTTGGTGGCGGTTTGGGCAAAGCCGAAACGGCTGCTGAAAAACGACCCAATCTTGAGAGCATTGTTAAGAAAACATTTCGCGGACAGGACAACTCACCAGAGTATATGTCGGTGATTAATCTCGAAACACTGGAGCAAACCATTAACTTCCTGGAGTAATTTTACCCTGGTGACATTGGATTATGTCCGGACTATTCAGATAATCGTATAGCCGGCCAGGAATCTCCGCCAGACACGGGTATAAATATCAAATTGTTTCCTTCGGCTTCAAACCAGCAACAATCCCAATGGCCTGATGTCGGCCATTACTGACATAGGCAATACAACAAGTATTGAACAAAATAAACGTCGGGGGTTGATCTCAGAAGCAGACAGCGAACTCAATATTCGGTTCGCTCATTTTGGCTATGACTGACTCAAAACCTTAACGTGTTCGGTTACCGATTCTGCGAGCGCGTCGAAATCATAGCCCCCTTCCAGGATGGATAGTATCCTGCCGCCGCAACATTGATCCGCGAGCTCCATCATCTCCCGGGTCATCCAGCGATAGCTTTCACTTTGCAGATTGATTGACCCCAGCGGATCCGCAGTGTGAGCATCAAAACCGGCTGATAATAATATAGCGTCGGGATTGAACGCTTTCGCGAGCGGGAGAATTCTATCTGTAAATGCTTCACGATAGGCATCGTCACCTAATCCTGATGTCATCGGACAATTCAGGGTCGCGCCTTCACCCCTACCAATTCCGGTTTCATTCAGCGCACCGGTTCCCGGGTAATGTGGAAACTGGTGCAAACTCATATAGAACACAGCGGGGTCTTGTTCGAAGGAATGCTGTGTACCGTTACCATGATGCACATCCCAGTCAAGGATCAGGATTTTTTCCAACTCATATTTTTGCTGTAGGTAACGCGCACCGATGGCGACATTGTTGAACAAACAAAATCCCATGGCTTCCGCTTGTTCGGCATGATGGCCGGGAGGTCGAACCATGGCAAAACCATTGTCGACTTCTCCTGTCATTAGCGCATCGGCAAGCTGCAGAATGCTGCCCGTTGCATTTCTCGCAACAGCATAGGACGCTGTAGAGATTGTGACATCCGGGGTATCGAGCCACCGCTCACCAGATTCACAGGCAGCTTGAACACGCCGGATATAATTATCATCATGAATCGTCGAAATCCACTGCTGTTCTGCCGCCCGCGTTGGTAACGGTATCAGGGAATCAAACCATTCCTGACTGCTCAGTAAACCATGGGCGGCAACCACTCTTGCACTACGCTCGGGGTGTCGCGACCCGGTATCATGGTTGCTAAACACCGGATCGTATACGTAAGCTGTTTTCATCATGGCCAGAGTATCTTGTAATTTTCAGATGCAGGCAACTCTCTCGACCTGAACAGCTATAACAATTGTATACCCAATACTTTTTAGTTCGCTCGTCTTCGAGACCTTCGTTGAGCTTTTTTTCTTAGCGCTCCTGCGGCAATGGATAAGTCCCCTTTCAATTGCGCTTTAGCACCAGTTGAAACGTCGCCAAGCTTTGCTTCTATTTCTTCAAGTTCTGGAACCTCACGCTTAGTATGGCGATCCAACGCCTCACGCATGGCTTTTAAATGGGATGGAGTCGTTCCACAACACCCGCCAATGATATGCGCGCCAGCATCCACAGCCATGCGAACGTATTCCGACATAACCTCCGCTGTGCCGCTATAAACTATTTCGCCATCTATATATTCCGGCACACCGCAATTTGCTTTGGCAATGACAACAAGCTCAACGTTTTCCTGCTGTAAGGCATGCTTCATATTGATCACTGCGGCAACCAGTTCAGACGCGCCGACACCGCAATTTGCACCGATGGCAAATGGCCTATCCTCCATCTCCAAACTCAGTTTAACGATATCCGCCGGTGCCAGTCCCATCATCGTTCTACCGTTGGTATCAACACTGAAGGTTGCTACCACAGGCAAATCCACCCGGGATGCGCCAATCACAGCCGCCTCCACCTCCTCTCGCGAGGACATAGTTTCGATCCACAAAACATCCGCGCCGCCCTGCTGTAACGCCAAAGCCTGTTCTTCAAAAGCGCTGGCGGCCTGCGCCTGAGTCAAACTGCCCAGCGGTTCCATGATTTCTCCGGTGGGCCCCATCGATCCGCCGACAATGATCTTTCTATCCGCCTGATCAACCTGTTGTCTGGCAATTTGTGCTGCCTTGATATTCAGCTCGGCAACCCGGTCTTCGGCATGATGCAATGCCAGCCGATAGCGAGTACCGCCAAATGTATTAGTCAGGATGATGTCAGCGCCGGCGTCAATGAAGGATTGATACTGGGCAGCGATTCTTTCTGGAAAGATATCATTCCAGATTTCAGGTGAGTCACCCGTTTGTAGGCCCGCTGAAAACAGATTAGAACCGGTTGCACCATCCGCCAGCAACACACCGCGCTCTTCGAGAAGTTGATTTAATAGATCGGCCATAGAAAGCTATTTTCCGCATTCGGTTAACACATAAAGATTTCTTTATATGTATTCTAGTATCTGATGTGGTGAAATCCAACGGGATTTTGAATGCGTGCTCAAAATACCGATAAATTACCCTCTACAACGAATTAGATAGTTTTTACGAATAAGATCGCACGTAATGATTAGCATAATATTCTTGAAAATTAACAATTCATGGAAAATGATTCTCACAAATAGGGCGGATTTCCATAAAAAAAGCCCGATTTAAACTAAATCAGACTTTTCGCAGGCTTGGCGTGAAATCGTATGCTATTTGATTTTCGCTTCTTTATAAACCACATGTTTTCGTACAACAGGATCGTATTTTTTGATCTCCATCTTTTCAGTCATCGTACGTTTGTTTTTCGTGGTGGTATAAAAGTGTCCAGTTCCAGCACTCGATACCAATTTGATTTTATCTCTCATAATTTTCTCCTACAGCTGAAAACTGATATTTATTCGGTTTTCAAATCAATCAAAGTTTATACAGTTTCGCCGCGACCGCGAATCTCACCCAAAACGGTGTCGATACCTTTTTTATCGATGACACGCAGACCAGCAGAGGAAACGCGCAATCTCACCCAACGGTTTTCACTTTCCACCCAAAATCGACGGCTATGCAAATTTGGGAAAAATTTACGTTTGGTTTTATTGTGCGCATGGGAAACGTTATTACCCGTGGTGGTACATTTTCCGGTTACTTGACAGACTCTGGCCATGGTTTTCTTAACTAATACGTGAATTTGGCAAAACGGGGCGCGATTTATACCAGAAATCGGCGAAGATGGATAGTGTAATTTAGCCTGTTAGGCTATCAATTTTGCGGTGGCGGTGTTGAATTTTCGGGTTTCACCGTAGTCTATACATCGAAGCCCACAAATAAGGCAATTTCAGCTTCGGGTTATGGCGGCTTTTCCGGTATTGTCGATAGTTTAGGTTATCGTATTCGTGTAAGAAAACCGATTAATCAGGAAGGCTGAACAATGTTCCGAAACACCCAATCCCGATTTGGCAAGGTTGCCATCGTAATCCACTGGATTTCGGTACTGGTTGTGGTTGGTCAATTCAGCTTTGGATTGTACATGTTGTCGCTGGATTATTATGATCCCAACTATCAGGTATTGCCACATTACCACAAAAGCATCGGCATTCTGTTTGCCTGTTTGCTGGTGTTTCGAATAATCTGGTCGTTGATTAATCCATTTCCGAAAGCAGCACCCGGGGTAAAAGACTGGGAGCGCCGCGCTGCCAGAGGCGTTCAGGTGTTAATGCTGTCTTTGCTGGTCGTAGTGGCTGTTTTTGGATACTTAATCTCTACTGCTGCAGGGCACAGCATTTCTGTCTTTAACTGGTTTGAAGTACCGGCAAGCATCACCTCAATCGAAAACCAGGAAGACTGGGCCGGAGAGTGGCACTACTGGTTTGCGCTATCGGTAATTATTTTGGCCAGCCTGCATGCATTAGCGGCTTTGAAGCACCATTTCATCGACAAAGACAAAACCCTGCTGCGAATGTTCGGAAAATAAGTCCGGGCAATTCAGACAGCATCGAGAAAATGATCGTTGACCACTTTCAGCTTTTGATCACCCGGATCAAATGCTTCCCACATTGCTGAAAAAGGCTGCTGCGTGATGGGGTGAAGCCCATCCGGAATCAAATCACTTAATGGTTTTAACACGTAGGCATATTTTTCGATTTCATCCCTTGGAATATTAAATTCCGGTCCGCGGTCTTCATCGCCGAACAAAATCACATCGATATCCAATACTCGATTATTAAACGATTTACGCCCCCGAACCCTGCCAGCTGCAGATTCAATACCGCGCAACATCTCCCTTACTTCGAGCAGCTCCCGATTGCTGACCATCGCACAGGCCAGGTTATAAAAGCTCGGGCCCTCAAAGCCAACGGACGTCGTCTCATATATTGGCGATCTTTCTATATCACCAAAATAGTTTTTGATTTGATCGATGGCAAACTTAAGATTACTTTGTCGATTGATATTGCTGCCCAAACTCAACACCACGCGAGTCATGCAGGGTCGCCTCGCTCAACAATAATCCCGACATCCTTCGCACCGCTTACTGCGCCAAACTTGTTCACCTTAATTCTGCACCATTTTACGGAAAATTCATTGAGCAAAATATTGGCGACTTCTTCAATCAGCTTTTCAACAAGTTTGAATTCAGCTTGCTGTACGAAGGACTCTACGCGTTTCGAGACATCTTTATAACTTAATGTATCTTCCAGTTCGTCACTTTGCGCTGCCGCAGAAATGTCAAACCCCATATCAATATCAAATGTCAGGCTCTGGGAAATTTGCCGCTCCCACTGCCAAACGCCGATTACACAATCCACTTTTAGACCGTGAAGGTAAATGATGTCCATTGTTATATAATGTTGCTCTTTATCAATCTCAGTAATACACCGAGTTAACGCGTTTCGCCACTAAGCCGATGCGGAAGAAAATTACATGATCAATTATACCCTGCCGCTGCTCGCCTATTTAGCGGGTTCGGTGTCCAGTGCGATTATCGTTTGTAAACTAATGGGGTTGGCGGACCCAAGAACAACGGGTTCAAATAATCCAGGAGCAACCAATGTACTGCGCATCGGCGGCAAGCGAGCAGCCATCATTGCCCTGCTTGGAGATGTACTGAAAGGTTTGCTGCCGGTTTTGGTCGCTATGCAGTTCGTAAGCAGTCCTATTGTTCTGGCGTGTGTTGGCCTGGGGGCATTTCTGGGACATCTGTTTCCGTTGTATTTTGGCTTCAAAGGAGGCAAAGGTGTGGCAACGGCAGTGGGTGTGTTCATCGGCTTGAGCTGGCAGCTGGCGATTGCGTTATTTTGCATCTGGATCATTGTTGCCCTGTTGTCACGCTACTCATCGCTCGCCGCCTTGAGCGCAGCGGCGTTCGCACCCATCGTTGTGTATTTCCAAAATGGCGCTATTCCTTATATCGTGCTTGGTTTGATAATTGCCGTATTTCTGTTTTGGCGACACCGAAGCAATATTCAACGGCTCATCGCGGGTACTGAAAGCAAAATCCGGCTACGGAAATAATCTGTACTAATCGGTCATGGGGATGGCCGAAACCCGGTTGACGACAAATCTTCCAGACTCCATCGGGGATAAACATCAAAAGCCGAATGGGCCGGAAGCTCCTGATTGCGTTGTTTGAACAGCTGTGCACGAAAATAGCCCGCATAGGCAATCATAGCGCCGTTGTCAGTGCAAAACTCAAGGCGCGGATAAAATACTTCCGCGTCGATTTGTTCGCAGGATCGCTTTAATTGATCTCGAAGCCGGCGATTGGCACCCACGCCTCCGGCGACAACCAGCCGATTTCGACCGGTTTGCTTTAGCGCTCTCAGGCACTTTATCGACAACGTATCGACCACAGCCAACTCAAAGGCTAATGCGATATCGGCAATCGTTTGATCATTCATTTCAGGCTGTGCGTTTGCAGTGGTCAAGGTATGGGTCTTCAGTCCGCTAAAGCTAAAATCGAGCCCCGGCCGATTTACCATGGGCCGGGGAAACACAAATCGTTCGGGATCAC
Source organism: Candidatus Poriferihabitaceae bacterium (assembly GCA_965261915.1). Taxonomy (GTDB): domain Bacteria; phylum Pseudomonadota; class Gammaproteobacteria; order Arenicellales; family Poriferihabitantaceae; genus JAIBDK01. The sequence goes on along the minus strand of CBDHDW010000013.1, from coordinate 2,723,628 downwards.
CGTCGACCGCAATTCGTGAAATTGCGGGGCCTCCGGGATAACCGAGTCCAAGCATTTTTGCTGTCTTGTCGAATGCCTCACCGGCAGCATCGTCAACAGACTGGCCAAGAATTTTATAATCGCCTGGCGCTTTTACGTCAACCAGCATGGAATGCCCGCCCGAAACCAGTAAAGCCACAAACGGAAACTCCGGGGCGTCGGTTTCCAGCATCGGTGCCAGTAAATGACCTTCCATATGATGCACACCGATTGCGGGAATCTGCCAGCCATACGCCAGACTGGATGCCAGTGATGCCCCGACCAGCAAGGCTCCGGCCAACCCGGGTCCCGCTGTGTAGGCAATAACATCCATTTTTTCGGCATTGTTTTCTGCACCCTTAACCACATGATCAATCAGCGGTAAAAGTTTACGAATATGATCTCGTGCAGCCAGCTCTGGAACGACCCCGCCGTATTGCCTATGAAGGTCAATTTGCGAAGCCAGGCTGTGGGCTACCAGGCCATGGTCCGCATCATATATCGCCACTGCCGTATCGTCGCAGGATGTTTCAATTCCAAGAATGCGCATCTTATTTCAAAGCAGATAGATTATCGGGTACGATGAACCCATTGAGCCGGATTCGAGATATTGGTTAAACGCCGGATTTTACAAAATTACTGGTTTAACGCTAGTATAAAGCTTCAATAAAATAACTGTTGATTAAAACAGTTCTTAACTCATGTCGAATATCGAAGGCTTTCCAGATCATCGCTATGCCACTAAAGACGGGTTGTTGGCACTCGGAGGCGATCTCAGCCCCGAGCGATTACTGCTGGCCTATCGAAACGGTATTTTCCCCTGGTACAACCCTGGCGAACCAATCCTTTGGTGGTCGCCCGATCCACGATGTGTGTTGTTGCCAAATGAATTCCACGCATCGCGCAGCCTGCGAAAGGCTATTCAGAAAAACGGCTTCAATTTTACTTTTGACAAGGACTTCACCGCAGTCATTGAAAACTGCGCTTTGCCCCGAAAATCGAGTTCGGGAACCTGGATAAGCGGCGATATGAAGCGTGCCTATATTGAACTGCACAGCCTGGGACATGCCCATTCTGTGGAAACCTGGCGACAGGGCAAACTCGTTGGCGGGTTATATGGAATTGCCATTGGAAAAGTGTTTTTTGGTGAAAGCATGTTTGCGTCTGAAACAGATGCCTCAAAAGCATCGCTCCAATTCCTCATTAATCAGCTACTCGAATGGGAATTTCAACTCATTGATTGCCAAATCACTTCACCGCATCTGATTAGTCTCGGCGCCGAGGAAATTCCCCGTGACCGTTTTATCAAAAAACTTAAGACCGCAACAGCGATTCATTCTACTCCGCGAGTATGGTCAACAGCAGAAACCTTGAAGTAGAATAAAAACCTATGTCTATCCAGTCCAACCAGCCCAAGCTTTACATTTCTGCTCCACACGCCTGTCCCTATATCGAGCCGGAGACGGCATCCACCGTTTTACTCGATCCTGACTACGAAGTGGATAGTTCGCTTTTCAGTGTCTTATTGAAATCAGGCTTCAGACGCAGCGGCAAAACCATCTACAAGCCACATTGCAGAAACTGTAATGCCTGTGTATCTGTACGTATTCCGGCGAGTGAGTACCTGCCGAACCGCGCTCAGAAGAGATGCTACAAACGCAATCAGGATGTCCAGACAACCATGGTACCGGCAAAATTCAGCGAAGAACATTTTGTGCTTTACAGCCGTTATCAATCATGGCGCCACAGCGGTGACATCATGGATCACAACGATCCGGATCGATACAATGAATTTATGGTCGAGTCATCCATTGAAACCGTTTTCATCGAGTTTCGACACGAAGATAAACTGATAGGGTTATCTGTTTGTGATCTTCCCGATGACGGCATGTCTGCGGTGTATACATTTTTTGATCCACAGATGCAGAAACGCAGTCTCGGGACATTTGCCATCATGAAGCAGCTGGAATATGTAAAAGATATGCGGCTGGACTGGTTGTATCTCGGGTACTGGATAGAAAACTGTCGAAAAATGAGCTACAAAACCAACTTCAAACCCATTTTTGGCTTCGTCAACAAGGAATGGCGATTACTGTCGAAATAGTTATTTTGAACCAAGCTGGCCTACGTACCAAAACGGTGCCGCTTGTCAATATTACCCACCCCGATTCAAAGCCGAAAGCGCCTGATCACGCAACTCAGAATCACTGAAGTCTGCCGCACTCTTTAGCGATACCGAAATAAGCGCCGCCGAGGGCGACAGGGTTGCAGCATCTGCGATCATCAATACTTTTTTTGGAACAGAAGTTTGGGAAGCGGTTCCCCTAACGCATTAAATGCGGATTTGGCCTATTCCAGTCGAGCGAGGTCTTCTTCATCTATTTCACTATCAAGCTCGGAATCATCATCGTCTTCATTTTTCCTGATGAATCGGCAACAAATCAAGCCAAGTTCAAACAGTACCCAAACGGGTAGTGCCAATAGTGTCTGTGAAAATACATCTGGCGGTGTTAGCAGCATACCAACAACGAATGCGGCAACAATGATGTAGGGGCGTTTCTTTTTTAAATTCGCCACAGAAGTTACGCCCATGTACACCAGTAACACAGTAGCCACAGGCACTTCGAAAGCAACGCCAAACGCAAAGAACAGTTTGATTACGAATCTCAGATAGGCGTTTATATCAGTCATTACCGCAACGCCTTCCGGTGCAGTATTGGCAAAGAAACTGAAGATAATCGGGAAAACAACAAAGTAAGAAAAAACGATGCCCAGATAGAACAAACCACTGCTCGACAACAAAAGCGGAACTACCAGGCGCTTTTCATTCTGATATAACCCGGGAGCAACAAAAGCCCAGATTTGATACAGCAAATACGGCACCGCTAAAGCAAACGCGCAGGCAAAGGCAAATTTAAACGGCACGAAAAATGGTCCATGAGGCTCCGTTGAAATCATACTATTGCCCTCTGGCAAGGCATTCATCAACGGGCTTGCCAGAAATTCGTACAGCGGGTTTGCAAACGGCACCAGCAAAATAAAAAACACCAGCACGGACATAACACCGCGCAGCAGTCGGTCTCTAAGCTCAATGAGATGCGAAACCAGCGAGCCTTCGGCCGTCGCATTATTTTGATTCTCTTCAGCCATATATCGGAAAACCTGTTATGTCTTTTTCGTGTTTGTTGATTTCGCTTTCGAGTTTTTACGCGCTGTTTTTGCCGCAGTTTGCTTCTTTTTGGAAACTTTTTTTGAAGCGGTCTTTTTGGCTCCAGCGCCGGATTTGGTTTTCGCCGCTGTCCTGGTCTGCGCCTTTTTCTTGCTTACCGCTGCTTTTTTTGAGATGGCCTTTGAAGCCGTCTTTTTACCAGCGGTCTTCTTGCCCTTCTGCTTGCCTGTCTTTTTGCCAGTGACTTTTTTGCTTGCCTTTTTACCGTTGCTTTTTTTCGCAGCTTTCTTTTTCGAGACTTTTCCTGAAGCCTTTCCGACAGTTGAATTCAGTTCTTCAAACTCGCCGTCCAAGCCCGACTTCACGTCATCCATCGAGCTTTTGATCTGTTCGCCAGCTTCCTTGATACCGAATGAATCTGACACTGAATCCTTCATGCCAGTTGCGCTTTTCCTGGCCGAACTGATTTCGCTTTTAAGATCTCGAAAATCCTGCAAATCCTGCGCATTCATTTCCTTTTTAATATCGGCCTTGACTTCATTAATCATACGTCGGCCCTTGCCAACCCACGCACCCACAGTCCTCGCTACACCTGGTAGTTTATCCGGGCCAATGACGATAAGGGCGATGACACCGATAAACGCCACCTCCCAGAAACCAACATCAAACATAAGAGAGGATTAGATCAGGGTTCTTTTTTCTCATCGGCGGTTTCTGCCTGTTTCTCGGCAACCACCGCTTCTTCTTCAGATTCTTCAGAACCTTCGATTTTCTCAGCGTCTTGTTCTTTAACCGCTTTTTTGAAGCCCTTAATTGCTCCACCCAAATCGCCGCCGAAATTGCGTAATTTTTTGGTGCCAAATATTAATAACACGATAACCAGAATGATTATCAACTGGACTGGACTAATGCCGCCGATTCCCATAATTTATTCTCCACTCATGGTAATTTTAATGTTGTATCTAAAACAATAGCACCGCTAAATATGCGCACTATTCAGAGATTTTCAATATCACGTATCTAACTCGCCGATTCTAACGGTAAAACCCTAAACAGCGAAGTGATTTTCAATCCCAGTTGTTTCATTATTTAACCGTAAATCTCCTTCTCGTCTTTAAGCACCTGCTCTACATCCTGCCATTTGCCGTCATCATAGCGCCGGAAAAAACAATGTGCGCGACCCGTGTGGCATGCAATCCCGCCAATTTGATTAACTTGCATCAGCACCACATCCCGGTCGCAATCAATTCGAATTTCCTTGAGTTCCTGCACGTGCCCAGATTCTTCTCCTTTTCTCCAGAGTTTCTGTCTTGATCTGGAAAAGTACACTGCTCGCGCTTCTGTTAACGTCGTTTGCAACGCTTCCCGGTCCATCCACGCGACCATAAGCACCTGTCCTGTGTCATGCTGCTGTGCAATCGCCGGTACGAGCCCGGCTTCGTTCCACTTTATTTGGTCGAATATTTCTTGTTCCACGCTATCTGCCTGTTAAAAATTAAATTGGTGTTACTCATAACAATCTATCGACCCATCTAGGGGATGGATTGCGCTCACGATAAACGAACTTCTATACCTTGTGACTCCATGTATTGCTTTGCTTCGCCAACGGTATATTCACCATAGTGAAATATACTCGCCGCCAGCACGGCATCGGCACCGCCGTGGAGAACCCCTTCCGCCAGATGCTGAAGATTTCCGACACCGCCAGAGGCAATAATGGGAACGTTAACGGATTGTCCAATCTTTTGCATTAGCTCAATGTCAAATCCCTTTTTTGTACCGTCACGATCCATACTCGTAACCAGTAATTCGCCAGCGCCAAATTCTGTCATTTTCTCGGCCCATTGAATCGCGTCCAGCCCCGTTGGGTTGCGCCCGCCATGGGTAAAAATTGCCCATTTCGCTGGCTCATGTTCCTTCGAAACTCGTTTCGCATCTATGGCGACAACGATACATTGATTTCCAAAGTGGTCACTGGCCTGACGAATGAAGTCAGGGTTTTTTACGGCGGTCGTATTGATGGAGACTTTATCTGCACCGCAATCCAGCATTTCATGGATGTCTTTCAGATGCCGTATTCCTCCCCCGACAGTCAGCGGGATAAAAACCTCTTCCGCGACCTTTTCAACCACGCCAACCAGCGTTTTTCGATTGTCTGAACTCGCGGTGATATCGAGAAAGGTTATTTCATCAGCACCCTGCTGATCGTAGCGGCGTGCCACTTCAACGGGGTCGCCTGCATCGCGAATTCCGACAAACCGAACGCCTTTCACGACCCTGCCGCCGTCAACATCGAGACAGGGAATTATGCGTTTCGCTAATGCCATTTTAGAGACCGAAACTACCCTCTCCGGATACCTCATCTGCGACTTTTTGTCCGCCAGCAAAATCCAGCCCGCCTTCGTAAATTGCGCGCCCGGTGATTGCTCCAACAATACCTGCCCCGGACTGTTCTGCAAGTTTTTTTACGTTTTCAATATTTTGAATTCCACCGGAAGCAATAACCGGAATATTAATTGCTTCGGCCATTGCAACCGTGGCTTCAATGTTGACACCCTGCATCATCCCGTCACGGGCAATGTCGGTATAAATGATCGCTTCAACACCATCATCGTCAAAATGTCTGGCCATATCGATGGCATCATGCTTCGATAACTTGGACCATCCTTCAGTGGCGACTTTTCCATCTTTTGCATCCAGTCCGACAATAATATGTGTTGGAAATTCGGCACACAGATCACTAATCAAATGCGGCTCTTTGATCGCCTGGGTGCCAATGATGACATAGCGTACGCCGGCTTGAATATAAATCTCAACGGTTTCTTCATTGCGAATGCCACCGCCGACCTGGATCGGCACGTCGGGGTGATTTTGCGCGATTTCATGAATTAAATTCGCGTTTACAGGTTCACCCTGAGTTGCACCATCCAGATCAACTATGTGTATTCTACGCGCTCCCTCATCTACCCAACGCGCGGCCATAGCCACTGGGTCGTCGGAGAACACGGTTGACTGATTCATATCGCCCTGCCTCAGACGAACACATTTACCCTCTTTTATATCAATTGCCGGGATAAGTAACATTAGTGCATACCATTCCAGTTGAGAAAATTGTCAATTAATTGCAAACCAGCCTGCTGGCTTTTTTCCGGGTGAAATTGTGTCGCAAACACATTACCTCGGCCTGCTGCCGCGGTAAATCGTAAGCCATATTCTGTTTCACCCATCACCTCAGACGGGTTTTCCGTACAGGCATAATAACTATGCACAAAATAAAACCGCTCTCCACTGGAAATATTATTCCATAGCGGATGATCTTGTTTGAACTCTACGCGATTCCAACCCATATGCGGAATTTTTAAACCGGTGTTTTTGTCGTCAGAAAAACGTTTTACGATACCGCCAATCAGACCGAGGCCCTCGGTACCATTATTTTCTTCGCTTCGCTCATACAGTGATTGTAATCCAAGGCAAATTCCCAGTACGGGACCATCGCACAAGCGCTTTTCAATGGCTGCTTTCAGTTCAGTGTTGCGACTGAGGTGTCTGAACCACGTCCCAATTGCCCCCTGACCGGGCAGTATCAAATGGCTCGCGTTAACAATATCATTCGGAGCGGAAGAGATATTCACCTCTGCTGCAGGGCTCACATATCTTACAGCCTTACTGACTGAACGTAAATTTCCGGTTCCCATATCGGCTATGACGACGTTTGTCATTTGCTTAATTCGATGAGATTTATTCGTGCCGCGTCGCGATAACTCGCGAACAATACCGTTTAATCAATGCCGGGAGTTCAAAGACTGCCCTTGGTAGAAGGAATGCCTTGCATCCTTGGGTCCCGGCAAACCGCTGCTCTGAGCGCCCGCCCAAATGCTTTGAACATTGTTTCCGAAATATGATGAGAATTATCACCGCGTAAACTATCAATATGAATAGTGGCAAGTGCGTGATTACAAAACCCCTGAAAAAACTCATAAATCAGTGCCGTTGAAAATCGCCCGACGTTTCGATCCGGGAAACTGGCGTGGCATACTAAAAGCGGTCTGCCAGAAAAATCAATGACAACACGACTCAACGCTTCATCCAGAGGAACATAAGCGTGGCCATACCGCGTAATGCCTGATTTATCTCCCAACGCCTGATGCACTGCCTGACCGATGGTGATTCCGATGTCTTCCACGGTGTGGTGGTCGTCAATATGCAAATCCCCTTTTGCTTTCACCTGCAAATCGACTACTCCATGTCGGGCAATTTGTTCTAACATGTGCTCGAGAAAGGGCACCCCCGTGTCAAACGATGATTTTCCAGCGCCATCCAGATTTAATTCAACTTCTATTTGAGTTTCGCGAGTGTTTCTTGCGACTTGGGCAATTCGATCAGTCATGTTAGAGTACGGGTTGGCCCGTATTTAAGGCTGGGAATGTGGCTGTTGTTCATTACTTAATACAAATTTCGAATCGTAGCAACGGCAGGCAGTACCTGCACATTTTCAATAGTATGCAGTAGTCCTGAAGTCTTCTCGCATAATTGGTTTATGAGCCAATCTTGTGAGAAAACGACAGGTCAGACGGGTTCCAGGTTATTATTAGGAGAGCTTTGCATCATTATCGGAACTGCGGCTTCAGCCACGCAAAACCGTTGTCAATGGCGGCACTGATGTACAAGGATGTACGGTATGCCGATTTTGCAGGAGCAAAAATCGGCAAAATCCCACTTCCGGTTATTTTTTGAATTGTGCAAAGGGCTCATTAGATTTAAAATGAATATTCAAGTAGCGATTGTAGGGTCGGCAGTTGATTCAGCAATAGCTGGAGTTTACTGGGATTTCTCACGATATGGTAGTTGATATGCGTTTACTTCGGTATATTTATAGCAACATCATCAGCATAACTTTAGAAGCATCTCACTGCCAGCTCAGATAGAATATAGCGACTAACAAGGGTTTACTGTAATGCGAAATTATCAGTCGAAATTGCTCAAGTGGTTCATCTCGATTAATTTTGCGGTATTACTGCCGCTTTTTACCATGCTGTCGCCGTCAGCCATGGCGCAATCGGATTCAGAATTCCGCGACGATCACCCCGACCGCTATGTCGTTCAGGAAGGCGATACGCTGTGGGCAATTGCCAAGCGTTTTTTAAAAGATCCCTGGCGCTGGCCGTTAATCTGGAGAGAAAACGGGGATATTAAAAACCCGCATCTCATCTTTCCGGGGGACTTGCTGGTGGTAACCAGCGACCTGCAAATCAAATCAGTACGGCTTCAGCCGAAGGCCTACGTACAAACCCTAGACCGGGCAATTACAACAATCCCTCCCAATGCGATACACCCGTTTTTAACATCGGCGATTATTCTCGAGCCTGGAGAACTGGATGGTGCCGGGCATGTGTTGACAGGTGTTGAGGATGAACTCGTGCTGGGTAAATACATGAAGTTCTATGCGCGGGGGTTTTCTGACACAACCGCAGAGGAATACCGTATTTTTCGTATTGGTGAAACGCTAAGAGACCCCGAGTCTGGGGAAGTCCTGGGCGTTGAAGGCATCCATCTCGGTGATGCCTATATGGATGAAGCGGGGGAAGATGTTTCAAAACTTCAAATCTTTAGTGCAAATCAGGAGATTCGACCCACCGATCGATTAATACCAATGCCGCTGGAAACCCCCCTTCCCCACTACCATCCCCACGCCCCAAGCTGGGATGTGGAAGGCTGGATATTATATGCACCACAAGGTGTTAGTGAGGTTGGCAGGCTTGATGTCGTCATCGTCTCCGGTGGGAAAAGAGAAGGCCTGGAAGAAGGCCATGTTTTGAAGATCTTGCTGCATCGCGGCACACGAACCGATCCGGTCAATGGAGAGGAATACGAAGTGCCTGAGGAGACATCGGGTTTGATGATGGTGTTTCGTGTATTCGAAAAATTGAGTTATGCGTTAATATTGGAATCAACCCGGGCAATTGCGGTTGGTGATCGATATGGGTCACCGTAGCGCTGGCAGGTAATTTTCACAAAACCAGGCTTCCACGAACCGCTAACCGTGTTTTAAAATTCGTGAGAACAACCAGACAAGGAGGTCTAAGTAAATGTTACTGGAATGGATTGCACTATGCAGTGTCCCGCAAATTTCTATCGCCCTAAAACGCGAACTGATTGACTATTTCGAAACACCAAAAAAGGTTTTTGAAGCATCGAGTGGCGATTTACAAGACTCCCGGATACTATCCAGTTCCGCGATTGAGAAAATCAGGGGCTGTGACTGGCGCGAGGCAGAGTCACGCTTACGGACGCTAACTGAAAATGCTGCAGGATTCGTTTCTTACAAGGACAACTGCTTTCCCACACTGCTAAATCAAATACAATCCCCACCACTTGGTTTGTTTTTCAAAGGCGATATCACCTTAGCTGATTCAATTCAGCTCGCCATTGTTGGGAGCCGAAATGCCAGCCCAAACGGAATACGAATTGCCGCCGCATTTGCCAAAGCACTCGGTCAAGCGGGACTCACAATCACCAGCGGAATGGCCACAGGTATCGACAGCGCCGCCCACCAAAGTGCATTGGAAACGGACTCGACAACTATTGCTGTAATGGGTACCGGTATTGATCTGATCTACCCCAAATCAAACAGCGACTTATATCATCGAATCTCTCACCAGGGCCTGGTGCTGAGCGAGTTTTTACCCGGAACCACGCCTAGACGCAGCCATTTTCCGCAGCGCAACCGCATCATAAGCGGTCTCAGTCTCGGAACATTAGTGGTGGAAGCCGGAAGCCGCAGCGGCAGTTTGATTACGGCACGACTATCCGCTGAGCAGGGTCGCGAAGTGTTTGCCATCCCGGGGTCAATTCATATGCCAACCAGTCGCGGCTGCCACCAATTAATCCGTGATGGCGCAAAATTGGTCGAGTCCATCGATGATATTATGGAAGAACTTGCAATTGAATTCACTGAATCCGCAAATATTCAATTTGGGTCTGGCGGTTCCGAAAGAGAATGTGATAATTTACTGTATAAGCTGATAGACTTCACACCAACTCCACTTGATGTTCTAATTCAGGATAGTGGACTGGATACCGAAATCGTTCTCGGCATGCTCCTGAAAATGGAGCTCGATGGTGTTATCGTGAAACTCCCGTCTGGCTATGTAAAGCATTCAGTCGGATGACTTTTTATTATTTAAGACTACATGAAAGAAAATATTCTCGATGTTTTAATCTACCTGTTTGAGAACTACATGTTCGACAGCGGGGAACTCGAACCGGATCAGGAAACCTTGGTCACCGAACTAAATCAGGCGGGCTTTGATCGCTCAACAATTGATCAGGCTTTTAACTGGCTGGAAAATCTTGCCGCCTTAACGGAAGAAAGTGGTGAAAGTGAGCATCGAAGTGTTCCGGGTGCTATCAGGCACTACAGAGATGAAGAACAGGAATTCATTTCTGTTGAAGCTAGAGGGCTTTTGTTAAAGCTTGAACAATGCGGGATATTGGATGCAATTTCCAGAGAAATGGTGATCACACAAATGACTGCACTAGGGTCCGATGCGATTGATCTTGATCATGTCAAATGGGTTGTTCTGATGGTGCTTAGTAATTACGCAAATGGGGAAGGTGTTACTGAGTTAACTGAAAGCCTGATTCTGGATGGCTTGCACGGTTGCGCACACTAACCTCTGGATCAAAACAACCTTTATTCAATTCGGATTATTGACCAACCCGGGTGTGTTGGTCTGCACAATTAATTTAAAACAACTATGGGCAAACCGCTAATTATCGTCGAGTCGCCGGCAAAAGCTCGATCAATGTCGAAGTATCTTGGCAATGATTTCAAGGCACTGGCTTCCTATGGTCATGTTAGGGATTTGCTGCCGAAGAAAGGTGCAGTAGACACGGAAAACAATTTCGAAATGCGTTATGAAATTGTTGAGAGAAACAAAAAGCACGTTGACGCCATTATCAGAGAAATGAAAAAAGCCGACTCCCTCTACCTGGCCACTGATCCGGATAGAGAAGGCGAAGCTATTTCCTGGCATCTCTATGAGCTTTTGAAAGAAAACAATGCCATCGGTGACAAGCCCGTATATCGGGTCGAGTTTCACGAAATTACAAAAACCGCTATTCAAAAGGCGGTGGAAAACCCGAGAGAAATTTCTACTAATCTGATTGAGGCTCAGCAAGCGAGACGAGCTCTTGACTATTTGGTTGGCTTCAATTTATCACCCTTGCTTTGGAAAAAAATTCGCCGAGGCCTTTCTGCTGGACGAGTTCAGAGCCCGGCACTGCGCCTGATTTGCGAACGCGAGCAGGAAATTGAAGATTTTATTCGGCAGGAGTACTGGAGTGTTGAAGCCGGCCTAAAAACTGACGGTAAAGAGTTGGTTGGAAAACTAACTCACTACAAAGATGAGAAACTTGAGCAGTTCTCGATAACCGACGAAGATACTGCACGTCAGGTTGAGTCGACCCTGAGCGATGCCGCTCGTGGGCGGTTAACTGTCATAAAAGTTACGAAGAAAGAACGCAAACGAAATCCTGCCGCACCATTTATTACTTCGACGCTGCAACAGGAGGCATCGAGAAAGCTCAGATTTAGCGCTCGACGAACCATGCAGATAGCGCAGCAGCTTTATGAAGGCCTTGAAATTGAAGGCGGTGCAGTTGGGTTGATCACCTACATGCGTACAGACTCGGTGGTTTTGGCAGGAGAAGCGGTTTCAGAAATCCGGGATCTGATTACAAAACGATACGGCGCAGATGCTGTTCCAGACGAACCCCGTCAATTTAAAAACAAATCGAAAAATGCACAAGAAGCGCATGAAGCCATACGCCCCACATCGGCGAATCGAACCCCGGATCAACTGAAATCGCAATTGTCAGGCGATCAGTTTCTACTCTACGAGCTGATCTGGAAACGTACCGTTGCCTGTCAGATGATCCATGCAACAATCGATACTGTATCTGTGGATATGTCCGCCGGGACAAGTGGCGTTTTTCGCTCAACCGGTTCCACCATTCGCATACCGGGCTTTATGTCGGTTTACCTTGAGGGTAAAGATGACAAACCGGACAAAGATGAAAAACAAGTTCTGCTTCCGCCAATGGAAGAAGGAATGTCCGTTGAGTTGACTGCAATCCGTCCCGAGCAACACTTTACCGAACCTCCTCCTCGTTACAACGAAGCCAGTTTGATAAAAACTCTCGAAGCCTATGGTATCGGGCGCCCGTCCACCTATGCTTCGATTATTGCCACATTACAAAATCGGGAATATGTGATTCTGGAGAGCAGACGCTTTGAACCCACTGATATTGGCAAGACCGTCAACCGGTTTCTCTCTCAGCACTTTACCCAATATGTTGATTACGAATTCACCGCAAAGATGGAAGATTCTCTTGACGAGATTTCTCGGGGAGAAAAACAATGGATTCCATTGATGCGCGAATTCTGGACTGCCTTTTCGAAACAGGTCGATGCCAAGGAAGAATCGGTTAGCCGTGACGAAGTGATTCAATCCCGCGTTCTGGGAACCGATCCTAAATCCGCAAAGCCTTTATCTGTCCGCATGGGCAGATATGGGCCTTACGCTCAGATCGGAACTCGAGACGACGAGGAAAAGCCTACGTTCGCGAGTCTTCGTCCTGGACAGAAGCTTGATGCGATAACTTTCGAACAAGCAGTTGAACTATTCAAACTGCCGCGTTCTTTGGGAGAAACGCCTGAGGGCGAAAAACTCACTGTTGCAATTGGACGCTTCGGGCCGTATGTAAAATACGGTGATAAGTTTGTTTCACTTGGCGATCACGATCCGTATACAGTCGAGAAAGAAACTGCGTTAATTCTCGTTGCCGAGAAGAAAGAGAAAGATGCAAACAGACTCATTCTTGATTTTGAAGAGGAAGGTATCCAAGTTCTGAATGGCCGTTACGGCCCTTATGTTACCGATGGCGAGAAAAACGCACGCGTCCCGAAGGATATTGAAGAACCCAAAACCTTATCTTTGGCAGATTGCATTGAGTTACTTAAAAATGCGAAGCCTCCTCGGGGCAAGAAGAAAGTTGCAAAAAAAGCAACCGCGAAAAAGAAAGCTTCAAAGAAAAAAACTGCCCGGAAGAAAACGTCTTCACCATCTGGCAAAACAGCGGATTGATTTAACGTATCAAATAAACCGAAATTTTGTCTGCGGACCACAACTGCTCAAATCTGTCTGGGTTGCTCTCCAGATGATACGATAACTCAGGAGTGTAGTAGTCTGTCAGTCGCAGGATATCTTCATGCCAGTGTCTCGCTATTGCGCTGGCGGAACTCTTTCCGCCGTTTCTGTTGTTTACAATAATTAGTTTGCCCGCATATTTGGAAAGTGGGAAGCGGTCATAGCTGTCAAAGGAAAATTGATATCGATAGTAATATGGAGAGGGGATAAATTTCAAATTGTAACCTCGAAAATGGCTGAACGCGCGAAGCATGTAGGCCGTCACTGGGTCTGAAAGTACTCTTCTGTCAATCTCGGGATTTGCAATTTCATAGCTTCTCATAAATTCAACCAGATCCCGCCAATGTTGCCAACTATTTTCCCGGGGCACTGATGCCAGTGTTAGTTTTGAATGGGCATTTGTTTTGATGCCGCCAACCGAGGGGAATAATAGTAAAAACAGCATCGCAAGTGCAGCTAATGATGCGATTCGTCGAAAAACCAAATTCTGCTTGATTTGTTCCAGCATCAATACTACGAGAACGCCTCCAACAAAATGTATTGGCACAAAGAAACCGAATCGCCAAACAGTGATACCTTTTCCCAGTCGCATGAACATATCAATTACCAAAGGGTTGAATAATGTGAAAATTGGCGATGCCATTGCGAGCAATAGAAATGGCTGGCTTAACAATCTCTTGAAGCAGATGATCGTTAGAATGTATACCAAAACTCCCCACGTTGTTAGAACCTGATAAAACTTGTATGTAGGGTCTAGATAAAACACCCGGCCGATGTATTGAAAACTGGTTTCAAGCACCTCTGAATGTCTATACCACGGGAGTGGATTTCCAAGGCGAATCCATACGTAGATCGCAATTAATGTCAAAGTTAGAGCAACAAGAAGCGTGGAGCAAATCTTCCTTCTATTTCGATGCTCAACATTCGATTGAATAATCCCTTCCACCAGCTTCCACAATATCAACAGCAGCGCTGCGGTCAAAATGAACATGGATTCCTGAAAATGAATTTCTGCGCTTGCGATGATCGCAACCAACAAAACCATCATTGATTTCCAACGATGTTTACTGCCCTCAAACAAGTCCAATAAAATGATAATGCCCGTAAAATACAAGACAAAATTTATAATCGATGGTGCGAAACTGTAGTATCGAATAAATGAAAATACCGACAATCCCATTTGAGAAGCAACAAAGACAGTCCCAAAAATAACGGCAATTTGATGAGATGCGGGAGAGAACTGGAACGCCCGATACAGACGATCTGCTGCGGCAAGAAAACCAAGGACGAACAAAAATACGCCCACTATTGAGACAGGAATATAGATTTCGTATTGAGTTAGGTTTGTGACAAGAGCAAGCCAGGACACCAAAATGTAAAAATCTCTTGGCCCTCTGTTTGGCATAACAGATATCTGGCTTCCATCCCCAAATCCGAATTGTTGTATCGAATCGAAAGCGGTTAGCGTGTAGCTTAGGTGTTGATATATATCAGCTGGGACTTCATCGTAAATGCCGAAAACCAGAAAATAGGCTCCTAACAACAAAATCACTACGCTTAGTGTTTTTGAGGATACCGTCTTGCTGAATAATTTTTCTACACCGCACGATGCCAAAAAACCTGCTCTTCCACAAAACAGTAAAGTTGTAACCCCAAGTAATAAAGTTGTGGTCACGAGTGAACCGGTCATTTGAAACAATGACAACTCAAAATATCGCGCAATCGTAACCACTGCCAAAAACAACGCATACGAAAAAGCAACTGAAATTGGCAGCAAATACTCTCTAATTTGCATCAACTGTGCAATGAAAAACCCGGGAACTACGAGCGTTGCTAGAAGAACAAGCGCCGCTAACAATGCTTAACGGCCGCCACCGCTTAAAACCACCAGGAAGGTACGGAATACGATTGAAAAATCTAACCGAATCGAATGGTTCTTAATGTAAAACAAATCGTATTCAAGTTTTTTGCGCGCATCATCGACACTAGAACCATACGGATAGTTAACCTGTGCCCATCCGGTTAACCCGGGAGTCACCAAAGCTCGCATCTCATAGAATGGAATTTCGTTCTTTAAGTTTTCAACAAATTCGGGGCGCTCAGGCCTTGGGCCGATTAAACTCATATTTCCGATAATCAGATTCCATAGCTGTGGCAGCTCATCGATTCTAGACCGCCTTAAAAACCGCCCGAAACCAGTAATGCGCGTATCATCCGCTGAACTCCACTGTGGGCCATCTTTTTCTGCGTCATTTACCATGCTTCTGAATTTGTAGACCGTGAAGTTTTTTTCGTTTAAACCGACGCGCGTCTGCTTATAAATGACGTCACCTGGAGATGTGAATCTAATAATTAACGCCGTTGCCAGTAATATTGGAGACGTAACAACCAGTCCAGCAATTCCAAAAATAAAATCTGCGATGCGTTTTAAACGTATACCCATTCGATCGTTGAGAAAGTTTGATCCAATACTTCGAAACGCCCAACTTCGATCGACGCTGGTTACCGGTATTTTTTCCCAATATTGCTCGTAATAATCGGGCAAAGAAAAGATGTATACGCCCGATTTGCCCATTTTCCTCAATTGTTCGACAAGAATCGGATTATGCTGAATTCCATCCTGGAAAACCACAGCCGTTTGCGATGGCTTGTTAATTTTCCAATCCTGTATTTGCTCAACTGTTGAATGAGTATCTATTCTCGTGGTTTTAACCGATGCCGGCAATAAAGCAAGATCTTCCAGGAAATTGCTGTAGACCGATTCGTCCGAGACGATCAACCAATCTTCTATACCGCCCGCTTCGTGGACCCACTCAGAAACAATCCAGCGAAAAATGATAGACCACAGAGCAAACAGCAACGCCGCAACAGGTAATACACCCCGGCCAAACAAAGAGGTGAAATGATCAACACCTGCAAGGTAGGTAATAAAAACACTGGTGATGATTGCCCCAATAATCGCAGCGAAACTGTCGGCAAGAAATCGATTCGTTGTTCTGGATACGCGTATGTTATAGGCATCCATTAAATACAAACAGCTTGCAGATGCTAATACGAGAAACCATAGCTCGCCTGCCTGTATATCGTACCAACGCTGTATTCTGAAAAAATGCGCGAGACTGAACGCGCCAAACAACCCAGCAACGTCAATCACAAATAGAATACAACCAGCAAAGCGCGCGCCTTTCATTTGCGATACAAAATAGTGATTATTGCGTCACCGATTTGATTGCCTGAATTACCTTATCCTGATCATTCTCGTCTAGATAAGGATGAATCGGCAAACTAATGACTTGCAGTGAAAGTTTGTCGGATACCGGCATTGGCTCGCCGCCACCAATGGCATTTTCAAACGCAGGTTGTTGGTGCAATGGAGCAGGATAATAAACTGCGCATGGAATTCCTTCAGCCTGTAGCGCCTGTTTAATCTCGTCTCTTTGGGCTGAACGAATAGTATACACAGCCCACGCGCTGCTCCTGTCATGCGGAATTTTCGGAGTCGTAACACAATCAGACAGTGCCACGTCATATCGATTAGCCAACTTTTCTCTCGCTTCCAGTTCCTGATCAAAGATATTCAACTTGCAAGACAGGATTGCAGCCTGAATCGTATCCATCCGTCCGGTAATTCCGATTCGAATATTTTCATACTGCGTCACACCCTTACCGTGAAACCGGATTGACTCTACTACGTCTGCAATATCATCGTTATTGGTAAAAACAGCGCCGCCATCTCCATAACACCCCAGTGGTTTCGCCGGGAAAAAACTGGTGGCCGAGATATCCCCGATATTACCCACTTGAGTCCCCTGATAATGCGCTCCAAAACTTTGGGCTGCGTCACAGAGCATAAAAAGCCCATGCTTTTCAGCTATCGCAACAATTGCACTGTAATCGGCCGGCATACCGAACAAATCGACCGCAATAATCCCTTTCAGGTTAACCGCTCCACTAGCGTTCACTTCCTCAATTGTACGCTCCAACTCCGTTGGTGAAATGTTAAACGAATCTTCATCAACGTCAACGAATACCGGGGTAGCGCCCAGTAACTTTACAACTTCCGCAGTAGCAACAAAAGTGAACGGCGGGACGATTACGCCATCACCCGGCCCTATTTCAAGCGCCATCAACAACATAAGCAACGCATCCGTTCCGCTTGCTGCACTGATCACGTGTTTAACACCGCAATAGTCGGCAAGCTGCTGTTCAAGCTTTGCCACTTCGGGTCCCATGATAAACTGTTTGTGCGAAAGAACGGTGTCTATAGCGTAGCGGATTTCTCCATCAATGGCTTGCATTTGGGTATCTAAATCTACAAATTTCATTGATTACCTTTCTCTGGGATTTTTCAATTACGGCGGTAGACAAAACCTAACAGTTCAGGGTGGAAATTGCCAGTCTGGTAATACATTAACGATGCCGCGCCGGGAATTGGCAGCTCGATCTGAACACCCTCAGCCACTAAATCACTGGTGCGTTTTTCTGTGACATTATCTTCAAACAACCCGACTACATTGGTTTGCCAGCAATCACGACCTGATGCCAATACATCAACTTCATTCATTCGGTATCGAATCCCAACACCAACCAATTTTCCATATGCCTCTTTTCGAGTCCAACAACAAAGCATGGTGTCGTTTGGGTCAAATTTACATGCTTTCCGCCAATGCGCTTCTTCAGTATTACTCAGTATTCGCCCGGCAAACAGTTCGTGGTTGATCTCTCGAGGGTAAATTTCAAGATCCACACCAACCTCCGAATTCCAGGCAAATGCATACAATGCGTAACCGCTACTCACGGTATAGTTGAACTCCAACTGTTTGCCGTCAACAATCTGACGCAATAATGGCTTGCCTCGTTCGCCATAAGTAAACTCGAGTTTATCAGCAGGAACTCCGCTATACCCTTCCAGCAGCTGACGCAATCCTAACCTGCCGCCGCAGTAGCGTTTTCGTTTCTCTTTGTCAATGATACGTTGAGCGCGCATTCGCTCTCGCTCTGTCAGCCCATCAGAAAACCCCTCTGTATATACCGTTGGCAGACTATCAATTGGAATCAACCAAAGATGAATCTGCCCCGCGAGCAATTGATCCGTCTGGATTTGATTTGTCCAGCGTAATTTTCTTTCAGAAACCGCAGAATTGCGGGGCACTACCATTGATCGAATACCGGTCCAAAATTATTGATCTGTGCAAGCGCAGTTTCTTCAACTGAGGCATCAAGACCTTTTCGCTTTTTTTCAACTATACGATGTTGGAGCCCCTGTTTGTCGAACATATAAGTCGAGTTTTCAAAATGCAGTTCCACTATAAACCCTTCCCCGGGAATATTGAAAATCCCACCGAGTTCTACCGGTTCGTGAATATCAATTTCTTTTAACATGTTGTTACCTTAAAAAAAGCTTGTATACCGGATTTTCAGACTCTTCCTTAAACGCGTAGCCTAACTGCTCGAGAAACTGATTAAAAATCACATCGTCTTGGTCTGACACCTGAATACCGCACAAAACCCGCCCAAAGTCTGAACCATGATTTCGATAGTGGAACAGCGTAATGTTCCATGTACTTCCAATTTGGTCAAGAAAGTTCCCTAAAGCACCCGGTCTTTCTGGAAATTCAAATGTGAATAGTCGCTCATTGGTGAGCTCGGGTACACGCCCACCCACCATATATCGAGCATGTATTTTTGCCAGTTCATTGTCGGTCAAATCCGTACACTGGATACCTTTACGAGCTAATTTTTCAATTAACTCGGTAATCTCAGTCAGTGACTTGATTTGCACGCCGACAAATATATGCGCTTCATCAGCGCTGGAATAACGGTAATTGAACTCCGAGATCCTGCGCTTGCCCAAAGTTCGGTAGAACCGTCGGAAGCTACCGCGTTTTTCCGGAATGGTGACGGCGATAATGGCTTCCCGTTTTTCACCGATCTCGGCTCGCTCCGATACATGCCGCAATCGATCAAAATTCATATTTGCCCCTGATGCGACTGCCACTAAATTTAACGGCGTGGTGTCATTCGCAACCCCCGAAAGCTCTCGATTTTTAACCCAACGTTTAATACCGGCAACCGCGAGTGCGCCGGAAGGTTCCAAAATGGTTCGCGTATCTTCGAACACATCTTTGATGGCTGCACATATCTCATCTGTAGAAACACGAACAACATCATCCACATAGTCTTTACAAATCCGGAAATTCTCCTGACCAATTTGTTTTACTGCTACACCATCTGCAAATATACCCACTTTCTGCAAACAGATGCGACGCCCTCTTTGCAAGGATTGGTACAGTGCATCTGACTCATATGGCTCGACTCCGATAACCCGAATATTGGGCCGCAGCTGCTTTATGTAAATTGCCATTCCTGCAATGAGTCCGGCACCGCCAACGGGAACGAATACCGCTTCCAATGCACTTGAATGCTGCTTCAGAATTTCCAGTGCTACAGTCCCCTGGCCGGCAATAATTGCAGGGTCATCGAATGGGCTCAGAAATATACTGCCCTTTTTCTCACACACTTCGAGTGCAAATTGATGAGCATCCTGATAGCTATCACCGATAAGCTTTACCTTTGCGCCCCAGCTTTTTACGGCCTCGACTTTCACCGTAGGCGTGGTTACCGGCATCACAATCAGCGCGCAACAGGAAAGTTTCTTCGCGCTCATCGCCACTCCCTGGGCGTGGTTACCGGCGGAAGCGGCAACAACACCCTTGTCCAGCTCAGCGGGCGATAGTTGTGCCATTTTATTGTAAGCCCCCCTGATTTTGTAACAAAAGGTGGGCTGCATATCTTCTCGTTTCAGCCAAACCTGATGGCCCAAACGTCGGGAAAGCAACCTGGCATTTTGCAGCGGCGTCTCACGCGCAACATCATAAACGCTGGAATTCAGGATTTCGCGAAGATAATGTGTAGAATAATCCGTTGTGGCCATGCCCCTGAACGCGCTTCGTAACCGACTAAGATGAAGTTTAATTGCCCCTATTATAAACCATCGCCACATTCTGCTTTTGTCCGGACAAACAGAATTTTCATCCATTTATCGCAATTTAACCGAAAGGGTGCTTTGAGTGATTATTTCATGGCTTTCCAGATCGAATTTGATAAGATAGCACAGACTCGTTGAACTCTATTTCAGAACTAAACCATGAATTTTGAAACCGCACGTGTGAACATGATCGAACAGCAAATCCGCCCGTGGAATGTGCTGCAAATGCAAACACTCAATGCGCTTGCTGAGGTTCGGCGTGAGGATTTTGTTCCCGAAGCACATCGCAATTTGGCATTTGCGGACGTTCAGATTCCCATTGATAACGATCAGGTCATGCTTGAACCGAAAGTCGGTGCGCGCATGGTAGAAGCACTGGGTCTGTCAAACAATAACGACCTGCTGCAAATTGGCTCGGGCACGGGTTATCTGACTGCGCTCGCTGCAAGCCTTTGCCAATCTGTTACCGCGATTGAAATTCATTCAGATCTGGCATCTGCGGCACGGAGAAATCTGTCCATGGCCGGGTTCAGCAACACGCAGATAGTCGAAGGTGATTGTTTCGATTACTTTACCAATGGCGCAGACTCTTTTGATAATATCCTGATCACAGGGTCGATAAGGATAATTCCCGCCACTCTATTCGAGGCTTTGAATCCGGGCGGCAGTATAGTCGGTGTTATCGGCAGCAATCCTGCAATGCAGGCAGTATCTTTGTCTGCGGATGGTGCCTGTAGAAATCTTTTCGAAACCAGTATTCCAAGACTTGAAAATGTAGTGGAACAAACTGCATTCGCATTCTAAAATTTACGACAATGAAAATCTCATTTGCGAAGCTTGTTCTAACTTTCTTTTTCGCTTTAAATCTATTCGTAACATCTTATGCGGCAGGCGCTTCTAATCTATGGGAAATATACCAACTGG
Source organism: Candidatus Poriferihabitaceae bacterium (assembly GCA_965261915.1). Classification (GTDB taxonomy): domain Bacteria; phylum Pseudomonadota; class Gammaproteobacteria; order Arenicellales; family Poriferihabitantaceae; genus JAIBDK01. The sequence continues at coordinate 2,702,318 of CBDHDW010000013.1, read as the reverse complement.
CACTCGCCAATGATCCGTCATTTCAGTCCTCAGCGTTAGCCCATGAAGCCAATCTGTTAAACGTACCATTAGCGAAGACTGCTTTTTCCCCAACCATCAATGCAGGCGCCCGGACAGGTAAAAATTATTCCGATATTACCGGCAGCTCTGAAACCGGTGACGATAGCAACGCCAATATCAATCTCAAGCTGCCGCTTTACGATCGAACAAGTCGCATAGAAATCAGGCAATCCAAGTTGAGTGAGCAGATTTCTGACCTGCAGTTACAGCAGGCGCACGAACTGCTGATCCTTAGAGTCGCGAATAGTTATTTCAACTTGTTGGCATCTCAGGACAATCTCGAAGTCGTTAGACTTGAAAGAATTTCCATTCAGCGGCAGATGGATCTGGCAAACAAGCGACTTGAAGTTGGTCTTGGAACGCGAACGGATTTGTATGATGCCCAGGCGAGATTCAAGCTGGCGGAAGCAAATGAAATACAGGCACAGAACCTGATTAACAACAATGTGGCACAACTCAAGGAAATTATTGGTTTAACGCCAGAGGCGCTGAAACCTTTGAGGGATTCCGCTGAGCTCGGGCTTCCCAGTCCAAGTGATATTGAGAATTGGGTGGCGTTGTCGCAGACCAGCAATCTGGCGCTGCAGGTTCAAAGCCTTCAAAAGGATATTGCGCTGGAAGAAATTGAAAAACAAAAGAAAGCACGGTCTCCCATTATCAGCTTCGATGGGAATTATCGATGGGCGGACACAGATGCGGACTTTACCAATGACAGTTACAGCAATACTAGCGCGGCGTTTCAGTTATTGGTGCCACTCTATCTCGGCGGCTCTACGCGACTGCTAACCGAGCAGGCAGGACACCAATATAATCAAACCGAAAGTTTGCTTGAACAGGCGCGCCGCTCAGCTTCAGCCGATGCAACATCGGCATTTCTTGATATAACCAGCGGGGTTAGTCAGGTTGAGGCCTTGTTTGATGCAATTCGTGCAGGCGAAAGTGCGCTTGAAGCAAAAGAAGAAGGCTTCAATGCCGGTTTGACAACCAACCTCGATGTTCTGGATGCACAACGCGACCTGTCTCAATCCAGGACAGATTATTTGCACGCCAGGTATACCTATATTTTATCGGTGCTAGAGCTTGAAAGGGCCGTGGGCGATCTTAACGAAGGCGATGTAAAACGGATTAACGGATGGCTGGATCAATAAGCAAGAACAGCAAAAGCCACGTACTCAGTCATTTTGACGACCCTAACCTTTCCAGAAAACCGGTGTAAACAGCACCAACAGAGTAAAAAGTTCTAACCGTCCGAGTAGCATTGCGAAAGTCAGTATCATTTTCCCTGCGTCGGTTACGGACGCGTAGTTGCTGGCAACACCCCCCAGTCCCGGGCCCAGATTATTCAGATTTGCAGTAACTGCCGAAAATGAAGTTAGCAGATCAGCGCCTGTCGCCAGCATTAAAATCAGTAACACGGTGAAGCTGAAAATATAAAGTGAAAGGAATCCCCACACAGCATTAATTACATTATCAGATACCGGCTTGCCGCCGAGTTTAATTGGTATCAGTGCGCTCGGATGGACGAGCTGTGAAATTTCTCGTATGCCCTGATGGAACAAGAGCATTATACGAATAATCTTCATACCCCCTGCAGTGGAGCCGGCACAGCCTCCTGCGGTGCTGAGAACAATAAGCAGGATCGGAATAAAACTTGGCCATAGGTGGAATTCGGACAGAGTGAAACCAGTGGTCGTAACAATGGAAACAGCCTGAACTGCACCGTGAATAGCCTGACTGACGAAACCCAAATGATCGCCTTTAACTGACTGGTTTTGGTTCACCAGCATAAAAACGGTGAGAAACACAGCACCCAGCAGAATCGAAAAATAGACCCTGGCCTCTGGGTCAGTCAAATAGGTTCGGATACGCATGCAGCGAACAGCCGAAAAATGAAGTGCAAAGTTTAGTCCGGCAAGCACCATAAACACACCGGCTACGAGATAAATTGCATCGTTCTGAAAATATCCCAGACTGGCATCGTGAGTTGAAAATCCGCCGATGGCTACAGTTGAAAATGCGTGGCATAGCGCGTCGAATGGACTCATCCCTGCGATGAAATACAATACTCCGCAAACAATGGTTAAACCCAAATAAATATACCAGATCGCTTTTGCTGTCTCGGTAATACGCGGTGTGAGTTTTTTATCTTTCATCGGACCGGGGGTCTCTGCACGATACAACTGCATACCGCCTACACCCAGGGTCGGCATAACGGCAACTGCTAAAACGATGATACCCATTCCCCCCAACCATTGCAGTTGTTGCCGATAGTACAAGATCGAATGAGGCAGATCGTCAAGCCCGGTGAGGATCGTTGCTCCTGTGGTGGTTAACCCCGATGTGGCTTCAAAAAGTGCGTCGATAAATCGCATTGAAGGATTTGAGGCAAGCAGAAACGGTATAGCCGCTAAAAAAGATAAAACCAGCCATATCAAAACGACCACCAGAAACCCGTCCCGAAACCGCAAATCGTTTTTGAATTTTCTTGCCGGCAACCAACACAGAATTCCAAAAACCAGAATTATGATCAGGGATAACAGAAAAACCATATGCGTGTTATCGTCGTATACCACTGATACTGCAATTGGCGGCAGCATGGTGACACTAAAATAACTGATCAGTATGCCCAGAATTTTCTGAATGCCACGGCCATGAAATGAACGAATCAGCATCACTGTTAATTTCCCAATACCGCTAGAAAAATGTAGCCGAAACCTGAAACAAACGCTCTACATCTGGAATTCGACTTTTATCGATAACGAAGACAATGATGTGATCGCCATCCTCAACCTGAGCATCTCTGGACAAATCAATTAACTCATCATTACGCATAATCGCACCAATGGTGGCACCTTCGGGCAATTTGATTTCCCGAAGTTTTCTACCGACAACTTTTGATGTTTTGCGATCACCGTGCGCAATTGCTTCAATGGCTTCCGCCACACCTCGACGCAACGAGTGCGCTGCGACAACATCACCTCGTCGAACGTGGGACAGCAGTGCGCTTACTGTAGAGAGCCTGGGCGATATCGCAATATCCAGCACACTACTCTCAATTAAGTCAATGTAGGCAGAACGATTCACAATCGCCATGGCGCGACGCGCACCGAGTCTTTTCGCCAACATGGATGACAGGATATTGGCTTCGTCTTCATTTGTTAACGAACAAAATAACTCCATGCTGTCGATGTTTTCCTGTTTTAACAATTCTTCATCAGCAGCGTCACCCTGAAGCACTACGGTATTTTCAAGCTTTTCGGAAACGCGTCGCGCACGCTCAGGATCACGTTCCACCAACTTCACCTGAAACCCGGTTTGTTCGAGCGACTGGGCCAGGCGAAGGCCAATGTTACCGGCACCGGCGATAAACACTTTCTTGCCCGCCTCTTCAATACTTCGAAGCTCCTGCATCACCAGCTTAATATCCTCCTGGGTCGCAATGAAAAAAACTTCATCGTCGGCTTCGATAATGGTTTTACCGGTGGGAATAATCGCCCTGTCCTGTCGATAAATTGCCGCAACCCTGGTTTTCACTGAAGGGAGATGGTCTTTCAGTTCGCGGAGTTCATGTCCTACCAGCGCACCGCCGTAATAGGCGCGTAACCCAACCAGACGAATTTTCCCCTGAGCAAAATCAATAACCTGAAGCGCACCGGGATATTCAATAAGTCGTTGTATCTGGTTAGTAAGAATTTGTTCCGGGCTAATAATGACATCAATGGGAATGGAGTTTTTGCAGAATAACTCAGGGTGGCCTAAAAAGTCTGCTGAGCGAATTCGTGCAATTTTAGTCGGGGTATGAAACAACGAATGCGCCACCTGGCAAGCCACCATGTTGACTTCGTCAGAGTTCGTTACCGCCAAAATCAGATCTGCATCCTCTGCCCCGGCTTGTGCCAACGCGTCTGGTGATGACGCATCACCGGGAACAGTGCGGATGTCCATTCGATCCTGCATGGTTTGTAATATTTTGTGGTCTCGATCTACGACCGTGATATCATTTTCTTCACGCGACAAAATTTCGGCAATTGATCTGCCAACCTGTCCGCTACCCAGAATGATAATATTCATTCAAATTTACTCTTTTGCGACTTCAGAAACCGTCATGCAGCTGAAGGCCTTTTACCAATTTTGCAATAATAAAACCCATCACCAGAATGAATACCCGGTAATCGCTGACGTCCGCATGCGGTTTCGATGCCAAAAACACTGTCGAGGGATTGTAATTCAATTTCGGTAACCTGCCCCATGAATTTTTCAATAACGCGATCATTTTCCTTGCGTAATATTGAGCAGGTTACATACAGCATCACACCTCCTGGTTTAAGCATATTCCACGCGCTTTCCAGTAATTGAAATTGGTTGTCGTGAAATTGGTTGATATCAGCTTGACGTCGCCGGTGACGAATATCCGGATGGCGACGCATAACGCCTGTTCCGGAACAGGGAACGTCCAGCAATATCCGATCAAAAAATCCTCCATCCCACCAATTCTCATGCTCCAGCAAGTCGGCATCCAATAGCGTTATTCGAGCTATAGAATTTTCGAATATTCGCCGAATATTCTCGTTGATTGCACTCGTCCTGTGCGGCAAATCTACCGCTATCAGCTCATCGAGCTCGGGTTGTGTTTCAAAAATCAGAGCTGTTTTTCCGCCCGGAGCGGCACAACCATCAAGCACTCGATGTCCTGGTTGTAAATCCAGTGCGGCAATAATTAATTGTGCAGACTCGTCTTGTACAGAAACCACCCCGTCGCTAAATCCTGGAATTTCTTCAACATTAACCGGATTCTCAAGCGTAACGCCAATGCGGCTGTCGGGAGTGGCGCAGCTCTTTATTCCAACATCGGACAAAGTCTGTAGATAGTGATCACGAGACGACTTTTGTTGATTCACTCGTAAGGTCAGCGGAGGTTTGGTATTCGACGCTTTCATGATTCTTTGTACATGATCCGGCCAATCCTCATAAACCCAGGAAACCAGATGCCGGGGAAAGCATTGCTCGCCAATTGGCTCCTGTGAGTTTTGGTGCTCTCTGAGATACTTTCTCAACACGCCGTTTACTAGTCCTTTAGCCCATTTCTGGCGCATCTTCTTCACCGAATCCACAGTCTCATTTACAACAGCATGATCAGGAATCGACATGTGATCCAGTTGGTACAGCGCTGTTACCAGCAAGAAATGAATTATTCGATCGCGTTTTTTAAGCGGTTTGGCGAGCAACCCTGTGAGCAGGTCATTGTAAAAACAATAATATCGGCACGCACCGAAGCTGAGCTCCTTCAATGCTGGCAAGCTGCCATCCAACTCCTTACCGAACTGCACGATGGTTTTGTCGAGCGAACACGCTTCATCGAGGACCTGTTGAAGAATGTGCGCTGCACAAAGAGATAGTTGCATGGCTATCAGAGGTTCATGTAAACAAAGATCCAACGGGAACCGGCATACCATTCAGAAACTCGGCAACCGGAAGGGATTTCCCTCCAGGCTTTTGCAGTTTCTGCAGATTCAACAATCCGCTTCCAGTCATAACGAGAATTCCATTCGCATCACTGGAAACCACTTCCCCTGGAGCGTAGTGCTGACTCGTGTTGTCTGTCTCAACCAAAATGTCTTGGTGCAAAATGCCCCGGTGAATTCTTAATAAATGATCGCCAAATCGCGATGTGGCGACAGGCCAGGGGTTAAATGCACGGATTTTTCTTTCAAGCGTTGTCGAATCGAGTTGCCAATTCAGTCTGGCTTCTGACTTCGACAATTTATCGGCATAAGTGACGACCGATTCATCCTGAAGCTTTATTTCCAGCGACTGTTGTTTAATTTGTGGCAGGTTTTCGTATAACAGTTCGCTCCCAAGAATGGCAAGCCGATGGTGTAACGAGCCTCCTGTTTCATTGCCACAAATGGTTACTTTTTCGCTCGCCAGTATGGATCCCGCATCCAGAGCTTTAACCATTTTCATTAACGTCACCCCGGAGTATTCGTCACCAGCCTGAATAGCACGTTGAATAGGTGCGGCACCTCTCCACCGGGGTAACAGAGATGCATGCACATTCACACAACCCAGTCCCGGAACATCCAGAACATCTTGCGGTAACAGTAACCCATATGCCGTCACTACCATTAAATCTGGCTGCAGTTCGCGCAGCCTCGCAACGGCAACCGAGTGCTGCAGGGATTCAGGTTGTAGTACTGCAATGTCATGGTCCAACGCTTTTTGTTTGACAGGGCTTTGCTGAAGTTTTTTACCACGGCCTGCAGGCCTGTCTGGTTGGGTATATACCGCAACCACCTCGACAAATTCACACCGAAGCAACGCTTCAAGGCATGGTACGGAAAACGCCGGTGTGCCGGCGAAAACAACTCGCATCACGGGTACCCGGTTTTAGTCAACTAGTGGGAAGCAGATTCTATTGAGATAAATGGAGTCAGGCCGCCTGATTTTGCGCCTGTCTGGATTCCTTTTTTATCTTCTTTCGAAACCGAAGCTGCTTCAGGCGTGAAAGATAATCAACGAAAACCTTGCCATTGAGATGATCAACTTCATGCTGGATACAAATAGAGAGAAGTGCATCTGCTTCTATTTCTAAAGGGGTCCCTTTTATATCCAGCGCGTTAATCCGAACCCGTTCTGAACGCTCGACACTGGCGAAAAAACCGGGAACGGATAGACAACCCTCTTCCATTTCAATAACGCCCTCATTTAAATCTGTTATCTCGGGGTTAATGAAAACTTTAAGATCATCCTTTGTTTCGGAAAGATCCATGACCACAATGCGTTTCGGGACATTGACCTGAATTGCTGACAGCCCGATCCCAGGTGCGTTATACATCGTTTCAGCCATATCGCTTACCAGAGTTTCAAGCTCTTCATCAAATTCGGTAACCGGCTCGGAAATCTCCCGCAACCTGGAATCCGGATATACCAGTATGTCTCTAATCGTCATTTTTCGCTGAGTATGGAGTGAGTGTGTAATTGTAGTCCCAACCGCTATGCCAGTCTACTTGACGAGCATTGAAGCAAATGCCAATACAACCAGAAATCATTCAATTGCGTTTGAAAATCGCGCACGAATACGCGCTAAATCGGCTTCCGTATCTATCCCAGGCCCGGGTGCTTCTACGGCCTCTATACAGCGTATGCGCTCGCCGTACCAAAGCGCACGGAGTTGCTCGAGGTTTTCCGATTGCTCTAGTACGCAGGGTTGTCTCGCCGAGAACGCCTTGACATAACCTACTCGGTAAGCGTAAATCCCCAAGTGCCTGCGAACCATCGATAAATCAAAATCTTCACCGAGATTCCCTGATTTTTGCCAGGGAATGGCTGATCGGCTGAAATACAGCGCCTTATCGTCTCGATCAACAACAACTTTCACCACCGAGGGATCCGATACCTGGGCAACGTTGTCGATTGATGCGCTGGCAGTTGATATATCGATAGATTCATCGTTCACAATCGCCGTAGCAACCTGCTCAATGAGTGATACGGGCATATCTGGCTCATCGCCCTGCACATTAACCACTACCGCATCATCTTCTAACCCTAAAATCGACGACGCCTCAGCAATTCGATCGCTCCCGGATTGATGATCTGCAGAGGTGACAACAGCTGTACCTCCAAGCCCATCGACGCAATCGACTATACGCTCATCGTCTGTGGCGACGGTGACGGATTCGGCTTGAGCGCGGGTGCAGAGTTCGTAGACATGCTGAATCATTGGCTGTCCAGCAATTTCCAGCAACGGCTTTCCGGGAAGCCGACTAGAACTGTATCGCGCGGGAATAATGATGTGAAAACTCATGATCTGTCTATTTTAATCCATTTCAAAATGTCCGGAGTTTCTCGTCCAGACGACGATAAAAACGTTGCTCTATATTCGCAGTTCCAGGTACGTACCATGAATTCGTGATTGATTTGAGATCCCGGCATTTTATCGCGTCCTTTTCAGTCATTAGAATGGTCTTGTGCTGAAAGTCTTCCAAGTCCTTTTCCCGATAGTTGTGATGATCTGGAAATATTTTTCTGGTAATTTGCAAACCCAGTTTCTCCAACTGCAGAAAAAACCGGTTGGGGTTTCCCAATCCGGCGATGGCGATAATCGGGTCATCTGGAAATGAACCCAGGTTTTTTTTAATCCCGCCGTCCAGAGCAATGGCATCGGACAGCTCCATACAAAACGCCATACATTTGCTTTCATAACGAGCTGCGATATTCTGCAAATGATTTTCCGGGCCATTGATCAATATCAAGTCCGCACGGCTCAAACCATTTCTTTCGCGCAAAGGCCCTGACGGCAGACACCAGCCATTCCCCAGACCTGATTGCCCGTCAACGACGACAATATCCAAATCGCGTCTTATTGCAAAATGCTGAAACCCATCATCACTGACTATGATGTCACAGCCAAACCGATCAATTAGCATTTCCGCATCGTCAACCCTGTTCGGACCGACTATAACGGGCACCCCAACTCGCTCAAAAATCAATTGTGGCTCGTCTCCCACCAATTCCGCTGTGGTTTCTGCACTTACTTCACGCGGCCAGTATGGTGATTTTCCACCGTAGCCTCTGGAGACGACACCGGGCCGATACCGCTGTTTTACCAAATGTTTTATCAGCGCAATAACGACAGGGGTTTTACCAGCACCTCCTGCAGTAACGCCGCCAACCACAATGACCGGCACAGAAACGGCTGTTGATGGAAAAATCCCAACCTGATACAGCCATCTGCGTAAACTAATCAGGCTCGAATACAGTAGGGATACAGGCAAAAGCAAATAATTCAACAATCTGGGCTTATCCCAGCCTTGAACTATTCTATGCCGCATGGCCGGGTTGGTATTGTGTGTTGTATAGATGGAAATAGTGGCCTTTGGTGTCGAGTAGTTGCTGATGTGTGCCGCGTTCAACAATGACGCCATCATCCAGCACCAATATTAAATCTGCCCGTTCAATCGTACTCAGGCGGTGTGCAATAACCAGCGTTGTCCGATTCCGGATGAGCTGATCTATCGCTTCCTGAATAATTTTCTCCGACCGCGCATCCAGCGAAGAAGTCGCTTCGTCGAGGATAAGGATGGGAGCATCCTTGTAAAGTGCACGGGCAATAGCAATTCGCTGACGCTGGCCCCCGGACAAACGGGCACCCGCTTCACCCACCCCGGTATCCATACCATCATTTAGGCCATCGACAAATTCGGCGACATGAGCCGTTTGTGCCGCCGACTTAAGTTTCTCTTCATCGACGGCATTAATTGAACCGTAGGTAATGTTGTTCTTGATGGTATCATCAAACAAAATGACTTCCTGACTAACGATCGCGGCATTGTCTCTCAGTGATTTCATTTCAATATCCTGCAGTCCATGATCATCGATCATGACTTTTCCGGACGTCGGTGTATAAAACCGCATTAGTATCGACGCGATCGTAGATTTACCGCTACCGGATGGGCCAACAAGTGCAACGGTAGATCCCGCAGCAATTTCAAAACTAATATTATTCAGTATCGCTGTCTCCGGATCATCTGAGTAATGAAAGCTCACCTTTTCGAATGCGATTCGACGTTCCAGCCCATTCAGTATTTGTTTTCCAGTATCTTTCTCTATTTCCTGGTCAATGGTTTCAAAAACCGATGCTGCACCCGCCATACCAGTCTGAATTACTTCATTTACCTTTGACAGGTTTTTTACTGGCCGAACGATCATGGTCATTGAAACCAGATACGAGGTGAATACACCCGGTTTGATTTCGAGAATCAAAGCAAGCCAAATCACCACAGCAACGCCAACCCCCATAATAAAAACAACCAAAGGCACACTGCCGGCCAGGATTGCTGCCTTTTTCATGGATTGTTGACGATTGCGATTATTCGCCCCGAAAAAAGATTTCTTCTCGTGGGTATAGGCGTCAAATATTTTTACCAGCCGATGCCCCTGAAACGCCTGCTTTGCGATATGGGTGATATCGCCGACACTTTCCTGAATACGCGAACTTATCTTACGAAAGCGGCTGCTGGTAAATTTGAAAATAAAAAATGCCACTGGAATAATCAAAATGAATGTCAACGACAATTTCCAGCTCAGATAAAACATTAAAGACATCAGGAAAATGGTTTTAAGCAAATCGCGGAATAACACACGAAAAGCACCACTACTGGCATGTGCAACCTGCTCGACGTCGTACGTCAAGCGAGAGACCAGAGCACCACTGGACTGTTGATCAAAAAACGCTGTAGGGGCATAAATCAGACGCTCAAACATTTGCTGCCGCAAATCCTGTATCACCCGCCGTGAAACCCAGTTGATACAATAAGCATCGATAAAATCGCCAAGCGCCCTGACCAGGGCGATGCCAACCAACAGAAACGGAATAAACATAATGTAATCCGCATCTCGCTCGACAAATCCCTTGTCCATCAGGGGTCGAAGCACCCAGGCAAGACCAGTATCGCCAAGCGCAACCAGCAACATCCCGGCCAGCCCGGCCGCGAACACCCATTTGTACGGGAGAACGTGCTGGAAAAGCCGCTTGTAAAGCGTTGCACTATCGAGTTGACGGGAAGCATCAGGCATTGGAAATAGTTGAATTTGAAAGTCGATTCCGACTCGATGGTATTTTACAGGAAATCAAAAACCGCAGATCAGGTCTGGAAAGAATTGGGTTCGTAGACTAATGCCGCTGTCGATGCGACTTGCGTTCATCCCTTGGCGGGATTCCAAAATGCTCACGATAGCATTTACTGAAGTGCGGTGTTGAAACAAATCCGCTAGCAAAGGCGATATCAACAATTGGCATGCTGGTTTGAAGTAATAGCTGTCTGGCATGCATTAAACGTAACCGCATGTAGTAACGTGTTGGCACACAATGCAAATATTTTTGAAACAGTCTTTCCAGCTGTCTTCGAGACAAACCCACGTGACTTGCAATTTCGTCAAGGCTTATCAGTTCTTCGATATTCGCTTCCATGTAAGCCACAGCCTCAGCCAACTTTGGCTGACTGGCACCAAGCTGTAAGCGCAATGGTAAACGCTGCCGATCATTTCGTCCTCTAATTCTTTCCAGCAAAAATTCTTCAGCGATTTCAGTGGCCAAATCCCAACCCTGTTTCTGGGCGATGAGATAGACCATCATATCCATCGCCGCACTACCGCCCGCGCAGGTATATCGATCTCGATCGATTTCGAATACATCCGGGCTAATCACCAGTTCCGGAAACTTCTCACGCAAGCCAATCATGTTTTCCCAATGAATGGTGCAACGGCGGTCTTTTAGTAGTCCAGCATCAGCCAGAATGTAAGTGCCAGTACAAATTGCACCAATATGTACCCGGGATTTTGCCTGCCCTCGCAGCCAAACCGTTACCAGCATACTGACCTTGGTTTCAATGTTAGTGCCACCGCAAACGAATACCGCATCCAGCTTGCCGCTTTGCTTCATATCGATACTGGAAACCGACATCTCGGCGCTCGCATCAACCGGGTCACCGGTTTCAGACAGCACCACCCATTCATACAACTTCTTCCCCGACAATCGATTTGCCATACGCAGTTGATCGATTGCCGCAATGAAAGCCATCATCGAATACTCTGGCATCAACAGGAAGCCGTAGCGGATTGTTTCGACAGATTTGTTTGTTTCCGACATCTCGAGCCATTTTAAACAGCGAATTGGCCATTATTATACACTTCCAGCGAGTGGCGCAATCGGTTATACCGTAGTCGTGCTATGGTCTGCACTATAAATCACATCAATCCATACTCCACCGTCTATTATTTTTTAGTCAGTTTTAGCTATACAGAGCGAATTCTCATGTCAGAAAGAACCAGAAAAAGAGGGGGTCGTCGCGGACGACAGGATAACGAACAGACGACTGCTCCGGAAATCGTGCCCTACATTTCCCGAAAAATCCCCGTTTACGAATTACTCGATGAGGCGGCGCTCACTCTCGTTGAAAATAATGCTGATACGATTCTTGAAGAGGTTGGAATAGATTTTCGGTACCCCCCCGCTTTGGCACTTTTTAAAGAAGCCGGAGCAGATATTGATGGTGAGCGCGTAACATTCCCGAGAGGGATGTGCCGCAAAATTATTCAGGACTCGGCCCCTTCAATCTTTGAACAAAAAGCCAGGAATCCGGCACGCAACGTTACTATCGGTGGCAACAACACCGTATTCGCTCCAGTCTACGGACCGCCATTTGTTCGGGATCTGGATAAGGGGCGACGTTACGCAATGATCGAGGATTTTCGCAACTTCGTGAAGCTTGCCTATATGCTGCCATCGCTCCATCATTCGGGCGGAACGGTATGTGAACCAACAGATTTACCGGTTAACAAGCGACACTTCGACATGGTGTATAGCCATATCAAATACAGCGATAAACCATTTATGGGGTCAGTTACCCAGCCCGAGCGGGCGCAGGATTCCGTTGACATGTGTAAAATTTTGTTCGGCGAAGATTTTGTCGATCAAAATACCGTTCTGGTTAACCTGATTAACGCAAACTCACCGATGGTTTTTGATGAAACCATGCTCGGCGCGTCAGAAGTGTATGCCCGAAATAATCAGGCGAGTATTGTTTCGCCTTTTATACTGTCGGGTGCAATGTCACCGGTAACCGCAGTGGGAACCATGTCACAAATTCTAGCCGAGGCGATGGCCGGGATGTCATTTACCCAATTAGTCCGCCCCGGGTCCCCGGTAATTTTTGGTACATTTGCAAGCTCGATTTCGATGCAATCGGGGGCTCCAACATTTGGCACCCCAGAACCGGCTCTAGTACTCAACGGCTGCGCATCTTTGGCAAGACGGTTGGGCGTACCGTTTCGTAGCGGCGGGTCATTGTGCGGTTCTAAAATTTCCGACGCTCAGGCGGCTTACGAAAGCGCCAACACGATTCAACCCTCTGTAGTCGCTGGGGTGAACTTCGTTCTCCATGCGGCTGGCTGGCTTGAGGGAGGCCTTGCTTCTGGCTATGAAAAACTAATTATGGACGCAGATCAACTTGGCATGATGCAGGTGTTTGCGAACGGCCCCGATTTATCTGAAAATGGTCAGGCATTATCAGCGATTCGAGAAGTTGGCCCCGGTCAACATTTTCTGGGCTGTAATCATACCCAGGAAAATTTTAAATCGGCGTTCTACCGATCGAGTATTGCCGATAACAATAGCTTTGAGCAATGGGAAATCGACGGTTCCATGGATGCGACGGTGCGGGCCAATAAAATCTGGAAAAATATGCTTAATGAATATCAGGCACCGGCTTTAGATCCGGCGATAGATGAAGCGTTGCTGGATTTCATTAAAAGACGGAAAGATTCGTTTGAAGACTCCAATATTTAGCTTTTAATTATCATATTAAAGCGTAAATCCCGACTTAATTCATGATAAGTCGGGATTTTTTTGCTTGAGTGTGATCTACGTCACATACAAATTGTTCAGGCTTTGAGATCATACAACCATCCAATCAGGTTAAAAAACTTACTGGAGGAAGTTTTTTAACACGGATCCTCCAGGGAAGGATCAGAATAACTGGACACGAATGGGCATTGCTCTGCTCCATTTAATACAAGGAATGAGATGAGGATTTGTCAGGCTAGTTTAATCACGAATAACAAAAGGATATTCGTGTAAAGCTAACTGGTTGGATATGAGCCCGACTCCTGGAGTCGGGCTTTTTTTGTCCTCAGCATGAACATTCACGGTTGTCCGTCAATCTCAACGAAGCCAAACCCAGCCAGAAACTAACCGAAATTGATACTATAATTCAATCGGTTTAGTTGCTTCAGCAATCCGTGTGTGCGGTGTGTCGAAGTCATTCTCGTTTTCCTTCTCCTGAAACTGTGTATTACGATTGTTGTAATGATTACACGTCATCTGACTGAATAGCAATTAGCCACCTAAAATCAGGCGCTAGTGTTGAACCTGGAAAGGAAAACAATCTTATCATTCGCCCACCATTGTCAAATACCGATAATCCCAAATGGTTTAGTCCAGTTGTTGCAGCCATCGCTTATTCCAAATTGGTGGTTAAATATGGAGCAATTGCAACGCCGAGGATCAACCAAGCCGTTGGGCAACCAAAGTGTTAGCCTTACCGCTTTACAGTGACAGGTCAGTTCGTAGTTCACCTAAATAGCCGGTAGTTTAGCGGTAAACAGAAAATCGTTATGTATTTATGCGGTCGATTATTTCTTTCGCGGATTTTGGGTTTCCGGTTTTCAATAGCATTTCGACATCCTTTTCGGTTTTCTTCACATCAGTCAACCGGACTTGGTGCTTGATCTGCATAATGGTTGCCGGATCCATACTGAAATCGCGTAACCCCATACCCAGTAACACCCTCGTGTATCTGATGTCTCCAGCCATCTCACCACACATTGCCACCGGAATTCCTGCCGCATTACCGGCATCGATAGTCATCTTTATTAGCCGCAAAATCGACGGGTGTAATGGATCGTACAAATAGTTAACTTCATCATCAACCCGGTCAATAGCCAAAGTATATTGAATCAGGTCATTTGTGCCGATGGACAGGAAATCCAGACGGTCGGCAAACAGATCTGCTGCTATTGCGGCGGCCGGAACTTCGATCATCCCGCCTATCGGCACATTGGCATCAAATTCAATGCGCTGGGCGGTTAACTCCCGTTTAACTTCTTCCAGCAATGCATAAAGTTGATCAAGCTCGTCAATATTCGACACCATTGGTACCATCAGTCGAACCTTGCCAAATGCAGAGGCTCTGTAAATGGCACGAAGTTGTGGTTTGAACAAGCTCAGATCATGAAGACACAATCGAATTGCTCTTCTACCAAGTGCCGGGTTAGTGGTTAATGCGTCACTCGTACGGCCGCCGTCCACTTGCTTGTCCGCCCCAAGATCCAGAGTCCGAATCGTTACGGGTCGATCGGTCTTCGCCATGACCTGACAATAGATCCGAAGCTGCTCATCTTCATCCGGCAATGTGTCGCGGTTCATATACATAAACTCAGTGCGATAAAGCCCGACACTATCGGCATTTTGGGAAACACTTTCAGTGATTTCTTCGGGTAGTCCAATATTCGAACTAAGACGCACGTCAATTCCGTCCAGGGTTGACGCGTCTGCATCCAGCAACATATCCATTTCTTGTTGGACGCGAATTATTTTCTCCCTTCTTCGACGATAAGTTTGTAAAGCGACTTCATCTGGGTTAACCAAGACAACTCCGCGTTTTCCGTCGATAATGAGCAGATCATCATTGCGCAGATATTTGATGCCGCCGTGCAGGCCCACGATCGCTGGAATTTTCATACTCCTTGCGAGGATGGCGGTATGAGAAATTGGTCCTCCCAAATTGGTTAAAAATGCGCTAATTGTATGCTTTCGCAACTCAACCGTATCTGCTGGGGTCAAATCATTGGCGACAATGATATCGCCATCGAATGACCCATCTGACTGGCTGGATAAATCAAAGTCCTGGTCCAGCAATTCTCCCTGTATACGACCAATAACCTGCTCAATATCAGCGGATTTGCTGCTGATGTAAGGATCGTCTATGGCGCTGAACACTTTTTCAAGATTGGTTGCGTGTTGATGCATTGCCGATTCAGCATTGACACCGCTTTCCCGAATAATGGAGATGGGTTCCTGACTTAACATCGGATCATCCAACATCAGCAAATGCGCTCCAATTAGTGCTCGAATCTCACCGGCGCTATCGGGAAGTTGATCCATTACCTGCTTTAACGAAATAGTTGCTGACTGGATGGCAGATCGTAATCGGCACACTTCATTCTCGGTCTGATCCTTATCAATCTGATAGTGTGGAATTTCCTGACCTGGGCGTCGCAGAATTCTCGCTTTTCCGATTGCAACCCCGGTACCGACGCCATTTCCATGCAGGGTAAACATCGGTCCGTACTACTCGCCTTCGTCGAAATAGTTTTGGAACAATTGTTCAACTGCCTCGCTGGCAATTTCGGCATCTTCACCTTCAATTGAGAGCATCAGTTGCGTTCCCTGTGATGCGGCAAGCATCAACACGCCCATGATGCTTTTCGCATCGACCATTTTGTCTTCACTGCGAAGCTGAATCGAACATTTAAAGCCAGCACTTAGCTTCACTAATTTTGCTGCGGCTCTGGCATGCAAGCCAAGTTTATTAATCACTTCAATCTTTTTCTCGATAACCATGCCTATCCGTTATTTGGCCAGTTCTCTGTGCCGAATCTGCACACCGACATTTTGCTGTGAAAACTGGCTATGCAACTGCTCGCAAATATACACCGAGCGATGCTGTCCGCCTGTACAACCAATGGCGACAGTAATATAACTCCGGTTTTCGCTGGCAAACCCTGGGATCCATTTGCTGACAAAACCGTAAATCTCATCAACCATATCGCTCACCTGATCGTGTTCTCGAAGAAATCGCATCACTTCAGAGTCTAATCCCGTTAGTTTACGCAAAGATTCATTCCAGTAGGGATTAGGCAAACACCGAACGTCAAAAATAAAGTCGGCTTCTCTCGGTGTGCCG
Organism: Candidatus Poriferihabitaceae bacterium; assembly: GCA_965261915.1. GTDB lineage: Bacteria > Pseudomonadota > Gammaproteobacteria > Arenicellales > Poriferihabitantaceae > JAIBDK01. The sequence goes on along the minus strand of CBDHDW010000013.1, from coordinate 2,685,735 downwards.
TATTTAAAACCAAACGACTCGACCAGCAACAATGGGGAAGAAGATGTGACTCCACCAGCGAAATCCCGAATCAGGCCGCGCAATTCATGGGGTGTCATATCGGTTGTATCAATAATTTTCTCTGCCCGCTCAAGCAGTGGATCCAATAACTTTCGTTCCAGACGAATACCTTCGATCAACGGCGTGTTGTTATCCGTCAACGGGTGCTTGCGCCTGGTTTCACTATAGCGGCGAACGAGTTTCTGCTCCTCCGCATCCAGAAATATCATTCGATAGTGAATTCCTCTCTCTTCCAGCTCATTTAAACTGGAATTCCGCTCTGTAAGAAATTGTTTACTTCGTCCATCAATGCTGACGGCAACGCCCGGTAACTCGAGAATCTCGGCATTGGTCACTCGTTCTGAAAGTAATGTTGAAAAATTATGCAGCATGAATGCTGGTAGATTATCAATACAGAAATAGCCAATGTCTTCAAGCGACTGCAACGCCACACTTTTGCCTGAACCAGAAAGGCCGCTGATAATGATCATGTCAGTCATTATCAATTCCTGATTTGGAGACGAGTGTGCGTGTGTGGGATTCGATAAATTCGGCACTACTGTCTAGCCCCGCCACTCTCAGTAAGTGGTCACGAACTGCGGCTTCAACCAATCCTGACAATTGCAGCAGAAGATCAACATTGAAACTTGAGCAGCATCAAATGCCGGCGAATTCAGTAACGCTGTTTCGGTTTGGGAAAACAGCCATTCCAGTTCGTTTTCTGTGACAATGCAAATTTCAGTATTGCGCAGCGGGTTGAGAAGTCCGAATAACTGAATGGCGTGATGCTGGGCGTGAAGCATCTTCGCGGTAGGGCATATCCAGCCAATTTGCGCGATACCCTCAACAACTTGCCGGGGTGAAATACCGCTATTGTCTGGTTGCTGCGAGCTCATAACATTTCAGGAATTTTGGAATAATTCGTATAGTTCCAGATCCCCCGTTACAGATTTCGCGCGACTGATAAAGTTTTCGTCGCTAAATTTTGATGCCAGCGCCCCGAGCAGCTGAAGGTGGACGTCGTTGGCCTCTTCCGGCGCGATCAAACACACCGCTAACCAAACCGGTTCACCATCAGGTGAGTCATAGGCTATGGGAGACTGCAGTCTCGCGATTGCGATGCGTGGTTCGGTCAAACCTCGAAGCCGTCCGTGTGGTAATGCGATTCCCTTTCCCAGCCCCGTACTGCCCAGCTTTTCCCGATCATTTAATGTTTGGAATACATCATCCACAACAGCAGAAATTTGATCATCAGAATCTTGTTTGTCAGCATCGATTTGTGTTGAAACGCCATCTGACAGCATTTCTGCAAAGACTTCGAATAGTTTTTTTCGGCTGGCAACACAAAGATCTGCGTCGACCTGATGTTGCGCCAAAAGGGCATTTTGTATCATGGGAAATTGCGGTGATCTGCATCCCTGCATGACCACACCAAGCGTTGTGCCAGTCATCCGGGAATGGTTTTTATTGAATCTTCGTTTCTGTGGTGGTCGGTAAGTTTTTCCTTATGCTTTATAACCTGTCTATCCAGTTTATGCGCCATGGAATCAATCGCTGTATACATATCTTCAGCGGTACTTGAGGCGTGGATCATAGCACCTTTCGTATTTACTGTGGCTTCTGCTATGTGCCGTGTTTTTTCTACCTGAAGCACGACATTGGTGTTGGTTACGTGATCGAAGTGACGGACGATTTTTTCTACTTTCTCAGAGACGTAATTGTGTAAAGAATCTGTGATGTCTAACTGTTGTCCGCTAATAGAAATTTGCATATAAATGTACTCCAATAGTATTACGTTCTAATTGATGAGCTTTTTTAGGTTGCTCGACTTTATACCGGTTATCTGATTAAAACCTCCTCACAATGATTTGCGTTTACTTGATGACGGGATGTTAAGTTGTTCGCGATATTTTGCTACCGTTCTACGCGCAATTTGCGTGCCCTGAGCCTGCAGTAGCGCGCAAATTTTTTCATCACTAACTGGCTTTTTAGCGTTTTCTGTCAGGATAATATTTTTTATCTCAGTCTGAATGGCTAAAGACGATACAGCCTGCCCTTCGCCGCCACTGACCCGGGATGAAAAAAAGTACTTGAGCTCAAATATACCCTGAGGTGCCAATAAGTATTTGCCGTTGGTTGCCCGGGATACGGTGGATTCGTGAATACCTAAAGGCTGAGCGATATCGCTCAGTTTCATTGGTCGTATTTTCCCGACACCCTCGTTGAAGAACGGCTGCTGACGCTCGACAATTTCCCTGGCTACTGAGAGGATGGTATTTTGCCGCTTTTCCAGATTGCTCAATAACCATCTGGCGTTTTGTAATTGCTCTTTTAATCCACCAAAATCTGTATTCTTCTCTCTATTTATCAACTTTTGGTAGTTGTCATTAATCGACAGCCTCGGTACGTTTTTCTGGTTTATACGCGCCAGCCAAAATCCCTTCGACTTCTCTACCAGAATATCGGGAACAGTATAATCGATTCTGGCGTTGCTAAACCGGTAACCCGGATGAGGGTCTAGTTCTGTTATCAAACCGATCGCTTCTGCAAGCTCGCTCTCGGATACACCCAACTGCTTTTTTAAACTCGTGTAATCTTTCGAAGCCAAAAGAGCAAGATGGTTCCGTACAATACGGTCAGCGAGACCGAAGCCGGGCCGAGATTGATCAATCGCCTGCATTTGCAGACTCAGGCATTCCTCTGGCGACCGCGCACCGACGCCAGTGGGTTCAAACTTCTGGATTTCAGCCAGCACAAACTCAAGTTCATTGAGGCTGATATCAACAAGATCTATTGCTTGCTTCAATATTTCATCGAGTGAGGAATCAAGATATCCAGCCTCATTGATATTTTGAACAATGTGAAATGCAATTAGTGATTCACGGTCGGAGTTGAATAAAAATGCAGCCTGATCTGTCAGCGCCTGTTTCAGGGAAACCGTTTGATCAGCATATTGCATCACCCTGTCGAAATCTGGATTTGAATCAAAATTTCGATTCGCAGAGCCTGCGTTGACCGCCCAATTTTCGGACGCAGAAGGCCAGCTCGATTCAGAATCATTTTCCTGGATACTCAGATCCACGCTATTGGCAGCAGCTAAATCAAAAGTTTCCTCACTTGACAGCGCAGTCCCTGCGCGTGTTTCAAAAGCGGGTTGCGGTATTTCCGATTCTTCAGTCACCATATCATCGACAAACTCCAGCAATGGATTTGTTTCATGGGCTAGCTGAATTTCTTCATTGAGCTCGGTTGTAGACATTTGTAGCAGCCTAACCGCCTGCTGCAGCTGCGGTGTCATGGCCAGCCGCTGAGATTGCCTCAACTCAAACGTTTGCTTCATCAAACAGAAACCTTGAATATGTCTACTGGTACACAGTTTACATCAAACCGGGATTGGAATTTTATATGCTATACTGGCTTGGATTTGTAACGGTGAAATCGACTGACAGAGCGATTTAGCATGGCGCATGTAGCTGATTCAAGTTCAGAACTCTACCGTTCAACTCGCAGCAGCTCTGAATTCCTGACGTATTCGACGCGAGATTCGCAATTACATCCTGAAATCATGCCCAAGATAAACGTCTTTGGCACGGCTGTCTGCCATGATAATGTCCGGTGATCCCGAAACCAGCACCTCTCCCTGATGCAGGATATACGCCCGATCACATATTCCAAGTGTCTCTCGAACATTGTGGTCAGTGATCAGCACACCGATCCCCCTTTCTTTCAGAACACGAATTATATGCTGTATGTCACGTACTGCGATTGGGTCAACACCGGCAAAAGGCTCATCGAGTAAAATGAATGCGGGCTCCAAAGCCAATGCCCGAGCAATTTCTACCCGTCGTTGTTCGCCTCCGGAAAGCTGAATGGTCGGCTTGTTGCGAAGCTTGAGAATCCCAAACTCTTCCATCAACTTTTCACTTATTTTCTGCTGCTCTTTCTTATCATGCTTGCCGGCCGCTTCGAGCACAGCAAGTATATTATCTTCGGTAGATAGCTTGCGAAAAACAGAATGTTCTTGCGGTAAATATCCAATGCCCTTACGCGCACGCTCATGCATTGGTAAATCGGTGATATCGTCTCCATCCAGCGAAATAGTGCCGTCATCCGATCTCACCAATCCAATTACCATGTTAAAGCAGGTGGTTTTTCCCGCACCATTGGCACCCAACAACCCAACAATCTCATTGTTAGCCACAGAAAGATTGACTCCGTTAACCGTGGTCACGTTTTTATAACGTTTTACCAATCCGCTTGCTACAAGTTTTTTCATAACAAATGCTAAATCTGGTCAAATCAACACATTAATACACAACAGACAATCAGTTTAGCCTTCCTTTTTTTTCTCTTCGCTTTCGCTAGCATCACCATCCGTTTCGGTGTCTTCAGGAGTTTCCTCTACCGGTTTGGTTTTTCGTGGTTGAATGACCAGACTTGGTCTTGCGTTACTATCTTCTTCAACCTCAGTAGCGGCGTCTTCGGATCCGGTCGTACCGTCAGCGCTTTCGGAGCCAGTTGACTGAGATTCGGAACCGCTGCTCTGTGAGCCGCCTCCTTTGATAGAGGCCTTTTCCGTTATCATATTGTAGGTAATCAGTGACCCGGTAATTGTTGAGTTTCCCTGTACTACTTTGGCGCGGCTTTTTAAAATCACCAGATCGTCAACTCGATTCATGGTGATACTGCGTGCGGTCCCCACCATATCTTTGTCTTGTCCTTCCGGGCGTTGTTTGAAACTACCGGGATTGCCTACACAAATGGCTTTGTCCAACTCACCCTCATCACTGAAATAAGTCGTCAACTCCTCACAGGTCATTTTAATACTGCCCTGACGAAAAACAACATTGCCGCGATAAATCCGCAGCCCTGTACTGAAATCCATCTCCATGTCATCAGCGTCGAGCGTTGCCGGTTGTTCTGAATCGCTGTCCAGTGCATGGCCAGGTTGAATATTTAGTGCGGCGCCCGCTAAAAACATCAGCGCGAGCAACAGGTTTTTACGCATTCTCAATTTACCTCTTTTCTCTTTTCTTTAAGGTGAATTATCATTTTTTCAGACGACGCTGCAGCACCTGCGCTCTTCGTCTGGCTTTGAATCACTCTAACATTGCCTGTCAGCAATATAGTAGAGCGATTATCGTATAACCACCCCGATTCTGCATAGATATGTCGAGGTGTTCCAGCAAGGTCATACTGAACAATATGCGGGTTATCCAGCAGCACCCTGTCACCCACAGGAAAGTGAACGAGTCTGTCAGCAATAATCTCATATTTTTTACCCATTTCATCGATGCCAGTAGCTTGAAAATTTTCTGCGTAGTAGTCAGGGTCATTCTTCTCCAACTCAGATATCGCTGAACTGACTGGCTCGTACAATCCAAACTGCAGCCAGAGCGATAGCGAACAAAGCGCAAGAAAAAGCACAAAAACCCCCATATTCTCAGCATGCTTGATCATTACTTATCGTCCGCTTTTTAAATTACACCTGCGCGGAGCAAGTCATGGGTATTGAGTGCACCAACAACCGCATTGTTGTCGTCAACCACAAAAATTCCGTTAACCGCGTGGGGGCCATGCTGGGCGAAATCTCGCATCGACTTAACCACTTCTTCTGCCAGCGTATCTGGTTGAATGGTAAAAGGATCTTTCGTCATCAAATCTGTCGCTTTGCTGGTGTACACGTCGATCCTGTTTTCAAGCGCGCGCCGTAAATCTCCATCCGTAACCATCCCCAGCAATGTCCGAGTTTCATCGACTACCGCAACCATACCCAGCGACTTTGTGGACATCTCCACTAACACCTCTCCCATGGAAGCACTATTTTTTACCAATGGTAATGCGTCACCACTGTGCATCAGGTCACTGGCAAATAACAGCAACCGTTTGCCCAGGACACCGCCTGGATGGGTACGTGCAAAATCCTGAACCGAAAACCCTCTAGAGCGTTGTACAGCAACGGCAAGCGCATCCCCCATGACCAGCGTTGCTGTCGTACTTGCCGTTGGCGCCAGGTTGTGTGGGCAGGCTTCCTTCGACACACCGACGTTCAAGCAGGCTTCCGCCTGCTGCCCCAGAGTCGATCCGGGTTTCCCGGTCATGGCAATCATTTTCACACCCAGGCGTTTTACAATGGGGACAATGCTGATGACTTCAGCGGTTTCGCCTGAATTTGAAATAGCGATCACAAGATCTTCAGTGGTAATCATCCCCATATCACCGTGACTTGCTTCCCCTGGGTGGAGGAAAAATGCCGGGGTGCCCGTACTGGCTAGCGTAGACGCAATTTTCCCACCAATATGACCCGATTTACCCATTCCGATGACAACCACCCTACCGGTACAGGACAAAACCAGTTCGCAAGCCTGCTCAAACTGGCGGTCAAGCCTGTCTATTAACCCGCTTACTGCTTCTTGCTCGATTTCGATAACCAAACGAGCGTGGGAAATTGAGTCAGACATGGCTAGATTATTGTGCTTGGAGGGACCTGATCAGCGCGATTATATCAAACTGCATGATCGAATAATTCTTTTCAAAGGTTTCCATTTTTTAATATTACCGAACCTGTGGAAACGCTTGAAGTTGCCTCTTGATCTGGTATTTTAAATTAAAAATTCAAGCCCCTTTTTCCATACAGTGCGGTCTCGAAAACGTTCTCCAACGAACCCGTCCAGCTTGCTGGATTGCCTGTATTCACGATCTCAAGCAGGTTGTTTGTCCATATAATCTGACGGCCCAGACTGGATTTTACAAAAGTCGTGGTCAGCGCAGTGGCGAATCTGCTTTAAACCCGTTACGCTCTGAAGCTACGTCAGTAACCTGCAAAAATCAGCTTGACACCAAAAGTTAAAATCATGCCAAATTCAGCAAAAATCAGCGCTCAACAAACCACAGAAATCGAGGCTGCGGTTTTCCGCAAATTAATTGATCACCTGCAGCGTAATCCAGAGGTGCAGAATATTGATCTGATGAATCTTGCCTATTTCTGCCGGAACTGTTTCAGTAAATGGTATGCCAGCGCGGCGGCTGAGCAGGGGATAGAACTGAATTACGACGAAGCCCGGGAACTGATCTATGGAATGCCTTTTTCAGAATACAAATCGCGTTATCAGGCGAAAGCCAGCGAAGCTCAACTACAGCAGTTCCAGACCAGTCAAGCGAAAGCGACAGAGTAACGGTTACCGCAAGTTTGCTCAGCGATTTGCCCGGCTTGATTCATTGTGTACCGCTTCCACCAACGCCTGCACATTTTCCGGATCAATTCCGGGATGGATTCCATGCCCCAAATTAAACACGTGACCGTTGTAAGGGCCAAACTCCTGGACTAATCTGCTTGCTTCTGCGGAGACGCGTTCAGCAGAAGCAGATAAAACCGTTGGGTCCATATTACCTTGTATGGCAACTTTATCACCGATTCGATTGCGAGCGGTATCAAGACCGATCGTCCAGTCTAGCCCAACTGCATCGCAGCCGCTATCGGCCATAGCCTCGAGCCAGTTTCCGCCACCTTTGGTAAACAGCGTAACGGGTATCTCCCGGGTAACATCATCTGACTTAAGTGCGCTGACTATTTCTCTCATGTAAGCTAAAGAAAAGGCATGATATGCGGGCGTGGACAAAACCCCGCCCCACGTATCGAAAACCATCACTGCCTGCGCACCGACCCTGATCTGCATCTTAAGGTACTCGATTACCGCATCGGTGATTTTGCGAAGCAGCAAATGCATCGTCTTCGGATTCTCATGCATCATTCCTTTCACAAACTGAAACTCCTTGCTTCCCCCGCCTTCCACCATATATGTTGCCAGCGTCCATGGACTGCCGCTAAAACCAATCAACGGTGTTTTACCTTCAAGCTCAGTACGTGTCATGCGTATCGCCTCCATCACGTAACCAAGTTGAGGCTCCATATCGAGTTCTGGTAAGTTCTCGACATCCTGCTGACTGCGCAATGGCCGCTCGAATCGAGGACCTATCCCTTCATTCAAACTCAGCCCCAGACCCATGGCGTCCGGAATCGTCAAAATATCGGAAAATATGATTGCCGCATCAAGATCAAACCTGCGCAAAGGTTGCAAGGTCACTTCACATGCCAACTCCGGTGTTTTGCACAACGTCAGAAAATCTCCGGCCTGGGCTCTCGTCGCCCGGTATTCTGGCAGGTATCGACCCGCCTGGCGCATGATCCAGACAGGCGTGCAATCAACAGGCTCCTTCCGAAGCGCTTTGAGAAATCGGTACGGCATCAAGAATTACCCGTTAACGTTGAAAATAGAATTCGTCAAGAAACCGTAGCGAAAAGCGAAGTGTATGGAATTTTCACTGGAATTGTCGATAACGGCTCTAAACGAGTGGCAGGGCAAACCCCTGACAAATTTGTCCTGAACGACGCTAGTCGGGCAGCTCACTATGACCTTGTAAATAGGCATCCACCGCTTTCGCGCATTGTCTGCCTTCGCGAATTGCCCACACCACAAGCGATTGACCGCGACGCATATCACCCGCTGAAAACACGTTTTTGATATTGGTCTGATAAGCCCTTTCACCCTGGTCTGGCGCGTTAACATTGCCTCTCGAATCCAGATCAACGTTAATCGCTTCCAGTAGACCGTTATAGACTGGATGAACAAACCCCATCGCCAACAAAACCAGATCTGCCTTCAACTGAAATTCGGAGCCCTCTATTTCGTGCATTGACCACTGCCCCTGATCCCGTTTCCAGGACACTTTGACGCATTCGAGCTGTTTTACGTTATTGTCTCTATCGGCGCTGAAATGCTTGGTCTTGACATCCCAGATTCGATTACAGCCTTCTTCCTGGGAAGTCGATGTGCGCATTTTATGCGGCCAGTTCGGCCAGGTTAACACCTTATTTTCCTTTTCCGGCGGCTGCGACAAAATTTCAATTTGTGTGATCGAGTTTGCACCTTGTCGAATTGATGTTCCAATACAATCCGATCCGGTATCCCCACCACCAATGACAACAACATCTTTACCCTCGGCAGAAATAAACTCATCCTCACTGACTGCATTACCCTGTACGCGACGGCTATTCGTCCGTAAAAAATCCATAGCATAGTGAATACCCTGAAAGTCCCGACCCGCTACCGCTATATCTCTCGGCTGCTCCGAGCCCCCTGTCAGAACGATGGCATCAAAGGTTTCAAAAAGAAAAGAAGCTGGTATATCAACGCCGATATGGGTGCCAGAATGAAACTTCACGCCTTCGGTTTTCATTTGCGCCATACGTCGATCAATGATCAGTTTGTCGAGTTTGAAATCCGGGATTCCGTAGCGTAACAATCCACCGCTGCGATCCTGTTTTTCGTACAGTGAAACCGAATGCCCGGCACGTACCAACTGCTGCGCGCAGGCCATTCCTGCTGGCCCAGAGCCCACTACCGCAACGTATTTGCCCGTTCTGTTCACGGGAATCTGTGGCTCAATCCAGCCTTCCCGCCAGGCACGTTCTACAATACTTTGCTCGATGGATTTAATGGCAACTGGACTATCCTGAATATTCAAGGTACACGACTCTTCACAAGGCGCTGGACACACCCGTCCGGTGAATTCCGGGAAGTTATTGGTTGAGTGCAGTACTTCGCTCGCCAGTTTCCAGTCATCATTAAAAACCAGATCGTTCCAGTCTGGAATAATATTATTCACCGGACACCCCGTTTGACAATACGGAATACCGCAATCCATACAACGCGCAGCCTGGTTTCTGAGCTCACCGTTAGTCAGTGTAACGACAAATTCATTGAAGTGCGTTATTCGATTTTGTTTTGGCTCATAGCCGTGGGTTTTACGATCTATTTCGAGAAAGCCGGTTGATTTACCCATGTTTACCCTGCCTCACGAAGGGGTTCTTCGGCAACGTTCATTTCCAATGCCTGCAACGCAGTTTCATATTCATAGGGCATTACCCGAACAAATCGCGGAAGCCACTGATTCCAGTCATCAAGAATTTGCCGCGCGATTTCACTGCCGGTAAAATCCAGATGATTTTGCAGATAATGGCGCAAACGGGCTTCGTCAGCTTCCAGCATGTTAGCCATTGATTCATCTTGCTCATCTGCATCCAGTTGCGAAATGCCAACCATTTGCGTATTGCAACGGCGTACGAATTCACTATCTTCATCCAGTACGTAGGCCATTCCCCCGGACATTCCTGCGGCAAAATTTCGCCCCGTTTGACCCAGACAAATCACCAAACCACCGGTCATATATTCGCAACCATGATCACCCAACCCCTCGACAACCGCAATGGCACCGGAGTTTCGCACACAGAAGCGCTCACCGGCTACGCCGCTAAAATAATTCTCCCCGCCAATAGCCCCGTACAACACCGTGTTGCCCACGATAATATTATTTCTTCGATCGCCGATTGATGAGTCGGCTGGCGGATAAATTACTAAATTTCCTCCCGATATCCCTTTGCCAACATAGTCGTTCGCTTCACCTTCAAGCTCTATGGTTACCCCCTTTGCTAACCAGGCGCCAAATGACTGACCAGCCGTTCCTTTCGCCCGAATTGAAATGGTGCCATCCGGCAAACCATCGTGTCCATAACGGCGTGCAATCTCGCCCGACAGCATTGCACCGAAGCTTCTGTTGACATTGGCAATTTCGATGTCCAGCTCAATTGGCTCTTTTTCTTCTAATGCAGCGCTCGCCTGCTGAATCAGGGTTTGATCCAGAACAGCTTCCAGTCCGTGTTCCTGAGACTCACAGTGATAAATCGCGACACCGTTTTCTACTTCCGGCTGCTCTAAAAGATCGGTGTAATCCAGGCCCCGTCTTTCCCCGTGATCAATAGCCTTGCGCATTTCCAGACGGGCCATTTGACCCGTCATTTCACTAACCGACCGAAACCCCAATTTAGACATTATCTGTCGCAGCTCTTCGGCGACAAAGAAAAAGTAATTAATGACGTGCTCAGGTTGACCCGTAAACTTTTTGCGAAGCTCCGGGTTCTGGGTAGCAATGCCCACGGGGCAGGTATTCAGATGGCATTTACGCATCATAATGCAGCCTTGTACGATTAAAGGTGCAGTGGCAAAACCAAACTCATCCGCACCAAGCAATGCTGCGATAGCCACATCACGACCCGTTCTCAAACCCCCATCTACCTGGACCGAAATCCTGCCGCGAAGCTTGTTTTGCACCAGTGTCTGATGAGTCTCCGCTAGGCCAATTTCCCAGGGCGAACCTGCATGCTTAATTGAAGTCAATGGGCTTGCCCCAGTCCCGCCTTCATATCCTGAAATGGTTACGTGGTCAGCGTGGGCTTTAGAAACTCCAGCAGCAACGGTTCCAACACCGACTTCGGAAACCAGTTTTACAGAAACACGGCTTTTCGGATTGACGTTTTTCAGATCGAAGATTAGCTGCGCCAAATCCTCTATGGAATAGATGTCGTGATGTGGCGGTGGTGAGATTAACCCAACGCCTGGAGTAGAATGCCGAACGTCGGCGATTTCCTGGCTAACTTTATGGCCGGGTAGTTGACCGCCTTCGCCTGGTTTTGCTCCCTGGGCCATTTTAATCTGAATATCGTCTGCATTAACCAGGTATTCTGTGGTTGCCCCAAATCGGCCTGACGCCACCTGCTTTATCGCGGAGCGCATCGGATTTGATTTGCCGTCCGGCAATGGTTCGTAACGGGCACCTTCTTCTCCGCCTTCTCCGGTATTCGACTTGCCGCCAATCTGGTTCATTGCCACCGCTAAACTCGAATGCGCTTCTCTCGAGATCGATCCATAGGACATTGCACCAGTAGCAAAACGTTTGACAATTTCCGTCGCCGGCTCAACCTCTTCAATCGGAACGGCTTCATCAGCCCAAACAAAATCCATCAAGCCTCTTAAATTAAACAGCGCTTTATCCTGCTCATCCACCAGACGTGAAAACGTTTTGAAGGTATCTGCGTTGTTTCCTCGAGTGGCATGCTGCAAACTGGCGATTGTTTGTGGATCCCAAACATGCTGTTCGCCACGCACGCGGTACGCGTAATCACCGCCGGCATCGAGCTGGGAACGATACAAAGGTTGATCGCCGTACGCCTGCTTGTGCCAGTAAAAAATATCCTGCGCAATATCATCCAGACCAATACCGCCTATCATAGAGCGGGTACCCTGGAAGAATTGTTCCACCAATTCACGGCAAAGCCCGAGTGCGTCGAATATTTGCGCGCCGCAATAGGATTGGAAAGTCGAAATCCCCATTTTCGACATTACTTTTTTTAGGCCTTTATCAATCGCATTAATATAACGTTGCTGCGCTTCTTCAAAATCAACATCGCCCTGTAATCTTGAGCGCATGGCATTCACCGTATCAAATGCGACATAGGGATTTATTGCTTCTGCTCCATATCCTGCGAGGGTCGCAAAGTGATGAATCTCAAGGCAAGCACCCGTTTCAACCACCAAACCTGTTTCCGTTCGCAAGCCCTTATCAATCAGGTAATGATGCACCGCAGAGGTTGCCAGCAATGCCGGGATTGCAATGTTGTCACGATCCATTCGTCGATCAGACAATATCAGTATATTAAAGCCTTTCTGCAAAACCGCCTGCTCTGCCTTGTCGCAAAGCACCTCTAACGCTTTGGCGAGACCCGCTTCTCCCTGAGAAACCGCGTAACACAACGTCAGTGTTTTTGTTCGAAACGCACCATTCGTATGATCTTCGATTTGTCGAATACGCTCTAGCTGATTATTGGTGAGCAGGGGTTGTGGCACAGTGAGCCGCATCTCCTTGTGTCCGTCAACTTGACCAAACAGGTTCGGGCGAGGGCCAATCAATGACCGTAAAGACATAACCAGTTCTTCGCGAATCGGGTCGATTGGGGGGTTGGTAACCTGCGCAAAATTTTGTTTGAAATAATTTGAAAGATTGCGCGAACGCATGGAAATAACCGCAGGAGCAACATCGGTTCCCATTGAGCCCAATGCTTCCTGACTGTTTTCAATCATGGGCATCAGCAGGAATTTCAGATCTTCCTGGGTATAGCCGAAGGCCTGCTGGGCTTTTAGTAAAGTCGCAGAATCCGGAGACATGGCGCCAACTGCTATTCGAAGCGAGTCCAGTTTTATTTGAGTTTGGTCAAGCCACTGTTGGTAGTTATGTCGGGTAGCCAAATCGTTTTTGATCTCATCATCCTCCACTATTCTTCCTTGCTCCAGATCGATTAGAAACATTTTTCCGGGCTGTAGTCGCCACTTGTGTTTGATTTTTTTCTCTGCAATATCCAGCACCCCCATCTCTGATGCCATGACCACCATATTGTCATCAGTAATCAGATAACGTGCAGGCCTGAGTCCGTTTCGATCCAGAGTTGCACCAATTTGCCTGCCATCCGTAAAGGCCACGGCGGCTGGACCGTCCCAGGGTTCCATAACGGCTGCGTGGTATTCATAAAATGCTCGACGATTCTCATCCATTAGTTGGTTGTCTGACCAGGCTTCCGGAATGAGCATCATCATCGCATGTGCCAGTGAATAACCTCCGGCAACAAGCAATTCCAACGCATTGTCAAATGCGGCGGAATCTGATTGGCCTTCCGCGATTACCGGCCAAACCTTATCAAGATCTTCACCCAGAATCGCCGAGAACATTGTGCTTTTTCTGGCCGCCATCCAGTTAACATTACCGCGCAGGGTATTAATTTCGCCATTGTGGGCAATCATTCGAAATGGGTGTGCCAAATCCCAGGTTGGAAACGTGTTAGTCGAGAATCGCTGGTGCACCAGTGCAAGCGCAGAAGCCATTTTAGAATCCTGCAAGTCGGGATAATACTCACCGACCTGTGATGCCAACAGCATGCCTTTGTAGTTAATAAGTCTTGAAGAGAGTGACGTTATGTAGAAATCGTTTTTACCCTCAATATCTGACTCCTCAATTCGCCGCTCAATTTGCTTTCGAATGACAAATAGTTTTCGTTCAAAATCTTCCTGATCTGTTAACCTGTCATTACAGCCCACAACAACCTGCCAAATAGCCGGTTCGGTGGGGATAACGCTTTCACTCAGATTGGAGTTGTTAAGCGGTACTTTTCGCCATTCAAGAACCTCCTGACCTTCATCAAGAATGTATCTTTCTACAACCCCGCGTGCTTCTGCCTGACCGGCCTTGCTGATGGGCATAAAAACCATGCCAACAGCGTATCTACCGACTTTCGGTAACGCTGTATTTAGCGCATTTCGAAAAAACTCATGCGGAATCTGCAACAAAATCCCCGCGCCATCCCCGGCATTCGGATCAGCACCAACTGCGCCGCGATGACTGAGATTGGTGAGTATCTTTAATCCGTACTGGACAATATCGTGACAGGCTCTGCCGTTAATATTGGCTACAAAACCGACGCCGCACGAATCATGATCGTTGTGACGGCTATACAGTCCGGTGGTTTCGGGTAGTGACATCTTCAATCTTTGGCGGTGTAATTTTGAGTGGTGCAATCAATATCCTGCACAGAAACAAAAACCCGCTTTAAAACTATATAAATTCGGGAAACCGGAGGTCCCGAATTTATCCGATTCGTAGGCGGGTTTGGCGAATAGAATTCAGCAAACGTATGATTCGATACCAAATTCGATCAAAATGCTAATTCACTAAATATCCTAAATGCAATACTCAGTACAGACTTAGCTTATATTAAGAAAAACGTGCAAACAAAGGAAATTCTATAACGTTGGATTATAGCATTGATTAACCCAGTGCAAATTTTTCAAGGGTTGAATCAAATGCCTTTTCAGCGTAATTATCACTAACAAAGGCATCTCCAATTCCCTTTAGTAAAACCAAATGAATTTGACCGTCGGAAACCTTCTTGTCGAGTTTCATCAAACACTTCAATTCTTGTACGGAAAAATCTTCACTGGGCTCTACTGGCAGCCGCGCCAGTTTTAACAGGTTCCTGGTTCGTGTGAACGCCTCCATTGACATCCAGCCCTGCTCACAAGACATACTACTTGCCATCAACATTCCAATTGAGACGGCTTCGCCGTGCAGCCAGTTACCATAACCCACCGCTGTTTCTACCGCATGACCGAAAGTATGACCAAGATTCAATAGCGCCCTGATTCCACTTTCCCGTTCATCAGCTTCCACTAGCCGGGCCTTGTTTAAACAGGATTGTTCGACAACGTGGCTCAGTGCGTCGCTATCCTGGTTCAGGATTGACGGCATATTTTGCTCTAGCCAATCGAAAAATCCGCGGTCGCTAATCAATCCATATTTAATGACCTCAGCAAGACCCGATGAAAACTGTCTCGGTGCCAGCGTCGATAGCACAGCAGTGTCCGCCAATACCCGTTTGGGTTGATAGAAAGCGCCAATCATGTTCTTCCCGCGAGCATGATTAACTGCGGTTTTGCCGCCAACCGAAGAGTCCACTTGCGCCAATAGCGTTGTCGGTATCTGGATAAACGGAATTCCTCGTTGGTAACAGGCTGCGGAAAATCCCGCCATATCACCAATTACGCCACCACCCAGTGCGATAACAGTTGCTTTTCGATCCAGTGGAATTTCCAGCATACGGTCAAATATTGACCCCGATGTGTCTAATGTTTTGGTTTCCTCGCCGTCTGCAAGTACAAGGTCGTAGACCTGTTTGCTGTGAAGTGCCGTTTTCAACTGCTGCAGATACAAAGGCGCGACAACTTCGTTTGTAATTACGATAACCTGTTTGCCGTCGATCCATGGAAGCAGTTCGTCCTCAGCGGCAAAAATTTTTGGCGCAATACGAATATCGTAACTGCGGTCACCCAGATTTATATTGACGGTTCTCATGCTAATTGTCAGGCATTACAGCCAGTATGTTTCCCGGTCAGCGTTTGCAAAATTTTTTGCGCCGTATGATTTGCCGAATTTGAATCCACTTCAAAAACATAATTCGCCAGTTCCGAATAAACAGGATCCCGTTGAATCAGAAGCATTTTAATGGATTCTTTTGGGTTCTCGGTTTGCAGTAACGGACGAGTTGTACAATTTCTCAGGCGATTCCACAAAATCCTCAAATTCGCCTTTAGATAGACAACCTCACCGCTGCTTTTCATGGCTCGGCGGTTCTCGGCATCCAGAACAAGACCGCCGCCCGTAGAGATAACCGATTTTTTGCCGTTGCTTATTTCAAGAAAAAGTTTTCTTTCACGATCACGAAATCTCTGCTCGCCCTCTATTTCGAATATTTGACTAACCGGTACTCCCGTCCTTTCTTCCAGTAGTTGGTCAGTATCCAGAAACGGTAAACTCAGCTTTTTCGCAAGCTTTTTACCCACTGTGGTTTTTCCAGCCCCCATCAGGCCGATTAGATAAACATGTCCTCGCAATAAACTGACCCGTAAAAATCTTGTTAATACGAAAGATTACTGTACTGCAAGCGTCGGATCAATAATTCTTGGTGTCAAAAACACCAGCAACTCTGAACGATTGTTACGCGATGTTTTTTTCCTGAATAACGCACCAATTAAAGGCAGGTCTCCCAATATCGGAACTTTGGTAATACTGAATGTTTCATCCTGAGTATAAATCCCGCCAATAACAACCGTTTCGCCATTTTCAAGAAGCGCCTGGGTTTTAATACGTTTGGTGTTTATAGTGTCGGTGTTGGCCGCAACAAACGAATCATTGGTGATATCAACATCGAGAATAACCTTATCATCGGGTGTAATCTGTGGCAGCACTGACAAACTGAGCACAGCACGTTGGCCTGCGGTTGAAGCTGCACCAAATGCAGAAGTGAAGGTGCTAACCCTTTCCTGGCCTTGCTCAATACTCGCCCGTCGTTTATCAGTGGTCAGAATTTTCGGATTTGCCAATATTTTACCTTTACCTTCGGCTTGCAGCGCTGACAGTTCAAGATCAAGCAGGCTCAGAAATCCCGAACCCAGCTTGGCGATGGTAAAAGCGTAACTCCCGGGTAAATCAGCGCCAATTCCACCTGCGGGCAGGTTTACGCTCAAGGCATCATCACTGAAGTCTGTGCTGCCTGTTGCGCGAATATCATTAGTTTGATCTAACCTACCGCTTCCAAATACATCACCCACATTGGATCCGGAAGACCCTGGAAACCGTGCTTGCCGGGTGATACGGGTAAACCCCAGGCGAGCACCCATATTTTTACTAAAGTCATCCTTCGCTTCAACAATACGGGCTTCGATCTGAACTTGCCGTACCGGAATATCCAGTCTCGCGATTACCGCCTTTATCTCCTCAAGCTTGGTCGCCGTATCCTGAATCAGGATAGAGTTTGTTCGGGCGTCAACAGTGACACTACCCCGAGAGGATAGTAATGAATTCTCTTCAGTTTTAACTTCACTCATGGTAACCGAACCAAATCCTGATTGGGATACTCCGGTCTCCACCGCTTTGATCGATTTCAGAATCCGTGAAAGATCTTCAACTTTCGCATAACTCACCCGTATCAACTCACTCACCAATGGCTCAAGATCACCTTTCTCCTGTTTGGCCTGCAATGCCTGACGTTCTTTTGCAGTAATCTCCGCTGCAGGTGCCACCCAGACAACATTACCTTTTTGCCGCATCGCCAATCCTTTGGTTTGCAGGATAACATCCAGCGCCTGATCCCACGGCACATCTTTGAGCTTCAATGACAAGTTACCTTTAATCGCATCACTGGTTACGAAATTCAATCCGGTAAAATCAGCCATAACCTGCAATGCCGCGCGCACGCTAATTCGTTGAAAGTTCAACGATAGTCTATCCCCCTGATAACCAGACTCATCGACATTCTCAGCTTCAATCTCCGCCTCGGTTAACGGTGAAATATCGAGAACAAGCGTTGATCCTGATTGAACCGAGGATTGTTGATAACGGTCTCCCGTGGAAATGACCAACCTGGCATTACGACCATCAGCATAAGTGTCGATATAGGTCACTGGTGTAGCGAAATCGACGACATCCAGACGTTGTTCAAGCGCTGCAGGAACCGCTGTGTTGGAAAATAACGCAACGATCTCGGAACCGCTTTCCTGCAAATCTACCGCAACTTTACTATCAGACAGCTGTAAAATAATTCGTCCACCGCCATTCGGCGTGCGTCGGAAATCGACACTTTCCAGGCTGTGCGGGCGTGGCTTCCGGTCTTGTTTAAACTCCTGAGCCAGACTTTCTTCACTGCTTGCTGATGACACGCTGGTTGATGCCGATACTGCGTTGGTACCGATAGTCAGTGCATATCCATTTGCCCCTCGCGTGATATTGTAGTCAACCGGATTTAGTAAATTCAAAACCAACCTCATGCGGTCGTCATCTTCCGCAACGACAATACTGTCGAGCGATGATATTCCAATTGGGAATACCGACTTCCCTGTGGTGTTTTTAACACCAAAGAAATCAAATGCGATTCGTGGCGGAGAAACCGTTTTGAATACCGCGGGATCAACCAGCTCACCATCCATCGCCAGATCCACTTGAACACGATTGCCCGTTACCCGAGAAAACCGTAAACCCGTTAGTTCAGCATCACCACCAGAACGACTCGCCGCCGCGGAAACAGAACCGCTACTGAGCGGACGGATCGATACACGGAACCCGTCATTAACCGGTGTAATGCTGGCGCGACCAGCATCTGAGAGGAGGAATTGAATTTTGACATTGTCGCCATCTGCAAGCGCAATGGAACTGCGAACCAATCCTCGGGGTTCTAGCTGACCCAGACTGTCACCAAGCTCAGTATCTTTAAGGGTGAGTTTAATTATATTTCCGCCCCCTGACTCGCTGATCACATACCCTGGGTGATTATCCAGCACCAGGGCCAGAACATCTTCTCCATTGGAGTCCGTTTCCCATGCGATCTTCTGCAGTTGAGCAGCCGTTGCCACACGCGCAATCAACAGGCTGGACAGGACAATTGCTACGAGGATGAGAATCCGGGGCGGTTTCAAACTTGTCTTCAAATCTCGGTAAATTTTCATTGGCACAGCCACACAGATAGCTCAATCTTTTTATTGTTCAACAAACATTAATACGCCGTACTCGACGACGTCCCCATTCTTGATGCTTCCCAGATTATATTCTTATTTAGATATGATACACAACTCTATGATTATTCGGAAAAAACAAGCTTAGCAGTTTTCTTCTCCCACTTACCAACCGAATTTCTCTGCAACCCCTGAACGGAAACGCGTTCGCCCTTTACCAGTACTATTTCACCATGGTTGCGCCCCAGGTAATTACCTTCAGTGACGCGATGAACCGTTTTATCCGGAGCGATGATAATTGCCCAATTAATACCATTATGCTCCATAACCCCAACGAGTTTTAGGGCATCGGTGGGGTAGGCTTCAAGCGGTTCTTTTTTTCGAGTTAAATCCGGACCCGCTTCTCCACCGTCGGTATCAACTTGCTTTGCCGTTTGTTGGCGCAAATTACTCTTATTAAACGGGTCCTTTTTGTTAGATGCCTGGTAGATAAAAACCGGCACCGGCTCCAAAGTCGGTAACGGGTCAACCTGCGGTTTTCTGTCCTTGTATGCATCTTTTGTAAATTTTTTTAAGTCTTCGACGCCACTGATTTTGTTACAACCTACCAAGGTCAGCAATACCAGACACAATGTAACCAGCCTAATCATCCTTGTACCCTGGTTTTCTTTTCGGCTTCGCCGGTATTGTTGTCTTGCAGATACTGATAGGTGTAGATTTGTGCGCTCATGACCAATTGTGATTTGGATTGGCGTTTGATTACCAGGTTCCCTACCGTCACGATTCGGGGTAGCGCCGCAAGATCACTGATAAACTCAGCGAGTTGATGAAACTTGCCGGTTACCGTAATTGATATCGGCATACGTTGATAGAAGCTCGGCTCTTCGGACTTTGGCTGGCTTGAACTGTTGGCTGGCTTGAACTGTTCGAATCTAAGCCCTCTTGCCAGCCCCGCCTGAGAAATATCGATTAGCAATGCAGGCACTTCGGTTTTGTTTGGCAGTTGTTTCAAAACAACTCCAAAACGATGCTGAATCTCATTTATCTGCGCGCTATACGCTGGCAGATGAATCGCCAGCGCTTTCTTTTCCAGAAACGTTTTTCTGAGTTGTTTCTCCTCGCGCTCCAATTCAACCAGTATTTTTTGTTGCTGCTCAACAAAATACTTATATCCGCCGAACATCACACCAATCGCTATCAATCCTATAATGGCCCACCTAAACCAGATCGGCCAGGTAGTAACGTCACGAATATCAACATCCTGTATTTCGGAAAAATCAATCATCGTCAGCTCCCCTCCGTTGTCTTGGGTTCAGTTTTCCCGGGTTTTGGCTTTGAAGTCTTTTTCTCCTTTCGCTGCGAAACCACGAGGTTAAACTGGCTAAGTCTTACACCGCTGGATGGCGTTACATTAATCACACTAAGATCTGGATCATGAAACCAGTTCGACGCAGCCAAACTTTCCATCAAATTGGAAACCCGCGCGTTTGATTGTGCTGTACCGGTAAAATTGAATTGCCGCTGTTTTTTATTTATGGTGTCGAAATAAACACCATCTGGCAACTTGCGCACGATATCATCAAATATACGTACCACCTGGGTGCGCTGTCGCTGCAAATTCTGAATGACTTGCAGTCGCGAAATCAGGTTGTCTTTTTGGCTTTGCAGTTTCTTTATTTGTTCGATTTTTTTGTCGAGCTTTGTGATTTCCGTTGTCAGATAACTGTTACGCTGATTCTGGTTTTTCTTAAGTGCTTCAAGGTGCTGAAAAGCGCCGAAAACCATGGCACCACAAGTCAGCCAGATCAATATTGCAATGGTTAGCATTTGCCGGTCGCGGGCAATCCGGCGTTCTTCTCTCCACGGCAGTAGATTGATTCCACTCATTCGACACCTCGCATAGCCAATCCACTGGCAAGTGCCAGCGATGGAATATCTTTTCGAAAGCGATCCTTGTCGATTTTTGATCCAATACGAGCAGCGGCAAAAGGATTCAAAATTGCAGTGGGAATTTCTATTCGCTTTTCAATGATTTTTTCTATATTGCCGATATGTGCGCAACCGCCAGTTACCAACAACTCATTGATCGAATTATAGGTGCTTGAAGAGTAAAAAAACTGCAGTGACCGCAATACCTCGTGGATCAAAGATTTGACATAAGGCTTTAAAACGGCTGTTTTAAAACTCTCCGGCAAGTCTCCTTTGCGCAGCGCTATCATCGCCTCATCGTGGGGTATTTCGTATTTCTGGTTAATCGCATCGATTAACTGCCGACCACTAAACGGTGTGTCGCGGTTGTAAACCATTTGGTTATTATGAAACACCATAAAGCGACTGGCATGCGAACCAAAATCAATTAATGCACCGGTCCTTCTTGCGCCCGCACCAACCAGCCCCTGATTTACCAATGCGTGAACCCGACCAAAAGCAAACGTGTCAACATCAATAATGGCAGGTTCAATATCCACTTCTTCGAGAACGGCAACCAAATCTTCTACCACCGTTTTTCTGCACACCACAATTTGCACATCATCTTCGCCAGGGTTCTGGGTTGATTTACCAAGCCGCATAAAGTCGATATTTACTTCGTCAAGCGCGTAAGGAGCAACACGGTCGGCTTCCATCTCAACCAGTGACTCAAGCTCCCTTTCATCAAGATCGGCCTGAATTGAAATAAGTTCGGTAATGGCATTTCCTGAGGGGACGCATACTGCACCGCGTTTCGCCTTGGAGCCGGATTTTTTCACCGCCCTTCGAAGCGATGTTGCAACTGCGTCAATATCCTTGATTTTATGATCAACAATGACCCCTGGCATCAACGGCTCATAACCATATCGTTCCGCGACAAGTGACCGTCCGGATCTTGAAAATTCGAGCACCTTGACGGAGGTTGTACCCAGGTCAATGCCGAGCATTCGTCCGCGATTTGATTTTGAAAATAGCAATCTGATCCCCCAAAATACTAACTAACTGGTTTTGTTGCTTTTGAGAATGATATCGAAACCATAACAATACGATAATTTTTGAATCTCTGACAAACTTAATCTCGCCTGGCAATTTTTCATCCAAGCCGATGCATCTGTCTCAGCAGCCCCTGCCTAATTAAGGCTATAATAACCGCTTGAATGTGCATTGTGAAAGCGATTTGCGTACTTTGATTAGAAAAACCAGCTTTATATCACGTGTTTAACCCTAGTTCTTCCCTTAGTACATGAGATTTTTACTAAAAATTTTGCTGAAAGTCATTTCTATTGGATTCGTTTTCGCGATATCCATGGGCGTTGGCCTGGCAATCTATTCAGCATCGTTGTTACCAACTCTACCCACCGTGGAAGAGATTAAACAGATTCCATTAAACATCCCGCTCCGGATTTACAGCGCCGATGAAAAGCTCATTGCCGAGTATGGCAACGAACGGCGCATAGCGGTTTCGCTGGATCAGGCACCGCCGTTGCTGGTTGACGCTATACTGGCCACGGAAGACGACCGGTTTTACCATCATACCGGGGTGGATTTCCCAGGCCTGGTGCGAGCTGCCATTAGCAATATAGCCAATAAATCCAAAGCCCAGGGCGCGAGCACCATTACCATGCAGGTTGCACGTAACTTCTTTCTTAATCCGGAAAAAACTTACACGCGCAAACTCAAGGAGATATTGCTGGCGTTTAATATAGAACGAACACTGACAAAAGATGAAATACTTGAGCTATACCTCAACAAAATTTTTCTCGGTCACCGATCTTATGGTTTTGCTGCCGCCGCTCAGGTGTATTACGGCGAAAAGCTCGGAAATCTGAGCGTACCGCAAATCGCCATGCTTGCCGGTTTACCGAAAGCACCTTCCCGCGATAATCCGATATCCAATCCGGAGAAAGCCAAACACAGAAGGGATTATGTATTAAAACGCTTGCACGAACTTGGTCGAATTGATGGCTATAGCTATGAGAATGCACAGCATGCGCCAATTACAGCGCGCCGCCACAGTGCAGGTCTGGATTTTCAGGCCCCTTATGTATCTGAAATGGCACGGCAAATTTTATTCGATCGGTTCGGCGAACGCGTTTACGAAAAAGGTCTAAACGTCACCTTGACGATAAATAGTGAATACCAGAAAAAAGCAAATCAGGCGCTGCGATCTGGTTTACTTGCTTATGATGTTCGACACGGTTTCAAGGGCGAGATTGGCAAAGTCGATCTGCCTTCGCTTGAGCCGACTGATATTGAGCAAACAGACACTATTCTGCAAGCCTATCCGTCAAGCAAAGAACTGGCCCCCGGTATTGTTACAGAAGTCGAAGAACAATCCTTCGTTGCTGTCATGCAAAATTTACAACAAGTAACGATCACCTGGGAAAATATCAGGTGGGCGCGAAAATACAACGCCCCCAACAGCCTCGGACCTGAGCTGACTGCGGTTGCCGAAGTATTGGAACCGGGAGACGTTGTTTATCTAAGGCAAATTACGGACTCAGAATGGGCTCTGTCGCAACTGCCTGAAGTATCTGGGGCGCTGGTTAGCCTAGACTCACACAGCGGCGCAATACTCGCTTTGACCGGCGGTTTCGATTACTACCTGAGCAAGTTTAATCGTGCAACACAGGCAAAGCGGCAACCAGGATCCAATATCAAACCCTTCATTTATTCCGCCGCACTGGATAATGGTTTTACGCCTTCCAGTCTTGTCAGTGCCGCACCCATTGTTATCGAAGATGAGCTGGAAGGTATTTGGCGCCCACAGAACTACAGCAAAAAGTTTTTCGGCCCTACCCGGCTGCGAAAAGCACTCAGTCTATCGCTGAATCTGGTATCTGTCAGACTGCTTCGCGCCATTGGAATCGAGAATACCATTGATCATCTTGCTAAATTTGGTTTCGATCCAGATGCGCTCCCGCACAGTCTTTCATTGGCACTAGGCAGTATAGCGGTCACGCCACTCGAACTCGCTTCCAGTTTTGCGGTGTTGGCAAACGGCGGCTATGCCATACAACCGTACCTTATCGAACGCATTACCGACGCCGATGGCACAGAAATTTTACTGCCGCCAGAAAACTGTGAGCCCTGTGACAGTGAGATACTGATCAATGATTCCGTGGCAGTAGAACAGTCCGATACCGACGATGATTCTACAAACGCAGGTGACGACAGCGAGCCATTAAATGCGTCAATAGAACTTCAGGGAAATGAGCTTGCTATCTCTCCGCAAAACGCCTTCCTAACGCAAAGTATTCTTAAGCAGGTCATACTCAGCGGTACTGGCAGGCGGGCGCTTGCGCTCGGCCGTTCTGATCTCGCCGGAAAAACCGGTACAACAAACGATTTTCGTGACGCCTGGTTTTCTGGATTTAATCCTGACGTTAACACCACGGTGTTTGTCGGTTTTGACGAACCTTCCCATCTTGGCCGGAGAGAATCCGGGGCTTCCGCTGCATTACCAATATGGGTCGATTTTATGGGCAGAGTGCTTCAGGATTATCCGCAAAAAGCGGAATTTATACCAGAGAATATTACAACACGATTCATTAACAAGGACAGTACAGAGGTAACGAGTGTTGAAGATCCTGATGGATACACAGAATACTTTCTTATCGGTACCGAACCGAATAACATAGTGAACACTACCAGCACAAATGATACCGATAGTGCAGACCCGTCACAGTCCAGCGATGACACTGTCAATGAGTCGTTATTCTAGTGACACCAGTTGTCCAGATTTAAATCAGCAGACCAGTCCATATCCGCCACCCGTAAAAAAGCCCGGCTAGACCGGGCTTTTTATTTTGAACCTGTTTATGAAACATTATGCGTTTATGGTGATCAGGTTCTTCATTTTGTCCATCGCACGTTTCTCAATCTGGCGAATTCGCTCAGCAGAGACACCATACTCATCCGCTAAATCATGCAGCGTTGGCTTGTCATCACCCAACCAACGACGCGTAACGATATCCTTGCTTCGCTCATCGAGCTCACTTAAGGCCAACGCGAGCTGCTCTCGCTGCTCCGTTTCTTTTTGATCATTGGCAACGACAATCTCCGGATCAAATCGACTATCGCCAAGGTGCTGGGAAGGCGCAAGATAACTTTCGTCATCATCCTGATCAACCAGGGCATCAAACGCGACATCGTTGCTGCTTAAACGAGACTCCATTTCACGCACCACACCGCGATCGACATCAAGGTTCGCGGCAAGCTGTTCAACTTCATCATCATTCATCCAGCCAAGACGTACACGCGATTTACGAAGATTAAAAAACAGTTTCCTTTGCGCCTTGGTGGTCGCAACTTTAACCATGCGCCAGTTCCGCAGCACATAGTCATAAATTTCTGCACGAATCCAGTGTACCGCGAAAGATACCAGCCGAACATCACGCGTTGGATCGAATCGTTTCACCGCTTTCATTAAACCAATGCTGCCTTCCTGGATGAGATCAGTTAGCGGCAAACCATAACCCATAAACCCCCGAGCCACTTTTACAACGTGACGCAGGTGTGACAAAACCAGTTCTCTTGCTGCTTCAATATCCTCATCTTGCTGGAACCGGGTTGCAAGTTCGTACTCTCTTTCCGCAGAAAGAATCGGCGCCGCATTTACCGCTCGCATATAAGCGGTCAGGTTGTCAGCAGAAGACAATTCGATAGGCATCGGTAAGGTCGCAGTCATGTTTATGTAATTACTCCTGAAGTTAATATGGCATCGTATTTTAGCACTCGAGACCTTGGAGTGCTAATATTTTGAAAAGTTCTAACTCAACTGTAATATTTTGTATTTATAGTCGATTGACTTACCGAACACCAATTTTTCAATTTCTTTCCGAACTTTAAACACATTTAGACGCATTTAAGTGGAAATAACGGCTTTTCTAATCACTTCTTCAGCCCGTTTGCTTATCTTCTCCCGATTTTCACTGGCTTCGTAAGCCGGTAATATCGTCATCGTCACGGAAATTCCGCTCAATACACTGACGCGCCAGAGACTTTGTAAAAACGTTAAATTGCCGGAATAACTTACTCGCGTATCTACATCTCCCCCGGCATTCAGATATTGTAATGCGATCGGCTGCACGGCTGCCCCAGAATCAATAGCGGCCTGGAACAATCTGGGTTGAAAACGGGCAACATCAATCCCCTCACTGGCTTTGCCCTCGGCAAAGATCACCACAGATAGTTCGCGTTCGAGGGCATCTGAAATTTGTTTGATTGCCTGTTTTGCTCCTTTCCCTCGCGCTATGAATAATGTACCTGCCTTACGTATGACAAAACCCAAAACCGGCCAGCTTGAAATTTCCTGCTTTGCAAGAAAAATCGTTGGCAGCGACGAACCAAGCACAGAAATATCAAGCCAGGATACGTGATTCGAAACGATCAGCGACCCGGCCTTGAAAATTTCGCCGGTGACGTGCACCCGAATCCCGAGGATAGATAAAACCGCTGTGTGCCAGACTCTAATACACCGGCGATGCATCCGCGCCGGCATCAATGGTGAGATCATGCCAGCTAATAGCCCGACTATGACTAGCATAAGTAAAATGCTGATACGACAAATGGCCATCAGTGCAGAGATCAATCGCATGATCTAATCAATCCATCTGCCAGTCTGCAAATCTGGCAATACTTAAGCATTGACAAAATCCGTACAACTCCAGCTTTTCTGATGATTTAGAGAATGTAGCGAGACAAATCCTGATCTTCTGCGAGATCACTCAGGTATTGATTGACGTAGTCGACATCGACTCTAACCACCTCACCAGATTTATCCGCAGCCTCAAAGGAAATCGTCTCCAATAGCCGTTCCATCACCGTATGCAGTCGCCGTGCTCCAATATTTTCAGTTCGCTCGTTAACCAGCCAGGCCACTTCCGCCAATCTCTGCACGCCTTCTTCTGAAAATTCCAGTTTCACACCCTCGGTGTCCATCAACGCAGTATACTGTTCGGTCAGCGAAGCATCGGGTTCCGTTAGAATGCGGCAAAAATCTTCACTGGTCAAAGCCCGCAACTCCACGCGGATGGGTAAACGCCCTTGTAACTCCGGAATCAGGTCGGACGGCTTCGCCAGCTGAAACGCGCCAGAAGCAATAAATAAAATATGATCCGTTTTGATCATGCCGTATTTGGTGGAGACCGTTGCGCCTTCAACCAGTGGCAGCAAATCCCGCTGCACACCTTCTCTTGAAATATCTGCCCCACTGTGACCTTCAGATGAACGGCCCACTATCTTGTCGATCTCGTCCAGAAAGACAATGCCATTCTGTTCGACGTTTTGTAGTGCGCTAGTTTTAATCTCCTCGTCGTTTACCAGTTTTCCGGCTTCCTCTTCTGTAAACAGTTTTAAACCTTCGCTTACACGAACTTTACGCGTGGTCGTTTTCTGGCTTCCCATATTCTGAAACATGCCCTGAAGTTGATTCGTCATCTCCTCCATTCCCGGTGGCGCCATAATTTCGACGCCAATATCGGGCGCGTTAAGTTCAATTTCAATCTCCTTATCGTCAAGCTTGCCTTCGCGCAACATTTTTCTGAATTTTTGACGACCGGCACTCTCATCATTTTGCTCTTCTCCTCTTGCCGGAGGAAGAAGAATATCGAGGATCGACTCCTCAGCAATATCTTCGGCTCGGGATCTGACTTTTTTCATCTCCTGCTCGCGGGTCATTTTTAACGCCATATCCGTTAGGTCGCGAACAATGCTATCCACTTCTCGGCCAACATAACCTACTTCCGTAAATTTTGTCGCCTCGACTTTGATAAATGGTGCATTTGCCAACCGCGCGAGTCGCCGTGCGATTTCAGTTTTCCCTACTCCAGTAGGTCCTATCATCAAGATATTTTTCGGGGTTATTTCGCTGCGTAACTCAGCTTTAACCTGCATCCGACGCCACCGATTTCGCAGCGCAATGGCCACCGCACGCTTGGCATCCTTCTGGCCGACAATATGTTTGTCCAGCTCTTCGACAATTTCCCTTGGGGTCATTTCAGTCATAAATGGGTTCTCTTAAATACAGATAAAAATGGGGACGTTAAATTTCCAGACTTTCGATGGTCAGATGATCATTTGTATATATACAAATTTTTGCCGCGATGCCCAGGCTTTTTTCCACTATTCCGCGCGCATCCAGAGCCGAATTCTCTACCAAAGCGAGGGCCGCAGATTTCGCAAAATCACCACCGGAACCGATGGCCATGATTCCCTGCTCGGGCTCGATCACATCACCATTTCCAGAAATTATCAAAGACGCTTCTGCGTCCGCCACAACAAGCAATGCCTCAAGACGGCGCAGCATTCTATCGGTGCGCCAATCCTTCGCAAGTTCTACAGCCGAGCGAACTAGCTGTCCCTGGTGTTTTTCAAGCTTTGCTTCAAATCGCTCAAACAAGGTAAAAGCATCGGCAGTCCCACCGGCGAATCCGGCAAGCACATTGTCGTGGTAGAGCCGTCTGACCTTGCGAGCGTTGCCTTTCATCATGGTATCTCCCAGCGATACCTGGCCATCACCACCGATGACAACCTGGTTTCCTTTGCGTACGGAAAGAATAGTAGTTCCGCTAAATTGCCGCATTATGTTTACCTGAGAATTGAATGGTTTTAGAAGTTTTGCCAGATTAGCTATGCGGGCGAATAGTATTTTTTCAAGATCACGATGGCCATCAACTGTATCAAACAGAAATCTTTTAGTTGCCAAGGCCGACTGCCTGCCAACTGTTTCTAAAGCTTATTTGACCAACTTCAGATGCGCTCCCGTGCCAGCTTTTGCAGTCGACGCACTCTCGCCACTTTCCGGCGCGGGTTTAGGGGGTGGCGCACCTGGTGGCGACTGAGAAGTATTTTCCTGAAATACAATGCCCTGTCCATTTTCCCTGGCATAAATAGCCTGAACAGCAACCACCGGCACACACAACTCAAACGGTTTTCCGGAAAATCGAGCTGAACACATTAAAAACTCATTGCCTAACTCAAGATGCTTCACCGATTGCGGATGAATGTTTAATACAATTTTTTCATCTTTAACATGTTCCCACGGAACTTGAACCTGATCGAAATGGGTCGCCACCAGAATTTGCGGGGTGAAAGCATTGTCCAAAGTCCATTCATGAATTGCTCGGATTAGATAGGGTTTGGTTGAGCCCGCCTGACCAATTACATTTGCCTGGTCGTCATCCGACCCGCCATCGTATCGACCGGTACTGCTCATGTTGCTTTTCGAGTCAAAACGCTGCTAAATCGGCGCAAACACTAGCGCAGATCAATCTCCATTTCACTGAGACTGGCGTGGAATGACGGCCGTCTAAACAACAATTCACCATACGCCAGCAATGGTGCGGCCTGCTCCGGCAGCTCTATACCAAGATATCGCAAACGCCAAATCAATGGTGCCAAATAGGCATCAACCAGAGAATACTCTGCACCGAGAAAGAAAGGCTGGTCCGCAACAATGGGTGACAAAGCAACCAGGCCATCGTGAAGGCTTTTTTTCAACTCCGCTGGTAAATCAGGCGTTAGCGTTTCGCCCAACTCGTAAATTGGCAACAACCAGTCGCGGGTTAAACGAGAAACAATCAAGCGGGTTTTCGCCCGGGTAATCGGGTCCACCGGCATTAATGGCGGATGCGGGAAGCGTTCGTCCAGATACTCAATGATGACCCCCATGTTATACAAAGAAACATCACGATCAACCAACGTCGGGGTCTCGCCATACGGGTTATGCTCACCAACAGTTGCCGGGTCGGCTTTGTTGCTGACGTATTCGATAGCACAGTCGATACCTTTTTCAAGCAACACGATGCGACAACAATGGCTGAAAACATCCACGGGTCCGGACAACAGTGTCATCGCTGGGCGGCGATCAGCGGATTGGAAATTGGCATTCATATTTTTATTCCGATCCCTAAATTCAAATTAGTGGACGTCTCTCCAGTATTCTTTCTTTAACAAGTATGCAAGCAACCCAAAGACGGCGAGAAACAACATTGTCCACATCCCCCAACCCGTTCTTACCATACGAGCGGGTTCGCCCATGTAGTAGAGAAAGTTGGTGAGATCTTTCATGGCATGGTCGTATTCTTCAACCGACATTGAACCGGCTTTAACGAGCTCGAAACCGTCAATCATGGTGTGCTCGACTCCGGATTCGTCAGTTTCGGTTTTATAGATCGGCTGCTGAATTCCCTGCAAGTCTGCAAAAACATGCGGCATTGCGACATTGGGAAATACCGCATTGTTCCAACCACTAGTGCTACTGTCGTCGGGATAGAATGTTCGAAAATAGGTGTATAACCACTCAGGGTCACGCAATTTTCCGATTAGTGACAAATCAGGTGGTGCAACGCCAAACCAGGCTTCACCATCTTCTTTTGTCATTGTCGTTGTCATTGGGTCACCAATTTTTGCAGCGGTGAAAATCATTTGCTCCTTAACCAGCTTCTCTGGAATGTCGAGATCAGCTGCCATTCGGTTATAACGCATGTATTTGGCGCTATGACAGGACATGCAATAGTTAACAAACAACTTGGCGCCGTTTTGCAACGAAACCTTGTCCTTAAGCGAAACTTCAATGCGATCCAGTTGGGCACCGCCATGGCCGCCAGACGCGAAACCGAGAGTCGGGGTCAATAGCAGTGATAAAATTACAATTAGCGCGCTCATTAGCCCAACCTCTCAGGAACTGGTTTAACCTGTTCTGGTTTAAATAACGGTAATACACCCAGGATAAAAAACACCAGCAGCGATAGTGCCGTGTAAATCCCCTTCAACATGTCAGAAGGACCGCCACTCCAAAGTTTCCACCAATACAGCAGCGTTCCGAGCAAAATTAGGGTTGATACTGCGAGGAGCGCTTTTGCCAGTATGTTTAGCGGTTGACCCGCCGCACTAAAACACGGGTAGAGCAAAAAGAACAGAAAATATACCAGCGTAAAGAATTGCGCCATGATGGTTAAATCCGTCGTCGGCGCCTGCGTACCCAGCCAACTCAAAATGATAAACGTGACGGCAAATGTGGTTAGTGCAAACTTGGTGATCGCACCTTTATAACGAATTGATTTAACCGGACTGTGGTCAAGCCATGGTAAAACGAAAAACGTAGCAATGGCAGCGAACATAGCCAACACCCCCCAAACCTGAGTGCCCGCAAAACTCGGTATTGCGCGCAGTATTGCGTAATACGGCGTGAAATACCAAACCGGGGCAATATGCTCTGGCGTCTTCAACGGGTTGGCAGGCTCGTAGTTCGATTGTTCAATGAAATACCCCCCCATTTCCGGCATGAAAAAGACGATCGCAAAGAAGATCGCGAGAAATCCAACAACGCCCACCAGATCCTTAACCGAGTAATAGGGATGAAAAGGGATGCCGTCTTTTGGTGCATCTTCGCTCCAACGATTGCCTTTCGGTCCTTTTTTCAATTCAATGCCATCGGGGTTGTTGGAACCAACCTTGTGCAATGCAACAATGTGAACAAACACCAGACCAACCAGGATAAAAGGCACAAGATAGTGGAAGGCGTAAAAACGATTCAATGTGATGTCTGAAATGACATAATCGCCGCGAATCCACTCCGACAATGCACCGCCAATTACCGGCAGGGTTTCAAACAGGTTAACAATGACCTGTGCCCCCCAAAACGACATCTGGCCCCAGGGCAGCAGATATCCAAAAAATGCCGTGGCCATCATCGCCAGATAAATCACCATGCCAACGATCCACACCAATTCGCGAGGATTTTGATACGATCCGTAAAGCAGACCGCGGAACATGTGTAAATAAATCACGACAAAGAACATCGACGCACCGGTAGAGTGCATGTATCGCACAAACCAGCCACCCCAGACATCCCGCATGATGTATTCCACCGACGCAAACGCAAGTTCGGCATCCGGCTTGTAGTTCATCGCCAACAATACGCCGGTGACGATCTGCAGGACCAGCATCATCATCGCCAGACTGCCGAAGAAATACCAGAAGTTAAAGTTTTTCGGCGCGTAGTATTCGGTTAAATGTTCACGCATAACCTTGGTTGCCGGAAATCTTTCATCCAGCCAGCTCATAAAACTCATCAGGCCACCCCTCCGTCATCACCGATTAACAACACATCATCAGAAAGGTATTGATGCGGCGGTACAACCAGGTTGGTCGGTGCCGGCACACCACTGTAAACACGACCCGCAAGATCAAACTTTGAACCGTGACAAGCGCACAAGAACCCGCCTTTCCAATCATCGTCAAAAGATACAGCGCCTATTTCTGGCTGATATTTTGGTGAGCACCCGAGGTGCGTACAAATACCAACCAGCACCAGAATTTCTTCCTTTATGGAGCGGAATTCATTTTGTGCATATTCGGGTTGTTGCGCAGCATCAGAATTTGGATCGACGAGGCGATCTTCGACACTGGGCAGCAGGTCTAATACTTCGGGTGTGCGTTTGATTACCCATACCGGCTTACCACGCCACTCAACTGTTAATTGCTGACCGGGCTCGAGTTTGCTTATATCAACCTCAACCGGCGCACCCGCAGCTTTGGCTTTTTCGCTTGGAGAAAGGCTGCCTGCGAATGGTACGGCGATGCCAACCACTCCAGCCATACCAACACCAGTAGTCGCAATGGATAACAAACGACGCCGTTTGTTATCCACATGATCTTCGGTCATGTTTTAACCTCAAAAATTGGAAAAGAGTTTTATCTGCCCCCCAAAGTTTACAGCACTGGCCATCAAGCCAAAGACTTGAAAACAAGCGCCTGAAAAATTGAGGAATCTAAAAAACCGCGGATTATAACAGAAGGCAAAATTTTTGAGTGATCAATCTTGCACAACTTCGCGCGCTCCCGTATTGTGAATACACATCGTGTATATTGCGACCAAAACCATTAGCAAGCTCGATATATGGTGTTGTGGACCAATATCATTTGGTCACGCAGCAAGAATAAATTCGGATAAGCGTCGCATTTATGATTAAATTCCCTGCTTAAACCTCGTATTTCTTCCAAATAATATGAAAATAGAAAACAAAACCGCAGTCGTAACCGGCGCTAATGCGGGTATTGGGCTCGCCACATCAGAAAAGCTGCTCGACTATCGAGTTGGCGCCCTTGCAATGGTGGATATTTCTCACCAAATACACTCCACAGCCGACGAAATTAAAGAGAGAACCGGGAATTCCAGTATTCTGGCTTTCGACGGTGATGTAATCAATAGCGATTTCAGGGAGCACGTCTTTGCGACCATGACCGCAGAATTTGGAGCAGTACAAATTTGTGTACCGGCTGCAGGCATCGTGCGGGACGGTCTTGCCATCAAACAAGATCGGGAAACCCGTGAAATTTCGATTTATAGCGAACACCATTTTCGCCAAATTCTGGAGGTCAACTTACTGCATCCAACTTACTGGGCAATGCAAACCATCGCCGGTGTCGCCAGACACAGACAGCAGCAACACCGCAAAAAGTGGTCATCAGAGGAACCCATTCAGGGTTCGGTCGTATTAATTGGTTCGGTGTCCTCTCGGGGCAATCGTGGCCAGGTAGGCTACGCTGCGTCTAAATCAGCCCTTAAAGCGGTGAGTTCCACTCTTAACCTCGAAGGCTTGTTCCACGGCGTACAGACTAGAATCATACATCCGGGCTTCGTTGATACAGCCATGGTGGAATCCATTGATACGGATTATTTTGAAAAAAGCCTGAAACCGCTTATCGGCCTGGGCAGAAAAATTCTGCCCGATGAAATCGGTAACATCATTTGCGCCATGATCGAGAACCCTGTGATTAGCGGTGAGGTATGGGCCGACGCTAGCATGGCAGCACTTGTCTAAATCAGTCTGCATGGCCGGTTGTTATTTTAATCTATAAACTCGCTTAAGCAGAGAGCACAAAAAATGAAACAGCCAAAACTGGACGACACCCGGATTCTTTCCGAACTGGAAAAACTGAATTCAGTTTCCATAGCGAAATGGGCCATCGTTAGAGACAAGCTATACAAACAATTTGTATTCAAAAATTTTATTGGCGCTATGGGTTTTATGACCCAATCAGCCATCATCGCCGAAAAAATGAATCACCATCCAGAATGGTCAAACGTCTATAAAACAGTAGACGTATATCTCGTGACCCACAGCAGCAACGGAATAACCCAGCTGGATTTCGAGCTGGCGACAAAAATGCAATCGCTTGCAAAAGAGTAGCCCAGTGAGCACTAACCATGCGTTTCAGCGATTTTGTTTCTCTGCACTGTTGTCGGGATCAATAACTGGAGTCTACTCCTAGGTTCAATGCCGCCTCTTGACTAGCTTATTCTCCTCAATCGACCTTGATACGCTTTTAATCAAAGCCGCCTCTGGATTTACCGTGGTAACGGCGGGCAAACGATTATCACGGGAATTACACGAGCAGTATCAGGATTTGAAAATTGCCGCTGGCGAGACCGCCTGGCGAACACCTGACATAATTCCGTATCCGGTTTGGTCAAAAGGCTTGTGGCAGACAATTTCCACAACTCGGGCCGATGCTTCAGCATCACAGCCCAGGGCGACGGTGTTGAACTCAATTCAATCCAGAGCCCTCTGGAAAAAGGTGATCGTACAGGATATTGCAACCCACCACGCTGAATCAGAACCATTATGGTCGATTGACAGCACCGCAATTGCGGCAGGTCAGGCCTGGAAAATTGCTCACGACTGGCGCATTGCCTGGGGCTCGAGCGCACTCAGTACGGGAGACCATGACGGATTTTGCAGATGGGCAAAAGCCTACCAGCAGCTATGCAGACACAACAACTGGATCGATGGAGACGAAATCACCCCTTTTCTCACAGCTGCGATTCGCACCGTAAGCCCTGCTGAATCCGCTCAATTATTCGGCGAACCAAAGAATCTGCGTGGACTAATTCTGTGCGGATTCGATCAGTTGACACCAAGCCAGCGTGATTTGTTCGAGTCGATACACCCTCTCGATCTCGAGGTTGTAATGTATCAGCCATCGGTCAATCAATCGGAAAGCGCTCAAATAAAGCGTTTTTATCGGGAGGAAGATCAATGGCAGGCAATTGCGCAGTGGGCTAAACAGTCGTTGCAGACAAATCCCGATCAGCGACTGGGGATTGTCGTCCCTGACTTGCAATCCTGTCGAGATAAAATAGAACAATCGCTGATCAAAACATTGACGCCAGAATTTCTGGTTAATGGAAATGATGGCCGCGAAGTGTTTCATATCGCACCGGGTAAGCCCTTATCAGAATTTGAAGTTGTCCGTTCTGCAATGGAATTATTATCCCTGTTTTCCGATTCACCTCAAGCGGCGGATTTGATTCACCGTTTTCTGCTTTCACCCTTTATCGCTGATGCCGATACCAAATTGCAGCAGCGCAGCACTCTCGATTTTGCACTGCGCAACATACTGCCTTTTCAGCTCAAGCCTCGTGACTTGTTAAAACGGGTAACGATTGCCGGTAATCGGTGCGGATACGATCTCGAGGATGATGTCGGCTTGCAGCAAATTTTAACTGCCTTAACCGAATTTCACGACGATCTCTCTACCAATCAATCCCACACTGATTGGTCTGAGAAACTTCCCGAACGGCTGGAGACAATGGGATGGCCGGGTCCGGCAGAACCCGACAGCGTGTCATTTCAGGCGATCGAGGCGTTCAAATCCGAAATTCAGCAGCTGGCTTCGCTTGACCTGATTGTCTCCTTCAGTAAATACGATCCGCTATTGAGTCGACTGAGGAATCAACTTTCCAGTCAGTCATTTGCACCTGAATCCCTATCACCCCGTGTCGCGGTAATCGACATATCCGAGTCATCGGATCTTCAGTTCGATGCCGTCTGGTTTGCCAACCTGACTGAAAACTGCTGGCCGAAACCAGCCAGGCCAACCCCATTCTTAACCATCCCCGAACAAAAAGCATGCGGATATAATTTTGCGTCCATAGCGCTTAGCCACAATCTGGCCGATATCCAGTTCCAGCGACTGCAGACACAAAGCCCGATTTTTATTGGCAGCTATTACAGTAAAGAAGATGATATCGAGATTCACCCCAGTCCGGTGATTTCAGCATTACTGAAAGAGGGCTTGGAAAGTGGCGAAAGTGTCGAAAGTGGAGCGGGATTTCTTCAGTCGCTTAGAGACAACACATTGGTAAAGTCTTTCTTTGATGATGACATCGGTATTCCTTACAAGGAGCAGAATGCCCCCGGTGGAACGCAATTAATACAAAACCAGGCATCGTGTGCATTTAAGGCTTACGCCAGCCAACGGCTTCTTGCCAGATCCATCGGCGAACGCGAGCAGGGACTCGATGCAATCGATCGCGGAATGTTGATACATCGAGTACTTGAAGATATCTGGCGCGAAATGGAAACCTCCGACACACTGCATGCACTCGATGAAAACGCCCTAAAGGCTTTAATCGCGGACAAAATCAAATCGAACAACAATGCTTTTATTTTCGCGAGCGGCTGCGAACTTCGCTTCTTCGACAGCCATTCCAAATGGCTTCAGCAGTTGCTGTTCGGCTGGTTTGAACTGGAAAAATGTCGCAAATTGAAATTTACGGCCACCGCATTGGAACAATCCGCGACACTTGAACTCAACGGGTTGAGGTTGAAGTTCAAAATTGATCGTATCGATTTGCTTGACGATGGCAGCATTGCGGTGATCGACTACAAAACGGGCAGCACATCACCTTTAGCAGACTGGGTGGGTGACAGACCAAAATATCCTCAGCTTGCGTTATATGCCATGGCGGTAGAAAACGAGGATGAGAATCCACTGTCTTCTGATTCGGCACTTTCTGTTTTGGTGGCTGCGCAGGTCAGAACCAATGATCTGCGATTTCGCGGGATATTTATTGACTCACCTTTTTACCTCGACACCGTCAAAGATGGCATCGTCCGGCATATTGAAAAATCAAAACTGGATGATGATTTACAGAACTGGCAAGCCTTGAAGGCGCATTGGCGATTGACATTGTCTGAACTGACAGCACAGTTCCAGCGTGGTGAGGCGCAAGTCAACCCGGTAGATGATCAGGCCTGCGCCTATTGCGATTTTCACGCGCTGTGCCGAATTTACGAAAAGACGGAACGGGTTTGATGAACCGGTTGACCGACTTATCCGACAAACAACAACGCCGTCAGGCGCTCGACCCAAATCGGTCGTTTGTCGTCCAGGCTCCCGCCGGTTCTGGAAAAACCGGATTGCTGGTCCGACGCTATCTTGCACTCCTCGCTCGCGTGCAAACTCCAGAAGAGATACTGGCGATTACTTTTACCCGCAAAGCGACAGCAGAGATGGCCAGTCGAATTCTTGACGCGCTGCAACCGCAAAAAGCAGATTCTGACGCTGATCAGGAAATAACCGCTTTGGCATTGGCGGTACGAGAAAGGGATGAGGAAATGCAATGGAATCTGGCGAAAAACCCAGCTCGTCTTCGCATTCAGACTATAGACGCTTTTTGTCTTGAACTGGTGAGATGCATGCCCTGGTCTGCGCGATTCGGCGCAACCCCACGCATTCTCGACAATGAAGAAACCACTGAATTCTATTCCGAGGCGGCCAGAAAAACACTTAGTCACATCGAAGAGAAAAGTCCAAATGCCAGACATGTTGGCATCATACTGGAGCTGGTAAACGCGCAATTTTCCAGAGCGAGAAGCTTGCTCGCACAAATGCTAACCAAGCGCGACTTGTGGCTGCGCGGCATCAATATTGAAGACCGCAGTTATTTCGAACGTATGTGGGGCAAGGTAATAGAAGATTCGCTGCAGCGATTGGACACGCTTCTCGACGACGGATGGAAACAGGAGTTCCAGAATATCGGACAGTTCGCCGCAGAAAATCTGGCGGCAGAAGACCCGGCCCGACAGCTTTTTGAGCCATCCTGGAACAACCATCAATTCGTGTTTCCGCAAGCCACGGCCGACCATCTCGAAGTGTGGAGAGATATTCGCGGACTGTTGTTCACCAAGCAGGGCGCGCCGCGAAAATCTTGGAACAAAAACCAAGGCTTTCCACCGGGCAGCAATGATGAGAAGGCACTCATTAAGCGACTTCTTGATCAACTTTTGGATAGACCGGATATTGTTGAACAATTCGTGCAAATTGATCTACTGCCCGGCGCTGGGTTTAACGATAATCAATGGGCGGCACTCGATGCCCTGCTACATGTTTTGCCGCTCGCGGCTGCGGAACTTCGATTATTGTTTAGTGAACACAACGTTGCTGACTACGCAGAAGTGACCCAACGTGCAGAAATGGCACTTGGTTCCAGCACAACGCCTACTGATCTGGCAGTGATGATGGATCAACGGGTTTCACATTTGCTCATGGATGAAGTGCAGGATACCTCACGCGCACATCTGGATATTATTTCGCGCCTCATTGCAGATTGGACTGAAGGTGACGGCCGAACCGCATTTTTTGTTGGAGACCCGATGCAGTCCATCTACCGCTTTCGTGAAGCAGATGTGGGCAACTTTCTTTCCATACAGCAAACCGGAATTGCCCGGCTAAGACCCGAAAGCCTGACACTGGAATCGAATTTTCGATCTTCTGGGCGTTTGGTGCAGTGGTTTAATGCTACGTTCAAGACGGTTTTTCCCGAAAACAATGATCTGAATGACGCCGCGGTAAAGTACCAACCCAGCGTTCCGGTATTAGGTGCTGCCGAAGATTCTGGCATCAGGATAAACGGCCTTGTTGAGTTTCAAGAAACCGATCAGGCTGATCGAGTCCGTTTCGATATTGCTCGATTATTACAATCAAACCCACATGCTGAAATCGGTGTTCTTGGCAGAAGTCGGCGCCACCTGTTTGAAATTGCCGAAAGTTTGAATCGATCACAAATTGCGTTTAATGCAAACGAACTGGAATCGCTGGACGCAAGCCCGGCAATTCAGGACCTAATGGCGCTAACCCGGGCATTAATTCACCCCGCAGACCGCATTGCCTGGCTGGCTGTTTTGCGAGCGCCCTGGTGTGGGTTGTGTTTAGCTGACCTAACGACGCTAGCCGCCAACGATCGTGACGACACAATAACCAATCTTGCGAGACTGGCGTTGCAGAACAGCAGTCTAAGCGATGACGGTACCGCACGCATCCTAAGATTCCTCCGTCAAATGGAATTACCGTTAAAACGTCAGGGACGCATTTCGCTGCGCAATAATTTGCAAAGTGCATGGATAAGGTTGGGCGGCCCTAGCTTGATCCGGGACGAAGATATCGAAGACTGCGAGTTGTATTTTGAGTTGCTCGATGATCTCGACAAAAAACCCGGCTTATTGTCGGCTGATGCCCTTCACTTTGCGGTCACGAAACTTTGGTCGAAGCATGATAGCGATGCCAGTGTTCAGCTGATGACGATTCACAAAGCCAAAGGTTTGGAGTTTGAATATGTGTTTATTCCTTTTCTGGAAAAGTGGTCTGGACAAACAGATAACGACCTGTTGCAGTGGGCACGATCCGGCGACGCTTTACTGACTGCGACAATTAGTCGAGGTGGAGAAAATGATGATCGCCATAATGCGTATTTAAGATGGATTGAAAAAC
Source organism: Candidatus Poriferihabitaceae bacterium (assembly GCA_965261915.1). Classification (GTDB taxonomy): domain Bacteria; phylum Pseudomonadota; class Gammaproteobacteria; order Arenicellales; family Poriferihabitantaceae; genus JAIBDK01. The sequence goes on along the minus strand of CBDHDW010000013.1, from coordinate 2,646,220 downwards.
GCCGTTCAAAGTTTGAAAGCTGTCGTTTGCTTTACGTCGCCTGTACACGCGCTAAGAACCAACTCCATCTTTACGCCAGCTTGAAGGAGGATGGTGAACAGGGCATAAAAAATCCCGACGGCCGATCACTGCTGAATTTAGTCTGGCCGGCGCTTGACGAACAGTTTACAAGCGCTCCATTGGTAATGGATCAAACTAAAGATGGTGAGGAAAAACTGACGAAATGGATGTGGCGAACAGCCAGCGAATGGAATCCAAAAGAGACCTATTCCGTTTTAAACAATGTAAAAAGCCGCTCTCCGGAATCCGCACAGCATCTATCCGAAAGAATCGAATTCTCGTGGGCAGGAGAAACACTTCGGGTTACTGGTGTTGCAATTCACTATCTTTTGCAGTGGCTTGGCAACTGTCGTCCAGACTGGCAGCTGGTAACTGATGAGATTGCACTGTCCATTACCCAACCCATTTTACTTGAACACGGCCTGCCCTCCGGCCAGATCAAAATTGCCAGTTCGAATATTCTGCTGGCGGTGCAGAACATGAAAGAAGACAGTCGGGCAAAATGGTTGTTTTCAGAAGCGCACACGGATATTGAAGCTGAATGGCCTTTAACCGCAAAAATTGGAAGTGAAATCGAAAGCATAGTAATTGACCGTAGTTTTAAGGATGGCGATGGCAGACGATGGATTATTGACTTTAAATCAAGTCGACACGATGACCAGGACATTGAACACTTCCTGAATGAAGAGAAAAACCGATACTCAATACAAATGGCGAAGTACGCAAATGTCGTTAGCCTGCTTGGCCCCGAACCCATATATCTCGGACTCTATTTTCCGTTGTTAAAGGGCTGGATTGAATGGCTGCATCAATAACCGAAGCTATCTGACACTCAAACACGTTAAGAGTTGAGTTTTTAACACTGCTGCATGATGCAATTCCCAAAAAGGCGTGTAAAAATACCGGCCGCTTACAATATTTCGAGAACATAATTCTGTGTCCAAACCTGACTCTACAGATGTCGTTGTCATCGGCGGCGGTATAATTGGTTGCAGTACCGCCTACTATTTGGCCAGCAAGGGTATTCATGTAACACTTTGCGAAAAAGGACGCATTGGCGGAGAACAGTCAAGCCGCAATTGGGGGTTTATTCGAAAACAGGGCCGACATCCCGCCGAAATACCGCTGATGATTCAATCTGCCCGGTTATGGCAGGAACTCGTATCGGAGATGGATCAGGACATCGGCTTCCACATCGGAGGAACACTGTATTTATCCGAAACCGAGAAACGTTACCAGGCGAATCAAGCCTGGTTAGACAAAGTCAGTGAATTTAATCTCGACTCCAGATTCCTCAGCGTTTCTGAACTAGGATCACTGATTCCGGAAATTCAGAACCAAAAACGAGGGGCACTTTTTACCCCAAGCGATGCGCGTGCCGAACCAGATCTGGCAACAACTGCAATCGCCAACCTCGCTCGGGGTAAAGGCGCACTAATCAAACAAAACTGCGCGGTTCGCGGTCTAGACACTGAGGCCGGAAGCGTTTGCGGTGTAATTACTGAAAACGGCCGAATAAAAGCCTCTTCTGTGGTCTGCGCCGGCGGCGTATGGTCGAGTTACTTTTGCCGACATCTTGATATTCTGTTTCCGCAGCTTAAGGTAATCAGTTCAGTTATGGCCACGCAGCCCGCATCGCTTAACATGCAGCAGTCTCTCTGGAGCACCGGTCTGGGAATGCGTAAACGACTCGACGGCGGTTTTAATGTCGCCTACGGGGGCGGCTCTATCTGTGAAATCACACCCGACTTTTTTAAATTTTTCAGCCGGTTTTTGCCCACCTATCGACAGTCGAAAGAAGCGGTTTCACTTCGACTTAACAGTCGATTTCTAAAGGAATGGAAATGGCCACATCACTGGAACATGGACGAAGAAACCCCTTTTGAGAAAGAGCGAACGCTAGACCCAAGCCCGAACGAAAGACTATTGAACAAAGCCTACACCAAGCTCGGTAAAGCATTTCCGGAGATGCGAGACATTGGCATTGCCAAAAAATGGGCAGGGATGATTGATGTCACGCCTGACGAGTTACCGGTCATTGATGCAATGGATGCTGTCCCTGGCCTGGTACTTTCCAGTGGCTACAGCGGCCACGGATTCGGGATTGGCCCTGGTGCCGGAAAAGTCACTGCTGAGCTTGTGACGGGAAAAACACCATCAACAGATATCAGTCCGTTTTCGTTGAACAGATTAACGACTAAGCAATAAGCAATATTCCGCCAGGCACGGAGCCCTTGATTTTGAAACCTTATCAATTGTTCTGGAGTAAGTCATTTCGTAATCAGCCAGATCGATATTTCGCCCAATACTGAAAAGCGGGATTCTGTCACGATTGCACACCACCCCAAATGTTTGCTATTCTGCCCTTGCAGATAGCAAAAAATACAAGAAGTATATGTTTTTGATACAAAGAGGCATCAGGTGTAATAGACATTCAGGATCGCTCATAATCAAAATCAGTGAATTCACAAATCAGGCAAGATCAGGCTTCAAGAAAGCAGGTCACCGTATTGTTTTGTGATGTCGTAGACTACACCTCACGCGCTAACTCCATGGACCCGGAAGATCTGGCCGATGAAATCAGAACCTTTCAATCATTATGTTCCCGAATTGCCGAGAAATATCATGGCCATATTTGGAACTATCTTGGTGATGGAATTATGGTTGTTTTTGGGCACCCGATTTCCAGCGAATTTGACCCGGAGCATGCCATTCGCGCGAGTCTGGAGATGCTGGAAGAGATAGGGCAAAACAATTCATCGTTTGAATGGCGCAATCGCCATCCCATCAAAGTACGCCTGGGCATCGCCACCAGTCTGGTTGTGCTCGGTGAAAAAGCCGGACAAAAACGCGATCAGGATGCGCTTATTTTCGGGGAAGCGCCGAATCTGGCGGCGCGCCTTCAGGAATTGGCTGAACCTAACTCTACAGTGATTTCGCTACGCACCAGACGATTGGTCGGCAATGCTTTTAAATTCAAGGATCTGGGCGAGCACAATCTAAAAGGGTTTGATAACCCTGTAGCGGCATGGCAGCTGCTGCAAGAAAGCCGCTTTATTAATCGCAATTTCAGCTCACTCGGGCGGGTTGCCACGCAATTTGTCAACCGAGACAAGGAATTGTCGTTTCTTACCGATAATTATGAAATTGCGATTCACGGCGAACCAAGATTTATCCACCTCGTCGGTGAGGCTGGTATCGGAAAAAGTCGTTTATTGAGAGTTTTTGAAAAAACGCTGAAAACACAGAGTATTCACCGCATTCGTATAAACTGCTCACCCTACTACGAAAGCACGCCGCTCAAATCAGTTAAGGACGAGGTTTATCGTTGGATACAGGCAAGTCCAACGGACAACGACGATGTCATTCATCGACAAATAGCGATTTCGCTAAACGAACTTGGTATCAAGGGTAAATCAGCCATTGCCCAGTTTTGTGAAGTTCTCGATATGGATACGCCGCAAGGTGTCGAGGCCGCGAATTCCAGTGCAGAACAAAAGCATTATCAGGCAATTCGTTTTCTCGCGGAACTGGTCTTTGGTTTGTCGCATACAAAACCGGTAATGTTTGTCGTCGAAGATTTGCACTGGGCAGATCCAACCACTCTGGAACTTCTGCAGTACCTCGCACGAAATGTAAACAAGCGATCCCTTTTTTTCATTGCCACAGCGCGGCCTGAGTTTGAAAATCAGCGCCAGCAATCAGAATTTTCAATCGTTCTCAATCTTCATCGTCTCGATCAAAAGTCATCCTCAAAACTTGTCAGTTCAGTATTTCAAAACATCGCCCTTCCCCCGAGTGTTGAACAGATGCTGATTGAAAAAGCCGCCGGGATTCCGCTTTATCTTGAAGAGTGCAGTTGGCATCTTCTGACACAAATGCAGGAACAGTCGCCCAGCGACGATTCCGGCGATGAGTTTTCGATTCCGGATACGTTGCAGGATTCATTGAATGCGCGGCTCGATCATCTGGGCACAGCAAAGGATCTTGCGCAGTTGGCCGCAACTTTCAGCAGTTTCTTCACCTCTTCAAAAATTCATCAAATTGCCAGTCTAAACAATATCGAAACGGACAATAATATGGATGTTTTGCTGCAGGCTGGCTTGCTGAAACTCATACCCAACGCCGACGAAGACCGCTATGTGTTTCAGCATATGCTGTTTCAGGAAGCAGCCTATAATTCATTGTTGAGGAAAACACGTCAACATTATCATGAGCAAATTGCTGACCTGTTTGTCGAAGAAGATTCAGATGTTCTCGAAACCCAACCTGAGCTAATTGCATTTCACTACAGCCGAACCGAGAAAGTGGACATCGCCTTCGGCTTATGGATGAAAGCCGCACAATTGGCAATAACAAAATCCGCTTTTGCGGAAGCTATCGACCATATTGAGCACGGACGACAGCTTTTAACAGAGCTGCCCAACGCGAATCTGGCGAGTAGCGGAGCCACCATCGACGTTGGCTTGCTTGAGTTACAGTTACTTTCCAATCTGGCAGTTTGTTTAACCGTAAAATCAGGTTACAACGGTAAAGAAATTAATAGAACCTATAGCCGTTGTATCGATCTGGCCGATCGCGTGGGCAATGCTGAGCAACAGTGGAGCGCCCGCTACGGGTTTTGGCGTTGCCTGATTTGCCAGGGGGAATTCGCCAACGCTCTTGGGGTATCCGTTCGACTAAAACGACTGGGTGATTCTCTCGACAACAGAACCTTGCGCATGACATCTTTGGGGATCAAGGCCATGACCCGACTATTTGCCGGCAAGTTCCGATCAGCAGAGCCGTTTTTTAAATCTTCTGTGGAAAACTACGACTACATCGAAGACCGGAATATTGGAATAAAGTTTGGTCAGGACCCGTATGTAACCATCCAGGGACTGTTCGCGGTAAATCAACTAATCCGTAAAGACCATCATAGCTCTAAACTGAATATCGAAAAATCAGTTGATGTTGCACGCAGCATTGGTCATCCATACACCATCGCCGAAACGCTACGCCTCGCAGCAATGTATGAACAGATAGGCAGGGATATGGTCGCATTGCAGCGTTTTGCCAGTGAAGCGGTAGCGATTAGTGAAGAATACGGGTTTGACGGATTGCTGGCTGCGAGCAGAATTTTTCTGGCATTTTGTGATGTCGTGACCTATCGGTCACAAGATGCTATTGAAGTCATTCAGCACGAGCTAACTCAGTATAAGGAAAATTACGGGCTCTTGTTTTTTCCTTATTTTCAGAGCCTCTTGGCTGAGGCTTATCTGTATACGAATCGTTATCAGGAAGCCTTTACCGAATCCACTCATGTACTGCTGTTGATCGAAAAATACGGCGAGGTCTGGCCACAGGTACCCGTTTTACTAATTCGGGCGGAATCTGCTGCGCGCGGTCAACTGACCGTAGAAAATACTATTCGACAATGGTACGAAGAAGCACAGTCTATCGCGGAAGACCAAAATGCAGAATTATTTCTCGAACGAATTTCTGCATCCCGCGACAAGTTTGAAAACAGTTATGCGGCTCCGATGAAACCCAAACGTTCGGGTCTCGTTGAAGATCTATCTGATGTGGATCATTTTTCAGAAAACGTCTACAAACTGTAATTCAATATTTGCGGCATCGCACAAGGTCAATCAACTGATAACGGGCATCGTGTCGAATGCAGCGCTGAGCAACTCTTGAGTATATTCGTGTTGTGGGTTTTCAAATATGGATTTGGCACTACCCTGTTCAACAACGTCTCCGGATTTCATTACCATTAAATCATCGGCGATAGCGCGTACGACGCTGAGGTCATGGGAAATAAAAACATAAGCCAGACCGTGCTGGCGTTGAATTCGATTTAGCAGCTCAAGAACCTGAACCTGAACAGTCCGATCCAGCGCAGAAGTCGGCTCATCCAGAAACAGTATTCTCGGCTCAAGAATCAACGCTCGGGCGATAGAAATTCGCTGTCGCTGGCCGCCGGAAAACTCATGGGGATAACGAAACCTGACCTCGGGATCTATTTCCACTTCTTCGAGTATGTTAACCACCTTGCTGTCTCGCTCCAGAGGGTCTGCTATCAAGCCATGAGCTTCCAGACCTTCGGAAATGATTTCTCCCACCGATAATCTGGGAGAAAGCGAGCCAAACGGATCCTGAAATACGATTTGCATGGATTTACGAATTTTTGAAATTGGCAGAACCGCTCTTGCGGAAGTATCCTGTCCATCCAGTCTTACATTCCCCTGAGACTGTACAAGTTGAAGCAATGCCAGAGCCAGCGTGGTTTTTCCCGAACCAGATTCTCCAACAACCCCCAGTGTATGGCCAGAAAACAATTCCAGAGAAGCTTGATTAAGCGCTTTAATATGGTCAACCGTCCGTTTAAAAAAGCCGCGTTTTACCGGGAACCAGACACGAAGATCCTCCACTTCAAGCAAAGGTTTAGATTGCTCACGGATCGCCGTATCCGGCGGAACACGCTGCGGCGGCTCGGCGGATAACAGGGTCTGGGTATAGGTCTGTTCAGGAGTCGAAAAAATCTGTGCTGTTGTTCCCTTTTCCACTAATTTGCCATCCTTCATCACTAACACCCGATCAGCCACCTTTCTCACCATATTCAGGTCATGAGAAATCAACAGAATCGCCAGATTATTTTCCGTCTGAATCTCTTTTAACAGCTTCAGAATTTTTGCCTGAACGGTAACATCCAACGCGGTCGTTGGTTCATCGGCGAGCAATACTTCCGGCTTGTTGGCTAAGGCCATGGCAATCATAACGCGTTGGCGCTGACCGCCCGATAGCTGGTGCGGGTATGCGCCCAATCGGCTCCGCGGATTTCGAATACCAACGCGCTCCAGTAACGAAACAATGGCTTCTGTTGCAGCGTCGCCAACGATGTTTTGGTGCAGCGCCAAAGACTCTGAGATTTGTTTTTCGATCACGTGCAGTGGATTGAGCGCCGTCATTGGCTCTTGAAAGATCATCGAAATATCATTGCCGCGCAGTTGCTGCAACTCGGCCTGCTCAGCTTCGATGATTTCTTTGCCTCGATATCGTATCGAACCTTGCGGATGAAAGGCGTATGGATAAGGCAATAGCTGCAGTATTGATAGTGCCGTTATCGATTTTCCTGATCCGGATTCTCCGACAAGCGCCAGCGTTTCTCCGGGGTGAAGATGAAAATCGACATCCCTGACAACATCGTTGATGATCTGACTGCCATTTTCCTTGCGCTGAAAACTAACGGCAAGATCTTCGACGCTTAAAATAGGCCCAGACATGCTATTCACCGAAACAGTTTTCGCGGGTCAAATGCGTCACGCACACCCTCGCCGATAAAAATGAGAAGCGATAACATCAGGCCAATAATAAAAAAACCAGTGCCCCCTAACCAGGGCGCCTGCAAGTTCGCTTTACCCTGAGCTAACAACTCGCCTAGTGATGGTGATCCCGGCGGCAAACCGAAACCGAGAAAATCCAGCGACGTTAATACGGTTACCGATCCCGCCAGCGTAAAGGGCATAAACGTGATCGTTGCCACCAATGCATTCGGCAAGACATGGCGCGTAATAATTTTTGCATCACTGACACCAAGCGCCCGCGCCGCTCGGACATATTCAAATTTCCGCGCCCTCAAAAATTCCGCCCGCACTACACCGACGAAACTCATCCAGGAAAACAACAGAAGAATGCCAAGCAACCACCAAAAATTGGGTTCGACCACGCTGGCGAAAATGATCAATATATAGAGCGTCGGCATACTGCTCCACACCTCCATAAAACGCTGCAGCAGCAAGTCAAGCCATCCGCCGAAGTAGCCCTGTATCGCCCCGGCTGCAACACCAATCATTGCGCTGATGATGGTTAAGATAAACCCAAACAAAACAGAAATTCGAAATCCGTATATCACCCGCGCCAAAACATCACGAGCCTGATCATCGGTACCAAGAAGGTGCTGGTCTCCAGGCGGTGCTGGTGCTGGATGTTTGAGATCCCAGCTCACTGTCGTGTGGTGATAGCGAATCAGCGGCCAGATTGCGAAACCGTTTTCCTTGATCTGGTTCTTTAACCACGGATCCCGATAAACCGCTGCTGTGGGGAAATCACCATCGAAATCGGTTTCGTTATAGTCAACAAATGCCGGCCAGTAACCATCACCGTTGTACCAAACAAAAAATGGCTTATCGTTGGCGACCAGTTCAGCGAAAAGAGAGATGACGAATAACGCCAGAAAAATCCATAACGCCCAGACACTTCGGCGATTCGCCCTGAACAAATCCCATCGCCGCTGACCAATGGGCCCGAGCTGAAACCCGTTTGAGAATAAGCTGATGTTTGAGTTACGCATGCACTGGCTGCCTTTTATGATTCCCGGCTATCAAAGTCGATTCTCGGATCGACCCAGGTATACATGAGATCGGAAATAATGCCAAGCACGAGCCCCAACAGTGTAAAAAACCATAACGACCCAAACATGACCGGGTAGTCTCGCTGCAAGGCCGCTTCAAATCCCAACAAACCGAGACCATCGAGAGAAAATATAATTTCGATGAGCATTGCCCCGGTAAATAATATATTGATTACCGCTGCCGGAAATCCGGCGATTACAATCAGCATGGCATTTCGAAAAACGTGTCCATACATGACTTTGCGTTCGCTCAATCCCTTGGCCCTGGCGGTGAGAACGTATTGCTGGCTTATCTGATCGAGAAAAGAATTTTTGGTAAGCATCGCCAGAGAAGCAAATCCACTAATCGTCATCGCAATCAGCGGCAACGCCAAATGCCAAAAATAGTCAGCAATTTTTGCCGGCCAGGTAAGCGTCTCCCAATCGTCGGAAACCAGGCCCCGTAACGGGAACCAGTCAAAATATACCCCGCCCGCAAAAACAACCAATAATAGTACTGCGAATAAAAATCCCGGAATGGCGACACCGATGGTCAGAAACACACTCGTTGTAATATCAAATTTACTGCCGTCGTTAACCGCTTTGCGAATACCCAGTGGGATACTGATCAAATACACCAGCAGCGTCGACCACAAGCCAAGCGATATGGAAACGGGCATTTTTTCGAGCACCAAATCAACAACGGAACTATCCCTGAAAAAACTCTCGCCAAAATCAAACCGAAGATAATTTCCAATCATCTCAAAAAACCGTTCATGCACTGGCTTGTCGAAACCAAACCGTTTTTCCAGCTCGGCAATGAATTCTGGATCAAGGCCCTGGGCACCGCGGTATTGACTGCTGCTGGCACCGCCGCTTTGCACTACGTTTTCGGACGTATCCCGGGTGACGCGTTCCGCAGCATCCACTCCGGTTCCGGTAATATTGGCAATTGCCTGCTCCACCGGCCCGCCTGGTGCGAACTGAATGACCACAAAGTTAAACAACATGATCAAAAACAGGGCCGGGATGACTAACAGCAGTCGTTTAAAAATATAAGCCGTCATCTGTCAGCTCCTGTTCGTTTGGATTGACTATCGGGTCGAGTGGATCGCATCATCATCCAGCCGCCTGCGACGAGGATAAGAAACAACAAGGCCATTTTCCAGCCTCCGGGGATGCGATTTTGTGAACCCTCCTTATCTGTACCTTCATCATTTGATTGGCTCCGTGTTGTCAGCGCACCATTTTCTCTTGCCGCTTTAAGGCGATCCGCTTTTTCTGAATCGAGCCACCAGCGGGAAACGTTCACGCCGTTACGCAACGCAACTGCCGGTCGGTCAAACTTGTTCCACCACAAAATTCTGTCGGCCGGTAAATGCCAGTTCGGCACGATAAAGTGCTGCCATAATAGCGTCCTGTCGAGTGCACGGGTAATGAAAATCAACTCTTGCCGGGTTTGCGCAACAATAATTTTATCTACCAGAGCATCGATTACAGGATGACAAATCCCCGCAGTGTTTCGGCTGCCCGGGCGATCAGCGGCTGCACATGTCCAGTACTCGCGCTGCTCATTGCCGGGGGTTTCACTTTGCCCCCAGCCACCGACAACCATATCGAAATCAAACGAGCGGAGCCGGTTGATATATTGCCCTGTGTCCACCACGCGGACTTTCATTTCGATCCCCAGGCGCTTCAGATTAGCCACGTACGGTAGAATCAATCTTTCAAACGAGCTGCTGTATAGTAAAAATTCGATCGTAAACGGCCGCCCGTGTGAATCCACCAGCCTGCCATCGGTATACTGCCAATCGGACTGCTGAATCAATTCCAGCGCTTCCAGCAAATTATCTCTCGACCAGCCGCTGCCGTCCGTGCTTGGGACCTTAAACGCACTATCAAGAACCTCATCGCCCAATTGATCACGAAATTCGGCAAGAATTCTCCGTTCATCACCGCTGGCAATGCCGGACGAGGCCAACTCTGAATTACTAAAAAAGCTTTCCGAACGGGTGTATTGGTCGTAAAAGATATTCTGATTTGTCCAGTTAAAATCAAATGCAAGCGAAATCGCTTTTCGAATTCGGATGTCACTAAACTTGTCACGACGCAGGTTCATAACGTACGCCTGCATACCTTGCGGTGCCGAATGCTCGACGGTTTCGCGCACCAGCCAACCGCTTACAACTGCCGGAATATCAAACTCTGTGGCCCAGCTTTTTGCAGTATTCTCGAAATAATAATCAATCTCGCCGGCCTTAAGCGCCAAACGAATCGGTATCCGATCGCGAAAGAAATCGACCCGCATGGTATCGAAATTATTGATTCCCTGATTCACCGCCATATCCTTGCCCCAGTAATCTTCAACGCGTTCGCGCGCATAGTACCGACCGGCATCAAAACTTTTGATGCGGTAGGGGCCGCTTCCCAATGGCGGGGTTAGCGTCGTCTTCGTAAAGTCATTCCCGTCTTGCTGCCAATAATGACGGGGCAAGATAGGTAAATCACCAACGATCAGCGGTAACTCTCGATTGCCGGCATTCTTGAATCGAAACTGTACGGCGTTGTCTGCTACTTTTTCTACAGCTGCGACATCCGCATAATAAAACCGGTAACTCGGCAAACCTTTTTCAACCAGCGTATTGAACGACCAGACGATGTCTTCCGGGATAATCGGGCTGCCGTCATGCCAACGCGCATTGTCACGAAGGTAAAACGTTATCCAGCTGCGATCCTCTGCGTATTCGATGGCATCACACAGCAAACAGTATTTGGTAAAGGCTTCGTCCTGAGACTGAACCATCAAGGTTTCAATGGAACCTGGAGAAACCGGTGTGCCTTTGTCAATCCACGGATTGAAACTATCAAAAGTACCGCGTGAGCCCTGGCGAAGACGCCCCCCTTTGGGAGCATTCGGGTTGACATACTCGAAATGCGAAAAGTTTTTGTCGTATTTTGGTTGGCCATGCATGGCAATGGCGTGGCTTCGAATAACATTCACGGTGCTTTGCGCTTCAGTTTGTGCCTGAGCCAATTGTCCTGCTGCCAACATCATCATTACCAAACCACAGTACGCCAGAACCGAAGACAACGAGCCTCGCCGATCTCGACAATCAGGGATAGGTTGTGAATAGCGGTTTAACAATATGATGGTTCAGACGAAAAGGTTTGTTTGCAACGAATTGCCGTTTGCCGAATTATAATTGACTTAGCCTGCTCTGACCGTCAGTATTCTGGTTAATTTCAATCCTGTCAACCAAATCAAATTTACCCGCCCCGATCATGAGCTCCGAATTTTCTGACGCACTGTTAGATTGGTATGAAAACAACGGTAGATTGTCCCTGCCGTGGCAGCGAGATCGTGATCCTTACAAAATCTGGTTATCGGAAATTATGCTGCAGCAGACCCAGGTTGAAACGGTGATTCCGTATTTTGAAAGATTTCTCAGTGAATTCCCCGCGATCGGGGCGTTGGCACTAGCGGGTGAAGACCGGGTGATGGCGAACTGGGCCGGGTTGGGATACTACGCCAGAGCGAGAAACCTGCATAAAACCGCAAAAATTATTCAAACAGATTATCAGGGCGTATTTCCTTCGAAATTCGAACAGGTTGTCGCTCTTCCGGGAATTGGAAAATCCACCGCCGGCGCTATTCTTGCGTTTAGCTTCCAGCAAAGACATCCCATTCTTGACGGCAATGTTAAACGAGTGCTTGCCAGATGCTACAGGATAGCGGGTTTTCCCGGGCAGAAATTGGTAGCGGACAGAATGTGGAAATTGGCGGACGGGTTAACACCTGACACGCGGATCGATGACTACACCCAGGCAATCATGGATCTTGGTGCAACGGTTTGCAAACGTAGCAAACCAGATTGCCAGCGCTGCCCTGTTTCGACATTTTGTCAGGCACTGGCATCCGATCGCATCGGCCAATATCCCGAACGAAAAAAACCCACCGTGAAAACCCAGAAGCAGACACGTATGCTGGTGATACGAAAAGATGACGGTAGCGTACTGTTACAAAAACGACCGCCGAGCGGTATTTGGGGAGGGTTGTGGTCATTGCCCCAGATCGATGATCCGACAGCAGATAGTTTGCACTGGAGTCGTTCTGCCTTGAGCGTCGAAATCGGGAATCCGGCTTTCATGAAAACACTGAAACACAGCTTCAGCCATTTCGACATATTGATACAACCCATCATTTATGAACAGATTTCCGATAGCCTCGGGATCATGGACGACGAACACTATCTTTGGTACAACGCTAATCTGGACAACGTGGGCATTCCCACTGCAGTAAAACGAATTCTCGACAACGTAGACAAAGAGTACTAATCATGACGCGTATGGTGGACTGTGCCAAGCTAGGCACAAACCTCGAAGGTCTGGCACAGCCAACCTGGCCCGGCGAATTGGGGCAGCGGATTTACAATGAAATATCCAAGCAGGCCTGGCAGGAATGGTTGCGACAACAAACCATTTTAATTAACGAATACAAACTCAACCCCCTGGATCGGGAGCATAAAAAGTATCTGACAAGCCAAATGGAAGCCTATTTATTTGGAGACGGCATCGTCATGCCGGATGCATGGAAAAGCGAAGTTGACCCGCAATAAGCCCTCGCCCTACAATGAATTACGGCTTTTCAAACCAAACTATCGAGATTAATCACGATGAAACCGAAAGCGGCATCGTATTACAAGCAAAATCGACTTAAGCAGTTGAGGGCTTTTTGCTTCGCCGCAAAAACAGGCAGTATTTCCAAAGCCGCCGACCAGTTGTATTTGAGCCAACCCTCCGTATCGCTGCAAATCCAGGCATTGGAACGCGAATTGAATACCATGCTGTTTGAACGCCGGGGCCCAAAAATTCGGTTAACGCCGGATGGTCAGGCGTTGCTTGAAATTGCCCAGCCCATGGTTGAAAGCATGGATTCACTGCGTGATACATTTGCCGAAAAATGCGGCGACCTGAACAGCGGCTATTTGAATATCGCAGCTGGTGAATCCACCATACTCTACATTCTGCCAAAATACCTGAAACAGTTTTCCGACAAGTATCCCGGTGTGCGCATCCGTTTGCATAACGTAACCGGCGCTGATGGTATGGCCATGCTGCGTGCAGATGAAGCGGATTTTGCCGTCGGCTCGATGCTCGATATGCCGGACGATGTAAGCTATTACCCGGTATTTGAATTTAACCCAACCCTGATTACGCCATTGCATCATCCGCTGGCGGATCGAGATCACGTTAGCCTGGAGGATATTGCACAATATGACCTGATCCTGCCGCCGAGGTATCTGAGCACCTGGGGATTGGTAAAATCGGTATTCCAGCAATACAACATCCCCCATAAAGTCACACTTGAAGCTGGCGGTTGGGAAGTTATTAAAAAATACGTGGAAATGGGTTTGGGCATTTCCATTGTTACGGATATTTGTCTGGAAGAAAATGATCGGATTGCAACAATTCCAGTGAAAGAATACTTTCCAACGCGAAGCTACGGTATTGTATTGCGGCGCGGAAAATTCATCCCCGCACAGGCGAAACGATTTATTGAATTGCTCGCACCGAATTTTTTCCATCGCCCCGGAGTTTTCGAAAAACCAGAATCACTCAAAGTCGTTAAGTGAACCAGCCTCACTGCCTTGCATCTGGCGAAACCTTAGCCGAAACGGACAGATGGTTTCGCCATGTTACTGTGGCATCCATTGATGAAACTTATTTACGCTTTGTATTTACCGGTGATTTAATCGACCCGCAATTGAACTGTGAATTGGACCCCGCAATTGAAAATGTGCGCTGGATGAATCTGAATGAAATCCGTTCAGCGGAACTGGATTTACGCAATAGTCGGGAAATTGTATACCCGCAAATGCATCTAGCAGTTAAAATAAGACCATGAAAAAACGCCTTTCCATAATTGCATGCGCCCTGCTGGGTTTTGGTTTGCTGCCTGCCCACGCAGATCGTCAACAGGGGATTGAGGCTCCATCCTACGTCAGTCTGAATGCAATTCCGGTTTGTTATGACTTCGGCTGCAAGAGCAAGTCAATTGTTCGCCTGCCCGTTACCGAATGGCAACAAGTAAGCGGTTGGTTTGAGCCGGTTGCTGATAATCCTGAACAGGAGCGCGATCAAATAAAAAAGGCAATCGGCTGGATGGAAGTACTGATTGGCAGGCACACGCCCACACACAAAGATCTGGCATTTGATTTGCCCAAACAGGATGACGTATCCCATCTATTCCCCGGGCAACAGGACTGTATCGATGAAGCGTTCAACACTTCAACCTATCTGCGATTGCTTGAACTCAATGGCTTGCTCAAACACCATACTGTAATTGAGCAGGCTTACCGGCAAGCCATATTCGATCAACATTGGGCAGGACAAATACGCGAGAAAGCGTCCGGAACACGATATATTGTCGACTCCTGGTTTCAGCCAAACGGCTACCTACCGGTGATTCAGCCGAGCGAAGAGTGGGAAGATATTAGTTTGATCAGTGCAGTAATAGATGATTCCGAGCGTGAAAACAATCAGTCTGAAGAGTCGAAATCGTTTTTACAAAAGTTGTTTGGTGGTGAATAGCTTTTGTTTTTATGTCGTAATTATTAATGGAAAAGTGTTGTGAATAATGTAATCGTAGGGATGTCAGGCGGGGTGGATTCATCCGTCGCAGCCGCGAAACTAATAGAACAAGGTCATCGAGTCACCGGTTTGTTTATGAAAAACTGGGAGGAAGATGATGACGCTGGATATTGCGCCGCCGCTGAGGATTTAGCGGACACCGAGGCGGTCTGCGAAGTTCTCGGCATTGAGCTCAAGACAGTCAACTTCTCCCACGAATACTGGACTCGGGTTTTTCAGCTGTTTCTCGAAGAATATCGACAGGGGCGAACCCCAAACCCGGATATCGTTTGCAATAAAGAAATCAAGTTTAAAGAGTTTCTCAATTGGGCTGTTCATTTGGGAGCAGACTACATCGCAACCGGGCACTATGCCAGGCTGGACAAACAAAACAGGGACTACCTGTTACGCAAAGGCCGCGATAGTAAAAAAGATCAGAGCTATTTTCTTCACACGCTGGATCAGGAAGCCCTGAGTCAGGCAACGTTCCCCATCGGGGAAATGAAAAAGGATCAGGTTCGCCAGATCGCTAAAAACATGGGCTTGCCCATTCATGATAAAAAGGACAGCACGGGGATATGTTTTATTGGAGAGCGCCGATTTAGTGATTTTCTCAGTCGATTCCTGCCCTCCCAACCGGGTCAAATTAAAACCCTTGAAGGCGAAACCGTTGGCGAACACAAGGGAGCGTACTATTACACTATTGGCCAGCGTCAAGGTCTGGGTATCGGTGGTGATGGAGAGCCCTGGTATGTAACTGAAAAAGACGTCAAACGAAATATCGTCTATGTTGTTCAAGGCCATGACCATCCGGCGCTAATGAAACAGGTTGTACATGCCGAAAGTCTGCACTGGATCACGGCGATTCCGCCGATACTGCCGCTCAACTGCAAAGCCAAAACCCGTTATCGGCAGGACGAGCAAAATTGTACAATTTCAATGATTGGGCCAAACTATACCCGCGTACAGTTCGATTACCCTCAATGGGCAATTACACCTGGGCAATCCATCGTTTTTTACCATGATGATATTTGTATCGGTGGCGGCACTATAAAGTCGGCACAGGATCTTCCCGATCGACACTGACGAAAAGCGCCGCACTGAAACCGACTTGCTTATTGCTGAAGGATTTACAATGCAGACGCAACCGGAATTCCTTAAGTGATGTTCAAATTGATTTTCGATTCAGCTAATCGATTGCTGTTGAGAAGAGTCACGCCTTAGAAAAAATTTGCCGCGGCGCAACCGGCTTTCAGATTCGACGCTGTGATAAAATCTTGCGCCGACAACATTTTCAGAAATAGACATTGACTGACAGCACACTAGACCTCAGCGCACTCACTGCGCTATCTCCGCTTGACGGGCGTTATGAAAGTAAAACCGCTGCATTAAGGCCCTATTTCAGCGAATACGGTTTGATCCGATGTCGGGTAGAAGTGGAAGTAGAATGGCTGATTCATCTGGCGTATCAAGATGCAATTGAAGAGATTCCAGTATTTTCGAAACAGGCTCTCGAAAGCCTGCGCAGGATCGTTGATGAATTCAGTTTAGCAGAAGCGCGATCAGTTAAGCAAATCGAAAGCACAACCAACCATGACGTGAAAGCGGTTGAGTATTTTCTGAAAGATAAAATCAAAGGCGATTCTGAACTTCAAGCCATCGGGGAGTTTATCCATTTCGCGTGCACTTCAGAGGATATCAATAATCTTTCTTACGGTTTGATGCTATCTCGGGCACGGGCCCAGGTCATCATTCCGGAATTGAATCGGCTTTCTGGTCAGTTACGAACAATGTCTGAGCAATACCAGACCCAGCCCATGCTCGCACGAACCCATGGACAACCCGCCAGCCCAACCACAGTTGGCAAGGAATTTGCCAATGTCTGCTACCGACTTGAACGTGCTGTAAACAATTTTAGCGGAATCGAAATCATCGGAAAAATGAATGGGGCAGTGGGAAATTTCAACGCCCATTACTCGGCTTATCCAGCGCTCGATTGGCCAGCAATCAGCAAACAATTTGTTGAACACCTTGGCTTAAGTTATCAACCGTTTACCACGCAAATTGAACCCCACGATTATATTGCAGAAGTGGCTCATGCCCTTAGTCGAATCAATACCATTATCATTGATCTTGACCGGGATATCTGGGGCTACATTTCGGTGGGTTACTTCAAGCAAAAAGTCATTGCAGGCGAAGTCGGCTCGAGCACCATGCCGCACAAGGTAAATCCCATCGACTTTGAGAATTCCGAAGGTAATCTGGGTATCGGCAATGCCATTCTGGGTCACCTTGCTGACAAACTTCCCATCAGCCGATGGCAACGGGACCTGACGGATTCCACGGTGTTACGAAATCTGGGCGTAGCCACTGGCTACACCGTACTCGCCATTCAATCTACTTTGAAAGGGCTTGGCAAACTCGATCTCAACGCCAGCGCTCTGGATACAGATCTGAATAACAACTGGGAGGTCTTAGCCGAACCCATACAAACGGTCATGCGGCGCTATGGTATTGAAGAACCCTACGAAAAATTGAAAACATTGACACGTGGCAAGGGAGGCATCAATCAGGAGTCCTTGCACGCGTTTATTAACACCCTTGAAATTCCTGAAATTGCAAAACAACAACTGCAGCAGATGACCCCTGCAAATTATATCGGTAATGCGGTTGAAGCAACTCAAGAACTGTAAACTGGATTCACATTGAGCGAATCAGAGCCTATACGACTCTCTAGGTTGATGTCCCAGCACGGACTGTGTTCACGCCGCGAAGCGGACCGTTTTATCGAACGGGGTCTGGTTTCGGTTGACGGCAAAATTGTTTCAACACTCGGCACCAAAGTGCTCTCCACTCAAACCGTAGAACTTCATCGAAAAGCACAGTCCCAGCAAGCCACACTTAAAACAATATTATTGAATAAGCCTCCAGGCTATGTCTCTGGATTACCGGAAAAAGGCTATCCGTCTGCGGTCATGTTAATCAACAGTGAGAATTCAGCTGATTCCGGCATCAAAACCCCGAGCCGAAAAGGCCTGGCCCCTGCGGGTCGGCTTGATATTGATTCTACTGGTCTGATTGTATTCACCGGAGATGGACGAATAGCGCGTCAGTTGATAGGAGAATATAGCGAAATCGAGAAAGAATATCGTGTCGGCGTAAGCGGTAACGTAACCGATAAAAAACTCGCCGCATTACGCCATGGATTAAACCTTGATGATAGAAAGCTCAAACCGGCAACAATCGAACTCGCAGATCACGATGAGCTGAGATTTGTTTTAAAAGAAGGTCGTAAACGCCAAATCCGGCGTATGTGCGAGCTGGTGGATTTACGGGTTACCCGCCTGAAGCGAACGCGCATCGGTAAAATAAAACTCGCGGGGCTTGCTCGAGGCAAGTGGCGGCTGCTCAAACCGGGAGAGCAGTTTTGAGTTTATACAATTTACTCAGGCCTCTATTGTTTTACCTGGATGCAGAAACAAGCCATGATCTGGCCATAAAAATGCTGAGCATTGGTTCGCGAAGCAAACGGATATGTTCCACTGTAGAAAACGTATCAGCCCGCCGTATTCCGTCAATTTCGGTTTCGGCGATGGGGCTGGAATTTCCGAATCCCGTAGGGTTGGCAGCCGGGCTGGATAAACAGGGCAGCGCGGCAAACCTGTTTCATAGTATGGGTTTTGGTTTTGTGGAGCTCGGCACGGTAACACCGCTACCGCAGCCAGGGAATCCAAAGCCGCGACTGTTTCGTCTTGCTGAACACCATGCCATTATCAATCGAATGGGATTCAACAGTATCGGCCTGTCGGCATTTCTCGACAATGTTTCAAAAACCCGCCCGGGAATAATCTGCGGAATCAATATCGGCAAAAACGCGGCGACGCCCATGGATCAGGCCATTTCCGACTATCTGACAGGACTAAAAGCGGTATACGATTCCGCTGATTATATTGCCATCAATATTTCGTCCCCTAACACAAAAAATCTCAGGGAGATGCAGAATGACGATATGCTCGATGCCCTGCTCAGCGCTCTTCACAGCCAACGTTTGGAATTGTCCGAATCAAGTGGAACAAGAAAACCACTGGTGATCAAAATCGCCCCGGATCTCGATCCGTCTCAAATTGACAGTATCGCCAATCTGGCGAGACGTCATCACATGGATGGTATCGCCGCGACCAATACGACGTTACAACGGCAAGGTGTAAGCAGTCACAATCACTCAACACAGGCTGGAGGATTGAGTGGCTTGCCCCTACAGCAGCTATCCAGCGAAATTATTCAAAACCTTTACAAAAACCTGCAGGATGAAATTCCAATAATCGGCCTCGGCGGAATACAGGATGCAGCTTCCGCATTGGAGAAATTTGAATGCGGTGCCAGCCTTGTGCAAATCTATACTGGTCTGATTTATCATGGGCCCTCCCTGATCGGTGAAATCCTGAACGCCAAAGCGCGGCTCTGAAACCCGCAGGCTCATCAACTGAGGAGATGCGTTTCGGTGTATCATTCTGGGAAGGTCTGAATTACGGAGGCAAGATGTATCTAACTTTTACTCAAACCCTCAACGTTAATCCGCGTTTGCTTTCGAAGAACGTTATCTCTGTTTTTTTCGTATCGCTCGCAGGACTGATGTTTTTCTCGCCCATTGCGGCATCTGGCGAACTGTATCCGGAGATCAAACCCGATCCGGTTTATACCCCTGATGAAGTCGTCGGTATACAAATGCGTGCGCTTGGTAAGAACAACCAACCGTATGACAACGCCGGAATTGAACTGACTTTTCGCTTTGCCTCTCCGGGAAATAAAAAAATACTGGACCATTGGCACGTTTTAAAACCCTGTTCGACAATTCAGGATACCGAGCCATGCTCAAATATCAAAATCTCGACATTGGTGAAAGCGTCCTGATCCAGAATTTTGCAAAAGTTCCGGTAATCGTCACCAGTCAATCCGGCCGTCGAGCGGCCTACCTGTTTACCCTAAGCAAACAACAATCTGCCCCCTTTGAGAATTGCTGGATGACGGACAGTGTGGTTCGCGTACAGATTCCCGGCACTACAACGACAATTCTGTAGCGCTTCGCGGTAATTTGGTTTGCCAGAACCCACTACGGGAGCGATAATCACCGCTTTGGAAAAGTCAGGTTGCCGCCATGAGCGGGATCAAACATGCCATTTACCATTACGATTTAAGGAAGCATTATGAATGCACCACTAACCAATGCGGCGCTGCTGGAAAAAGACCATCAGCATATGATTCATCCACTGCACCATACTGCAGGCCACGCGAACGGCCGTGTATGGGTCAAGGGAGAAGGGTCCTTTTTGAGCGTACTAGAAGAATGCCTGCAGGCCGGTCTGAGCACGGCCGAGAATCAACGCGTGAACATCGTGGGTTCCTTCGTAGGTATTCACAGATTCCAGGTTGCACATGTGGCGCATCACATGATACTCATCGGAAACGCCATTACCGCCGTGCATATCTCGCGCGGTTCGAGCTATCTCCAGAGCCTTGCCGCAATTATTGCGTTTGATCAGGGAAACGTTTTCCACCGGACACCGATCTTCATCAATCAACCGGCCGACGCGCAATGCCGCCTGCAAGCCGAGCGTAATTTCAGTCTGCATGTCAGCTAGTTTTTTCTGAATGAGCTGATTTTGTGCTAATGGTCTTCCAAACTGGCTTCGATCCAGGGTATAGGTTCTGGCGGCATGCCAACAAAATTCGGCGGCTCCCATTGCACCCCAGGCAATTCCAAAACGCGCTTTATTCAAACACCCAAACGGACCTTTTAGTCCTTCCACGCCCGGCAGTAAATTCTCTTCGGGAACAAAAACGTTCTTCAGCACAATTTCACCTGTCACCGACGCACGCAAACTCATTTTTCCTTCAATTTTTGGGGTCTCCAGACCCGCCATACCGCGCTCTATAATAAACCCTCGAATCACGCCATCAAGCTTTGCCCAAACCACGCCGACATCTGCGATGGGTGCATTACTGATCCACATCTTGCTACCGTTGAGTTGGTATCCTCCGTCAACAGCTTGTGCACGGGTTTTCATGCTTCCCGGATCAGAGCCATGATCCGGTTCTGTTAATCCAAAACAGCCAATCAGCTTGCCTTGCGCCAGACCGGGAAGAAATTTTTGCTTTTGCTGCTCACTGCCATAGCAGTATATCGGATGCATAACCAGTGAGGATTGAACGCTCATCGCGGACCGATATCCGCTGTCAACTCGCTCCACTTCTCTGGCGATTAAACCATAGGAAACATGATTCAGACCAGCACCGCCATACTCCTCGGGAATCGTTGACCCCAACATTCCAAGTTCACCAAATTGCCGCATAATCTCAGGATCAAACTGCTCCTTTCGATTTGCTTCAATTACTCTGGGCATCAACGCCTCGCTACAAAATTGCTGAATACTATCTCGGACCATTCGCTCCTCTTCGCTCAATTGCGAGTCCAGATCGAAAGGGTCTTGCCATTGGAAAGGGTGAGTTGCCATGCGTTACCTCGATTTAAAATTAAAATTGATCATTTACATTTAGCTGTTCGTACGAAACGCTGCGCCAATATACAGAACACCCGTGCCAAGCAGCGCCCAGCCGTAATACGGCATGGTGGCTAAATCACTTGAATTCGGCCATATCAGTAACGCCGCAATCGACAGCCCAAAACCACTCAGCAAACGTCGGGTTCGCTTATGTTGAATATGCATTTGTTGCTTAAGGGCGGCCACCTCCTGGTCGCGAGTGCGAACCGTGAGCTCGTCGTTCTTGAGGCGATACATTAGCTGATGTGCCAAACCCGGCAGCTCTGGTGCCAGCGTAAACAGATTCGGCAACTCCTGCTTGATCGCACGTATTGCCGCCTTGGGACCGATTTGCTCATTCATCCATTTTTCCAGAAAGGGTTTGGCGGTTTCCCAAAGATCCAGATCGGGATATAACTGTCGTCCCAGACCCTCTATATTCAGAATCGTTTTTTGCAGTAACACGAGCTGCGGCTGCACTGGCATATCAAATCTTCGTGCTACCCGAAACAGATCCATGAGGAATTTTCCGAATGATATTTCACTAAGAGGCCGAGAGAATATCGGCTCACAAACCGTTCTGATCGCCGCTTCAAATTCCTCAACCTTGGTGGTAGGCGGGACCCATCCAGCTCGAAGATGAGCATCGGCAACCCGATAATAATCGCGCTCAAAAAATGCCAGCAGATTTTCCGCAAGATAGCGCTTGTCAGCAGTACCCAATGTTCCCATGATACCGAAATCGATGGCTCGGTATTGGCCACTTTCGCTCACAAAAATATTTCCAGGGTGCATGTCAGCATGAAAGAATCCGTCACGGAACGCTTGTGTGAAAAATATTTCTACGCCGTCATGTGCGAGCTTTTTCATATCTATTCCTGCCGCCTTTATCCGCTCAACATCGCGAATGGGGATTCCGTGAATTCGTTCCATCACCAGAACATCGCGGGTTGTGTGCTGCCAGAAAACGGCGGGGACGTAGATTAAATCCGAATTCTCGAAATTTATTTTGAGCTGACTGGCGCTTGCACCTTCCCGCATCATATCGAGTTCGTCGTGAATGGTATGATCGTAGTCCTCGACTATTTCCTTTGGCTTCAGCCGTTTACCCTGGGACCAATGGCGCTCTGCAAGATCCGCCAGCGTATGCAACAAGGCCAGATCTCGTGCAATGATCGACTCTATTTCGGGTCGCAAAACTTTGACAACGACTTCTGTGTCATCATGCAGAGTTGCATAGTGCACCTGCGCCACGGAGGCAGATGCAGTGGATTCCAACTGAAAGGATTTGAAATGATTGTCGATGTTGTCACCGTAAGATCGTTGTATGACCTTACGCGCCGCCTCTCCTGGAAATGGCGGCACCTGATCTTGTAAACCTGTCAGGGATTGCGCAATGTCGTCCGGGAGCAGATCCGGTCGAGTGGAGAGTATTTGCCCAAATTTGACAAATACCGGGCCTAACTCCTCTAGCGCCAATCGTAGTCTTTCGCCACGCGGCAACTTTCTGCTCCGTCTTACCGGAATCAGTTTAAGTAGAAATCGATATCCCTTAAACAGCCCAACAGCAGAAACAAACTCGTCGAGACCGTGCTTGAGAAAAACACGAACGATTCTGAATAAGTGAAGCAGATTTCTCATCAGAATTGGCCTCCGCTTGATTCTCTTCGTTTGCGTAGTCTCTGCAAACGTTTTTCAAATCGATCGACATCCGCCCGCAGTTCTGCAACCTGTCGACGAAAGCGCTCGACCGCAACTTCACTGGGTAAAATTCGTACTTCTTCTTTCAGGTAGTCGGCAAAATTTTCACGAGAGTAAGCTATGGTTTCCTCGCCCCATTGCGCAAACCCTCTTGCCATCACCCCCGCTTTGCGTGCTGGAGTATCGCCAGCGAAACGCGATACAAGCTCCTCCCAGTCCAGATCAAATCCCATTACGGCTTTCTGAAATACCTGACCCACTTCAACATCACCCTGCATGGTGATTCGTCCGCTCGAAAATACCCCGCTATGCGTTCCTTCTCTGGCTACCTCCAGAAAAGCTGCCAGCGTTCCGCTCAATGTGACATCTGCCTCAGCGCGGGAATTTTCTTCGCCCGGTTTAGCGGTTGATATCTTCAAACCATCTCGATCAGGTGAAATCAACAGCGATACCGGTGGCTTGGACAATTCAATACAAATTACTTTGCCTTCCAGTCGCTGAAACCGGGCTTTGCCGTCCGGATCAAGATCGAGCAACAAACTCGCCGCCTGATTGAGAAAACCGGATATGAGACTCACAGAAATGCGCTCTTCAATATCACCAGCTAAAATTTCATCCCAATATGTAAAGCGACTATACCGCCGCTCAAATTGTCAACCTTCACATCGTCAAAACCGGCTTCAAGCATCCTGTTTTTCAACGTGTCCTGATCTGGGTGTTTACGAATGGACTCAACAAGATATTGATAACTCGCCTCGTCATCCGCAACCAGCTTTCCAATTTTTGGAATAGCATTAAAGGAATAAAAATCATAAAGCCGGTCTAGCCCTGGCACTACTGGCGAGGAAAATTCCAACACCAGAACCCGGCCCCCAGGCTTGGTAACTCGCCGCATCGATTCAAGTGCACGATCCTTACGGGTAACGTTTCGCAACCCAAACGAAATACAGGTGCAATCGAATTCATCATCATCGAACTGCAGTTCTTCGGCATCAGCAATTGCGTATTCGATATTCTTGATAAACCCTTCATCAATCATTCTGGCCTTACCCTGATCCAGCATATCCTGATTGATATCGGTCAGAACAACACGGCCCGATTCGCCCACCTGGCGGGCGAATCGACGCGACAGATCGCCGCTTCCTCCGGCAACATCCAGTACTGAGTCACCGCGCCGCAGGCCGCTTCTGGAAATTGCAAACTTCTTCCAGAGACGATGCGCCCCAAATGACATTAAGTCATTCATCACATCATAGTTTTTTGCAACGGAACTAAAAACCTCACTAACAAGGCTGGCTTTTTCAGATTCTGCTACGTCCTTAAAACCAAAATGCGTTTTGTTATCGGTCGAACCAGTCATAGCGATGTAATCTATCGTTTTCAGGAATCGAGCGATCGGGTTTTACCCGCCTGCGCAAGTCGGTCGAGGTAACACTGCCAGTTTTCGGTTTGATTTTTGCCCAGCTCATACAGCGTGTCCCAGGAAAAAATACCGCTGGCGTGGCCGTCGTCAAATACCGGCTTTATCGCGTAGTTCCCCATGGGTTCAATCGCATCAATGTTTACCGCTTCTTTCCCGACCTGCAGCACTTCCTGACCAGGGCCGTGGCCCTGAACTTCTGCTGAGGGTGAATACACCCGAAGATATTCGCAGCTTAATTCGAAAACCTCTTCATCGAACGACACCGTGAGAACGCGTGTTCGCCGATTTAAATTGATTTCTGTAGGGACGTTTTTACTCATGAGTTTGTTTACGCTTATGCGTCTGTGCGGGGGTACAGATTGTACGTTATATCAGTGGCCATGTTATCGCGTTCACTCAAGTTGAATTCGAAAGTTCGAAGCCGGGATGCAGGGGCACCCAATTGCGAGAGTTTATTCGAGCCAGCTGGCTATTTGCTCGGCGTAATAGGTCAAAATGCCGTCACAACCCGCTCGCTTAAATCCCATCATCGCTTCCAGCACCACTGATTTTTCATCGATCCAGCCGTTTTCCGCAGCAACACGAAACATCGCAAATTCACCGCTAACCTGATAGGCAAAGGTTGGCATGCCAAATTCCTGTTTTGCACGATAGATGATGTCAAGATACGGCATTCCCGGTTTGATCATAATCATGTCGGCACCCTCCTGAATATCCATCGCGATTTCGCGCATCGCTTCGTCACCATTGGCCGGATCCATTTGGTAGCTATACTTGTTACCACCGGCAAGGTTTGCGGAAGACCCTACTGCATCACGAAACGGGCCGTAATAGCTCGACGCATATTTTGCGGCATACGACAATATCCGCACGTTCACCAGATTATCCATTTCAAGCGCTTCCCGAATAGCGGCTATACGGCCATCCATCATATCTGATGGCGCAACCACATCCGCACCAGCTTGCGCATGAGACAACGCCTGGTTAACTAAAGCATCCACGGTGCGATCATTGGTCACATACCCCGTTTCATCGAGCAGACCGTCCTGGCCATGACTCGTGTAGGGGTCAAGTGCCACGTCGGTAATAACGCCTAGCTCAGGGACCGCATCCTTAATCGAACGAATTGCGCACTGCATCAAACCATTATCGTTCCAGGCTTCTTCTGCGTCGTCTGTTTTTACTTCAGATGGCGTAACCGGAAACAGGACTACTGCCGGAATTCCCATCGAAAAGTAGTTTTTGCAGCTTTTGGTCAACAAATCAACCGACAGCCTGTTCACTCCAGGCATTGCGGGAACCGCTTCAGACTGCCCTTTTCCTTCGCGCACAAATACCGGCAAAATTAAATCTGCTGTCGTTAAGTGTGACTCCCGCATGAGCCGGCGGCTGAATTCGTCCCTGCGCATCCGTCTGGGGCGCGAGAAGGGAAAGGTTCCCTGTTGTGGGTGATTAACCATAGCTCAATTCGGATTCAAAGCAGCCGTCAGAAACTAGCGCTTTTTGGCCGCCTTTTTCTTTGCCACCTTCTTCTTTACAGCCGTTTTCTTGGTTAGTTTTTTCTTGGTTGTCTTTTTTGCGGCTGTGGTTTTTGCCGCCGCTTTTTTTGCGACAATTTTAGTCGGTTTTTTAGAGGCTGGCTTCTTTGCTACTGGCTTCTTTGTTGCTGGCTTTTTGCTCACCGCTTTTTTAGCTGCCGCTTTTTTTGTGCTAACCTTCTTCGCAGCTTTCTTTGCAACTTTCTTTTTAGGCACCTTTTTGGCTGTCTTTTTGGCTGTTGCGGGTTTAGCCGCTTTTTTCGATACTGCCTTTTTAGCCGGCTTTGCCGCAGTTGGCTTCGCTGAGCGCTTTTTCTTCTTCTTACGTCTCTTTTCGACTTCTACGCGATTTATCTGGCCGCCAGCGATAATGGTTGTTTCGACCTCATCAGGTGTCTCGGATGCCGTTTCAAGGGCTTTTATTTCCAGAGGCCTAATCTCCAAATCGATCATGTCACAGAGCTTCTCCTGAATCTCTTCCACTTTCCCGCTACCACCAACGGTTCTCATTTTGTGCTGGGCGCGATAGTAGGCGAGAAGCGGCTCAGTGTTATCGTGATAAATCTGCACGCGCACTTCAGCCGTTTTCACATTGTCATCACCACGAGAGCTAAATTTCTTGCCGCCGCACTCGTCACATACATTTGGGCTTTTTGGCGGACTAAAATGTTTGTTATAAATAGCTCCGCATTTGGCACACAGCATTCGCCCTGATATTCTTTTAATCAGAATATCATCATCGACGTTTAAGTTAACCGCTACCTGTAGTGTGCGGCCAAGCAATCCAAGCAATGCATCCAAAGACTGGGCCTGGGGAATATTTCGCGGGTAACCGTCTATGATAAACCCACGTTTAGTATCCTTTTTACGCAGCCGTTCATCGAGCAACTTCAAGACGACCTCGTCATCAACCAGTTGACCCGCGTTCATCGCGTCCTGAACCTGTTTACCCGGCTTCTTGTCGTTTTTTAAAGCCTCCCGAAGCAGATCACCTGTGGCGATATGGGGCACACGATATTGTTCTGATAACAATCGTGCCTGAGTGCCTTTCCCTGAGCCAGGGCCACCTAAAATAG
The DNA here is from genome assembly GCA_965261915.1 of Candidatus Poriferihabitaceae bacterium. Classification (GTDB taxonomy): domain Bacteria; phylum Pseudomonadota; class Gammaproteobacteria; order Arenicellales; family Poriferihabitantaceae; genus JAIBDK01. Next base: position 2,618,882 of record CBDHDW010000013.1, on the reverse strand, counting down.
CTATACGCATGACATTAACTCGTTATTGCGTTGATACGGAAAAATCGGGCGCAAAGCCTACTCGTTGTTGGCATTAAGGTCAACCATTTAAAACCCCCACCGTCACAACCGGATAGCCTGCGACTTTTTACAAATATGGCTATATGCACAGAATTCATACCGATTTCGAATACTGCGTCCAATCCACCCCCGGACCGCCGACCAGAAACCACGGGTTGAGGATGTCGGGTTTATTGTATCGCAAGGGTTCGCCAGCCAAATCAACCACCGAACCGCCTGCCACCTCTACCACAGCCTGAGCCGCAGCAGTATCCCATTCCGATGTCGGACCCAGACGCGGATATACATCTGCAGCACCCTCAGCAACAAGACACAATTTCAGGGAACTGCCCATACTGGCAATCTCAATTCCTCCCCAATCTGCTTCGACATTTCGTCGAAAATACTCCACTTCTTCGCCGCAATGAGAGCGGCTGGCGACCATTGTTATTCGATCCTTTTGAGCGGTTCGTGCGGCAATCGATTTTCTTTCGAGCACGTTATCTTCGTTTAGGCAGCACTTATACGCACCAACATTATCAGCAGCAAAATGACTGATCGACGTGGCCGGGGTATGGACTACGCCAAGTACAGGCCGATTTCGTTCAATTAGCGCAATATTGACGGTGAATTCGCCATTGCGTTTGACGAACTCTTTGGTGCCGTCCAGCGGATCTACTAACCAGAATCGACTCCAGGCCAAACGCTGCCGAAAAACCGCCTCTGCTGACTCCTCTGACAGCACGGGGATATCCGCTGTAATCACCTCGAGCTCCCTACAGATTAAGTTATGCGCTCTCTGATCAGCCATGGTGAGAGGCGAACCATCTCCTTTATAATCAACCTCAAATTCATTTTCGTAAACGTCTAATATTTCTTGTCCGGCATGGACGGCAATATTCAGAACCTGTTCGAGTAATTGCTGCATAAAGAGTTCGCTGATAGTTGGTAAGATAATGAAGTACGGTAACCTGGCTCGTCAAGGTGGCGATTGTATTCGTTTTCTGGGCTAATGGCAGGACAACCTGATCGAATCTTTTAGGTTTTGGTAAGTTTGGAAAATACACTACCCCCTTCCGCATTGTACCGGTCCGAGGTTGATCGCGGCTCGATTAAACAGGACCCGGCGCAGCTCTCTGCTCTGGAACTGCTTGATGAGTTGCGTCTACAGATTTTGAGTCGGGAACAACACGAAAACAGGGCTTCTAACTGGCTAAAAGCGTTGCAAAGTATTCTCGGCAGCGGCAATCCCGAGAAAATCAGAGGGCTCTATCTTTGGGGCGGCGTGGGTACCGGCAAAACACTCATCATGGATTTGTTTTTCGCCTCACTTCCGAAAGGGCTCGCCACGAGAACCCATTTCCATCGATTCATGCATTCAATTCACCAGCATAAATCACAGATTAGAAATCAATCGGAGCCACTGGAAATTATTGCCTCCGGGATCGTTTCGAAGAGCCGGGTGCTTTGCCTGGATGAGTTCACGGTTTCCGATATAACTGATGCAATGATAATGTCTGGATTGCTGCGCCACCTGTTTTCCAAAGATGCCGTTTTGATCACAACTTCAAATACGCCCGTCGATCAACTGTACCAGAGCGGACTGCAGCGCGATCGATTTTTACCAGCGATAGCGCTCCTCAAAGAATGCACACTTTGCCTGGAGGTCGATCAGGGCAGTGACTACCGAATGGCGTTTTTACAAAAGAATTCGGTATTTAACGTGCCCGCGGACTCACCAAATTATCAGAAGCTAAAAGTTGCCTTTGATCAGCTTTCTGATAGAGGGGAAAAACCTTTTTCAGATTCGGGCAACCAGAAAATCTGTATCAATGGCCGAGAGATTGAAGTCATTGATGCCTGTCTTGGCATCGTCTGGTTTGATTTCAACGCGATCTGCCGCAGCAATCGCTCAAATGCTGATTTCATAGAAATCGCAAAGCAATTCCATAGTGTGTTTATATCTGCGATTCCTGAACTAACGACTATTGATGACGATGCAACGCGTCGATTTATTGAGTTAATTGATGAACTTTATGACCGAAATGTTAATCTGCTGGTGACTTCTGACAAACCGCCACACGAAATTTATCGCGGAAAGCGACTCGCTCAACCTTTTCAGCGTACCGCGAGCCGGCTCATCGAAATGGGCGCTGAAGAATATCTTTCGCGACCACATCTGGCATGACTAAATTGCAGCAGAAACCGCTCTCCAGAACAGAATTCATTCTGCTCATGGCAATGATGACATCATTTGTTGCCTTCTCTATCGATGCCATGCTCCCGGCGCTGGGAATTATTGCTGATGACTTGAAAGTTGCCAGCGATAACCACCGACAACTCGTGGTCAGTGTGCTGTTTTTTGGTATGGTTTTCGGTCAAATGATTTGCGGTCCCATCTCCGATAGCGTTGGCAGAAAGCCGGTTATATTTGTCGGCATGGCCATTTTTTCGATTGGCTGTTTGGTTAGCGCCTTTGCCAGCAGTTTTGAAATGATGCTGGTTGGCAGATTTCTCCAGGGAACGGGTGCCGCCGCACCACGCAATATCACCATAGCCATCATTCGCGACAGTTTCAAAGGTGCCGCCATGGCACGCATCATGTCCTTGATTATGTCGGTCTTTATTTTCGTTCCGATGATCGCCCCCAGCATTGGTCAGGGCTTACTCTGGCTTGTCAATTGGAGAGGGATTTTTATCACCTTGCTGGTCTCTGCTGTGATCGTACAACTCTGGTTTGCAACACGGCAAGCAGAAACCCTGCCCCCTGAAAAACGCCGGCTGTTTTCCGCTAAACACCTGCTCAACGCTTTTAACGAGGTCCGATGCAACCGCGAAGCCATGGGATACACGGTCTGCGCCAGTCTGATTTTTGGGAGTTTTGTAGGCTACCTTACATCGTCACAGCAAATTCTCCAGGAACAATATCAACTCGGTGATCAGTTCGCACTCTACTTTGCCATTATTGCCGCATCAATCGGTCTTGCGTCATTTGCCAATTCCACTATGGTAATGCGTTTCGGCATGCACTGCCTCGCCAGTACTGCACTTTGGAGTTTTTGCATTATCTCGGGGGTTTTCCTGGCAGTCACCTATTCCTTTTCCGGCCAGCCCCCGCTATGGCTGACCATCAGTATGCTTCTGGCCGCTTTCTTTCCAATTGGTATCCTGTTCGGGAATTTTAATGCCATGGCAATGGCGTCTTTGGGGCACGTGGCCGGAATGGCTTCTACTGTCATTGGTTCGCTAACTACACTGTTTTCGGTTTTGCTGGGAAGCTTTATTGGCAGCCAATACAACCAGACATTAATTCCGCTAACGATGGGATTCACCGTGCTCGGAATCTTGTCGTTACTCGTATTCGTTAAGATTCAACGAGTTGAAACAATCTAGATACGACCAGGTTCTGAAAATCACGGTTTAGAAAAAGAAAACCTTGTTGAAGACCCGATTATCTACTGTTTGACAGGCTTAAAGTCTCGCTCTGTATCGCCAAAAAATATTTGCAGAAGTGTGCTGTTTTTCACATTCAAACCAACGACATTCAGATATGCTTCCTGGCCCGGAAGACGGAAGTCCCGGTTTAAGACAGCATCTGGGATAGCCATTTGATCTTTTGAACAGGTGTCGATAACTAACTTACTAAAAGGAACTTAACAATGAATACTTTTACTGAAATTTCTTCTTTAGACTCAACATTGGCAAACGGCAATGCCCGCAATATTGCATTTCAGTCTTTTCGTTTTGTGCGTCAATGTGTGCTGCTCCTCGCATTCACTTTATTTTCAACGATTACCATCGCTCAAGTCGATTCAGGTGCGGAGAAAATTAACGCGGAGAAAATTAACATTAACAAAGCGAACAGCGAAGCGCTGCAGTATATCCCGGGGATTGGCCCGAGCAAAGCCGGTGCGATCCTCGAACTGAGAAATCAACGCGGTGAATTCAAGTCTATGACTGAATTGCTGGAAGTAAAAGGAATTGGAGAAAAATTGCTCAACAACATCAGGCAATACGGCGCGCTCGAAGGCGGTGTCTCGGAGTTGACCCAAAAAATGATCGACAATCCACCAACCAACAAACTATCGCTGTTGCATAATATTGCTGAATCCAGGTTTGACTGAGAATGCTGTCAGCACTAGTGATCTGCCCGGATTGAATTGGGCAGATCACATTCGCTGAAATATCCCGGTCTTCAGACTAAAGGTTGCCGGACGCAAGTAAACCCAGTGGATCTGATGGATCGAGACCGTCCATAAAGACTTTGCCTCTTTCCTTGTTGGCAACCTGATAGACCAACCCAAGCCAGTTATTGACTATGGCTTTTCCGGTATCCGCCCATGTGATGTCAATGGCATGTGCCAGCTCCTTCTCGGGAAACGCTCTCAGGCTGGAAAAATCGCCGTTACAATTTAACGCCTCTTTGCGAAACGCATCGGCAATTTCCATTGATTCTTCAACAAAGTAGTTTTCAGGATAAGGCGGATAGTCAGGACGAACACCTTCAAGAAAACGATTTACTTCGCGCTTGTACTCTTTAAGCAAGCTGACATCATCATACTCCGGGTGGCCCTGGAAAAATACGAACCGCAGCCCGTCGGGGCTGACACCTAAATGCAAATCTGAAACTTTACTCTCTGCCAATACCACTAGTCCACCGTCGCGAAACTGCTGCGAATTTACCTCATAGACATGTGAGTGAGGAGCGTTGAAACGACTGTCAATGTTGGCTGTCAACGGGTGGTACTGATCGGTAACCCGGTTTGAATAAACTCCCCAGCGCTTTTCCGGTAAGGGATATCGCTCGAAGCCGAACAGCTGTTGAACGATGGCGTGTGTTGCCAAGCAGGAACACATCACCGAGCAGACATTATCTTTTGCCCAATGCACCACCTCCGCCAGCGGCTCCCAAAACGGCTCGGCGGTGATATCGCTTTGTGCCGGATTGGCGCCGGACAAAATCAACGCATCCAGCCCCTGCGTTTTAATTTCTTCGAAACTGCTGTAATACGCTTCGATATACTGTTTAGCAGTTTCGCCGCGGGGGATCTCGGGGAAAGAAAAGGGGTGAATATAAAATTGTGCTATTCGGTTACAGGAACCAACTAAACGTAAAAACTGCCTTTCAGTCGCTTGCAAAACCGCATCCGGCATCATGTTTAACAAGCCAATATGCAGCTCCCTTATATCCTGTTTTTCTGCTCGATCTGGATTCAGAACTTCCTGTCCTTCATCACGCAGACGCGAAAATGTTGGCAGATCTGAATAGGCGACTAATGGCATTGCGCGAGTCTCTTAATGCTTTATTGAACCGTAATCCTGCAAGTCGGGTTTTGTCTATAGCCGTTTAGGATTCGAAAGATAAAAATGAATTATTGATCCATATTCTGACAAATGAGATCGATGATATCTTTCTCATCACGCAGATCAAAAATTTTCTCAGCTTCTATGGTATGGCCATAACGCTCCGCAAGCATTTCATATTGCGGTTTTCTATGGTTCACCAGCTTCGGAAAGACCCATTGCGCAAAAGTGTTAGGGTCGATTTCATCAATGCTATCAACATTATTCTCCCTGGAAAACATATCCAAATGCTGATCAAGAAAATCGTCCTCGTAAAAAAGCGGCTTTGGCGATCTTTGTGCGCGTTCAACTAATGTTTGTTCCATCTCGTCACTAGCATGGAGATAAAGTACCAGCGTTGATTTTGACAACTCACCCCAGCACTCATCGTCAGACAGGCCGCAAATACTGCCGCCCGCATCATTTAAAAAATGCGGATAACCGTAAATGTCTTTTGCCTTGGTCATAAATTCGGAAACGTCCTGCATGGACTTAACTTCAGCTTCCCGAAATAGTGCCTGTCTGCGCTTAAACTCTTCAACACGCAACCCCCCTTTCTCCCCGCTTCCTGCTTTTCCAAGAAAACAGGATATCGGGTGAAGGTGGTCAATGGTGATATTGTTTCGAATATATATCGAATCACTAAGCAGCAAGTCCCGCAGGCCGTCCACTTGCATTGCCTTTTGTTTTATCTCGTCGAGGATCGGTTCATCCAGATATTTCGTACCGATCCGATAATCCCCTGAGTAGTGATACCAGGTGTTTTTCGGGAGCTTTGAAGCGAAAGTTGTTTTACCCACTCCAGACATGCCAAGCAGTGTCACTGCCTTGTTTGGCATATCCATAAATTGTTTGGCAGTGAGCTTCATAATGTGCGCCTGGAGCCGGACAAAATTCGAAGGCGCGATTCTACAGGAAAGTGACGAGTAAAATGACACCCAGTATCAAACGATAAATTGCAAATGGGACGAGGCTAAATCGATTAATATATCGCAAAAAAAGGTGTATACAGACAAGGGCCACCACTGCGGACACAAATGTTCCAAATACCAGCACTTGCCAGTCTGTCGATGCAGACTGATCTGCCAGACCTCTCGCTTGCCAGGTTCCAGCCATAAATATAACCGGAATCGCCATGAGAAAAGACAATTTTGCCGATGCCTGCCTAGTTAGACCCATCATCAATCCGGCGGTGATTGTCACCCCGGAACGGGATGTTCCCGGCACCAGTGCCAATATCTGCGAGACACCGACTACCAGCACATCTTTCCAGTTCAGCGCATCCAGATCGCGTTGCCGTTTACCGCTGCGATCAGCAATCCAAAGCAGTAATCCAAACAATATTGTTGCTGCGGCTACCGAAACCGGATTTCTCAATACTGTTGAAACCAGCTCTTCCAGATAATAGCCCGCGACCGCTATCAGCAAGGACATAAATACAATTGACCAGGCGAGCCGGCTGTAGGTTGTCACCTCACCAGTAAAGATCGAGCGCAGCCAGTCCCGCAGAATAATACAGACATCATTGCGAAAATAAATCAGCACCGCTACCAGTGTTCCCACGTGTACTGCGACGTCGAATGCCAAGCCCTGATCCGGCCAACCAAAAATCGCCGGTGCCAGAGCAAGATGCCCGGAACTGGAAACTGGAAGAAACTCCGTTACCCCCTGAAGAAACGCAAGCCAGAATGCCTGAATAAAATCCATTAAGACAACACCCTTGCTATCTGATTTCGACGCTCAAAACCCCGCAAACTACATTCTAGTTTTCGGCTGAAGCATATTGCTTTGAAAAGCTCTCCCATTTCATGAGGCATGGTAAGCTTTTTGATCTGTTGCGCCGTTTCCAACGTTCGTTGCGTATCAGAATCAAAATTCATTGTTTGTTCGCAATCCTCAAGTATTCCGAGTGAAATTAAAAAATCTGCCTGACTGGCATAACCTGAAAGCTTAAGCCCAACCTCAAGACCCGCTGCAGCCACTGCGGAAAAATCGACATGGGCGGTGATGTCCTGATGTCCTATGTGTTCAAACGGATTGTCATGCGCTGTATGTTGATAGTGACACATTAGCGTGCCATCGACTCTATCCCAATGGTAAAACTCTTCAGCAGGAAAACCGTAGTCAATTAACAAAAGCCCGCCCTGGTCCAGTTTCTCTCCGACTGTTTTTAGCCAGGACTCAGCCTGCAGGCCAATCTCGCTTCGGTAACCATCGCCGAGCCTCAGATGATTGAATCGGCTGGCTGTCTCTTCCGGCCACTGGCTATTCGCTACCTGCCACTCAAACCCACGATCGCTGTGGGTAACGCCGAGTTCAACGGGTTTCCCATTTGACTGTACCTGAAAACGTTTAACCGGTATTGCATCGAGCAATTCGTTTGCAACAATAACACCCGCGATCTGGTTGTCAAAATCTTCAGCCCAACGTACCCGATCCGCGAGACCGGTCTCACTTTCAGCTAATGTCCGTTGTTGCCGATCGACTAAATCAGCACTGGTTTCAACAATTATGTATTCGTCAAAACAATTGGGCTGCGAATCAAGATAACTCAACATGGCCACCATCATTCGGCCGTTACCAGCGCCAAATTCAACGATGCTGCGTTTTTCTGCCTCATCGCACGCGCAAAGAATTTGCTGGCATTGTCTGGCAATACACCGACTGAACAATGAGCTGATCAACGGTGCCGTGATGAAATCTCCTTTTTCACCCAACTTGGCAGTACCGCCAGTGTAATACCCCATCCCGGGTTCATATAACGCATAACGCATGAATTCATCGAAACCAATCCATCCACCCGCTAAATCAATGGCGTCTGAAATTTTGTTGTAAAGCAAGCTGCCTGATTCAACAGCATCGGTATTCGCGGGATTTTGCGACGGCAATGTGATAACTACTCGGTTAAAAATGAAAACGATTCGGCTCCCGGATTCTACCAGCAGTCGAACTCGACATTCACGATTCGGGTAAAACCCTTTTTATCCAGAGAATGTCTTAGATGTGATGCCTCTTTGGGTTAATATCGAACAGTGAGCCTGAAAAACAAAACTGTAATGATCACTGGCGGCGCCAAAAGAATTGGCGCCAGCATCGCCCGTCGACTTCACCAGCAAGGCGCCAATCTCATCATTCACTACAATCGAAGCGAAGCAATCGTCAATGAACTTGCGGATCAGCTCAATGGCGAGCGCGAAAATTCCGTTTCTCTGATCCAGGGTGACTTGAAAAATATTAGTGAACTTCGCCACCGGGCACGAAATACCGTTAGTGATTTGGGTGGTCTTGATGGATTAATCAATAACGCGTCTGCTTTCTTACCGACACCGATACATTCCGCCACTGAAGATCAATGGCAATCTATCATGGATGTCAATTTGAAAGCCCCATTTTTCCTGTCCCAGGCCATGGTGCCCTATCTGAAGCAAACCCGGGGCTGCATCATCAACATTACCGATATTTATGCCGACAGGCCGCTTGCGGAGCATCCGATTTACACCGCTTCAAAGGCCGGGCTGGTGAACTTGACCAAGTCATTAGCGCGCGAGCTTGGCCCAGAAATTCGGGTCAACGGCATTTCACCGGGTGCCATACTTTGGCCTGAAACCGGTAACGATGAACTGGCACAACAACGGTTGATTTCGTCTACCCCATTAAAGCGTGTCGGAGCGCCCCAGGATATCGCTGATTGCGTCCTTTTCCTGCTGAAAAATGCTGATTTCATAACAGGGCAAATTCTCAATGTCGACGGTGGACGAACAGTTTATAATTGACCGTTAGAACCACATTATTTTTATTTTTCTCAGGTTTGTTTTTTAGACTTCATTTTATGTCCTATCGCAATCTTTCACTAATCGGTTTTGTTGTTTGCAGCGCACTCATCTGTGTCGCACTATTTTTTCAGTATCAGGCCGGACTCGAGCCCTGTCCACTTTGTATATTTCAGCGTGTCGCATTTATCACCATGGGATTGATATTTCTGCTTGGTTTTCTCCACAACCCGGAAAAGCCGGGTCAACGTGTTTACAGCGTTCTGGCCTCAGTTTTCGGTGTACTCGGCAGCGCAATTGCCGCGCGTCATGTCTGGCTGCAAAACCTTCCAGAAGACCAGGTTCCTGAATGCGGTCCAGGTTTGGCGTTTATGCTTGATGCCCTGCCCTTCAAGAAAATGCTGGAAACGGTTTTAAAGGGCTCAGGGGAATGCGCAGATGTGTTGTGGACCTTATTTGCTATATCGATGCCGGGCTGGAGCCTGATTTGGCTGGTTGTTCTTACTGGCATGGCAATCTGGATGTGTTTTCGAAAATCGTAACCGTCTATAGATGAATTGCCCATTCACTCCACCGCTAAACGAACTGTAGGTGATGTCTGACTCGTTTCCAACGCTATGCGAAAGTTATTTAGGCATTATCGACGCGTCGCTTCCGAATACCAGCAAGCGAAATTACCGACACTGGGCTCCAAAGCGGAAAAGCGTCCTTGTTCGGCATAGGGAGATTCAATACCAGATTGCTGCTTCACCAACGCTGGAATATCTTCTTCGATGGCGAGATCAAATCGGTGGTAATAAGCTTTTGATTTTTCCTCAAAATCGTCCCTTGCCACCGAATCCGAAGGAAAACAGACGGTTTGGGCGACACGTGTGCAGTTTGAAGAGATCGGGTAGACATGATAAACCCACATACAATCCATGCTCGCTGCGAACGTTAAATTGGGATAAACCCAGGTGTAACGCGTACCATTACTTTCTTTTTCGCCCAGCGAAGCAATGTTTGGAAAGGATTCTGCCTGGCCATCTTCCAGCAGTGCAGGATTTTTCGAGGTTGCACCGAACTGCGTTGTGTACTCGCCCATTACCGCATCCACAGCGTTCGGTTCGGGATAATAGTGACTAATCGAGTCAGGATGGACATGGGGTAAGTGATAATACTCGTTGAAAACTTCAATAAACAGTTTCCAGTTACAGTCCACATCGAAGACCCGTTTACGGCCAGTGGTAAGATCATCCATCGACCAGGGCGTATGTGTATCGGTGAAATCGCCAAGCCATTGCTCCAGTTCATCCGGGTTTCCCGCTAAATTCAAAAACACAAAGCCATCACTGACTTCCAGTGCAAAGGACCTCAGCCGGTGGTTTGCTTCACTAAACTCAGCTGCTGTTTCCATCCGTGATGCGGAAACGAGCCGCCCTTGATGGTCATAACTCCAGCCATGAAATGGACAAACCATGGCTTTGCAATTGCCGCTGTTCGACATGATTTCGCTGCCGCGGTGCAGGCAGGTGTTTGACAGCGCATGGAGATCGTTATTTTCATCCATTACGATGACGAGAGGTATACCGGCGATTTTTATTGCCTCGAAATCACCCGGGTTTTTCCATTGATCGCGGCGACCGATACAAAACCAGCCTTGCCGAAACAAACAGCTCAGCTCGTGCTCAAACCAATCGCTGTCGTGATAGCACGCGGGTGGCAAACTGAGCGAAGTAGAAAGCGGATGCTCGACCGATTGCAGCGCTTGTTTGATGTAATCAACTGACATATTAGATCGGATTTAATAAACGAGCAAAAAAGATGCCATTAAATTGCATGGCGATAAATGTACAACAGCAGTAATACAATTGCCAGAAAGCCCATGGTGACCATCGCCATGTCGCGTACCGACCAGGGCATTAGCAAATCATAGGATTGTTTCCTCGCCCATGGAGTTAGTATCGCCGCGAGTCCGGACAAAGCGCCGTAGAACAGTTTTCTCAGCGCTGCACCAAAATTCACAAGGTGACTATAAAAATTGACCCATAACTTGCGGAATATCCAGTCACTATCCAGATTGGTAGATTTCAGTTCCGGAGGATACAAACCATTCAGCTGCAGCCAGACAAATGCGAGCGCTGAAAAGAATAACAATTGCACCTGCTCAACGACATGCGGAATATCAAACGGCATATAGTCCACGGCAAAAGGTAAATAGCGATACAGCAGCCATGGATAGCAGCCAATAAAAATACTCAATGCTGCTGCCAGTCCCATCGCCACTAACATATGTGTCGGCGCTTCTTCTGGTCGTTTGCCTGAATCGTGTGCGTAGAAAGCAAAATAGGGGATTTTGATTCCAGCGTGATGAAATACGCCGGCTGATGCAAACAGCATTGCAAGCCACACCATTTCATGGTGTTCAATGAGCAGCGCTGCCATTACCATAGACTTGCTGACAAACCCGCTAAACAACGGAAAAGCAGAAATCGAGGCTGCGCCGATAATACACAACCCGGTAGTTTTCGGCATGGTTCGGGCAAGGCCGCCAAGCTCGGAGCCGCGCATCTCACCGGTTCGGAACAACACTGCCCCCATGCTCATCATCAACAGACTTTTAAAAATAACGTCGTTGAATGCGTGTGCCACTGCACCGTTTACGGCAAGCTCAGTACCGATACCAATACCGCAAACCATAAAGCCGATCTGGTTGATCATGCTATAGCCCAGTACACGGCGAAGATCATTTTCGATTACGGCATAAAAAATGGGAAAACACGCCATGGTCGCACCAACGTATACGAGTATATCTAATCCGGTAAAACACCGTGCCAATGCATAGACAGCAACTTTCGTTGTAAATGCACTCAGAAATACCGTACCGCTTGGGGTCGCTTCGGGGTAGGCATCCGTTAGCCAGTTATGCATAAGCGGGAAAGCCGCTTTTATGCCAAACGCAATAAGAAAGAAAATCGCCCCCGGATGATCCAGGGTTAGTGGGCCAATGGCGATACTGTCCGTGGCGTGGAGGAGAATCAATGCTCCGCTCAGCAGTGAAACGCCAGAAACAACCTGATAAACCAAATAGCGAATTGCCGCGCGAATTGCCTTGGGAGTTCCACGAGCGCTAATAAAAAACACCGACGTTAGCGCCAGACATTCCCAGAATACAAACAGGGTCAGAAAATCTCCGGCAAACACCACGCCCAAGGCGCTACCCGGATATAGCAGTGCTGAAACCTGCTGCGGCTTATCTTCAACATGCCACGCGAAGATAGTTCCAATGACAGCGGCTATATGGAACAAAATCCCAAAGATAAAGCTTAGACGATCCAAAGAAAAATAGATCAGATCCAGGCCAAACCAGTCACCCGTCCACACCTGACTCTGATCAAGTGACAACAGATTGATGAGTCCGACTATGGGAGTCAGTAATATGATCGGCTTTCGAATGGCTGCCGGTGAGGCAAGCGCAATGAACGCGCCAATAAAGAAAATCAGGAAAGGGGCATTAATCATTTTTCGCCACCCTTCTCCGAAATTTCACGATCGTAGTAGTCTTCTTTGCGCATCAGCGGTTTGCGCATCCAGGTCGCAATAATCACGAGAAGCACGCAAGCAATAAAGCCATACAGACTGTGAAACCCAAAAAAGTTCCACCAATGATCACCCTGCTTGTGTACGAAAAAATCCAGACAGGTCAGCAATGCACACGCTATGAAGAAAACCTTTAGCCATTGCTGTAATCCAGGCGATAATGATTTTAATTGTTTAATCATGCGCCTATCTCCGCTGCAAAATTTGAAAGATAGTGGGCTAGATTGGTTGCGTAGAAAAACAGCACGATACTGATAGTTGCCGTAACCAGTAACGGGATCACCATCGACAAACGATTCTCCAATAATGGGCGATCGGTTTCGGGTTTAAGGAAAAAGGCCCTGAAAGGGATTTGCAGCAGGTAATAAACATTCAATACAGAACTTATCATCAGCACAATGAGAAGTACGGTGAGGTTAGCATCCAGCGCACCGAGGGCGAGATACCACTTACTCCAGAGCCCACCCGCGGGTGGTAAACCTGCGATGGATAATGCTGCCAGTAAAAACGCGCCAAAAGTCCATGGCATTGCGCGGCCCAACCCATCAAATTCTGAAACCAGTTTCTTGCCAGAAAAAATCATAATCGATCCGGCGCAGAAGAATAATGTAATTTTGCCAAACGCATGCATCGGGATATGAAGCCCTGCTCCCACCAGTGCCAACTCATTTGCGAGCAAGGCGCCAAGTACGATATAGGAAAGCTGACTGATGGTTGAATAAGCCAGTCGGGCTTTCAGGTCATCCTGACGCATTGCAATCGCTGAAGCCAGAAGGATGGTTATAGCGGGTGCCCACAACAGCAGATCACGGATATCTGTGTTCGTTAAGGCATCAAATCCAAATGTATAAACACTGACTTTGAGGATCGTAAAAACACCCGCTTTTACAACCGCTACTGCGTGCAGCAGCGCACTTACCGGGGCTGGCGCAACCATGGCATTGGGCAACCAACGGTGAAACGGCATGACCGCGGCCTTACCGATCCCAAAAGTGAACAGCACCAGCAATACGGCCACTACCGTCGGTGACGCATCGCTTAATACACCGCCCTGTCGAAATGACAGGCTATCGCCAACATTACCGACAATCACAATAGCCAGCAAAAACATCATGATTGAAGTGGTTAACAATACGCCCAGATAAACTCTTCCTGCCTTAACAGCAGCTTCAGTTCGACTGTGCGTCACCAGCGGCCAGGTTGAAAAAGTCAGGGTCTCGTAAAAAACAAATAAAGTAAAAAGGTTTTCTGCAAACGCGATACCCATGGCGCTGCCGATGGCAACGCAAAACAAGGCATGAAAACGTGTCTGGTGCTGGTCGTTTCCGGCGTTCAGATAACCAATGGCATAAACCGACGTGATTGGCCATAACGTTCCGGCGGTGAGCGCGAATATCAATCCAAGCGGCTCAGCCTTGAACGCGAAACGAAGGCCGGGCAAGGTTTCAAACAGAACAATAGATTTGCTAAATTCACTTTGGTTGGCAAACACCCCAACCAACAGCAATAGATTGACAATGCCGGCGGTAAACAATACGCCGTTTCGCAGCTTTACATTATTTCGCGTAGTGACAACCAGAATCGCCGTCAAAAACGGAATCAGAATGATCAATCCCAGCGTATTCATAACGGCGACCCCGTCAACATGGTTGCCGCCAGGTTCGCCAACCGGGTCGTTAATTCAGCATTCAGCCCAAACCACAAGACCAACCCCATGGTTATCGTTAATGGAAGCCATTCAACCCATTCAACCGGCGCGTGAAATTTACCCTTGTCCGGGTTTGCGAACGCTGGATCAGCGGGTTTTGTCCATAACACCTCAACGATCCGCCAAATATATGCGGCACTGGTAATCGAGCCGGCCAAAACAGGAACCGCCAGCCACCACCAGCCCTTATCAACCACCGCAGAAACCAAAACCCATTTACTGACAAAGCCTGCCGTTCCTGGTAATCCTATTAGCGCCAGCCCTCCAAACAGCATGGTATAGCAAGCCAGTCGGTGGCTATGAGCAACGCCGCCAAGGTGTTTGATCCTCGCCGTTCCCGTTCGCGCAATCAGAATGCCCACCGCCATGAAAATGGCCGCCTTGACGATGGAGTGGTTAAACAGATGCAGTAGTGCAGCAGAAACACCTTTCTGTGTCCCCAGCGCGATGGCCATAACAATGTAGGAAATTTGAGCAACACTCGACCACGCAAACATGCGCTTCAGGTTTGATTCGCGCAGTGCCAGAACAGGCGCGACCAGCATTCCAAAAATCGCGCAAACAATCAGGATCACATCCAGCGGCATTTGCTCAAGCGCATACTGCACACTAAACAGGTCGTGAAAGAATCGCAATAAAACATACAGCCCGACTTTTGTAGCGGTGCCCGACAACAGTACGGTTACTGAATTCGGGGAAAAGCTATAGGCATTCGGCAACCAGTCGTGAAGCGGAAAAATTGCACACTTGATGCCGATACCGATCATGAAAAATGCCAACGCCATCACAATCGTTTTGTTGCTGCCCTGTTCCGCAATTCGTGCCGCCAAATCGGAAATGTTCAAAGTTCCGGTTTGCATGTATAACAACCCAATAGACAGCAGAATAAACGTTGCACCTACCGCGCCCATCACCAAATACCGATAGGACGCAAGCAGTGCCTTTGGGTCTCTGCCGCAACTGATTAACACGTAGGTCGATAGCGAACTGATTTCGAGGAAAACAAAAACATTGAAAGCATCATTGGTAATAACCATACCGTTGAAGCCTGCGATACATAACAGCCACGCCGCATAAAATCCGGCTCTACCGATTTCACCGAGGTTGTCGTCTTTACGGCCAAGGCTAAACACTGATGCCAGCAGGTTAACCAGATTTATGGTTAACAGAACAAATATGGTCAGGTAATCAACACGATACTCGATCCCCCATGGAGCCGCCCATCCGCCGAGTTGATAACGAATGTCCTCGGCCAACGAGATTTGTTGAAACAACGCCAGGGTAATCCAGAACATCAGGGCAGCAGCGAGCAGCATAATCCCGCGTGCCAGCTGACGATTGCCAAAGATGACGATTACCGGCGCGAGCAAAAGCGGCAGAACGACTTGTAAAACCGGAAGATGTTGTGAGAATTCCATAGGCTAATCCGTACTCATGGCATAATCTCGGGTTCGACTTCCGGCTTGTCGTGAATTTCATCTTCCTGCACCGTTCCGTACGCAGTTCTTATTCGAGACACCAATGCCAGGCCAACTGCAGTCGTAGCCACCCCCACAACAATTGCCGTCAAAATAAGCACGTGGGGTAAGGGATTGCTGAAGCTCGTGGTCAGAACATTGCTATCAGAGACGGTTTCAAGAATGGGCGGCTTGCCGTCAACCACTTTTCCCATGGTGATGAAAAGCAGGAAAACGGCGGACTGGAAGATCCCCAGACCAACCAGTTTTTTAATCATATTTCGGCTATCGATCACGATAACCAATCCGGTGACAAACAAGACAACCGCAACCCAATAATTTAATAACCCAGGAAGCATGCTGTTCATCTTTCGTTCCGCTTAAAGCTTGAAAAGAGCGAAACCATGGTAAAGGCGACCGTCACCCCGACACCAAACTCGATTATCAGTATTCCGATATGCTGCCCGGTTGTTGGCGAGGAATTTAATACTGAGTAGTTTAGAAACTCACCGCCGAGAAACATTGCCGCCACACCAACCAGCCCATATATCAGCACTCCTGCTGCCATTCCGATATTGACCCATCTTTCGCTGATCACACTAAGCATGGCTTTTGAATCAGCTAATAGCCCATAGCTAATCAATCCAACGCCAAATATAACGCCGCCCTGAAATCCGCCGCCCGGACCATAATCACCGTGAAACTGTACGTACAACCCGAACAGAATAACCAACGGAATTATTCTTAACAAAACTACTCGTAAGATTGCATTGTCAATCAACGAATTGCTTTCAGACAGATTGGACTTTGAATTTGAATCCGCCGGGTTCGCTGCAAGCAGGATCAATACTGCCGTACCCGCTGTAAAAATAACCACGACCTCCCCCAACGTATCGTAGCCACGATAACTCGCGAGAACAGATGTCACAACATTCGGAATTCCGATTTCACTACCGGATTCACCGAGAAATCGCGGCGCGAGATGCTGGTGAACAGGGGCCAACGGATCACCGTAGAAAAACATGTCGAAAGTCCCGAACAGCAGTAAACTGCCCGTGGCGAGTCCCAGAATAATTGCGAACCCGGATGGCCACGACACCGGTGTAGCGGGTTCATCCTGCGGCTTAATCACTGACAAATACAAAATAGTAGAAATCCCTGCACCTACCGCTGCCTCGGTAAACGCCACATCCACCGCATCCATCACTACAAATAAACTACCAATCACCAGGCTGTAAATTCCCGATAAAACGGTCACCGCCAACGGACTTTGGTTGCGCAAAATCATCAATGCTGACGCCACCAGCATGAGCAGAAGCCCAATATCGATAATGCTGTTGGTTAAGGTTGCCATGCTATTTCGATTTCACTGATTCCGCGTCTTTGGATTGAGGATGAAATTTCATCGCGGCTCGCGAGATGGCGTGCGATACAACCGGTGAGAGGAAATAAAACAGCACTGCTATCATGAAGATTTTAAATGCATCGATCATATTGTCGGACAACAGCAACAATCCAGACAACACCAGCCATGCCCCTAACGTATCGACGACGCCCGCGCCATGCATTCGGCTAAAAAAGTCAGGCAGGCGAAGAAGACCGATACTGCCAATCAGAACCACAATTGAACCCGCCACCAGCAACAGCAAACCGACAGCGCTCATTCTTCAACACCTTTTTCGATACCTTGACTCGAAGGCTTTTGTGCTTCATTTCCTGACTCCTCAAAAAATTTCGCTAGCGCCAGAGAACCCGAATAACCGATCAAGCCATAGAGTAATGCAATATCGATGTACTCCGGATGTCCTGTGGCATAAAAGTACACCGCCAGAAGTAAAATAGTCTGGCTCGTAAATGTATTCAGCGCCAATATTCTATCAAACCAGGTTGGCCCCAGCCCCGCTCTGACCAAAGAACAGACCAGCGCCAACAAAAAAACAATAAGCACAATTAAAAAGACTATCTCCATCCTAGTTCGACTGATCTCGTTGATTCGGCCGACATAGGCTCACAACCTTTTGATGCATCTTGTCATCCAGCAAGGCGTTGCGCGAGGCCGTAGTGAGCGCGTGTACGTTTAGCGTTTCTGCAGATATCTCCGTGGTAACTGTACCCGGAGTCAGCGTAATAGAATTCGCGTAGATTACTTTCTCGGTTTCGTTTAGATCTTTGCAGCTCACACGGAAAAAGGAGGGTTGTACTCGATCAGTATCAATGATTGCCTTAAGCACATCCAGGTTAGCCAGAACAATTTCCTTTAACAACCAGATACAGTAACGCAAATGACCTACCGGGCGGGACAAGGACAGCCACTCGTTAGCGGCTGAATCGCCTCCATTGACCACCCCATTGTAAATCCAGATACTGATCCCGCAAGAGAGCAGTCCGAGGGCTAACAGCAACGCGGTGAAATGCCCGGAAAGCAAACACCAGCCTATGGCCAGGATAACAAGGAATTTTAGAACCCGGATAGCCACGACGATATTAACCGTGCCAGATCAGGACTTTGCCTTACCTGTTTGATCAACCTGCATTTCTTCCATGTCCATATAGCGATTGCCAATTCGATGGTGCGGACGGCCGCTGCTCGCCGCTCCCAGCGCAATGACAATTTCATCCGGGCCTGGCGCATCGGGTATATGAAACTCCAGCGTCAAATAGTGGGATCGTTGCCCTTCGTCGTCTTTGTGCATCATTGGAATGGTGATTGCGGTACCGGCTCCTGCGCGTTTGTTTGTGAAACTCAAAAAGGATTTTCCCTCCACTGCCAGCCGATACTGATTGCCAAACCGAAGGGTATGAATCATTCCAGAGCCGTGTTCAACCTCACCATTTACGCCAACGATAGCAGCCTTACCATAGGCTTCAACAATGTTAGCCCCACCAATAGTGGCTAAAAGTGCCGGCACCATTTTCTCCCCAAGCGGAGGGGCAAGCTTGAGAATATCGGTCCGCAGGTCTTCAACAAAACCCTTGCCAGCCCAGGGGTTAGCAATTACCGCAGCAACGCCAGCCATAACCCAGGGACGCTCTGCTTCTTTTCCGCCCTCAATATAAGTTTCATCAAGATAGCGCACGATTTTTCGAATTTTAAGTGACATAGATTTGGTTTTTACAGAAATGAGGTTCTAAATTTCAAAAAGCAGTACCGAAACCTGTCCACTGCTTTGCCATGTTTGATTATCCATTAATCGTATTCCTTATCCAACCAAAGAATAAAAAGAATAACCACTTATAACGCAGCCCAGGTAGACAAAACAAAGAAGATAAACCCGCAATATATTATTGTGGTAAGTATTAGCGTCCAGCGCAAAGGCGTTAGACCCGAACGAATTCCTTCAAGACGAGCTTCGCGAAAGCAGAGAAATACCGCACCTCCCAGAAACAATACGATTTCGAGAACGCTCATAATATTGCCATAATGCTGCGGATCCCAGTAAGAAACCGGGCTTATGAAACGAAAATCTGTAAAAGGATAGAAATGCCGATGACCATCGTCATGATGAACGAGAAAATCCAGAAGACAATGAATGACCGAACTTAAAAACAACATCGACCAGGCTTTTTTTGAAAACCCCCAACTCAACAAAGCCGCGACGATTAACAGCGGCAATGAATTAAACAGATCAAAGAAATTTTGCCAGGCCGGTAAAAAATAATCCTCGTTCCAGATTTGCTGCTGCGCAATACCGCGAATTTTTTCGTAGCCATAGAAAAAAATCATAGGAAGATCAGGTAACAATGCACCGAAAGCAATGGCGATTGCGTATAACGATGCATTTCGCCGGCCTAGCAGCCCGAGACTAAAAATAATGTGGGCTGGCGTATTCACAGTATCTGCCTAACCAGATCCATCTCAACTATCTGGCCACGTTGTCTCGTTTGGAACGATCGATCCGGTAACATGGCCCTGACTATTCACGATATTGGGCTGGAAAGTATTTTGCAGCGCTTCAAACGCCCGCTCATCGAGAGCGCCCAATTGTTTCAACACCGCCCCGAGGGCAACTTCGCTGGCTCGTGTTGAGCCATCATCTATTTTCAAGGCAACACCAAGACTCTGTTTGCGCAATACCGCGATGTAGACCGCTTCGGCACCCGTTTTTACCAGAACACTGCCTTTTGATTCGGTAATGACACGTGTACAACATCGGTCCGTCCCAGCAACCATCAACGGCTGATCAGCGACCGCCTGAAGAATCCGGCGAATAGCAAGTTCTCGATCGCCGCCCACCGTTTCCGGGTTAGCATACAAGGCACAACCGTAGGCCAGGCTTTTGATCGGCATATTTATCGCCGGCATACCACAGCCATCCCGTTCCCAGGGCAGGCTTGCAATATCCAGGTTAACGAGCTCACTCAGCGTCGTCATCCAGGCTCGTTGTACCGCATGATCATGTTTACTATAGCCTTCGGTCCGTTCGCCGAGATGTTTTGCCAAAGTCAGCATTCCGGAATGTTTTCCCGAACAGTTCTGATGCACTCGAGTCGGCAGCTGCCCGGATTGAATTAGCTTTTCAACGGTCTTTTTATGAGAAGGTGCGTCAGGCCCATTTTCCAGATCTTCAATTGACAGTCCCAGGCGCTGTAAAATGACTTCCACAGCGTCCGTATGCACAGACTCCCCGGAATGGGATGCACAGGCTAACGCAATTTCTGAGTCAGTGAAATGAAACGCATCTGCGGCGCCGCTTTCAACTAGCGGGATCGCCTGTAAAAACTTTAAGGAGGAACGCGGATATATATTGCGGTCGATATCCCCCAGTGAAAACACAATTTCGCCGAGATGATTGGCTACGACTACACTTCCACGATGGCAGGATTCAACAATGCCGCCACGAACAACGTCGACCAATGGGGGGTTACTAGACATTCTGATTCTCGAATAATCCTTCGGTTCTAAATTTACGATCTCTGTCATACTCTGTCATATCCGATGAAATTGGTCGCGGTAATGAATTCTCCCCTCAATAGCCGTCGGGAGGTTTGCATATCAAGGGAATAGCAAGTATAAATCGTCTCACCTTTTTTAAACACTGATACTCGTTGGATTTGACCCATGCGCACGACGCAGATATTACTCGCCACCCTGAAAGAAACCCCTGCTGACGCAGAAATCATCTCTCATCAACTGATGCTCCGAGCCGGTCTTATTCGCCGGGTTGCGGCGGGCATCTACAACTGGTTACCCACCGGCATTCGTGTACTCAATAAAGTCCAAACCCTCGTTCGTGAGGAGATGAATCGATCCGGTGCCCAGGAAGTTTTGTTACCCGGTGTGCACCCTGCTGAGCTGTGGCAGGAATCCGGTCGATGGGAAGAATACGGTCCGGAGCTATTGCGAATCAAAGATCGCCACGATCGAGAGTTTTGTCTGGGGCCAACCCATGAAGAGGTCATTACCGCCCTCGTGAAAAACGAAATTCGCAGCTACCGCCAACTTCCACAGAATTTTTACCAGATCCAAACCAAGTTTCGTGACGAGATTCGGCCACGTTTCGGCATTATGCGGGGTCGTGAGTTCATTATGAAAGATGCCTATTCCTTTCATACCAGCCAGCAGTCGCTGCAGGAAACCTATGATGTGATGCACAAAACCTATTGCGCAATTTTTGATCGCCTCGGGTTGGAATACCGTCCGGTGGTCGCCGATTCCGGCAGTATTGGTGGAGATAGGTCTCACGAGTTTCATGTTCTTGCGGATTCCGGAGAAGACGCCATCGCCTTTTCCACCGAAAGTAACTACGCAGCGAATATCGTTCTTGCTGAAGCATTAGCACCCGCTCAGAAACGTGCCGAGCCAGGGGAAGAAATGAAACTGGTCGAGACGCCCGGTCTTCGCACCATCGCTGATCTGGTAAACGACTTCAAATTACCCATCGAAAAAACCATTAAAACACTGGTTGTGAAGGCCTCCGAAGAATGCGAAACCCCGGTGGTTGCTTTACTGGTCCGCGGCGACCACGAAATGAACCCGACCAAAGCGGAGAAACTCAAATTGGTCAGCACGCCTTTGACCATGGCGGACGAAGCCGATATCCGTAGCGCCATCGGCGCAGGTCCAGGCTCACTCGGCCCAGTCAATCTCCCGATCCCCTGTATCGTTGATCGCAGTGTGGCGCAAATGTCAGATTTTGGTGCCGGTGCCAATATCGACGACAAACACTATTTCAGTATCAACTGGGGTCGCGATGTTGAACTGGGTGAAGTCGCCGATATCAGAAATATCATCGAAGGGGACCCGAGCCCGGATGGTGAAGGCGAAGTCCAAATTGCCCGCGGTATTGAAGTCGGCCACATCTTCCAACTCGGCACAAAATACAGCAAGGCGATGAAGGCTACCGTGCTTGATGAAAGCGGCAAGGCGGTAGAAATGGCCATGGGCTGTTATGGCATTGGCGTCACCCGTGTCATCGCCGCAGCGATCGAGCAAAACCACGATGATAAGGGCATCATCTGGCCAGCTTCGCTAACGCCTTTCGATGTCGTTATCGTGCCCATCGGCATGAAAAAGTCCGGTCGCGTCAGACAAAAAGTACAAGAACTCTACGATAGCCTACTGGCTTTTGGGGTTGATGTGTTACTCGACGATCGCGACGAACGCCCCGGCGTGATGTTTGCCGACATGGAACTGCTTGGCATCCCTCACCGTATTGTCATTGGAGAACGCGGGTTGGACAAAGGTGTTGCTGAATACTTTCACCGCAATACCGGGGAACAAAAAGATTTGTCTTTCGACAATCTTCTCGAAACACTCATTGAAATGGTTGAGAACTAAACTTTGTATAAGCTCTGAAACCTTCGTTTTGATACCACCATTTCCCCGATAGTGCTGTTGGCTACTGCCCTTTGGAATGAGACTGACCGGGTTTGGTGTTGTCGGGTCACAAAAGAAATGTGAACGACTTGTCGTTTCGAGCGTTGGTTAGCTCACTACTTCTAACGTTACCTGACCAGACCCTTCATCCATCGACGACTGTAACTATTACTTATTATTTCTGGTCGGGATTTACAAAGGATATTTGATTTACACAATAGAGTGACTTTATTTTTCTGCCAAATCCCAAATCCCCAGATAGAGTAGCATCAGCGCTTCAGGGCTCGGTGAATCCCTCTTTCAAGCCTTGTGGCTGGCCATTACAGCAAATTATGGTGGCTAGTGCCGAGAGGTTTACTCAAAAACCGCTGTTCGGTGCATTATCAGTGCTAAATCGGCTATTTTTGACGCACCTGTCCTGCAGAAGCCGTTATTCTTGTTCTATGTCGGGTTAAATGGGCGGCGCTTCAAACTCCTTCAGTGCCAGCAGCACTCGTTCCAGTAGTAGTCGGTGGTTTTCCCGCATTTTTACCAAGAGTTGACGTCCCGTTCTAACCACTTTTGCCGCGATGGCGTACAGCCGCCAGCGCAGTGTTATCGCACGATGCTGGGACAACTCCCCCGGCAGCAACTGACGCATGAGGGCACATAGATTGTAGGAGAGTGCGGAGATTAAAAAGTACAGCACATTGGCAGCAAAATCTGAACACGGCAGGGTGTCGCCACCAAAATCTCGTTTCAGTTCCTTGATTCGGTTCTCGCTGTCCTCGCCACGCTGGTTGTACCAGTGGACAATCTCGCTATCGCTAAGGCTATCCCGATTAGTGGCAATCGCACGATAAATATAAGCACCTGAGTTTATTTCCTCTGAACTGTTTTCTGAGTTATCTGATGAATCTAAATCCAGACTCGCCTGGCCGGTAACGGCTGTTCTCTGAATGATAAGGGTGAAGGGTTTTTCATACTCACCGATGCAGAAACTGGTGCGGTAGGTATCCTGACCATTGACCGCTTTGTCTTTTTTATCCAGCAAAGGCTGCCAGTCCGAAGCGCTTGCCGCTGCTATCTGCGCGCGCAGTGCGGCGCTGGTCTTGGCGCGAATGGCATACTCGATACCCTGCTTATCACAATACTCAATGACTTTTGTTTGGTAGCCGGCGGCATCAATACGCAACGCCTTCACGGTACAGTCTTCCGGGAGCGACTGCTGGCATTGCTGGATAAACGGCTTATTATCTTTCGCTGGCGGCACATTGCCTTGACGGAAATCCACGGCCACGATCTGCCCGGTTTCCGCAATATGCCCGACCATCGGCATAAAACCCTTGTTCTTGTTGTAAGTCCACCGTGCACCCGCTTTATGGGCAATAATCTCGGTGGCATCAAT
The DNA here is from genome assembly GCA_965261915.1 of Candidatus Poriferihabitaceae bacterium. Taxonomy (GTDB): domain Bacteria; phylum Pseudomonadota; class Gammaproteobacteria; order Arenicellales; family Poriferihabitantaceae; genus JAIBDK01. Next base: position 2,594,782 of record CBDHDW010000013.1, on the reverse strand, counting down.
GTCCAGTGTGACTTCCTTACAGCGATGCAAGGCTACCTTCAATAAGGCTTTATTCACCTTTACCCAGGCAGCCTGGATTTGCGGCTGGCTTCCCATTCGCCTGAGCCAATCTCCAATCGTGGTCGCCTGGGGAAGTTTCTTGAGATCCAGCACGGTGCGCAGTGCTTCATCATCCTGAAGGTGGCGAACCTCATCCAGGTGAAAACTGCCTTCATGCTGCATCAGGATGAGGGTCTTGATGAACTCCGAGGGCTTATACCCACGATTGCTTTTAGGCTGGGGGAAGTGCTTGTCGATTCGCTCAGACAGGTTCAGGGAGTCCATTAGTTGAGCAATCGCCAATAAACCGGCACGAGAGGTGAGTAAATCGTTCGTTGTATCGAGTTTGTAGGGTAGAATAGTCATCAGCCTTGAGCTGTGCACCCATTGGGTGATGGTGGGTTTAAGAGCAAACCATTATACAGCCAAGGCTTCCTGCGTTTAAGAGATTTCTATCTGGGGATTGGGGCGTAATATGGCATTTGCGCTTATATTTGTACTGGTTATTTCTCTACCGTATTCGAGCAGCTATGCGCAGGAAGACTCAGATCAGGGGGCTATTGGCGAGCTTTTACAGGATACTAGGGATGCTTTTGTGGAAACCTGGGATGCCATTAAATCTGACTCCAAGGCGGTTGGCGAATTCGCCACCGAAAAAAGCAGTGATGCGTGGGATGCAACGAAAGATGGTGCTAGCGCTGTCTCCGAAACGTCCGGGGAAATTTGGGATGATACCAAAGAAGCGTCTAGCGAGGCCTTGGACGCGACCAAATCGGCATCCAAATCTGCGGCAGACTACACCGTAGAGAAAAGCAGCGAGGCCTGGGATGCGACCAAATCCGCGTCCAAATCGGCAGCGGAATATACCAGTGAAAAATATGATCAGGCTAAAGAAAGCCTTCTCGGTGAAAATGAAAACGACGTTGTGGTCGAAGAAAAATCCACTGAAGGAACTGCAACGGAATAAACTGCCGAGCTATTTGGCTCTCTTTTGCGCGATGATATAGCTTGAAGATCCCTTTTGATGTGCTCGAGTATTAATATCTGACTCCAGTATGGTCAGATCGGAAAACGCATTGTTTAGTTCGCCACATTCAACCAGATAGGCCGGGTTAAAACCGGGCTGGCGTTCAAGATGTTTCTTGTTAAAGGTTTTATAAAACAATAATCCGCCTGGCTGAATCCATGACTGGATTTGGGGGAAAATTGAGCGCTCCAGAAAGCGCACCACTGATATAAGGGAAAAGTAACCCACAGGAAATGGCTGTCGTTGAAGATCGCAAACTAACGAAGCCATGGGCAATTGCAGATGATTCGCACTACGCTGACCTTGCGTTAGACCGTTAAACGCGCAATCCGCAGCAACGACGTTGTAGCCCAAACTCGCCAGATACAGGGCATTCGCGCCTTTTCCACTGGCGAGTTCCAGAGCTGCCCCCCGGCCGCCGAGTTGAGTCGAATATCGAACCAGCTCTGATTCTCCGGCGGGTGCAGTGGGGGCGGCTTCTGATTTGCTGTTTTCAAAGCTGGTCTGGTATTTCCCATCCCATCGACTCACTTCCGGGTTGGCTGATATCACAGCTGTATCACTACCCGGATAACAGAAAATGGTCGCAACTTACGCTATAGCGTTTGATCGAAGGGCTGCACTTCAACCCACTCACCGGCCTCAGCACCAGCAGAGTCATCCGCCAAGATAATGAAACAATTCGCCTGACACATCGAGCTTAGTATTCCCGACCCTTGTTCGCCGGTTGAATGCACTACCGATTCTCCCTGATCATTCACCGACATGATGCCGCGTTGATATTCCATCCTGCCGGGGCGTTTCTTGAGCGCGGAAACGATCCGCATTTTTAGTACCATTGGCACGTTGAAACGCTCTCCCGCGAGTTGTCGAATTGCGGGCTTCAAAAAAATCTGAAACGTCACCATGACAGAAACCGGGTTGCCCGGTAATCCAAAAAACAGGCTTTCACCGAGCTTGCCAAACGATAACGGTCGACCGGGCTTAATGGCGACTTTCCAAAAGCTGACCTGTCCCAGGCTTGTTAAAATTTCCTTGATGTAGTCTGCATCACCAACCGAAGCCCCAGCCGTAGTGATCACCAGGTCTGCTTGAGAAGCAGCCAGCTCAATGGTTTTTGTAATGGCTTCGCGATCATCTTTAACGACACCCAGATCAATCTGCTCGACATCCATCTCGCCCAGCATAGCGTGTAGTGTGTAACGGTTCGAATCATAAACCTCACCCAATGCCAGAGGTTCTCCAACGGAGCGCAGTTCATCGCCATTGGAAAAATAGGCCACTTTAGGTTTGCGGTACACTGACACCTCTGCCAAACCGAGTGATGCCATCAATCCAAGATGCGACGCACCCAGCTTGGTCCCAGCCGGAATTACCATATCGCCCTGTTGAATATCTTCCCCTGCATAACGCACGTTTGAGCCCTGTTTTTCTCCGGCCTGTAAGGAAATCTGTTCGCCGTCTACTACGACACGTTCCTGCATAATGACGCTATCTGTACCTTCTGGCATGATCGCCCCTGTCATGATGCGCACGCATTGGCCGCTATCAACAGTTCCTTTAAACGGTGTGCCCGCCATTGAGATACCAATCACAGAAAATTGCTCCCCAGGTTCTGCATTTCCGTTTTCACACAAAAACGCGTACCCATCCATAGCTGAGTTTGTGTGATTCGGCACATTCGCGTTACTCACAATATCGAGAGACGCCACTCTGCCCATAGCGGAACGAATATCAAGAGATTCAGCTTCGGTAATGCTGACAATGGTTTCACGAATCTGCGCCATTGCCTGATCTACGGTTATGGACGAAGGATCAAAATCGCACGACACCGGGTCTAAAGGTCGCTTCATGTTCAACTATCGATCCCAATCACCTGACTTTCCACCTGACTTATGCAGCAGCTGCACATCGCTCATTCTCATTCCGCGATCCACCGCTTTGCACATGTCATATATGGTCAAAAGCGTTACCTGAACTGCAGTCAACGCTTCCATTTCCACTCCCGTTCGCTCGGTAGTTTGTGTCGTCGCAGTACAGTGCACTGCGTTTGCATCACTATCGATTTTCAAATCGATGGAAACTTTGGTTAGCATTAAAAGATGACACAACGGTATCAGCTGCGATGTTTTCTTTGCAGCCATAATGCCCGCTGTTCTGGCAATCGCCAATACATCGCCTTTTTTATGACCACCCTGCTCGATCATCTGCAGGGTTTCGGGCTGCATGATAATTTGACCCTCGGCAACCGCTTTGCGCGCCGTTATCGCTTTATCACTCACATCCACCATGTGGGCTTCGCCCTGATCATTAAAATGGGTAAGGTCGGATTTGGTTGTCATTGGTTTTTGCCGGATTTCACATCAAATAGTATCTTGTTAAAGTGCACGAATTCAATTTATAGAATTGCCCCCGCAAGAAATGAATAAAAGTGATATTGTAGTGGCCTGTGACAAACTTTGAAAGCTGACCAGAAAATCAAATAACCCTAATTGAATAGGCAAACGACCTTATAAGATGCACGGCGACAGTATTGTATTTTCCATTTTCCTGATTTTTGGCGGTGCCGCCTTGCTCGCTACCGTCGCGTTGTATATGCGTCAGGCAATGATCGTAGCCTATCTTGCAGTGGGCGCGATACTTGGCCCCTGGGGGCTTGGATTTGTTACAGATCCCGAACTGATCCAGGATATTTCACGTATCGGCATTATTTTTCTGCTGTTTTTACTGGGACTCAACCTGTCTCCGCAAAAACTGTTTCAGCTATTGCGCGAAACGACCCTGGTAACGCTCTTTTGCACGATTATTTTTGGCGGCATCGCTGCGTTTATTGGCTTTGTTTTCAAGCTGCCGTTAAGCGATATTCTGGTGCTGGGAATTTGCGCATCTTTTTCCAGCACCATAGTCGGTCTTAAATTATTACCGACCACCGTTCTGCACCACCGCCACACCGGAGAAGTCATTATCAGTGTACTGCTGCTGCAAGACCTCATCGCCATCATTGCCCTGCTGGTCATGCACGGCTACGGTCAGGGACAGGTGTCTGCATTCGAGATCGGCAAGATTTTTCTGGCTTTCCCCTTGCTCATCGCCATCGCCTGGTTTGGACATAAATATATTGTTCTAAAACTGTTTCTAAAATTTGATCGCATCCGGGAATATGTTTTTCTGTTAACCATAGGCTGGTGTCTGGGGCTCGCACAACTTGCTGAGAGTTTTGGGCTGTCTTACGAAATCGGCGCATTTACCGCCGGTGTTGCCATTGCCAGCAGTCCAATGGCGATGCACATTGCTGAATCTTTCAAACCCATTCGTGATTTTTTTCTGGTGATGTTTTTCTTCGGTCTGGGTGCCGGATTCGACCTGTCTGCCGCATCAAACGTGTTATTGCCGGCACTGCTCATTGCCGGTGCATTACTGATCGTCAAACCGGTGGTATTTCGCCATCTTTTGGTACGTCAGTCAGAGTCCGACAAACTGGCCTGGGAAACCGGTGTGCGCCTGGGCCAGCTTAGTGAGTTCTCCCTGCTGATTGTCTTTGTCGCACAACAAAACAATTTAATTACCGCCGATACATTCTATATCGTACAACTTGCCACCATCATCACATTCATCGTATCGGTATACTGGATTGTTGCCCGATACCCTACTCCCATCGCCGTAAAAGATTCGCTTAGAAGGGATTAATGCGTCAAACAGAATAGGATGCTCTTGCAGTCGGCGCAGGATTTGCCGGTTTGCACATGCTTTACAAGCCGTGCTGCCATCATCGCGTTACTCAACCCTCAACCCCATTAAGGATGCGGTACAATCATTACTTTTGATAATGGCGATGAGTTTAACCAACATGGAGAGATTGCCAAACCATTACCTTGCGGGACTTATTTTGCCAAGCCTTATCATAGCGGGGAACGCGGATTAAATGAGAACCATAACGGGCTATTGAGACAGTTCTTTCCCATAAAGAATGACGCTTCACAGGGTTACTGAAAAAGAGATGAAAATAGCCCCTGATTTAATGAATAACAGACCCGGAAAGTGTCTGGGGTTTAAGCCCCCTTTCGAGGTCTTTGCTGATAGGATTGGCAAAGACTGTTTTTTAACCACCGCGTTGCACTTATGGGTTGAATTCGCCACCCTATCCAATGAAATAAAGCTTGAATTTCCATCGGTTGGGAGCAATGACTTTCATAAGTTCAAAAAAATGCGGGGTTACGACAAACTACATAGCGCGTATTGGAATATAGATGCCTATGACCCATATCCGCGACCTAACACACTTACGATGGAGACTGTGCAAGCAGGAATCCAGTAAAGCAACCAAACCCGCAGGGTTTTCCACTTTTATATTGCATTTGACGGGGAAATATGGCAAATTTTAGTCCCTCGCCTATATTATGGGTGATTGGTTGTTGCAACGTAGCACGGTTGTTGTGATCATCGCTCTGGTATGAGTTTGTGATAATGCAACAAAATTTATGAGAATTATACCAATGAAATCAATTAGTTACCCCCCCCCCGAACTTCACCAACCAGTAAACTAAAGCTCAGCGGGCTTCTCGCCCTGCTGTTGGCGGCTTCCGTCATGCTAACTGCCTGTGGTGGTGGTGGTGGTAGTGGTAGTGCACCTATAAATCCACTGGTAAACGTATCGAATACGCCTCTAGTTAGAATGATAATAGCGAGTGCTCCCGATAATACACCAGCGCTCGGCAGTGGTATGCTGCTCCGCAGTGTTACGCAGTCATCACTAGATGATTACACTTTTAGTGTGAATGTGGTACCTAATGATGAGAATGAACTGCGCTATGACACACGGGAGAACTTTGTTGGAGACGACGACATAGTGCGACTAGCTGATCGGTTCGAGCAGACGATTCACCCCAAAGACGATGACGATGACGATACATTCAGTCGTGCTACTCTGAAAAGAACAAGTAATGCTGGAACACATCTCATTAATGTTTTTACGGACTATGACTTGGCGGCAGTAGACGGTGACGGTAATCCGGTCAGCGATGCCGATTATCTGGTCGGCGGAATCTGGCTATGGAGTGATGCCGTGGATGAGGATGGTACACGAATCAGCGTCTCCGCTAGTGGTAACGATCCTTTCGGCGATAGTAACGGCATGGGCATAGCTGCTGTGACGGGTACGGCAACGTATAGTGGCGAAGCGAATGGTATCGTTACATCAAAGTTTGAGGGTAAAATTAACCCCAGCCAAGCCTTTGACGCTGAAGTTACTTTAGAAGCTGATTTCGGGAATGGCACGATTTCAGGAACAGTGGATGATTTTGATATTGAAGATATTGAAGATATTGAAGATATTGAAGATATTGAGGGTGCTGAGGGTATTGAGAATTTGTCTGTGACGCTGGTATCGACTCCCATCGGCAACAACGACAGCGGATTTTTTACTGGGAGCACCAGTGCTACGGATAAGGGGATCCTCGTGGGAGACGCTATGGGCAAATGGGGCGGCCAGTTTTATGGCAACACAATAGATGATGCCACTGCCCATCCCGGCTCGGTCGCCGGCACTTTTGGTGTTAGTTTCGGTGATGATGATGATGATAGTAGCGGCAGTTTCTTAGGTGTCTTCGGGGCTTATAAACAGGAACCCATACCGCAGTAAATAATCAGGCAGTCGCTTCCACCTCTTTGTTGGCGGCTGCCTGTTATGATTCGCTCGGCGTGTTTGGTATTTGTATTATTGTTGACAGTACTTTGCGCACCCGCATCTGCCCAGTTGTTAGATCGCTCCGGTTCATCCGAGCGAGCGCATTTATCGCAAGACCCGCAGGTCAAACAGGCGCGGACGCTGATTGGCAATGAACAGCATCAGGCGGCATTGACAGTGCTACGACCCTTGCTCGCCGCTCAATCTGCAGATACACGCGCCGATATTACCGATATTCGTTTCCTCGTTGGCTTGTCTGCTATCGCGCTCGCTAGTCAAAGCGATAACCCAGCGAAAACCGACTTATTGGATGAAGCCATCGCCGCCCTGCGTGCGATTTTAATTGATCATCCACAGTTGACGCGGGTGCGTTTGGAATTAGCGCGCGCCTTCTTTCTCAAGGGCGATGATGATTTATCGAAAACCCATTTTGACCGTGTCATCGCCGGCGACCCACCCGCGCCAATGCTCGCCAATATCCGCCGTTTCCTGCATGTTATACCAACGGCCCAAGGATTTGACGCTTTGTGCTTTCCACGGGGAATTTGAAGTGATTCAGTAGTTATCATCATAGGAGGTATTGATGACAGTAGAGATTATGCGAACGGACAAGTCGGCCTGCGATCTTCGGTGCGCCGCTGCGGCGTGCAGGGACGCGAAAGCGGCCCGACGGATGCTGGCGATTGCGTTGATTTTGGACGGCACTGACCGCAAGACGGCGGCCGCGAACTGCGGGATGGACCGCCAGACGTTGCGTGACTGGGTACACCGTTACAATGACGCGGGGATTGAGGGTCTCTCGAACCGGCGTTCGCCAGGACGGCAACCCCTGCTCAGCGTGGCACAGAAGGCGGAGTTGGCATCGCTTGTGCGTGAGGGGCCGGATCCCGAAACGGACGGCGTGGTGCGCTGGCGGCGCATTGACCTCAAGCGCAAGATTGAGGAGTACTTTGGCGTTGTCATGCATGAGCGGACCGTTAGCAAACAACGGGTAAAACTTGGTTTTCGACGCTTGTCTGTGCGCCCGCAGCATCCGAAATCCGACCCGGATGCGCAGGATGCGTTTAAAAAAACTTCGCTGCAGAGGTAGCGGCCGTTCTGCCCAAAACGGCCTGCGGCAAACCATTGGAGATTTGGTTTCAGGACGAAGCCCGTGTGGGTCAGCAAGGGACGCTGACACGTATATGGGCCGAACGGGGAACCCGGCCGCGTGCGCCGCGTGATACACGTTATACGTCGGGCTATATCTTCGGCGTGGTTTGTCCCGAACGCGCCGAGGCTGCTGCGCTGATCATGCCGCATGCGGACACGTCCGCTATGAATGCACATCTGTGCGAAATCGCCAGGACGGTCGCGGCAGGTGCCCATGCCTTGCTCATCCTCGACGGTGCAGGCTGGCACGGATCAGCAAAACGGGAAGTGCCAGACAACATCACCCTGCTCAAACTCCCGCCTTATGCGCCAGAACTCAACCCGATGGAAAACGTTTGGGCCTACCTGCGCGCCAACAAGCTGGCAATCTCTGTGTTTGAATCCTACGATGAGATCGTCGACAAATGCTGCGATGCCTGGAATTTCTTCGCAGAGGACAAACAGGCAATCACATCAATTACATCACGTAATTGGGCCAAAACAGTCAATCAATAGAGCCGTTGGTATTAGACAATGCTTTATGCTCAATTAGAAGGGCATCTGCAAACGAGTATTGGGCGGTTTGTTTCCAAGACATGTGACGGTATCCTCATGGTTTAGTGCTCAAGCGTTTAGTGAATGAACATCTTTTCACCATTTTAACGCTGCCCTGGGTAGATTTATGCAAAGGTCTCTTAATGAAGAAGTATTACAGGGTCGATCAATAATCGGTCTTTACCCTTGTACCAATGATGATGTTAAAAATGATTATCAAACCTGGTGCAACAAACCAAAGTAATGAAACTGGATAACAAGTGAAAAAATGACAAAATTAACTGGTAAAAACTTGATTAATGGTAACTGGGTAGGGTCTTCTGAGACTATAAGCAGCGTTGATTTAGAAGGTATTGAGTTTGCTCAGGCAGATGAAAAACAGGTGGATGAAACCGCGAGCAGTGCAAGCACGGATTTTCGTGGCTATTCATCCATGCCGCGGACAAAGCGTGCCGTATTTTTAAGATCGATTGCTGATGAAATTGATGTTTTGGGAGATGAGATTACCGCAGCTGCACAGTTGGAAACAGGCTTGCCAGCAGTGCGTCTTGAAGGAGAGCGAAGTCGCACCACTGGGCAGTTAAAAATGTTTGCTGATTTGCTGGAAAAAGGAGATTGCTTGGATGCAAGAATTACCGAGGCGATACCTGATCGCTAACCCCTGCCGAGGGTAGATATTCGCTTAACGCATAAAGCAATAGGTCCAGTGGTCGTATTTGGGGCATCAAACTTCCCGCTGGCTTTTTCGGTAGCAGGTGGTGATACCGCTTCAGCTTTAGCCGCAGGCTGTCCGGTTATTGTCAAGGGGCATGGGGCCCATGCTGGCACCTCAGAGTGGGTGGCTCAAGCCATCAGTAAAGCCATGCAAAAACATCAAATGCCGGCAGCAACATTTCAAATGTTGCAAGGTTCTGGCAAAGTTGTGGGGCAGGCTCTGGCAAAGCATCCTGCGATTAAAGCCGTAGGATTTACCGGCTCTTTGAAAGCAGGCAGAATTCTCTATGATATTTGTCATGGTCGCGCTCACCCTATTCCCTTTTATGGGGAAATGGGCTCAATCAATCCTGTTTTTATATTAGAGCAGGCAGCGAATAAAAAAATTGAATCCATAGCGGAGGGTTGGGCTAATTCTTTAGTTATGGGCTGTGGTCAATTTTGCACCAACCCAGGTGTTGTGTTTGTGATTAAAGGGCGGCGAGCTGAGCAATTCAAAGCCGTTGCTGTTTCGGTTTTGCAAAACACAGTCAAACAAAAAATGTTAACCGACACTATTTGTCAAACCTATAAAGACGGAATTCAAGTGTGGCGAAAATTAGCACAAGCACTTTTTATAGGCAGTGTTGGTGATCGGCATGCCTTACCCAGCGTATTTAGTATTGATTCTAAAGTGTGGATAGACACGCCAAAATTACGACAAGAAATTTTTGGACCTGCGGGAATTATTGTTGAGTGTGATGATATGACGCAAATCCTAGCGATGGCAGAAGCCCTTGATGGACAGTTAACTGCCACCATTCAAATGGATGACGCAGACATGCTGGCAGCGAAAAAACTTGCGATTATCTTGGAAGAAAAAGCAGGTCGGGTGCTATGCAACGGTCTCCCGACAGGTGTGGAGGTTTGTGATGCCATGATGCACGGCGGGCCCTATCCGAGTAGCACAGATGTGCGCGCAACTTCGGTTGGTAGCTTAGCGATTGTGCGCTGGTTAAGACCGGTTGCCTATCAAAATTTTCCGGCGGCACTTCTACCCGAAGAGATAAAGCCAATTGCTTAACACAAATACTCGAATAACCCACAAGATAGCAAGATCAAAATGCACCCCCAAGAATTAAAAAAGGTAATCAGCTCCGGTCTGCTTTCGTTTCCAGTTACACTTTGATGATGACCTGGAATTTAATAAGGGGGGGGGGAGGGGGGGAATTGTTTTCACTGTTGCTCTCTGAAATACCACAGGTGGTCAGCGCGGCAACAGCAGTTGCCGGTGATGTTCCTATTATTGCAGGGTGTGGTTATGGAACTAAAATGGCTGTGGAAATTGCAACTCAAGTACAGGTGGCGGGTGCTGATGGTATTTTACTTCTCCCACATTATCTTATCGGTGCCACACAAGACGGGTTATACCATCACATAAAGACGGTTTGTGATGCCGTTGATATCGGCGTGATAATTTATAATCGAGCTAATTCGATTGCCAATTCCTCTACGGTTTTAAGATTAGTGGAATCTTGTCCAAACCTCATCGGATTTAAGGATGGTACTGGCAATATTAACTTGGTGCGTGAAATTATAGCGCGTTGTGGGGATCGTCTTTCTTATGTTGGTGGTATGCCGACCCATGAGATGTTTGCTGAAGCCTATGATGCTATTGGTGTCACCACTTATTCTTCTGCGGTTTTTAACTTTGTGCCGGAAATGGCATTGAAATTCTATAAGGCGATGCGCTCAAAAAATCGATTTATGATAAATAAACTGCTGGTTGACTTCTTTTATCCATTTCAGGATATTCGTAATCTGGCACCAGGGTATTCTGTATCAATAATAAAAGCAGGTTTGAAGATCATGGAGCGGGACCCTTCAAGAGTTTTCAAGTTTGCATAGTATTTCTCCTCGGCTTCGTCTGGTGTGATATATCCGATAGCTTCGAGCAAGCGTTCACTGTTGAACCAATCAACCCATCCAAAACAAACTCTGTTGTCATTGACTTTGAGACCCGCCAGCCCACAATTTTGCGAGCAAAAGACATCAATCACAAAGGCGACATAAATCATACCCATCCATGTTGAGACGTAGGTAAAGTCGGCACCCAAAGTTGGTTTGGAGCATTGGCTGTAAACACACGGTTCACTTTGTCACCAGGACACGTTTGAGAGGTGTCAGGGTTGGTTGTGATGACTTTCTTGTCACGGGGGACAACCCCTTGTATTCCCATCTGTTTCATAAGGCGTTCAACCGTACAACCTGCGATAGTCTTACCCTCTCGACATAGCACATGCCAAACCGTCTTCGCGCCATAGACAGAACGGTTTTTTTTCCAAAGGCCTTCGCTATCGTCGCAATTCTGTTTATCTTTCTTGCTGCGATCAGAACCTGGGCTTGGATCATGCAGAATCGCTATCCTGCGGTAATATGTTGAGGGGCAATGGGCAAAACATTACACATTGGCTCAATCGCGAAATTCAGCGCTATAGGGCGGTAATTTCTTCTGCTGTTCCATAAGGGGAATTCTCCCAGAGTTTTACCCTCCGACAAACAAGGGGCGGTTCAGATCGACCAGTTGAACCCCAATCCCCAGATAGAAATCTCTTAAACGCAGGAAGCCTTGGCTGTATAATGGTTTGCTCTTAAACCCACCATCACCCAATGGGTGCACAGCTCAAGGCTGATGACTATTCTACCCTACAAACTCGATACAACGAACGATTTACTCACCTCTCGTGCCGGTTTATTGGCGATTGCTCAACTAATGGACTCCCTGAACCTGTCTGAGCGAATCGACAAGCACTTCCCCCAGCCTAAAAGCAATCGTGGGTATAAGCCCTCGGAGTTCATCAAGACCCTCATCCTGATGCAGCATGAAGGCAGTTTTCACCTGGATGAGGTTCGCAACCTTCAGGATGATGAAGCACTGCGCACCGTGCTGGATCTCAAGAAACTTCCCCAGGCGACCACGATTGGAGATTGGCTCAGGCGAATGGGAAGCCAGCCGCAAATCCAGGCTGCCTGGGTAAAGGTGAATAAAGCCTTATTGAAGGTAGCCTTGCATCGCTGTAAGGAAGTCACACTGGACATTGATGCCACTGAAATTATTGCTCACAAAGAGGGTGCACGGTGGACTTACAACAAGAACAAGGGCTTTATGCCGATGGTCGGGCATATTGCGGAAACCGGGCAGATCGTGGCCGTGGATTTCCGTCAAGGCAATGTGCCGCCAGCGAAAGATAATAAGCCGTTTATCCAGCAATGCCAGCAGTCGCTCCCGGAAGACTGTACCGTGAAGGCGCTGCGTATTGACGCCGCCGGCTACCAAACAAAAGTCATTGAGTATTGTGATAAGCAGGGTATCGAGTATGCCATTCGCGCCAAGACCAGCGCCGCACTGCGCGCGCAGATAGCAGCGGCAAGCGCTTCGGACTGGCAGCCTTTGCTGGATAAAAAAGGCAAAGCGGTCAATGGTCAGGATACCTACCGCACCAGTTTCTGCATCGGTGAGTATGAAAAACCCTTCACCCTTATCATTCAGAGAACAGCCGTTACCGGCCAGGCGAGTCTGGATTTAGATTCATCAGATAACTCAGAAAACAGTTCAGAGGAAATAAACTCAGGTGCTTATATTTATCGTGCGATTGCCACTAATCGGGATAGCCTTAGCGATAGCGAGATTGTTCACTGGTACAATCAACGTGCCGAGGATAGCGAGAACCGGATTAAGGAACTGAAGCGGGATTTTGGCGGTGACACCCTGCCGTGTTCAGATTTTGCTGCCAATGTGCTGTACTTTTTAATCTCCGCACTCTCCTGCAATCTATGTGCCCTCATGCGTCAGTTGCTGCCGGGGGAGTTGTCCCAGCATCGTGCGATAACACTGCGCTGGCGGCTGTACGCCATCGCGGCAAAAGTGGTCAGGACGGGACGTCAACTCTTGGTAAAAATGCGGGAAAACCACCGACTACTACTGGAACGAGTGCTGCTGGCACTGAAGGAGTTTGAAGCGCCGCCCATTTAACCCGACATAGAACAAGAATAACGGCTTCTGCAGGACAGGTGCGTCAAAAATAGCCGATTTAGCACTGATAATGCACCGAAAGCGGTTTTTGAGTAAACCTCTCGGCACTAGCCACCATAATTTGCTGTAATGGCCAGCCACAAGGCTTGAAAGAGGGATTCACCGAGCCTTGAAGCGCTGATGCTACTCTATCTGGGGATTTGGGTTGAACCCAGTCCTTGATAATGGCCGCCGTTTTGTGCAAAATGGCATCAAACTAAATTACGCAGGAAATACGGGTATTAAACATAATGATTATAAACAGTTTTAGAGGTTTAGGGTGTTCCATCTGGAGAGCGATGGTGTGCGTGGTCTTGGCCGCTGTTCTGTCGGGGATTATGTCCCAGCCTGCGCATGCAGCAGCCCACGGCGAAATGGAATTTGTGTTCAATACGTTTGCTTTTATTATTTGGGGAGTGCTTGTGATGTGGATGTGTGCCGGGTTCACTATGCTCGAGGCTGGATCCGTGCGCACAAAAAATGTATCTGTTATCTGCCTCAAAAATATCGGCCTTTACTCTATAGCGAGCCTAGCCTATTTTTTCATCGGCTATAACATCATGTATGTCGGTGTCGAGCCGGGTGGCTGGTTCGGATCTGTCGGGTTATTTTACGGCACAAGTCCAAATGAAGTATTGCTTTTAGAGGGTGTATCCGAGGCGAAGGCGGCTGTCACCAAGGTTGGCCACTCAACAATGTCGAATTGGTTCTTCCAGATGGTTTTTGTCGCGACCACCGCCTCTATTATTTCAGGCACCTTGGCTGAGCGTATAAAATTGTGGTCGTTCTTCTTATTTGTGCTTATCCTGACCGCTTTAATTTATCCTGTGGTGGGTGCGTGGACATGGGGTGGAGGCTGGCTCGATCAGATTGGATTTAAAGATTTTGCGGGCTCCACAATCGTCCATTCTACTGGTGGTTGGGCTGCACTAACGGGTGCAATTATGCTTGGTGCAAGAAGGGGTAAGTTTCCGGAGGACGGTTCAGTCAGGCAAACGCCACCTTCCAATGTTCCAATTGTAACACTCGGTGTCTTTATCCTCTGGTTTGGTTGGTTTGGCTTTAACGCCGGGTCCCAGCTTTCATCAAGCTCAGTAGCCGACTTGGTTGTGATCGGCAACATTCTTGCCAACACGAATATCGCTGCAGCGGCTGGGGTTTTAGCCGCTCTTTGTGTGTCAAAACCCATTCTCGGTCGTATCGACCTTGTTACAACGCTCAATGGTGCCATCGCGGGGTTGGTTTCCATCACTGCGGGGCCTGATCTGGTCGAACATTATTGGGCCATTGTGATCGGGGGCGTAGGGGGGGTCATTGCTGTCGCGGGTTCGAAGGCCATGGAAAAGATGCGAATTGATGATGTCGTTGGGGCTGTACCGGCCCATCTATTTGCAGGTATCTGGGGAACTTTGGCCGTGTGCATCACTGGCAATGGAAATCTCATTACGCAGATATACGGTATATTGGCTATTGGACTCTTTGTTTTAGTGATCTCAAGCGCTGTTTGGTTTGCTATAGGTAAAATTATAGGTCTCCGTATATCCGAACAGGCGGAAAATTTGGGGCAAGATGTGGTGGAACTCGGTATTGAGGCGTATCCTGAATTTGTTGTAATTCCCGACCCCGATATCTGATTGCACCAACGGCCTGATCCATCTGTACTTGTGGCCCTCGGAAAGCTCCTGAGGATGAAGTTGAAACGTGAACTACTTTTTTAATACGAAAGCAAACGAACGATGAGTGATAGTTTAGCTACCAGTACAACCTGCGCACCCATTTCGTACGACAATACTCTGGCAACTGATGTGGCTAGTGGCTTGCACGACGCACTCTGTACGGGTGCGCTTGGTGACCTCGTACACGGCACTGCGGGTTCAAGTCCATTTCTTGCCGGGTTGCTCAACCGCCACGGCGACTGGCTGGCTGTGGCGGTCGAGCAACCCGAAAATGAGGTGCTGGATTGTCTTCTTACTGTCGCGAAGGAGGCTGGGCGAAGCGCCGACTGGCCCGGTCTGCTCTCGGCGCTTCGCCTCGCGAAGGCGCGTGCGGCACTCTTCATTGCATTAGCCGATCTCGGTGGCGCATGGGATCTTGGGAACGTAACCCGTGCACTTACGGATGTTGCCGAGACCCTGACCGAGACAGCGCTGCGCTGGCTTGTGACGAACGAGATTGCACTGGGGAAAATACCCGGTATGACCGAGGAAGACATATCCAGCGGGGCTGGCATTTGCGTCCTTGCAATGGGAAAGATGGGCGCCCGAGAACTTAACTATTCTTCCGACATTGATCTGATCTGCCTGTTCGATCAGGACCGACTCGACGACACCGTTTTTAGTGAGGCCAAGGCGCGCTACATCCATGTCACGCGCCAACTCACGAAGGCGCTTTCGGAACGGACACCAGATGGATATGTCTTTCGCACTGATCTGCGCTTGCGTCCCTCCCCGTCGGTCACTCCAGTTTGCCTTTCTATGGAGGAAGCAGAACGCTACTACTATTCCGTTGGTCGCACTTGGGAGCGCGCCGCGCATATCAAGGCGCGTCCAGCAGCTGGCGACATAGTCGCTGGCCGCGCCTATCTTGACCGCCTGTCTACCTTCATCTGGCACCGCGATACGGATTTTGCAGCAATTCAAGACATCGAAGATATACGCCGCAAAATTCGACAGAACAAAGGCAATTTCCATCCCGCAAGGCTCCCAGGTTACAACATAAAACTCGGGCCAGGTGGCATCCGCGAGATAGAGTTTTTTACACAGACACAACAACTCATCATGGGTGGTCGTCTGCCAGGTTTGCGCGATCCTACCACCCTCGGCGCTCTTGCCGCACTGCGTGACGAAGGGATAATTCGCGCGGAAATGTGTGTCACACTCTCAGAAGCATATATTGCTCACAGAAATCTGGAACACCGCCTCCAAATGGTTGCGGACGCTCAAACTCAAACGATTCCTGTCAATGAGGATACCCGCGCCCGCGTTGTCGCACTCGACGGGTGGTCCGATCAAAAGGCATGGGAGACTGATGTCACTGAGCGCCTCGCTACTGTGCACAGTGTCATCGAATGTTTTTTTGATGCCGTCAAGAGTCGAGCCACCCAAACGAACACAGCCGAGACCGATGAGCATACCCTTGCCGCGTGTGGGTTCGAACGCCCCAAAGATGCCTGCCGTATGATACGCAGCTGGCGTTCGGGCGAGGTCGCCGCAACACGCTCTGATCGTGCGCGGCGGATTTATGCAACGCTTGAAGTTGATCTTGTTAATCTGTTCGGGCAGGTCGACAGCCCCGATGACGCTATTATCGAATTTGACCGCTTCCTTTCAGGTTTGCCCACAGGTGTCCAGGTGTTCTCACTATTCAAAGCAAATCCGCCTCTGCTCAAACTCGTGGTCGACATTCTTGCCACCGCGCCCAGCCTTGCAGCGCATTTGGGACGGGCGCCACAGGCACTTGATGCCCTCCTCGAGAGCGATTTCTCTGACAAATTTCCTCAGCAGGATTGGCTTGAGGTAGACCTCCACATCTGGATCGGTGATACCACAGATTTTGAGCGCGTACTTGACATTACTCGACGATGGGCGCGCGAACTTAAGTTTCGTGCGGGCGTCCAGATACTGCGCGGGACTATCGATATGGTCGAGGCGGGCAATGCCTTCTCTTCTATCGCTGAGACGGTGCTGCGTGGCCTCATGCCGTTCGTGATAGAGGACTTTACCTTACGTCATGGTCCTCCGCCAGGGCGTGGCATGGCGGTGATTGCGATGGGTAAACTCGGAACACGCGAGATGACGGCGAAATCAGATATTGACCTCATCACTATCTACGATGCTTCTAAAGACGAAATGTCGAATGGGCCGCGGCCGTTGCCCTCTTCCACTTATTACCTGCGGCTGACCCAGTTGCTAATTTCAGCCCTATCCGCCCCCACCGCCGAAGGGCGACTCTATGAGGTCGACATGCGTCTACGTCCGTCAGGTCGGCAAGGTCCGATTGCGGTCTCGTTAGCCTCTTTTAAATATTATCAAGCCCAGCAAGCATGGGTTTGGGAACACCTTGGTCTCTCTCGCGCACGGTTGATTTTTGGCGGGGAAAGCCTTACCGAAGACATCTCCCAGGTTATTGATACCGTGCTTTTAGGACGCAAGGGTGACCCCCGTGTTATCGAGGAAACCCGCGAGATGCGCGCCCGTCTACTCAAGGCCCATCGCCAAGACCGCCTCAATCCGTGGTCGTTGAAGCACACGTTGGGCGGTCTGATGGAAATCGAATTTTTTGCTCAGACAGGTGGACTTTTCAACGGCATGGGCGGCGGTCGCCCAGCGCGTGAAATCCTCTACCCATTGGCGGATATGGGCTGGATGACCCCAACCGAGGCAAGCAACCTCGACGCAGCTCTTTCGCTACAAACCTGCCTGCAACAAATCGAATGCACCGCGCTTGATCCGCCTTTTGATCTGGCCAGTGCCAATGAGAAACTACGCCAGACCTTGGCAGATTTGACTGATAATTCAGATTTCGATAGCCTCGCCAGAACACTGAAAACCGCCCAAACCGATGCCGCTGCGGCCTGCGCTCGCGTGTTCGACGCAACGACATTTTACGCTTCCAAATAAATTTTAGGAGAGATACATGGATTTAAGCATTACGAGAGATGAACAAGCACTAGTTGCTGAAATCAACGGCCGCATAGATGGCTCCACTGCCCGTGAATTTGAAGACGCTATGATGGCCGCCATTTCTGATGAGAACCGTGTGGTGATCTGCGACCTCACGAGTGTTGCATATGTCAGCAGCGCTGGCCTGCGGGTAATTTTGCTGATCGCGAAACGCCTCGCGAAACGCAACTCGGTATTTTCGGTCTGCGGATTAAATGGATCGGTGGCCGAGGTATTTCGTCTTTCCGGTTTCAACAAGATTATCCAGGTATATGAAAACCAAGAGGCCGCGCAGGCCGATGCCAGTGCCTGATCTTGTGGTCTCAAGCATGCCAGACGTGCGGTTGTTCGAGATCGAAAGCCGGATTGAAAATCTCGAAAAGGTCGTATCTTGGATAAATGGATTCTGTGCAGAATATGCCCCGGCTGCCGTGTTTGAACACAAGCTGCAGATTGCGACTGAAGAGCTGCTTGTCAACATAATTACACATGGGTATGGCGTGGATCAAAAAGACGCTTTGATCAGGCTCGCACTCTATCCGCAACCTGAAGGGGTGGTGATGGTAATCGAAGACGATGCGGCCCCTTTTGACCCACTGGAAAATGTGCCTCTCCCGAATACCAAAGCAGCTATTAAGGACCGACAGATCGGCGGGCTTGGGGTGATGTTAGTGCGTGAGATGGCCGACCGAGTGGCCTATAGCCATCTCCAGCACAACCGGATCGCACTCGTCTTTGGCCCAGGAGAGCTGCCCTATGTGACTGATGCTGGATGCCAAAGGAACCCCCTCCCCAATTCACTACACGACGACCCGAATACAAGGACGGGGTCTAATGAGACTACCCGCTTCCGCCCCGCTGATTTGACCTTGAGAATTCTTGTTGTGTTGATCCTGTTATCCGTGTCCAGTCTTGCTGCATCGGGTGCTATGAATTTTCTAAAATTCGAAAAAGTCCTAACCGTTACCACAACCGCCAAATACGATCCGGTTTTGCGAGAACTCGGCCGTGTGATCAGCGACAGTCTTAAGGATAAGCTGATCCTAGCGTCGATCCAGAGCACGGGGGATCTTATCAAACGCTCTGTCAGGCAGTTTGACGGGGCCTTTGATCTCACCGTGGAGAACAGCACAGGGACTGTACTCTTTACCACTCTCTCGGATATGAAAATTAGCAACGGAGAGAAGACTGTGAATGCACCGCCCAGCCCAGGAAATATCCAGCATGTTTCTGACACTCTGAATCGGTTTACATCTCGGATGGCTATCCTCCAGAATGGAGAGTCGGTGGGGGTGCTTTCTCTATCCCATGACACCACGATGGCCAGAGCCGCTCTGTCTGACCTTGCTCGGCAGCTCACCCATGCCGGGATTATTTCGATCCTTCTAGTGCTGCCTTTGCTGATGTTGGCCGCGCTTTTTATCTTGGGTCGGGTGGATGGTCAGCTTCACGATCGGAAAATTGCGGTGCGCCGCGCCATAGATCCAACCACTTCGGACCCAGGGCCGTCAGATGCTCTCGTACAGGCAGTATGGCGAATTGGACAGGCTTTTCTTAAAGGTCAGTCAAAATGATATCTGGCCTGCGCCCTGTCCTTTTGCTGCCGCTTCTTGTTCTGGCCATTGTTCCCTTCATATTTTTCGGAGTTGTTTCTGGGCGGATATTGGAGAGCTACCTTTTGCCAGAGTTGGAGGCTCAAACTATAAACGCTGCGGTGGGCGTTCAGCGCCGCGTGGATCATGCCATCAAAGTTTTTGATGGCTTACATACGCTACGCGAAGTGGAAGTGGTACTCGACAATGTGCGTTCGTCTACAGCAGGAATGAGCTTTCTAGTCCTAACTGGCCCGGAAGGGGATATCCGACATTTGTCGGCTGGCAATCCAGAAACTGCGCGTGTCACGCTTGCCACCGCAGCCGAACCCGCTTCTCAAGAAATCACTGACATACTGTCTGATCTATGGCAAAAAATTACCGGAAAGCCGCTGTTCAGCCCCACCATAATGACCAGTCGACGAATCGGCGACCTGCTGGTTACTCAATTGCCACTTGGAGGCGGTTTGGAACACCCGGTTGGGTTTCTGTATGCTGGTGTTGATGTTGGGCTGCTTGATGCGTTGAACCGGGATATGTGGTTTGATATCGCCACGGTGGTTCTTGCAACTGTCCTGGTTGCCCTTGAGCTGATGATCTTGATTTTCACAGTTCTTATCCTGCGCCCGGCTTGGATGGTGGACTTCTTAACTGCCCGATTGGCAGCGCGGGATTTGCGTTTCACTTTGCGCCCGCGCCAGAGCGCAGGAATGCAAGCGTTGGTCTGGCAGATTGATGGTATCATCACCCGGGTTATCGCTGTAGCCAAATCTCGCTCTATTGATCTCTTAGGGCATCGGTTGCCTGGGCCAGAAGGACCACGCACGCTCCGCGCACCGGCGGTCAGCTATATTCGTGTGCCCCTGTTCCTGTTCTTTCTTTCCGAGGCTATACTGCGCCCGGTTCTACCACAATTTCTCGGGCAGTTTGCGCCTTTGGGCAGTAACCCGGAGTTTCATATCGGGCTGATCATGAGTGCCTTCATGGGTGCCTCGATTGCTTCTGTGCTCATTGGTTCAATCCTCGCGGAAAAGAAGAGCCCGCGCCAGGTGTTTCTATGGGGAGCCATTTTTACCTGCGCTGGCCTGATTGGTCATCTCTATTCCAGCAATTTAACAATGATTCTTCTGATGAGGGCCTTAACCGGCTTTGGTTACGGTCTGGTTTATGCTGCCGCTCAGGTGCATATTGCACAGCATGCCTCTCGACAGCGCCGGAGTTCAGGTTTTTCTCTATTTCTCTCTGTCATTGTAGCTGCTGAGATCAGCGGTCCGGCGATGGGGGGGGTTTTGGCTGACCAACTTGGGGTGGTGTCGGTATTGCTTGTCGCCACTTTTTCTGCTGGGATTTCTGCCTTGACATGCTTACTCCTGCTGTCTCGGCAGCCGCCGCATATGACCGATGCGGACAAGTCACCGACCGAGACCTCTGGTTCAGATGTTCTTAGAATTCCAGGATGGTTTCCCAGGCAATGGTTTATACTCCGGAAAATCATGAATAATCCTAGATTTATGGTTATCATTGTTTGTTTTGCCCTTCCTGCCAAAGCATTACTTACCGGGGGACTGTTCCTGCTGGTGCCGTTGGCCGTTAATAGCAGCGCTGCAGAAAGCGCCAGAGTTTTAATGGGTTATGGTATCCCCATCCTGCTACTCGCACCGCTACTTGCCCCGCTGGCCGACCGCTGGAGAGGGTTTGGCTTTTGGGTGGCGGCTGGCGGCGTTATTGCTTCAGTAGGCTTCATTCTCCCCCATGCTATGAGCGACATAACCGGCGACGGGTTGGCCATTCTATTTGCTGCCACGTTACTCCTTGGCCTTGGACAGTGCCTGTCAATCCCAACGCAGATCAGCTTCCTAATGCAAGTTTCTGACAGGCAGATAATAAAGTTTGGAGCCGGAACGGTGTTGGGCATCTTTCGCTTTCTAGAACGGTTGGGCTCCCTTTTGGGTCCGTTGGTCGCGGGCAGCTTGCTGCTCATCTTCACGCCAAAGATTGCTATGATGTGGATGGGTCTGGGTGCCGTATTGCTGGCGACCTGCGGTTTGAGTTGGTTTTTGGCCTTTGGAGAAGAAGAAGAAAGGGTGGTGATCCATGACTTGCTTATCAAGACGTAAAGTTCTGGCCGGATGTTTTTCCGCTTTAGTGGCCGGGGTCGCCACCGCTGCGGAACGGTCTGGCGCGAAAAAATCTATTTTCATGGTGCTTTGGCGTGGTGAAACAAAAGTTGAGTTGGGGTTTCAGGCATATTTTGCTGAATCGGATATTCCTCTTGATATTACGGTCCGATCGCTGGATCGCAACACTGAGCGTCTGCCGGAGATTCTCAAGGAAATTGATCGCGTCGAGCCGGATTTGATTTACACTTGGGGCACCTCTGTGACATTGGGGATTGCCGGCCGGGATCCAACGCTAGCCACAGGATCGGAGGATTACCCTCCTCAGATCGTCGACCGACCAATCCTGTTTACTATGGTTTCTGCACCTATCCGCTCTCGTATTATCAGGTCGTTTGGGCCTACGGGGCGAAACCTGACCGGAGTCAGTCACTTCGTGCCTCTGGAGATACAGATTCAGGCGATGCAAGCGTATATGCCAATAGACCGGATAGCGGTCATCTACACACCAAGCGAACCTAATTCGGTGCTGAACGTTGAACAACTCATCGCCCTTGGACATCGCTTGAACATCCGAGTCTACAACTTTCCAGTACCCCCTGATGTTAACGGCAGCGCCGATCCGGAGACCCTGCCGGATTTGGTTACCAAGGCGGCGGCATCAGGAGCACAGTTTCTATATCTCGGGCCAGACAGTTTTATTGGGCAATATGCGGCCCGGATTACTGATCTTGCAAATGCCTATCGTCTGCCATCCTTTGCCTCGACAGAGCGTATGTTAGCATCATCAAATGCGTTGTATGGGCTCGTAGCGCCCTATGCCGAAGTTGGTTGGTTCACTGCCATGAAAGCGCAACGTATCCTGTTTGAAAATGAACCAGCAGGGGAAATTCCTGTTGAAGTGCTGCCGAAGTTTTCCTACCAGATTCGAGCCGATGTGGCTCGAGATTTGGAGATTTTTCCCGCTTTATCGTTGCTTGACTATGCGGAGATCATCACTCCGTGACCGTGAAACATACAGACCCGCACTCTTCAGCTCTTTCAGGACAGCCACTAAACCGAGCCAATTTAATTTTTGCGGTCCGGACAGTTTTTGACCGACAGACACAGAATTTTCCGTCAGATATCCATCTGCGCTTTGCCGAAGTGTCAGACATTCCAATCCTTGAGTCACTAAACGCCGTGGCTATCAGCGATCTCGGGCGCGAAGGTTTGTTTCTGCGCATGTCGGATGATTTCCTGGCAGAGATGATCCGGGATGGTGTCATCATTCTACCGACGCGAGATAGGAAAATCTTGGGTTACAGCATCGCGGTTCCGGCGGATTCTCATCATCCACCGTTTCTGTTCGCGAAAGAACAGGAAAAAACAGGCCTACTGTTCGGCACGATGCTTGATCAGTCGCTGCGTGGGCAGGGATGGCAGTGTCGTCTGATTCTGACCCGGCTCGAGAGTTTTCGAGAGGCGGGGGCAATGGCCGTGGAAGCTACCGTATCCCCTTTCAACATCACTTCGCTACGCAATCTCCTGAGTGCAGGATTCCATGTGGCCGGGCTAAAAACATTGCTCGACGGGCATCCTCGCTTCTTGCTCCGACATGATTTTGGTCGAACGACGATGGCGGGACCGTTCCAAAAACTGATATTGCCGCAGTCCGGAGACTTGTCAGACCACTCGGAGCTACTGTCCAACGGTTTTGTGGCAATCAGGGTCAGAACGAAAAAAACCAGTACCTTGCTTTATGCCACTGGGTCTGCGGCACATCATCCGTCAGGTGAGCTGGCGGGATGAAGTCAATTCACGCAGACCCTCATCAATCAATGCGCACAACGAGCCTGCGCCGAAGTATTGCGCTGACAGCTTCTCTCGCTCTATTGGCAGTGTCGGTGGTATTCATCGCTTACGTGGAGATTCTGGGTGGTTCACAGGCCCGCCGATATGAAGCTGTGCGACTTGAAGCAAAAGCAGTTTTAGTGGAGACCGTACTAAACCTCTATCGTTTGCGACTTGAAGCCTTGGCTAAGAGGGTCGCAACTGATTCCGAAGTGGATACATCGCTTCTTGCGGGCGACGTTTCACCTGGCCTTGAGGATATACTTGAACGCGCTCGAAGCGCGCTCCCTGAACGACCAGTGATCGCCATATTAACCCCAAAGGGTCGCATTCTAGCCGTTGGTGATGATGGTGGTAGGGTATCAATATACCCAGACATTTTGTCTGATGCAATCACGCGGTCATCTGGAACCCACTGGATCATCGGGGACAGTGGACCCCCGATCTTGGTGCATCACGCTCTGGTACGGCACCGTGACCAGAGCATCGGCCATGTATTGGTTTTTATGGAGATCAGCGATGTGTTGATAGATTTTTTCCCAGGATTGACTGGATTGGCTTTTATTGATGAGGCAGGCATGCTCCGGCACCTTGCCGGAGAGGTTCCTAACCTCAGCCTGGTTTTTGCAGATCATGACGGCCAAGCACGAAGCCTGATTCTGCCGAGTATGGATGGACGGCAGCTTGATGTGGTTATTTTGCCACTTCGGGATGAACCCGGAAAAGTGATCGGGGATATCCTGCTCCTGCGGGATATCACGGCAGCTTTGAAGCGCGAGAAAATGTTGGCCTGGTTAGCCTTTTTTACCGTACTGATAATCATTCTCCTGTCTCTTGGGTTACTACTACGATCACTACGGCTTGCTTTCCGGCCGTTGGGGGCCGTGGTTCAATTGCTGGAGGCCATGGCGCGCGGCGAGACTGGGCTTCGGTTCCGTAACAGGGAAGAAGGACAAGAAACTAAAGCTAAATTACTGGAAGAAAGCACCCTCTCATCGGAAGAAGGGCAGGAAGCTATAGAGCCATTTTCCACAACTTCTGGCAATGAAATCGGCGTGCTACTCAACACGGTTGAACGCTTCCGTGCCAGTCTCGATGCACACAATGCATTGATAGCGATACAGGAGCAACTGGAGAGCGCTAGGCACATCCAGCAGTCTCTGCTGCCAGTAACTTTCGATTTGCACCCGGGGATTGATATTCACGGACGTATGCGCCCGGCTCAGGAGGTCGGCGGCGATTTTTTTGATGTTTTCCCGCTTAAGGACGGGCGGATTGTGGCAATGATTGCCGATGTATCTGGCAAGGGAATTGCCGCCGCGCTTTTTGCTTCTCAGGCAAGCGCGGTCCTAAGCGCACAGTGCAACAGCACTGACGATCCCGCAGAGGCGGTCCTGTTGGCGAATAAGGCTCTCTGCGGCCGCAATCCTGAGGACATGTTTTTGTCTGCAATCCTTGCTGTAATTACGCCTGAAACCGGACGGGTGTCCTTTATCAATGCAGGGCACTGCCCACCGATGATCGCGGGCCGAGACAAAAAGGCAAAAATAGTGGAAACCCCGCCTGATCCGGTGCTTGGGGTGTTGCCAGAGCTTAAATGGACGCGGCATCAGATTACACTAGCACCAGGCGAGCGGCTGCTTTTTTATAGCGACGGGTTTGATGAGGCACAAAATAATGACGGCATGTTTCTAGGAATGGAGCGTGCAATGGAGATATTCGATCAGACCCTTGCCGAACATGCTGAACTGTCCAGTGAGACTCTATCCAGACGCATTCTCAATCAAATAGATGATTTTTCCGCAGGAGCGCCTCAAGCCGATGACATCACGCTGATGGTGGTAAAACGCGGTCTGAACCGCGCCGCGTAGACTGGCTACTAAGTGGGCTGCCTCATATAACAGGACAATCGCTTTTGAAATAGGCTCTTCCATTTTGATCCGAAAAGATTCATGATACTTTCGTAAGATCGCATGTCTTTTTACGGCTGGCTTGAAGCGGCATACGTTTAGAGCGTGTTGCTCCCATTGCGATTCAGGATTCCCAAAGCATGTAAAATCTGATTCACTTCAGTTAGGTCAGGCTGAAGGAAATTCAAAATGGGCAAACCACACGGTATTGAATTGAGGCAACGAGTTGTTGCCTTCGTCGAGGAGGGAAATACGTCAGCGTCAAAGGAATCTCCTCCTTGCGCTAGATTTCTAATCAGCCATGCACGGGCAAACACAAACAGATTTACCGCTCGGGCATTTTGCCTGTTGTTGGCAGGGTAATCGATCGAATGTTTTTTGGTTTGAAAATTGGAAGAAAACGTAATTGCCGAAGGCTTGGTCGTTGAATTCAGTATCAGATTTACCGACTTTTTGCCCTGCGTAGCGTTTCTCAGCCCTTCCTTCTTTGGTTGTTTGAGTTGCTCAATGTCAGAGTTTGAAAGCGCATAAAATGATAACAGACTATTGGCATCTAAAAATAAGTTGATCGTCATTTGAAATGTTCTCCGTAAAAAGCGAGTTATAGCCGAAAGTTGATGACGGCCTGAAAAGGCGGCATATCATGGCGTTGTTGAAGCACCACAATTCTCAAAGAGAAAAGGATATGCCACATGAGCAAAGATACAGTTATTCAGTTTACAAAACCCTCGGAATTTTCAGATGATCCGTTGAGAGACGTTCTGCGCAAAGGCGCGCGGGAGCTTTTGGCAACGGCAGTCCAAGCTGAGGTCACGGAATTCCTCTCATCTCTCACACCTCTTTTGGATGAGCGCGGTCGCCAGCGTTTGGTTCGCCATGGCGTTCTTCCCGAACGCGAGGTGATGACAGGTATTGGTAAGGTTGCCGTTCAAGTCCCCCGAGTGCGTGATCGTGGTGCAGTAGATGATACATCCAGAATACGGTTTAGTTCTTCGTTGGTGCCGCCATATTTGCGCAAGGCTAAATCTGTGGAAGAGCGGCTTCCCTGGCTCTACCTGAAGGGCATTTCGACAGGCGACTTCAGCGAGGCACTGGCCGCCCTTCCGGGCCCGGATGCCGAGGGATTATCTGCTTCAACCATCACGCGCCTAAAGGCGAGCCGGTGGGAAGAATATAAAACGTGGCGCAAGCGCGGACTTACGACTGCGCCAGACCTTGCCATCGGTGATGGTGCATTGGGGGTTTGAACTGCTTTAAGGGACGTATATCCCAGGGCTAACGCATGAAGTTCATCCTGACTTCGACGGTCCACCCCACGCAGATCGCCTACAGCCCAGTCAATACGGGGGTCTTCTGTTGAGATCGATTTGTAGTGCCTATCTTAATATTTGTGTTGATTTTGGCAATAGCACAGTGTAAACTCACCCCATGTTCGTTCGCGTTAAATCGACACCCAATAGCCCAAGACAATCGGTTCAGATTGTTTCATCCGTGCGCGTCGGCGATAAGGTCAAGCAAAAGATTGTGCGTTATGTCGGCATTGCCATGGATGACGAGGAGTTGGCGCAGTTGAAGGCTTTGGCCGAGGTTGTCAAGGCGAAGATTGAAGCCCAGCATCAGCCCAGCCTGTTTCCGCCTGAGACGGTCGCCAAACAGATGCTTGAGGCGAAAGCAGCAAAAGCTCAATCGTCCAAAGCCACCTTGAATGTTGATCTGAGGCAGATGGTGGAAGAACAACGTGTGGTGCTGGGCATCCATGAGGTGTATGGCGCGGTCTATCGCCAGTTGTCGTTCGATACCCTGTTGCCGCAAAAGAAGTATCGTGCCTCCACAGAAGCACTGTTTCATTGTGTGATGGCACGCATTGCCAATCCTAAAAGTAAGCGCGGCAGTGTGCAGCAGCTGGAGCAGGACTTTGGCGTTTCTTTGTCCTTAGAGAAAGTTTATCGGATGATGGATCAGCTGGACGATAACACCATCAGTCGGCTACAAGCGATGACCTGTGAAGGCACGCGATCCTTGTTACCTGGTGCGTTGGATGTGTTGTTTTTTGACTGTACGACACTGTATTTTGAGTCTTTCAAGGAAGATGAGTTAAAACAAAATGGCTACAGCAAGGACTGTAAATTCAATCAGCCGCAAGTATTGCTGGCTTTGCTGGTCACCCATGAAGGCCTGCCGGTCGGCTACGAAGTGTTCCCCGGTGCTACTTTCGAGGGCCATAGCCTAATCAGCGTTTTGCAGACGATGCAGGCGCGCTATGATGTCAGGAAAATGATCTTTGTCGCTGATCGAGGCATGCTGAATGAAGACAATCTAAGCGCCCTGGATGAGGCGGGTGCTTATTACATCGTCGGGGCGAAACTAAAACAATTGCCCGCTGCACTACAAACCAGGGTATTGGATAAGTCGGCTTATCAGCCGCTTGGCAAAGACGGATCAAGCGCAGCCGAGCTGACACACAAGAAGAGACGACTCATTGTCTCACATTGTCCAAAGCGTGCGGATAAAGATCAACATGACCGACAAAAGGCAGTCGATCGGCTCATCAAGAAAATCGGTAAAAGCCAGAACCCCAAGGACTTATTAAATAACTACGGCTATAAAAAGTTTCTGATTATCAAGGGAAAAACCAGCCTGAGTATCAACCAAGATAAAATTGATGCCGAAAGCCGCTGGGACGGACTGCATGGCGTCATCACCAATTTGCCCGATACGCCGCACCAGGAAGTGCTATCACACTATCGCGGCTTATGGCAGGTTGAAGAAAGTTTCCGCATCACTAAACACGACTTAAAAGTACGCCCTATCTACCACTGGACACCCTCAAGAGTGCGTGCCCACATTGCCATTTCGTTCATGGCTTTTGCCTGCATCAGACAGATAATGTATCGAATCAAGCTACAACACAAGGCCTTATCCCCTGCTGTTATCCGTAATGCCTTGATTCATGTGCAACACAGCGTGTTCAAACACAAGCGCACCAAACAGCGTTATGTCATGCCTTCTCAAATCAATCCAGAAGCAAAAAAAATCTATGCTGTGATGGGATTAAAAGCGACCACCACAGCTTACCCACTGTACTGATTGATATAATTCTTAAATATCTGGGCATTTGTAGTGCCTAGATATTTTTGTGTTTCTTTATAAATCAATGACTTATGAGGGTTGACCGTCGAAGTCAGGTGTGGAAGAGCGGCTTCCCTGGCTCTACCTGAAGGGCATTTCGACAGGCGACTTCAGCGAGGCACTGGCCGCCCTTCCGGGCCCGGATGCCGAGGGATTATCTGCTTCAACCATCACGCGCCTAAAGGCGAGCCGGTGGGAAGAATATAAAACGTGGCGCAAGCGCGGACTTACGACTGCGCCAGACCTTGCCATCGGTGATGGTGCATTGGGGGTTTGAACTGCTTTAAGGGACGTATATCCCAGGGCTAACGCATGAAGTTCATAAGGCTATGATTTTCTGCATATAATCGTTGTCCCATCCTGCGGCTTTGCGTTTTCCTTTGATCGATCCCTTCTGGGATTTGTCGGCTTTGACGAGATTGATGGCGATCTTTCGGATGACGGAGAGGTTTGCCGCAGCATTTCGGACGCGGCATTCGTCTTCGCGAAACCCGACATCAGGCACCCAGTGTAAGCTGTTTTCGATTGCCCGATGATTACGTACAGCTGCGGCTAACGCCGACCCACCCAGCTTGGCTGAGGCCAGGAAGCATCTGATGTCAGACCTTGTTTTTCCACGGCCGCCACCGTAAGCGTTGTTTTGGCTTGTGATGCTCTCCACCGCGATAACTTGGGTCAATCCGCGCCTTTCTCGACAATGCTGTCTGCAATGGCCTTTCGGCCATAAAGCGCATCAAGTGAGATAAGCGCGCCAGCCAGCTCCAGCCCTTCCAGAAGGGCAAGAGCACCTCGGCTTCGCCAGATTTATCCGCTACAACACGTTGTGCCAACGTCATCCCGCTGTGCGTAGCGAAGGCACTGACAACAGGCAGAGGCGAACGCCCTGATCTGCGGTCAAAGGAACGGCGCATCGCTTTGCCATCAATCGCAATCTGGCGCACTGCGGCATCATCGGGAGGGGTAAATACGGTTCTCGTCCAGGCCAGAAAACAGTCCTCAAAGCGCCCGGCATCAATCAACATGAATTCCCGGCGAAAGGTATCATGCGATGGAATCCCGTTGGGAAGTTCCCGAAATTTTCGAAGCCATTTTTCCTTCAACCGGCCATAAAGCGCAACGTCTTCAAAGCTTTCCGCGTGGGTCAGTACCGCACAAACCGTGATTGCCAGGACATCTATCAGCCGATGATTCGTCTTGCGAACCTGACGTGGCCCCTCAATCGCGCCAAAGCACGTTAACAATTTCTTTAAACATTTTTCGCCTCACTTTTTGAGGCAAACCATAACAGAAATCTTCAAAAATTAACGAGAGCACTCAAGCTTAAATTTCATGCGTTAGCCCTAGTCAATATACTAATATCGTCCCCGATACAATAATATCGTTTGATGTGGCATTAGTAAGGCCAACACGCGAAATTCCAGTGATCCGGTCCCCTCCTGACTTCGACGGTCAACCCTCATAAGTCATTGATTTATAAGGAAACACAAAAATACCTAGGCACTACAAATGCCCAGATATTGAAGAATTATGTCAATTAGTACAGTGGGTAAGCTGTGGTGGTCGCTTTTAATCCCATCACAGCATAGATTTTTTTTGCCTCTGGATTGATTTGAGAAGGCATGACATAACGCTGTTTGGTGCGCTTGTGTTTGAACACGCTGTGTTGCACATGAATCAAGGCATTACGGATAACAGCAGGGGATAAGGCTTTATGTTGTAGCTTGATTCGATACATTAGCTGTCTGATGCAGGTGAAAGCCATGAACGAAATAGCGATGTGGGCGCGCACTCTTGAGGGTGTCCAGTGGTAGATAGGGCGTACTTTCAAGTCGTGCTTGGTGATGCGAAAACTCTCCTCAACCTGCCATAAGCCGCGATAGTGTGATAGTACTTCCTGGTGCGGCGTATCGGGCAAATTGGTAATCACCCCATGCAAGCCGTCCCAGCGGCTTTCGGCATCAATTTTGTCCTGGTTGATGCTCAGGCTGGTTTTTCCTTTGATAATCAGAAACTTTTTATAGCCGTAGTTATTTAATAAGTCCTTGGGATTCTGGCTTTTACCTATTTTCTTGATGAGCCGATCGACCGCCTTTTGTCGGTCATGTTGATCTTTATCCGCACGCTTTGGACAATGCGAGACAATGAGCCGTCTCTTCTTGTGCGTCAGCTCGGCTGCGCTTGACCCGCCTTTGCCAACTGCCTGATAAGCTGATTTATCCAATACTTTGGTTTGTAGTGCACTTGGTAATTGTTTTAGTTTCGCCCCGACAATGTAATAAGCACCCGCCTCATCCAGGGCATGCAGATTGTCTTCATTAAGCATGCCCCGATCAGCGACAAAGATCATTTTCCTGACATCATAGCGCGCTTGCATCGTCTTCAAAACGCTGATTAGGTTATGACCCTCAAAAGTAGCACCGGGGAACACTTCGTAGCCGACCGGCAGACCCTCGCGGGTGACCAGCAAAGCCAGCAATACTTGCGGCTGATTGACCTGTGTCTGATTAACTTGACAGTCCTTGCTGTAGCCATTTTGTTTTAACTCATCTTCCTTGAAAGACTCAAAATACAGTGTCGTACAATCAAAAAACAACACATCAAGGGCACCAGGCAACAAGGATCGCGTACCTTCACAGGTCATCGCTTGCAGCCGGCTGATGGTGTTATCGTCAAGCTGATCCATCATCCGATAAACTTTCTCTAATGACAAAGAAACGCCAAAGTCCTGCTCCAGGTGCTGCACACTGCTACGCTTGCTTTTAGGATTAGCAATGCGTGCCATCACACAATGGAACAGGGCTTCATGGGAAGCACGATACCGCTTCTGTGGCAACAGGGTATCGAACGATAACTGGCGATAGACCGCGCCATACACCTCATGGATGCCCAGCACCACCCGTTGTTCTTCCACCATCTGCCTCAGGTCAACATTCAAGGTGGCTTTAGACGCTTGGGCTGCTTTCGCTTCAATAACTTGTTTGGCGACCGCCTCAGGCGGAAACAAACCGGGCTGGTGTTGGGCTTCAATCTTCGCCTTGACGACTTCGGCCAGCGCTTTCAATCGCACTAACTCATCGTCATCCATGGCAATGCCGATATAACGGACAATCTTTTGCTTGACCTTATCGCCGACGCGCACAGATGAAACAATCTGAACCGATTGTCTTGGGCTATTGGGTGTCGATTTAACGCGAACAAACATAGGGTGAGTTTACACTGTGCTATTGCCGAAATCAACATAAATATTCAGATAGGCACTACAAATCGATCTCAACAGAAGACCCCCGTATTGACTGGGCTGTAGGCGATCTGCGTGGGGTGGACCGTCGAAGTCAGGAGTCGGCTATTTGCAAAGCGCTTGCTGCATGTTGCGCAAATATTTGCTGCCATTGTTTGGCTGTTCTGTTAATGTTTGCCATTGTGTTTCTCGGTGAATAAATAATGGCGTTACTTTAGATGGTTTAGTTGGTAATGGAACACGGCCTAAATTGATCGCTTACGATGTAGAAAATAATAAGTTAATCTTATATAGAGACCTTTGCATAATTCAAAATGTTGGCAGAAGAGAGATTAAACCTGTTCCCATTGCGACAAAAATGTCGTTTTTAACAAGCTAATGATCGGTTTTTAACGAAAAATCAGAAATCTTTTACCGCTAATCCGATTTATGCAAAGGTCTCATATAGAACAGGAACTCATTCAGGATCTATTCTAAAATTGATCCCCCCCGCCCAACTCACGTTAATCTGCGAAAATTTGAGGGTAAATATATTCAATCTTTTGCACTTACCTAAAATAAACCTTTTTTCGTGCTACAAACAAAATTTATGTGATTTTATTAATAGACCAGATTCACAATAGGGTCGAATATTTTTAGACACAAGTATCCCCACCCGTTTTTTCAAACTGTTTTCAAATTCATATTTGCGAGTGCTCCGACATTCTTGGCAATCCTGTTTTGTTGTTGGTTGTTGCGGTGAATATCCGAAAATATATTGAACTTTTTCATGCGGCCAATACCGTGCTCTACGCCAATGCGTAGTTTTGAATGCCATGTATTGTATTCTTGTTCTTCTTTCGTAAGTGGTTTTTTCTTTGATGTTTTCAGGGGGATTTCCAGTGATGTCCCCAGATATCCTAAATCCCCAAGGGTAAGTATATCAGGGGGCCTATCCACGCGGGTCTCATCATAAATACGCTTGTCATGTTTGCGCCCGTCATGGGCGCATCCAACAGCCAGTATACACTTCCCTGTGTGTCAACCTGATCCCATACACTCCCTGTTTGGGATAACATAGATTTCAGGGCTATGGATGCAGGAACCACACAATGCCAAAAGCACACTCAGATCCACTCAATACACAAGTCACACCAGAGCCCGCACTGGAGAAACGCACGCGTCGCCAGTTCAAGCCGGAGTATAAGCTACGCATGATGGTCGAAGCTGACGCCTGTAAGCACGGTGAACTGGGTGCCCTGTTACGCCGTGAGAAACTCTACAGCAATCAACTCTCCGCCTGGCGCCGCGAGTATGCCGAAAACGGGGTTGCTGGCCTGAGCAAGAGTGCTCCCGGCCCGGCACCCTCGAAGACACCGGCTCAACGGCGCATCGAGCCGCTTGAGAAAGAAAACAATCGCCTGAACCGCAAGTTGGAGATTGCCAACGACTGTCTGGATTTGCAAAAAAAAGCCTTGTCGATGCTCGATCGTTTACGCAGTGGGAAGGATGTGTGAATAACGTGATTACCCATCGCCCTGCAAGACGGCCATTGTCGCAAGCGTGCCGTGCGCTGGGACTCAATCGCAGCAGGGTTTATGCGCACAGAAAACGAGCTGACAGTGATCTAGAGCCGCAACGTTCTCGGCAGTACGCTGTGCAACCGAGAGCACTGAGTGCCGAGGAACGCGCAACGGTAATCGATACGCTGCACAGTGAACCTTATTGTGATCAGCCACCCGCTGAGGTCTATCACCGCCTGCTTGAGCAGGAGCAATATCTGTGTTCGGTGAGCACCCTGCACCGGCTACTTCGCAGCCTGCAGGAGACCGGTGATCGGCGCAATCAGCGGCCTGCACAGCACCATGCCATACCGCGGCTGTTAGCCACGGGCCCGCACGATGTCTGGACATGGGATATTACGAAACTGCCGCTGGTGCGACGGGGCATCTACTTATCACTATATGTGGTGCTCGACCTGTTCAGCCGCTTTGTCGTGGCCTGGATGGTTTCACGCAAGGAAAATAGCGCGCTAGCCAAGCAGCTGATGGACGAGGCCACCACCCGCTATGGTATTGAGCCTGGTCAACTTACCCTACACCAGGATCGTGGTTCACCGATGATCGCTCACGGGTATTTGGACTTGATGCGAGAATTGGATGTTACCTGTAGCCATAGCCGCCCTCGAGTGAGCAATGATAATGCGTTCAGTGAAAGTCAGTTTAAGACGCAGAAATACCAAGCGGATTATCCCGGTCGCTTTGACACGATGTCACACGCGCGGCTCTGGTGTGAAGGTTATTTCCACTGGTACAACTTCAAACACCATCACAGTGGGCTGGCAGGGTTTACCCCGGAACAGGTCTTTACAGGACGATATCGTGACGTGGTCGAGCAAAAGCAGCGAGCGCTTGATGAACGTTACCGGCAGAACCCCGAACGCTTTGTTCGAGGACGACCGAGAGCATCATTGCCACCAGCAACAGTGGCAATCAACCCCGTAGAGTCCAGCAATGATGGGACTATGCGTTGCGACCGTGTTAACTTCCCGACACTCACGCCCGCTGGTTATGTGAAATAGATGTTATCTTTAAAATGACTGTCCATATGAGGTTGACACCTTCCGCTATTGTCTTTGTCCATTAAACGGCAAACCGCATAAACCGCCTGAAAAAATAAATGAAATAAGCCCAAATTATGATTTTAAGAAGTGAATTTAAGACAAATCAATCCAACGGACGGCTTATGTAGAGACTTTTGCACTTGTGCCCTGTAGGCATCATTCAAAAAACCATCGGAAGTGGGAACCTGTTATCGTCGAAGGATGCCATTAGATTCGAAAAGACCAAACAAAACCCGAAATTATTCGCCAAGCCAGCATCTAACTATGAGCAAGCCATTGTGCCAGATGATTATTTGGCATTCAAGCCACGCTCCCAAGAGTGATACGGTTTAGCAAAATAAGTTTCACACTCGAGTTGTTTGGCAAGCTCACTATGCCAACAAAATTCCCTGCCGTTATCAAAGGTTAGTGTCATTACATGTTGTTTCATATGCTTTAACAACCTGAGTATAGCCGCGTTGGTTTCTTTTGCGGTTTTGTTCTTAGTCCGAAGTGCGAGATAAAGCCTACTTTTGCGTTCAGCAAGGGTGGCAAACGCCCCTTGACGACCCTTACCGATAACACAATCAGCCTCCCAATCGCCTATACGCGAACGATTGTCCACTATACGGGGTCTATCAGCAATATCAACCCGATTGGGGATGCGTCCGCGGTAATCGTTCTGTCCATAACGCTTGCGATATTTCTTACCCTGATGGCGCAAGTATCGATATAACGACCCACCAGCTACTTTGTCTTTCAAAATGAGACGATAGATGGATTCGGTGCTAATACTGATGTTTTCCTCCATTCTCAAACGACCGCTAATTTGTTCAGGACTCCAATACAGCGCGATCTTTTGTTGAATATGAAGCTTTAACTCGTCATTGAGTTTGATGTGCTTGGGCTTTTGCTGATGCCTCGTTTGGGCAAAGCGGTGGGCTTGTTTGTAGCGATAGCCGTTGCCCCCGGTATTGCGTTTAATTTCACGGCTGATGGTTGACCTACTTCTGCCCATGGTTTTAGCGATTTCTGTCAGTGTACAATGCTGCTGATTCATGAGGTAAATGTGGTATCTTTCGTGTTCAGTCAAATGGGTATATCTCGTCATGTTTTACTCCTTTTTTCTCGTCAGTTAAAAGAGTACGAGTATACCCTTTGACTGACTTAGGAGTGTTGCACTTATTATGTGAATTCAAGTAAGATAAAATCTGTGGAATTCGTTATAATTCCCGCTTTTTGAGAATGGATAAATGTGTCGACAAATTTTATGTGATGACCAATGGGACCGCATCAAAGATTTGCCTAATTACCACCTAACATAAGCCTATATTCAGCAAGTTTTCCGGCATCGGTGGCGTTCTGAGTGCCGCGCAAGCAAGTCTGGGAATGAGGTCGCTCAAATCAATCCAGAAGCAAAAAAAATCTATGCTGTGATGGGATTAAAAGCGACCACCACAGCTTACCCCCTGTACTGATTGATATAATCCTTCAATATCTGGGCATTTGTAGTGCCTAGGTATTTTTGTGTTTCTTTATAAATCAATGACTTATGAGGGTTAACCGTCGAAGTCAGGAGTGCTATCATAGTCTTGGCTAGATTTTTGAATCTGATCTGGGGCATATTTCACACTGTATTTAGGACAATTTAAAAATTGTAATACTTTGGCCTCTATGTCAACCCTAACGCGAATTATAATCTTTCAAGGTGAGGCTAACGATGCCCAAGTATCTCTCAATTGCCATTCTCGCACTGGCCCTTTTTATGGTTACATTTGCGGTGAACCTACAGGCGCCTTTGTATAGCAGCTACGTCGGGCAGAACGTTCTTGGGGCAACTGCAGTAACCGTCGCATTTGCAGCTTATGTTGCAGGTCTTATGCCAAGTCTTATGTTGCTTGGCGGCCTTTCGGATCGCATTGGCCGTCGGGTACCGATCTGTTTTGCCTTGTTACTTGGCGTTTTGGCAACCTGCCTGCTTGTTGTCGTTCCAAGCTGGGGCACATTGGTTTTTGCGCGGTTTTTACTGGGGGTTGGTACGGCATTCGCAACAACCGCGGGGACAGCCTATATGACAGAAATCATGGGTGAAGACCGCGCGAGACCAGCAGCTTTGATGGTGACATCAGCCACGTCGCTCGGTTTCGGCGGCGGTGCGCTCGCCACTGGCGTTAGCCTTACGCTGCAAGGACATAGTTTTTTGCCAGCAAGTTTTCTGGTGTTGTTCGTGCTTGCGCCCGCTATCGCACTTGGTGTTTTGGTGCTACCGCGCGTCGATATCAAAAAAACGGTATCACTATTGCGTTTGCCTGTCTTTCCTGCGGGCACATGGGTCTATGGAATTGCTATGGCGCTTGCGTGGTCTGCTACTGGGATGACTATCGCAGTTGTTCCGTTGCAACTGGAACAACATGATCTTGCCAGCTGGACGGGGCCTGTGATTTTCCTAGCAATTTTCATCGGGTTTCTATGTCAGCCGATCGCCAAAAAAATGACAAATGCAAGCGCGCTTGGCATTGGCTTTGTGATGGTTCCTGCTGGGTTTTGTACAATGCTCTTTGGCGCATGGAGCCAGCAAATCGCTTTGGTGCTTTTGGGAACAGCGATCACAAGCGCTGCATCATACGGCTTCTCCTACCTTGCATCACTTTCCGAATTCTCATTACGGGTCCCTGAAAACAGGGCGCGGGCGACAGCAGGCCTCTTTGTCTATGCCTACGTCGGTTTCTCAATTCCGGTCATTGCAAGTGGTGCGCTTGCCGATAAATACGGGTTGCTGAATGCGATGGGCCTATTTGGTGCTGCACTGGTCATTCTAACCGCGTTCGTTGTGTTGATATGGAAAAGGGACAGGTTTGTTTCTCGGTCATCGCCAGATTAAGACCCATCAACCTGAACCACTCTTGAAATCGAATACGCAGAAAATTGGTTTTGCCAAAACACTCCGGTGTGCCCAAATTCATAGAGGTGACTTATGGAAATACTCCTAGACGCAAACGATCATCCTACTGTTTCCACAACCCATCCAAAACCGAGACAACTGCTCTCGCAATCAGCACTGCCACAGCACGGATGGAAAGGTGAAGCTGTTCAAGACATCAAAGCGCGGCTTGAAGGTGATGCGGATTTTCCCTGCGTTTTCTAGACCTGCTTCACAATAGGTTATTTTTATGCGAGGAAGTGCCTAGAGGTATCATTTTACCTAATTACCACCTAACATAAGCCTATCTTCAGCAAGTTTTCCGGCATCGGTGGCGTTCTGAGTGCCGCGCAAGCAAGTCTGGGAATGAGGTCGTTCAAATCAAAACGACGATTGAAACGATACTGAAATTCCGACAAGTATCGCTGAGCATATTTAGGTCGAATAGCATGATAGGTACTGCGTAATGAACTCTTTAAGTTACCCAGAATCGTATTGACCCAATAGAACTCAGGTTTTTCGACAGACCCTCTCCCGCCGCCGCACACAATCCTGTCATGCAAGCAACCGGCCTCGACAACGGCATTAAAGCACGCCAAACCATCGGAGATAACAGTACTGCCCTCGGTCAGATGTTGCTGACTCCATGACTTAATCGCTTCTGTGCGGAAACCTTTTACGACCGATAACTTAACCCGAATTGGGCAATGTTCGGCGGTGGTCTCCACCGCCGCCACAAAAGGCGTCTTACCGGCAGCACCACGTCCCGGCTTGCACCCAGTACGTTCGCCGCCCAAGTAAGCATCATCCAATTCAATCAACCCGGATAGTTTGTTATTGTGATCCCGCTCCATCATCACCTGCATAAGCTTGTGCTTCATTCGCCAGGCGGCATTGTAAGAAATACCCAGGGGACCCGCAAGACGGCGGCCGAGAACTGCGGGATGGACCGCCAGACGTTGCGTGACTGGGTACACCGTTATAATGACGCGGGGATTGAGGGTCTCTCGAACCGGCGTTCGCCAGGACGGCAGCCCCTGCTCAGCGTGGCACAGAAGGCGGAGTTGGCATCGCTTGTGCGTAAGGGGCCGGATCCCGAAACGGACGGCGTGGTGCGCTGGCGGCGCATTGACCTCAAGCGCAAAATTGAGGAGCACTTTGGCGTTGTCATACATGAGCGGACCGTTGGCAAACAACGGGTAAAACTTGGTTTTCGACGCTTGTCTGTGCGTCCGCAGCATCCGAAATCCGACCCGGATGCGCAGGATGCGTTTAAAAAAACTTCGCTGCAGAGGTAGCGGCCGTTCTGCCCAAAACGGCCTGCGGCAAACCATTGGAGATTTGGTTTCAGGACGAAGCCCGTGTGGGTCAGCAAGGGACGCTGACACGTATATGGGCCGAACGGGGAACCCGGCCGCGTGCGCCGCGTGATACACGTTATACGTCGGGCTATATCTTCGGCGCGGTTTGTCCCGAACGCGCCGAGGCTGCTGCGCTGATCATGCCGACACGTCCGCTATGAATGCACATCTGTGCGAGATCGCCAAGACGGTCGCGGCAGGTGCCCATGCCTTGCTCATCCTCGACGGTGCAGGCTGGCACGGATCAGCAAAACGGGAAGTGCCAGACAACATCACCCTGCTCAAACTCCCGCCCTATGCGCCAGAACTCAACCCGATGGAAAACGTTTGGGCCTACCTGCGCGCCAACAAGCTGGCAATCTCTGTGTTTGAATCCTACGATGAGATCGTCGACAAATGCTGTGATGCCTGGAATTTCTTCGCAGAGGACAAACAGGCAATCACATCAATTACATCACGTAATTGGGCCAAAACAGTCAATCAATAGAGCCGTTGGTATAAGTTCCGCAAGCTGGAAAAATTATTCTCTCGAAAGCGCTTGTCTGTGATTTGGAAAGTCTGGTTCGACACGCGACCTATCTGTTGCGCAAAAATTGACTGTAAGTGGTGCCCCAGAGAGGATTCGAACCTCCGACCTGCCGCTTAGGAGGCGGCTGCTCTATCCGGCTGAGCTACCGGGGCGTTATTCGATTTTATCTCAACTCCATGTCGATACGCAGTTTCTCTGACAGTTGGAATCGAATTTATGTTGATCTTATACCAACGGCCCAAGGATTTGACACTTTGTGCTTTCCACGGGGAATTTGAAGTGATTCGGTAGTCATCATCATAGGAGGTATTAATGACAGTAGAGATTATGCGAACGGACAAGTCGGCCTGCGATCTTCGGTGCGCCGCTGCGGCGTGCAGGGACGCGAAAGCGGCCCGACGGATGCTGGCGATTGCGTTGATTTTGGACGGCACTGACCGCAAGACGGCGGCCGAGAACTGCGGGATGGACCGCCAGACGTTGCGTGACTGGGTACACCGTTACAATGACACGGGGATTGAGGGTCTCTCGAACCGGCGTT
The DNA here is from genome assembly GCA_965261915.1 of Candidatus Poriferihabitaceae bacterium. Taxonomy (GTDB): domain Bacteria; phylum Pseudomonadota; class Gammaproteobacteria; order Arenicellales; family Poriferihabitantaceae; genus JAIBDK01. The sequence continues at coordinate 2,555,170 of CBDHDW010000013.1, read as the reverse complement.
CGCCAGGACGGCAGCCCCTGCTCAGCGTGGCACAGAAGGCGGAGTTGGCATCGCTTGTGCGTGAGGGGCCGAATCCCGAAACGGACGGCGTGGTGCGCTGGCGGCGTGGTGCGCTGGCGGCGCATTGACCTCAAGCGCAAGATTGAGGAACACTTTGGCGTTGTCATGCATGAGCGGACCGTTGGCAAACAACTGGTAAAACTTGGTTTTCGACGCTTGTCTGTGCGCCCGCAGCATCCGAAATCCGACCCGGATGCGCAGGATGCGTTTAAAAAAACTTCGCTGCAGAGGTAGCGGCCGTTCTGCCCAAAACGGCCTGCGGCAAACCATTGGAGATTTGGTTTCAGGACGAAGCCCGTGTGGGTCAGCAAGGGACGCTGACACGTATATGGGCCGAACGGGGAACCCGGCCGCGTGCGCCGCGTGATACACGTTATACGTCGGGCTATATCTTCAGCGCGGTTTGTCCCGAACGCGCCGAGGCTGCTGCGCTGATCATGCCGCATGCGGACACGTCCGCTATGAATGCACATCTGTGCGAGATCGCCAGGACGGTCGCGGCAGGTGCCCATGCCTTGCTCATCCTCGACACGGTGCAGGCTGGCACGGATCAGCAAAACTGGAAGTGCCAGACAACATCACCCTGCTCAAACTCCCGCCCTATGCGCCAGAACTCAACCCGATGGAAAACGTTTGGGCCTACCTGCGCGCCAACAAGCTGGCAATCTCTGTGTTTGAATCCTACGATGAGATCGTCGACAAATGCTGCGATGCCTGGAATTTCTTCGCAGAGGACAAACAGGCAATCACATCAATTACATCACGTAATTGGGCCAAAACAGTCAATCAATAGAGCCGTTGGTATTACTCCCCTGTGTGTCAACCTGATCCCATACACTCCCTGTTTGGGATAACATAGATTTCAGGGCTATGGATGCAGGAACCACACAATGCCAAAAGCACACTCAGATCCACTCAATACACAAGTCACACCAGAGCCCGCACTGGAGAAACGCACGCGTCGCCAGTTCAAGCCGGAGTATAAGCTACGCATGATGGTCGAAGCTGACGCCTGTAAGCACGGTGAACTGGGTGCTCTGTTACGCCGTGAGAAACTCTACAGCAATCAACTCTCCGCCTGGCGCCGCGAGTATGCCGAAAACGGGGTTGCTGGCCTGAGCAAGAGTGCTCCCGGCCCGGCACCCTCGAAGACACCGGCTCAACGGCGCATCGAGCCGCTTGAGAAAGAAAACAATCGCCTGAACCGCAAGTTGGAGATTGCCAACGACTGTCTGGATTTGCAAAAAAAAGCCTTGTCGATGCTCGATCGTTTACGCAGTGGGAAGGATGTGTGAATAACGTGATTACCCATCGCCCTGCAAGACGGCCATTGTCGCAAGCGTGCCGTGCGCTGGGACTCAATCGCAGCAGGGTTTATGCGCACAGAAAACGAGCTGACAGTGATCTAGAGCCGCAACGTTCTCGGCAGTACGCTGTGCAACCGAGAGCACTGAGTGCCGAGGAACGCGCAACGGTAATCGATACGCTGCACAGTGAACCTTATTGTGATCAGCCACCCGCTGAGGTCTATCACCGCCTGCTTGAGCAGGAGCAATATCTGTGTTCGGTGAGCACCCTGCACCGGCTACTTCGCAGCCTGCAGGAGACCGGTGATCGGCGCAATCAGCGGCCTGCACAGCACCATGCCATACCGCGGCTGTTAGCCACGGGCCCGCACGATGTCTGGACATGGGATATTACGAAACTGCCGCTGGTGCGACGGGGCATCTACTTATCACTATATGTGGTGCTCGACCTGTTCAGCCGCTTTGTCGTGGCCTGGATGGTTTCACGCAAGGAAAATAGCGCGCTAGCCAAGCAGCTGATGGACGAGGCCACCACCCGCTATGGTATTGAGCCTGGTCAACTTACCCTACACCAGGATCGTGGTTCACCGATGATCGCTCACGGGTATTTGGACTTGATGCGAGAATGGGATGTTACCTGTAGCCATAGCCGCCCTCGAGTGAGCAATGATAATGCGTTCAGTGAAAGTCAGTTTAAGACGCAGAAATACCAAGCGGATTATCCCGGTCGCTTTGACACGATGTCACACGCGCGGCTCTGGTGTGAAGGTTATTTCCACTGGTACAACTTCAAACACCATCACAGTGGGCTGGCAGGGTTTACCCCGGAACAGGTCTTTACAGGACGATATCGTGACGTGGTCGAGCAAAAGCAGCGAGCGCTTGATGAACGTTACCGGCAGAACCCCGAACGCTTTGTTCGAGGACGACCGAGAGCATCATTGCCACCAGCAACAGTGGCAATCAACCCCGTAGAGTCCAGCAATGATGGGACTATGCGTTGCGACCGTGTTAACTTCCCGACACTCACGCCCGCTGGTTATGTGAAATAGATGTTATCTTTAAAATGACTGTCCATATGAGGTTGACACCTTCCGACTTCTTGTCATCTGTGATGATCTGGTGGGACGCCGTGTGCTTCTTTTTCTTGCCAGAATATTTTGCTTTTCGAGCCGAGGGCTTCCCGGGCCGTTGAACTGGACGCTCAGTACCATCAATCATCAGGTAAAGCAGATCAGCCTTTTCCACTTCCGACAACTTTACTTTACGTTCAGGCATCCGAAAATGGCCTGCCATCAACTCTGTCATGGCTTGAATGCGGCGGCAAACTGTCGGAGAGGATACATTGAATACAAGCCCCATAAAAGCATGGCTGGTATCGATTCGGTAATACATCAGGCAGAGCAGAAGCTGTTCTGCGAACTCCAGGCGATAGTTCATCCCACCCCCAATCGCACGTTGCCTGTCTTTGCGGGACAGGCGTTTCTCCTCACTTTTCAACCCGATCGGATGAAGTGTCGCAACCAGGGCGTTGAAATCGGTAAGGCGGATGCCCGATAGTCGAAAAAACAATGCAGGTTGTGCACTTAAAATCTTCAAAGCTTTCATAAAATGATACCTCCAGGCACTTCCTCGCATAAAAATAACCTATTGTGAAGCAGGTCTACTGTAATCTTCTAAAAAACTCACGTATAATCCTGCCCCTAAATAAAGTGAGTATCAACATTTTTATGATGATAATTTTTCAGAATACAAACTTTCTACCCATTATATTGTTCTAGCGTATGAAATTATCTTTAATGGGAGGTTATCATCATTGCCCCTTGAACAGCATTTAAATTATCAATGGTTTGATGAAAAAGAACTTTTACCAAGGTAGCGATAGCCATCGATAATCATCCGAGTAGTTACGCTATGGCTCAAGCGAGTGCTGCGGCTTTACCGCAATTCGGTATTGGCGTTGATTATTACGGGGTGGTGCCAACACCAGCATCAGATTATGTCGCAACATCATCAAAGACAGAAGAAAGGAATTAGAAAATGACAAAAAATAAAGTGGCGTTAATTACTGGTGTTACCGGCCAAGATGGCTCGTACCTTGCCGAGTTATTATTAGAAAAAGGTTATGAGGTGCATGGTATTAAGCGACGCGCTTCATCTTTAAACACTGAACGTGTTGATCATATTTATCAAGATAACCATGAAAAGAACCAAAACTTTTTCTTACATTACGGTGATTTAACCGATTCATCTAACCTAACGCGTATTATAAACGATGTGCAGCCAGATGAAGTATATAACTTAGGTGCGCAATCGCATGTTGCTGTTTCATTTGAATGCCCAGAATATACCGCTGATGTTGATGCCATGGGAACGCTGCGTTTATTAGAAGCCATTCGCTTTTTAGGTTTAGAAAAGAAAACAAAATTCTATCAAGCTTCTACGTCTGAGCTTTATGGTGAAGTGCAAGAAATTCCACAAAAAGAAACCACACCATTTCATCCGCGTTCGCCTTATGCGGTTGCCAAAATGTATGCGTATTGGATAGTCGTTAACTACCGTGAATCTTACGGCATGTATGCATGTAATGGTATTTTATTTAACCATGAATCTCCTCGCCGTGGTGAAACCTTTGTAACCCGCAAAATTACCCGTGCAATTGCTAATATTTCTCAAGGCTTAGAAAAGTGTTTATACCTTGGTAACATGGATGCCTTACGTGATTGGGGTCATGCTAAAGATTATGTCCGTATGCAATGGATGATGCTGCAACAAGAAACTGCTGATGATTTTGTTATCGCAACAGGTAAACAAATTTCTGTACGTGAATTTGTTACGCTATCAGCGAAAGAAGTAGGCATTGAACTTGAATTTACTGGCGAAGGGCTGGCCGAAATAGCTACCGTTAAAGCAATTACAAGCGATAATGCACATGCATTAAATATAGGAGATGTAATTGTTCGTGTTGACCCTCGTTATTTCCGCCCCGCTGAAGTTGAAACCTTACTGGGCGACCCAACAAAAGCAAAAGAAAAGTTAGGTTGGGTGCCACAAATAACAGTAGAAGAGATGTGTGCTGAAATGGTTGCTAGCGATTTACAAAAAGCTAAACAGCATGCCATTTTAAAAGATCATGGTTATAATATTCCCGTAGCGGTTGAAAGTTAATTATGCCTACTATTTCAATGTTCTATGGCATTTTGGTTAGAATGTTTTGCTATGATACAGAGAAACATCATACGCCACATATTCATGTTGAATATCAAGGCGAAACAGCTGTTTATGCGATTAAAGATGGCGACCTATTGGCTGGTAGATTACCGCCTAAAAAGCATAAGTTAGTCGTGGCATGGATAGAAATTCATAATGAAGATCTTTCTGCTGACTGGACATTAGCTGTAAAGGGTAAAAAACCATTTCCAATACGAGGGTTAGATCAATGATTATTGAAAGTATAGTTCCTCAAAATAATTACCTATTATATATAACAGATGAAAATAACCAGTCAGGTCTTTTTGATGTAACGCCTTACTTAGATTCAGAAGCATTTTCTCAATTAAAAGAAAATGATAATTTCAATAAGATACATAACGGTAAATATTTTATAGAGTGGGATTGTGGTGCCGATTTATCGGCTGATACCATAGAGGCAAAATGGACAAAACTGTCGTAATTAACAGTGCTGAATTCGCTAACACGGTTTTCAAAGGTATTTATGAATATTAAAAAAAGAATTTTTGTCGCTGGCCATAACGGCATGGTTGGTTCAGCTATCGTGCGTCAATTAATCAATGATGAGACGATTGAAGTTATTACTCGCTCACGTAAAGCGTTAGATTTAACTAACCAACAAGCGGTACAAACGTTTTTTCAAACAGAAAAAATAGACCAAGTTTATTTAGCTGCCGCTAAAGTGGGCGGTATTGTTGCTAACAACACTTACCCTGCCGATTTTATTTATGAAAATCTAATGATCCAGTGTAATATTATCCACAGTGCGCATCTAGCGGGTATTCAGCAATTACTATTTTTAGGCTCTTCGTGTATTTACCCTAAATTGGCTGAGCAACCACTGAAAGAAACCGCTTTGTTAACAGGTACGTTAGAAGAAACCAATGAGCCTTATGCTATCGCTAAAATAGCAGGTATCAAGCTTTGTGAAAGTTATAACCGTCAGTATGGACGAGATTACCGTAGTGTGATGCCGACGAATCTTTATGGGACTTTTGATAACTTTCATCCCGAAAATAGCCATGTTATTCCTGCATTATTACGCCGCTTTCATGAAGCTAAATTAAATAACGATAAAGAAGTAATTGCATGGGGCAGTGGTAAGCCAATGCGTGAGTTTTTATATGTTGACGATATGGCTGCTGCTTCTATTTATGTGATGGAACTTGATAAAGAGATTTATCTAGCAAATACAGAGCCCATGTTAAGCCATATTAATGTTGGAACGGGTGTTGATTGTACTATTCGAGAATTGGTAGAAACAGTTGCTAAAGTGGTTGGCTTTGAAGGTAAAGTTAAATTTGATGCAACCAAGCCAGATGGAGCACCTCGTAAATTGATGAATGTTGATAGGCTTAACTATTTAGGTTGGCAGTATTCAGTTAATTTAGAGGATGGTTTGAATATGGCTTATCAATGGTTTATTGATAATCAAGATAAGTTTAGAGGTTAGTTTAAATGAAGATATTAATCACTGGTGGCGCAGGGTTTATCGGCTCTGCCGTTATTCGCCATATTATACAAAGTACACAAGATACTGTAATTAATCTTGATAAACTCACATATGCAGGCAACTTAGAGTCGCTTGTAGCAGTATCCGATTCAATTCGATATGCATTTGAACAAGTTGATATTTGTGATAGAGGCGAGTTAGATCGTGTTTTTGCCGAATATAAGCCAGATGCTGTTATGCATTTAGCAGCAGAATCACATGTTGACCGTTCAATAGATGGGCCAACAGCATTTATCGAAACGAATATTCTGGGTACCTATACCTTACTTGAGGCAACTCGCCAATACTGGATGACCTTGTCTAGTGAAAAGAAAAATTTATTTCGTTTCCACCATATTTCAACTGACGAGGTTTATGGTGATTTAGACGGACCAAAAGATTTATTTACTGAAAAAACGCCTTACGCACCAAGTTCCCCGTATTCGGCTTCAAAAGCATCAAGTGATCATTTAGTCAGAGCATGGTTGAGAACCTACGGATTTCCGACTGTTATAACTAATTGTTCAAACAACTATGGGCCTTATCATTTTCCTGAAAAACTAATTCCATTAATAATTTTAAACGCATTAGAAGGTAAAGCATTACCTGTATATGGCAATGGTCAACAAATTCGTGACTGGTTATATGTTGAAGATCATGCCCGCGCATTATATCTTGTTGCAACTGAAGGAAAAGTTGGTGAAACATATAATATTGGTGGTCATAATGAAAAAGCCAATATAGATGTAGTGAAAACTATTTGTACCTTGCTGGAAGAGCTAGTGCCAACCAACCGTTATTCACGTGAAGGTGGGAATGGAGAAGGCTTTCAAAGTTTAATTACCTATGTCACAGACAGGCCCGGTCATGATGTACGCTATGCTATAGATGCTGCAAAGATTGAGCGTGATCTAGGGTGGAAACCTGAGGAGACTTTTGATACTGGGCTCCGCAAAACAGTCGAATGGTATTTGAGTAATAAAGAGTGGTGGAGTCACGTGTTAGATGGCTCATATACTTTGGAACGATTAGGAAATAAATCATAATGAAAGGTATTGTATTAGCAGGAGGGTCAGGAACGCGCCTTTATCCTATTACTCAGAGAGTTTCTAAGCATTTATTGCCTATTTACGATAAACCTATGATCTTTTATCCTTTGTCAGTACTTATGTTGGCTGGGATAAAAGATATTCTAATTATCTCTACTTTTGATGATATGGATGGTTATCAGCGGTTGTTAGGTGATGGTTCACAATTTGGCATTAATATTTCGTATGAAATCCAGCCAAGCCCTGATGGATTGGCTCAAGCATTTATTATTGGTGAAGAATTCATCGGTGATGATAATGTCTGTTTGGTACTTGGTGATAATATTTTTTATGGTCAGGGATTTTCTCCTAAGCTTTTAAATGCAGTCGAGCGTAAAAAAGGTGCCACCGTTTTTGGATACCAAGTAAAAGATCCTGAAAGGTTTGGTGTTGTAGATTTTGACCATCAAATGAAAGCTCTTACCATAGAGGAAAAACCAACAGTACCAAAATCTAATTATGCCGTTACTGGTTTGTATTTTTATGATAATGATGTTGTTGAAATAGCAAAATCAATTAAACCGTCTGCCCGTGGTGAGCTTGAAATAACATGTGTTAACAATGCTTATTTAAAACGTGGTGATTTAAATGTTGAAATACTCGGGCGTGGTTTTACTTGGTTAGATACAGGAACACACGATAGTTTGTTAGAAGCAAGTAATTTTGTACAAACGATAGAGCATCGACAAGGGCTAAAAGTAGCCTGCTTAGAGGAAATTTCTTGGAAGCAAGGTTGGTTATCAACAGAGTTTATTTTAGAATCTGCTGAAAACATGAAAAAAAATAGTTATGGTCAGTATTTATTTCAGTTAGTTAAGGATTCTAAATGAGCTTTATTAACATCATAGATTTTAAATTATTAGATGATGAACGGGGGAGCCTCGTTGTTCTAGAGGGGAACCAAGACATTCCGTTTGATATAAAACGTGTTTATTATATTTTTGGAACGCAAGCAGGCGTTGCTAGAGGCTTTCATGCTCATAAAGAATTGAAACAAGTTGCTGTATGTATCAGTGGGCGCTGTAAATTCATTATGGATAACGGTAGTGAAAAACAAGAAATTGTGATGGAAAACCCGACTCATGGAATACTAATAGATAAGATGCAATGGCATGAAATGCATGATTTTAGTGATGATTGTGTTTTGTTAGTTCTTGCTAGTAATTATTATGATGAAGCAGATTATATTCGTGATTATAATGATTTTCTTTTATCGGTAGGTGCTAAGTGAGTATACATCCTTTAAGTGAAGTGCAATCTAATAATATAGGTTTAAATACCAGAATATGGCAGTTCTCAGTTATTTTAGATGGCGCTGTGATTGGTAACGATTGCAATATTTGCGCACATACGCTGATTGAATCAGATGTAGTTATTGGTAATGAAGTAACTGTTAAGTCTGGTGTTTATATTTGGGATGGAATTAGGATAGAAGACAAAGTATTTATCGGACCATGTGTAGCTTTTACAAATGATAAACACCCAAGATCAAAACAATACCCTGAAATATTCGTTCAAACAATAATAAAAGAAAGTGCTTCTATAGGTGCCAATGCCACTATTTTACCAGGACTAACTCTGGGAAGAAATTGCATGGTAGGGGCTGGCTCAGTAGTTACTAAAAATGTGCCAGATAATGCAGTTGTGGTTGGAAACCCAGCAAAAATAATTAAATATTTAGAGTGTAAAAATGATTAAATTTTTAGATTTACAAGCAATAAACGCCCAATATAAAGAAGAGCTAAAAGAAGCGTGTGCTAAAGTTATTGACTCTGGATGGTACATCCGAGGCTCTCATGTTGATAAGTTTGAGCAAGAATTTGCGAAATATTGTGGTTCAGAGTATAGCGTTGGGGTAGCAAATGGTCTAGATGCACTCACTTTGACTTTACGTGCATGGAAAGAACTTGGAAAGTTACAAGATGGTGATGAGGTTATTGTTCAAGCTAATACTTATATAGCATCAATACTAGCAATCACAGAAAATAATTTGACGCCGGTACTGGTGGAGCCTAATCCTGATACTTTTAATCTTGATGTCAAAACTATAATTAATGCAATTACAATTAAAACGAAAGTAATTTTACCCGTTCATTTATATGGGCAAATATCCCCAATGGCCGAAATCATGTCTGTTGCCAAAGAGCATGAGTTGTTAGTACTTGAGGACTGCGCACAATCACATGGTGCTATTCGAGATGGAAAAAAATGTGGTTCCTGGGGTCATGCTGGAGCATTTAGCTTTTACCCAGGTAAAAATTTGGGTGCTTTAGGTGATGCTGGGGTTGTAACGACGAGTGATGAAGAGCTTGCTAAAGCAATCAAGGCTCTTGGTAATTATGGTTCTCATAAGAAATATGAAAATATCTATCAGGGTGTAAATAGTCGTTTAGATGAAATTCAAGCAGCTATGTTAAGTATTAAGCTGCGATATTTAGAAGCCGAATTAAAACAACGAAGACATATCACCAATCGATATTTAAATGAAATCAAGAACCCCTCTATTACGCTACCTAGCGTAGGTGAAGTTGATACCCATGTATGGTATCTGTTTGTTGTGCGGTGCGCTAATCGAGATGCACTGCAAACACATCTACAAGAGCAAGGTGTTCAATCATTAATCCATTATCCATTGCCGCCGCATAAGCAGCAAGCTTATAATAAATGGAATCATCTTAATTTACCAATAACTGAGAAAATACATCAGAAGGTTTTGTCAGTACCAGTGGATCCTACGATGATTGAAGAAAATGTTGAAATAGTTATTTGTGCTCTAAATAGTTATATAAATTGAAACGTTTATTGAAGGTAACCTCCTTCACAGCGCTGTTGGCATTGCTTAAAATGGCGATCGGTTTTGTTATTGCAAAAGTGATAGCCATTTATACTGGTCCAACAGGAATGGCAATGCTGGGGCAGTTACAAAGTGTTATTTTAGTTTTAGTAGGTATTTCAAACTCCCCTGTAGGTGCTGGTGTTGTTCGATATACGGCTGAATATAATCAGCAAGGGTTAAATGCTTGTGCGCCGTGGTGGAGAGCAAGTTTACAATGGGCTCTTGCGCTTCTTTTTATCGTCATCCCTATTGTATGCATGCTCTCAGATACTTTGTCCTATTGGCTATTCGATAGCTATGATTATGCTTGGTTTATTGTTGTGATCGCACTTACATTACCCTTGGCGGTTTGCGGTGCTTTGATTAACTCGGTCCTCAATGGCATGCGGCGATACCGCTTATTTGTTGGTTTGGGAATGATCTCTGCAGTGTTGTCTGGCGCAGTGATGATAACACTGATTGTCCAAGAAAACCTGCAAGGAGCATTACTGGCAGCATCATTACAAGCTGGATTAATTGGTGTGGTAATGCTATTTTGCTGCATGCGGCAACCCTGGTTTAAACTTCGCTTTTGGTGGGGGAGAACAGAGATAAAACACAAAAAACTAATTGCTGGTTATGTGTTAATGGCTTTAACAAGTGCATTAACTGTGCCAGTGTCATTAATATTTGTCAGAAATATATTGGTCGAATATGTGGGTTGGGAGCAAGCTGGATTATGGCAATCTGTCTGGAGAATATCAGAAGTATACCTAGGTATAATTACTATGGCTTTAGGTACTTATTATTTACCTAAATTATCAGCTTTAGTAGGCGTTAATGCAATAAAAGCAGAGATAACTAAAACGGCAAAAATAGTTTTGCCTATCGTGAGTGTTTTGGCATTAGGAGTGTATCTAATGCGAGATGTTGCAATTCATTTATTGTTTACAGCTGAATTTACTGCTGCACGGGATCTTTTTGCGATTCAGCTTACAGGTGATGTTGTAAAAATTAGCGCTTGGCTATATGCCTACCCAATGTTATCTCGTGGCGCTACAAAATGGTTTGTGACAACTGAAATTTTATTTTCTATGATGTTTGTTTTATTGGCTTGGTTGTTTGTTCGTGAGCATGGCACTCAGGGGGCAAACATTGCATATTTAATTAATTATATTTTGTATTTTATTGTCATGTTTTTTAATATAAAACGATTTGCTAGGTAATCATGTAATCACTGGTCTTTGATATCACTTAATTTAGGAACAAAATGTTAAAAAATATAGGTTTGTTGACACAAGGGTTATTTGGAGGAACCGATAGGATACTTGATGACTTTCACAACTGGTTGGTTGAAAACAATTATACGGTGAGGTTTCTTAATGGTAGTCAGCAGCATGATTTGAATGGTATTGAGCTTATTGTTTTACCTACATCTGAATTACATTGGTTGTGGAATAATAGGAATAATATTAATAAAAAATGCCGAATAATGGTCTGGTGTATGGGGCATGATGCGCTCCAAAGCTATTTTTACAATAGTTCAATACAAAATATTTTTTATAAAAGAGTTTTCTCTTCTTTATATATATGTTTTGCAAATAAACTGATATCACAGAATATATTCGCTTATACAGATTTAATTGGAGCCAATCTTGATTTAAACAATTTGCGGATGCCTCTGATCGAAAAATCTACCAATATATACCCAATACCTATAGACATACCAACAAAGAAAGTTCTTCAAAAATGTAAAAAAGTCAGTCGCAAGCACTCTTTATTTTGGGTTGGAAGAGTAGACCGTGATTTTAAGGTATGGAGTTTGTTGGAATTGTTGAAAGAGCTTGATTTATGGGTGGAGAGAACTCAAGAGCAAATTAAGTTTTATATAATAGGGGATGGTGATGGGATTGATTTAATTGACACTTATAAATATTTATTTAATATCAATAAACTTGGCATTCTTAAATACATTGAAATGGAGAATATGCTTCGAGAAGAAGCAACTTTGGTTTTTGCTATGGGGACATCTGCCATCGAAGGAGCCAAGCTTTCTATTCCAACTGTCATAGTCAATCCTTTGAGATGTAATGAAAAAAAGGTAACCTATAGATGGATTTATGACTCGATAGGCTATTCATTAGGGGAATTTAAAAGCTGTTTTGTATACCCAGAGCAAAAGAAAAAATCATTAACGAAAATTTTTGAGCAGTTCGTAGATACTTCATCTGGTACTGCATCGAAATCATATAACTATAGTAAGAGATTTAACCGTAATGATATTTATAGTTCGATAATGAATGCGAGTAATGAAAGACCCTCTTTTTCAAGTCTAAAAAATAGCATGTTTATACCTTTCTTATCATCCCAATTAAAAAAACTTATACGTTTTTTAATCGGAAAGAAAAAATGAAAGCTCTAACTTTATCAAATAAATCGTTATTTTTATTTTCATTGTTTATTTTTAACTTTACCTATCTATTATTGTATTTTATCGGGGAGCTTATTGTTTTCCACGATATTTTTATATTCGTAATTATTTTATTGGTAAGTAATCTTATTTTATTATTTTTGTACATGGCAGAAGGAGATTACCTATCTCCGAAGTCACTATTTCTCATATCATCAGTTATATTTATTCTTGCTAGGCCGATGTTGAGTGTTGTTGGGGATTTTGAAATTATAACTATTGGTAAAGATATCAATATTATGACTATTACAAAGGCAATTATTTTTGTCATTGTAATAGTTAATTTTATTGCATTTTCAACAGTTTTTTCAACGTTAAAAGTAGAGTTATACTATCGTTTTATCCCTAAAATCAATATATTTAATAAATATATTGAGATAGTATTTTTTTTATTAGCTGTTGTTTTTTCGTTATACTTCTTATCTATATCATATAAGCAGATGTTGAAATTGGCAAATGGGATGAATTATTTTCAATTTACAGAGTCTAGTGCATCATATAATCATTTAAAGTTTTTCTTTTATGCTAAATTTTGTTTTTTACTTAGTTATCTTTTTTCTCAGCGTAGGGTTGGGATTATATTTGTTACCGCATGCTGTTTTATTGCATCAATCGGCTTTATCATTATAGGGTTAAGAGGTTATACCATCGCCTATTTGTTCCTATTTCTCGCAGTACTTAATTTGAAATATAAAATTAAAATGTTTCCATTGGGATTGATTGCAAGTTGTGTTTTGATGGTCTCATCAGTTGTATTAAATTTCCGTTTAGGTTTTGACGTCTCTACATCGTATGTTGACATGCTCTTATCTCCTTTCCATCAGCAAGGAGCCTCATTTGAAGTGGTTTTTGGCGTAGTTAACTTTAAAGATGAATTAATAAATTGTATTAGCTTTATGGATTACTTGTTAAAAGCAGATTTTGGTACATGCGTAGATCAGGTACGAGGAGTGAATTTCGCTGAGGGAGGCGGATTTGCATCGAGTTACTTTGCTGAAGTATACTATTTAGGAGTTCTGTCTACTTTTCTCATATCATTTATTTTTGGTATTGCGCTGTCTTTTTTGAGTTCTGCTTACACAAGGCTTAGAGCTAATCTTACTTCTGACAAGTTATCAGGCGTGATTATTTTCTTCATTGTTCCTAACTTAGTATATTTTGCCAGATCATCAGCATTTGATTTTGTGTTAAAAGTGATACAAGTGTTAATTTTAGTATTGGTAATTTTATTTTTTAAGAGGTTGTTATCTAAAAATGTCGAAATCAATTAAACCAACTATTTATCTGCAGGGTGGGTTAGGAAACCAGTTATTCCAGTATGTTTTTTACTTAAATTTACTCGCCAATAATGGAGGGATAACGCTTGATATTGGACGATTGGTGTGTGACAAGCAACATAATAATATTTCAGTAGTTGATTTTTTACAGTTAGATAAAAATAACTATAGAGCATCAGGTAATGAATCATTACCTTATTTGATTAAAGATTCTATTGTTGCAAAATATATTCGCTATTTTTTAAGAATGCTCAATATTAGAAGTACTGCATATTCATGTTATGATTATGATGCAATGTCTAGTTTTGTAACCCTAGGTAAGAATAAAAAGCATTATATTGGCTACTTTCAGTTTGTTGACAGTGCTTTGTTTACTAAATCATATGTTGAAAGTAGGCTATCTGAATTGTATCAAAACCAACTGCATTCCTATTCATTAAGCTATGCTGACAAGGTTGGTTTGCATATCCGCAGAGGTGACTTTGTAATATCTAAAGATATAAAGCATGATTGTGTTAGTCTTGATTATGTTAAAAATTCTATTAATAGTACAATGCTAAATATTGTTGTTTTTTCCGATGATATTAATTGGTGCAAAGAAAATCTTTCTGAATATCCTTCTTTAAAATTTCATTGCGGAAGTAGTGCTTTTGATGATTTTTTAGCATTAAGCCAGTGCTCAAATTATATTCTATCAGGCAGTACTTTTTCTTGGTGGGCAGCATTTTTATTCTCTTCAGAAAATACGGAAGTAGTGTTTCCAAAAGGGCAAAGAGCACAATTTTTATCAAAAAATTCTAATGAGAAAATAGGTTGGTTATACTCAGAGGGTTGAGAAGTCATTAATCTAACTAAGTTGGTTATCCCTAAATTTTAGCTTAAAGAAATTCTTGGGGTATAGTCAAATATTGGGGAGCGGTATGCTGTTTTCAGTTGTTTTATGTGTCAATAAAAAAATACCTTTTTTAGCTGATGCAATAAATAGTATTTTAAATCAAAAGTATAGTGGGTCTTTTGAACTTATTGTAGTGGCAAATAATTGTGATGATAAATTATATGAATACTTAAAGGAGTTTAATGATAGTAGGGTAAAACTATATAGAACAAAAATAGGTCAATTATCTTTTAATTTAAATTATGCATTAAATTTAGCTTGTGGTGAATATATTATTAGAATGGATGCAGATGATACATCCCTACCTAACAGACTAGAAATAACAGAAAAATTTATACTAGAACATAATCCTGATGTAGTAGGGTTCCTAGCTAATTATATAAATGAAGATGGGGTAGTTATTGGGGAAACAAACGATTATAGCCAGAAAAATATTCGTAATTTATTACTCATAAAAAATCCATTTGTTCACCCTACTGTTGCAATGAAAAAAGATACGTTGCTTTTAGTTGGTGGTTATCTAGGGGGGAGGCAGTCGGAAGATTATGATTTATGGATTAGGTTAGCTAAATTGAAAAATACTTGCTTTATGATCTCACCTCTAAAAGTGCTAAATTACAGAGTAACTGCAGAGCAAAGCCGTGGTAATATCTTACCTTACTGTGAAGTTAGCTCATATTTCCTTCGTGAATTTTTGATTTCTTGGCATCCTAAGTATTTATTTGCAATGTTATTAACTATTGTAAAAAGAATAATACTTCCAGTAAAAAAATAGATGTTGTTCCTAAATTTATTAAATTTTATCTATAATTGAATCTCTTAAAATGAAAAAACAAAACATTGCCTTTGCCATTTCTAAAAGTATTGTAGGTGGGGCTCAGACTTGGGTTAAAGATCAAATTAATGTTGTTTTAGAAAGTAATAAATTTAATGAAATTCATTTGATTGTAGCTTCACATGGATGGTTAACGGAAAATCTTCCTAGTTGCATTATATTTCACATCATTCCTGAAATTGAAAAAAAAATGTCATATGTTGCTATATCCAAGATAAAATCCATTTACCGTAATAATAACATATCGACCTTAATATCAAGTTCGGCTAATGCTGGGATGTACTGTCGTTTGGCTGGTTTTAACCATCCAAGTATAAAGCAAACTTATGTTACTCATGGTTGGTCTGCCATATATAATGGTGGAAAATTTAAGAAATTCTATGTTCTAGTCGAGAAGATTTTAGGGAATTATTTTTCTGATAAAGTTCTATGTGTATCAAATTGTGATGCTGATAAAGCTAAAACTGAAATAGGAATCAAAGCAAATAAAATTTTAACAATTAGAAATTCGATAAACTACTCTTCTTCAACTATGCCCCAAAAAGCTTCGAAGAGATCGAATAAATTAAAGTTATTGTTCGTAGGTAGAATTGCTAAACCAAAGAGGCACGACTTAGTAATAGATATTGTGTCAACTCTTGATGATATATGCTCATTGGACATTATTGGTGCAGGCAATGAACTGTCTTTACCAGATCATTGTAAAAATATACAGTTGATTGGGGAAGTAGAATCATTTAGTGGTTATCAACATTACGATGCCCTAATTCTTATTTCTGATAGTGAAGGTTTGCCCATGGTTACACTGGAAGCAGGAAGCAATGCTTTACCTATGATATTAAGTAATGTTGGTGGTTGTCCCGAGGTGATTGGGCATAATGGGATATTAGTAAATAATGATATCCAAAGTATTAGAGATGCTATAGTTGAATTACATGGAAATTATCAAAAATATAGCGAAGCGGCAATAAACTCTAAGAATCATTTTAATATAGATAGCTATAAAAATGATTATATACAATTGTATTTGAATTGTTATTAAATTTCCTTAAAATGTTGTTATGCACTGACAAGTTGTTTATTCCGGTGGAAAAATGAAGATACTCGTAACAGGTTCAAATGGTTTTATTGGCTCGAATTTAACAAACAAGCTTTGTAAAAAGTATGTAGTTATCGGTCATGGTAAAACGAGCGGTAAAACCTCCAATATTAACAATTTTTTTAAAATTAATATCAATAGTAAAGCTAATTGGCGAGAGTATTTATCAGATGTAAATACTATTGTTCACCTCGCTGCCGTTGCACACAATAACTCAAGTAATCAAGATTATATTAATGAAGTTAATTTAAAGGGAACAATTAACCTAGCAAAGCAAAGTGTTGAATGTGGGGTTACACGCTTTATTTTTATTAGTTCAATTGGTGTCCTTGGTAATGCAACTACTGACGGTAATCTATTCAATGAAAACTCTGTCGCTGCACCACATTCTCAATATTCACAATCTAAACTTGATGCTGAAAATGAGTTACTGAAAATTGCTATAGAAACCGGGCTTGAAGTTGTAATCATTCGCCCTGTTTTAGTCTACGGAAAAGAAGCGCCTGGTAATTTTGGAAAGCTTGTAAAGTTAGTACAAAAAACACCATTTCTACCCTTTTCTTTATGTCGAAATAAACGTAGTTTTATTTCTGTAGATAATTTAGTTGATTTTATATCAGTCTGTGTTGATCACCCTAGAGCCAAAAATGAGATTTTTTGTATATCTGATGGTGATGATGTTTCAATTAATGGCTAAAGGCTTATCTAAAAACTTAATACAAATACCTATACCTGCTTTTATATTCAAATTAGTCGGGCGACTTACAGGCAAATCTGAAATGATTGATCAACTTGTTGGCAATTTACAAGTTGATTCAAGTAAAGCAAAGGAATTACTTGATTGGACGCCTCCTGTTACCATGGCTGAGACTTTTAACAAATTAACAAATAAAATTTAATATGAACTCAATTCTAATCCGCTCCCTAGACTTTTTTATGGCTTTCTTTGGTTTGATTACTACTTCTCCTATCTTGATTATTGTTACCATTATGGGTTTATTCGATACGGGCTCACCTATTTTTTTGCAAAAAAGAGTAGGTAAAAATAAAAAAGCGTTTACTTTAATCAAATTTAGAACGATGACTGTTGAAACAAAGTCAGTAGCAAGTCATCTAGCTAATACGGCTTCAATAACTAAGCTTGGTACTTTCTTACGTAAAACTAAAATTGATGAACTTCCACAATTAATTAATGTGCGTAAAGGCGAAATGAGTTTTGTTGGCCCTAGACCTAATTTGTTTAATCAAGAAAAGCTCATTCAAGAGAGAGACAGTATGGGTGTATATGATGTGCTTCCTGGTATTACTGGTTTGGCGCAAGTAAATAACATAGATATGTCTACCCCCAAGCTTTTAGCCGAAACGGATGCTAAAATGTTATCTTCTTTAACACTAAAACATTATTTTAAATATATCATTATGACCGCTACCGGTAGTGGTGCCGGTGACGCAGTAGATAGTAAAGATAAGTAAATTGGCTTACCCACTAATTTGAAGGCTAGCACCTCGTGGGGGGTATTATGTCTATGTGCCATTGGGCAGTTGTTCAATATATTTGAGTTATTGTCAAATCTGGTGTTTTCAGCATCTGAATCAAGCGGCGACCGGGTCAACTTTTTTCACCTTGATGCCATCTTTGAATTCTATTCCTGTAACCACCTTCGCTAGCTAGTCGAACCCGCGCAGGCGACGCCATTTTTTCTCCGCACACATGCAGCATACCATCGCGCGATAGGCGGCTCTTTGAACGTTTGGTACGATGGTGGGTGCGGTGCGGTGGAAAGCCTTGCCGGTTTGTGTGTTTTACTGGGTTCCTGCTTTCGCAGGAATGACGGCACGGGACTGGGTTCCTGCTCCCCGCCTTCGAGACCGTGTAAGAAACCCTCGTTAGGTCGCGTTACTGGCGGAACAATCTAACTTCCTTATCAGGGGGACTTTTTACTCAACCCCCCGTTTCTTGTTAAGCGGCGTTATCCCGGTTACTGCTTGCATTGCGTATCAGCAAAACAAGCATCCCCAGGATTCCTCCCACGATGATCGCCAGCGCCAGTATCAGGGTCAATTTATTGCGGATCTGCAAGTCTGTTAAATCGTAGCGTAGCGCACGAAAACTGTCTGACTGAAGGGGTGTTGCATCAAACGCTAACTGCGCCTGGGCAGCTTGCGGGGCTTGTTGTATTTCTCTCTGTTGATTTCTTAGGTCGACGAGTTTTTCGATATAAAGTTCTATTTCCCGTTCCTGCAGCAAGGCAATTTCTGCATCAATGGCCTTAAAACCACGCAGGTAAAAGCTGACATTGTAGAGGTTAGAAAGGTTAGACGATTGCTCCAGCACATCGGGGACATCTATACCCAGGCTGCGGGCAATCTGGCTTTGTTCTGTAAGAAACGCCAGACGTTGCTCGCTTCTTTCTTGCTCTGCCAGCACGAGTCTGCGTTGTTGTTTATCTAGTTCGGCATAAGTATCGCTGTTTTTTTGCTTATGGGCATTTACTTTGCGACGAAATTTTTCCTCCAATACAGTGCGCACGTTGCTATTGGATTGGCTAAAGGCTTGCTCCAGCACCACACGGTCTGTCTCTGGCATATGGCTGGTAAACTTCATCGACCAGGACTTGGCTTTAGCGTCATCGGCTGATAATTCATATTGGTGTGCCTTATAACGTAAACGCCGCTTAAATTCCCGCTCGGTTTCATCGGTCTTTTCTGGTAGATAATGATGGTCAATCAAGGCTTGCTCGATGGTCTCGTAGCGGGTCATATCTTCTATCCATAGTTGCGCCAAGAGGTCATTGTCCACGAATCTGTCTCTGTCTCTGTCTCTGTCTCTGTCTCTGTCTCTGTCTCTGTCTCTGTCTCTGTCTCTGTCGTCCTCGGCTAACAAGTCAATGGCTTCGTTTAGCACATCATAAACATGTTTTTCGGCAATAGGGTTGGCCTTTACTGTAAAACTCACCGTGTAATAGGGAAATATTTGCAAATAAATCAGTGCAATTAAAGTGCTGGCAAGGGTGATAGACAGAATAAGCCATTTGCCGGCCCATAGTGCGCGGATGAGTTCGGCTAAATCAATTTCATCATTAGCCTCATGAGCGTATTCACCCTGTGCGCGCTGTGATGCTGGTGTGTTTGTGTCTGTCAGAGGGTTAGAAGCCATATTTATTCTCAATTTCTGCTACGTTGATTTGGTAATAAGTAGTATAGCAGGCACCGGCCCGCCGTTTGGTTTCTTTACTGCATGATTACAGAAGTGTGACAAGACACCGCTGCTAAAAACATGTCTCGATTAGAAGCCGTGTAACCCGGGGCGCGTAACTAAAACCGCACGCGCGGCGGCCTAGATTCGTGTTCCTGAGCCATTGCCAACCCTATGGGTAGCCATATAAGCAACCAGGTGAAATTGATCTTCTCCAGTGGCCGATTGCCATCAAACAGGAGACAGATTAAGCCATAAGTCAGCAGGGGTAAAGCATAAATAAAATAAGCATGGGAGCGGTTTTGGATGATCGCGTAATACATTCTCAGGAGCATGAGCATAAATAGCCCCAAGCCGATGATGCCGCCATAGAATAATGTCGCCAGATAGATGCTATGGGGATGATCATAAATAGCTTGATAGGCAAGGGATTCATTGGCGTTAATGCCGTATCCAACCATTAGTCGGTATGACAGCATCTGTTTGATTGTTGCCACCCATATTTTGGGCCTGTGACTGGTCCATCGCTCGAATATGAATCTGTGCAAGTCACTGTCCTTACTATGCCATAAAAGGACTAATGCCATAATGATGCCTGCCAGTAACAGGAACATAACCATCACCTTGCGGCGTAAAGTCAAGTCTCGCCGTGACAGAAAAAGCATGAATAAGCCGACAAACAGGCCAACCCACACACTGCGGGTGCCCGTATAAATAATTACCAGCATGAGTATGCAAGCACCTAGTGAAGAGGAGAAGTTTTGCAACCCTAGATTGTGTATCGACGAGGGCGCTATAGGTAAATATCAGTGCTGCTCCGTAAGACAAGGCGCCTACTACCGGGTTATAGAGCCCACCCATAGCTTGCAATCGGCCACCAGATGGGCTAGGCTCGATAAACGTGAATATATAAATCGAGACGCTGGCTGAAAAAACCGCACTGATAATAAGAGAAAGCCTGAAGCCCCAGAAAACATCAAAATTTAATGCCTGTACCAATGCAAAGCTCTTCAGGAAAGCAATGAGCAAGAGCCCATAGCCAAAATAGAGAAACAAGCTATAGGGTTCGCCAGACCAGAGTGTAGTAACAGACATGTATGCCAAGAAACCGACCACAGAGTATTCAGAAAGGTTGAAGTGCCTTTTTTGGTAGCAGTGTAACATCAGCCACGCTAGTCCTATGAGGTAGGTGGGGAAGAAACTAGCCGAACCAGAAGGTGCCAAATAATAGGCTGGCGGCAGCAGGATCAGCGAGTAGGCCAAGATATGTTTCAAGATTGGTTCGATAAGATGCAAAGGTAACTATGACTCGGGTAAGATGTCAGCATTCTAACAGAGAATACTAAAAATTTTTTCATTTACTCCTATACTCCTAACACATTTACCCTTGGCAATGACTGATGGATGGCTCCAATAATGATTCGAAGATGTATTTTTCCTGCCGCGGGTTATGGTACGCGCTTCTTACCCGCAACTAAGGCCATGCCCAAGGAAATGTTGCCCATTGTTAATAAGCCGCTCATACAGTATGGGGTTGAAGAAGCAATGGCTGCGGGCATGTCATGGATAGGGATTATCACCGGTCGAGGTAAGCGCGCCATCACTGATCATTTCGATATTTCTTATGAGCTGGAGCACCAGATAGCCGGTACCTCAAAGGTTCGGCTGTTGGCACAAATACAATCTGTAATCAATAACTGCACCTTCTCTTACACACCCCAGCGCGAGATGAAAGGTTTGGGACATGCGATATTAGCCGCACAAAATCTGGTTGGCTCAGAAACCTTCGGTGTCGTTCTTGCCGATGACTGTAGCTATCGAAGAGGTACCGATGGATCAAATTGAGCATTATGGTGTTGTCGCTGGAGAGGAAATTTCTGCGGGTTTATATAACGTTACAGACCTGGTCGAGAAGCCAAAGCCTGATGATGCTCCCTCAAACCGGGCGCTCATTGGGCGGTATATTTTAACGCCGGACATTTTCGAAATTCTAAGCGCTACGCCCCCTGGCCGAAATGGTGAAATACAAATAACAGACGCAATTGCGACACAGGCAAAAAATGGTAAGGTTCTGGCGTATAAGTTTGCCGGCAGGCGATTCGACTGTGGCAGTATTGAAGGTTTTGTGGCAGCGACAAATTTTATCTATAAGCATTACCACACCGATTACCACACCGATTACCACACCGATGGTAATGACTATCCTGGCCAGGCTATATGAACCAAGCCAGGCCTCTGATAAAACCCGTCATCCTCTCGGGGGGCTCTGGCACTCGTCTTTGGCCGCTATCCAGGCAACACCATCCCAAGCAGCTATTATCCCTTGGGGGAGACGCCACCCTGTTACAGGAAACGATTGCCAGATTATCCGCTTTGAATGCTGCCGGCCCATTGGTCATCTGCAATGCGGCACATCGATTTATGGTGGCTGAACAGTTACAGCAAACAGCAAGCAAGCCAGAGGGCATAATCTTGGAACCTGTGGGTAGAAACACAGCCCCGGCCATTGCAATTGCAGCCCTGCTACAAAAAGAACCCGCGGATATATTACTGATCCTGCCGGCTGACCATAGTATAAAAAATGCGGCGGCATTTTGCCGCGGGATAAACCAGGGTGCGGCTTTGGCCGAGCAAGGCGATATGGTCACCTTTGGCATCATGCCAGATGCCCCGGCAACGGCTTATGGGTATATAAAGGCCGGCCCATCTAAAACAAAGGACGCCTTCCACGCCGAGCGCTTTGCCGAGAAGCCTGACCAAGAAACTGCAACAGCCTATTTGTTAGCAGGTAACTACTACTGGAACAGCGGCATATTTATGTTTCGAGCCGACCGCTATATCGAAGCCCTAGAGAGGTATGCGCCAAAGATGTTGATTGCCTGCCGCGAGGCTTTGCATAAGGCAGAGATAGACCGCGACTTTACTCGCCTAGATAGGGCCGCATTTGAAAAATGCCCGAGTAATTCCATTGACTATGCAGTGCTGGAGAAAACCCGAAACCTTGTGGTTATCCCCATAGACATGGGCTGGAATGACCTGGGTTCCTGGTCTTCTCTCTGGGAATCCAGTGAAAAAGATGCTGCTGGCAACCGATTGGTTGGCGACGTCTTAACTGAGAATGCACACAATAATTTTGTACACTCGAAAGAACGGCTGGTCTCCATAGTGGGGCTGGACAACGCGGTGGTGGTGGATACTGCCGATGCCCTTCTGGTGGCGGATAAATCGCAGGTTCAAGATGTTAAGCTGATCGTACAGCAGCTAAATGCGCTGCAACGTCCCGAAGCCAAATTGCACAGAAAAGTTACCCGTCCCTGGGGGAGTTATGACACTGTTGATGCGGATGAGGGCTTTAAGGTTAAGCGTATCACGGTGAATCCGGGGGCCAGTTTAAGTTTACAAAAACATCATCACCGCGCCGAGCACTGGGTTGTTGTGTCTGGTAGCGCCGAGGTTACCCGCGGCCAGGATGTCTTTAGGATGCATAAAAACGAATCAACCTATATTCCGATAGGCGAAGTACATCGGCTCAGAAATCCAGGCAAGACGCCGCTCAAACTTATCGAAGTACAGTCTGGCGACTATCTTGGTGAAGATGATATTGTTCGCCTAGACGATGTTTACCATAGAAACTAGGATTTATCCTTTCCATAGAGACCTTTGCATAATGCAAAAAAATGATCAGAAGTGCGGCTTTAATCCGGCCATCTACAAGGGGCTTGCGCGCTTATATTCCCTCCTTATCAACCAATAACTGAATTAACGCCGCAACACAATCTGCCACGCCCAGCTTATGGGTCGGCAGAATAAGCTCCGGCTTGAGCGGCGCTTCGTAGGCAAACGCAATGCCGGGCAAGGCATTACCTTCTGCCGCCGCATAGGGCCCATCCTGGTCACGCTGCCGGCAAATTTCCAGCGGCGCACTGAGATATACCTCCAGGAAGTTATCGCCTATGGTCTCTCTGGCTTCGACGGTTCATATTCATAAACTATTAATTTATAAGGAAACACAAAAATATCTAGGCACTATAAATGCCCAGATATTGAAGGATTATGTCAATCAGTACAGTGGGTAAGCTGCGGTAGTCGCTTTTAATCCCATCACAGCATAGATTTTTTTGCTTCTGGATTGATTTGAGCAGGCATGACATAGCGTTTCTGGGTGCGCTTGTGTTTGAACACGCTGTGTTGCACATGAATCAAGGCATTACGGATAACAGCAGGGGATAAGGCTTTATGTTGTAGCTTGATTCGATACATCAGCTGTCTGATGCAGGCAAAAGCCATGAACGAAATAGCAATGTGGGCACGCACCCTGGAAGGTGTCCAGTGGTAGATAGGGCGTACTTTTAAGTCATGTTTAGTGATGCGGAAACTTTCTTCAACCTGCCATAAGCCGCGATAGTGTGATAACACTTCCTGGTGCGGCGTATCGGGCAAATTGGTAATCACCCCATGCAAGCCGTCCCAGCGGCTTTCGGCAGCAATTTTATCCTGGTTGATGCTCAGGCTAGTTTTTCCTTTGATAATCAGAAACTTTTTATAGCCGTAGTTATTTAATAAGCTCTTGGGGTTCTGGCTTTTACCTATTTTCTTGATGAGCCGATCGACCGCCTTTTGTCGGTCATGTTGATCTTTATCCGCACGCTTTGGACAATGTGAGACAATGAGCCGTCTCTTCTTATGCGTCAGCTCGGCTGCGCTTGATCCGTCTTTGCCAAGCGGCTGATAAGCCGACTTATCCAATACTTTGGTTTGTAATGCAGCGGGCAATTGTTTTAGTTTCGCCCCGACAATGTAATAAGCGCCCGCCTCATCCAGGGCGCTTAGATTGTCTTCATTCAGCATGCCTCGATCAGCGACAAAGATCATTTTCCTGACATCATAGCGCGCTTGCATCGTCTTCAAAACGCTGATTAGGCTATGGCCCTCGAAAGTAGCACCGGGGAACACTTCGTAGCCGACCGGCAGGCCTTCATGGGTGACCAGCAAAGCCAGCAATACTTGCGGCTGATTGAATTTACAGTCCTTGCTGTAGCCATTTTGTTTTAACTCATCTTCCTTGAAAGACTCAAAATACAGTGTCGTACAGTCAAAAAACAACACATCCAACGCACCAGATAACAAGGATCGCGTGCCTTCACAGGTCATCGCTTGTAGCCGACTGATGGTGTTATCGTCCAGCTGATCCATCATCCGATAAACTTTCTCTAAGGACAAAGAAACGCCAAAGTCCTGCTCCAGCTGCTGCACACTGCCGCGCTTACTTTTAGGATTGGCAATGCGTGCCATCACACAATGAAACAGTGCTTCTGTGGAGGCACGATACTTCTTTTGCGGCAACAGGGTATCGAACGACAACTGGCGATAGACCGCGCCATACACTTCATGGATGCCCAGTACCACCCGTTGTTCTTCCACCATCTGCATCAGGTCAACATTCAAGGTGGCTTTGGACGATTGAGCTTTTGCGGCTTTCGCCTCAAGCATCTGTTTGGCGACCGTCTCAGGCGGAAACAAACCGGGCTGGTGTTGGGCTTCAAGCTTCGCCTTGACGACTTCGGCCAGCTCTTTCAATCGCACTAATACCAACGGCCCAAGGATTTGACACTTTGTGCTTTCCACGGGGAATTTGAAGTGATTCAGTAGTCATCATCATAGGAGGTATTAATGACAGTAGAGATTATGCGAACGGACAAGTCGGCCTGCGATCTTCGGCGCGCCGCTGCGGCGTGCAGGGACGCGAAAGCGGCCCGACGGATGCTGGCGATTGCGTTGATTTTGGACGGCACTGACCGCAAGGCGGCGGCCGAGAACTGCGGGATGGACCGCCAGACGTTGCGTGACTGGGTACACCGTTACAATGACGCGGGGATTGAAGGTCTCTCGAACCGGCGTTCGCCAGGACGGCAGCCCCTGCTCAGCGTGGCACAGAAGGCGGAGTTGGCATCGCTTGTGCGTGAGGGGCCGGATCCCGAAACGGACGGCGTGGTGCGCTGGCGGCGCATTGACCTCAAGCGCAAGATTGAGGAGTACTTTGGCGTTGTCATGCATGAGCGGACCGTTAGCAAACAACTGGTAAAACTTGGTTTTCGACGCTTGTCTGTGCGCCCGCAGCATCCGAAATCCGACCCGGATGCGCAGGATGCGTTTAAAAAAACTTCGCTGCAGAGGTAGCGGCCGTTCTGCCCAAAACGGCCTGCGGCAAATCATTGGAGATTTGGTTTCAGGACGAAGCCCGTGTGGGTTAGCAAGGGACGCTGACACGTATATGGGCCGAACGGGGAACCCGGCCGCGTGCGCCGCGTGATACACGTTATACGTCGGGCTATATCTTCGGCGCGGTTTGTCCCGAACGCGCCGAGGCTGCTGCGCTGATCATGCCGCATGCGGACACGTCCGCTATGAATGCACATCTGTGCGAGATCGCCAGGACGGTCGCGGCAGGTGCCCATGCCTTGCTCATCCTCGACGGTGCAGGCTGGCACGGATCAGCAAAACTGGAAGTGCCGGACAACATCACCCTGCTCAAACTCCCGCCCTATGCGCCAGAACTCAACCCGATGGAAAACGTTTGGGCCTACCTGCGTGCCAACAAGCTGGCAATCTCTGTGTTTGAATCCTACGATGAGATCGTCGACAAATGCTGCGATGCCTGGAATTTCTTCGCAGAGGACAAACAGGCAATCACATCAATTACATCACGTAATTGGGCCAAAACAGTCAATCAATAGAGCCGTTGGTATTAGATGTGTTGTTCTTTGATTGTACGACGCTCTATTTTGAGTCTTTCAAGGAAGACGAATTAAAACAAAATGGCTACAGCAAGGACTGTCAAGTTAATCAGACACAGGTCAATCAGCCACAGGTATTGCTGGCTTTGCTGGTCACCCGCGAGGGTCTGCCGGTCGGCTACGAAGTGTTCCCCGGTGCTACTTTCGAGGGCCATAGCCTAATCAGCGTTTTGCAGCCGATGCAAGCGCGCTATGATGTCAGGAAAATGATCTTTGTCGCTGATAGGGGCATGTTGAATGAAGACAATCTAAGCGCCCTGGATGAGGCGGGCGCTTATTACATTGTCGGAGCGAAACTAAAACAATTACCAAATGCACTACAAACCAAAGTATTGGATAAATCAGCTTATCAGGCAGTTGGCAAAGGCGGGTCAAGCGCAGCCGAGCTGACGCACAAGAAGAGACGGCTCATTGTCTCGCATTGTCCAAAGCGTGCGGATAAAGATCAACATGACCGACAAAAGGCGGTCGATCGGATCATCAAGAAAATCGGTAAAAGCCAGAATCCTAAGGACTTATTAAATAACTACGGCTATAAAAAGTTTCTGATTATCAAAGGAAAAACCAGCCTGAGTATCAACCAGGATAAAATTGATGCCGAAAGCCGCTGGGACGGCTTGCATGGGGTGATTACCAATTTGCCCGATACGCCGCACCAGGAAGTGCTATCACACTATCGTGGCTTATGGCAGGTTGAAGAAAGTTTTCGCATCACTAAACATGACTTAAAAGTACGCCCTATCTACCACTGGACACCCTCAAGAGTGCGCGCCCACATTGCCATTTCGTTCATGGCTTTCACCTGCATCAGACAGCTAATGTATCGAATCAAGCTACAACACAAAGCCTTACCTAATTACCACTATAGATAAGTCGCTCTACCCCGTATATAATAACAGTCTATCTATTTAATTCATAAGGGGTATGTCATGGCGCGCAATAAGGTGCAATTCCAGAAAGGGGTTAGTCTGAACGATTTTATCAAACAGTACGGTACCGAAGACCAATGCTTCGATGCGCTTTATGCTTGGCGGTGGCCCAAAGGGTTCCAGTGTCCGGCCTGTGGTCACGACAAGTGCTGCCAGCTGACCATCCGTAAACTTCAGCAGTGCAATCGCTGCAATCGCCAGACATCACTGACGGCTGGAACGATCTTTGAATCCACCAAACTACCGCTCACGCTATGGTTCCAGGCTATCTATCTGATTACACAGGACAAGAAAGGCATCTCGGCCATGAAACTGCATCGCCACTTGGGTATTTCTTACAATGCCGCCTGGCGAATGAAGCACAAGCTTATGCAGGTGATGATGGAGCGGGATCACAATAACAAACTATCCGGGCTGATTGAATTGGATGATGCCTACCTGGGCGG
Organism: Candidatus Poriferihabitaceae bacterium; assembly: GCA_965261915.1. GTDB lineage: Bacteria > Pseudomonadota > Gammaproteobacteria > Arenicellales > Poriferihabitantaceae > JAIBDK01. The sequence goes on along the minus strand of CBDHDW010000013.1, from coordinate 2,527,236 downwards.
CGAGCGTACTGGGTGCAAGCCGGGACGCGGTGCTGCAGGTAAGACGCCTTTTGTGGCGGCGGTGGAGACCACCGCCGAACATTGCCCAATTCGGGTTAAGTTATCGGTCGTAAAAGGTTTCCGCACAGAAGCGATTAAGTCATGGAGTCAGCAACATCTGACCGAGGGCAGTACTGTTATCTCCGATGGTTTGGCGTGCTTTAATGCCGTTGTCGAGGCAGGTTGCTTGCATGACAAGATGGTGTGCGGCGGTGGCAGAGCGTCTGTCGAAAAACCTGAGTTCTATTGGGTCAATACGATTCTGGGTAACTTAAAGAGTTCATTACGCAGTACCTATCATGCTATTCGACCTAAATATGCTCAGCGATACTTGTCGGAATTTCAGTATCGTTTCAATCGTCGTTTTGATTTGAACGACCTCATTCCCAGGCTTGCTTGCGCGGCACTCAGAACGCCACCGATGCCGGAAAACTTGCTGAAGATAGGCTTGGGTTAGATGGTAATTAGGAAGCCTTATCCCCTGAGGTTATCCGTAATGCCTTGATTCATGTGCAACATAGTGTATTCAAACACAAGCGCACCAAGAAAAGCTATGTCATGCCTGCTCAAATCAATCCAGAAGCAAAAAAATCTATGCTGTGATGGGATTGAAAGCGACTACCGCAGCTTACCCACTGTACTAATTGACATAATCCTTCAATATCTGGGCATTTGTAGTGCCTAGGTATTTTTGTGTTTCCTTATAAATCAATAGTTTATGAATATGAACCGTCGAAGTCAGGAGATCACGAAGCTAGGCTTTGGTTTCTATATTCTTAATTTTAATTCTTATGAATTGATTTATGGTGCGTTGGCCACCATACCGGTTTTTATGGTTTGGGTTTACTTGTGCTGGATCGTCCTGTTGATCGGTGCGCTGATTTCAGCAATCCTGAAAAACCAGGAAGAAGAGAAGTTAGCCGAGTAACTACTTTTTATTCTCTACAGATGATTGTTTAATGGTTGGAGTAGTGGCGTTATCAATGGAAAACCAGCTTTTTAGTTTCGCCGCCAGTCCAGAACAGGGAGCAAACATTTCTGGCTGACTACCAAGCAGAAAAGGCAGTTCGACGGTTGCCGAGCATTTGTTGTTGGCAACCAGCCCGGTTTCCATATCAATATTTGCTGTAACAATATTGTCACTGGCTGAAAGCACTTTTTTCCTGACATCCAGTTGCAACATAATATTTTGCCACAATCGCATTGCACCTCTCGAACCGGAAAGACCGATTGGTTTATTATCATCTCTGCCAATCCAGACCACAGAAAGCAGATTGCCGCTATAGCCCGAAAACCAGCTATCTCGAAAATCATCGGTGGTTCCTGTTTTTCCGGCCAGACCTAACTCAGGGCTAAAATGCCGCAACAACCCTGCCGCAGTGCCCTGACTTACAACCATTTGCAATGCACTATTGATTAGATAACTGCTGTCCTGATCTACCGCTCTATTTTCGACAATGGGATAACGAGCCACCGTTTCGCCCTTGTGATTGCGAATCTTTCGAATGGATCGCAGCGCGATCATTACGCCGTCGTTAGATAAGGTTTGATAAACCTGGGCAACCTCCAGAGGGGTATGGGCGCTCGCACCAAGCAGCGTTGATGGATAGTTTGCGATCTGCCGATTGATACCAAGGCGCTTCATGGTTTTGATCACACGGTCCACACCAAGCTCAAGGCCAAGCCGTACCGTGGGCAAGTTATAAGATTTGGTCAGTCCCCGGTATAAAGGGATAGGTCCACGAAATGTTTTGTCATAATTTTGGGGCGACCACGGTTCACCGCCTTCCGGCGTAATGGTAATGGGCGAATCGTCAATAATTGTTGCGAGGGAATAATACCAACGGCCGAAGGATTTGACGCTTTGTGCTTTCCACGGGGAATTTGAAGTGATTCAGTAGTCATCATCATAGGAGGTATTGATGACAGTAGAGATTATGCGAACGGACAAGTCGGCCTGCAATCTTCGGTGCGCCGCTGCGGCGTGCAGGGACGCGAAAGCGGCCCGACGGATGCTGGCGATTGCGTTGATTTTGGACGGCACTGACCGCAAGACGGCGGCCGCGAACTGCGGGATGGATCGCCAGACGTTGCGTGACTGGGTACACCGTTACAATGACACGGGGATTGAGGGTCTCTCGAACTGGCGTTCGCCAGGATGGCAGCCCCTGCTCAGCGTGGCACAGAAGGCGGAGTTGGCATCGCTTGTGCGTGAGGGGCCGGATCCCGAAACGGACGGCGTGGTGCGCTGGCGGCGCATTGACCTCAAGCGCAAGATTGAGGAGCATTTTGGCGTTGTCATGCATGAGCGGACCGTTAGCAAACAACGGGTAAAACTTGGTTTTCGACGCTTGTCTGTGCGCCCGCAGCATCCGAAATCCGACCCGGATGCGCAGGATGCGTTTAAAAAAACTTCGCTGCAGAGGTAGCGGCCGTTCTGCCCAAAACGGCCTGCGGCAAACCATTGGAGATTTGGTTTCAGGACGAAGCTCGTGTGGGTCAGCAAGGGACGCTGACACGTATATGGGCCGAACGGGGAACCCGGCCGCGTGCGCCGCGTGATACACGTTATACGTCGGGCTATATCTTCGGCGCGGTTTGTCCCGAACGCGCCGAGGCTGCTGCGCTGATCATGCCGCATGCGGACACGTCCGCTATGAATGCACATCTGTGCGAGATCGCCAGGACGGTCGCGGCAGGTGCCCATGCCTTGCTCATCCTCGACGGTGCAGGCTGGCACGGATCAGCAAAACGGGAAGTGCCAGACAACATCACCCTGCTCAAACTCCCGCCCTATGCGCCAGAACTCAACCCGATGGAAAACGTTTGGGCCTACCTGCGCGCCAACAAGCTGGCAATCTCTGTGTTTGAATCCTACGATGAGATCGTCGACAAATGCTGCGATGCCTGGAATTTCTTCGCAGAGGACAAACAGGCAATCACATCAATTACATCAATTACATCACGTAATTGGACCAAAACAGTCAATCAATAGAGCCGTTGGTATAATGCTTTGAGTTTTCAAGCGCGGTCAAATAAATCATCGGTTTTACCAACGAACCAATCGGCCGCTCGGCATCGATGGCACGATTGAAACCAGAGTAGCCTTTTTTACGATCACCCACCAGAGCGAGAATTTCACCGCTTTTTGGAGCAACAACGATGACGGCACCCTGTAAAGTTCCTTTAGGAAAACCTTTGCTTTCTTCCTGACTTCGACGGTCAACCCTCATAAGTCATTGATTTATAAAGAAACACAAAAATATCTAGGCACTACAAATGCCCAGATATTTAAGAATTATATCAATCAGTACAGTGGGTAAGCTGTGGTGGTCGCTTTTAATCCCATCACAGCATAGATTTTTTTTGCTTCTGGATTGATTTGAGAAGGCATGACATAACGCTGTTTGGTGCGCTTGTGTTTGAACACGCTGTGTTGCACATGAATCAAGGCATTACGGATAACAGCAGGGGATAAGGCCTTGTGTTGTAGCTTGATTCGATACATTATCTGTCTGATGCAGGCAAAAGCCATGAACGAAATGGCAATGTGGGCACGCACTCTTGAGGGTGTCCAGTGGTAGATAGGGCGTACTTTTAAGTCGTGTTTAGTGATGCGGAAACTTTCTTCAACCTGCCATAAGCCGCGATAGTGTGATAGCACTTCCTGGTGCGGCGTATCGGGCAAATTGGTGATGACGCCATGCAGTCCGTCCCAGCGGCTTTCGGCATCAATTTTATCTTGGTTGATACTCAGGCTGGTTTTTCCCTTGATAATCAGAAACTTTTTATAGCCGTAGTTATTTAATAAGTCCTTGGGGTTCTGGCTTTTACCGATTTTCTTGATGAGCCGATCGACTGCCTTTTGTCGGTCATGTTGATCTTTATCCGCACGCTTTGGACAATGTGAGACAATGAGTCGTCTCTTCTTGTGTGTCAGCTCGGCTGCGCTTGATCCGTCTTTGCCAAGCGGCTGATAAGCCGACTTATCCAATACCCTGGTTTGTAGTGCAGCGGGCAATTGTTTTAGTTTCGCCCCGACGATGTAATAAGCACCCGCCTCATCCAGGGCGCTTAGATTGTCTTCATTCAGCATGCCTCGATCAGCGACAAAGATCATTTTCCGGACATCATAGCGCGCTTGCATCGTCTGCAAAACGCTGATTAGGCTATGACCCTCGAAAGTAGCACCAGGGAACACTTCGTAGCCGACCGGCAGACCTTCGCGGGTGACCAGCAAAGCCAGCAATACCTGGGGCTGATTAAATTTACAGTCCTTGCTGTAGCCATTTTGTTTTAATTCGTCTTCCTTGAAAGACTCAAAATAGAGCGTCGTACAGTCAAAAAACAACACATCCAACGCACCAGATAACAAGGATCGCGTGCCTTCACAGGTCATCGCTTGCAGCCGGCTGATGGTGTTATCGTCCAGCTGATCCATCATCCGATAAACTTTCTCTAAGGACAAAGAAACGCCAAAGTCCTGCTCCAGCTGCTGCACACTGCCGCGCTTACTTTTAGGATTGGCAATGCGTGCCATCACACAATGGAACAGGGCTTCTGTGGAGGCACGATACTTCTTTTGCGGCAACAGGGTATCGAACGACAACTGGCGATAGACCGCGCCATACACCTCATGAATGCCCAGCACCACCCGTTGTTCTTCCACCATCTGCCTCAGGTCAACATTCAAGGTGGCTTTGGACGATTGAGCTTTTGCTGCTTTCGCCTCAAGCATCTGTTTGGCGACCGTCTCAGGCGGAAACAGGCTGGGCTGATGCTGGGCTTCAATCTTCGCCTTGACAACCTCGGCCAAAGCCTTCAACTGCGCCAACTCCTCGTCATCCATGGCAATGCCGACATAACGCACAATCTTTTGCTTGACCTTATCGCCGACGCGCACGGATGAAACAATCTGAACCGATTGTCTTGGGCTATTGGGTGTCGATTTAACGCGAACGAACATGGGGTGAGTTTACACTGTGCTATTGCCGAAATCAACACAAATATTAAGATAGGCACTACAAACCAGTTTCTCTACCACCCCCGCGTGTTTATTGGGCTGTGGGCGATCTGCGTGGGGTGGACCGTCGAAGTCAGGGGCCGCTCGGCATCGATGGCACGATTGAAACCAGAGTAGCCTTTTTTACGATCACCCACCAGAGCGAGAATTTCACCGCTTTTTGGAGCAACAACGATGACGGCACCCTGTAAAGTTCCTTTAGGAAAACCTTTGCTTTCTTCAAGCGTGCCCAGTGTTTGTGTTAATGTTGACTGAGCAACACGCTGAATTTGCGAATCCAGCGATGTGTACAGTTTTAGACCGTTCGTTGTTAACACTTCCTCTGAATAATACTGTCGAAGTTGACGATGCAGATAATCGATGTAGGCAGGAAAGTCACTGCTGGATTCACTACTATGCGGAATCACACCAATCGGGCGGTTGTAAACGGACTGAGCGGTGTATTGATTGATTGCACCCACATCGACGAGCCTTTTCACGACCAAATTACGACGTTTGATCGCTCGTTCCGGATAACGGTGCGGGTTGTAGTAAGAAGGTGCTGGGATCATGCCAACCAACAACGCGGTTTCATGTAACTTGAGATCACCGACCTGTCGCCCGAAAAAGTATTCACTAGCCAGCGCGAAACCGTGAACAGCTCGATTACCGGATTGCCCGAAAAATATTTCGTTTAAATAAAGCTCAAGAATTTCCGCTTTGCTAAAACGGATTTCTAAAACAAACGACATCATCGCTTCAGTAATTTTTCTGCCGAAGGTTCGCTCCGGGCTCAGAAAAAGGTTTTTCACAAGTTGTTGGGTGATGGTGCTGCCGCCCTGAATGGCCCGCCCTTCTTTGAGGTTCAACCAAATTGCTCGGGCAATCGCCGTTGGGTCGATGCCGATATGGGTCTGGAAATTTCGATCCTCCATCGCCAATAATGACTGAATCAAAAGCTCAGGCATCTGATGGAGTTTTAAAGATATACGATCCTTGTAAGAACCCAGCTGCAGACTACCGATCAATGCGGGTTCCAAAACTGCGCTTTGAAGATTATTTCCAGTGTTATGGTCAATCAGTTTTATAACCTTGTTATTTTGGGTAACAAGGCGAACGGCCTGGGGAGGGCTTGGATCGTCGCCGTCATCTACTGCGCGGATAAAAATATCGATAGCAGAACTGGAGCGCGCATATTCCCCAGGTTCAGCGATTCGCTTGGTGTGCCTATAGCCAAGGCGGTTCAGGCTCTTGATTAAACGTGTCGAATCAATGGTTGAGCCAGCGCTGAGTTCCAGAGGGCGAGCATAAACATGAGCCGGTTCGGATTGAATATTTCCAGCCAGCCGCTGCTGAATTTCGTAGTCAAAGTAGACAAGCAACAGAACAAAAACAAACACAAGTGCGGCGAAGACACGAGTGACAATAAAAAGCCAAAAGCTGCCAACGCTTTCTTTGTGTTTTTTCTTTTTGTTGCGCCTAGACGCGGTTTTCTGTTTCCGGCGGCCGTATGATTTTTTATTCAATTGAATTCTTTTTCGTCTCTATCCAGATCAATTGCCTGGTCATACAGCAGGTAGCGCAGATTGGCAGAGCCAGCATATTTCGAATGTGTCGGGGTTATTTTCCTGACAACGAGGGCATCGCAGCATCCGGGGTTCCGACTGCTGTTCAAACACAGACTGTATAATATGAGTGGCTTTATCCCAGTCGAGATCACGCCGAATCCAGACCTCTGGATAACTCACCGGTAATTCCCCCAAGCCGGCAGAGCCATTTTGATTAAATAGTTCGGCGGGAATGCCATCGGATTCCAGACGATCCTGAATCAATTTTCCGTCAACCAATGACTCAGCGATATAAACTCTCAGCACGATACCGTTTTCAAATACAGAACACCAAGTTTAGTCTGGAGCACCAATTCCGGTTAATATAAAGGATGGAAGCTGTAGTTAGCTTGAACTTTCCGATGAGGTTGGCGTCGTTGGCCAGGCAACCAAAATGGAATGAACCAGTGTTGCCAATGGGATTGCAAAAAAGATCCCCCACAAACCCCATATCCCACCAAACACGAGTACCGCGACGATGATAGCCACCGGATGAATGTTGACTACTTCAGAAAAAAGCAACGGTACCAGCAAGTTGCCATCCAGTGTTTGAATGATCAGATAGACAGCAACCAGAGTGACAAACTCACTTGTACTGCCCCATTGAAACCAGGCGATAATAACAACGGGAATGGTGACGACCGCTGCGCCTACATAGGGAATCAGCACTGAAATTCCCACAAGGAAAGACAGCAGTAAAGCGTACTGTAAGCCGAGAGTCGCAAACGTCACCAAAGTAACCATCCAGACAATGAGAATTTCCCAGAATTTGCCTCGAATGTAATTTGCTATCTGACTGTCTACATCGCCCCAGACACGAGTCGCAAGCGCATGATCGTCGGGCAGAAAGTCTTTAAACCAGTCGAGAATTCGGTCTTTGTCCTTGATGAAAAAGAAAACCAGTATAGGCAGCAAAACCACGTAGATCATGATCGTGATGATGCTTGCAGCGCCGGTAATCGAGCTTTTAACCAGGCTTTGCCCAAAGTCGGTGAGCTGAACACGCGCTTGTGCAATCATTTCACCTACCTGATCCACCGAAATCAGGTCGGGATATTTTTCCGGCAGCGTCATCAGTCCGGCCTGGCCTTTAGAGAGAATGTACGGTATCTGCTGAACAACTTCTGTTAGCTGGTTATAGAGTACAGGCAACAGACCAAATATTAAACTGGTGAGGAAAATAACGAAGCAAAGAAATACGGCCCAAACCGCCAAAATTCGCGGCACCCCTATTCGGGTTAATCTGGAAATCAGTCCTTCAAGAAGATAAGCAATAACAATCCCGGCAATTACCGGGGCTAACGTTTCCCCGGCGTAGGAAATAACCAACAGTAATACGATCAGAAAAATCGCCAAAAAGACGACCTGGGGATCGGAGAGCTGATGCTTGAACCAATTGACTATTCTATCCATGCAGAATTTATATCAGGTTTGCAGATAAACCACAATTTTTCATTTAACAGGAGGCCAGGCCGCACAGAATCAGCGACCAGTTTCATCCGCACCGTGGGCGCATTCCCGGTTCGTCAGGAGCGTCAGAAAAACAGCTCCGCCAACTTTTCTCCTGGCTGCTCATGCCGCATAAAGGCCTCACCTACCAAAAAGGCATTGACGTCATTGCGCCGCATCAATGCCACGTCTTCGGTAGTATGAATACCGCTTTCGGTGACAACCAGGCGATCATCCGGAATTGTTTCAAGCAGGCCGAGAGTGGTTTGCAGCGTGGTTTCGAATGTACGGAGGTTTCGGTTGTTAACACCAACCAGTTCACAGGGAAGCAATAGCGCCCGATCGAGTTCTGTTGCCGCGTGGACTTCTACCAGAACGTCCATTTCAAGATCTTTCGCCAATGCAGATAATTCGAGCAAGCTGGCATCGCCCAGCGCAGACACGATGAGCAAAATCGCGTCGGCACCTATGATACGCGCCTCATATACCTGATATGGATCGACCACGAAATCTTTACGGATCACCGGTAACGCACAAGCGTCCCGCGCCTCACCCAGATAGTCATCGTGACCCTGAAAATATTGTTCGTCAGTGAGTACGGATAAACACGCGGCCCCGTGGTCAGCATAACTTTGCGCGATCTCAGCGGGGACAAACTTTTCCCGGATAATGCCCTTGCTTGGCGACGCCTTCTTGATTTCGCTAATCACTGCAGCATCACCTGCGGCAATTTTTTCTCGCATCGCTGAAACAAAGCCACGTGTTGGAGAAGCATCAACGCATCGCTCTTTAAGCGCCCCAAGCGAGACCGAAGCGCTGCGTTGTTTTATTTCCTCAACTTTGGTGGCGAGAATTTTTTTGAGAATATCTGACATGCATTATTTCCTGCAATGTTTCTGACTCGGGATTAACCGTTGAGAAAGTTCTGTAACAGCTTGTGCCCGTGGTCGGTGTCAATGGATTCCGGGTGAAATTGCACGCCTTCAACTGCCAGCTGCCGGTGTTTTATTGCCATGATTTCTCCGTCGTCAGTCCATGCCGTAATTTCAAAGCAGTCTGGTATTGATTCTTTTTCAACGACCAGTGAATGATAGCGTGTCGCGGTAAATGGATTTTCAATATCTCGAAAAATACCGCCGCTGTTGTGAGATATCGGCGACGTTTTACCGTGCATCAGCTGCTTTGCACGGACAACTTTACCGCCAAAAGCCTGACCGATACTTTGGTGGCCGAGGCAGACACCAAGTATGGGGATTTTACCGCTAAAGCGCTTTACGCTTTCAATGCAAATGCCCGCTTCGTTTGGTGTGCAGGGTCCCGGAGAAATCACAAGATAATCTGGTGACAGTGTGTCGAGTTCGCCGAGGGTTATTTCATCGTTACGATAGACCTTTACTTCCTGACCAAGCTCGCCCAGATACTGGACCAGGTTATAAGTAAAGGAATCGTAGTTGTCTATCATTACGAGCATGATCTATCCCTCCGAATCGACAGGATCAAGCGGATTGTGTAATCCGCTATTCACCATTTCAACGGCCTTGAAGATTGCCCGCCCCTTGTTCAGGGTTTCTTCCCATTCTGAACGCGGCACCGAGTCGGCAACGATGCCCGCGCCCGCCTGAATGTAAACATTGCCATCTTTGATCAGCGCCGTCCGAATTGCGATTGCGGTATCCATATTGCCGTTCCACCCGATATACCCCACGGCACCAGAATAGATACCGCGTTTGTCCGGTTCCAGCTCTTCGATAATTTCCATGGCACGGACTTTCGGTGCACCGGAGAGCGTGCCCGCCGGAAAAGTTGCTTTTAGAACATCAATCGCATCGAGATCCGTATTAATTTGCCCGCTCACATTGGAAACGATATGCATGACGTGGGAGTATTTTTCAATTGTCATCTTGTCGGTAACGACAACGGTCCCGGTTTGTGAAACCCGACCAACATCGTTGCGGCCGAGGTCGATTAACATTAAGTGTTCCGCCAACTCCTTTGGGTCGGCGAGCAGGTCTTTCGCCAGTGCCTCGTCCTGCTCCTCGGTTTCACCGCGTTTGCGGGTACCGGCAATGGGCCTCAAAGTGACTTCGTTGTTTTCAAGCCGTACCAGAATTTCGGGAGAGGAACCGGCAATATGAAAATCTCCCAAATTCAGATAATACATATACGGCGATGGATTCAGGGTTCGCAATGCGCGATATAAGTCCAGCGGTTTAGCGGCGTAGGGCAGTGTCATTCGCTGCGAGATAACGATCTGAAAGGCATCGCCGTCAAAAATATACTGTTTGCATTTCTCAACGGCTTGTTCATATTCGTGTTGTGGAATCGAAGAATGTAACTCACTTTCCTCGAGACAGGCTGCATCGGAATATTCAGATTGCCTGGGCAGCGGGCAATTTAGCGAATCAATAATTTGCGATAGACGTTGAGCACCAGTTTCCCAGGCCTTCTCGACAATCGGATCAACGTGAACAATCACATACATACGCCCGGACAGATTATCGAAAACAACAATTTCTTCTGACACCATCAGCAAAACATCCGGGGCGTCAACCGGATCCTTGTTTGGGTTTGAACCGAGATGGGGTTCTATATATCCGACAGTGTCGTAACCAAAATAACCCACTAACCCACCGTTGAAGCGCGGCAAATCATCGAGTGACGGCACGCGATACTGCATTTGAAACTGGCGCACCATATCAAGCGGGTCGTCAGTGGTGCCAGTTGTCGATTTACCCTTGTCAATACGGCTAACCTGATGGCCTCGAATTTCCAGTCGGCAATCACAAGCCAGCCCGATAATTGAATATCGGCCCCATTTTTCACCGCCTTCAACCGATTCGAGCAAATAGGTATATGGCTGGTCAGCAAGTTTAAGGAAAGTGCTTAATGGGGTTTCCAGATCCGCAAGAACTTCACGAACCAAAGGAATACGATTGTAGTTATCGTTAGCGAGCGCGAGAAATTGTTGTTTGTTGAGCATGATAATTCATCACTAAATTTTGTACTGCAAGTAAAACCGGAAAACGAACGAAAAAACGAACCAGGAAAACCTGGCCTCGCCAGTTGCGCCAACGCAGGGAGCGTTCCAGAAGGGTTTTCGGGTTTTGTGTGATGAAAGTTGTCATCGAATAGTGATGTATAGATTCAGCAGGGGATTTTACCGATATCGTCTCTAAAGTAAAGCGGCGCTTAATTGCCGGCTAACGCCTGCCGCATTGTTGCGATCACCGTATTGTAATCGTTATCGTCGGACTTGTTTGCAGCAGCAAAAATCGCGCTGCCCGCAACAAAGGTATCGGCGCCGGCTTGGGCGATCTTTGCAATATTGTCTACCTTGACCCCGCCATCTACCTCGAGGCGAATATCCCGACCGCTACTATCGATCAGTTTTCTTGCCCGCCGAAGTTTATTCAGTGTAGATGGAATGAAGCTTTGTCCGCCGAAGCCGGGATTGACCGACATCAACAATATCATATCGACTTTGTCGAGTACGTGTTCAAGCACAGTCAGGGGCGTAGCTGGGTTGAAAACCAGCCCGGATTTACAACCGCTGTGCCGAATCAGCTGCAAACTGCGATCGATATGTTCGCTGCCTTCGGGGTGGAACGTAATGTAACTTGCCCCGGCACCGGCGAAATCCGGAATAATACGATCCACTGGTTTAACCATAAGATGAACATCAATGGGGGCGGTAATACCGTGATTTCGCAGCGCTTCGCAGACTAGTGGCCCGATGGTCAAATTGGGAACATAGTGGTTGTCCATGACGTCAAAGTGCACAATATCGGCACCGGAAGCGAGGACGTTCTCCACTTCTTCTCCCAGTCGTGCAAAGTTTGCTGAAAGAATGGATGGAGCGATGGCGAAGTCTTGCATGTTGATAGTTTACTGAACGACGAGAAACAAGGAACGATTATCTCGGATGAGTTTGATTAAAAGGACATCACTGGATTTTTTAACGATACGCTTCATATCCGCTACGTTTTCTACTTCTTCCCGGTTGATGCTGACAATGACATCGTTTTCCTTAAGGCCTGAAGAGGCGGCAGGGCTACCGGGCGCGATACCAAGCACCAACACCCCGCTTTCCAGGTCGCTTTCCGGCGGTACGGTTTTGAAACGTGCGCCCTGCAGGCGTTTAATAATGTTGTCCCCCGCAGATGCTATCTCGTCTAACGGCTTGATCTTGACCTTCACTTTTTTAAGCTCACCATCGCGGTAGAACTCGACAATGGCTTTCGTCCCCGGGCGAACCAGACCAACGGCATTACGCAGATCAGCGCTGCTTTCAACCAGTGTATCGTTAAAGCCGACAATAACATCGCCTTCCTGCATGCCTTTGTCTTCAGCAGCGGAGCCGGGAATGACCTCAGAAACCACCGCGCCTTTTTTCCCGCTAATGCCAAATGCATTGGCCAGAGAAGGGGTGAGATCCTGCATTCTTACACCCAGCAAACCACGTTTAACTTCACCGTGCTCTACCAGCTGGGTCATCAAGGTCATAACCATATCGACGGGAATAGACAACCCAATACCCACACTGCCGCCACCACGAGAAAGTATGGCGGTATTAATACCGACCAGCTCGCCTCGAAGATTTACCAAAGCACCGCCAGAATTGCCGGGATTAATAGACGCATCCGTCTGAATAAAATCTTCATAGCCTTCGATTCCCAGACCGCTTCGGCCGAGTGCACTGACAATCCCGGAAGTTACCGTTTGTGACAAACCAAACGGACTGCCGATGGCAACAACAAAATCTCCGACCCGCAAGTTGTCGGATACACCAATGGGAATTTCGGTCAGGTTTTGGGGATCAACCTGAATAACAGCGACATCACTAGCGGGATCAGACCCCACAAGTTCTGCCTTTAATTCGCGGCCGCCTTTTGTGGTTACCGTTATTTCATCTGCTTTGTCTATAACGTGGTGATTGGTAATCACATAACCCTTTTCGGCGTTCACGATGACGCCAGAGCCCAGACTGCTTGATGGACGCTGTTGTTTTGGCGCATTGAAAAAGCGCCTGAAAAACGGATCCCGCATCAACGGATGTTCCTGACTCTGGATTACCGTTGTCGTCGAGATGTTAACAATTGCGGGCTGCACGTTCTCTAACATCGGCGCTAGGCTGGGCAGTTCTTCGCCGTTGACCAACGCCGGTAAAGCGGCATGGCCAGAGCCGGCGGAAAGGGTTAGAACAAATATAAAAAAGCGAAAAAGACGATGTATCATTTTTAAATCTATTATTCAGGGTTCGGGTATTCTATTCGGATTACCCAATCATAACCAGGTTCAATCATATTGAATCAAACAAGATAGGTGAACACCAACTATTCAACCAACCAGAACCCCATCGGAAGCTTTGGCTTTTTCTACGGTATGGCCCTGACAGAATATTCCATGAAGATCATAGGTCTCACCACCAATTTAGTCGTGGATCAGTTCGCTCTCGAGCTGTTCGCGCGGGGCAATATGCTCAAGCACCTGAACACCGGCATCTACCCCCCTCTCTACCAACGCCGTCGCCGGGAAGAACGAGAAAAGAAAATTGTTTGGACGTGGTGACCTGATTGCTTCTACATTGTTTCTACTCATCCAGAGTTTAAGTTTGGAGCAACAAAAAAGAGCAGTGTAATAAATACGGTATTGCACAATGATCCGCGTTCAGGCAATCGCTATTTCAAATCAAAAACTGATATCATGCGACATCGTAACGTTTTTCACGGGAGTTATCCATGCAGCATTTCGACGTCGTCATTATTGGTAGCGGCCCAGCGGGTAAAACAGCAGCAATTCAGGCTGCCAAACTCGGCAGAAATGTGGCAATTATCGATGGTATGGAAGATGTCGGTGGTGTTTGTGTTCACACCGGCACAATTCCGAGCAAAACCCTGCGTGAAACGGTTCTCAATCTGACCGGTTGGCGCGAACGCGGATTCTACGGCCGTGCATATCGGGTTAAAGCGGATATCCAGGCTGAAGATTTAATGCAGCGTCTGCATTTGACGCTGCAAAGTGAAGTGGATATCCAACAGGATCACCTGGTGCGCAATGGCGTCATGATCTTTCAGGGGTTTGCACGATTCGTTGATACCGCAACGGTTGATATCGATACCGACAATGGAGACACGGTAACGGTAACAGCGGATAAATTTATCATTTCCGTTGGCACAAAAACCTATCGACCAGACTACGTTCCATTTAATGGAACAACGGTAATCGACAGCGATGAAGTGACCTGTATGAAAAAGCTGCCGCGGTCATTGACCGTAATTGGTGCAGGCGTCGTTGGCGTTGAATATGCGACGATTTTCAAAACGCTCGATATTAATGTCACGCTGGTAGAACCTCGAGACTCTATGCTCGATTTTATGGACAACGAAATCCTCATGCACTTTAAGCATGAAATTGTTGACGAAGGACTAAGATTACAGTTTGGACAAAAGGTGTCGGCAATTGAGTGTCGAGCAAACGGAACCTGTATCGTCACGCTGGAAAGTAACCGGGCGCTCGCTTCGGATATGGTGTTGTTCGCCGCAGGACGAGTGGGTGCTACGCAAAGCCTTGGGCTCGACAAAGTTGGTATCGAGACAGATCATCGCGGACGAATTTCGGTCAATGACCGGTTCCAGACCAGCTCGCCGAATATTTACGCGGCGGGAGACGTTATCGGATTCCCAAGTCTGGCGTCAACATCATTGGAGCAGGGGCGCATCGCTGTACTGGACGCGTTGGGCGAAAAGGTGCACAAAAAGCCCGAGTTTTTTCCGTACGGAATTTACGGGGTCCCGGAAATGTCCAGTGTGGGGATGTCGGAAGAAGAAGTTATTGAGCGCAAAATACCCTACGAGATCGGTATTGTGCCGCTGAGGGAAACGTCACGCGCAAAAGTTATGGGTCTGCAATCCGGCTTAATGAAAATGATTTTTTCAATCAAAACCAGAAGACTCCTGGGGGTTCACATCGTTGGCGAAGGCGCAACAGAACTCATACACATTGGTCAGGCGGTAATGGCGCTGAAAGGAACGCTGGATTATTTCCTTGAAAATGCATTTAATTACCCCACTTTGGCGGAAGCCTATAAGGTTGCAGCATTGCACGCGCACAACCGAATTTCGGCATTGAACGAATAGTGAGAGGTGAAATCATGGGGTTTTTGAAATCAATATTTGGCGGCGGCAACAAAGAAAATACAGCTGAGCCCACAGTCACCTATAAAGGGTTTCAGATACAGGTTTCACCTCAAAATACGAATGGTGGCTGGACTACGGAAGCGATTATTACCATGCAAAAGGAAGAACAACAGTTAACCCATCATTTCATTCGAGCGGACGTATCTTCGGATCGGGAGGGTGCGGCAAGCCTGGCTGTGTCGAAAGCGCAAAGCATGATAGATCAGGTTGGCGAGAAAATTTTTACCAGCAAATAACGGCTCCAACAAACTTCTTTAACGCAACAGCCTATTTGCGGCCGCACAAAAAATGGATGCTTAACAAAAATAGAGTTCTGCTAGCTGCAAAAATCGCATTTTCCGTGGGACTGATCTGCTGGTTACTGCGCGACACGGACATAGACGCAATTTGGCAGACGGTACAATCGGCCAGAATTGGTGTGTTGCTGTTTGCATTTGCGATGTACTACATTGGTTTTTGGTTGATCGCCGTGCGCTGGAAACTGTTGCTGTCAGTTGAAAATATTCAGGCGAAAACGTATTACCTGTTCCGGTCTATGAATATTTCGATGCTGTTCACCAATTTTCTGCCATCTACAATCGGTGGGGATGCCTATCGTATGTACGATGTTTGGTGCCTGGGAGGAAGCAAAACCAAATCCATCGCAGTCATCCTGATTGATCGATGTATGGGGATGTTTGCGTTGGTAGTGTACGGTGTGATCGCTGCGCTTCTCGTCCCGGAAGTGAGTGCGGCGATACCCGGTGTGGCACTCTATCTGGTGGGGATTCTGTGTGCCATGATCTTACTAATCTGGACCGTATTCGGAAAAAACAGAACCCTGTTTGACTGGTTTATGAAACTGGATTTTCCTCTGATTTTCATCCTGCAACGAATACTTCAAAAGATATTTGACGCATTGTCCTTATACCAGGGAAGGCAGGATGCGTTGATTAAAGCGGTTCTCATTTCTTTTTGTGTGCAATTTAACGTTATCGTGCATTTCATTATCCTATCCGTTGCGCTCAATATAGACATCCCGCCGCTTGCGATGTTTATTATTATTCCGCTATCAACGCTCATAATGTTGTTACCGGTTTCAATCAACGGGGTCGGCGTAAGAGAAGCCATATTGGTGTTTTTCTTTTCTCTATATGGCGTTAGTCCCGAAGCGGCTATTGCGTTTGCCTGGGTCTGGTTGGGTTTCCTGCTTGTTCAGGGAGTGGTCGGCGGGATTCTTTTCGTGTTTAAAAAGAACAAGCCAACGTTATCTGATCTCGGCGATCTTCCAGAATCGCGGGCGGAGTAAATCAAACAAGCTCAGCAACCGATTTGTATCCTTACCGGAAAGCCGTCCTAATCTAGCGAAATCTCGAGCGCCTCTCCAGCGAGCACAGAATCAGCTGTGTGCAGCAAGCGAATGGCCAACACTTCAACCCCCCTCTCTGAAGAGTCGACCAGAGTTTGGTGATATAGCGGATCGATGTCTCTGGCGACCCGAAAAACATTACCCTCGGGTCGGTTGACCGCAAACAGAATGACGCCGCGCTTTCCTTTCAGAACAGCATCCTGTAACAGCAGCAAGTGTTTTTTTCCTCGCGCAGTCTTTGCATCTGGGAATTGAATTTCCCGGTCCCTATACAAGGTTGTATTTTTGATTTCCACATAACAGTCGCGTCGGCCTGCGGCACGTAACAACAAATCGAAACGGGACCGTGGATAGCCAGGTGCTTCATATGCTGGTTCGGCGTGGTGCTCGTAGTAATTTTCGAGCTTGTTTATTTTGTTATCCGCCACGAGGGATTTGACGATGGTATTTACTCGGGTTGTATTTACCCCGATCCATCCCGCCCCCATGTCTACGCGCTCCAGCGTCCATCGATACTGACGCTTTGGATTGTCACTCTCGCTAAGCTGTACAGGGGCACCTGGCCGCCAGCAGCCTTGCATGGATCCAGTATTCGGACAGTGTGCGGTAATCACCTCACCGTTACTCAATTCGACATCCGCAAGGAAGCGCTTGTATCGCTTGTGTATTATGCCGTCGGTCAGCGGGGGCAGTTTCAAAGGCTCGGAGCAGATGCCGGATGGATTGAGTCGGCCTGCCTGAGAACATGCAGTGGTGGTGCACAGTTTCTCGCGGTCATAACCAGATTAATAGCATTTTCCATACCCAATTTTTTATGCCAGGCAAGGTAGGCAATTACCGTGGATGGAGATCGCTGTTTGCCGGCAGTACAGTGGACGTAAACCCGTTCGTGGCTTTCCAGCATTTGCGCCAGCAAATCCGCAGCGCCAAGAAGCCGCTGGGTGAGATCGTCGTCGTCAAAATCAATTATTTGATACCGATATGACGCAATTTCCTCGGCGAGGTAAAGCGGTGTCAGTTTTTGCCAATCAATACCATTGACCGAAAAATCCCGATCGGTTTGTAAATTTAACACAGCGGACATCCCTGCCTGTTTGAGCCGCTGTACGTCTAGAGCGCTAATCGGACAGCTGCCGACAAAAACGCCATCAACGATCTTGTCAAAGTTGATCACTCAGAAAGTGGCGCGAGTTGACAAGTAGGCTTTGGTTTCCCCTCCGTCAGAAAACCCGTGGGCAATATCCAGTCGCACGTCGGTTCTAACAAACCGTTTCTTCCAACAGGGTTTCTTCATCGAGCAATGTAACACCCAAAGAATAGGGTGTCCCGGGTATGAGACTGTGCAACAAACGCCGACTCACCCACTATTGAGACTTTTGAGTCAGGCACGGGTAAAAAGGTTCTTATTAAAAGCAGGCGGGTGAAATAAGTTTGTTTGCTGCGACAATAAGTATTTCTGGCATAAATAATCGAATAGTGGACGCAAAAAAGGAAGATGTCGCTTGATTGCTTGCATGACGACTGCAATATCGCCTGCTTTTATAGCCAACAGCAGTTGATTGAACAGCCTTGTGCCTAGCAGGTTCAAAACACGCTTAAAGTTATAGCAAAACATAATCAATGCGTTTTCACCGGATACTTTTTCTTTGCCTCTGACCAGGTAGTGATCCCAGCCTAATGACCGCTTTATGGTGCCAAAAGGATGCTCCACAATCGCCCCTCTTCTTTTGCTAATCGCCTTGGCTGATTCTGTTTGCATAGACTTGCGATAGGCTTGTATAAAGGCTTCATGTTCCCACCGCCATATTCTTCGGTGCGGCGTTTGCTTTGCTAAACACTCACTGCGCACAGGGCAAGCCTTGCAATCTGTGGCACTGGTGCTGTAAATAAACCCAAGCTTGCCTTTGGATAGGCTTTTGGTTGCACTTTTTTTCAGTGTTTTGTCGTTAGGGCAGGTGTATTCGTCTTGCTCCTCGTTATAGACAAACTCATCTTTCGTGTATCTGCCGGCTTTCTTTTGTTTCTGTTGTGTATCAATCGGCGGGATAATCGGGTAGATTTTGTCATCAACACAGTTCTTTATCTCTTTTGCACTGTGATAGCCCTTGTCGGCAACCACAGCCAAAGTCTTAAGGGCTAAGGTTTCTTTCGCCTGACTTGCCATCTGATGCAACTGCTGTGCGTCATTGCCTTGACTTGATACATCCGTTGCGACAATCAGCTTTGCTTTGTCATCCACCGCAATTTGGCAGTTATAAGCGACCAGATGATGCGCTGGTTTGCACATCAATGCGGCATCCGGGTCGGTTGTGTTATGTTGCTTCTTGTCCAATTGCTCTAAGGTATTCAAATCCTCTTCCAGCTTTTGTTTGCGCTCTTTAAGTGCTTGTATTTTATCAATCAAATCAGGATTATCCAGAGTCTGTTCCGGTTCCTCCTGCTGGTCTGTGGTGTTTAATAAGTTCAGGTAGTCCTCAATAGCCTGCGTTACCCTGGCTATTTTTTTATCCACAGTGGCTTTAACAATCAAGGTATTTTTGGACGCATTGGCTCGCAAAAACGCTCCATCCAGTGCCACTAATTGACCTTCAATGAGATTGATGTTTTGGCACAGCAAAACAAATTCCTTAAACGTATTCTTGAGTGCTGCGGCATTATTTTTTCTAAAATTAGCAATCGTCTTATAGGTGGGCTTTAAGCCTTGCAATAACCAGATAAGCTCGATATTTCTATGGGTTTCCCGAGCCAGATGGCGGGAACTTCTTATTTTATTGGTATAGCCGTAAATGTAGAGTTTCAGCATCAATTTTGGGCAAAAGGCGGGGCGACCATTGTTGTTTTTGTCACTGTATTTGGTCTTAAAGTCTAAGGCATCCACCTCTAAGCTATCGACATAGGCATCAATAACACGAACTGGATCATTCTCGCCGACATAGTCCTCTAGCCGCTCTGGAAATAACAGTTGTTGTTGGCGATTTAATCCACGTATGTAATCACTCATAAAGCCTCTATTTAATGATTAGAATCAGCTAGTTAGGTTTGTTATTATATCATAATTAAGCTAGGGTTTGGATGTTTATTACCGTCATTATTGGGTATTTTTGCAGGGATGGTGTATTGGTTTGAAATGCCAGCAACGTCGGTGAATTAGGGCAGTAATGAGAATGTGACCAAGGGTGGTGGTTTTTTTGCACAGTCTCCTTCGCAGGAATGACGGAGGTGGTATAGGAATGACGGAGGTGGTACAGGAATGACGAATACGGGTTTCTTGCACAGTCTCGTATGCGGGGATACTTAAACTCCCACTTAATCTGTGTTTCATCTTCTTCGTCAGAATCGTCAAACTTTCTGTAGGCAACGGTAAACTTCGATTGCTGGTTGCGGCCAAAAAAATTGTCTGTCCTCCAGACAATGCCCGTTGTGATATCGCCATCGCCATTGCGGTTAAGTTTCGGCAGGATGAAGTTGTAACGCTTTTCCTTTAGTGTGATGAGAACGGATACGCTACTATCATCGTTGGAGGTAACGGTCGAATTAACCGCCTGAAACAAACCCAAATCCTTTATGGCCTGCGAGGTACGATCCAACGCTTCCTGTGTTGCAGTTCCCCCGGCTCGGTAGGAGCGCTCCTGAAGAATCGTAATATCCAGGTTTTTTTCATTTCTCTGAATTTCTATAGCGCTTACGGTTACTTCCTGCGCATTAGCTGCGCCGACGACCCACAGGCCTAACAGGCTTCCGGCGAAGTTGCGGAGGGCAATCAAAGCAACAATAATCTGGTGTAGATTAAAGGGTTCTATTTGTTGTATAGTCTTGAATATGATTCGTCATTCCTGAGCGATTACATTCGAACCAATGGCGCCGGATTGTGTCATATATTGACATTTCAAACATAATTAAACATTGGTAACTGAAATTCATCACTAACGCGTTAAAATTGAGTTATGTTAACCTAACTTATTACAAGCCCAATGCCCCCAATGCGATCTTTATTTACCCTGACCTCGAGGCTTTTAATCGTTCTGATTCTGAGCGCAGTAATGGCCGGTTGCGCGACAACCAGCTCGAATCCTGCTGACAATGACCCCTACGAAAAAACAAACCGTTCAATACTGACTTTCAACCTGGAATCGGATAAATACCTGCTAAAACCCATTGCCCAGGGTTACGAGAGGTATATACCCAGACCCGTTAGAACTGGAGTGAACAACTTCTTCTCGAATCTTTGGGAGCCCATGACCATCGTCAATGATTTGCTGCAGGGAAAGTTTGCCCACGCCGGACGTGATACCGGGCGTTTTGTTATTAACTCTACATTAGGTCTATTCGGTATTTTAGATGTCGCAACCGAAATGAATTTACCAAAGCGCAAAGAAGATTTTGGACAAACGCTCGGGGTATGGGGCGTTCCATCCGGGCCTTATCTTGTCCTGCCATTCCTGGGGCCCAGTAATTTACGGGATACAGCGGGTCTGATTCCGCAGTATCTATACGCTGATGCCCTGCTTTATCCGGATTCTCCGGAAAGCTACTATGCATCCGGGGCGAGATTGGTGGATACTCGGTCTTTATTGTTGGGCGCAGATTCAATTCTTGATGTTCAGCCTGACAAATATCTTTTCTTGCGTGAAGCCTATCGGCAGCAGCGCCTGAACCAGGTCCATGATGGCAGCCCGCCGCGATCGGACGACCAGGAAAGCGATGACGAATTGATAGATTTGCTTCTGGAAGACTAAACCCGCTTCCTTGTGGGGATCTCAATAAATATTCAGTCAGCGGGTTAAATCATGGCAGTGTATGCAGTGGGCGATATACAGGGCTGTACGCTGGCGTTTGAGGAATTGCTCGAAAAATGTCATTTTGATCCGCAGGCTGACAAAATCTGGATTTGCGGAGACATCGTCAACCGTGGACCAGCGTCACTGGAAGCGATCCGCTTGATAAAGAAACTCGGCAGCAGCGCAATTACCATATTGGGTAACCACGACTTGCACCTGCTCGCGGTGGCGGAAAAAATTCGGCGCAGTCGTCAGGGCGATACAATCAAATCCATTCTCGAAGCGCCGGATCGAGATGAACTGCTTCACTGGTTGAGACATCGACCGCTGGTTCATATTGATCGTTCATTGAAAACCCTGATGGTGCACGCGGGGGTATATCCCGGGTGGTCGAGAAAACAATTGCTTTGTTATGCCCAAGAGGTTGAAACGGTTCTGCAGGGCGACGATTATGTTTCGCTGTTAAATAATATGTATGGCCGCAAACCGGTAAAATGGAACAATAAACTTGAAGGCTGGGAGCGGTGTCGGTTTATTATCAATGCATTAACCAGAATGCGGTATTGCGACAACAAGACACGGCTGGACTTTAACCAGAAAGGCAGTCCAGGCAGCCAACCAAAACGACTCTTGCCCTGGTTTCTGCATCCGGAGCTGAAATGCAAAAACTGGCGAGTTGTTTTTGGTCATTGGTCCGCACTGGGTTACCAACAGCAAAATAATATCATTAGCCTCGACAGCGGTTGCGTCTGGGGGGGTAAATTGACCATGGTGCGGCTCGATTCATCATTTCATGCCCCTAGCTGGCAGTTGAGTTGCGCGTAGTAGCCATTACCATTGCGACTTAAAACTGAAAAGACAAAGTCATCGTATTTCGATATTATCTTACTCACCCGAAAAACCCGCTACTAATCACCCATGTCCAAATCCATTGACACGCTGCTGGAATTTATCAGAAAATCTCCCACCCCTTTTCATGCTGTTTCGGGAACCTGTGCGCGGTTGGACGATGCCGGATATGTGCGACTCGAGGAAAATCAATCCTGGGGTTCTATAAAACCGGGCAATTACTACGTTACTCGAAACCAGTCTTCGGTGGTTGCCTTTCGGCTGGGGGCGGACCCGGTTGAGGCAGGTTTTCGAATCGTTGGGGCACATACGGATAGCCCCTGTTTACGTATCAAGCCAAACGCCGTCACCTGTAACAATGGTTACGCCAAACTGGGCGTGGAAGTTTATGGCGGTGTATTGCTCAATCCGTGGTTCGACCGCGATCTGGGAATAGCCGGCCGAGTGACGGTGAAGACGACGAAAGGAGAAATAAAAAACTGCCTGATTAATCTGGATAGACCGGTTTGTTTTATACCCAGTCTGGCAATACATCTTGATCGTGAGGTAAACGACAAGCGCAGCATTAACAAACAAAAAGACATTCCACCGATTTTGATGAGAACGGACAAAAAAGCGTTGGATTTCCAAGACATTTTACGTGGATGGATAAAAGCACAACACCCAAAATCCACCCGGTCAATGGGCAAGATAGAAATTCTGTCGTTTGAACTTTCGCTTTATGATCAGCAGCCCCCGGGGCTGGTTGGGATAGAAGAAGAGTTTGTAGCGTCTGCCAGGCTGGATAACTTGTTGAGCTGCTTTGCTGCCGTTGAAGGACTGCTTAAAGCCGGTAAAAAGGGAAACCATGTTGTTGTTCTGAATGATCATGAAGAAGTGGGCAGCGCGTCAACGAGTGGTGCAGAGGGGCCATTTTTACATTCCGTGCTCAGCCGCATATGCGGCAATGAGCAGGACTTGCATCGTGCAATTAGTCGATCGATGCTGGTGTCTGCCGACAACGCACATGGTGTCCACCCAAACTTTCCCGATGTACACGAACCCATGCACCAACCGCTAATGAACAATGGGCCAGTGATTAAAATTAATAACAACCAGCGCTACGCAACCAACAGTGAAACCGAAGCGGTTTTTAAACAGATCTGTGAAAAAAGCAAAGTACCCTGTCAGGTAGTGGTGGTTCGAACAGATATGGGTTGTGGTTCGACTATTGGGCCAATCACCGCAACGCGTCTCGGGGTGCGGACGGTGGATATCGGTGTGCCGCAGCTGGGCATGCATTCCATTCGCGAGCTTGCTGGAGCCAAAGATCAGGAATACCTAATAAAGGCGCTGAAAGGGTTTTTCGATTATCCGGCGTTACCGTTTTAGCTTTTCTCGAAACCGATTCAGGGTCAGTCGGCTTGCCAGTTGTTCACAAGACAGCGTTTCAGGGCTTTCGATGAGGCCAGCTGAATGGGCAAGAAAACCAATATATGCCTGAGCAGACTTTCCTGAATTTCTCCAGTTTATCAGGCTATCGGCTCCATTTCTTTTCGACATTCGTTCACCCCTTTCACCGGTCATCAGTGGCACGTGCCAGAAATGCGGTATTGGCTGATCAAGCGCATCGAATAAAGACAGTTGCCTTGGGGTTGAATCGATCAAATCTTCACCGCGCAGAACATCAGTAACCTTCATCAAAACATCGTCAACGACACTGGCGAGCTGATAGGCAAACAAGCCATCTTTTCTTTTAACGACAAAATCTCCAGCTTCGGTATCGAGTTGTTGAAAAACGCTTCCTTGCAGTTCATCTTTGAATTCCACGCGTTGTTTGGCAACCTGAAACCGCCAGGCTAATGCCTCCGACTGGTCTAACGAAGGATTGCTCGAAGCAACCGATTGCGGCCGGCATGTTCCGGGATAAACCGTCGTTGCTTCGCTCGAGTGCGGCGCACTGGCGGCGAGAGCGATATCTTTTCGTGAGCAGCGACAGGGGTAAATCAGATCGTTTAGGGCAAGTTTCTCGAAGGCGCTTTCGTAATCAGCCAGGTGTTCGCTTTGCAAATAAGGCTCGCCATGCCAGTCAATCCCGAGCCATTGTAAATCATCAATTAACTGCTCTACGGAACCGGGCTGGTTGCGAGGCGGGTCAAGATCATCAATTCGCAGGAGCAAGATACCGTCAGATAACCTGGCTTGCAGCCATGCCAGTAATGCGGTGCGCAGATTACCGTGGTGCAGTGGGCCGGTGGGGCTCGGTGCGTAGCGGCCGACGACCACGATGATCTCCTTCGGTTTTACTCAACGCCGCTATTTTCTACCATGTAGTCGACAATGGCTTTAATCTGGTCGTCGGACAGGTTCATAAATCCGCCTTTCGCAGGCATAACCCCGGTACTTCCGGTGAATCCCTTTATCGCATTTTCGTACATAACAGCGATACCCTGATCTATTCTGGGTTTCCAGTTCTCGGCATCGTTCAATTTGGGTGCACCGGCGATACCGAAACCGTGACAAGCAGTACATTTGGTCTCAAAATCAGTTTTCGCATCAGCAAAGATCGGGGTTGAAAAGAAAAACAGAACGGTTAGCAGTAGAGCGGGTCTTTTGAACATTAGGGGCCTCAGAAGCTTAGAAAGCGAAGAAATTAAAAAATTAACGGCGATCGATCAACGCAATCACGAGCCAGTCCGGTGCGCCAGAACCCGGTAGCAATTCCTGATAGCGTCTTGGAACACCAAACGCAACAAACCACGAAGACAGGTTTTCCGCCCAAATCCGGCCGGCGTCTCCACCAGGATAGCGAATTTCCAGACGAACCTTGTCGTGTTCTTCGTAGCGTTGTAAAATTGTCGACACCGACTTCAGACCAAGTATATTCGGACCGTTTTCATACTCTGGCCATTGCGTACGATTTAGCGCTTCGGTGTGTTCGGATGCGGCATAAACAGGGCCGCAAAAAACACAGACGATTAAGGCGCTAACAACGAATTTTAGGTATCGAGCGTTTTTCAAGTTCTTAACTCGTTAACAGTTTGATCGAAAAGGTGAATTATAAACGCGTCTGGCACGGCCGGATATATCGCGAACGTATCTTACTTTCCCGGAATTAACACAAAATGAAGATGTGAACGGGCTTGAAATTCTGAATCAAGCGCTTTAATAATATAGCGGTCATGCCAGACAAACTAACGATTCGATCCTACTCGCCGGTGGTTAAAACCCATGAACACAATTTTCACCAAATTGTGATTCCGCTCCATGGCGTAATTGAAATTACAGTTAACCATACCCCGGGATCGGTGGGTGTCGGACAATCTGTCATCATTCAAAAAAGCATAGAACACGATTTCTACGCGGGCCTTCAATCCCGTTTTCTGGTTGCGGACCTTGATGATCTGCCAGACAATGCGCGTAATCAAAAATCACCATTTGCTGCGATATCAAATACCATGCAAAAGTATTGTTTGTTTGTTGAGTCTCAACTTCAACATAGCCAAAGCAAAACATTACAGGAAACAATGTTGAGCATGTTTAAGCAGCTGCTGGCAGAACAGGATTTTGTCCCGAAGATCGATAGTCGAATATCGCAAGTGCTTGCTTACATCGAAAATCATATTCATACGGAGTGCTCACTCGCCGAGCTAGCAGACAAAGCAAATCTTAGCGTCAGTCATTTTAAAGCTGAATTTAAGAAACAAACGGGTTTGCCGAGCAGCAAATATTTGCTGCAGCGAAGAATGGAGAAAGCCAGAGCGCTTCTGATGAATACCGATATACCGATACAAATTATTGCCGAGAAGGCAGGCTATCCTAACCCGTCGGCATTTAGCCGGCGATTCGCAGCGTACTTCGGAGAACCGCCGAGGCAGTTTAAATCCAGATAACCGGCTGTAGGGCAACAAATATCATCTTTTCGGTAAAGTCCATTCTGTTTAAAGCCGGTATATTCAAAACCCAACTTACAATTTAATTTGCAGGAAACTTCGATGTCAAAAAAATTAACCGATTACAAAGCCCTGACCTTCGACTGTTACGGCACCATGATTGACTGGGAAGTCGGTATCTGGGATGCCCTTCAGCCGCTAATTTTCGAGAACGGGCGTGAAGATGTTCCCCGGGAAATCGCTCTGGCGTCGTATGCGAAGAATGAAACCGAGCAGGTACGAGCGACCCCTGACGTGCTGTTCCCGGATCTTTTGAGTCATGTACACGCCCGGCTAGCGGTAGAATTAGGAATGAACACCACGCCGGCACTGAATCAGAAGTTTGGCGAATCTGTTCCACAGTGGCCGGCGTTTGCGGATTCTGCTGATGCTTTAAGGATTTTGAAAAGGCATTTCAAACTGGTGATTCTTTCCAATGTAAATCGAGAGGGTTTCGCCGCGTCGAACCGCAAACTCGGCGTTGAGTTTGATGCAATTTATACCGCTCAGGATGTCGGTAGTTACAAGCCGAATCTGGCGAACTTTGAATATATGCTCAAGAATATTAAAGCCGATTTGAATATCGAACCGGAAGATATTCTCCATACCGCTCAAAGCCTGTACCATGATCATGTGCCCGCAACACAGATTGGGCTAACCAAAGTCTGGATTGATCGACAAAATCTCGCAAACTCCGACAACTGGGGCGCAACAGCGGTGGTGGAAAACCGACCAGAAATCCAGTTCACTTTTTCAACGTTGATGGAAATGGCCGAAGCGCTTGATTGACTCTCCGGGAGCGCTCGTGGGAAGCGGGCTTAGGTCTCGATAGGTCGCAAAAACCGCGGTCGGAATATCTGTTACCAGATACGCCAGCAGGGTCAGGATGCGGGTGGTCAGGAAACCAGAACGCAGCAAAAAGCGAACACCGTACTGTCTTCCAACCCAACCCCAAAATGGCACGGATAAGGTCCAAGCGGTACCAAGTGAAACGATGGCAGCGCTACCCGGTGCAGGCCCGAGCTTGTTAAAGCAGATGATTGAAAAAACAACCCTGCCAGACTAATATGCTTTGTATTCATTAACGCTGTTCTCTGCAGGCTGCCGTACCGACGGTCGTAACAACAATCCAGATTAAAAACAAAAAATCGCTTTCGATGGAAAACGAAATGGGTGCCGGGATGTGTGGGTTGTTGTGGGCGAAGTATGTGAGGTTTATAGCAAAACCACGTCAAATTTTTCCTGATGAAAATCTGTCGCAACCTGCAAGTTGATTTCCCCTTTAATAAAGTCTTGTAAATCGGCTATACCGGTTGATTCTTCTTCAAGCAGCATATCGATGACGATTTGTGATGCCACTACCAGATACTGAGAGGCATCGAATTCGCGGGCAGCGCGGAGGATTTCCCTGAAAATTTCATAACAGGTTGTTTCCGGGGTTTTCTGGATACCGCGGCCCTCACAAGCAGGGCAAAATTCCGTAAGCTGTTGTTCAAGGCTTTGCCGTGTACGTTTGCGGGTAATTTCAACCAGACCCAGGGACGTCATTTCGTTGACCTGGGCTCGGCTGCTATCGCGTTCCAGCGCACGTTGAAGGGTTCGCATAACCTGATTGCAGTGCTCTTCAACTGCCATATCGATAAAGTCGACAATGATGATGCCGCCAATGTTACGCAGCCGCAGTTGTCGGGCTAATGCCGCGGCTGCTTCGAGGTTGGTTTTAAATATGGTTTCCTCAAGATTATGTTTGCCTACGTAACTTCCTGTATTAATATCAATGGTCGTCATCGCTTCGGTTTGATCGATGATTAAATGCCCGCCAGACTTAAGCGGTACTTTTCTTTGCAACGCTTTCTGAATTTCATCTTCCACTCCGTATAAGTCGAAGATCGGCCTTTCGCCGGGATAGTGCTGAATCCGCCCAACGGCATCGGGGATTAGGTCCTGAGCAAATTCGTTGGCAGACTCGGTGGTTTCCCGGGAATCAATTCGAACACGCTCAACCTTGCTCCAGTCCAAATCGCGAACGATGCGCAAAGACAGCGGCAAATCCTGGTGAATGAGTGCGGGCGCTTTAAGCGATTTTTTGCGATCCAAAACTTTGTTCCAGATTCTATTCAGCAGCTTGATCTCAGTGGATAGTTCTCCGGCGCTGACATTTTCCCCGGCGGTACGAAGAATATACCCCGCATCAGACCCGACAGCGGCAATTTCCGATTTCAGCATATCGTGCAACGCCTGGCGTTTTTCCTTATCGGCAATACGCTGTGAAATGCCGACGTAACTGCATTCCGGAAGAAAAACGATATTTCGAGCCGGGACACTGATCTGACAGCTGAGCCGGGCGCCTTTTGTACCAAGTGGATCTTTTACGACCTGAACAAGCACATGTTGGCCCTCGCTTAGCAGTGAGGAAATATCGGTTTGCGGATCATTTTGTTGGTATTGCGGCTCGCCATCGGACCTTGGTAACAAATCCCGGGCATGTAAAAATGCGGTTCGCTCAAGACCGACATCAACAAACGCTGCCTGCATTCCGGGTAATACCCGCACCACAATTCCCAAATAGAGGTTACCCGTAATTCCGCGGCTTCGAGCGCGCTCAATGTAGAGTTCCTGGGCCATGCCATTCTCTACCATCGCAACGCGGGTTTCCTGTGGAGTGATATTGATCAGGATTTCTTCGTTCACCATTCGCCTCTCGAACCTGAAAACCAGGTAGTCGCCATCAACAATTGATGGGTATGCCACAATGGTAAACCGATTACCCCGCTATAACTACCCTGCAGCTCGGTGACAAACTGTCCGGCCGCTCCCTGAACGCCATATGCCCCGGCTTTGTCGTAGGGGTCTTCCGTGGTGCAATACGCCCTTATCTCATCATCCAGCAAGTGTTTGAAACTAACAAAGGTTTCGCTCACCAGGCTTTTGCATTGACCGCCTTGAGCTAGCGCAACGGCTGAGAAAACAGAATGTGTCTTGCCGGAAAGCGATTGCAGCATCTCAATAGCGTGATTTTTGTTCTCTGGTTTACCAAAAACCACATCGCCCAGTGCGACCGCTGTATCACCTCCCAAAACGCGGCAATTGCCCTGGGATCTGCTAATTCTGTCGAATACGGTTTGCGCTTTTTCTTCAGCAAGCCTGCGGCTCATGGCTTCTGGAGATTCGTCAGGCAATCGGCTCTCATCAATATCAGCTGAGCAGACGTCAAACTCCAGACCAAACTGCGAAAGTAATTGGCGTCTCCTTGGAGAGTTCGACGCCAGGACTAATCGATGACATTTACTTGTCACTGACATTTTTGGTTCTTAGCGATGATAGGGCGCACCCTCAAGAATCGAATAACTACGATAAAGCTGTTCGGCCAAAATTACGCGTACCAGGGGGTGGGCAAAAGTTAGTGCTGACAATGACCAGGAAAAGGCCACATTATTCAGAAAGGTGCTGCTAAGGCCTTCCGGGCCGCCTACAATCATGGCGATTTGGTCACCGCCATCAATCCAAATCTGCATATTGTTGGCCAGTTCGTTTGTCGACCATGATTTGCCATTGCGGTCCAGCGCGATCACCGTCGCTTTATCAGGGATAGCGCGCAATATACGGTTTTCTTCAGCGGCGATGATGCGATTCAGATCAGCGTTTTTGCCGCGCTTGCCTGCGGCAATTTCAATCAGCTCCAAATTCACTCGTCCCCGAATTCGTTTCGCGTATTCCTGATAACCCTCCGCAACCCATTTCGGCATTTTTTCGCCGACGACGATGAGAGAAATTTTTAACATCTCAACGAGCCTGAACTAGCCAGATTTGCCTTCGAGAATCTCCACCACGGTTTCCCCGGCCAGTTCGCTGAAAGTCTCATTCCATAACCCTTCCAGGTCGTAGTGTTTGCGGGTT
This sequence comes from Candidatus Poriferihabitaceae bacterium, assembly GCA_965261915.1. GTDB lineage: Bacteria > Pseudomonadota > Gammaproteobacteria > Arenicellales > Poriferihabitantaceae > JAIBDK01. The sequence continues at coordinate 2,497,160 of CBDHDW010000013.1, read as the reverse complement.
TGTTGACGCATGATATGAACGACCACATCGATATAGTCGACCAATACCCAATCACGCGCCGCTTCACCTTCCATGCCAAGCGGCTTCCAGTTTTGCTCGACCATGAACTCGAGCACTCGATCGGCCAGGGTTTTAACATGACGATCCGACGTCCCCGTGGCGATGATCATGTAATCAGTAATGTCGGTTAGCTTTCGAACATCCATGGTCGTGACTTCGATACCTTTGGCATCCTCTAAAGCGGATACAACAAGGTCGCGCATTTGAATCGCTTCCTCGGCTCCTTGTTTAATTCTCTTTGGCAATGTCAATACTCAGTTTTGGGTGTAAATTTTATGTTCGCGAATATAACGCCAAACCGGATCAGGTAACATCGTCACGACGGCGCATTTATTGGCGATTCCGTAGCGAATATCAGAAGAAGAAATTGCCGTGGGTTCGACAGTCACTGAAATTATTTTACCCGCGGCTGAATCGTTTAATGCCTCTGCCGAGCTGGCGTATCGATCTTTCCACCAAGGCGGTAAGGATGCTGGCGTGTCCCAGCCGGGTCGGTTCATGACGATGAAATGAACACTTTCCAGCAAATCTTGCCAGCGATACCAGGATTCGAGTTTTAACATGGCATCGATGCCGATGATAAAACAATATTTCCTCGCAGCATTGTCTGCCTTTAACGATTCAATTGTATCGATGGTATGGGAAGGTGCCGGGCGACGAAGCTCGCGATCGTCCAGAACAAACTGGGGAAATGGCGCGATTGCAAGTGCGACCATATCAAGCCGCTGTTCGGCGGTAGCAGACGTGACCTGTTTATGCGGCGGGGTGGCCGAAGGAATGAATAGAGTGCGAGTTAAGCTACACTGCAGATGCGCCGAGGCCACAGTATAAAGATGGCCTTTGTGAATGGGGTCAAAGGTTCCCCCGAAAATACCGTATAGCGCCTCTGACATTAGTAAATATTATAGCATCGAAGGATTCGTTGGCGCACGAATCTCTGAACATGGCGTCGTCGTAAAAACGGACGGAACAGTCGGCAAAAAGTTAATCGAAAAGCGGCAATATGTCTGCATGCACTTGTTCGCTGTTCCAGTCGCGCACACCGACTCCGCCGAAAGCAAATTTACCGGCCTTATCAACCAAAAGAGTAGCGGGTAATGTCTGAACTGCGTACTGATCTGCGGTAACGCCTCCGGGGTCGAGTAAAATTGGAAAATCCAGTTCAAAGTTAATACGCGCGAAAAATGCCTCAATATCATTTTTGTCTTCTGCCATGTTGATCGCGAGCACTTCGAAAGGCCGGTCCGAAAAGCTTTCCTTAAGCGCCTGCATGGTGGGTAACTCTTCCACACACGGTGGGCACCAGGTTGCCCAGAAGTTAATTAAAACCACTCGACCGAGCAGGGAAGATAATTCAACGGAATTTCCATCCAAATCACTTAATGTAAAATTCGGTACGTTTTCCGGGCTCGCGGGGCTTTCAGCATAAGCAGATTGAACCCAGATAAAAAGTAAAACGACTAAAACCTGAAGATACCGAAGCATTAGAGAACGCCACGAAAGCCAACGGCAATGACAATTGTGGTGATACCCAGTATTAAATTTGTTGCCACCAGCTTACGGATCGTGCCCAAAGCAAATGCGGCCACTTCCCATTGCTGTTCTTCGACCCCTCGACACAAGTGCTTGTAGGGTGCCACGTAAACGAATTTAAAAATGGCCATCATGACAATGCCGAGCCCCATCATAATGTAGATGTGGCCGCCAATAGCATCAAATCCGCCCATCAGGCTAATCATCACAAACCCGGTGGCCAGCAATACAACAATACATAGCCAAACCCAGGGAAAGAATTTTTTAAGCGTCGATGACCATATGGTGAGTCTTTGCTCACTGCCGAGGACACCGAGCGCCGGCCGTAAAAGTGCGTAAGCAAAAAACATACCGCCCACCCAAATTACGGAAGCCAGTAAATGTAGTACTAAAAGCAATGCGATCATTTATGCTCTCCGGTTTAACTCCGCGTAGAGGTTACTTGAAACTGCCATCGAATATTTCCAATTGGCTCAGCAGCATCAAACGAAAGGGTGCGTTTTATATCACGAGTCTGCCCGGAAGGTATGCGAACATTGATACGTTGATCAGACTGACCGATCACCTTGCAACTGCTTTTCGACTCATCTGCACAGTCCATTAGCGTAATGCTGACGATGGACTCACGGAGTTCGATACTGGAGTGGTGGTTGCTAAGCCTTGCATTAAAACGGTAGCTGCCGCCGTAACTGGGGGTCATCACCGGATTCTCAATCTCAATATTCTCTGTTGGAATTCTGGAGCGGGCATTTTGACCGATATCCGTTGTGGTCAGTACAATTGCCCCAGCACCAACCACGAGCAGACCTAATATGCTGAACGCAATCCTGGGAAAGTAGCGCGACAAATAGAGCAGCGCAACGACAATGATGACGAGTAAAATAATTTGCATAGTATAAATATCAAGCTATCTTGAAATACCAAAATAGCGGTTTCTCGGAAAAACTACAACCATTAATGCGATATTCGCGGTTGGCCACACAAGGCAATCCCGGTTTCGCACTCGCCGTGCTGTATCTGGAATGCGACTTGATTGCAAAGACACGGGCCTTTCATGTTGCTAACCTCAGTTATCGTCGTTAGAAAAAAATGCCTAAGCCTTAGCCGAACATCTCCTCAACCCGGTTTCGCGCAGATTTCGACAGGTAAGGCACCATAGCGGTATAAATTGTATAGCGTGTAAAGCCGTGTTTGCGAACAAATTTCGGATTACCCTGCGCAATTTCAATTTCGTTCGCGACGCTAAGCTCACAAAAATCGCAGAGCAACGGGTTGTCCAGCGCATAACTTTGATTCGTAAAGCGATTCGCAAATGCGGGCGTTTCGTCTTCTGCGCTTGCTGGTGTTAAACGAGCATAAAAAATAACGCGATCGCAAGCGCAGTACTCATAAACAATTTCCTCTGCGTCGGCACCGATAATATGCCTAATCTGGTCTCGAGAAGCGGTATCCATCAGCGAGTCCTTAAACCCGGCGGTACTATACGAAGCATGAAACAACCCGGCATCGAGAAGCGCATCTCGGGCATTCCAGCTTTCAAGAATTTCACGGGTGCCAATAAGGTGATCCAGCAGGTTTCCGTCTACATGGCCAAAATCCGCCGCACCCAATGCTTTCAACTGTTCGAGCTTTAAGGCTAGACCCGACATTGTTTCAATCTATGATTGACCGGTCTGCGGTAAAGATGGGCCAGCGCTTTTCAATAGGGTTTCGTTTCCTTCCGACGGATTGCGCGGGATGAGCAAAGCCAACAGCAAAGACACCAAAGCCATCGCTGAGCCGATATAGAAAACCAGCCCGGGCTCATCAATCCAGATAAAACCAAATGCGGCGGGTATGCCGACCGCCGCAATATGATTGATCGTGAAGCTAACGCCGGCGGTAGAGGCGATATCTTTTGGATCAGCAATCTTCTGGAAATAGGTTTTTATCGCGATGGCAAACGAGAAAAACAAATGATCGAGAACATACAAGCCTGCCGCGTATCGATGATCATCAACCACAGCGTATCCGGCGAAAATACAAATCAGTCCGACGTACTCAATAATTAAGGCCCGTCGCTCACCAAGGGTTTTAATGAATTTGCCAACATAAGGCGCGATCCAGATATTCGCAATGAGATTAACCAGATACAGCAAGGTGATGGCGGTTACGTCATAGCCAAATTTTTCTACCATGAGAAATCCGGCGAATACCATAAATATTTGCCGGCGCGCACCACCCATAAAAGTGAGCGCGTAGAACAACCAGTAGCGCTGCCTTAAGAAGAGATTCTTGTGTTGAACTTCCTTTGCCTGGAAAAATGGGTAATAACATTTACAAAAGATCGCAACACCCAAAGTAAAGCCCCCCGCTATTAGATACAGGGGTTCGAAGCCGAGCGAAAATCCATTAAATGGATCTTCAATACCGAGAAAACGTTGCATCGTAATTAAAGCCTTTTCATCAAAACACAAAATGATGATGACGAAAATACCAAGTGTTCCAATCGAAGAGGCTTTCAGCTGCCGAGCGAGGTGTACCGGCGCTTCTGATTTTTTTACCAGTTGCAGGGTCATGGACTGGTTCATGGTCTCATAATAATGAAAACCAAGAGACATCAGAAAGGTCGTTGCGTAAAGCGCATACTCAGATGGAAAATAACCGGTTATCGCGGTGCCAATACCGAGCATGGCCAGAGAAACGAAGGCCAGATTCTGCTCTTTAACAAAAGGCAGCAGGAATACCGCGAGAAAGGATAAAAATCCTGGAATCTCTCGTATGGATTGTAAGAACCCAATTTCTTTACCCGTGAATGCGGCGCGCTCAACAACAAAATTATTGAGCAACGTAAACCAACCGTAAAGGCTTACCGCCATGGCACAGGACATCAGAACAAGCATGCCTTCGGGGCCTTGCAAAAAACGGGGTACAAATCGGTTCACAAAGGGTTCCAGTTAGGGTTTAGGATGAAAGCGAAGAGTCATGCTTTCATTCTCGGGCATCATAATATAAAAGCCTCACATATACGCAGTCGAGCTTAGGAAATCCCCGCATAAATTCGGCTATCCAGCATGTCTAAACTCTCAACATTTTCGGTGTTCTATCGGGCCACATTTCTGCCGGCAGGAACCTTCGGGCTGACCTTTATGCTTCCGCGGTTGTTTGAAGGTTTCGGTGCTAACGAGAAGCCTGTGGGCATGATGTTGTTAGTTACGTTGTAGTCAAATGGTAATGGCTCCATCCCAGCTATAGTAACCCAGTCAGCCCGACCGTTTATGTAAACCGATTCGATTTATAATTTCATAATCATCACGATGGTTCTCGATATCCGGTACGGGCGACATTGTTAGATCATCATCGTTAAAGCTGGCGTCATCCAGAAACACACGCGGATAGTAGAGTGCGCCGGACTTATGGGAGCCTTTGACAAACCGAACGGCGACGTCTTCGTCGGCATGATCGAGGGCGATGTAAATGCTTGCTGTCTGATTTCCATCAACACAATAGTAGGGCAGATCCTGGTGCCAGGGTGTGGCGCGTTGTGTTCCGGGTTCTTTTAGAAAAGTGTGTTCGTGAAACAGTTGGGCTGTGGTGGACTGCATAAACCGTCCAGCCAGGGCTGCGGCCCGGGAATTAAAAACAAAATCACGATACTCCGGAATAATATCCCAGTTGCAATAACTGTCGAAAAATCGGCCCGGAGAACCTTCGGGCAAACTTTCACAAGGATATCGATAGGCATGGGGGTTTTGAAGGTTTCGATCGAATCCTGCTCTCAGGCTTTCTACCCAATCAGCAAAAACCTCGCGTAGAATCACAACACCATTTTGTTGAAAGGATTCAATGTCCACTGGGTTGGCGATGTACTCTGGCAGAGCGTGCCGGTTGAACTCACCCATGTCGGGGGTGGTCCAGGGGATCGTCGAAGAGTTAAACCCGGTAGTTGAGTTTTGCATTTTAGTATTCCGGAGAATAAAGCCATTTCAAGGTAACTGGCGTATGAATCAAATCCACTTCTCGCCAATGTTCAATTCCATTGCCAACCACCAAAGCGCCATCGGTACCGTTGTCGGCAATGACTGAAAAAACAGCCTGATTTGGCCAGTCTTTCAAATGTCCGGCGACGATTTCTATTGCCGGATAAACACGAACAATTGCCTGTTCTGTGGTTTCCCGGTCGTACGGGTAACCTTCGGGCGAAAACTCACGATCCACAACAAAGCCAAATTCACATTCGAAAACGATCGGAGGATATTTTGCGGTGTCGATTTTAGTTGATTAGTGAGCATGGCCTGATGAGACAATCTTCGAATTGTTTTTGTGAGGTGAAATCAATTTTGGCAGGGAGCGCTTAAGCCTGCCAATCGAGCACGACTTTACCAGCCTCGCCGCTCAGCATATGCGCAAACCCTTTTTCGAATTCATCAATGTCTAGTCTATGGGTTATTAGTCCACTCAACTCCAGCCCGCTTTGCACCAGCGCAATCATTTTGTACCAGGTTTCAAAAATCTCTCGACCGTAGATTCCTTTTACCTGAAGCATTTTGAAAATAATTTTATTCCAGTCCACAGCAAACTCCGTCGGAGCGATGCCGAGCAGGGCAATTTTGCCGCCGTTGTTCATCTTGTCAATCATGTCACGCATCGCTGGAGCGGCACCAGACATTTCCAGACCAACGTCAAAGCCTTCGTTCATGCCCAGCGCTTTCATGACATCGCCAAGATCTTCTTCGGCAGCGTTAACAACGTGCTTAACACCGAGTTTTCTCGCCAGCTCAATTCGAAATTCGGATATATCCGTAATCACCACTTTACGCGCACCAACGCGCTGCGCAACCAATGCGCCCATAATACCGATGGGTCCGGCACCCGTAACCAGTACGTCCTCACCAATCAGGTCAAAACTCAACGCGGTATGAACCGCATTACCCAAAGGATCGAATATCGCGGCGATTTCATCCGGTATGTCGTCGGGGACCGGTACGATATTGTCTTGCGGGATACACAGATATTCTGCAAATGCACCCTGAACATTAACGCCAACTCCGCGGGTGTTTCGGCATAAATGGCCGCGGCCTGCACGACAGTTGCGGCAGGTTCTGCAAACAATGTGACCTTCACCGGAAACGCGTTGGCCAATATTGTAATTCGTCGCTGCCGAACCGGTTTCGACAATTTCACCGCAAAACTCATGACCCACGACCATCGGCGTCGATACCGTTTTCGCTGACCATTCGTCCCAGTTCCAGATATGCACGTCCGTTCCGCATATTGCCGTCTGGTTAATCTTGATCAACACCTCATTGGCATTGGCTTGTGGAATCGGCACCTGCTGCATAACAAGACCGGGTTCGGGCGCGGCTTTTACCAGCGCTTTCATTTGACTCATTCAATTACCTCGAGGGATTTGCCCGCCGCTATGAATGCGGCGATGGCATCGTCCAGTTGTGATTGACTGTGGGCAGCGGACATTTGTGTTCGAATGCGGTCCTTACCTTTGGGCACCACGGGAAAACTAAAAGGCGCTACATAAACGCCGAGCGCATCGAGCGCTTTAGCCATGGCCTGCGCTATTTTTGGATCACCCAGCATAACCGGAATAATCGGGTGCTCGCCTTCCAGCAAATGAAATCCAGCGGCAGCCATTTTCTCTCTGAAATATCGTGCGTTTGACATCAACTGATCGCGGCGTTCACTCGACGCTTCAAGCATGTCCAGAACAGCGAGCGACGTGGCGGCAATAATCGGCGCCAGTGTATTGGAAAAAAGATAAGGTCTTGAGCGCTGACGCAGCCAATCGACTACCTCGCGTTTACCGCTGGTGTAGCCACCTGAAGCACCGCCCAATGCCTTGCCGAGTGTGCCGGTGATGATGTCGATACGATCCATGGCGTTGTGATGCTCATGCGTGCCGCGGCCGCCCGGGCCCATGAAACCCACAGCATGGCTGTCATCGACCATGACCATCGCATCGTAACGTTGAGCCAGATCACAAATTTCGTTTAGCTTCGCAATATAGCCATCCATTGAAAAGATACCGTCCGTTGCGATGAGCTTAAACCGGCATTTGTCGGCGTCCTGTAGTTGTGTTTCAAGGTCTGCCATGTCTGAATTCGCGTAACGAAAACGTTGCGCCTTGCAAAGCCGAACGCCGTCGATGATCGAAGCATGATTCAGAGCATCAGAAATAATTGCGTCTTCGGGTCCGAGAATGGTTTCAAACAAACCGGCGTTGGCATCGAAGCAACTGGAATACAAAATAGTATCCTCCATGCCCAGGAACGCAGACAGCCGCGCCTCAAGTTGTTTATGCGGCGTTTGCGTGCCACAAATAAACCGTACCGATGACATACCGTACCCGTAGCGGCTTAATGCTTCTCGCCCAGCCTCGATTAACTCCGCATTATCTGATAGCCCCAGATAGTTGTTGGCGCAGAGATTAATGATCGATCGACCCGAATCCAGTGTTACGGAACCGGCCTGTCTGGAATCGATGACTCTTTCGGATTTATACAGTCCGGCGGTTTTTAGATCACTTAATGCGGTGTCGAGGTGTTGATAAAACGAATGCGTCACGTCTTGTTCCGGGTAGTAGTGTGTCTCGAGTATATTTTAACTTCGCAGGCGTGTGCCATCAGGATCATACAGAGGCGCGCCTTGAACTTCAGCGCTATAATACTGGCCAAGAATTTCAACCTCAAGCCGGGTGCCCGGTGCCGAATATTCGGTGGACACGTAACCCATGGCCATGGACTTGCCGACGTGATGAGCATAACCACCAGATGAAATGTAGCCGATGGCTTCACCATCTTTCATTATTGCTTCGTCAAGGGTGACATCGATGGCTGTATCAATGGTGAGGGTTACCAATCGCCGGGCAACACCTTCTTCTTTGAACTTAAGCGTCGCCTCTTTTCCGACAAATTCTTTCTTCCAGTTGATAAACACAGTCATGCCGGATTCAACGGCGTTGAAATCTGGTCGAAACTCCAAAGACCAGGCTCCCCACGCTTTCTCGAGGCGCATGCTCATAAGTGCGCGCGCGCCATACCAACGGTAGCCCAGATCTTCGCCTGCCTGTTCAATCGCTTCCGACAGACATAACAGGAATTGTGGCCGACAGTAGATTTCGTAGCCCAGCTCTCCGGAAAAACTCAGACGGTGCAATATAACGGCAACACCGCCGACAAAAGTCTGGCGGGTGTCTCGAAATCTCAATGCCTCCGCAGAAACATCATCGCGGCTAATGCGCGAAAGCAATTCACGTGATCGTGGGCCAGAGATGGAAATGCCGTGCCAATCCCCGGTCTGATTTTCGTAGTGAACATCATCCGGCAAGCTGCGCGCGAACCATCTGCTATGGGCGTCTTGCATCGCGCCAGAGCCAAACAACATAAAATGTTCATCGTCAAAGCAAGCAACGGTGAGATCACCATATAACCGACCCTTTTCAGTGAGCATCGGTGTGAGTGCGATCCGACCCGGTTTGGGGATATAGCCCGCCATGGTTTTATTGAGCCAGTTTCGGGCACCGGAACCCTTGAGTTGGTGCTTGGCAAAGTTCGCTATCTCGATACCGCCCACAGCTTCGCGAACAGCTTTGACTTCCCGGGCAACATAGTCATGAGAACGGTTTCGTTCAAACGTCGGATCTTCCCAGGCATCTTCCGGACTATCTGCAAACCAAAGTGCATTTTCAAGCCCAAACGCCTGACCCATCCGCGCGCCCTTCGCCACAAGACGATCGTATAGCGCGGTAGTTTGCTGCTTTCGGCCTTTGGGCAGGGTTTCATTCGGGAAGGTCATCACAAAACGGCGTTCGTAATTCTCGCAGGATTTAACCGTGCCCCAGTCAGGCGATGCCCAATTGCCAAATCGAGCAACATCCATGGCCCACACGTCAATGGAGGGCTCTCCGTCAATCATCCACTCCGCCATGGCTAAACCGACACCGCCGCCTTGACAGAAGCCGGCCATAACACCAACAGCACACCAGTAGTTGTGCATGCCCGGAACCGGGCCGATCATCGGATTGCCGTCAGGACCGAAAGTAAAAGGTCCGTTGATGGCTTGGCGAATGCCTGCGGTGGCGAGTGCGGGGATGCGTTCGAAGCCAAGTTCAAGTCGATCAGCGATACGTTCGAGATCCGGGTTTAGCAGTTCGTGGCCAAACTCCCACGGCGTTCCATCAACTCGCCAGGGTGTTGCCCTTGGCTCATAGGTGCCGAGTAGCATCCCGTCACGTTCCTGGCGGAAATAGATATTCGCTTCGTAATCAATACCGCACGGCAAACGAGAGCCAAACTCGGCAATTTCATCAATACGCTCGGTAAGCAAGTAGTGGTGTTCCATGGGCTGAACGGGCAGCGACATCCCCGCCATATGAGACTGTGCAACAAACGCCGACTCACCCACTATTGAGACTTTTGAGTCAGGCACGGGTAAAAAGGTTCTTATTAAAAGCAGGCGGGTGAAATAAGTTTGTTTGCTGCGACAATAAGTATTTCTGGCATAAATAATCGAATAGTGGACGCAAAAAAGGAAGATGTCGCTTGATTGCTTGCATGACGACTGCAATATCGCCTGCTTTTATAGCCAACAGCAGTTGATTGAACAGCCTTGTGCCTAGCAGGTTCAAAACACGCTTAAAGTTATAGCAAAACATAATCAATGCGTTTTCACCGGATACTTTTTCTTTGCCTCTGACCAGGTAGTGATCCCAGCCTAATGACCGCTTTATGGTGCCAAAAGGATGCTCCACAATCGCCCCTCTTCTTTTGCTAATCGCCTTGGCTGATTCTGTTTGCATAGACTTGCGATAGGCTTGTATAAAGGCTTCATGTTCCCACCGCCATATTCTTCGGTGCGGCGTTTGCTTTGCTAAACACTCACTGCGCACAGGGCAAGCCTTGCAATCTGTGGCACTGGTGCTGTAAATAAACCCAAGCTTGCCTTTGGATAGGCTTTTGGTTGCACTTTTTTTCAGTGTTTTGTCGTTAGGGCAGGTGTATTCGTCTTGCTCCTCGTTATAGACAAACTCATCTTTCGTGTATCTGCCGGCTTTCTTTTGTTTCTGTTGTGTATCAATCGGCGGGATAATCGGGTAGATTTTGTCATCAACACAGTTCTTTATCTCTTTTGCACTGTGATAGCCCTTGTCGGCAACCACAGCCAAAGTCTTAAGGGCTAAGGTTTCTTTCGCCTGACTGGCCATCTGATGCAGCTGCTGTGCGTCATTGCCTTGGCTTGATACATCCGTTGCGACAATCAGCTTTGCTTTGTCATCCACCACAATTTGGCAGTTATAAGCGACCAGATGATGCGCTGGTTTGCACATCAATGCGGCATCCGGGTCGGTTGTGTTATGTTGCTTCTTGCCCAGTTGCTCTAACGTATTCAAATCCTCTTCCAGCTTTTGTTTGCGGTCTTTAAGTGCTTGTATTTTATGAATCAAATCTGGATTATCCAGAGTCTGTTCCGGTTCCTCCTGCTGGTCTGCGGTGTTTAATAAGTGCAAGTAGTCCTCAATAGCCTGCGTTACCCTGGCTATTTTTTTATCCACAGTGGCTTTAACAATCAAGGTATTTTTGGACGCATTGGCTCGCAAAAACGCTCCATCCAGTGCCACTAATTGACCTTCAATGAGATTGATGTTTTGGCACAGCAAAACAAATTCCTTAAACGTATTCTTGAGTGCTGCGGCATTATTTTTTCTAAAATTAGCAATCGTCTTATAGGTGGGCTTTAAGCCTTGCAATAACCAGATAAGCTCGATATTTCTATGGGTTTCCCGAGCCAGATGGCGGGAACTTCTTATTTTATTGGTATAGCCGTAAATGTAGAGTTTCAGCATCAATTTTGGGCAAAAGGCGGGGCGACCATTGTTGTTTTTGTCACTGTATTTGGTCTTAAAGTCTAAGGCATCCACCTCTAAGCTATCGACATAGGCATCAATAACACGAACTGGATCATTCTCGCCGACATAGTCCTCTAGCCGCTCTGGAAATAACAGTTGTTGTTGGCGATTTAATCCACGTATGTAATCACTCATAAAGCCTCTATTTAATGATTAGAATCAGCTAGTTAGGTTTGTTATTATATCATAATTAAGCTAGGGTTTGGATGTTTATTACCGTCATTATTGGGTATTTTTGCAGGGATGGTGTATTGGTTTGAAATGCCAGCAACGTCGGTGAATTAGGGCAGTAATGAGAATGTGACCAAGGGTGGTGGTTTTTTTGCACAGTCTCCATATGGCCGACTTCGCGTGCCCAGAGGCCGCCGCAGTTCACAACATGTTCGGCGTTGATAACCCCATTGGATGTTGTGATGTCCCATGTGCCGTCTGGGCGCAGTTGTGTTTGTGTCACCGCGGTGTGGGTAAAATAACGGCCGCCGTGATGCTTCGCCGCTTTTGCAAAAGCGTAAGTCGTGCCTGAAGGATCGAGATCGCCATCCTGGTCATCCCACAACGCTGCGTAAAAATGTTTCGGGTCAATTAGCGGGTGTCGTTGCGCCACTTCTTGAGGGGAAATAAATTCCTGGCTCAATCCCATATAACGCGCTTTGGAGCGTTCGCGTTTTAAGTAGTCATACCAGGTTTTGTTTGATGCCAGATAAAACCCCCCGGTTAAATGCAGCCCAATGTCCTGACCGGAGAGTTCTTCGATTTCCTTATAAAGCGAAATAGTGTAGCTCTGTAATCGCGAAATATTCGGATCAGAGCTAATGGTATGAATCTGGCCCGCGGCATGCCAGCTTGATCCGGAGGTGAGTTGATCGCGCTCCAGCAGGACGCTATCTTTCCAGCCAAATTTTGTCAGGTGATACAAAATCGAGCAGCCGACGACACCGCCACCAATGATGACAACTTTGGCGTGGCTGGGTAAAGCGGCATTGCTCGCATTTTCTTTGATGATTTCGGGCATGACGGTATTCTCGGATATATCGGGTTCAATTTAAGTGTTGGTTTACTGTTGGTTTTAGTACCAGGCTTCGGGGATTTCTTCTTTACGTTTGGCAACAAAGGCGCTGAGCGCTTCTGCGGTCGCAGGATCTGTTTCGGGCTTCTCATATTCGGCCAACATTTTGTTCCATTTCTCGAACGCGCGTTTACGCATGTCTTTTTCACCATTGTCTTCCCAGCTCTCAACATTTTCACTATCGCTCAGAGTGGCATCGTAAAAAGCCGTTTGGTAATGTCGCATGGTGTGGGCGCAGCCGAGGAAATGTCCGCCGGGTTCAACTTCTTCATAAGCGTCTCGGGCAAATTGATCTTCACTCATATCGACGCCACCCAGCAGCTTTTGGTAACTACCCAGTCGGTCGGCGTCCATGATGAGTTTTTCAAAACCCGTGGCTAATCCGCCTTCGAGCCAACCAGCGGCATGCAGGGTGTAGTTAGAGCCAGCCAGAATAGTGGAGTGCATCGAGTCGGCACTTTCATAGGCGGCCTGACCATCTTCAATTTTCGAAGCGGTTAACGAACCGCCGCAACGCAGGGGCAAATTGATTCGACGAGCGAGCTGACCAATCATGTAGTTTGACAATACCGGCTCTGGCATTCCGAACGTTGGGGCACCGGATTTGAGGCTCATCGACGACAGGAAATTGCCCATCACAAACGGAGCACCAGGGCGGACCAGCTGGGCAAAGGCACAGCAGATCATAGTTTCCCCCATCGCCTGGGCAACCGCAGCTACGGTGGAGACCGGCCCCATCGCACCCGTTAAAATAAAAGGTGTCACCACCATGGCCTGGCCACGCGACGAATAAACCTGAATTGCTTCACTAACTACGCGGTCAACGAGCAGCGGCGAATTGGTGTTGACATTAGCCATGATCACCACGTTATTGTCCATGGTTTCGGTGCCGTGGAGAATCTCTGCCATATCGACGCTATCCTGGGCACGGCTTTTCGCGGTAATTGCGCCAAGATGAGGTTTGTCGTTGAGCGTCATGTGGGCATGCACCATATCGAGATGACGAGTCGATACCGGGATGTCTGTCGGCTCCGTGATCACCAATCCGCTATGATGCAGGTTTGGATGCATATAGGTTAGTTTCAGCAGCTTTTCAAAATCTTTGAAAGACCCGTACCGTCGACCGCCTTCGAGATCACGCACAAACGGTGCGCCATAGATTGGAGCAAACACCTGATTACGCCCGCCGATAACGACCGAGCGTTCCGGGTTTCGCGCCAGCTGGGTAAATTCGCTCGGTGCTTTGGCACATTGCTCGCGTACCCATTGTGCGTCCGCGAAAACCTTGTCACCCTCCATTTTTACACCCGCTTCTTTCCAGATTCGGGTGGCTTCCGGGTCGTCTCGAAAAGCGAAACCGATATTTTCCAGTAACCAGTCTACTTGTGCTTCTATCGCAACCAGCTGTTCCTCATCGAGCGGATCAAAATAGGCCAGCTGTCGTTTGATGTACGGTGCAGAGATGGCGGCTGTACGGGGTTCAGCTTTGAGGTTCGCTCTTCGGGATCTTCGGGGCATGGTATTTGCTGAGTGTATGAGGGAGCCAATAATAACTCCGAAATTAGATAATGTAACGCTTGAAAATTTCAATCAGTCACATAGACTGAAGCCGTGCGAAATACTTTAAAACTAATTGCCTCCCCACGCAATCTGTTTGTCTTTTAAGCGGCCGCGCGTTTGAAATCCTTTACCTTGGCTGGGGATGAACCGGGAATGCAGCAACCTTACAGTTAGTGCGGCGATCAAACAGCTTGAATCGGCGTTGGGCGTTCGATACGACAGTTGACTAAATTATCCATCGCAAATGAGTGACCCAACAAATATTAGATAGAGAAGACAGTCATATTTTGTTAGAACTATTGCTCGGATATTGGGATAGTGAATTTGAAGCACCAACCGACAAATAGAACGCTCGCGGCAATCTTGTCTGTGGATGTCGTCGCGCGAGGTTCTACCTTTAGCTATAAAAACAAGTCAGTCGGGAGCAAGGAGTACGATACCTACGCGAAGGCAGTGTACGCAAATCCGGGAATCGAATACGGGTTACTGCACAGCTTAATGACGGTACAACCGGACAGCACATTTGGGCAGAAAAATACGATCGTATCATTGATGACATATTTGATCTGCAGGATGAATTGATGCGGGAGATTGTTGTTTCCCTCGAGGTCAAATTAGTTGAAGGCGAGCAGGTGAAATTATGGTCCAGCGGGACGAAAAACGTGCAAGCTTGGGAGTGTGTCCGGCAAAGTTCGGCACTTATTTTAGGCGCCAAACGCTCGCAATTGCCGCAAGCCAGGGAGCTGCTTGATCAGGCGCTGAATTTGGACCCTGACTATGCGATTGCCAGGGTGATGCTAGGCTGCTATCACCAGAACTTTGTGGATATCGCAGGAGGAACGGGGATACTAGAGAACGCAGATAAATCGCTTGCTGAAATGAAAGTCTGTGCGGAAAAAGCAATTCGAGACTTTTGCGCGTATAATTCGCGCTCCCAGAAACGGGGGGTTCTCCCTGGTTTCTTGATCTTTTACAACTAATCAAGCAGATTGTGTGGGCGCTTTGATCCGTCAGAATCTCTCATCCAGAATGTGAATAACCTTGTCTTTGGATAATGCTATTCCAAAAAAATTGTTTCAAGGACTTCGGTCAGCGAAACACCAAACTTAACTGGAGAGTTTGATCTTGGCTCAGATTGAACGCTGGCTGCATGGCTGTCGTCAGCTCGTGTCGTGAGATGTTGGGTTAAGTCCCGTAACGAGCGCAACCCTTGTCCTTAGTTGCCAGCGCGTCATGGCGGGGACTCTAGGGAGACTGCCGGTGACAAACCGGAGGAAGGTGGGGATGACGTCAAGTCATCATGGCCCTTATGGGTAGGGCTACACACGTGCTACAATGGGCGGTACAGAGGGCGGCAAACTCGCGAGAGTAAGCGAATCTCAGAAAACCGTTCGTAGTCCGGATTGGAGTCTGCAACTCGACTCCATGAAGTCGGAATCGCTAGTAATCGCGGATCAGAACGCCGCGGTGAATACGTTCCCGGGCCTTGTACACACCGCCCGTCACACCATGGGAGTGGGCTGTACCAGAAGTGGCTAGCTTAACCTTCGGGAGAGCGGTATTAGTTACCCGTCTCTGGAAGTAGACGGCTATGATAGTGATAGTGTAGAATCCCACGTGTAAGCAACAATCAGTTGTTTTCCTAATTACCGCCTAACACAAGCCGATTTTCAGCAGGTTTTCCGGCATCGGTGGGGTTCTGAGTGCTGCACAAGCAAGCCTGGGGTGGTAATTAGGATTGTTTTTAATTTTATGCGAGGAGAATGTGAATATGAAACGTCATACACACACAGATTTGTTAGGTTCCTGTGGTAGGACTAGGGTACTGGTTATGTTAGCATTTATTGTAGGGTCGTCAATAAATGTGAGTGGTTGTGTCGCACCTCTTGTTGTTCCTGCTATTCAGGGTGCCCTGTCAGCTGGAAAGGCTTCTGGTGAACAAGCGAAAAAGGACGCTAATAAAAAGCCAGAACTAACACAATTGCAGATTCGTCAATTGCAGACGCGTAGCTATGAAACCGAAGATACGAAGAAAGTATTACAGGTCGCTTTGGCGGTTCTTCAGGATGATGGTTTCGTTGTACAGAATGCGAATGCTGATGTTGGCCTCTTATCCGCATCTAAAAGTTTACATGAAACCAATGTTGATGATACCGGGACAGCTTTTGCCAAGGGTTTTTTTGGTCTTGGTGGCGTAACATCTCAGGAATTTTCAACGGTTGAATCGACTGTAACGGTTACACCGTTCGGGGAAAAGACCCGAGTACGTTTGTCGGTACGATTGTCATCTACGGCGATTGGTGGCTTTGGAGCTAACGTGCAATATGAGGCCGTAACCGAACCTAAATTTTATCAGGAATTTTTTACCAAATTGGAAAAAGGCATATTCATTGAACAGCAACGGTTGTAATTTCTCAAATCATACAACTATTTTCTTTTACATTTTACAGCGAGATATATTATGTTTAAACTACAAAATTTGTACATTCTGAGTTTTTGTGTTGCGTTGCTTTTCTCTGGGTGTGCTCCATTGCCGCCTCAGAAGACCGCAGCAGAGCATCAGGCAGAACTCGGCTCGACTCAGGAAAGAAAAACTACGCTTGGTTTGTTTCAGGCGTCAATCAAAGAAGGCATGTCCCAAGGGGATGTGGCAGCAGCGGTTGGATCGCCTAACATTGTCACTCAGGATGCAGATGGCAACGATACTTGGATATATGACAAAATTTCGACGGAGACGTCACACTCAGATTCGTCGCAGTCAACAAATACATCGGTAGGTGTAGGTGGAGGGGTGCTGGGTGCTATCGGTTCTGTTCTAGGGGGAGTTGTAGGAGGGGTTTCACAATCACAAGGAAGTTCCAGTGGTTCTGGTGCCGCTTCTCAGTCTCAAAAAACGCTCACGGTAGTTATAAAATTTAATCAAAGCCGCCAAGTTTCTACAGTTAGATATCAGTCCAGTTCTTTTTAAAAGGAGAATTAATTGTTAATGTCTATTGTTTTGATATTAAGAGTTTTCTGCAAAAAGTGTTATTGATGGCAACGGTTGGAACGATGGTTATTACCGTTGGTGGCACTTTCTGGATTGCTTTTGTCTGGGGAAACGGAAGGTGTTTTTTTGGTAGATGTTGTTGCAATAATGGTTTTGCTTGTAGTATTTTGCGACTTGCTTGTGAGGGTTAAATCGTTGATACGCGACTAGGAGAGCTGTGATGGATTGTTGGCTTTGTTATTGCAATAGGATCGTTCGTTTCTGGCGGCAATGCTTTTTGTAGCATTCTTATGACGGTACACGAAAAAACAATCCCGCCTGAATCTGTGAGCGAGCCAAAGCACAGCAAGTAGTTTCCCGTAGTGCCCATACTCCTGAGCAACACGCCAGACACCATCGAGATTCGTATCCATGGTCGCTTGCCAGGATGCTTCGTCAGTTTTGGTAAACAGGCTCGACCTGGCGATACCGGCATTGTTTATCAGGATAGACAGGGTACCAAATTGCTTTTCTGCCTCTTCCATAGCTGAAACAACACATTGCCGATTGGTGACATCCATGATCACGCCGATTGCTTCACCACCGCTTTCGGTAATGTCGCCCACCACTCTGTCAAGATTCTGCTTGCGACATCCGCAAGCAACAACCTGTGCCCCTGCTGCAGCCAGAACTTTAGAAAAATGCTCGCCAAGACCACTGGAAGCGCCGGCGACCAATGCGGTTTTACCGGCTAGAGAAAAGAGTGAATCTGTCATTGCGGTTGCTCATTTTCGATGTGATTCACAAAAAATATAACACGAATAGTGCTAGAGCCCCAATCTGCGTTACCGGGCCACTCGATCTCATGCCAAGTTACAGCACGTCATCCCGAGCGAAGCCAATGCCTTTGCTAAACTGTAAAAACATAGACCCGATCGGTCAATATCGAAATTACGGCTTTGATTGATTTGATAATGTTAAGTAAAGTGGACGCTCTTTGTTTTTCGCCGAGAGGCAGTAAATTGGCTCAAGCGGTCATACTTGCCAAAGAAACCCAGCGCGTTAAGACGGGGTTTCTTTGGCATTCAGGTACCATGCTTAACTCCTCACTCGACTAATTTTTGTTCGTAATGATGCCAAACAATAAGAGCCCATATTCGCTATGAGCATATACATGAACAGTTAGCTATTTGCCCCTAGCAGGTACAATAAATTTTGGCGTTATGAATCCGTTCGTATAGATATTAAAAACAGAATCAAGCGTCGCAATCATCCAAAGTTGCTTGGATACAGTGATCGTCTGCGAGATAGTCAACCCACCCTGTAGTGGCGCATTTTTGCTGGTTTGAGGTTGTATTTTCCCGATCCTCCAGATGAAGTGTGAGATAGTGCACTCTGTGAGTTTTTTGGGATTGTTCAGCAACTTGTTGTTGTACAATTCTTGGGAAATGCCTGATACACGATAAACCATCCCCGGCAATGCAGGACTATCAGCTTAATCGACTAGCGTTTGTCTATTATCTGATTCAGGCTGTAATCTTCTCGCGCCAAAGTCAGATTGGGGTTGTAGAAGGGATCACCATTCTCGAATAGTTCACGCCACTTTTGGTTTAGCAAGGCTTTCTCTTGATCGTGTCGCAATTTTTGATCACCGGATTGATCCGAGCCTCGGGTGCTGCTTTCGTGATGCATTGCCGTACATTGCGAAGCGAGTACATTGTAGTAGCCGGCTTTCAGTAATTTAAGGCAAAAATCCACATCGTTGTAGGCAACGGCAAAATCAGTTTCATCCAGACCGCCAACCGCGAGGTACTTTTCACGATTAACCATCATTAGAGCACCAGTGACAGCGCTGACGTTATGGTCGACTTGAAGTCGTTGAAAATATCCACGACTATTTTTGGGGAAGCCTTTATAAGGATGTCCCGCACCTTCATCAATGCCGACGACGATACCGGCATGCTGGATCTTGCCGTCTGGATACCAAAGTCGACAGCCTACGGCGCCAATGGAATCTTGTTGGGCAAACCCCAGCAGTGTTTCAATCCAGCCAGACGAGGTGATTTCGATATCACTGTTCAATAAAACGAGGTAGTCACCGTCAGTCTGATTTGCACCGAAATTACAAATTTTCGAGTAATTAAAGACATCGATGTATTCGATAAAGCGAACGCGATTCGATTTCTGCTGCCAGCGCTCGATCAGTTTGGTGGTTTGCGCTTCTGCGCTATTATTGTTGATGGCGATGATTTCCAGATTCTGCCATCGTGTTTCTTCGAACACGCTGGACAGGCATTTTTCGAGCACTACAGGCTGATCCTTAAAAGGCAGGATGATGCTGACTTTAGGTTCTCCAGTGATTTCTGTGAGACTGTGATAGGCCCCGGGGCGGGTGGCGGATTTAACCGTAACATTCAAATTCTGAGAATCAAAAGAGGATTGCAAGGCTTTGCGCCCGGCATCTGCTGCATAGCACTTTTCGGAAAAACTCGACGCGGTTGATCCGGGTATTGCGCGCCAGTGATACAGCACTTTTGGTATATGCAAAATATCATTGCCCTCACTCGTAAGTCGCAAAAGCAGATCGTAATCCTGCGCGCCGTCGAAATCGCTTCTAAAGCCGTCTACAGATTCGATAAGCTCACGCTCGGCAACAACAAAGTGACCAATATAGTTTTGGCTTTGTAGCAGGGTCGGTGAAAAGGCCGGTTTAAAAAAAGGGCTATGGCGCTCACCATTGATGCTGATTTTATCTTTGTCGCTGTAAACAACTCTAGTGTTTGGGTTGGCCTGAAGTTCTTCTGCTACAAGCAACAAAGCATCTTTAGCCAGCAGGTCATCATGATCTAGTAATCCGATAAATTCCCCTGTTGCCATTGCCAGTGCCTGATTTGAAGTTTTGCCAATGCCTTTGTTTTCTGTACTTAACTCGACGACAATTCGCTCGCCGCAATCAGGCAGCGACCTTATCCAGTTTGTTAGTGTCTTGTCAGAAGATGCGTCGTCAACAATGCATAACTGCCAATGCGGATAGCTCTGGCATTTAACGGAGTCCACAGCCTGTTTTAACCAGACAAGTTCGACGTTATAGACAGGCACTAAAATCGAAATGGTTGGCAGCCTGGACAGCCCTTGCAGCCGGGTGTTCGCTTCGTGTTGAGTCAAAGGCGGGTCGAATAATTTAATCCATCGATCATAACCCCGATCAAAACTATCGAAATTCCGTAAGCCGAGATTGCGCTTGATCCTGAGGCCGACACGCCCGCACAACACAGAGAGGCCTTCATTGGCAAAGATATCTCTGGCTCGGCGAATTAGGTGCTTCATGCGATTGCGTCTGGCAGCGTTAATTCGGTTTGTTGTCTATACTATTTATTCCCTTATTATATTTTATAAAGGTGATATCGTAGTGGGTGTCAATTTCTTTTCCATGCGCACGATAGCGGTTGATGTAATCAATTAGCGAAGGGGTATCGTTACCGTTGGCCTTTTCGAATTCAATAAAGTCTTCTTCGAACCAATCGAAAATTTCCGACAGATGTACCGTTTCCTCATCATCAACTGGACGAACGTTCAAGGAGCTGTTCACAAACTCGCGAATGGCCTGGTCGAGCTGTTTCTGCAAAGATTCAGGTGTGAACGATTGCTGCGGTAGTCTTGGGCAGCTGATCGAAGCACAATTCAACGCAGCATGTATTCTCGGGTCTTTAAAACGGTCCCTGATGATATCGTTTTCAAGATTTCGCAAGTTGGTCTGCCTGCCGTCAACCATGACATCCATCCTGACGAAAAAATTAAGCCCCGATATCAGGCCGCGCCAAATACTTTTTGTTTCCGGGCCGCGGGACAAAACGCCTTCAAAAACTAGGGCGTTGTACGCGTTGATATAATAGGTTAACTGGTGATCATCGGTCGGAAATTGTTCAGGTGATGATTCGGGCCCAACGGCTTTAATGATGTCCAGATAACGATCGAGAGCGGCACGATCTGATATCAGGGATTGATAGTCAACGTAACCATCAGCATCGACATACTGGTGCAGAACATTTTGCCATGAACGGTTGTCATACTCAGTGCCAGCCGAGATGGGCGCTGAAAAAAACAACAGATTCAGCACCAATATGTTACAAAGCATGGGGAAGGCAAAGATTTTTCGCATACGTTGAAAACGCGTTGTTGATTCGGGAATGTGGAGACTACCATAGTGCGCCAATACACAGCATTACAGCCAATTCATCTTTCAATATAGCCTATAAAGAGACTTGTCCATGGGTTTGCTAAGAAGCCAAGAAACCAGTGATCTTTTAAGTGCACGATGGCAATCGTTGCCGGAAAGCCTGAAGCTGCCGAACCAGGTGGTGGGGCGGTTCTGGGTGCAGTGCGGTTTTACACTCGGTTCTTCATATTGTTCATTCGGCTGCAGTCACTGTTACCTGCCGGCTAACGCCAATCGTGTTCCACTGGTTTCGCTTGAGGAAATGAAAGCCCAGATCGATGCCAACCGGCGTGTCCTGGGTAAAGGCGGACATATTCAGGTTACGGGTGGTGATTTGGTTGATGCATACGTTAAGGCCAACAAGACCGACGAACTTATCGAGCTCATACGATATTGTGTTGAACAGGATCTGATCCCGATGCTCATGACCCACGGTCAGGGATTGCTGGATAACCGGGGGCTGCTCGAAGCATTGGTGCAACAGGGTGGGCTTCGTAAACTGAGCTGTCATATCGATACCACTCAGGCCGGACGACCCGGCTTCCCGAAAAAGTCGATACAGTATGAGCACCAGCTCAATCCTTTAAGAGATCAGCTGGTGGATCTGGTGTTATCGGTCCGCAAAAATACCGGTAAGCGGTTGGTTGCAGCACAAACCGTCACGGTCACCAGTCAAAACCTGCACGGCATCAAAGATATCCTGGACTGGTTGGTCCGTCGGCCGGAAAATATGGAAGTCACCAGGACAATGAGTTTTCAAACCGAAGCGGAAGTTGGCCGAACCCTGAAAGCACCAACTCGAGTAACAGCTGACCAGGTGTGGCAGCAGATTTGTCAATCGATCAGTCTGGATTTGCCAAGAGAGCATCTGGTTTACGGGCACCCGGAATGCAATAGTTCGGCAACGTTATTGGTCAGAAGTCGTGACCGGAAAATGATTAACCTGGATTCGACCAGCGCTGCGGGCCGTACTTGTTGGCAATCATTCATTTCCCGGTTCGGTGGGCTTGAGGTTAAAGGCGGGCAGCATTGCCTGAATAATATAAAAAAGGCATTGGTGTTTCTTCGTCATCCCTGGTTACTGGTTCGAGCCGGACAGTTTATAATTTATTTGCGACGTGAGCAAGGCCTTGATCTGGGGATGCTGAGGTCTCTCATAAATGGTTCCGCCAAGGGCGTTAATATTGTCATGCATAATTTTATTGATGAACGTGATATCGTCGGTCAGCGTTCTGAGCAGGTACAGCAGCGGCTGGATGCCTGTTCTTTTCGCGGTGCAGTAAAGCGTGATGGCATCTGGCAATCCGTGTCGATGTGCGAAGTGAACGCCAAAGACCGCCCGATCCAATACAACCAGAAAGACAAGCATAAAGCCGTGATTGACTTCGATGGATTGAGTAAACAACCAGAACATAAACCAGAACAGCGCGTAACTTGAAAAACGAACCATTGGCGCAATCACCCATCAGAATCCTGCGGCGGGGATGCGGCGAGCTCGGTCTGGAAATAACGGAAGCGGAAGAAACTGCGCTTATGCAGCATCTGGGTTTGTTACAAAAATGGAATAGAACGCACAATCTGACCGCCATAACCGACACAAAACAAATTGTGGTTCAGCATCTGCTCGATTCGTTGTCAATTCTTCCTTACATAAAAGGCACGAATTTATTGGATGTGGGTACAGGCGGAGGATTTCCGGGGTTGCCTATTGCGGTATGTCGGTCAGCGCTTTCGGTAACGCTGTTGGATAGTCGCGGAAAAAGGATGCAATTTCTTCAGCATTGCCGAAGTTCGATGAGACTGCCTAACCTCTCCCTCGAAAATCGTCGGATCGAAAAATATCAGCCCAACGTAAAATTTGATACGCTTACCGCGAGGGCATTTACTTCACTGGCGAATATGGTAGGGTTGTGCCGGCACTGCCTGAATTCAGGCAGTCGGCTATTGGCAATGAAGGGTTCGTACCCACATGAAGAACTTGATCTGTTTTATCAGTTTTGCGAGGAAGACCAGATTAACTGCCAACAGGTGACGGTGCGGCCGCTTGAGGTGCCATATTTGGATGCCCGGCGCCATTTGGTGATCATCGAGTTTTAGCCCTGTTTAGTCAAAAATTATAGAAACAACACATATAGAAAAACCAGAAATCATTGTGACAAGAGTAATCGCCATAACCAACCAGAAAGGCGGGGTAGGAAAAACCACCACCGCAATTAATCTGGCATCGTCGCTGACCCACGCGGGAAGCAAGGTATTGCTCATTGATATGGATCCGCAAGGCAATGCGACCGTTGGTTCCGGGCTGGCGATGCGTGAGCTTGAAAACAGTATCTATGAGGTTCTGCTGGGCGAATTCTCGGCCGCGCAAGCCATTCAAAAAACAGATTATAACTTTGACGTAATCCCGTCTCACCCGGACCTTGCCGGGGCTCAGGTAGAAATGAACGACCTGGACGAACACGACTTTCGACTAAAAAATGTGCTCGCGGCAGTGCGCGGCAACTATGATGTTGTTTTGATCGATTGTGCCCCGGCGTTGAATATTCTAACGGTGAATGCACTAATTGCCGCGACGGAGGTATTGATTCCAGTTCAATGTGAATATTATGCGCTGGAAGGGTTAACCAGTCTGGTTGAAACCATCAATCTGGTAAAAGAGGGCCTCAATCCCGGTCTCGATATTTCAGGACTGGTCAGAACCATGTATGACGGCAGGAATACGCTGGCCGTCGAAGTTTCCGAGCAGCTGCAGGAGCATTTTCCGGAGCGTTTATATCGTACAGTCATTCCGCGAAATGTACGCCTTGCCGAAGCCCCCAGTCATGGTAAACCCGTGCTGGAATATGATCGAAAATGTGCTGGCTCTCAGGCGTATCTGGCATTGGCCTGTGAACTGCTGAGAAGGCAGCCGGTAGCGGCTGGCGGTGTCGAGACGGTTAGTACAGCGTCTGACAGTGGCGGCTTTGTCGGCAATGGTTAAAAAGAAAGCGCGTCTTGGTCGCGGGCTGGGGGCATTGCTTGGCGATGTTAAGGCAACAACGCAGGTTGCCGATCAAGCGGACAAAGTTTCGACAGCAACCGTTTCCAAAGATACGAATCCGTCTCAGGGCAAGGTGTCCGTTACTGGCTTGAAAGAGCTTGCCATCGATCAGTTGCAGCGGGGCGAGTATCAGCCGCGCATGAAAATGGACAAAGAAGCGCTGGCGGAGCTCGGTGAATCGATAAAATCCCAGGGGGTGCTGCAACCGCTGCTGGTCCGCCCGATTGGTAAAAGCCAGTATGAGATTATTGCTGGTGAACGTCGTTGGCGAGGGGCACAACTGGCCGGGCTTGAAACGGTTCCTGCCGTTGTTCGGGAGATAACCGATCAGACCGCCATGGCGGTGGGCCTGATTGAAAACATCCAGCGCGAAGATTTAAACGCCATCGAAGAAGCCAAAGGCTATCGTCGGTTGCTCGAAGAGTTTGGTTTAACGCATCAGGAAGTTTCCGAAGCAGTAGGGTGTTCTCGAACCCAGGTTACCAATTTACTCCGGCTGCTCGGGCTTCACGCCAAGGTTCAGGGTTTGCTTGAGGATGAACGCATCAGTATGGGACACGCGCGCGCGTTGTTGGGGTTGGCTGAGAAAGACCAACCGGGCGCGGCGACCATGGTTGCGGGTAAAAACCTTTCGGTGCGGCAAACCGAACAGCTGGTAAAAACATGGGGTAACAAAAAGCAAACCGGGCAATCTGCAAATTCGTCAAACGCGGATATCAAACGACTTGAGGACGACTTGTCTGCTCGAATTGGTGCTCGGGTAAATATTCATCAGGGCGCGAAAAAGGGCAAGCTGGTAATTCATTATCATTCGCTTGATGAGCTGGACGGCATATTAGAAAGAATCAAGTAAGGCTGGCACCGTTTCTGTGTTTCATGTCGGGGACGTAACCATGCGGATACATGCTACCTTTTTGATGTCGTGTTTTAGTTTGACAGGATTCTCTTGTGTTGCCATCGCGGACCAGCAAAAGATTGCCGGTGACTCCGATGCGAAGGGGACATGACTGCTTTGGGCTAAAGGGGACATTTGAGCTTTGGGTTGACACCCTTGTTAATAAACTAATAAGCTTTATAATCCGGTAGATGTTACAAACTAATCAAACCTATCATAAATCAATAGAATGCGAGGAATACCATCACTATGCAAATCACTAAAATTATAATAACCGCCGTTATGCTGTCGCTGTCCGGCGTATTATTACCGTCCGCAGTGAATGCTCAGACGGATACGCTGGAAGAAACCATTGAGGCACTCGTGGCCCGGATAGAAATGCTCGAAGCCAGACTGGCCGAGGACGACAGCCGTACGCCTGCGGCGGATGATGTGGGGGAGAGCGACAATGATGGCGTTGTCAAAATAAACTCCAATTTTTCCTATGATATGCTCGACCCGACGACGAACATCAATCGGAAACAACTTTTTCTGCTTGAACAAAAACAACAGGGCAATATCGCCGGGAAAGGTATCTACCTCGGCGGAGCCGTCACTGGAATTGCCGATTTCTGGCGTAGCAACCGTGACAGCAAGTTTGGTTACTTAATGCGTCACCCGACCGCAAAAAACCAAATTGGCAAAACCGTAACAGAAGCTGGCATTCATTCCGCACAGTTCAGCTTGATGGCCAATATGGGGGATTGGGTTACCGCTTATAGTGAGTTCCTGTATGATCCCCAGCAAAGCTTTGGTCAGGGCACGATTACCGCCCTTACCCGCAACCAGATTCAACTGCGCCAAGGTTATATCACCATTGGCAATCTGGATAAATCGCCCTTCTATCTCACTCTCGGGAAAATGGCGACACCCTTTGGCTTGACCGATACGGTCAGTCCTTTTACCGCATCAACTACCTGGCATGCTTTTGGCGGGCTGGCCTATGGGGCTATGCTGGGGTATAGCAACAATGGCTTGAATGTCCGCGCCGAACTGGTTCAGGGGGGTGCCCAATTCCGCGCCGCCAATGTACCTGTTAAGGGCACATCGGTTCCCAGCAGGCTGAATAATTATGTCATTGATGCCAGCTATGCCTTTGCCCTTGGCGGTGAAAATGACACGGCCATGATTGGGGCTTCCTATGAACGGGGCAGTGCCTATTGTCAGAACTATCCAGTTTTTCACTTCATACCCTGCGATGAAGAAAATCCGGCCTGGGCGGTCTATGGTAAGCTGGTCGCCGGCCAATTTACCTTCATTGGAGAGTTCAATAAAACCACCGACCTTTGGCCCGGAACCTTTAATCCGCATCCGGATCTTAACCAATTTGCTGCCAGTAAAGTCTCAAGCTTTGGCCTTGGTGGTAAATATGAAACCAGCATCAACGGCAAGCGCACTGATTACTCCCTTGAATACAGTATCTTCAATGCTGGCGATAGCGGCTCACCATGGGAACGGCAGGATCAATTGGTTCTGGGTGGTGCCTACTTCCTGACCGATACGGTTAAGTTATTTGCCGAAGGGATATTGGTTCGGGGTTATGCCCCGCTAAACTTCATCAGCGGCGGCGGCGGCCCTAATATAGGTCCTGGCCAAACCCACAGTGACCGGGATGCCCGCAATTTAGGGCTGGTAGTGGGAATCAATGCAACCTATTAGTGTAGCCCATTAATCAATAGTCCATTGATGTACGGTGAGAGTTTTGCGCAATAGTTCTTTTGACTTTCTGGCAGGGTCAAAAGCGTGTTCAATCGCTCTCACCTTTCTGCGGCGGATAAACCATCATTGCTAGTTCGTGATTGCGTGGGGTGTCTTTTGGTGATGTTGGCATGAAGATGCAGGTACGGTTGATTGCCTGCATCGTCCTTGCGATGTGGCTGGTTTCAGGTTTCAATTCAGCGCTCGTGTACGCACACGAAGTTTGGTTTCTGTCCTCGTCGGAGGTGCTGTGCCTCTCGATGATGGCGCCACCAATATTTTTTACCTCTGCTGGCTACTTCGCATTAATCGTGCTGCCAATCGCAATACTTGTCCTGTTGGGCATTTTCATCGAGCCGAAATGGCGGGCAATTGAAAGGAGGTTCTTTCCCGTTAGCAATTGCGATGTGAAGGAGGTTTCGAGCATCATTCTCTGTGTCGGGCTGGCGGCAATGTTGCTGATAGCCGCGTTTGGTCTGTTGCCCATGGCGGGGAAGGAAAGCGGCTCAACAACACTGCTGGTCGCCAATGGAATCCTGTCGCCAACGGAGGTACACACGCCGGTCATCTTCTCGCTGGAAGTCGCCTTTGCGATCATGCTCATTATTGGCTTTCAGGTGCGGCTGGCCGCTCTCGGTGTCCTTGCTCTTACCATTTTCGGGCACTTTTTGTTTGGGCTGTCTTTCTTCGACTTCAGTCTGCACTTTGCGGCCCCCGCTTTGCTGTTGTTGTCATTTGGCCGAAAGACATCCCCTAAATGGCTACAACCACAAGCCTGCCTTCTCGGGCCCCTGGCGAAGCTGCTGAAGCCGGAAGCCTGTTATGCCGGGGCCAGAATTATAACCGGAGTCGGGTTTATGTATCTGGCCCTGAAATATAAATTTCTGAAGCCGGTCTTATTCATGACCCTTCTCGATCATTCAGTCCTGGATCTTGGCGTGTTGAATGGTCCGGCTGTGCTGGTGATGGGCGTTGTTGAGTTCATCACTGGCTTCTTCGTGACATTTGGTGTTCTGGTTCGCCCGGTCGCAGCGTTCCTGTTTTTCGCCTTCACATTGTTTGCCCTTGTCCTGGAAGAATCCGTTTTCTATCACACCCAACTTTACGCGCTGGTTTTGGTTCTTACTATTTGCGGCACCTGCCTGAAGCCACCCTCAGAGTCCCGCCTTACCACCGGGGCAAAGCCTGAAAAAAACGGTGGTTTTCAAGCGGACACGCTCAGGGTGCCAGTCGCCGGAATATTTTGCGCGATAATATTTGTCCTGTGCTATTCGATCCCTCAGATGCACAGGGCCAATGCCTCGAATTTTCAACTTCAGGAAGACCCGGGCTGCGTCCATCATGAGAGTCGCCAACTGGATGCCGCCGAAATCGGGGGGCTTGAGGGGCAGTAACTTTAGAAATGACTTTGCGGTATCAATAGAGACCATCATAATGCACAAGATGTTTATCGACGGTCAGGCAGGTACCACGGGGTTACAGATTCATGATCGTCTCTCGGCCAGGGCAGACATAGAGCTGCTTAGTATCCCGGATGAGCATCGTAAAAAACCACCATTAAGAAAGACATCATTAGCCAATCTATGGACTGAAAGACCTAGGCATTGCCCACTGGTCCAAACCCTCTGGGGGATATTTTATCTCTCTGGATACCCTGCCCGGGCTTGCCAGCGAAGTAATATCTATGGCCGCCGACATTAGTGTAAAACTAACCCCTGCCGGTGCAACCTTCCCGTATGGCAAAGACCCACCGGACAGAAATATCCGCATAACGCCAACCTTCCCGGATTTAGATGATGTCAAAAAGGCGGTTGAGATATTAGTGGTCTGCTTGAAACTAGCTACGGTTAAAAAAATGATAGCAGAAAAAGGCCATTAGTGACCTTGGCATATATTGTCGAAAGTGCGGCTTCAGCCGCGCAGGAGCCTTGTGGATGGCGGGGCTAAGATTCCACTTCCAATTGTTTTTTAAATCATGTAAAGGTCTCCAATAATATAGGCACTCCATGTTAATATGGCGTATGCGAGTAACATACCCATGAAGTTCCTTAGTGATCTATTCGGCAAAAATGCTACCTTAGATTCAAGTCATAAGTGCAATTTCTAGAGCAGGTGGCCAACTGGTACAATCCAGCGCTATTTTTTCGACCAAGGAAATTACCCATGCGCTATACACAGTTGACCGAATACGAACGATACCAGATTGAAGCATTTTTAACAGCTGGTTTTACACAAAAAGCCATAGCCAAAGAGCTTATACCAACGGCTCTATTGATTGACTGTTTTGGCCCAATTACGTGATGTAATTGATGTGATTGCCTGTTTGTCCTCTGCGAAGAAATTCCAGGCATCGCAGCATTTGTCGACGATCTCATCGTAGGATTCAAACACAGAGATTGCCAGCTTGTTGGCGCGCAAGTAGGCCCAAACGTTTTCCATCGGGTTGAGTTCTGGCGAATAGGGCGGGAGTTTGAGCAGGGTGATGTTGTCCGGCACTTCCAGTTTTGCTGATCCGTGCCAGCCTGCACCGTCGAGGATGAGCAAGGCATGGGCACCTGCCGCGACCGTCCTGGCGATCTCGCACAGATGTGCATTCATAGCGGACGTGTCCGCATGCGGCATGATCAGCGCAGCAGCCTCGGCGCGTTCGGGACAAACCGCGCCGAAGATATAGCCCGACGTATAACGTGTATCACGCGGCGCACGCGGCCGGGTTCCCCGTTCGGCCCATATACGTGTCAGCGTCCCTTGCTGACCCACACGAGCTTCGTCCTGAAACCAAATCTCCAATGGTTTGCCGCAGGCCGTTTTGGGCAGAACGGCCGCTACCTCTGCAGCGAAGTTTTTTAAACGCATCCTGCGCATCCGGGTCGGATTTCGGATGCTGCGGGCGCACAGACAAGCGTCGAAAACCAAGTTTTACCAGTTGTTTGCTAACGGTCCGCTCATGCATGACAACGCCAAAGCACTCCTCAATCTTGCGCTTGAGGTCAATGCGCCGCCAGCGCACCACGCCGTCCGTTTCGGGATCCGGCCCCTCACGCACAAGCGATGCCAACTCCGCCTTCTGTGCCACGCTGAGCAGAGGCTGCCGTCCTGGCGAACGCCGGTTCGAGAGACCCTCAATCCCCGCGTCATTATAACGGTGTACCCAGTCACGCAACGTCTGGCGGTCCATCCCGCAGTTCTCGGCCGCCGTCTTGCGGTCAGTGCCGTCCAAAATCAACGCAATCGCCAGCATCCGTCGGGCCGCTTTCGCGTCCCTGCACGCCGCAGCGGCGCGCCGAAGATCGCAGGCCGACTTGTCCGTTCGCATAATCTCTACTGTCATTAATACCTCCTATGATGATGACTACTGAATCACTTCAAATTCCCCGTGGAAAGCACAAAATGTCAAATCCTTGGGCCGTTGGTATAACATAACGCAAATTGAGAGTTGTTTTATTCACACCAAAGTATTGCCAGGTAATGGCGTTGGGATCTAATATCCGCTAACTATATCAGACCTTCTTTAAAAAATATTTCGCTAGCATCATGACTACGATTTACCATAATCCGAGATGTTCAAAGTCTCGAGCCACTCTCAGTCTGCTCACTGAAAATGGAGCAGATCCAACGGTGATTACCTACCTCGATTCCCCTCCAGATATTCAAACACTGGAAACTATTGTCGACAAGCTTGGTTGTTCTGTGCGAGATATAATGCGCTCGGGGGAGTCCGCATATAAAGAACTTGAGCTAGGCGGGAAAGACATTTCAGATCAGGATCTTTACAGTGCTATTGTGGATAACCCCATTTTGCTAGAAAGGCCCATCGTCGTAAACGGCGGCAAAGCCGCTATTGGGCGTCCACCTGAGAATGTTCTGGAAATTTTGTAAAAACCACACTTAGAGACTATTTAGTCAGCCCTTAAAAACATCTAAACAGTTTGATTTATATCAATAAAACAAACAAAACCATTAACCAAATCAACCGCTTTATGTTAGAATAACCGTTGTTTTCTGGTCGTTTTAGTTAAAAAATTATGCTGACTCCATCTACCCCAAACACAGGGCAACAAAATCTGTTTCATACCGAATTGTTCTCTCAATTAGACCCACGAGACCCTTTAATCCAATTAGCCAACGTCATCGACTGGAAGGTCTTCGAGGATGCATTTAGCAAACACTATTGCCACGATAACGGCAGACCCTCAAAACCAATACGCTTAATGGTCGGGTTGCTGATACTCAAACAACTGGAAGACCTGTCCGATGAGAATGTGGTCCTACAGTTCAAGCGTAATCCGTATTATCAATACTTCTGCGGCTATCCAACCTACACCCCTGCCATGCCTTGCAATGCAACCGAACTGGTGCATTTTAGAAACAGAATCGGTGTCGCAGGTTTTGAACTCATTTTTAAGATGAGTGTGATGTTGCACGGCAAAAAAGCCAATGAAAACACTGTTTTGATTGACACCACCGTACAGGAAAAAAACATCACCTATCCGACTGATTCTAAACTAGCCATCAAAATTATCAACCGTCTCAACAAATTGGCGAAAAAACATGGCATCAAACAACGCAGAACCTTCGTAAAAGAAGTTAAAAACTGCCGCTTACGCATTCGCCACTTCCGCCATGTTAAAAAGCGCGCATCCGCTAAAAAGGCATTGAAACGATTGCGAACCATTGCTCATATTTTAATCCGAGAACTACAAAGAAAACTACCCCAACACGGACTGCTTGAAACCTACCAACCAGACTTCTTGCTCTATCAGCGGGTGTTGGCACAACAACCCAAAGACAAAAACAAAATTTATTCCCTGCACGAACCCCATGCTTATGTGATTTCTAAAGGCAAAGACCACAAACGCTATGAATACGGCAACAAAGTATCCATCGTCTCGGGCAAAGACAGTAACATCATTGTCGGCGTTGTCAGCCATAAGAAAAACCAGCATGATGCAAAAACCCTACCCGATGCGATAAAACAAGCCAATAGCAACAGAACAAAACCCATCAAACAAGCGGTCTGCGACAGAGGCTATTGTGGGGTTAAACAAGTGGGCGATACTGCCATTATCCTGCCCAGCAAAGCCCTGAAAAAAGACAATCGTTATCAAAGAGATAAGAAACGCAAATTGTGTAAGCGACGGGCTGCCATAGAACCCATTATTGGGCATTTGAAATCCGATTTTAGGTTATCCAGAAACAGGCTTAAAGGACAAGTTGGCGATGAAATCAATGCTTTAATGGCTGCTTGCGCCTGGAATTTGAGAAAGTGGCTGGTTTTTTGTCACGTCTGCTATTTATGGCTTAAAAAAGCGAGTTTTGTCCATATTTTTGGTAAAAAGCCCTTGGTCCATTTGATTCAAGGTTGATTCACGTTCGCTGAGCGTTTGCTTGAAACAGATATTTACTTGTTAGGTCGGTTTTTAAGGGCTGACTATTTATATGGAAACCGTAAATTTTACCAATATGGCGGACGGTACCGCTGAAGAATACGCCTATCTGGCTGAACAGGAAAAAGAGTATGTCTCCGATTTACCGGATCGATTGTTGACAGCTCTTGAGAATCTGAAGGATTCTATTTCTGGGTATAAGGTAAGCCGGTTTGAACATTCTTTACAATCTGCAACCCACGCATTCAATGCCGGCGAGTCGGAAGAAATGGTGGTTGCTGCTTTGTTGCATGATATTGGTGACGATCTCGCTCCGGTTTCACACAGTGAAATGGCCGCTGCAATTCTACGTCCCTATGTATCCGACAAAACATACTGGATAGTAAAGCACCACGGTTTATTTCAAACCTACTACTACAATCATCACTTCGGTCGAGACAAGAATGCCCGAGATCTGTTTAAGGATCACGAATGGTATGACGACTGTGCGAACTTCTGCGAACACTATGATCAAAATTGTTTTGACCCAGAGTTCGAATCAAAACCACTCGAGTTTTTCAGACCGATGGTAGAGCGGGTCTTCGCAGAACCCAAACAGCACTTTGTGTAGTGGCCGGTTAGACGTCCAGATTTGAAACCGAAAAAGCGTTTGCTTCGATAAACTTCCTTCTTGGCTCCACCTGATCACCCATCAATGTTGTAAAGGTTTCGTCTGCACCAAAATTGTCATCGATCGTAACCTGTAAAAGTCTTCGCACTTCCGGGTCCATAGTGGTTTCCCAAAGTTGTTCGGGGTTCATTTCACCAAGCCCTTTGTAACGCTGTATCGAGAAACCTTTTTTCGCTTTACTCATCATCCACTCGACTGCGTCATCAAATCGAGCAAACAACGCTTCGCCCTCTCCCCAGTTCACCATCATTTCTGCGTCCGCATCTTCGAGATCCGCTAGTTTTGCGGCATGGGCAACCAGGCTTCTGTATTCCGCTGACTGGAAAAACTGCTTGCTGAATATGGTTTCTTCGGTAAGTCCATATTGCTTTTTGTTGACGGTTAAGCTTGATTCTGCACTAACCGCAACCTGATAACTCACTATATCACTGGGCTTTTTGTTGAGTGCTTTTTCCAACAATTGAGCAATTCTGGCTCCTGCCTCTGCGTTCTCCAGATCTTCAACGACCACAGGTTCCATCTGTAAAAACTTTTCTACGACATCGCCGCTGTACTGTTTCGACAAACGATCCAGGGTTGATTGAATAGTTTGGTGATCCAGAACCAATGCTTTTAAACTTGCACCGTTTATTGCTTTACCACTTGGCGTATTTAGTTGTGCCTTTTCTGCAACGATATCGAGAAGGTACTGAGCCATCTCCGTATCGTCTTTAAGATAGGTTTCCTTTTTCTTCATCGCAACTTTGTATAGCGGCGGCTGCGCAATATAAACATAACCTCGCTCGATGAGTTCTAACATTTGGCGGTAAAAGAAAGTGAGCAACAGAGTTCGAATATGCGAGCCATCAACATCCGCGTCGGTCATAACAATGATTCGGTGATAGCGAAGCTTACTGACATCAAAATCATCTTTACCGATTCCGGTACCTAGCGCGGTAATCAAAGTTGTTACTTCATCAGAACTCAACATTTTATCAAAACGCGCTTTTTCAACATTGAGGATTTTCCCTTTCAACGGCAGGATAGCCTGAAACTTTCTATCCCTCGCCTGCTTGGCACTCCCGCCCGCAGAGTCCCCTTCCACCAGATATAATTCGCACAGTGCCGGGTCGGTCTCCTGGCAGTCCGCGAGCTTTCCAGGTAAGCCACCCAAATCCAGCGCATTTTTCCGGCGCGTCATTTCCCGCGCCTTGCGGGCCGCTTCTCGCGCTCTGGCCGAATCGACAATTCGATTCGCAAGAATTTTTGCTTCAGCAGGATTCTCCAACAGAAAATTACCCAATGCTTCGTTGACAACAGACTCCACGGTGCCTTTTACTTCTGAAGAAATCAGTTTGTCTTTTGTTTGTGATGAAAACTTCGGATCCGCGACTTTTACCGATAGAACCGCGGTCAGCCCTTCTCGGCAATCATCTCCGCTCAAATTGACTTTTTCCTTTTTAGCCAACCCTGAATCATTAACATAGCCATTGAGTGTTCGGGTCATTGCGCCTCTCAATCCCGCCAAATGAGTACCACCGTCTCCTTGCGGTATATTGTTGGTATAGCAATAGGTATTCTCTTGGTACGAATCATTCCATTGCATGGCGAGTTCAATGTGGACATCATCCTTGTCTGTTTTAGTGTAGAACACGGTTGGATGGATTGATGTTTTCTTTTTGTTTAGATGGCCAACAAAAGCAGATATTCCGCCTTCGTATTCAAAAATATCCTTCTGTTGGGTTCGATCGTCGCTAATTTCTATCCTGATACCCGAATTGAGGAAGGATAGTTCGCGCAACCTTTTGGCTAAAATATCGTAATGATAGTCGATGGTACTAAACGTTTCTGAACTCGCATGAAAGGTGACGATTGTGCCGGTTCCGTCTGTGTCGCCAACTACCCGAAGATCTTCCTGGGGATCACCGTGTACATACGTCTGCTTATGAATCTTTCCGTCTCGATGGATTTCCAGAACAAGTTTCTCTGAAAGGGCATTGACTACTGAAACGCCTACACCGTGTAATCCACCGGATACCTTGTACGACTTTTGATCGAATTTACCACCAGCGTGTAAAACCGTCATTATGACTTCTGCTGCGCTTTTACCACCTTCTTCTTGCAGTATCCCGGTGGGTATTCCTCTACCGTCATCGCTAACGGTGATGGACTGATCCTCATGAATTTCTACCTTGACTACGCTGCAATGTCCGGCCAGGGCCTCGTCAATGGCATTATCAACCACCTCGAAAACCATGTGATGGAGTCCGGTACCATCATCGGTATCGCCGATGTACATTCCTGGTCGTTTTCTAACCGCATCAAGTCCTTTCAAGACTTTTATACTACTTGAATCGTATTCTTCAGCCATTCCAGATATCCATTTATTTGCCTAATCCAATTTTAGCACATTCAGGCTATAGACCGCGGGTTTTATGCCACGGGACCCTAAATTTTCTATCTGTTTATCAATTAGTTACAACTGCAGAAACGAACTGACAGGATATCAATTTTGAACTTAAACTTGCCGTCGGTTTTGTAGTGTATCTGATCCTCCTATACATCCCCTGGGGATACGTAATGACGTCTTCCTCTTCCCCTTTGGGGGTGGGAAATTTCTTTACGGTGAGATGTTTCACGTGAAACGTTTTGTGATTTTCTTTATCCTGCTTGCAAAATTTGATATTACCGTAAAATAAAACTTTCCGTATCTGGACTATCTAAATTTGTTTCACGTGAAACAGTTTATTTCTCCGTAGCGTGGTCCCAAAACAAAAAAACCGGCTTTTCTAACTATATTGAACGCGCTAAATTCGCATCGGCATTACTAACCATGTTGATCTTGCGTCTTCTGGTTGTTTAATAATACAGATACCGTCACTGCCCTGTAGATTAATTTGAATATTCTCAGTACTAACTACTCTAGCGGCTTCAATTAAATAACTGATATTATACCCAGTCTCAATCGATTCCCCGCTATATTCAACTTCCAACTCTTCCAGCGCTTCTTCCTGTTCCGGGTTATTTGCGGTAATTCGCATCAGGCCGGGCTCCAGAGTGAGCTTGACGCCATTAAAGCGATCCGTTGTTAAGACTGCTGCCCTGTTCATGGTTTCGATAAACTCAGCACGATTTAATGTAATTTGTATATCGAGTTGCGTTTCAAGAATGCTTTTGAATTCCGGGAATTTGCCGTCTATTAGTTTAGTAATCAAAACGGTATCATTTTTGGTCAGCTTGAGATGGTTTTTGCTGATCTCGATTGTCAGTTCCGTTTCGTTGTCTCCATCGAGAAACCGATTGATTTCGGTTACTGCCTTTCTCGGTACGATTAATTGACGGGGTGAATTAATATCCAACGTTATATTGACATCTGTCTGTGCCAAACGATGGCCGTCGGTTGCAATTGCTCTGAGCGTATCTTTCTCTAATTCTAACAATACACCGTTGAGATAATAGCGAACATCCTGAACCGCCATCGCAAAAGCGGTTTTATCCAACAAGGATTTAAGATCTAACTGATTTATTTTAAAACGTTCTTCCCAATTATCAGCTTGTATGCGGGGAAACCCTGACGCTTCCAGAGTCTTTAATGTATATCGGCTTCTTCCTGAAGTAACGATTAGATTATCGCCGTCACCCTTTAGGGAAATAGACGCATTTTCCGGTAACATACGCGTAATATCGAGGAATTTGCGAGAAGATACCGTAAATGAACCGTTCTCCCCCGTTGCTCCATCTATGGTTTCTGAAATCTCTACTTCCAAATCAGTCCCGACCATATGCAATTTTCCATCCTGATGATCAAAATACAGGTTTGCCAGTATTGGTAACGTTTGTCGCTTTTCAACAACGCTACTGACTAAATTAAGTGCTGGAAGTATTTGTGCTCTATCTATTTTAATATTCATATAAAAGGTTTAGTAGTAACTGTTGTAGTATCCTGTGGGTTTGTGGATAACCCTATATAACAATGTAATTTCAATCACTTATCGATTTCTGTTTTGTGGAAAAAAACAGGGGAAAGTATTGTAAAACGATTTACTAATTTGTGGGTAATTCTTTTGCACGTAGTTATAAACAGAAAAACGCGTTTTGCTAACAATTTGTATACAGAATTATTAACAATCGCAGTCCTTTAGATATACACGACCGAGGCCCGGTATGGCATCCCGCAGAGCATCATATTATCTTCCTGACTTCGACGGTCAACCCTCATAAGTCATTGATTTATAAAGAAACACAAAAATATCTAGGCACTACAAATGCCCAGATATTGAAGAATTATGTCAATTAGTACAGTGGGTAAGCTGTGGTGGTCGCTTTTAATCCCATCACAGCATAGATTTTTTTTGCCTCTGGATTGATTTGAGAAGGCATGACATAACGCTGTTTGGTGCGCTTGTGTTTGAACACGCTGTGTTGCACATGAATCAAGGCATTACGGATAACAGCAGGGGATAAGGCCTTGTGTTGTAGCTTGATTCGATACATTATCTGTCTGATGCAGGCAAAAGCCATGAACGAAATGGCAATGTGGGCACGCACTCTTGAGGGTGTCCAGTGATAGATGGGGCGTACTTTCAAGTCGTGCTTAGTGATGCGGAAACTTTCTTCAACCTGCCATAAGCCGCGATAGTGTGATAACACTTCTTGGTGCGGCGTATCGGGCAAATTGGTAATCACCCCATGCAAGCCGTCCCAGCGGCTTTCGGCATCAATTTTATCCTGGTTGATACTCAGGCTAGTCTTTCCTTTGATAATCAGAAAGATAAACAAAAAGATAATCAGAAACTTTTTATAGCCGTAGTTATTTAATAAGTCCTTGGGATTCTGGCTTTTACCGATTTTCTTGATGAGCCGGTCGACTGCCTTTTGTCGGTCATGTTGATCTTTATCCGCACGCTTTGGACAATGCGAGACAATGAGCCGTCTCTTCTTGTGCGTCAGCTCGGCTGCGCTTGACCCGCCTTTGCCATCTGCCTGATAAGCTGATTTATCCAATACTTTGGTTTGTAATGCAGCGGGCAATTGTTTTAGTTTCGCCCCGACAATGTAATAAGCGCCCGCCTCATCTAGGGCGCTTAGATTGTCTTCATTCAACATGCCCCTATCAGCGACAAAGATCATTTTCCGGACATCATAGCGCGCCTGCATCGTCTGCAAAACGCTGATTAGGCTATGACCCTCGAAAGTAGCACCAGGGAACACTTCGTAGCCGACCGGCAGGCCTTCATGGGTGACCAGCAAAGCCAGCAATACCTGTGTCTGACTGGCTTGGGGCTGATTGAATTTACAATCCTTGCTGTAGCCATTTTGTTTTAACTCATCTTCCTTGAAAGACTCAAAATACAGTGTCGTACAGTCAAAAAACAACACATCCAACGCACCAGGTAACAAGGATCGCGTGCCTTCACAGGTCATCGCTTGTAGCCGACTGATGGTGTTATCGTCCAGCTGATCCATCATCCGATAAACTTTCTCTAAGGACAAAGAAACGCCAAAGTCCTGCTCAAGCTGCTGCACACTGCCACGCTTACTTTTAGGGTTGGCAATGCGTGCCATCACACAATGAAACAGTGCTTCATGGGAAGCACGATACCGCTTCTGTGGCAACAGGGTATCGAACGATAACTGGCGATAGACCGCGCCATACACCTCATGGATGCCCAGCACCACCCGTTGTTCTTCCACCATCTGCCTCAGGTCAACATTCAAGGTGGCTTTAGACGCTTGGGCTGCTTTCGCTTCAATAACTTGTTTGGCGACCGCCTCAGGCGGAAACAAACCGGGCTGGTGTTGGGCTTCAATCTTCGCCTTGACGACTTCGGCCAGCGCTTTCAATCGCACTAACTCATCGTCATCCATGGCAATGCCGATATAACGGACAATCTTTTGCTTGACCTTATCGCCGACGCGCACGGATGAAACAATCTGAACCGATTGTCTTGGGCTATTGGGTGTAGATTTAACGCGAACAAACATGGGGTGAGCTTACACCATGCCATCACCGAAGTCAACACAAATATTTAGATAGGCACTACAAATCGATCTCAACAGAAGACCCCCGTATTGACTGGGCTGTAGGCGATCTGCGTGGGGTGGACCGTCGAAGTCAGGAAAAGGCTGAAACCCTGTTCAGCCTTTTTTGCACAACCGGCTGGTTATGCTAATTTAGCTCGCCAGCCAGTTATCCACTGCAGTTTGCGCCGAAAACAACGGCTCACTGTTGAACTTGAAGGAATTGTGAAAATAACTATCACCACTACCTTCATGATACTGCGATTTGTAAAACGCCTTATTGGAAGCAATTTCCGACATTGCGTACACCAGCGCATCGACATCGGATTTGGTGTTGTAAATTCCGAAACTGGCTCTAACCATTCCACGGTGTAAATCTGCCAATACTTCCAGTTCTTCGTTAGTCAACCCTTCCATCTGTTCACCCAGATCGTCTGAAATCATTTCCCTTACATACGGATGGGCACAGAAACAGGCGTTACGAACGGCAATATTGAAATAATCATTGAGTATTGCCGCGGTTAGAGAATGATGCATGTCTCTGACGTTGATTGATACGGCACCGGCTCGTTGGCAGCTATCAGGATCCTTATGGCCGTAAACAACCACATCTTCGACTTCGTTGAGTTGCTTCACAGCATAGGACACAATTTCTGTTTCTTCTTCATTGATCACATCCATTCCGATCGTTTTGAGCGTGTACAAAACCGTAGCCAATGCAATTGCACCAGCGATATTGGGTGTACCGGCCTCTTCACGATCCGGGAAGTTATCCGTAGATAAATAGTGCTCAGTATAAACATCATCCACCATACCGCCACCGACTTCATCAGGTTCAATACCACTAAACAATTCTTTTCGCGTGATAACCACACCTGGTGAAGAAGGCGTGTAAATTTTGTGCCCAGACATTGCCACCATATCAAGGTTCCGAGCAGGGTTGTCATGTCCGCTCATCTGGATTGGAACATGTGCAGCCATTTGAGCAGCATCAACAATCATCAATGCACCTTGCTTATGCGCTAACTCCGCAATGTCGTAGATTGGATTAACGATACCGGTTACGTTGGATACACCGGTTACCGACACATAGTTCACGCGCTCACCATATTTCTCAAGCGCAGCTTCCATTGCTTTCATGTCTATCGCGCCCATACCCTTCTCAGTCATCACAACCGGGATATGCACAACTTTCTTGAAATTTTTTCGATGCGGCAAATCATTGGAGTGGTGTTCCATGATCGATGTAATGACCACATCTCGCTCTGGGCGCTTTTTGCTTAACGTTCGTGCGATACGGTTCAGCCCACCGGTTGCGCCGCTGCCAACGAAGAAACAGCCATATTCTTCAGAATCCGCATCAACAAAATCAATGCACATATTGTGTGCCCAGTCGAATTCACGGGTGGAAAGCTGCGCATTGAAATGCACTGTGGTATGCGTGTTGGCATAGTACGGCAAATATTTTTCCATTACGTCTTTTACAACACCCAGCTGCAAGGTACTGGCAGTACTGTCGAGATAAATTCGGCGGCTGGTTTCCCCGGAGGCAAGTGCATACTCAACATCAATACCAGTGGTGCTGCTACGCAGCTTGTCGATCATTTTGTGTGAATCTTGTGAACCGTTTTTTGTCATTGGGCTAATACATAAATGAATTACTATAAACATCTAAATTTATAGAATAATTTCCTATTCCAAGGAAATATCAGAGATTCTATTGCTTTAGTTGGCGAGAATACGGAGGATCGTATTCTATTTCGCTCTTTATAATCAAGGCAATAAGGCAATTTCAACAATAAATTTTAGCTATACCAGATCGATAGCCGGTGATGCCGAATCGATTATTGATTCACATTGGCAACGAGCTGATCAATACTTTGCTTCGCATCGCCAAACAGCATCCGCGTATTCGGCTTAAAGAACAATGGGTTTTCGACACCAGCATAGCCGCTTGCCATGCTGCGCTTTAATACAATTACGTCCTTTGCATTCCAGACTTCGATAACCGGCATTCCGGCAATGGGGCTGCCCGGATCATCTATTGCGGAAGGGTTCACAATATCGTTGGCGCCAATAACAATGACGACATCTGTATCGGCAAGATCATCCTGAATTTCATCCATCTCCATGACGATATCATAAGGCACCCTCGCTTCCGCAAGGAGAACATTCATGTGGCCCGGCATCCTTCCCGCCACCGGATGAATCGCAAAACGAACAGTCGCTCCTGCCGCTCTCAATAGCTTGGTAAGCTCGAAAACAGGGTGCTGTGCATGGGCAACCGCCATACCGTAACCGGGCACAATAATAACGGACTTCGCACCACCCAGTAATTCTGCAGTTTGCTCTGCACTGATTGAAACCGCCTCACCCTGATCCTGAGGTGCAGTGGACGAAGAAGTGCTTGCCCCCTCGCCAAAACCACCCATAATCACCGACACGAATTTTCGATTCATCGCCCGGCACATAATGTAACTTAAAATTGCGCCGCTCGAACCCACCAGTGCGCCCGTTACAATTAACAAATCATTGGATAGCATGAATCCAGTGGCAGCAGCAGCCCATCCCGAGTAACTATTCAACATCGAAACAACCACGGGCATATCCGCACCACCAATCGCCATGACCATATGAATGCCGAATAAAAATGCAATAACCGTCATAATCAGGAGCGCAACCATCCCGGCATCAATGGAGTCAGCCTGGATAAACTCACGTCCAAACCAGATACACGCCAACAGACCCGCAAGATTTAGCAGCTGTCGTGCAGGCAGAATTAATGGTTTGCTGCCAACAATACCTTTCAGCTTTCCGTATGCAACCACCGAACCGGTAAAGGTCACCGCGCCAATCAACACGCCAAGATAAATCTCTATTTCGTGTATGATTTTTTCTACGCCATGAAAGATTCCTTCACTGCCGACATAGGTTGAAAACCCAACAAGTACCGCAGCCAGCCCGACAAAACTGTGCAGCAACGCAACGAGTTCTGGCATCTGTGTCATTTGAACGCGATACGCTCGATAAGCGCCAATTGCACCACCCACCAGCATGGGAATGATAATTAAAGCCGGATTTGAGAGGTTATCGCTAAATAAAGTGGCCAAAATAGCGATGGCCATACCGACGATTCCAAGCACATTCCCCTTGCGTGCAGATTCCTGGTGACTAAGCCCGCTCAGGCTCAGGATAAACAGGATACCGGCAACAATATAGGCCGCTGACACCACGCCAGAAGACAAAAAAGACTGCATTATGAGCTACCCAAACTGAAACAGGTTTTCATCTTTCAATCTCTTCTGAACATTTTTAACATGCGCTGGGTTACCAAAAATCCCCCGGCGATATTGATCGACGCTAACACGACTGCGGCAACGGCCAATCCAACGGCCAGTTGATCCGGGGCATTAATCTGAACTAACGCGCCAATAACAATGATTCCGCTAATGGCGTTGGTCACGCTCATCAAAGGCGTATGCAATGAAGGCGTGACATTCCAGATTACTTGCCAGCCGACAAAACACGCCAAAACGAAAACCGTGAAATGCTGCATGAATGATGCAGGTGCAACGGCACCCATCGCCAAAATAAGCGTCGTTGCAATAATTCCGCCGACAATGGTAGCGCCTGCGCCACCTGAAGTTTTGGATGTTGTCTTTTCAGCCCTGGCTGACCCGGTCTTTTTAACCGACCTTTCTGCCGCGGAATCCGCTTTTTTCGCTGCTGCAGCGGATACCTCAATGGCAGGCGGCGGCCACATCACTTCACCCTGATGCACAACAGTGCTG
The DNA here is from genome assembly GCA_965261915.1 of Candidatus Poriferihabitaceae bacterium. Lineage (GTDB taxonomy): Bacteria > Pseudomonadota > Gammaproteobacteria > Arenicellales > Poriferihabitantaceae > JAIBDK01. The sequence continues at coordinate 2,454,339 of CBDHDW010000013.1, read as the reverse complement.
CCGCGAACCACCTCATCGTTAAAATCCAGAACCAGATTACCGTCTTTTTCCGGCGTTAAATCAGTCAACAAATGTCTTACATTGGTCGCATACAGCTGGCTGGATTGCGCCGACATTCGACTGGGGTAATCCGTGTATCCTATGACCGACACGCCATTCACAAGATTGATGTCGCCCGGCACAGTGAGTTCACAGTTACCACCCTGCTCTGCGGCCATATCGACAATCACGCTACCCGGTTTCATTGCCCTAACCATGTCTTTCGTAATCAATTCAGGCGCTGGTTTGCCGGGGATTAATGCCGTCGTGATGATGATGTCGACTTCTTTGGCCTGCTCCATGAACAACGCCATCTCTGCTTCGATGAAGGCTGCGCTCATTTGTTTCGCATAGCCGCCGGATCCTGCGCCATCTTCCTCGATTTCAACTTCGAGAAATTCTGCATTCATACTCTCGACCTGCTCACGGACTTCAGGACGCGTGTCAAAGGCTCGTACAATCGCACCCAGACTAACCGCCGTACCAATAGCCCCGAGACCCGCGACACCGGCGCCGATCACCAAAACTTTTGCCGGGGGTACTTTGCCCGCTGCGGTAATCTGTCCTGTGAAGAATCGGCCAAAATGCTGTCCGGCTTCGATTACAGCCCGATAGCCCGCCACATTTGCCATGGATGACAGCACATCCATTTTTTGCGCCCGAGAAATTCTCGGAATGGCATCCATCGCAATTACCGTACCGCCGGCATCACTAATACGCTCGATCATCGCCGGGTTTTGCGCAGGCGCAAAAAGGCTTACTAAAATTTTCCCTGCGCTGACCAGACTGACTTCATCGTATTCACCCTCAGCACTTTGTCCCGGTGCCTGAATTTTCGTGATGATATCCGCTTGCTGCCAAAGGCCCGCAGCATCGTCCACAATAAACGCACCTTTCGACTGAAAGTCTGCGTCTGTAAATCCGGCCTCTAATCCAGCATCCGTTTCAATCAGCACGTCATATCCCAATGCGAGCAAACCGGTCACTTCCTGCGGAGTACAGGCAACACGTCGCTCACTGGTTGCTATTTCTTTTGGGGTTCCTATTTTCATGAGAACACCATTATTAGCGGGAAACCCCGACCCTGTCAATAATTCTGTGTAACTGCCAAAGGTTAAATGTAATCCGTCAATTCAGACATTGAGATTACTTATCCCATTCTCGGGATTTGTTTATGGAGATTTTCTGCGCAGAATCGTCAGCCGTTTTCAAATCGCTGCAACGCCTCGCCACTCTCAATCGCCGCCCGCACAAAATCCGATGCTTCTGCAAATGAATCAATGCGCGTGGTATGACGTAGCGCAATTGCTGCACCGTATACCAGGCTGTCATACATTGACCCTCTAACCCCGGATAATGCCTCGAGACCCAATCGTGCAATCACGTTAAGGGCGGGCAGCCAGTTTTCTGAACCGCCGAGTCTGGCCTGATCAGCGATACACTGAAAATCATCCGCCAACGCAATCGAGCGCTCGGATTGTTCAATCCCAAATTCGGCTGGAGACAATTTGTGCAATTCCAGATGCTGCGAATGCCGGGAAGAAAAGTAACGAGACACTTGGCTTAATGAAGGAATGGAACCGCCTTCAACTCCGCGAATTATTGTCGCTGAATTGAATCCCGCCTGTTCCACCAGAGAGGCATAGACCGGAGGGTAGGCCTTGTGAACGAACCCGGTCATGAGATGGGTTTTGTGCTCCCCCGACAAGGGTTTGAGCACAACTTCCAACGTCGAGAGGCAGCATCGCTTCACCATTTGGTCTCTAAGCGGCACCAGATCATGCAAAGCCGGGGCATAAACAGACTGATCCACATAGGCCCAGCCAATTTTGGGGTTTTCCAAATGGGCTGCCGCAGCGTCAACACTCAGGTTTACGGGCTTACCGCAGGCTTGCAAAATCAGATTTAAAGTGATTCCGTATTTTGGACCCGCTTCCCTTAATCCGTGACAATAGCTCGGCAATCCGCAAGCCGCCAGCACTGCGGGCAAAAACGCGGTCGCGGGCAAGCCGCGATTGTAACCATTGAATGGATCTGCAATAGCCAGTACTTCAGGTGTGTTAACCCGACGGGCTGTGCAATGCTTGAGCAGCGCCTGAAGTGCTCCGCGATTTTCATCATCGGTTTCACGTTTCATGCGCAGAGCAATCAAAAATATTGCCGCCTGCACCGGCTCAATTTCTCCATTGAGGATCAGGTTTAAACCGTCTTCTGCCTGGGATTCAGACAGGGATTTGCTTAGCTCCGGGCCAGTGGCGACGAGTTGTATATAGGATCGCATACGGTCTGTAGAGGATTGCAACAGGTTTCGCATTACGATACTGGACTCTTCGGGCCGGTTTGATTATGATTAATTAAATGAATACGCTGAAGCCGATTATAAACCGTGGTTGAAATGCATTAAACATGTCATGAGCAAACTCAGTAAAAAATATAGTGACGGGTTGTTTGTTACCCTGTCAGCTATTATTTTGACGGTTTCCGGCAGCCTGGCGTGGGCACAGACAACGGCTGAAGATACTCAGCAGCAAGGGCAGTTTCTGGGTGCGAAACAAACCACTCACCCGGAATGGTTTAAAGAGAGTTTTCTCGAGTTTGAAGAAGACATCGAAGAAGCCGCAGAACAGGGAAAGCGTCTAGTGATTTATTTTCATCAGGATGGCTGCCCATACTGCAATAAACTGGTTGAAGAAAATTTTACCCACCCGGACATATCAAGCAAAATGCAGTCCAATTTCGATTTGGTGGCGATAAACATGTGGGGTGATCGCGAAGTTGTGCAGGTCGGCGGTAAATCATTCACAGAAAAGACGCTCGCCAAAGCGCTGAACGTAAATTTCACACCAACGCTTATCTTTTTTAATGAGTCAAAAGAGATCGCACTTCGTCTGAATGGCTACTACCCCGTACTGGATTTCGATCATGCGCTTGACTACGTCTCAGCAAAAATGGAATCAACGGCAGGTTTTCCTGAGTACCTGGCTACGCTGCAAGAGAACAAATTGTCCGGTGAGCTCATTGAGGAAGACTGGATTTTGGCGCCGCCGTATGATCTGTCCCAGCTTTCAAACAGTAATCCGCTCGCGGTTTTATTCGAGGAACCGGATTGCTCAAATTGTCAGTTACTGCACGAACAAACTTTTGCCAATCCTGATGTGCTGGAAACGTTAAACCAATACAACGTGATTCAGTTAAATCGCTGGTCTGATGATCCGGTTGTCAGGCCTAACGGTGCGCGTACAACTGCCGCAAAGTGGGCGACTGAACTCGGTCTTGGTTTTTCCCCTGCCATTGTCCTGTTCAACCCGAATGGAGAATTAGTGATGACGATAGATGCCCTGTTTAAAACATTTCACGTTTGGGGTGTCCTTGAGTATGTGGCCAGCGGTGACTATCAGTCTCAACCAAGTTTTCAACGCTATTTGAGTGAACGGGCAGAACATATGATCAGTGAAGGCCGGGATGTCAATATCTGGGAATACTAGACCGCTGCCACTCATACCTTAAATTGAAAATTCCTGTTCTGGAGCCGCATCTTATTTGATCAATGGTCAACGCCGCTTGCCGCCACTGGAATGATCCTGATCGCTACCGCGGGAATCGTGACGGCAGGGCGGGAGTGTGTTTCTGCCAATAAGAAAGGCCAGCATCAAAGCAATTCCGTATAGACTTAACGCGCTAGTCTTCGGCTGCACCCTGCCAAAGCATTTCGTAACCCAGCTCCCAGGTGTCTTCGCAATATTCTCCGAGGGCATCGAATTTTTCTTTGAAAATTGCATCAGCGTGGGATTTCTCATGCTGGGCAAACGATTTCCAATAGGTCACGATTGCCAGGTCCGCTGCGCGCGCGGCGCTTTTCTCGTCCTCGCGGTCAGTCGATCCAACTGACCCTTCTGCAGAAATAAATCCTGCGTATTTGTAGACCTGGCCGCCGATAAATCCGCCCTTTTCATCACCGTAGGTGTTCTTGACGACGTTGCACATCTCACCAAGTGCGAGCTCAACGTCATCAACCGTAACACCCGGTTTAAGATTGACTGCATTAAACAACATCACACAGCCAAATGGAATTTCAATTGATCCAAACATTTTTCTACCCGGAATGATTTATTTTCTAAACGATCAGTTACGACCCAGTGAGATACCATGTGACACTTCAGACCCTGGAACAATATTCATTCCCGGGGCTATGTTCACTTGCTCCACTACGCCATCGACAGGTGCAACAATACGACTCATGCCAAGCGCACTCTTTGCTTTCAGATAAGCCGCTTTCGCTCCCAGCCAACCTTGGGATTTATGCAACAGCTGCAGTTTGGTATTTTCAAGTTCAACACCAGACAACGAGCCCTCATCGTACAACAACTGATCGCGCTGTAGCTCGCGTTCCGCTTCCTGAACCTCCTGTGCTGTGAAATGCATTTTCGATTCAGCCGCTTTTACAGCGGCCGCATAATAGCCTTCGCCCAGTTTCGCCAGAAGCTGTCCGCTGGATACCGTATCTCCGGGCTTAACCAATACCTCGGAAATAATTCCGCCTGCACCGAACACGAGAAACAATGACCCGTCTGATTCAGAATTTTGCGAAAACGCATTCTCGGTAAATCCAAAAATCGCCAAAATCAGCATACCGATTTGAATTTTTTCGATGATGGTTTTTCCCAAAATCCGGCGCTTCCGTTTTTTCATAATCAATTGATCTCTACAGTCTGGTTCCCCGCCAGAGCATCAAGCTGCTCCCAGGTCATGACGATATCAAAATTTACCCGAGCAAGATTGGTCAATGCTTTTGCTATCATGGTATTGGCCCTGCCTATTCTCGCACGCATTTCCATTTCGTACTGGGTGCGAACCTTGTCCAGTTCGAGTTCGCGATAGAGCAACTCGGCTTCAGCCGCCTGCTTCCGGATTTCCAGTTGCTGCAGGCGTTTCGTTAACTCAAGTACATTGATCCGTAAAGCGTGTTCTGTTGTTCCGAGCCGGGCTTGGTATTGCAGTATATCCGTTGACAACTCGGCCAAATCCACCTGTTTGTCCCGGTTATTGGTTAACGGTATATCAAGATAGATTGACGCTCGGTAGGTATCCCGGGTGGTAGAAAAATTTCTAGCGTAGTCCGCCGCTTGAAACCGCAAACCCAGAGTGGGATTGGCGCGGCCTGCACGGATATCCAATTCCTGTGATGTTGTTTCGAGTTGTAACCGGAGTGATTGAACCAGCGGATTCCGAGTCATTACTTTCTCGATTACGGTCTCGTACTCAGGCAAAGGGCGCTCGTAAGCAGTTAAATCGGGCGATGCCAGTTGTGACGGACTTGAAGTTGTCCGGTTTAATGCCAACGCGAGCCTAAGCCTGTTTGAGCGCTGATCTCCTGCAATCTGTTCACGCGCGGCGAGCAGTTCAAGATACAACGCCTGTTTTTCCATAACTTGAATTTCGGTGGCTTCGCCCAGCTCGAGTTCTTGTTCCGTATCTTCAAACGCCAAAAAGGCCAGGGTCATTTCTTCACCCGTTGCTGCGTAAGCATAGTCAGATATCAGCGTATCGAAAAAAGCGTCCATGACCGCCAACCGCATGCTCGACTGCCCATAGTCGAGAAGGTGCGCGAGCGCGTCCTGTCTGGATTGGAAGACGGCGTTCAGCGAGTGGTTTCGACCAAATTCGGTAATGGGTTGGTCTACAAACAGTATGCTTCGGCTATCATCAATGAACCCGCTTTCGGAGGTTATGGATTTGTCCGCTGCTCTCAGCTCAAGACGAATGCCGGCTTTTACAGCCATTCGCGCATCCAGTCGCGCCTGATCTTCTGCAATGACCGCTTGAGAAACAGCAAACTCGAGCATCGCGGGATGTGACTCATCGAGCATCGATAATGCCACAGATAGCGTCAGGGTTTCGGGGAAGACGTTGTCATCAGCCGTAGCCAACGACGGGCTGATAGCCAATGTAACGAAGACGACAATTTGCAAAAATTTCGACCTCAATCTGTGTTCCAAATTTTCCAGCCTGCAAACCAGCCCTAGCCGGGTTGATTGGCACGCCTGAACCGATTGAAACGAGTCGACAAATAATGACCTTCTACAACAAATTGCCCAAGCAACAAAAAGTCATGCGGATTTTTCACCGCCCCGGTGTAGCGCACCAGTTCGTTTCCGGCGAAATCGAAGAACACAAATACCGGGGTTGCACGCACGCGCAAAACCTTGAGCGCGAAATCCTTTGATAACATTTCTGCACCATCGAAATTGACGATGGGGACATCGCCTTCCACATCCACGGTGATAACACGAAAGTTGTTATGAAAGTATTCCTGCACTGAAGCACGATTCAAAACCTGTTGCTTCATGCGCACACACCACGGACAATCTTCCATCTCAAACATAACGAGCAATCCGGACTTTCCTTCGTCTTCAACTGCCTGCACTTCTTCTGGCAAGTCTCCAAAAGAAATGTCGAAAAAGTCTTCTGCATCGACCAGCTCTTCGGCATAAAGCTGGGTGGAGTTCAATGCCACAATACCAAGCAACGCAAATGCCATCGTTACTATTCTGTGTGCAGCTGCGATTTTTATATTCATAACCAACCTCTCTCCAACGCTTTAAATCTGACCTGTAGTTTCAATTTTGCCAATATACATGCCATTGGTCAATGCTTCAATTCCAACCAGACAACCCGGAATTGAGATACACTCGTACGCCAAGTAAATGGACGATAGCGATATTAGGAAACTTTAAAACCAAATCAGATTACTGTCCGTGAAAAACCTGCCCGTACTGTTAAACGTAAAGAAAAAAACCTGCCTCATCGTCGGCGGCGGTAAAGTTGCTATGCGACGCGCTAAATTGTTATCGAAAGCGGGTATGCGCATTGATCTGGTTTCGAAAACTGCGTCAGACAAACTGCTTTCGATTGTCACGAAATCCGGGGGTATATTTCTCCAACAGGAATGGCGGGTAGAGCAAACCGGAGATCATTACGTGTTTATTATCGCGGCAACAGACAGCCCAGAAGTTAACATCGCCATTTCAGAATTCGGTCGAAGCAATCGCATTGCGGTGAATGTGGCTTCAGATGCCGCTCTCTCAGACATCGCCTTTCCAAGCATCATCGACCGCGACCCCATTACTATTTCCGTTTCCAGCGGCACTGCCTCTCCGGTATTGACCCGGTCTCTGATCTGCCGAATTGACGCACTCATCCCCGCGGGTTACGGCAAGCTCGCCAACCTTGTGAGCAAATATCGCAAGCTCGTTAATACCACGATTGAGGACCCCGTCAGAAAACAATATTTTTGGCAACGAATCCTCACCGGGAATGTCGCTGAATCCATATTTTCAGGTAACCCGGACTCTGCGGAAAGCCTGTTTCTGGATACGTTGAAATCGGTTCCCACCGAAATGGTCAGCGGAGAAGTTTATCTCATCGGCGCCGGGCCGGGAGATCCGGATCTGCTGACTTTTCGAGCTTATCGATTGTTACAACAGGCAGAAGTCGTGTTCTATGATCGACTGGTTTCCGAGCGAATACTGGATCAGATCAATCCGGATGCAGAAATGGTTTACGTGGGCAAAAAACGCGCCGATCACAGCATGCCGCAACAGGACATTAACCAGCATCTGGTTGACTACGCATTGTCAGGCAAACGTGTGGCCAGATTAAAGGGCGGCGACCCATTTATTTTTGGCCGGGGAGGAGAAGAAATAGAACTGCTGGCAGCGAATCGAGTGCCTTTTCAGGTTGTACCGGGAATTACCGCAGCTTCCGGCTGTGCCGCTTATAGCGGAATTCCGTTAACCCATCGGGATCATGCACAATCCGTTCGCTTTGTTACTGGTCAGCTACAGGACGGCACCGTTGATTTGCCCTGGCATCAACTGGTCGCCAAAGACCAGACCGTCGTCATCTACATGGGATTAGTTGGCTTGCCGGTTATTTCTGAAAACCTGATTAAACATGGCATGGACCCAGACACGCCGGCTGCAATGATTGAACAGGGCACCACCATGGATCAAAGAATACATTGCTCTACCATCGAAAATTTACCTGCGCTCATAAAGGGTGCAGGTGCCAAGGCGCCGACGCTGCTAATCGTTGGAACGGTTGTATCACTGCACGATTCTTTACGGTGGTTTAATCCAGTCGAGTCTTCAAACAAGCCATTTTCGGGAACCTCCTGATTCATATCACTGTCAAAATACACCAGACTGAATTATCCGGGTGAGCTTGTTAAAACAACACTGTATTCTGGTCATATGTTTCGCCGTATTGGGCGGATATTTGCCAACCTCAGGTTTTACCGCCTCTGACGAACTGAATGAAATCCAGCAATGGATCGTGGACGAGCACCCCCGTGTTTCTCACATTGATGCCGAACAGCTGAATCGACAATCAAATAGAAATGATTTTGTGGTATTCGATGTGCGGCAACAGGAAGAGTTTGAAGTGAGTCATTTGCTAAACTCAATCAGAATTGATCCGGACATTAGCAGGCAGGATTTTCTAAACCAGTATTCTGATGTGCTCGAAAATAAAAATGTCGTGTTTTACTGTTCCGTTGGCCGCCGCTCGTCACTGCTTGCCGAAAAGGTCAGCGATGATTTGCTTGAACAAGGGTCAATCAGCATTGTAAACCTGGAAAACGGCATCTTTGGTTGGCACAATGATCGACGGCCTTTGGTTTCCCAAAATCAGTCCACCGATTACGTACATCCCTATAGCCGAAGATGGCGACGCTTAATCGAACGCAAGGAAATGATTCGGTTCAGCTTAGAGTAAGCAGTCGGCTCAGGATACCCTAGCCTTTAGTTTCACAATCGCTTCGTCAATGGCTTTTTCAAGATAAAAGCCGTAAAAATCGGCTGTCGTTAATCCAACTATTTTTTCGACCAACTGATGCTTTTCGCCATCGAGAAATAAAATTGTCGGGGTAAATGTTGCATCATAGTCAATCAAAAACCGGCGAGTAGAAATCACTTCTCCATTGCTGATTTTAATTTTCTCCTGACTTCGACGGTCAACCCTCATAAGTCATTGATTTATAAAGAAACACAAAAATATCTAGGCACTACAAATGCCCAGATATTGAAGAATTATGTCAATTAGTACAGTGGGTAAGCTGTGGTGGTCGCTTTTAATCCCATCACAGCATAGATTTTTTTTGCCTCTGGATTGATTTGAGAAGGCATGACATAACGCTGTTTGGTGCGCTTGTGTTTGAACACGCTGTGTTGCACATGAATCAAGGCATTACGGATAACAGCAGGGGATAAGGCCTTGTGTTGTAGCTTGATTCGATACATTATCTGTCTGATGCAGGCAAAAGCCATGAACGAAATGGCAATGTGGGCACGCACTCTTGAGGGTGTCCAGTGATAGATGGGGCGTACTTTCAAGTCGTGCTTAGTGATGCGGAAACTTTCTTCAACCTGCCATAAGCCGCGATAGTGTGATAACACTTCTTGGTGCGGCGTATCGGGCAAATTGGTAATCACCCCATGCAAGCCGTCCCAGCGGCTTTCGGCATCAATTTTATCTTGGTTGATACTCAGGCTGGTTTTTCCCTTGATAATCAGAAACTTTTTATAGCCGTAGTTATTTAATAAGTCCTTGGGGTTCTGGCTTTTACCGATTTTCTTGATGAGCCGATCGACTGCCTTTTGTCGGTCATGTTGATCTTTATCCGCACGCTTTGGACAATGTGAGACAATGAGTCGTCTCTTCTTGTGTGTCAGCTCGGCTGCGCTTGATCCGTCTTTGCCAAGCGGCTGATAAGCCGACTTATCCAATACCCTGGTTTGTAGTGCAGCGGGCAATTGTTTTAGTTTCGCCCCGACGATGTAATAAGCACCCGCCTCATCCAGGGCGCTTAGATTGTCTTCATTCAGCATGCCTCGATCAGCGACAAAGATCATTTTCCGGACATCATAGCGCGCTTGCATCGTCTGCAAAACGCTGATTAGGCTATGACCCTCGAAAGTAGCACCAGGGAACACTTCGTAGCCGACCGGCAGACCTTCGCGGGTGACCAGCAAAGCCAGCAATACCTGGGGCTGATTAAATTTACAGTCCTTGCTGTAGCCATTTTGTTTTAATTCGTCTTCCTTGAAAGACTCAAAATAGAGCGTCGTACAGTCAAAAAACAACACATCCAACGCACCAGATAACAAGGATCGCGTGCCTTCACAGGTCATCGCTTGCAGCCGGCTGATGGTGTTATCGTCCAGCTGATCCATCATCCGATAAACTTTCTCTAAGGACAAAGAAACGCCAAAGTCCTGCTCCAGCTGCTGCACACTGCCGCGCTTACTTTTAGGATTGGCAATGCGTGCCATCACACAATGGAACAGGGCTTCTGTGGAGGCACGATACTTCTTTTGCGGCAACAGGGTATCGAACGACAACTGGCGATAGACCGCGCCATACACCTCATGAATGCCCAGCACCACCCGTTGTTCTTCCACCATCTGCCTCAGGTCAACATTCAAGGTGGCTTTGGACGCTTTGGCTGCTTTCGCTTCAAGCATCTGTTTGGCGACCGCCTCAGGCGGAAACAAACCGGGCTGGTGTTGGGCTTCAAGCTTCGCCTTGACGACTTCGGCCAAAGCCTTCAACTGCGCCAACTCCTCGTCATCCATGGCAATGCCGACATAACGCACAATCTTTTGCTTGACCTTATCGCCGACGCGCACGGATGAAACAATCTGAACCGATTGTCTTGGGCTATTGGGTGTCGATTTAACGCGAACGAACATGGGGTGAGTTTACACTGTGCTATTGCCGAAATCAACACAAATATTAAGATAGGCACTACAAACCAGTTTCTCTACCACCCCCGCGTGTTTATTGGGCTGTGGGCGATCTGCGTGGGGTGGACCGTCGAAGTCAGGAAAAAACTCTGACTCCACTCTTCGGCAATAGGGACAATGATCCTGATCAACCATGACGACAACGGGCATGTTGCGGTTAGATGCTACCCGTGAAATAGCCTGCCAGTCACTTATTTTGTCCATGGCGTTATTCTAAACGTATCAACCCATAATTTCTAAGCCACGAAAATAAAAAAGGCGCTTCTTGCGGCGCCTTTTTATGCTTTTGACAGATCAATCTATTGTGGAACACGCGCCTGCCAGAGCTTCGCTTCCCGAGCTTGTTGGGCAATGGCATCTTCTGACTGCTCATGCGCTTTCGCCACCAGTTTCATGGCTTTATCCATATCGCCGCCATCCGCAGCATCTTTTGCCTGACCCAGTATCTTGCCGGTATCTCGCCATTCATAACCCACAGCAGCAGCGTCCTGTCGGCGCTGATCAGCGGCATCCCACGCTGCTGTGAATTCATCGCTGGCAAAGCTGTTTGAACCGATGACCAGAGAAAATAATACTGCTGGAACGACTAGTTTGATTAAGTTTTTCATCATCATCTCCTGTTATTTTCGTGCGCCGGGGCCGTTGTACTCTAAACCATTACTCATATAGGTCAAAAAGTATTCGAGTTCACGATAATTTTGGCTTTGTGATTTAAATGGCTTGGATCGAACCTGCTTGTTACAACCGCCGAATCGACGATGCAAAGTACCCATTCCTCCCCACTTAGAACGGTATACGGGCCAATGTGTTGTATGTCCCAGACCGGGGCTTAGCTTGTCTGCGCGAACGTAATTGCCGGCTCCACCGCCATGGCAATCAAAACAGGAAAAGTTTAATTGCCCGCGTTTACTGTAGTAAAACACCTTACCGCGTTCATACGCTGCCAGCGCATCATCGTCGGGGATAACAACATTGACAGTTTGACCGCGTGAAATAAAAGACATGTATGCCGAAAGATCAGCCATTTTGCCTTTGCTGTATTTTATCGGTTCTTCGCCATTCGCTTCCCGGCACTCGTTGATTGCAAGCTCCATGGTGATTACTTCTTTTCTATCCGCATCCCAATAAGGGTACTGACCCCGAACGGCACCATCATTGTCGAAACAGCCAGCGTAGGTTTTACCATTGGCAAATGCCTTGTTCCATTCAGCCATACCGGCATCAATTGCAAGCTCATATGGAGGGAATTCTTCGATTTCCTCCCACTGTTCTCGTGACGGAGCATCAATGGAATAGACTCCATTGGCAAAATCACTGAGTTCGGTTTGCGGAAATTTATCGGTAAAGTATTGCTCAAATGCGGCGCGATCGGCTTCGGGGCTGGCCTGTAAACCTGCCCAGGTTGTCGCGCTGATGAGCGCGGTGAGGGTAACGATCAGTTTTTTCATTATTTCTCTCCGTTGGAGTGTTATCCGTCGTGTTGGAGTAAAAATCTATCATCCCGGACGGTTGTTTTATTTGACAACCGTTTCACCAGAATCCGCTTCACCCGTGTTGTCCACTGAAGACAACTGCAAGGTATCACCGGCTTGCGGTCCTGAAACAATAAATGACAGATAGGGGTTCTTTGAGATTGCCGGCCCCATATTACAGCGAAAAATTTCCGTGCCGTTGTGTGAACACGAAACTTCAGTAATATAGTGCGCAGGAATCAGTTCCCCGGTTTTTTTGTCTTTGCTCAAACCGGTTTCCATGGAGTGCTTCATAAGCACTTTCACTTCAACCATACCGTCTGCTGCTTTTGCTTTACATTTAATAGCCATCTTATCCTCCGCAGCCGCCAATGGTGACTTTGACATCTTTACTCACCGCTTTATACAACTTGCCGTCAGCACGAACCATCGCAATCAATGGCGATGTTTTTCCCATTTTAATTCGAGTGCCCACCGTGGTCGGCCCTGGTGCGGGAATCTCAAATGTGGCTGCCAGTGGAGATGGGTTGTTCTCAACCAGCAAGGCAACGTGCTCAACGTTTGGCAGATCGGCAATAATGGATACGGGAACCACCGCGCCGTTTTCAGCGATATCAGGAGCCTTAAAGGAAATAGCATCACTGGCCTGTGCTTCAGTGGTGCCGTAAAGCGCGTTTAAAGCGTCATCCATACTTTCAGCATCAAAAGCTGAGGTTGGCCACGCTGAGGCTGAAACGGTTTTAGGCAAAAAACCGCAAGCGGCGGCAACGCCTAGCGCTGATACCGCAACCAAAGATTGGTTAAATTCTCTTCTCTTCATCATTCAATTCTCACGACGTTACAAGGTGTAAATATATTCTACGATTGCATCGATCTCCTCTGCAGAGAGGATATTGTGCAGCCCAAACGGAGGCATAATGCTGTTAGGGTTTTTATCGAGAGGGTTATCAATCTGGGCGCGCAACGTTGCCTTATCAGGGAATCGCGCTGGCATCGCGACCAGAGGAGGACCCTGGTTTCCTGGAAGCGAACCGTCTGCAATTACGTGGCATGCCAGACAGTTTCCTTTCTTTCTATCGAAAGTCAGCTGTTTGCCATTTTCGATCATCGCGTCATCAGCAACTGCAATGCCACCAACTGCCGAACCAAATAATATGATTGGAGTCAGAAACGCGATCACAGTGGCTTTTTTAATCATTCATCTTTCCTCAAGATTGGTATTTAACTGTGATGGAACGTGTATATATTTTATGTACAAGAGAATACTAATTTATTATTCACGAATATACAACTTCCAATAAAACAAAAATATTTGACTGATTACAGACAAACTCGCTAACTCTGGAACCGCTATAGCCAAAATGGATCAAGACTCAGTTAAGCAGATGACAAGTTCAACGAATAAGAATCTCCGGTCAGGATAACCTGCCGGGATAGTCTTCAATTCCCGGGTTGCCCGAAACACCGACCAGTTCAGGATGATAAACACGTGATATCGTAATCACATTGTTTTCATCTTTTTGTGACAGCAGATAATCCCGAACGATGTCCCAGATTAAGCGTCCATCAGGATGATCTCCGACAACGGCCCAGCCGGCAACTCGATAAGTTCCGGCAGGATCGAGTTTTTCACCAGAATCCAGCGTCGCCCGGATAATTCGCTCTAACAAAGGATTGGACGGATCAATGGCATAGTCCAACCCCCCCACGCGAACCATATCGCCACCGGACTGAAAATACGGATCCGGATCAAACAGATTGTCTGCAACGGATTCCAGAATGGTAAAAATCGCTTCGCCGGTCATCTCCTGGATATAAGTTTCCCCGTAGGTCATTGCAGTTTGTGTCATGACATCTTCCATGGTGATCCATTCCCCGGGCAAAACTGACGTGCCCCAGCGAAACCCGGGAGACAAGGTAACTTCAGCATCATATTCATGCTTCAGTGCATCACAAATGAGCTGATCCCAGGTCCCCATAAAATTGCCCCGACGAAACAGCAATTGATCGGCGATGGCCAGTTTTTCATCGAGGATTTCACCAAACGTTTTGCCTTCTCGAGCTGTATTAATCCTGAATGCTTCCGCCCTGCACTCGACAATGGTGTCGTCGTAACGCGTGGACCGTACAGAATCAACATAGGTCTGCATTGCTTCATCTGCATCAAGCAATTCTTCGAATACTGGCAGCAGGTGATATTCCATGCCTTGGACCTTGCGGTCCGATATATCCATGTCCATTACGCCAACAAACTTGCCGTTGGTGCCGGCGTTTGTTACCAGACAAAGCTCACCACTCGGCGTTGTTACTTCAACAGGAAGCGGCACGCCGTCATGGGTGTGTCCGCCAAAAATGGCATCGATACCATCAACCCGACTGGCGAGTTTAAGATCCACATCCATTCCATTGTGGGAAAGTAAAATCGTCGCGTCTGGAGATTCATCCGCTTTGATCTGCCCGATCAGTGCCTGCATATCCTCTTCACGAATTCCGAATGACCAGTCTGGAATAAAGCCCTGCGGATTGGCATTCGCGGTTCTCGGAAATGCCTGACCGATAATGACGATTTTGTTGCCAGCAATGGTTTTTGTTGTATAGGGCTTGAATGCGATTGCATTATCTTCATCATAAAGACCCAGCCCGCCATATTGATCCACCATTTCAAAATACGCGTCTTCAAATAAACTGTCTTCTTTTACGCGAATATTTTGCGAGAGAAACTCACCATTGAATAACTGCAGGTTTTCTAACAGCTCGGCCTCGTGGTAAGTAAACTCCCAATGCCCGGTCATTACTTCAACGCCAAGCAGATTCGATGCTTCAACCATATCCTTACCCCGTGTCCAAAGCGCGGTGGCTGATCCTTGCCATAAATCCCCGCCATCCATCGTCAATGTATTTGAAATTCCGCCTGCCTGTTCACGCAGTTGATTGTAGAGGGTTTTCAATTGCGGGAATCCGCCCATTCGACCAAACTTGCGGGCACCGTTTTCAAAATCCAGACTGGTAAATGCGTAAGAAGAAAGACTATCCTTCGCCAGTCCCGCCTCTTCAAGCAATGCATTCCCAACCAGGTGCGGAAGCTTGCCGCGGGCATCGCCGACGCCGAGATTGACGTTAGGCTCACGATAGTAAACCGGCAATAGCTGAGCGTGGATATCAGTGGTATGGAGTATCCGGGCATTTCCTGCCATGGGCAGATCGTATAAATCGTCGGCGGACTGCGCTTGCGCATGCCTAGCGGTTGATTCGCCGGATAACGCTGCAAGTGATCCAGTTGCGCTATAGCCAATGAGCTTAAGCAGCGTTCTGCGTGAGAGCGACTTCATAATTTATTACCGTGTTCAGTTGAGTGTGCAGGGTTCGAGTTTTATTCGAACTCCATATCACGAAAAATACGTCCCGCATTTTGTCGGGCGAGTTCAAAGTAAGTGTCTAAATGGCTGAATGCTGATTGATCGATATTGTAAGCGTCATTCAGTTCGCCGCCTTGCTCGATCAAGGCTGCAATTTGTTTGCGCATGTAGGTTAAATAATCGACGGTGTACCGTGTCACCTGTTCATAATCAGTTGGCCCACCATGGCCGGGAATGACCGTGGTTGCGCCCAAGGCGATAAAGTTATCCCAGGTTTTAATCCATCCCGCAGTATCAGTATGCGCCATCACTGGCAGCAATCTTTCATGGAATGCAACGTCTCCGGCTATGACCAGTTTTTGTTTCGGCAGCCACACCGAAATATCTCCAGCACTGTGCGCTGGCCCGAGATACAATGCTTCGATGGTTTCTCCGCCAAGTTCAATGACGTAGTTATCATCGAACGTAATATCCGGTAAAGTTAAATCTGTGCCCATCGCTTTGTCCCGCCGACCTTCCTGCATCGACAGCAAAGTATCTTTTCCGTGAGATTTGATTTCATCGTAAGTATCAACATGGGCAACAATCTGCGCGCCCTGTTGCTGCCAGTAGTGGCTGCCGAGCATGGCATGGCCCTGGCCGTTTTCCAGAATAACGTATTTAACCGGTTGGTCAGTCACTTTACGTATTTCTTTGTGCAACGATTCCGCTAACAGTGCATTGTCTCCAGCATTCACAACAACCACCCCTGCCGTCGTCACGATATAAGATAAATTATTATTGTGCCCGGAATTCTCATAGGTGGGCGGTGTCGTAGCACCAATGGCAGACCAGACATTTTCTGTCACCTGAACCGGGCTTTGGAATAACATATTGTGCGGCGCAGTATCATCGGTAACCGGCAATCCCTGATCACGCCAGGCTGGGAAACCGTCTGCATAATTGTATACCTGGGTATATCCCATATCGTTGAGCCTCTTAACTGCGAGTGGACTTCTCAGAATCAAATTACAGAACACAACTATTGGCGTATCTTTATTCGGTACGCGTTCTGGGACCCGAAACTCAAGCCAGCCCCGACTCACATTAAACACTCTTGGCGCATCAATCGTTCCACCACTCTGCGGAATCTCGGCCGCTTCGCGAATATCCAGTAATACCAGACCTTCCGTTTCACGAATCATGGTTTGCAGCTGTGCAGTATCAACATGACGAATTTGATCATTAATTTCGTCTATATAAACATCACCCTGTTTCAGCTGTTCGTCAATTCCAGCAGCATGCAGCCCGGGGAAATGAAATGGCAAGAACGGCAACCCGACTGCGAACAAAGCCAATCTCATTGCGCCGCCCCGAAGCCAAATTGAATGAGTCAAGTCATGGAAAGTCATGGGCAAATTTTCGCTGAACTGAATTTTAAAAGATATCGAATTTTAAATATTAGAAGATTATAATATACTCATATGCGAAGTAGGCTATCTGTTCGAAACAACGGCCTATACTGGAACTCCAACAAAACCGGGACTGAACATGACTGGATTTAACCAGGAACTGGATGCACGAAACCTTAATTGCCCGTTGCCCATTTTAAAAGCCAAAAAAGCGATTAGCGGAATGGCCTCCGGAGAAGTATTAAAAATTATTGCTACTGACCCGGGTGCTGTAAAAGATTTTGAATCCTTCGCAAACCAGACTGGTAACGAATTGCTCGAGTCCAGCGAATCCGGTAACGAATTTCATTTTCTTTTGAAAAAAGCTTAGCCTCAACTCCATAACGATGGAACTGGAACACTATCAGAGCATCGCGCTTTGCGGGTTTCTGGGTGCGTTTGCATTCGGCGCAATCGCTAGCCGGACACATTTTTGTACCCTGGGTGCGGTGAGTGACTGGATTAATATGGGATCGCTTACGCGGATGCGAGTTTGGTTTTTGGCGATTGCAATTGCCATTATCGGTGCCCAGATTCTGCAGCATCTTGGGCTGGTTGATTTATCCCAGTCGATATATCTAACAACAAACTTCACCTGGGCAGGTCATGTCCTCGGTGGTTTGGTTTTCGGCGTTGGTATGACACTGGGTTCCGGGTGTGGTCAGCGAACCATCGTTCGCGTCGGTGGTGGAAATCTTAAATCGCTGGTTGTGTTGTTGGTAATGGCGATCAGTGCCTATATGACATTACGCGGATTGCTGGCACTAGTGCGACTCTGGATCAATGACCCAACAGCGATTGATCTGGAACAGGCTGATATGTCAACTCAGGGTATACCAGAGTTTTTATCTTCAGTTTTCGGACTATCACCAACATTCGCTACTTTGCTGGTTACTTTAGTTATCGCCGGTGTCATGATTGTTTTCGCGCTTAAGGATCGTGCCATATGGACCAACTTTGACAACTTATTGGCGGGAATCGGTATAGGGTTAATTATTGTATTGGCCTGGTATACCACTGGCCACCTGGGGTTTGATGATTTTGACCCCCTGCCAACCGAGGGTTATTCCTTCATAGCGCCGGTAGGAAATGCGCTGACTTATTTAATGACCTACACTGGATCGACAATCAATTTTGGAATTGCCGTGGTTTTCGGTTTACTGGCCGGATCATTCGCCTACAGTATGTTTAGCGGTAGTTTCAGGATCGAGAGTTTTAATGATAAATCTGATTTAATAAATCACCTTATTGGTGGATTGTTAATGGGATTCGGTGGTGTACTGTCCCTTGGCTGCACCATTGGTCAGGGCGTTACGGGTATTTCCACGCTCGCTCTGGGTTCCTTTATCAGCCTGGTTTGCATTATCGCCGGATGTGCTTTCACATTAAAAATGCAATACTATCTCTACGATGATAAAGGATGGTGGCATGCTTTCAAATCAAGCTTTTCTGATATTTTGAATAGCTCTGGATAGACATACATTTCCCGACCAGCAACGTAAACCACATGAGAGCTTTGCATCATTATTGGAACTGCGGCTTCAGCCGCGCAAAACCGATGGCAATAGAATTTTACCTATAGATTTCGACATTCGGGATATGAACGAATGTAACGGTCCGGTTTGGGACTCCGATAATGAAGGTGATACCGATTGGTCAGTCGATCAGGGTAATCTTGGCAACGATCTCGGTGAAGGATCTTTTGAAATGCAAATAATAGCGATCCATTTAATGGCAGAAGTTTTCGCGTTTCCATCAACAAGCAAACTAATTTCGTAGTGCTTTGACGCGTGACAGGCTTTCTGCAGGCCAGTGTTCACTGCTTTTGTAATATTCCTCAACAACAGGAACTCCATCGGCAAGCGAAACCCAATCTTGCTTTGTTGACGTATAGATATGGATATCCGGTGGCCATTGGTTTGGGTCATCCAGCGACCCCACGCGCACAAACCTGATCTTATCTCCCGCTCCGCCGTAAACACTCCAGACTGCGATCTTGCATTGGCTGCATCGACTAATTTTCTGCCCTCGGCCACTCGGGGTCGGTGTATCAACAACCTCCAGCTCGCCTTGTAGCCATTTCACCTGTCCAGCTTCGATCATGGCGTTCAAGGCGAATGCAGATCCCGATTGCTGTTGGCAGTAACCACAATGACAACAATGTACAAACAATGGTTTGCCAACCATCTCATAGCGAATGTGGCCGCAGGTACAGCCGCCCTGATTCGCAATCTTTTTATTCCTAATTCGCATCTCAAATTCTGGTTCTATCAACTACACTAATTGTTCGGCAAAACCTGCTTTCTTGTACCAGGCTTTTGCCTTGTCCATATCTTTATCCACACCATTGCCCGTTTCGTACATCATTGCCAGCGTGGTTTGTGATCCGGCCATTCCCTGGTCTGCGGCTTTGGTAAACCAGCTCACTGCTTTTTCACCATTTTTGGCTACACAGTCCCCTTCCATATACATAAAGCCAAGTCCATGCTGGGCGTAGGGAAGGTTTTGATTCGCCGCTGCGATCATCCACTTTAGCGCAAATAATTCATTCCGAACCACACCCAAACCATTTTGGTACATAATCGCCAAACGATATTGGGCATCAGCCAGACCTTTTTCAGCAATGGGTCCAAGCAAGGCTAGTGACTGGGCAAAATTTTTTGCTTCAAACGCCGCAATACCACTATTCAAATTCATTTCTTCAGTATCTGATAACGCTATTGTCATTTTTGATTTCTAATGGTGGTTTTTAAAAACGCCTTCATTTGCGGCTAAAACTGCCGCCTCAACACGGGAATGTAATCCGAGTTTTTTTAAAATGGATTTAACGTGCAGTTTAACCGTACCGTCGGCAATTCCAAGATGTCTGGCAATGACCTTGTTGCTTTGACCTTCGGTCAAGTGTTCCAGTATTTCATATTCGCGCGGCGACAAACAGGAAAAAATGGAATCTGACTCAGCTTCAATTTCCGGGTTCGGATTTTGAATAATACAGGCTAGTGTTGGTGCCAACTCCGCTGCTACCACAAGCTCCCCGCGTATCACTTTGGTTAATGCTGCAACCAGGTCATCCGGATCCATATCTTTCAGAAGATAACCGCTCGCTTCATACTGAAGACATTCTTTTAAATCTTTCGCATCATCTGAGGTGGTTAATATCAGCACTGGAATATCGCCATTTTCGATTTTCAGTTTTTTAAGCACCTCAACGCCATCCATCTCAGGCATCCGCAAATCAACCATCACAACATCCGGCCGCTGTTTGCCAACAACGCTGACTCCCTCGCTGGCATTTGAACAGGCGATAACTTCTACACCACGCCGCTTTAACAGCCCTTCGAGACCTTCGCGAAATAACGCATGATCATCGATGATGACAACTTTCATTGATCTACAAACTCAAGGCTGATTCTTGTTCCATCTCCAGGCTCAGATTCTACCTTGAATTCACCACCCAGATTTAGCGCGCGTTCAGACATGATCTGCTGGCCGAAATGATCAACCCGTCCTGCAACGCTGGAGTCGACCGTATCGAATCCCTCACCATCATCTTCAACCATCAGTCGATAGCGATTGGACTGGTGTCGTAAAAGTACCCGAACGTTACTGGCATTCGCATGCTTTCCGATATTGGTTAATGCTTCCTGAACAATACGGATCACATCAGTTCGTTGATCTGCGCTCAGAGAATCTTGCTGCCATTCATTTTGGAAATAGACATTGGCATTGTGTTTTTGCTTGAACAACGAGATTTCCTTTTCCACAGAGTCAATCACTTCGTATGACTGCAACGGTGCCCGAAACCGCCCGATTAGGCAACGCAATTCCTGATTAGCCTGCTCTACCTGGCTTTGCAGCTTTTCCAGTTCTTCCCAGGTAACCTGTTCATCACCCTGGTGAAGCGTCTCATCAAGAATTCTCGCCTGAATTCGCAGCCCTGCCAGTGATTGCGCCAATGAGTCATGCATCTCATTGGCCATTCGGGTACGCTCTTCTACCAATAACATTCGCGCCTGATCCTGATCCTGCCGAGCCTGCTCAATCAAAAACCCGACGTGCTTGCCAACGTTATCCAGCATTAAAGCCGCATTGTTAGAGAGTGCTTTCGTCTTCGGTATTAAAAACTGATAACTACCCTGAATGGCATTCTTGAATTTAAGCGGAACGGAAACCAGTGAGCATTGTGAATCAACATGGCAATTTGATTGAAAACCGACGGCATCGCGTTCAACTTCATAGCGCTCGCGAAACTCCCGGATTGAAAGTTGTTCAGTAACAAACACAGCTCCCTCAGGTAAATTTGCGCTATCAACTAAAACCAATTCGCCAGCCTTTGCAATTCGAACTGAAGCTGCGCTGGCATTGAGTATGCCGGATACTTTGTGCATGTAGCGTGACAGAAGATACTCCAGATCATGACTTTGCATCGTCGTTGCGACCAGATCATAGGTCAACTCCAGTGCATCAGCATCATTAATATCCATTGTAGCGAGCTGGATTTTTAACTAGGCGGGCTTGAATCCCGCGATAGCCGTATCGGGTTTTTCTGAATCAGCATCCTTGTCTGGAGTCTCTGGCGCTGCTTGTTCTTGCGGCAAGCTGTGTCCGGGGTCATTGGGATTCATAAAAATGTAGCGATACTCCCCTTCCATCTCGACATAATCCAAAGTTGCATTGCGTAATAATTCCGTGCTGGTCGGGGCAACCACGATTTCGATTCCATTTGATCGGCTGTGGCTGTCATTGTGATCCGTTTCATCGAAACCCATAGCATAGTCCAGGCTTCCATTCTCCAGGCGGCGCGCTGCCAATCGAAGAAAAGAACCCTCAGCGTTAGTGTCCTCCATCGCTCGCTTGATTTGCGCTGCTGCCTGTTTTGTTACGCTAATCATAATTTAGTTTGTCTGAACCGCGTTTCGAACCACGCTTAAAAAAGCGTTAACCCAGGGGCTGTCATGTGTATTCCGTAAATGAGAATAACTGGCAAACACGTTGCCGAGGACCACACCATCATGCTCGCCGTCTATTCCCCAACCCCGTTTCACATCATACGCATAGACCAGTGGTTCGTCTATATTGATAATTTTCGAATAGTGAAACTCGTGTGCCGGTAGCACCCGGGATCTGGAAAAGCCTGATTCAACACACCACGGGTGATTCGGGCCAGGCTGCAGCTCTACCAAACCCCTGCCAACAGGCTTTTTTGTTATCGCTATATCCGCCGGAATGATGCCAGCCATTTCATATTGTTTATCCTGCCAATGGATATATCGGGCCAAATACATTAAACCACCGCACTCGGCATAGATCGGTTTATTTAATTGCGCGAAGTTACGAATGGCTTGCGCCATTTTCCTGTTCTTCGACAGTTGTGGACAGTGGGTTTCGGGGAAGCCGCCGCCAATAAACAAACCATCTGCTTCCGGTAACTCACTATCATCCAAAACACTAAAGAATTCGACTTCGACATTATGCTGTCGAAGTGCATCCAGATCGTCCTGATAATAAAAACAAAAGGCGGCATCCCACGCGACACCAATTTTCACAGATTCACCCGTTTTATTAGGCTGAGAAGACTCTGCTTGTTTGAGCGTTTTATATTGGCAAGAATCAGCGGATTGCGTTGCGCCCTCAATTAACTGATCCAGATCGATTGCAGATTCCACCGTTTCGCGAATACTCGCAATGATCGAGTCGGATTCAGTATTTTCCTTATCCGTCACCAGCCCCATATGACGCTCGCGAATTTCCAGATTTGCGTTTCGTTCCACTGAACCCAACACCTCAAAGTCGGTGTAGGCTTCGATAACTTTACGTAATTTGCTTTCGTGCCGAGACCCGGCAGTATTGTTGAGTACGATGCCGGCATACTGAACTTCCGCATCAAAAGCCTGATAGCCATTGAGTAATGGTGCAATTCCTCGGGTTATACCTTGCGCATCTATCACTAATAACACAGGGAACCCAAGCAATTTCGCCAGCGCTGCATTGCAGTCAGTTCCATGCACATCCACACCATCAAACAAACCCTTGTTTCCCTCGACAATGTTTAAATCTACGGTTTGCTGCTGAGCGCCCACGGTTGCGAGAATTTCATCGTCACTTTGAACGTTAAAATCGAGGTTGTAGCATATGCGTCCGGCAGCAGTTGAAAGCCACATGGGGTCGATGTAGTCGGGGCCCTTCTTAAAGGGCTGAATAATCATTCCACGACTTTGAAGCGCCGAACAGATTCCCACTGTCAGCGTGGTTTTTCCTGATGACTTATTGGCGGCGGAGATATAAATGCCAGACATGGCGAATTGCCTCTCGCGGGAACTTAAGAATGGTTTTCCGGCAGGAAAGGCAACACCCGTACACCAGCGATCACCATAAAAAGCGATAACGATACCGCACCCGCTCCAAGTGCCAGCTCCCAAAACCCTGGGCAATACTCCGCAACCACACCATCATAAAAAGAACTTGAAACGGTTTTCCCGGGAAACAGCGATTGGGGGTAAGCCTGCCCCGCAATGATTAGGATATACAACTGGGAAAATCCTCCGACAACAACAGAGGAAACGGCAAGTAGCGTGTTATTTGGCAATTTGGCGCGCTTCTTAATTAACCACCAGATTGGAATTATTCCCCCGAGCAAGACCTGTCCCAACCAAAACAGGTTGGTATAAACACCACCATCAAAAAGTATAAAACGCTCAACACCGTGATGCTCTGCTGCATAGAGCGTTGTTAAGTGCAATGCCAGCGCGAGAAACAAATTCAACGCGGCAAAGACGCCCAGCAGATAACTGAGCCTTGAGTAGATTGCTGTTGGCATTGATGAGTCGGTCCAGATTGACAGCAATTTTTCCACCAAAATAAACACCGCTGTTCCCAACACCAGAGATAAAACAATGAAAATCGGAATCATCATCGCCGAGTCATAAAGTTCACGGGCAACCAGGAACCCAAAAATTCCGCCCGTCCCACTCGTAAGGATCAAACGCCAAATGAAAGTCGCCAATCCGGTGACTGGCACCAGACGACTGAATCGCTTTTCGAACTGCATCCATAGATAAACAATGACGACACCGATAAACCCGGTGTACAGAAAAACATTCCAGGCGAAGATCGATTTAAAATTATAATGTGTTATCGCCACAATTAATCGCTCTGGTCTGCCAAGGTCGAGCACAAGAATGATCAACCCGCCCAGCAATAGCGCAACCGACACTAATCCGGAAAATCGTGCCCACGGCTTGTACTCCTCTTTACCGAATACCGAACTCATCGAGCCCACATTCAACGCACCTGAAGCAGATAAAATCAGAAATATCGCAAACACGTGCGGCAAACCCCAGACCACCTGATTGTTCATTCCGGTCACCCAGTGCCCTTCCGTCTCGATAAAGTGTGCGGCGTAATAACCCACCACAATTAACAGCATCAGGCAAATAACCAATACTCGATATCCCGTATCCGTTGATTTCAAAATTGAGAATCGGACTTCACTAGACATTTTGATAGCGAACCCCGGTGTTCAAACCTAAATCTTCCCGGATCTGGCGCGATGACTCGGTTTGCATTTTTTGTGCAATAGCGCTTGATGGATCATTCAGATCGCCAAATACCATCGCACCCTTTCCCTTTGATTGGCAGCCTTCTACACACGCCGGTGTTCGATCATCATCGACACGATGGACACAAAACGTACAGCTTTCAACTGTTCCTTTACCGCGCGGTGAATAGGATTTCTGATTATGCAAATTTTCGTGGACAAACGATCGTGCTTTATAAGGGCAAGCCACCACACAATATCGGCAGCCAATGCAGCTGTGCTTGTCCACCAATACGATGCCGTCTTCTCTTTTGAATGATGCCCCCGTCGGGCAAACGTCCACACAAGGCGGGTTTTCACAATGCTGACACAACATCGGCAATGAGGTCACCCGCGCGGATTGGTTATCTGTCATATCGAGCTTGCGAATCCATTGTGCATCGGTGGTCTGCCGCCCGGTATCTTGCAAATTGTGTTCGCTGTTGCAGCTGTCGACACAAGCGCTGCAATCCGAAGCACATTTCTCCGTATCAATTAACATCCCCCAGCGCACCAGACTTGAGGCAGCGTCTTGTTTCGATTTCGCCATTGCCAGATCGACCAAACGAAACCCACCCACCGTCAGCGCCACGCACGCTGCCGCGCCTTTTAGAAGGCTTCGTCGGGAAGAGGCTGTTTTCAGGCCATCTGACATAATAAACCTTATTGCGATACCGACGGCTGGGAAAGCTCTTTCGCGATCAGAATGCCCAACGCCTGCTGCATTAATCTATTCGCCGATTGAGGTAAATCCGGTTGTGTTGCATGACATTCAAAACAGTCCATCTTCACACTCGCATACTCATGACAAACCGAACAAAATTGCTGCGGTGCATTAATCGAAATATATTCTCCGGATGGATTTGTCTGCACGTGACATTCAACACATTCGTTCAAGCTATGTTTCTTGGTCCGAATTCCATCGTGAACCGTCAAATCCCGCTGATGCAATAAAAATTCCATATGCTGCTTACGCATCACGTCCGTTGGCTCAACACACTGCTGACCCTTGCCGCGAGGAACAAGCGGTGCATCAGCAACTGAAAACCCTGAGGCCAGAAGGATACCAGGCAGCAATATGTTAACCCAAAATTTCATCATTTCAAGATACTCGAATTCACATAATAAGTGCAACGCAACCTCATCACAAAATAAAGATCTGCTACTACCCCATACCCATCTCAATATATCCGGTCGGACAAACATCCGCACAAATGTGACAACCGATACATTTGCTGTAATCCGTATCAACATACCGTCCCAGAGTTGATTGATCTTTTTTGACCCGAAACACGGCATCCTGAGGACAATAAATAACGCAGTTGTCGCACTCAAAACACATACCGCAACTCATACAACGATCCGCTTCCTTTCTCGCCGTTTCCGCGTCGAGCCCAACATGCCGCTCTTCAAAATGACTTAAAACCGATTCCTTATCTGGCCCTTTGGCTTGCCTTTTATTTCGCGAGACATGCTTAAAATGCCCGAGGAATAGTTTATCGGAGGGAATAATTTCATGGGCACTACGGTCTTCATAGTTGTGAATGGCAAAATTGGAATCGCAGGTACCCCATTGCTGTTGATGGTCATAGCCATCCGGAGCAAGATCGGTTTCGCGCAGTTTATCGAGCAAATCAAAATGATGGACGTCCACTTTTGGCCGCCTGCCGGGTTCGGCACCTTTGAAATACAAATCAATACTATCGCAGGCGATGGATGCCTGGCCGATCGCTGTGGTTAGCAAATGGGGGCGAATAATGTCGCCGGCAACAAAATGTCCGTCGTGATCCGGCACCTGATAAAACTTGTCCGCATCCATCAAACCACGACCATTGTCAAACTGCTCCAGGCCATCGAGGTTTCCGCCCTGACCAATCGCCGAAACCACCAGATCGCATTCAATTTCAAATTCAGTTCCGTCAGCGGGTACTGCTCGACCGTCTTCTTCAAAGGTACATTCCGCGAGTATTAGCGCGGTGGCACGGCCGTCGTCGTCCAGCATAACCTCAACCGGTATAACGCCGTATCGGATATCCACACCTTCATTCAATGCATCTTCCACCTCGTGATCCGTTGCCGTCATTTGCGCTCGAGGAAATAACGATGTCAATGTCACATCAGCCCCTTCTCGCATCGCTGAGAATGCAGCGTCGTGTGCAACATAGCCCCCTATTACCGCTTCAGGACGGTGAGACTTGTTGATATTCTTTATTTTACCCAGACGTCTGGCGACCGATACAACATCGATAGAGGTGTCACCGCCACCGACACAAATTACCCGATCCGAGGTGACCTGCAACGTTCCCTGGTTAAACGCTTCAAGAAACTTAACGCCACTCACACAATTGGGGGCATCACCGCCTTTCACAGGTAACGCGCGGCCAGTCTGACATCCGATGCACCACAGTACCGCATCAAACGCTGTTTCCAAAGACTCCACTGACACCGCTACGCCAACTTTCACTGCAGTCTTAACTTCAATACCACCCAAATTCAGAATGCGCCGGATCTCATGATCCAAATGAGCGCGTGGCGTACGGTATCCCGGAATGCCGTAACGCATCATTCCACCGAGCGCATCATGATCGTCAAAAATTGTTGAGCCATGACCTTTTCGACGCAGCTGATAAGCCGCCGCCAGCCCTGCCGGCCCACCGCCGATAATCGCGACTTTCTTTTCACCTAACGGTGGAGCCGAGAAGGCATAGTTCTTCTCAAACGCATTGTCACCGATAAACTGCTCAATGGAATTTATCCCCACATAGTCTTCGACGTCATTACGATTGCAGCCGTCCTCGCAAGGTGCCGGGCATACCCGACCCATCATCGCCGGAAATGGATTTGCATTCGTCGATCGCTGAAATGCATATTCCGCCCATTCCATATCTGCAGGCGGTTTCTCAATACCCTTAACGATCTGCAGCCAACCCCGAACATCTTCCCCTGACGGACAACTGCCCTGACATGGCGGTGTTCGATGAACATAGGTCGGGCACTTGTGGGAATGATCCGCACTAAAAATTGCGTCCTGCCAGTCTTGCCATTGATGCTCGCCATCCTCAAACGCGCGGAAAGTTAACTTGTATTCTTTTGATTCTGAATTTTCAGCCATTATGTAATCTCACTACTCACTAATAAGTTCGAATGAATTATGGTTACGACACGCAGGCAACACGCAAGTGTATTCCCGGCTCTGAAAGGATTAACAGGCCAATTCATTCCGAACGCGCCAAATCCAAAGCATCTCCAACCAACTGATGCACCGAAACAACCATATCCATCCCCATGTCATAAAACGGTAAAACTTTGGTAAACTGACTTTTACAGATCGCGCAAATCGCCGCCATATGCGTCACACCATGTTGCTCAATCACTTCGTGCAACGCCTGCACCCGGGGCAACGCCCCCTTAACCCGCAACTCAATCAGATCATCCGTTAGCAAACCACCGCCGCCGCCGCAGCAAAACGTCCCTTCCTTGATCGTCTCTTCGCGCATGTCCACAAAGTGATTGCATGATGCCTTAATGATTTCACGCGGAATAATGAATTGGCCGCCGGGCATATTGCCCATTCTCGAGCCCCGCGAAACATTGCATGAATCATGGAAGGTGACGATTTTGTCGTCGTTCTCTTCTTTATTGAATTTCAACGCCCCTTGTTGAATCAAATCGTAAGTCGATTCGCAAATATGCTGAGGTACCGGGTAATTTGAGTCGAGGAAATCGAACGGGCCGATTAACGTATTCCAATAACTATAGGCAACGCGCCAGGCATGGCCGCACTCACCAACAATAATTCTTTTGACACCGAGTTCCAGTGCTGCCTCACGCACACGCATGGCGACTTTTTGCATATTCTCCTGATTCCCGATAAACAGGCCAAAGTTGGCCGCCTCAGAGGCGTGAGAACTCAGGGTCCAACTGATTCCGGCCTGGTGAAACACTTTCGCATAACCAATTAGCCCATCAACATGGGGCTCAGCAAAAAAATCTGCTGATGGCGTTACCAATAAAACTTCAGCGCCTTTGACATCAACCGGGAAACGCACATCAACGTCCGTATCATCCTTAACCTCTTCTTCCAGATTTTCAAGCGTGTCTACCAAAGCACGCTCCGGCAAGCCAAGATTGTTACCCATCGTATGCACCTTGCCGATTATTTCGTTTGCGTATTTTTGACCTACGCCAACACTTGCCAGAATCTCTCGCCCGGCCATCGTGATCTCTGCTGTATCAATCCCATAGGGGCAGTACACGGAACAGCGACGGCATTCTGAGCACTGGTGATAATAGCGATACCAGTCTTCCAGAACGTCCTCTGTCAAATCCACTGCACCGACCAGCCAGGGAAAATACTTGCCGG
Organism: Candidatus Poriferihabitaceae bacterium; assembly: GCA_965261915.1. GTDB lineage: Bacteria > Pseudomonadota > Gammaproteobacteria > Arenicellales > Poriferihabitantaceae > JAIBDK01. The sequence continues at coordinate 2,425,298 of CBDHDW010000013.1, read as the reverse complement.
CAAAAGTAAAATAACGCCGATAGACTTTACGCATCAAATCCTGACGCGCTACCGGCATATTTTTAGGGTCCGCCGTTCCGAGGTAGTAATGGCATTTGTCAGTGCATGCACCGCATTTAACGCACGCATCCATGAAAACCTGAAGCGAACGATACTTGCCCAACAGCTCTGCCATTTTCTCCAATGCTTGCTCTTTCCAGTTGTCAACCAGCTCTCCAGGAAAACCCAAAGCCTGTTGATGTTCAGCCTTTGCTACAAATGGCTTCACATGCGCCATGGCATCCGGCTGTATTGCCGGGGTACGCGGCATATTGGTAATCACCGGGATTTCGAATTCGACCTTCATTGCTTATAGCGTACCCGGATTGTGGCGGTGCTCACGTGGATTGTCGGCTTGATTGCGAGTCGGACTGAAGAACAGACCGGGCGCATGCAACAGTTTGCTGATTGGAAAAATGACCATCAGGCCAATCACCAGTCCCAAATGAATTAGCAGCATTGGGTCATGCGGAAGCGGTTGAATGGAAAACTCAAGCAGACCGAGGGCAAAATTCTTCAGTGCCACAATATCGGTATGAAAAAAATATTTCATCAACAAACCTGACCCGGCAATGGCAATCAATAATAAAAGCATGAGGTGATCAGAAGGAGAAGAAATATACCGAACACGATCGACGCAAATCCTTCGAATCCAAAGCCCCAGCAAGCCGAACACCATTGCATAGCCTGCATAGACCCCAGCGCTCTGTATAAAATCAACCCAACCCCAAACCGGATCAGTGAAATACCGCAAATGCCGAAGTGCTGCGATGAGCAAACCAAAATGGAAAGCCCAACCAAATATCCATGTCCATTTACTGGATTTGAACAGGCTTTCAAAGAATACAACTTCGCGAATCAAACGCGCAGCAACACCCCGTCGATTAGTGGGCGCTGGGGTGGTGGGAATTTTTAGCGGTGCGGGAATTCGATGATAAATCGCAATTTTACGAACAACACCAACGATAAGAATCAGCGTAGCCAGATAAAACAGTCCGGCATAGAGACAGGTGATGAATGACATCGGGAATTCGCCTCCGGAAAAATCAATTCAGCCGAATCAACATCAGGTGAATGGATACCGGGCTTGCCGCTTCAGACTGTTTTATACGCAGCCGGTAGGCTTGGGCAAACCAGCGTACTTACAGGCTTGCTTTGCAGGACCATAGGGAAACAGTTCATACAGATATTTGCTGTTGCCTTTTTCTTTTCCGAGGCGTTTACCAATCGCCTTGGTTAATACTCTAACCGCTGGTGCGATTTGGTATTCGTCGTAGTATTCACGCAGGAAGTTAACCACTTCCCAGTGGTTTTTGGACATGTCACAACCGTCTTCTTTTGCCATAATTTCAGCAAGGTCAGTATTCCAGTCGGAAAGGTTTGCGAGGTATCCCTCTTCGTCGGTTTCGTAAGATTTGCCGTTCAATTCTATTGTCATGATTCTCTCCCGCAGGATTAACGATAAGATCTGGATTACATCCAGGATTGGGTTTTTGGTGCAGCTGCCGCAAGTTCGACAAATCCGTCGTAATCAACGGATTCGATACCTGCGATTAAACTGTCCGGTTCAATGCCACGCGCTTTAAGATCAGGCTCGAGCACATAAATTTTTTTCTGTTCCAGGTTTGATACCAGGTTCACTTCAATATCAGTACCCTTAAGTGCGCCATAGACGCCATCTTCGATGAGTAAAACCTTTGAACCATTTTTAGATAAGCGCAGACACGAATCCAAACTGTTTTTTTCAAATGGCGACTTGTTCACTATATGCAGCATAGACCTGTCCTTCGCTAGAAATTCATAATCACGTCAGCATCCTCAATAATGTCTTGAAGCTCTGATTCGCTCACCAGGGAAATGAGGGGTTTTTCGGCCCAGTCATCATCTTCGTCTTGCCACACCAGTTCCATCAGATCCGACTCCTGCAACCCTCTTTTTGCCAGAGATTCTTTTTCCACATAAACTCTTTTGACTTCGTAATCACCAAGTGCGCGGTAAGTTCCACTGAAATTTTTCGTGCCAATTGCGCTGGTATCCTGCCCCTGTTTTAGCTGGAAAACACCGTCGTCAACATACGCCATAAAAACTTCCTGATCGAACGCCGCACCAATGAGCGCAACTTCCAGTCCCTCCTGCGCATAGTTTGATCCGTGCGGGGCACGCCGATTGATATAAAGAAACTTTTTAATTGTGCCGCTGGTTATGTTGGCCGCTGTTTGTTGGTCAGACATTTATGTCAATCTCTTCTTAATCGCCAAACGAAATCAACTGATCCGCTTGTATACCGGCTTCAATCAATTGCCCTAAACCAGCAATCCGAAATCCGTCAGCGATATTGTTTGCATCTTTGGCATTACGTTTCTGCTCATCCTCATCAACCACGCCGCGGCGTTGCGCTGCAGCCACACAAACCACTAAATCAAGACTGTGCTGCTCGGCTAATTCAGACCATCTGTTGGTAATATGCCGGTCATCCTGAGGAGGCGTAGTCAGGCGTGTACCGTTGTTCACACCATCGTGATAAAAGAACACGCGCATAATTTCGTGCCCCTGCCGTAGTGCTGCCTGAGCAAAATTCCAGGCGCTGTCACTAGCCTGATGAGTATACGGGCCTTCGTTGACCAATAGTGCAAATTTCATCTTAGGTAACGTTTCAAAAGTCAGTTACAAACGGATATAAGCGGATGAATTCAGACTTTTTCTGGAACCACGCCAGTTATCGATATGGTATTTAGTGAATGGCAACCCGGTCAGCTCAAAAAATCGCGGCCAGCCGACACGGTCAATCCAGTCATTCACGCGCTCCCAATCTTTCGCATCCTGCTGATACGCTTTTAAAATGTTTTTGACGATGGCAGTTGCTTCCGGCCAACGCGGCGGATTATTTGGCACACCACCGGCGACCAGTTTCTGGAAACTGGGTTTTGCCCGCGCGTTTGAGTGGTTACCACCCACCCAAATCGCAAGCTTGGTATGCTCAGGGTCATTGATTTGCATCGGCGGGCACGGCGGATAGCAAGCGCCGCAACATATACATTTTTTCTCATCCACCTCAAGGCTGGGCTTACCATTTACCATCGCCGGGCGAATCGCTGCCACTGGACAACGCGCAACAACGGACGGTCTTTCACAAACATTGGCAACCAGATCATGATTGATTTTTGGCGGCTTGGTATGCTGGACATTTATCGCGATGTCACCTTGCCCACCGCAGTTGATCTGACAACAGGAGGTTGTGATATGTACCCGATTCGGCATACGGCAATTTTTGAACTCATCAATCAATTCATCCATCATTGCCTTAACCACGCCGGACGCATCGGTCCCTGGAATATCGCAGTGTAACCAGCCCTGAGTATGGGAAATAAATGCCACTGAGTTAGCGGTACCGCCCACGACGAAACCTTCTTTTTCCAGTGCTTCGATGAGCGGTTCCACCTTGGCCTCGTCCGAAACCATATATTCGATGTTGCTGCGAATGGTAAAACGCACGTGCCCATCGGCAAATTCATCACCGATGTCGCAAAGCTTTCGCAAGGTATAGACATCAAGGATACGCTGCGTACCGGCTTTAACCGTCCAGATCGCATCGCCGCTTTCAGCATAATGTACCAACACACCTGGACGCGGATGTTGGTGATACTTCCACTGGCCAAAGTTCTTAACCATTGTTGGATGCATGTACTGCATACCGTCAGGACAGCCTGATTCGATGGGACGTCTCATATCGGCTAATGACATAATCTTATCTCCGTCTTAATTAGTTAAAGGAAACTTTGACCGACTGGCCGGCTTCGCGCTGTCGTTCATACCACTTCTCTGCTTCCTGATCCCAGCCGTCCATCCGCACATAGGAACTCTCCCGAGGGTGGGAAATCATATTCGGATCAACTTCGATACCGACGCCTTCGAGAAAATTCACCAATCCGATTCGTTCGATCATTTCACCGCACCGTTCATGTTCCAGTCCGTTCTCGGCCCAGAAATCGATGATCTCTTCCGCCATTTCCACAATACGCCCGTAATCTTCATCGTTGTCTAGCTTCATGAACGGTACGACGATCGTTCCCATCAGGTCACCAATTTTCAGAGTCCGCTTTCCACCAATCAGAATCGAAACTCCCTTGTCGTCACCCGGTGACAATGACTTGTTCATGACATTCAGACAATGCATGCATTTCACACAGTTACGGTCTTCAATCTCCAGTTTGTCGTCGTCGGTAAGGGTCATGCAATTTGTCGGGCAACGCGTAACGACATTATCAATAATGTACTGGCGTCCTTTGGCTTCAATAAAATTACCGACCTCCTGTTCATCAACTTTAATTTCATCACGCCAGGTCCCAATTACCGCGAAGTCCGCGCGCTCAATTGAGTTCATGCAGTCATTCGGGCAGCCCGAAACCTTGAACTTGAATTTGTAGGGCAAAGCCGGTCGGTGAACATCATCGGTAAAGTTATTCACCAGTTCGCGATGCAGGCGATGCTCGTTGGTGCAGGATTGCTCACATCGTGCCGAACCGACGCAGGACATCGCAGTGCGTACACAAGGGCCAGCGCCCCCCAGATCGAAACCATAGTCATTAATTTCGTCAAAGAAGTGCTGGGTGTTTTTCGTGGAAGTACCGATAAACATAATGTTGCCGGTTTGGCCGTGAAACGTCACCAATCCAGAACCCCATTTCTCCCAACTCTCAGCCAATTGGCGCAGCATGTCCGTCGTATAGTAGTTCCCGGCAGGGGGTTGAACCCTCAGCGTATGAAATTCTTTTGAATCGGGAAACTGTTTTCCGACTTCTGAGAAACGAGGAATGATACCGCCGCCATAACCAAATACACTCACTGTACCGCCTTTCCAGTAGCCTTTACGAGTTTCGTAGGAATGCTCAAGCTGACCAAGCAGATCATTGGCTATACCGTTAATTCTATCGTCAGGATGATCGTCGCGCAGCCGTTTAATGCCTGAAATAAAACTCGGCCACGGGCCGTTTTCAAGCTCATCGAGCATCGGTGTGACGTGAGTTGAATCGGATTTATCAGTACTCATAGTGTTTACTCATGATTTTTATCTTTTTGTTCGCTTTCGTGTCCAGTATCAGTAGAAGCGATCAGTCTGACTCGCAGGCAGGGTAATTTTAACGATCTCGGTCGCGTTACTCTAACGCCCAAACAGGGTAGCGAAAAACCGCGTATATCCTCTTGGGGGTATAGACGCTCTGGCTGGAAAATCGCCATAGTGCGGAGGCTTTTGTAAAAATGCCCAATCGACACCAAACTTCCAGACCCACCATGACATTTGCCGCTCAAAAGAAGGCAGTCCATTTCTTCGATCGATCTGAAAGTGAGTATCGGTATTGGCGAGATACAAAGCTGCGGTCTGCAGAATCCAGCATCAGCGTGATGGAAGTTGAAATTGCCAATCCGCTGGAAGTTTCCAGGGCAGAACTGAAGAAAATACAGCAGATTATAGATACCCGCAACTGGTTTGTTTATCGGCTGAATTCGAAATCTGCAGATAATACGGCGGATACGGCAACGATCAGCCGTCAGTTGCGGGCATTGTGCCGCCAGTTAGGTCTCAGTCGCTCGATCACTAACCCAGCCGCTTCCGAGAAAAATGTTAGCCAGATTTGCTCTACAGCCAACGGTATCGGATCTCGGTATATTCCGTATTCTTGCAAAGCACTTCGATGGCATACTGATGGTTACTACAATGATATTCATAACCAGGTCCGGTCATTTGTACTGCACTGTCAGGCTGCCGCCACATCCGGCGGCAGTAACTCGATTCTGGATCACGAAATGGCGTATATCCAATTGCGAGAGCAGAACCCGGATCTAAGCGATGCGTTTTGCCGTCCAAACAGCTTCACAATTCCGGCTGATGATGAAATTGATTTGCCAAAACAACGCCCGGAATTTAGCGGAGCGGTGTTTAGTATTGATTCGCTGACAAACCGGTTGTATGCGCGCTACACACAACGCGAACGAAATATCATCTGGAATCAGCACTCGGATATGCCGGCGGCATTGTCGGCGATGAATTCTATTTTGTCGGACCGCAATCCGATGGTTGTTAATCTGACACTTGAGCCCGGGCAGGGATTGATTTGTAATAACGTATTGCACAATCGCTCAGCATTTTCTGACGCCAACGCTTCATTGCCGAAGCGATTATTATTGCGCGTCCGATTTCAGGACCGAATTTTGTACCACGTTTAACCATGCGTTATCTCAATCAACCCGTATTCGATCTTGGTGCAGACAGTCAGGCGGATGCAGCCGTTTCCACGGAATCGCTGCAGCGCAAATCCAAGGCAATCGCATCAAGAATCGAATCTCTGGGTAAACCGGATTTAGCAGCAAGAAGTTCATTACAAAAAGATTTGGCTGACGTACTGATTGATCTGAATCAATCGGATAACGCCTGGCAGGTTGCTTTCCCCGCTCTGCAATACTATTTATCCGAGCAGAATTGGCAGCAGGCGGTATCGGTTTGCGATACGCTGTTTCAATCCGGTCATGATGATGCGTTAATCGCGCTTGGCCAGGGTCTGTGGTTAAGTATTACCTTTCCAGTTGATCCCGGTCTGACCCTGTCCATGCTGCAACATGTTATCAATGAAACGCCGGAAGACTCCGATGGTGCGGCGGTGGCGGCAGCGGTTGGTGCGTATGTCGCCGATTTAAGAGGCAGTCAGCAGCGAAATGATGACACCAGTCTGGCAGTGGGCCAAATGCTTAACGATGTCGCTCGTCGACACGGAAAGGTAACCAATCAGGCCGAATTCAATGCCTGGTTTGAAAAGCTCGAATTGGATGAGCCGGCGAAATTCCTTGTTCGTATGCGCAACGTGATTGAGGTGTTGGTACAGGATCAGTGGTGGTTTGATCGAACCGAGCTACAGAAACTCATTCCGCAAGCAGGTTAGATTATGCTTTGGCAGGAAAAACCCGACAATGACAATGATATCGTTGCGGATGATATCCAAGACCTGTCATTCCGCTTTGAATGCGCCGAACTCCCGCTTGACCACGCAGGGTTATTAAAGAAAGCAGTTGTCGATGCACTGCCCTGGATGGAGCATGAACCCGGTGCAGCAATCCACACGATTCACGGTGCAGCAAGCGGCAACGGCTGGAGTCGACCCGAAGTTGACTCTCGCGATTTGCTTCAACTTTCCCGGCGCACTCGTCTTTACGTTAGAGTTCCAAAAAACTGTATTGAGAACGCAAAGCAGTTACAAGGGATGACACTCGATCTGGGCCAGTTTCAAATTAACATTGGCGCCGCCCAAAACAAAATGCTGTCGCCATCAACCACCGTATTCGCACGCTCGGTTTGCAGCGGTCACATTGACGATGAAGATGCGTTTATTTCCGAAGTTGCAGGCAGCCTTGCACAGCAAGGTATTCAGGTTACAAAAATGCTTTGCGGTCTCTCTCATACCATTCAAACCGAAGCGGGAATGTTGGCAGCGAGAAGCATCCTCATATCCGATCTCACTATCGATGAATCTGTTTTACTGCAAGCAACCGGAATTGGCGAACACCAATTACTCGGTTGCGGCATTTTTCTGCCACATAAAAGTCTGGCGGCGGTGGGATCAAACCAGGAAACCCTATAAAATTCACAAATTAACCATAACTCACATTTATCATGAGCGAAAAACAAAAACTCATTCAGGAAATGCTGGCGATGCAAAAAAAATTCATTGCCAAAGAACAATCTGAAGGTATTGAACCGGAAGCCTACTACCATCCCGATGAAGGTACCGATCTGGAAGGTTATCAGGCCAAATACAATGAAATGGCAAACCGCCTGGTCGAACTCGCCCACGAAGAAAAAGGCTCAACCCGATAATCGTTTTATCTTTCTGCCGATGGTGAAAACACACCATCGACAATCGCCAACAATGGCAACGGAAGTTCCTTCTCGAACGAAACCCGAATAACCCAGAATTGTGATTGCTGCGAGCAAAACAATACTAAGAAAGATGGTAACTGCCCAGGTACCCTAAGGAATAATTCTCTTGCCTGAGGAATCCCGATGTGATTCATTAAGATTATGATTTTTCCAGACGCCCCCAAAGGTTATGTTTCCGTTGAGGCTTATGAAGAGCTGAAGCAGAAGAATGCACAAACGATAGCCCTGCTTGTGGCTCGCATTGAAGACCTTGAGCGTCGCCTCAGCTTGAACAGCAGCAACAGTAGCAAGCCGCCTTCAAGCGACGGCCTAAAGAAGCCCAAGGCTGAACCCAGAACCAAAAGTCTGCGGAGAAAATCCGGTAAAAAGTCAGGCGGGCAGAAAGGCCACAAGGGAAGCACCCTGTGCCAAACGGCAGATCCCGATCATGTTGAAGATCACTTTCCTTCTGTCTGCGGGCAATGTGGCACACCGCTGTCGCCATCAATGGCCGGGGATTACGCCGCACGACAGGTGTTTGACCTGCCCGAGCCACAGCCCTTGGTGACAACCGAACACCGGGCGCATATCTGCCTTTGCGGCCACTGTGGGGAAACAACCAGGGCGGCGTTTCCTCTGGAAGTAAAGGCACCCGTGCAGTACGGGCCACGCATCGCCGGAGTGGCAACATATCTCCAATGCGCCCATTTCCTGCCGGAAGACAGACTGGCGCAAATAATGGCCGATTTGTTCAATGCCCCTTTGGTTCCTGCCACTGTGGCCGCCATGAACCGCAAAGCATCAGAGCGGCTCAAGGGGGTTGCTTCTCACCTGCAGGATGTGATCGCCCAACAGGTCCACGTCAAACATCTTGACGAGACGGGTTTCCGGATTACGGGGTGCCTGCAATGGCTTCACGTTGCCTGTACACCGCTTCTGGCTTTCTACCGGGTCAGCAGCAAACGCGGTAATCTGTTATCCAATCTCACGGGCTGTATCGTGCATGATCATTGGTAGCCCTACTTCACGCTGGATGGTGTTACCCATGCGTTGTGCAATGCACACCATTTACGGGAACTGCAAGCGTTGGTCGAAATCGAACAGGAAGATTGGGCTGGTCAGATGCAAAGGCTACTGCGGCGTGCGCACCATGTCACACAGGCCGCGCGGGATAAGGGCGTGGCGGTTTCAACACCGCTTGTTGCGCTTATCAATCGGCGATACGACAGGATCATCACCGCAGCATTGGGTTTCCATGAGGAATTGCCTCCACTCGTGCCGCCAAAACCCGGAAGACGGGGGCGCAAGAAGCGACGGACAGGACATAATCTGGCTTTACGATTGCGCGATCACAAGGAAGGCACCCTGCGCTTTCTGACAGATCCCGACGTGCCATTCACAAACAACGAAGCTGAACGCGACCTGCGGATGATGAAACTACGTCAGAAAATATCGGGCGGGTTCAGGTCTGAACAAGGGGCAGAGGATTTTGCCACCCTGCGCAGCATCATCACAACGGCGAGAAAACAAGGATGGAACATCATCGAAACACTGATGATGCCTGCCGATCAGATTATTGCAAAACTGAAATACGCTTAAAAACAACCTGGGCAGTTACGAAAGATGAGTATATTACCGCCGAAATAGGGCTTGAAGAAGCCGAACTCAAGCGCGTCTAGGGGCAGTTACGCGCTACTCGGATAGCATACTTATTTTACCGCCGGGACCCAAAGAAGCACGCGCTTGGACGGTGAAAATCGGCGCAACCGCAGCGCAAGCCGCTGCGGTCATTCATGGGGATTTTGAACGCGGCTTCATTTGTGCCGAAACCATCGCCTATGCAATTAAAACAGTACGAGTATGCCCTTGACTGACTGGAGTGTTGCACTTATTATGTGAATTCAAGACTTTACAAGCACTTAATAGAACCGATTAATGAAAGCCGGTAAAAAACAAAACAATAGGTATCTAGTAGGAAGCCTTTTTGCAGGGGTTGGCGGGATATGTCTTGCATTTAAACAAGCCGGTTGTGAAATTTTATGGGCAAACGAGATTGATAAAAACGCCTGTAATACTTATAAGTTGAATAATAAAAAAACCGATCTATTAGAATGCGATATTAAAAACTTATCTAAAAAAAACCTATCGAATATTGATATATTAACCGCGGGGTTTCCTTGTCAGCCATTTTCTCAAGCAGGACATGGAAAAGGGTTTGATGATGATAGAGGTAAGTTATTTTTTGAAGTGCCCAAATTATTGACACAATTAAAGCCCAAAGCTTATTTATTGGAAAATGTTCGCACTTTATCCACCCATAATAACGGTAAAAGTTTCAATATAATTAAAGATGAAATGCTTTCAGCGGGCTATTCATTTATACCTTTTGTTTTGAATGCCACCAAATACACAGATATTCCGCAAGGTAGAGAGCGAATTTATATTGTTGGTTTTGAAAAGGAGTCGGATTATTTTTACAACAGTCCAGTCAAGTTAAATAAAAACGAGGCGAATAATTGTCCATTATCACAGTCTTTCAATATCCCTCAAGAAACCAACAAGCCTCCTAAAAAAATTGAAGATTTCTTAGAGAGCGATGTAGGGGAAAATTATTTTTATAACAATAGCAATAATCATATCCATAAAAATATTCAAAATAAAGTCAAAAGTAATGATACCGTTTATCAATACCGTCGCTATTATGTGCGTAAAAATAAATCTAATGTTTGCCCGACCCTAACAGCAAATATGGGTGGTGGCGGGCACAATATTCCCATCATACTAGACGGAAAAATACCGCGAAAATTAACTCCAAAAGAATGCTTTAATTTACAGGGTTTTCCAAAGAATTTTAAATTACCAGATGCGGCTAAAGGACAACTGTATAAACAGGCTGGCAATTCTGTTGTAGTGCCGATGGTGAAAAAAATAGCAAAAGAAATAGTCCGAGTTTTGAATGAACACGCAAAATATTCCACCTAATGTCGGTAACTTTGTCAAGTCTTTAAGGGATATTGGTTATACCTTAGATGTCGCTGTTGCTGATATTTTAGACAATAGCATTTCTGCTAATGCAAAGCACATACAAATCCATGCAGTTGCACAGCCTGATATAATTTTTTGTATATTAGATGATGGTGATGGCATGACCGATACGGAGCTTGTTGAGGCTATGCGACTATCAAGTAAAAATCCAGATGATGTGCGGGATAAAAACGATTTAGGTAAATTTGGTTTAGGATTAAAAACTGCTTCATTTTCTCAATGTAAAAAATTAACCGTTTTATCTAAAAAGAGTGGTGTAACTTCAATTAAACAATGGAATTTAGATTATATTGCTAAGCAGGACGACTGGCTTTTAATAACGCCCGATATGGACGATTTTATTGATATTCCACTGATTGATGGGCTTGATAAGTTAGAACATGGAACACTCGTCATTTGGCAGGACATTGATCGTTATAAAAAAACAACCTTCTCTGATAACCTTAATAAAACGAGAGAGCACTTATCATTGGTTTTTCATCGTTTTTTAGAGGATAGCTTTAATCCTCTAAAAATATTATTTAATAACAATGCATTAAAACCGTTTGATCCTTTTAACACTCGTCATAGTGCGACACAAGAAAAACCACTCGAAATCATCAGAATAGGAACTTCAAAAATAGAAGTTTCACCTTATATTTTACCTCATCACTCTAATGTTTCTCAGCAGGAGTGGGAAGAATATTCAACAGATGATGGTTATATAAAATCACAAGGTTTTTATTTATACCGTGCCAATAGATTACTTGTTCATGGCACATGGTGGGGCATGCACAAAGCAAGCGACGCTCATAAATTAGTACGGATAAAAATTGACATCCCTAATAATCAAGATAAGCATTGGGGTATAGATATTAAAAAAGCACATGCAAAACCAAGAGCGGATATTAAAAAAAGATTAAAAATTATTGTTGAAAGCTCTACCGAATTAGGGTCGAGACCTTATACTGGTAGAGGGAAAGCAATAAAAGACAAAACGATTACTAAATTTTGGCAAACCATCCCCGTGGATACTAATTTTCGTTTTGGACTAAATAAAGAACACCCGCTTTATCAAAAAATCAAAAACTTTACAGATTTTGATTTGATTGATATTTACTTAAAAGGCTTGGAGGCGTATTTGCCTTTAGATACGATACAAGCACACTTACAACAAAACCCCCACGAAATTAAGCAACAAAGTGCTTTATCTCAGACAGATATTGAGAGTTTAGCTCGGCAATTAAAAGCACAAGGATTGGATGATGAATATATTGCAAGCTTGTTAAAAACAGAGTTGTTTAAAAACAATCAGGAGTTATTGAAATGAATGGCTATCAAAATGTTAAAGATTATGTTTTTGGAAAATTAAAAAATAAAAATGATATAGATATTAAAGCCGAAATAAATAGTGCCAAAAAAATACTGAATGTGGAAAACATACATGTTGACGTTTTTGGTATTAGCAGTGTCAGCCTAACAGATGATGACTGGCAAAGAATGCAAGAGGAGTTAGAAACTCAATTTAATGTCAAGATGGAACACGGTATTTTAATTAAAGGGACTGAGCAACAACCAAGAGACACAACTTGGTGGACGGGCAAAGCACAACAAGAAAGTGATGGTTATTATTGGGATAGATATAAAGAATATTTGAAGGAATCTCTACCGCCAGAAGTTGTTAAAACCATTGATGATGATACCGATATTATTATGAATAATATTGAAAACCCCGATATTAGTGAATTTGACAGGCGCGGCATGGTAGTCGGTCATGTGCAATCAGGAAAGACGGGTAATTACGCAGGATTGGTATGTAAGGCAGCCGATGCGGGATATAAGTTTATTGTTATTATCGCTGGTGGCATTAATAATTTACGGAATCAAACACAAGAACGATTAAACGAGGCATTTATTGGTAAAGATGGTGGTTCGCAAGTTGGAGTTGGTAAGGGTAATGCGCAAAATAACAAGTTACCTATTAGTTTAACTACCAAACAAAAAGATTTTAATAGGCAAGATGCCGATAGAAACTCACAAGGCACTAATTTTGATAATATTATTGTGCCAATAATATTGGTTATCAAGAAAAATACTAACACGCTACAAAATGTGACTGCTTGGCTCAATAACACCTATCCCAGAAAGGTATCAGAGCATTCAATGCTAATGATTGATGATGAGTCTGATTATGCGTCTATCAACACAAAAGATGAGGAGTCTCCAACAACTATAAACAAAAAAATAAGAGAACTATTGGCAATATTTACTAAAAGCGTTTATGTCGCTTATACCGCAACGCCTTATGCTAATATTTTTATTGATCATGAAGCAGAACATACACAATATGAGGATGATTTGTTTCCAAGAAATTTTATTTACGCTTTAAATCCGCCGACAAACTATTTTGGTGCTAGAGATATATTTTTAGACGAAGAGCGAAAATATTTAGTGAAAGTTGATGATTATCAAGATGATATACCTGTAAAGCATAAAAAAGATTTTGCATTGCCCACTATCCCAAAGAGTTTACATGAAGCAATACGAGTGTTTTTATTAAATATTGCCACCCGAGATTTGCGCGGGCAAGGCAATGAGCATAATAGTATGTTGGTTCATGCCACACGATTTACCTCGATTCATGAAAAATTGGCTCTTCATGTGCGTCAATACCTTGAGAAAATAACAGTAGAGATTAAGGCTTATGGAAAGTTACCAAACGCCAACCAACAAAGCAATTTAATACAAGACTTAGAAAAAACTTTGAATATTAGACATGAAAATTTAGAATTTTCGTGGCAAGAAGTATTATTAAGTGTATGCGATATTGTAGATACTATCGTTTGCAGAGAAGTTCACCAACGAACCACCGTACCATTAGAATATCGTAAAGATATTGACACTAATGTTATTGTGATTGGCGGTACAAGTCTATCAAGAGGCTATACATTAGAGGGCTTAAGCGTTAGTTATTTTCTTAGAAATACTGTTTTTTATGATACTTTGATGCAAATGGGTAGATGGTTTGGGTATCGTGAAGGTTATCAAGATTTGTGTAGAGTTTATATGCCTGAAACAATGATTGATAATTTTGGGCATATTATTGAGGCTACCGAAGATTTATTTGATGATTTTAAAAAAATGTGTGATGGAAACATGACACCTCAAGATTTTGGTTTAGCAGTGAGACGACACCCCGACAGCCTATTACAAATAACAGCGAGGAATAAGCAAAGAAATGGGGCAGATTTTGTCCACAGCATGTGTTTGGATGGTCGTTCAAAAGAAACTAGCTGGTTGTCGAATGATACAGAGATCAAGAAAAATAATTTAGCTGTTATTGAAAATATAATCAATAAATTACAAACTGATTATAAATCAGAAAAAATTGGCAATAATTATTTATGGCGTAGCGTTAATAGCTCATTGATTATTGAGTTTTTAGATGAGTTTAAAGTTTATCAGAACGATGTTTTTGGCATATCGTCAAGAATGCCTATTAATTTCATTAAAAAATACGCGCAGGATGTAAACACAAACTGGGATATCGCCATCTATAGTGGTAGTGGAAATGATGAAAATGTTGATGGAATTCAATTCAAAAGAGAAGAAAGGACAATTAGATTAAAGCAAGATTGTTTAGAAATACAAAATCGACAGGTTTCAACTGGAACATCTGAAGCAATTGCATTGGATAAAGAAATAAGAAAATCCTTGGGAAGTAATCGCAAACAAGCAAGAGAAAAAATAGAAAAACCATTACTAAGACTACATATTTTAGAAACCGAAAGAGACGAACGATTAGCAGCATTTGGCACTAGCTTTCCTAGTAGAATTATTAGTAACACCAATAACATAAGTCTAACAATCAATACTGTGTACTATCAAAACTTATTGACAGATTTAGAATACGAGGAACAAACCGATGACTTCTAAAATCAATCCATGGCAAGGTATGCCAGAATCAACCCAAAGACGAGTAAAGTCCGATACGCCACATAATCTATTTTGGATAACTGACTTAGAGGGTAGATATGGTTTCTTATTACAATCAAAGAAGTTGTTTGATGATGTTAGATTGCCTGCAAATTTGAAAGGAATAGAATTAATAAAACGTAATTCTACTTATAGTTACGGGGAGTTATTTTTGGTGTTACATGATAAGGAGGACTGGCAAATTTTTCACACGCTTTGTAATGATTTAATTTCAATTACTGATGGCTACGATGACGATAGAGCGATGATTAGTGCTGTTGAGGAGCGATTAAAGCGGTGGCAACAACTCTTAAAGCAAGATAGAAATAAAGCAATGAACCTACATCGTCAAATGGGTTTATTTAGCGAGTTATTATGTTTAAGAGATGTTGTTCTGCCAAAATATGGCATTGAACAAGCAATTATCTCATGGGTTGGTGCTGATTTTGACAAACAAGATTTTTTATTAGATAACTCGATTATTGAGGTCAAGTCTTATAAAACCTCTAAAGGGCAAACTGCCCACATATCATCAATCAAACAATTAGTCAGCGATAAAGTACCACTATTTTTACTAACTTATGGGCTAACCCAAACAGAAAATGGTGAATCTATTACGGACATTGTGCAAAGCATTAAAAACCACCTAAAAACAGAATCAAATGAGATAAAAAGTAAATTTGAAAGTAGTCTTTTAGAATATGGTTATATTCCAGAGATCATCAAAACGCCTTTTTATAAATTTATTGTAGATAAAAATAGAGTATTTTTAACTTCTGGCGATTTTCCGAAAATACAGCCAGTTTCTATTCAACACGGCATTTTAGATGTTAAATATTCTATTGATTTGCTAGAGTGTAGTGATTATGAGAGCGACTTAAGGGGTTTTTTAGAATAAAAATGGTTAAATTAGAAGAATTTCACCAAGATTTTTTACAATCAATATTATCAGACTCTGATAGTAGGGGTTTAATGAAACCACAAGCGTTTTTTGAAAATGTTTGTGAGGAGTTAATATCCACTGGTGATTTAACCAATAATTATGAAAATGCTGATTATTCTAAAACAGGCTTAGAGGTGCATGGTTTTGATTATGACCAAGAGAGGAAAATATTATCATTATTAGCGCATAAATTTTTTCAAGAAGATGTGATTCAAACATTAACCAAACAACAAATTGATACTAAGTTTAAGCGTCTTGAGTCTTTTTATACTAAAGCTATCAATGGTATTTATACGAAAATGGAAGAAACGTCAGAAGCTTATTCTATGGCGTACCAAATATATCAGTGGCACGAAGACCAGCAAATAGATAAAATTAAACTTATTGTTTTTACTGATGGCAAGGCAACACGAAACTTGCTTGAATTTCCAGACAAAACTTTAAACGGTTCTACGATTGAATTTAGAGTAATTGATATAGATTATTTACACAAAATTTATTTGTCAGAAAACAATAGCGGAATTTTTGAGGTAGAAACAAATTTACCTTATTTATCGGTTAGTAGCCATTCCGATGAATATCAATCTTATTTATCATGCATATCGGGCAATGAATTAGTCGAAATATATGCCGAATTCGGACAAAAATTATTTGAACAAAATGTGCGAACTTTTTTACAATTTAGAGGTAATGTTAATAAAGGTTTGCGCAATACAATAGAATATAATCCAACGATGTTTTTTGCTTATAACAATGGCATTACCGCAACAGCCAGTCGTGTTGAAGTAGAAAATAATTGCATTAAAAAGATACATAATTTACAAATTGTGAATGGCGGACAAACCACATCGGCTATTTATGCGGCGGTTAAGAATTTTAAACAAGATGTATCTAGTGTGTCGGTACAGATGAAGTTGTCAATCGTTAAAGAGCCAGACAAACAAAGTGATTTTGTCTCTAAAGTGTCTGAATATGCCAACACCCAAAATAAAATTAATAAGTCTGATTTCTTTTCTAACAGTCCATTCCACAAAGAATTTAAAACACACTCTAAAAGAGTTTTTGCGCCCGCGACAGATGGATCTCAGCGTAGAACGCATTGGTTTTATGAGCGCGTGAGAGGCGAATATTTAAATCAACAAGCCTACTTAACACCAGCCAAAAAAAAGCAGTTCCAGTTAGAATCCCCAAAAAATCAACTGCTGGATAAGACTTTTTTATCAAAAAGCGAGAATGCATGGCTACAAAAGCCTCATATTGTTTCCAAAGGAGCACAATATAGTTTTTCTGAATTTGCGCAGTCAGTAACGAAACAATTAGAGAAAGACAAGCTCTCTATTACTGAAAAATATTTTAAAGATGCAGTATGTCGAGTAATATTATTTAGGAATGTTGAAAAAATGATATCTAAAGCTAGCTGGTATGACGGTGGTTTTAGAGCTCAAACGGTTGCATACAGCATTTCTTATTTGTCATATTGTGTCAGTAGAAAAAATAAATTTTTGAATTTTGCAAGTATTTGGCAAGATCAAGGACTGTCCAATTCATTAAAATTGGTATTAAAGAAAATTACGAAAGAAATCTATCAAGCAATTATCACCCCGCCAGAGGGATTTGCTAATATCGCCCAATGGTGTAAAAAAGAACAATGCTGGGAAAATATCAAAAAAATTGATGTTGATATGATATTAAATAATTTATTAATTGACAAAGAGGATGAGCAATATATTAAAAAGGAAAGTAAAAAAAGTAAAAAATTAGATAATAGTATAGAAATACAAATGTTTATTCTAAGATTAAAAAATAATAAGAGGCTTAAATTACTAGAATATTATCGAAAAGATAGCAATGCTTCACCCATGAAACTTGATATTTTAAAAAAATATTGTTCGGGTAGTTTGTCGTTGCCATCTGAGAAACAATCAAAGATACTGTACGAATTGTATAATAATGCAATATCTGAGGGCGTTCATTTTTGAGGTTCTTCCGAGTTTCATATGGGGCTAATTCAACCCATAATTGCAACACTCGGGTTTATATTATGATCTATGCCCAGTGCGTGGGAAAAGATCGCCATAAGGGTATATCCCAAGCATTTTCCAGGTCGGTTATTCATTAAATCAGTGGCTTTGAAGCGCTCTTTTTCGGTGACTTTATGCAAGGGCATTTGTTTTGGAAAAAACTGCCTGAGCAAAAAGTATGAGTAAAAAGTATGAGCAAGCCGTTGTGTCAGATGATTATTTGGCATTCAAGCCACGCTCCCATGAGTGATACGGTTTAGTGTCATTGAGTTTCATACTCGAGTTGTTTGGCAAGCTGGCTATGCCAACTGAATTCCCTGCCGTTATCAAAGGTTAGCGGCATTACAGGTTTTTCATATGCGCTAACAACCTGAGTATAGCCCGCGTTGGTTTCTTTTTATGTACAGGATGTACTGGCAAATAATTGCTCCTGCATTATTTGCCCTTCTCCCGGCAGAAGAACATTGGACCTAACTCATCGGAAACCACTAAGGGAGCGGGGAACTTTGGGCTGGAACTTGAAACGAGACGATCTCTCTTATTGGCGGTATCAGAAAAATATTCCAATAGACATTAACGCAATTGACTGTCTTTACTCCCGCGTCGATTAAAACTGTTTAGTTCTATTTTTTCCTTTTCCAATTCTGTTTGGCAGGGCACACAATGTCGAACTCCGGAAATGGCAATTCGCCTCGCTTCCGGGATTTTGGCATCACACTGCTCACAATTTTCAAGACTATCTCCGTTTGGTAACTGCTGACGAGCGAGTTTTACTGCATCCGCAACACTCGCATCAATCTGCTCCTGCACCGCCCCGTCTTTTGCCCATCCACCTGCCATTTCAATGACCCGACACCATTATCGGGTTTTTTCGGGTTTTGCGTCAAAGATCATATCTTGCGCGTTTAGGGCAACGAACTGGCGACTCTTTGCACGGGCAATCAGCGTTACGCCGAGGTCTTCTGCCAGCTCTAATCCCATATGCGTCGCACCATTTCTTGAGACCAAAACCGGAATGCCCATTAGCGCTGCTTTCATAACGATCTCTGAAGTTAAGCGGCCGGTTGAATACAAAATTTTGTCACCGCCGATCCAGTTCTGCAGCCACATCTCACCCGAAATCGTATCCATGGCGTTATGCCGACCCACATCTTCAACAAACATCCATACCTTACCGGACTGACAAAGTCCGCAGCCATGCACTGAACCGGCTTTACGATAAGCCTGGTTATAATCTGATACCGACTTTAAAACGCCGTAAATATCGGATTGTTTTATTTCTGTTTTTGACAGCTTGTAGTCATAGAGTTTATCCAGCGTGCAACTCAGTATTGTGCCCTGACCACAACCTGTTGTTATTGTTCTTTTGGTCGTATCGATTTCGCCAATACCATTGCCGTCGACGGTCACAACTTCAGCTAACTCTCGATCCCAATCAACGGTGATGGATTGGATTCTGCTCGGTGAATCAAACAGTGTTTGATTTCTGAGATACCCTAAGACCAGTTTTTCAGGGTGCGTTCCCAACGTCATTAGCGTAACCAGTTCTTTGCCATCGACCTTAATGGTAAGCGGAACTTCACCAACAATATTGATAACCTGCTTTTCACCAAACTGGTTTAATGATTCCGCCTCGTGAATAGACGCAATCGCCTCATCGCTCATCAGCGGCAAGGTCGTGCCTGGGTCTGTTTCTCTGTTCATTGATCTAATTCGGGCAATATTGCGAGGTCGCGCAGGGTATCAAAAGAATCATACTTCACTTTAGGTAAAACCGACATGCAATTCCTAAAAGCGCCCTCGATTAACGGATGGAATCAGGTTTGACTCCACATTCGCGCCAGATTACAGTAACTGTGATCTACCTGGATAGTCGATTCCGCTTCAGGGTCAGTTGCCAGCAACGCCTCGATAAAGGATGATTTTGCGAACAAATCCTGTGCAATCGCCTTTTGATCCTCATTTAAAATACGTTTCAGCCTGACTGACAATGTGTCGTTCCTCTGTGTTCAATTTCATGCCAGCATTGTATCTTCAATTTTAACCGGATCCCGTCATTTGCCTATCGCTAAATGGTTTAAAATAAAACGCTCACCTGCTTAAACTTTTAGCGAGCATTGAATGCCCAAACCTGTCATTTTGATCACATCCGCAACCGGCCGAATCGGCAAAGCGCTTGTTGCGCTGTTGTCGCAGCAAAATAATTTGCGCATTCGGGCCGGTTATTTCAGTGAGAGCAACGCAGCGCTTTCGGCCGATCTGGGGGCCGATGAAGTCGTCAGACTGGAGCTGAACGACAGCGGCGAAACAGGCCCGGATGAGCTTTGGCAGGGAAATCTCTGGGAGATTAAGGAGAAGATGCAATGAAATCCGCTACCCAGATTAAAACCTGAGTCCATTCATGGCTATCGCCGCTAACAACATTGGACTGAATTTTGATAACTCTTATGAAAAGGAGTTAGAAGGGTTTTATGTGCCATGGAAGGGTGAAGCCTGGCCCGAGCCAAAAATCATTCGGATTAACCAGACGCTTTGCGGCGAGCTTGGGCTGAGTCTGGATACGTTGGATCGCCACCAGCTAGCCGCAATGTTTTCTGGCAGCGAAATGATTGAAGGGGCAAAACCGCTGGCTCAGGTGTACGCCGGGCATCAATTTGGTAGCTTTACGCCCCAGCTCGGGGATGGCCGGGCATTGCTGCTCGGCGAAGTCATTGATCGCCTGGGAAATAGAAGAGATATACAGTTGAAAGGTTCGGGAAAAACCCCTTTTTCACGCGGCGGTGATGGAAAAGCAGCAATCGGGCCGGTTCTTCGGGAGTACCTGGTTAGCGAGGCAATGCACGCGCTTGGCATTCCAACCACTCGGGCACTGGCAGCGGTTTCAACCGGTCAAAATGTATTTCGTGAAAAAGCGTTACCGGGTGCAGTATTGACGCGGGTTGCCGCAAGCCATCTCCGCGTCGGTACTTTTCAGTATTTCGCCGCCCAGAATGAATACGACAAACTCGAACAACTCGCAGATTACGCGATTGCACGTCATCACCCGGCGCTAATTTCCGAACCCGATCGTTACCTGCAGTTTCTCGGTTGCGTGTGCAAATCGCAAGCCCGGCTCGTGGCCAAATGGATGTCAGCAGGATTTATACATGGCGTTATGAACACGGATAATTGCACAATCTCAGGGGAGACCATCGATTATGGCCCGTGCGCATTTATGGATAACTACGATCCATCCACCGTATTCAGTTCTATCGATACTCATGGTCGATACCAATATCAAAATCAGCCATCGATTGCAGTTTGGAATCTTTCACGATTGGCAGATACGCTGCTCCAGTTGATCGACAAAAATCAGGAGCGGAGTATAGAGAAAGCAACTTCAGTACTTGAAACTTTTGCCAAAACGTACTATTCCTGCTGGCTGAATGAAATGCGAAAAAAGCTCGGGCTCAATATTGAACAAGAAAGTGACCTGGACCTGGTCAACGATTTACTTAAAACCATGCAACAACAAAGGGTGGATTTCACCTTGCTGTTTCGTAGTCTGGCTGACGCCGCATCATCGGATGCGACGATGACCCGGTCACTGTTTGAAGAACCAGCGGAGATTGATCCATGGCTACTGAATTGGCAGGAAAGACGAAAACAGGAAACGCAGCATATAAATGCTTCCATTGCCATGATGAATGCGTCCAACCCTATCTATATTCCCAGAAACCATAAAGTCGAGGAAGCATTGAGCGCTGCAACTGAGCATGAAGACTTTACCCTGTTTGAAACTTTGCTCGAGATACTTTCCAGGCCCACGGAAAAACGAACCGGCTTTGAAGAATACGAAACACCCGCTCCTGAAACCTTTGGCCACTACCAAACATTCTGCGGCACCTAATCTAGCCGTTATCCACTTATGAAAATCCTCGTCAGAAACCTATGCAGATTTGTAACAGCAGATGATCTTGAAAAACTATTCGAGAAATTCGGAACAGTTCAATACACCACCATCGTACTGGATAATAACACCGGCAAATCCAAAGGCTTCGGCTTTGTTGAAATGCCAAAGCCGGGGGATGCAAAGGTCGCGATTAAAAGGTTAAACGGGATAGCAATCCATGGCGAGACTATCCGCGTCAAAAGAGCCACCGATAATCTGCCGGCAACAGCCAATA
Organism: Candidatus Poriferihabitaceae bacterium; assembly: GCA_965261915.1. Taxonomy (GTDB): domain Bacteria; phylum Pseudomonadota; class Gammaproteobacteria; order Arenicellales; family Poriferihabitantaceae; genus JAIBDK01. Next base: position 2,403,224 of record CBDHDW010000013.1, on the reverse strand, counting down.
CGACGACTAAGCCCGCACCAGAAAAATCAGCGACATCCAGTATCTGGCCTAAGAAATAACGCATGCAAAAGGCAAGAATTCGGACTGGCTGGAAAAACAAGGAACGTCAAATAACGATTGAGGAATTTGCCAACGCACTCTCGGCAATATGCTGGCGCATCGCTTTAAATGCCGCGAAAAATTTACACCAGCAGAATTTTGTTTATCGAACGGATGAACAAAGAATTGGTGTCATTCAGGCTTATCTGAATTTCCTTGTGCATTGCGCTGACCGATTGATGCACATCCATATCGATGAGAACGGCCGCCAGATATTTGTTAGCGCTCTGGCTAACGACTGCTATCGCCACTATATGCAGAATTCCGCCGAAATTCTGGAAGTCGATAGCTTTGCAGAACCCGGCAACGATCATTTTATAGAAACACTAAATCAGACGATGGAGTCGCTGTCCCGGTTTCGTTTTGAAAATGCGTTTCCGGGTTATGAAATGCTGCGCTTATTGGGTTCACAGATTTTGCAGATCATGGGTGAAGATCAAACCAATCGCTGGGTAATCGATCAGGTGATGGATATCGACGGCCCGGAGGCTTTCGAAATTTTCAAAAAATCTTTTGACCAATTAAAACGTAACTCTGGTTTTTGATTCAAAGCAATCCGATAAAATGCGTTCAACCTCGAACACATTAACTACGCCGCCGGCCAGTTTTGTGCGTTATCCGTATGTTTTGACTGCCCGTCTTCATATCCCGCCTCATATCCTTCGGTAATACGCTGCTCCTCAATTTTTGGATTGCCGAGATAGCCACTGGCCCAGCCAAGAATATAGTCTTTTGCGACGTGATTGTTTTCAAGCCTGGTGATGGCTTCGTAGTATGGATTTGGCATGTTGAAATATCGGCTTAAAGCTGGTCATCGGGAGTGTAGCAAAATCACTTACTGGTTCAACTATCCATCAGCGGGATCATTGCAGTGTCGATGTATTTCTTTGGTAATAGTCCAACGATATTGACCTTCGGGCAATAAAGCAAGCAAATCTCCGCTCGCCACTGACACTATTGAGCCCTCGCCATCAACAATTTTTGCTTCACCCTCAACAATATAGCTCGTTTCGGTAGCTATCGTTGTTACTTCAAATTCACCAATCTCATTGATGATCATCGGCCAGTCTTCGACATCCAGTATTTCCAGCTTCATCGGAGACGGATCGGACTCGACCAGGGCTTGTGGCATAGTGAATGATACTCAGACAGTGAGAAAATTATTGGGGCTAAAATCCAGCTTGGATTTTCAAAGTATAGCATTACTCATTATCGTGTTAGCCTCCACCGTGTCATGGAAACAACTCAGAAAACCCAATCCCTAAGCATAATCGTAGCCCAACAGGAACACCGTATTGACTTGCCTGGCGATCTTTTGCACGGGGCAATCCCTGTGTTGGAAAAAATGGATGCCGACATGGACAACGGCTGGAAACTCTCACGGAAATTTGTGGAAAACCCCAATATTCTTCAACGTTGCCAGATTGCTGCCAACCGGTTACTGACCGGACTGCATAGCGAAAATGAATCCTCCGTTTTGCTCATGGCAGCGTACATTCGCTCGCGTATGCCCCAGACTCGAAGCGTTATCATCAATCATGAAGGCGAGGATGATCAGACCCTATTTTACGACGCACAAGGGAAACTCATCGTATGAGTACAGACGAACAAATACCGGATTAACGCATTTATCAGAGCGTCAACCACATATCCTGTCAACAGCTGGTGACATCGCCCTGTTCGAATCGGCCGCACATCGTCATATTGGCGAATGCCGTTCCCTGAGCAAGAATGGCGTAGACTGCGAGGAAACCAGGGAGATCGAAATAGATTTCAGACATCATTTCTTCGAAGGCAATTTACCGTCATCACTTGCAAACACTGCATAGTCAATATTCATTAGCTGGAAGAGTATATAGCGCTGATTACCATTAAGAAATATTCTACAATGTGAGCATTGTTAGTAAGCGTTGTGCTCTATTCAATGATATCCTGAAATAGTTACAGTGACCCAATATCTTTTTGAAACTGAAGAACCTGCCAGTCTGGCAATACGCGATATCGATTTACGATTTCCCGTTCATCGAGTTTATTGCGTTGGCAGAAATTACGCTGAGCATGCAATCGAAATGGGGCATGATCCGAACAAGGAGCCGCCATTCTTTTTTCAAAAGAACCCTGACAATCTGTTGGTTGAAAATCCGCAATTTCCTTATCCGTCTCTATCCAGCGATGTGCATCATGAAGTAGAACTGATTGTCGCGCTGAACAAGGGCGGCAGCAATATTTCCAAATCCGATGCGATGGATCACGTCTATGGTTTCGCGGTTGGTCTGGATATGACCCGAAGGGATTTACAGGGCCAGGCGAAAAAGATGGGGCGCCCCTGGGAAGTCGGCAAAGCCTTCGAGTTTTCCGCACCGTGCGGCGAGATCGTGCCCATGCAGCAATGCGGCGAGATGGCGCAGGGACAGATTACACTGGAGATCAACGGTGAAATCAGGCAATCTGGCGACCTGAATCAGCTGATCTGGAAAGTACCCGAAGTCATTTCCTGCCTTTCAGGATTATTCGTGTTAAAGCCGGGCGATATCATTATGACCGGCACGCCAGCCGGCGTCGGACCAGTTCAAGTTGGAGATCATTTGCAGGCCTGTATAGAACGACTTGGGTCACTGGAAATCAACGTTGTGTGAGTTTTATTTGTGAGCACGCCTTTTTTTGACTGTAGCCATGGATGGCTTTAATATGGATATTATGGCCGAAGTGTATTGGCTGTTAGATCAACTAATCGGTCGACCCATTGCCCAAAAGAGGCCATGTGCAGTATTTGAACAACCACGAAGCAGGCCACTATCGCAGCAAATTTGTGGATCATGATGCGCCTGAAAAAATGGGCATGAAAAAAGCGCCCTCTATTTCACCTTTGGCACCGAAGCCGCGGCTCCATTGCCTATGACGGCAACGAACCCGGCGATCAACTGTGACCAGTTCTCCCTGAAAATCAAAGTTTGGCGATTAAATACGGCAACTTTAGTCTCAAAATTTTACCCGAAGGCCCTTTCGGCAATTCTTCCATGAAATAAATCTTTTTAGGCGACTTGTAATCTCCGATGGATTCCTGGCAAAATGTTTTTAGCTCGGCTTCGGAACACTCATAACCTTCCCTTACGGCGACACAGGCGACAACTTCCTGACCGTAGTTTTCATCTTCAACACCAACGGCCGCCGCTTCCAGTATGGATTCATGTTTGTACAGGATGTCGTCAATCTCTCTCGGTGCAATGTTTTCACCGCCGCGAATAATCAATTCTTTCAAACGACCGGTGATAAACCAGTAACCGTCGTCATCTTTCTGACCCAAATCACCCGTTCTGAACCATTCGCCAACGAACGCTGACTGGGTCGCATCGGGATTTTTATAATAATGACTTAAAACATTGTCACCGCGAATAGCCAGTTCACCGGAGACGTTCGCCGGACACTCTTTATCGTTCTCATCAAATACCCTGATCTCGTTTCCAAACGGCAGTCCGACGGACCCGGGTTTGTGGGGTGCCGGGGGCATGGGATTTGACGCCACGGTTCCAGCGGTTTCAGTCAACCCCAACGTTTCAATCATCGGCACCCTGAAAGTCTCCTCCCATTGCTGAAGCACAACTTTAGGTAATGGCGCTGAAGCGGATCGACCAAAACGAAATTTTGAAAGCCGCTGATCAGTGCCATAATTAAATGGCTCCTGATCGGCCCGATCCAGCAGGTATTTAATAATGGTGGGAACAATACTTGACCATGTACATTGATAGTCCGCTACCCACTGCCAGTAGCTGCGCGCACTGAACCGGGACGGCATCACCACGCTGCCGCCACTCACCAATGGTGCCGACAGCGTTACCATCGCACCGTTGATGTGGTAAATCGGCAGCACACATAACGCGCGGTCATTTTCGGTTAAACCGTGGGCAAGGGTTACGTTTTCCCCACCGCTGATTACCGCACGGTGCGACAAAACCGCACCTTTGGGCAATCCGGTCGAACCTGAAGTGTAAAGCAGCAATGCCGGATCATCTTCGCTTGGAGCAGGCACCGGATCATGGCTGTGGTTCGCACTGCCATTCGCAACAGACGACCATTCAGGACCCGATTGTTCATCAACCCGGATTACGCGTATCTCGCGATCTACCGTGTTCAGTAATTGATCCAGCTTTTCGCGATATTCTTCAGAAACCAGTACCACTTCAGCATCAGAATGATTCAAAACATGCTCAAGCTGAGTCATTCCTGAAACCGCGTTAAGCGGTACGATTACCCGGTTGCTCGCCATCACCCCCAAAAACAGATGCGCAGTCCAGGCACCGTTGCTCAACAGAAATGCGACTTTTGCTGCTTGCGTCAGAGCAAGAGAATCGAGCGCTCCAGCAATGTTCTCCACAGTTGATTTCAGCATACTAAAACTGACTTCATGGTGGCTGTCAGGTGCAATCAAAAACGTTTGATCGCCGCGATTTGCGGCGTGTTCATTGATAAAGAAATCGACTGTTTTCATGCCAGGCAGATGAACTCAGAAGCGGTAAAAGGTGAAGCAATCCTGATGTTGAACAAACTAATCTGTACCGTATTTTTCGAAATGGGCGCCAAATAATTCTGCTTCGCTCGGTTTGTCTTCCTCTCCCGATCGAACCAAATGGGTGATATTAATAAAATGCTGATACCCCAGATTTTCAGAAATACTGTTACCGCCCCAGGTTCCGCAGCCCATGGACAAGGTAAAATTCAACGCGTTGCTGAAGCTTCCGCCATTTCCAAAAGTATGCGCCTGATTCACCAACACGCGCACCACATCCATCTGTTCGGCTAACCGGGTGGCGTGCTCATCATTTGTGGTATGGATTCCACAGGAATGTCCCTTACCCTGAACATTTAGAATATCGTCTACCAGCTTCACTGAATGATCAAAGTCCCGGGCACGATACACTGTCACAACCAGCGACAATTTCTCATCGGCAAATCTGGAATCAGGATTGAATTCGGTTTCCTCGGCAAGAAAATACTTTGCTGATTTCGCCTCCGCCGCCAGGCCAGCCTTTTCTGCAAATATATCGGCATCCTTGGCGATGACTTGCCGATTTAACTTTCCATCAAGCCAGAGAATACTCTCCACTCGCGCCTTCTCCTCCGCCGAAGTCCGATAAGCACCGGCGGATTCCAAAGCGGCTATGGCTTGCTCGTAGATATCGTCAACGATAACCAGGGAGTTTTCAGAGGAACACGATGTCGCATTATCAAACGTCTTTGAAGCGCATATTTTTTCGGCAGCGTCTTGCAAATTTGCTGAGCTGTCAATAATCACGGGGACATTCCCCGCGCCTACACCGATGGCTGGGGTACCGCTACTATACGCACCACGCACATTATTTTGCGAACCTGTTGCAACAATCAAATCCGCATTTTGCATTAGCAATGCAGTCAAACCACGAGAAACCGGCGAAGGCAAAATCTGCACAAGGTCTGCAGGTGCACCGATTCTCTCGAGCGTTAAACGCATTAGCTGCACGGTTTCATTTGTGCTGCTCCATCCTGCTGGAGAAGGGGCAATAACAATGGCGTTGGCACCTTTTAATGCCATCATCGATTTATTAACCGGGGTCGCTGCCGGATTTGTCGAAGGGGTAATCGCGGCAACCACACCGACCGGCTTGGCATAACGCACTAAGCCTTTTTGCGGTGCGTCTTCAATAATGCCCACCGTTCTAACCCGCATTAGATCGCGCAGCGCGCCAAATGTCTTGCGTTGATTTTTAATGACCTTGTGTTTGACATTGCCAATCCCGGTATCGGCTACCGCCACCTCCGCGAGTCGGAACGCATTCTCCGGTTTATACAGTGACCAGGCGATTGCGGTTACGATTTCATCTATCCGCGATTGATCAGCTGACCCGATCTGTTGCATTGCAGCCCGGCCGCGCTCGAGCAGATCCATCGTGATAGCGTGCTCCCGTTCGTAATCTGGATTGTTGGAAGAACTGCTATTGTTGTTCAGGGTCGACATTGCACACATATATATGAGCGGGTAAACTTTGGAGTCTATAGATAATTGTCCTTCAACTCAACAAATCATCAATGCTGATCACAGATTACAGCCCGCTTATTATTGCCTGGTGTGCACTCGCCATGATCTGCGGCGGGTTTATAAAAGGTGCGTTAGGAGTGGGAACACCTCTGCTCACTGTTCCAATGATGGCGATGGTATTACCGCCGCAGATGGCCATTGTTTTGATGGCAATTCCCGTGGTGGTCGCTAATGTATGGTTGGTAAAAGATGCAGGCGACCTGAAGTTAACCCGAAATCGCTTCTGGCCTGCGTTGGTGGCTTTACTGATCGGAACCTGGGTCGGTGTCAGGGTTTTAAAAGGTATCGACGAACAATTGCTCCTGACTGTTGTTGGAATTACCGTCATTTGCTTTACCCTATTGCAAGGTTCACCAAAAAAGATCCTCATTCTGCCATCGTGGGAAAAACCCATGGGTATTATTTTTTGCGGAACTGCAGGTGTCATTGGTGGGCTGTCATCGATGTTTGGCCCAATGCTGATTCTCTATCTGGTTTCGCTTACGAATTTGAATAAGCACCAGTTCGTCGGCACCATTTGTTATTTCTACATCGTCGCGGTCATTCCCTGGGTTCTGGTCATGTTCGTACTGGGTGTTTTGAATACGCCCTATGCCATAAGCTCAGCGTTAGCGGTTTTACCATTATCGGTCGGTTTATTAGCTGGGCAGAAAATTCGAAAGCATATCAATGAGGCTCTTTTTAAAAATCTCGTATTGATCATACTGGTTGTTTCCGGGCTCGGTATGCTCTGGCGTGCGTGGAGCTATTCAGGGTTGCAGTAGTTGTATCGATTCGAAATTTGTCATCGATTTTCGAGTCAGCCGTTTGCTGGACGTGTCCATTTAACCCTCGACAAGACTTCCGATGTTAGCTAATATCCCACAAACATATATATGACTGAGTTTTCAGATCAGTCTGCAACGATAAACACTCACATAATCACCGAAAAGAGGAGAATTAAATGAAACTCAAAAACTATCTTGTATCTGCCGGTTTGGTAGCTGCATCAATGACTGTAGGTGCCAGTACTGCACTGGCGGCCTGCGCAACAGATGGATTGGCTGCCAGCGCTGAAGGCCCTGACGGCTACCCTGAACGCGCACTCACCATGGTTGTTCCTTACGGTCCTGCCGGTGGCTCGGGGCAAGTTGCTCAAGCCATGGCGCAAGCGGTAACCGAGTTGACTGGAACAAACATTAACCGTGACCACAAACCCGGTGGCTCTGGTACTGTTGGTATGACTGCTTTCATGGCAACTCCAACTGATGGCTACACTGTTCTTGAACATATCGATGATGCGGCAAGCGCACACGCGCTTGATTCAAGCCGCCCAAACCCCGCTGAAGATCTGATTCCACTGGTAACTTCGCAGATTACATTTTCACAAATTTATATTCGCACCGAAGAAGACCGATTCACTGACTGGAATTCATTTGTTGAATGGGTGAAAGCGCAAGACGGTAAAGCCACCATTGCTAACGTTTCCAAAGAAGGTTCTATGGAACGTGTCACCATGAAATTCATTACCGATGCAACGGGTATGGCAATCCAGCAGATTTCTTTTGATAAAGGCGCGCCGCGTTACGGTGCTCTGGCTGGTGGACAGGTTGACGCATTGTTCGAACAACCTGGTGATGTCCGCAAGTTTCTGGATGCGGGTACTTTTCGACCCATTCTCACTATCCTGAAAGAAGCGCCAGCTGCGTTTGCTGACGTGCCAAGCTTGACAGAGGCAGGCCTGGATTTTGAGCCGCTTTACCGTTTCCGTGGTTTCTACGTCCACAAAGACGCTCCAGCTGATCGCGTTGAATGGCTGCAATGGGCTTTCCAAAAAGCGTTTTGTGAAGAAAGCTATCAGGCATTTAACGAAAGCAAGTACATGACTCTGATCGAAAGCTATCGCGATACCGCTGGCTCTCAAGAACTGCTCACCACGACAATCGGTCAGTATCGAGATGTCTACAAACAAATGGGGTTTGAGGTTAATTAAGTTTCAGCCATCGTTTAAACCACTATCCGGCGGCTTTGGTCGCCGGATTTTTTTAAGGCCACAACAAGTAATCCTGTCAAAATGAATATGGGTAACCTGAGAATCGGTCAAATGGTTGAAGCGGGTGTTTGGCTTGGACTGGTTGGGTTTCTATATTTCTATTCCTTTGAGTTTGACAAGGAAATAGAGATATACAAATTCGGTGCTTCTGCGTGGCCTCGTGCGATACTATTATTAATCGCTGTGGCGGCAATCGGACAACTCGCCACACAATGGAAACGCGGAGATGCTGCAGGATCGAGCATGATCGGTCAGGCCAGTGATGATGGCGCATCGGGAGTTGCGGATGAAACGCAACACAACACGCTTCGCTGGTATCTATGGACTTTCTTTCTACTTGCGATTCCCTTTGTATATATGAATCTGCCGGAGTCCATCGCAGCGATGATGTCTTTGGAAAAACCCGGACTTGGTCACGTCAAATTAGTTTGTGCTGCGGCTTTGGTTGCGGTTTATATATTTGCGATGCGCGGCAATCACGTAGGTGGAATTCTTGCACTGCCCATTTTGTTCGCCGCATTCTTACAGGATTTTGGTTTCTACGCCATGGCGCCGATTTTTATTCTGGGCGTGATGTATTTAATGGGCGAACGCCGATACAAACGGATGGGCGCAATCATGCTGATTCTGTTTGCAATCCTGTTACTGCTGTTTGTCAGTTTGCTGTACGTCGGGCTGCCAACCGGAAATATTAGTCCGTTTTATGAATTTGGCACAACGATTGTCAACATCCTCCAGTAACGATCAAACGCAGACAGAAAATCAATCAGTGGATACTTTTAACAATTTTCTGACCGGAACGATCACGCTTTTTAGTGATCCACTAGGCATCGTTATCTTTTTCGGCGGGGTAATCGGCGGCATGCTGTTTGGTGCCATACCGGGTGTCAGCATGCTGACGCTGGCAGCGATTTTACTGCCCTTCACAGCCCATCTTTCAGCAGAACACGGCATTATGCTGTTTTCTGTAATTTATTGTACTGGCGTCTATGGTGGTGCGATAACCGCCATACTGTTTAACATTCCGGGTGCGCCGGAAAACGCACCTACTGCGTTTGACGGTTACCCCATGACTCAAAAAGGTCAGGCGGGAAAGGCGGTTGGTGCCGCCGTCATGTGTTCAGCTTTAGGCGGAACAGTGTCAGCAGTGATCATGATGATTGCAACGGCACCTATTGCGAATTGGGCAATTTCTGCATTTGGCCCGCCAGAAATTTTTGCGCTGGTATTTTTCGGCCTGGCCGTGGCGTCTTCCGTCGGGGCGAAAACATTTTGGAAAGGCTGGTTATCCATTCTCGCGGGATTGCTTATCGCCGTGGTAGGCCTGGATCCAGTCGGAGGGATTGAGCGCTGGGATTTCAACATGCCCTATTTGCTCGCAGGTATACACTTTATCCCCACCATTCTGGGATTTTTTGCGGTTTCCGAAATCTTTGTTCAAGCTGAGAAAAAAGCCACGGGTTCCTACAAGGCGCCAAAAATGAGCGTGGATTTTCCAACGCTGGCCGAGCTCATGGCCCATAAATTTGCGGTATTACGTTCCATTATTATTGGTTTTTTCTGTGGTATTTTGCCTGGCATCGGTGCAACACTGGCTGCGTTTATGGGTTACAACGAGGCAGTTCGCTGGTCAAAAAATAAAAAGAAATTTGGTAAAGGCGAAATAGAAGGCGTTATTTCTTCGGAAACGGCGAACAATGCAGCCACCGGCGCGGCAATGATTCCATTGCTGGCTCTCGGCCTTCCGGGTGGCGCACTCACTGCCATGATGGTTGGCGTTTTCCAAATGCACGATATGGAACCCGGACCTTTGGTATTTATAAACAGTGCCGATCTGGTCTGGGTTGTTTTCGCTGCCATGTTTTTTGCAAACCTGTCCATTCTGTTCGTTGGCTACCTTGAAACCAAAACCATCATTAACTTACTTCGCATTCCATTTCAGTTCCTCGCGCCCTTGATTTTATGCCTGGCTACTGTGGGTGCGTATGCGGTTCGTGGACTCACCATTGATGTCATAGTGATGTTTGTCGCAGGCGCTATTGGTTTCTTCCTTCGACGATCCGGCTATTCCGTTGCCGGGATTGTGCTTGGTTTAATTCTCGGGAAAATTGGTGAGCAAACTTTCGCACAAGCCATGCAAATGCTGCATTTCGAGTGGAGCGGATTTTTTAATCGTCCTATCGCTCTAGGGTTATTGATCGCTGGAATTCTGACGCTGCTTGGCAGCATTTACGGTTCATTCTTCAAAAAACAAAGGGCAGAGTAAAATCCGTTTCGATTTTAATGTTGATGAGGCCTCCGCCGAATCAATTGAACACCGAAACCAGGGTTACAAAGGAAAGCATTCCTGCCCCTACTCCAGCAAGCACTTGTTTGCGTGCAAGGAAATAAACCGCCATTCCGATAATAACGCCGGCTAAGCGAATCCATAATGGCGTGGTTTGCAGTGATCCGGCCGGAGATATGATCATCCGAACAATCAATCCGGCCAGCATTGCATAGGAAACGCAGGTAACCCAGTTAAATAAATCTCCGCTCGGTTCAATATTTCTGGCAAAAAATGCGCCCAGGAACCGCCAGACATACGTTGCGAAAATTGCGAGTATCACGATCCACCACAAAATCGTGTCGCTCGAGGCTGGCGATTCAAACATGGTCGGCACCATTTTTCCGATTTTGCTGATGAAGCCAGAAGGCTAGTGAGCCGCCAATCACACCGGTAAGCAACAAACCCCAATCAGGCGATAAGTAGTGAAAAACCGGGCCCAAAGGAGCGCCGATCATGATGGCGATAGTCGCGGGTCGTTTTGCCGTTCCTGTAATGATGATAGCAAAAAACAGTGGGTTCAAAAATATTAATGCCAACGCCGCTGGCCGACTGAGTGCCCCGACACCATAATAGCCAATTACTGTCCCTGCCAGACCTGCGGTCATACAAATCAGCGCAAAACAGGTAAAGTACCGAGCACGCATGACAGGATCGATTTCCGGAAATGAGCGCTGCCCTGCTGCCCATGAGTTGATGGAAAGTAACTGCACCAGAACAAACATCCAGCCATAGCGTTTGACACCCGGCCGAATCAACGGAATAAACGAAACCGCCATAGGCATAAAGCGAGCGTTAGCCAGAGAAGAAGCGAGAATGACGAAAAGCATGGAAACGCCGGCTGCGTGTAGTTCCACCAGTGCAATTTGCCCCGGCAGCCCCCAGATCCCAATGGTCGTGCTTATCGCCATACCGAGTGAGAAGCCGCTTTCCCTTGCCAGTGAACCAAATCCAGTCATTGTCGCTAACAGCATGATACTGGGAAAGCCCAGTGCATCTTTCACAGCACGATGATACGTTGCGGAGAGGGTCTTAATCATGACACCAGGATCATCCTTTAACGATTCCTCTCTCAATAAACCCTTCGATTGCTTCGATACTGTATCCACATTGCTGCAGTGCATCCACAGTGTGCTCGCCTAACACCGGCGCGGGATGATCAACCGAGCCCGGGGGCTCTGAAAACTTCACGGGTAGTCCGAAACTCTTTACCTTGCCTGCCGTGGAATGCTGATGTTCGACTATCATTTCCCTAGCAATTTCCGGTGGTACCATCCGTCTCGTGACCCGGAAATAGACACATCCACTCCCCATTCATCGCGCGTAAAACCCGATCCGGTACGTGCGAAGGTCCCGGTATTTGTCGAAAATGTCTTCCTGCTTTTCTCATTGATAATTTTAGTTTTCGTGCAAAGCGGTATTATAAGTGTTGCCATTGATCTTGTTACAATCAATATATTAAATTCCTTGTTGTCTTGATGGCAGACATCTTTCAATCATTATTTCGAATCGGAGAATTTACGCGCAGCAAAATTGCGGTATGGCGGGCGCTTTTGGTTATGCCAGCGAAACGATTGAAATTTCAAAAAAGAGGGCGGAAGCCAGCCTGTTGCCGGCGGTTCGAGCGGCGGATGGAACCTCGTGCCGTCAACAAATCTCCGATTTAACTGACCGTAAAGCACTTCACGTCGCGCAAATTCTCGAGATGGCACTCGCCTGAACAGGTAAAGCCCCTGTCTGTTGATTAAAAATCGGGTGGCGATTCAGCGCTCACTTCCACCCGTTTCGCGGGATGGGTAAAGCCGATCGTAGTGGCATGTAACATCAATCTCGGCGCCATTTTTAATGCGGTTTCATGGGCATACATATCACAGCCAAGAATAGGGTGGCCAATCTCACTTAAATGTATTCGCAACTGATGTGACCGACCGGTAACAGGTTCGAGGAGAAGTCGACTACGATCTCGTTGACGACGGATCACCGTGTATTGGGTTAATGCCGATTTCCCTGATTCGAAGCAAATTTTCTGTTTGGGACGATTTTGCCAATCGGGTTTGATGGGTAGCGTTATTTCGCCGAAATCCTGTTCTACAATGTCATACACCATTGCGGTATAGGATTTTTTCACCTGCCTTTCCTGAAACTGGCGACTAATATGGGCGTGGCTTTTCTTGTTTAAGGGGATGATCATGATGCCGGATGTATCAAGATCCAGGCGATGAACGATACTGGCCGTTGGCCAGTTTTGTTGCAGCCTTGCGATCAAACAATCCTTATTTTTCGGATGCCTGCCCGGCACCGTTAGCAGCAAATCGGGTTTTCTAACCAACAAAAAATCATTGTCCTCCAGCAGGATTTGAATCGGCTCCTGACTGTGAGGGACTAAATAAGGCTGCTCTGGCATGAGTGTATTCTATGCGTAACCACAAACTTCGCAAGTGGTAACGATAAACCTGGCATTTGCGCCTAAACCGATTAATCGGCACCCGATATTGCCGGACAGGGCATTGCCAATGCGCTCGCTCAGGCGCTGAGTTTGGCAATGCTGCTTCGCTATTCATTCGATCGTGAAGAAGATGCCAAACTCCTGGAAGATGCTGTGAACTCAACTTTGGGTTAAGGGAGTGCGAAGCGGTGATATCATGGCACCGAACGGCTCTCAAACCGGAACAGCTGGCATGGTCCACGCGGTGATCAAAAACTTGAACCGGATGATCTAAACCGGTTTTGAATTGTTTTTCAGTTTTGGGGCCGAACGATTATTCGACCCTGAAACCAGGTTATGAACAAAACCTGATGATGCCTGTTGTTGCCGAGCTATGCCTGATGGCTTGCATCGCCTACCTCAGTCCAAAGTCACCTTTTAGTGCCAACGCCTACACGGTGGTTTCCCAACCGGCTCCTGAATTTGATCACGAAAAAATTCGAGAGAATGTCGTCGAGAAAATTGCCGAATTCAAACTAAAGCACCCTTCGATGATGGATAACGATTTTGGTTATTGGGAAAAAATGCAAACCCGTTATTGGCCAACCTACTATCTGATCGACAAACAGGGACAGATTCGTAATGTATTTATAGGCGAAAGCCATAGAGGTCGAGGGTACACAGCGTCTTCTTTCGGAAGACGGGTAATATTTGAGGTGTCGAAGACGACCGCCGATAAGACATGCTCTACAGTCTATTTTTAGTATCAGGTATTGTTCTCGCCAAATTGAGTCAGCCCATCCACGATATCAAACCAGTCTGCTTTGTGGTTTACAAACTTGTGATAGCGGTTGTCGGGTTTGACTTGTTGATCAAGTGATCCCAAACGCAATCTTTTTATACTTGGCAATTCTTCGTTCGCACTATATAGAGGGCTTCCACACTCACCACAAAAAGCCCGATATTTTCCTTCTGTGGATTCGTATCGCTTGATATGTTTTTCCCCTTCAAACACCAATAGTGTTGCGTCTACCGGACAAACGGCCACAAATGCGCTACCTTGTGCTGTTCGGCATTGTTTGCAGTGACACATTGAAACTTGCTGAATTTCTCCAGCGTATGTGTAGGTAACTTTGCCGCAAAGACAGCCGCCGCTATACATAAATACTTCCCCTGGTTAATTATTCAATCTGAATGTTTTCGCAACACCCGCCTTAAGCCGTTTTCCTTACGAGAGGTTCATCCATGAGCCATTCATTTTTGGAACCAATACAGCCGCATGTAAACCGGAAACACCAAGCGCATGATCATGCGCCTCTGCTGCATCAGCGAACGGTGGGACAACTGATTTAACTGATGGCAATCCATCTCTGAGCCCAACCCCCCGAATTGAAACAATGCCATCCATCTCAAAGCCAGCCACAAATCACTCGCCCTTAAATTCAGGCTTGCGTTTTTCATTAAATGCCAACACGCCTTCTCTTCGATCTTTTGTCGGCACCGTTCGATTATACGCTTCGATTTCAAATGCCAAACCATCGGACAAGGACATTTGCAGACCTCGATGAATCGATTGTTTGACCTGCCTGACTGCAACAGGCGCGTTATTGGCTATGGCTTCAGCGGATTCAATTGCTGTCGTCAAAAGTTCGCTCTGAGGTAGTACACGATTCGCCAAACCCCAACCCAGTGCCTGTTCGGCACTAAACGGCTTTGCCGTCAACATTACTTCTTTTGCGCGTCTCTCCCCAACGGCGCGCGCCAGCGTTTGTGTTCCCCCAGCACCGGGAATAATTCCCAGACTGGCTTCTGGCAAGGCAAATCGCGCATGCTCCGCAACGTAGAGAAAATCGAGTAAGCAGGCAATTTCACAACCACCTCCGTAGGTGGCTCCATTTATCGCACCAATAATCGGAATGGGACAATCATTGATCGCTCGAACCATACGTTCAAAGACGAGATGCTGTCTGGCCCAAACTTCATCACTCATAGCGTTGCGTTCCTTCAAATCACCGCCCGCACAAAATGCCTTTTCTCCTGCTCCGGTTAACACCACACAGCGAACGCCTTTGGAGTCGAGGGATAGATTCTCGAAATAAGACATCAGCTCCTCTGCCATTTTGGTGTTAAAGGCATTTGCCACCTCGGGACGGTTCAAAGTCACGAGTACAACATAGTCGCCGTGCATTTCTGTTGTCAGTGTTGCGTATGATGGGTTCATATATTGAGCTTGGTTTTTCGGATTGCCTGGTTTAATGGTACTATTTTATGCTGTCTGGCGAGTTCTTTATCTTTCGGGGCAATACCCTCTTCAAGCTCAACACAAACAATATCTGCGCCCGATGACAGTGCCTTGGGATACCTATCTGGTTTTAACCCGGGGGCAAAAATAAAACGCCTTCCGGGTCTTACGGTTTTTGATTCGGTGTTCATGGTTTTGGTTGGAAATGCGCTTGGCTTCACAGCTTATATTTATAATTTGTGGATTACAAACCAAACAAACCCGATCGACAAGCTCGAAAGGCTTGATTAATCTTTCAATTCCATTAGATTTGACTGGTTTTCGAATACGGGCTAAACGCAATGGCACTCGGGCAAGAACTTGACGGCATTATCGTGGTATCAATCGACCAGGCTGTTGCCGCGCCTTATTGCAGTTTACTGTTAGCCGATGCCGGCGCACGTGTCATTAAAGTTGAGCGACCCGAAGGTGACTTAGCCAGAGGTTATGACCGGGGCGCCGGCGGCAACAGCGCTATTTTTGCCTGGCTGAACCGTGGCAAGGAATCAATCTGCATTAACCTGAATGAAACTAAAGATGTATCTTTGCTTCACCGCCTGCTGGAAACTGCCGATGTATTTGTACACAACCTCGCTCCAGGAGCGTTGAGCAAACGCGGCTTTTCCGGCGCAGACTTAAGAGCCAACAATTCTCGTTTGATTACGTGCGACATTTCCGGTTATGGAAATAGCGGTGAAGGTGCAAACAAAAAAGCCTATGACTTTTTAGTGCAGGCTGAAAGCGGAGTCTGTTCCGTTACAGGAATTGACGAAGCACCCGCCAGAGTGGGTATTTCACTTTGCGACATTGCCACCGGTATGACCGCATTTTCGGCTATTTTACGCGCCCTAATTAAGCGCGGTATCAACCGTGATGGCATGGACCTGTCGATATCCATGTTTGATGTCATGGCGGACTGGATGAATATGCCGCTGGTCTCCCATCGATATATGGGCGGCGCTCCAAAGCGTCTGGGCTTATCACACGCGCTAATTGCACCCTACGGCGCATTTGATGCCAGCGACGGGCAAATTCTCATTGCCATCCAGAGCAATCGCGAATGGCAAATTTTTTGCACTCAGATTCTTGAAAAACCCGAGCTGGCTGCCGATCCCAGATTCCAGGAAAATACCGAACGAGTGACAAATCGTGCGCACCTGCATGCGATAATCAATCAGTGCTTTGCACAACATTCGAAGCAGGAAATGGTGTCAAAGCTGGACCAGGCTCGAATCGCCAATGCCCAATTGAGTGAAGTAGAAGATCTCTCCAATCATGCTTTCTTGCGCAATCTGACCATTCAGTTTGGTGATAGCCAGATCGACATAGCTGATCTGCCGGTTAGAATTGAGGGTGCGCGAAAAACTGTGGTGCCGACTTTGGATCAGCATGGCGAACAAATACGAAACGAATTTAAAGCGATATGAAATACCAACTGGATCATCCGGAAATCCGCGAAAGCGTTGCCAAACTGTGCGCAGATTTCGACGGAGAATATTGGCGTAAATGCGATCGTGAACAAGCTTATCCGAAAGAATTTGTCTCGACACTAACCGAAGCCGGTTATCTGGGCGCACTCATTCCGGAAGAATATGGCGGTGCGGAGCTGCCGATATCGGCTGCAGCCGCTATTCTTGAAGAAATTCATCGATCCGGCGGCAATGCAAGCGCCTGCCACGCTCAAATGTATACCATGGGAACGGTCTTACGCCACGGATCAGAATTACAGAAAAAAACCTATTTGCCGGGTATCGCGGAAGGAAGTCTGCGACTACAGGCATTTGGCGTCACTGAACCCACGAGCGGAACTGACACCACATCGCTGCGAACGACGGCGAAAGATGCCGGCGATCACTATATTGTTAACGGTCAAAAAATCTGGACTTCCCGGGCAGAACATTCAGACCTAATGTTACTGCTTTGTCGTACAACGCCGCGAGATCAAGTCGAAAAAAAGACTGATGGGCTGTCTGTTTTGCTGGTTGACATGCGGGAAATGTCCGAACAGACATTAACCATTCGACCCATAAGGGCAATGATGAATCACTCTACTACGGAAGTGTTTTTTGACAATATGCCGGTTCCCAAATCAGCATTGATTGGCGAAGAAGGAAAAGGGTTTCGCTATATTCTGTCAGGGATGAATGCTGAGCGGATTTTGATTTCTTCGGAATGCATCGGTGATGCGAAGTGGTTTATTGAGAAAGCGGCAAACTACGCAAGGGAACGTTCGGTTTTCGGCCGACCTATCGGACAAAATCAGGGTGTTCAGTTCCCCATCGCAAAATCCTACGCCCAGATGCGCGCCGCTGAACTCATGTTAAAGGAAGCCATACGACTATACGACAATGGCGAAAACCCGGGGGAAGAAGCCAATATCGCAAAAATGCTGGCCGCTGACGCATCCTGGGCCGCAGCTGAAGCTTGTGTACAAACTCACGGTGGATTTGGATTTGCGGAAGAATACGATGTTGAGCGAAAGTTCCGTGAAACCCGCCTTTATCAGGTTGCCCCGATTTCTACGAATTTGATTCTGAGCTATCTATCGGAGCATGTGTTAGGAATGCCGCGCTCCTACTAGCCGCATAAATTCTACTACGCCAGCCCCACTGGCTGATCGGCCTCAACTAACAGAACATCGTCTCTTTCCATCAACCTCTGCATTCACATACGGGGTGCGAAGCGAGATTCTTCCGATCTCAGCGCCACGTTGCCGCAGAAACGCAACAAGTAACTTCTGAGCTTCCCCGATTCTATTCTTTTGAGCCTGTTGTAATCCCCCGAAAATCAAGGGTATTTAAAAGGAGAAAATTCTATTAACATAACTTCGGATTTTGGAATGAAGAAATCCCGATATACCGACAACCAGATGATCACGATCTTGAAGCAAAATGAGTCAAGTATCAGCGTAGCTGATCGGTGTCGCGAACATAATATGAGCCAAGCCAGCTTTTATCAGTGGCGAAGCCAAGTATGGATGTGGCAGTACAATAACGAAAGGCCGCATACAGCGATTGGCGGCATTCCGCCAAGAATCATGCTTAAAGCCGCTTAACTATTTCTACTTTAAACTCCCGCTAACAATGGGGGGATTACAAGGGCAATCGACTGAATAAACTGCAATTGTTTGCGGAATAATCGGCTGCAACGTCTTTTCGCACTGCGCCAGCATCGTCACAGAATTATCGACTCCAATATACTGAATAGATTGGCGATTTATCCTGCGGTACATCGACAACATGGACGTACCCTAAGTCATAAATATTGCTATCGGGTTGAGCATATTTTTCTGCAATTGTCCCGGTCAATTCGATAATCGTTTCATAACCGGGCACCGAACGGCGAATTATATCGGGGAAAACTTGTGCCACCGATTCATCAAACTTAAAATCGACTACCTGCGGAAGTGGTTGCGAAAACAATCGGTCTTTATCCGCCTTATCCATGCCTTATAATTTATGCTGTCCTTGAGTTTCCGCGCGCAAAGCCCAAACGATACCTGCTCCAATTCGATTAACGTCCCCAATGTATCTTGAGGGTGCAGGAAAATGACTGGTCGGTCGTGGGCACCGATGGTTGACTTACCATCCCCTAAAATTCGCATCCCTTGCTGTTGTAACTGTTGTGCTGCCTGCGCTAGATTCGTTACTTCATAACACAGGTGATGCACTCCACCATGCGGATTTTTATCGAGAAACCGTCTTATCGGCGAATCCGCCCCAATGGATATCGCAATTCAATTTTCGTATTCGCCAGCGTCAAAAAACCGTACTAACCCCATGTTCCGGCAAATCAACCTTATCAGACACCTGCGCCCCAAATTGCTCACGATACAGCGCACCCGCCGCATCAAGGTCGGGAACAACAATTGCAACATGGTTTAATTTTCCGATCATAAGTTCTTTATCTGGTCAACGTGGAATTGTATGCAACGCATTAAATATATTTACTTAAAACTAAATCTATACTTTTTTTCCCTGTTCCAAAATTACTCTCCCAATCTTTGATTAAAAGATTCTTTTTTTCTTCAAGTTCTTTTGAAAAAAGAAATCGTGAACTTCCTGAAATTTCATCAATTAAATCAAGCAATTTCATGCAATACCCTTCTTCATTTGCAATAAAATCCCACAATTCTTTACCTACCTTTGTTGATTTGGGATAATCCGTTAAAGTTGATTTAATTTGACCGCTAATTTGCTCACGAGTCCCGTAAGTCATTCCTAAAACAGGTCTATTTTTAATCTTATTTTTGATATTATTTATATGAGCATTTAATTGTCTTACTTGTTCGATACTCATTGTGTTCGGACTTGATTTTATTTGCAATTGAAATACTTTATTTTCTATTTCAACTTTCATATCAAAACCTGGCATATCTGTTTTTTCTGCACCACTGCACAATAATAAACCTTCAACAGTAAAACCCCAAGAAGTTACAACAGATCGAGTTATTTTTTGATAAAAATAAAAAGAAACAACTTCTTTATGGTCATCGAAACCAAAAGCTTTTACGAGAAACGGATTTATTAATAATTTTTCTAATGTTGTGCTTCTAAGTTCACTAATGCTAGTTTTAACAAAATCTTTTATTAAAACAGAAATCCAAATATCATTTATATCCATTTTTGGATTTAAAATATACTCACTAATTTTTTCTTTTATTTTGATTATCTGTTGGTCTTTTACAAATCTTTTGCCATTTACTGATACAAAGTTTGATAATTTATTTGTATCCTCATAAAAATTTAAAATATCTTCCATAAAACCAGCAATTCTATCAGCTGTTTTTGCGCCAATGCCCTCAACTTTTTCGCAAATATATTTAACCAGCCCTTCTTCTGTGTATTCCATCAATCTTTATCGCTTAATGTTGTGTTCAACTTTTGGCCCAAAAAACATATGTTTTTTCTTAAACTTTTAGTTTTATCATTTCAATATATTCAGGCACAATATCTATCCCAATTGAATTTCTTCGCATTTTTCTCGCAACTTCAAGTGTCGTCCCAGAACCCACAAAAGGGTCTAAAACCCAGTCGTTTTCTTTTGTAAATAATTTTATAAACCACTCGGGCAAAGAGCTCGGAAATGCGGCACTATGCTGTTTGTTATTACACTCTGTTGCAAGATGTAAAACATTTGTCGGATATACCGTTTCTCTACCTATCCAATTAGATACATTTTTACCAAATCCACTTCCATTTTTTGCGCTATCCCTTTCTTTATCTGCATTACTCAAATTATTCAATCTGCTTTTAGTCCAATCACCAACAGGAATTTTTACGGCGTTTTGATACATGTCAAATTTTTTTTCTTTATTAAATTGTAGTAAGCGTTCCCAGCTATCCCTAAATCTGTTGGGCCATTTTCCGGGATATGAATTGCGTTTATGCCATATAAATTCTTCTGTCCAAAGCCACCCTTGCTTTCTTAAAGCTAAAATCAATTCGATAACATAAGTGTGGCGCTCCCCTTTTTCGGCTTTTTCTTTTATATTTAAAATAAAAGTCCCGGTCGGTTTTAAAACCCGTAACAATTCTTCACTTATTGGCAAAAACCAATCTAAGTATTCCTCAGGCTTAACACCACCGTAAGTTTGTTTCCTTCTGTCTGCATAGGGTGGTGATGTTACAATTAAATCAATGGAATTATCTTTTAATTCTTGTTTCAAGACTATTTTGCTGTCTCCAAGTAATATTTTTGTTTCAATTGCTTTCATTTATTTCTTTCACTTCAAAAACTTCATTGATTTTACAGTCAATATCTTCAATACTAAATTTATGCTTTTCTCTATCTTGATGAGAAGACAAATCTTGCACATCACTTGTAAATATTTGAGAAAACTCTCTTGCAAATTCAGCATTTTCTGCTTTTATAATTACTTTGTATGATTTTCCCAGAACGACTTCAAATGCTTTCATTATGCTACATCCTCTAATATTTCTTCAAAATTTCCCCAAATACTGGCTTCCTTGATGGTCATTAAATTTTGCATATAAACTCCATTCGAATCATGCTCTAAGATAATCTATGAGCAGCTAAAAAGCCGCTCGCCTCAATTCCCCCTCCATAAAACACCAAGTTTAGCATTCCAAACACAACAACCGTGCCCAAATACTAATCCCGCAGAAAATAAAATACCTGTTCAATAACAACTTACCGCAAAATCAGACCCCGTAAATAATTCTATCGGCTGTTTTCGCGCCAATGCCCTCAACATCTGAAAAAAGGCGACGTATCGGGTTGATTGGAAGTTACCATACAACCAAGCAACCAGATACGCCACCATGAGCAAGAATAACCTTATTGAATTTGAAGGTCGAGAGGCGAGTACAGATCCATTGAATGAACGGTTACAAGCCGAGCACAGAAACTGGTCCACCAAGCGGTCGAGGGCAAGCTGTGCGCTCTGGTCATTATTGGTGTGAATGAGCGCGGGGAGAAGCACTTTCTGGCCATTGAATACGGCGTGCGGGAATCGACACAGAGCGGCGCGAGGTATTGTTGAAGCTGAAGTTCCCGGGGCATGAGCATTCCCCAAACTGGCTATTGGCGACGGTGCCATGGGATTCCTGGGCGGTATTGGAGGAAGTGTATCCCCCAAGATAGCGTTGCTGGCGGTGTGCCGAGGGAAACTGGCATCGCCTGCGCGGGTTTGACTGCCTCGCGAAGATGATTACAGGAATAGAATTTAGCGATGGCATCGAGGTCAAAGACGTTGACCCGATCGCCGCTTGATTCAGATGCGGAAACACCACTTTTGACAATAACTCTCCGTGATCTGACGCCTCACTCTCATTCACCTCCTAAAAATTCCGTTTTTAGCGCAGTTAAAAGATCAAGATTTCTTTCCTTTTGCTTGCTCATTTCACTGGCTAGTTCCTCCAAGAGTATTTCGGTCTCGTCGGTAAATAATTCGGCAGTTATGAATTTAGATGTGCGTTCAGAGCTTAACTCTCTGATTTTCTCTCCGAGCTTTGCAGCAATGGCTAGATCGGGGTCGAAATCGTACTTTTCTGCAAACCCTTCCTCATAAATCGCGTGTTGGTTATCACCTAATTTTTCATAATTGCTAAGAACGAAGTAAATGTCCTCTGCATCTTTTCTCCTCACATTTCCTAAGCGATCTAACCAAGCCACGATTTTTAACAAACAGAATCCTTCCGGGGAGACAACAGGAATACTGACACCTCTGTTTGTCTCTATAGCCAATGCATGATTAAAGGCTTCAGCGAAGCCTAAAATCGACATTTTAAAATCACCTTTAGGTGGCCAGCTGATATCTCCACTCTCATCGCTTATGCTTCCAAAGGGCAGAAGGTCTAACTGGATTTGTAAGTTTGATGATGCCGTAAAGATTAATTTATGAGAAACGCTCTTATGGGCTACAAATTTATTCTGCTTTAAATGGTTTTTAAAATCGTCATAAATCTCCCACGAATCAACGAGAATGCTTATGTCAATATCGTATGTTCTCCGAGGTGATTCAATACCGTAGACGCACTGCATCACTAAGTCACGAGCAGTAGCACCAACAAGCATATACCTAAGGTCAACGTCTTTGGCGGCTTTGTTTAAATACTCAAAGCAATCCAAGTATTCCTCTCGGAAGTCACCATGCTCAGTTCGCATTGCTGATTGCCTCAACTATCGGTATCAATTGATCTTCTTTTATTATTTGAGCCGTTTCGATATTCCTGACATCCGCAGTCACAATTAAATCTGCATAAGCAATCAGCGGGTGTACCAAGTTCTTATGGTTTTGTAATTCCGCTTCCTCACGCCAAAACTTTTCCATGAGATCGATAGCAGTTTCTTCCTT
Organism: Candidatus Poriferihabitaceae bacterium; assembly: GCA_965261915.1. GTDB lineage: Bacteria > Pseudomonadota > Gammaproteobacteria > Arenicellales > Poriferihabitantaceae > JAIBDK01. The sequence continues at coordinate 2,380,172 of CBDHDW010000013.1, read as the reverse complement.
ACCTTCACCCCTGGCTTTAGCCAGTCTCAAGTCTTTTAAAAAACCTTTCGTTTTATCTGCCTCTAGATAGACTATGCCAATTTCGGGCTTCAGGTGATCCGTGTATTGTTCTGCTGCAATTTCGCCGCCTAGAAACGCGCCATAACGATGCAGCACTAAGTCGTGGGCTTTCCACCATTGATTATCGTTCGTGGTATACCGCCCAATGAATTGCTTTTTACGCAGCTTAGGGTAGGCTTCAACCCATTTCTCAATCATTTTCCAAATGTGGTCTTTATTCCAATAGCGTTCTTTGGTTTTGATGCGCTCATTGAGAAAGCCTTTTTGGATAAGATCCAGTATTATTTTTCCTACTGCGCCAAGGGCAACATCTGCTTGATCGGCAATGTCTCGGTGAGTGCCGTTTTTAGCTAGCTCAGGCTGAGTTAGCAGGGCATAGGCAACCTTGAGTCCGGTGGGGGTAAATGCTTGGTCAATAGGCTCCACTTTTGCTTTTGGTTCTGTATTTCCCTTGATAAACACAATCAGTGGTTTTTTCTTTAGGTACGCGTTTCCAGCTGTGTCCAGATAATTGATTTTTGCATCGCGTAATAAATTGCCAAGCTTGTCATTGATGTAAGTGCCAACCAGCAATGTATCGCCTTCCGTTTCCAGTTTTTTGAGCTGGTTTATAATCGTCCCGACATTTGCTCGGAGTACGTTTTTTTTTACCTTGGTGAGCAACTCTAATCCGTCCAGCTTAATCCGATCATCAGCCAACCCTTTCCGTGGCTCTATCTCAAGGAATGTTGCTTTGATATCTGTATTCAACTCTAGGGTCTCTAAAGCTGTCTTTAGAATTTCCTGTTCATTCATGTTCACAAATATATCATATTCATGTTTTATGAACAGCATAATATATTGAACAATATATGTTCCCCAATCGATCGATATCAAATAAGCATGAACACAGACGATTGCGATTGTTATATTAACCCCGAAGTTTCAGCTACTTAAGGGTTCTATTGCCTGATAAGTTAGCCACAAAACCGAACCAGATACGCCTATATTAAGTGCGAATCTGGCGAGTGTTTGCGGGTTCGGTTTCGATTAACGGGCTGAAAAGCCCAGTGATTGCTGCTGCTGGCTCCACTCTAAGATGGAACAAAATAGATTAATGGCGTCGCCTGCGCCGGTTTGACTGCCTCGCGAAGGTGATTACAGGAATAGAATTTAGCGATGGCATCGAGGTCAAAGACGTTGACCCGATCGCCGCTTGATTCAGATGCTGAAAACACCACTTTTTGACAATAACTCCTATGGCACAGGGTAAACTAATCCCATGTTCGTTCGCGTTAAATCTACACCTAACAGCCCAATACAATCGGTTCAGATTGCAATCCGTTCGCATCGACGATAAGGTCAGGCAAAAAATTGTGCCCCATGTCAGGATTGCCATGTGATGACATGGATGACTATGAGATGGTGCGATTAAAAGAACTAGCCGAAGCCATCAAGGCTAAGATCGAAGCCCAACACCAAGCGAGTTTGTTTCCGCCTGAGACGGTCGCCAAACAGGTGCTTGAGGCGAAAACCGCAAAAGCCCAATCATCCCAAGCCGCCAAAGCCGCTTTGACTGTTGACCTAAAACAGATGGCGGAAGAACAGCGTGTGGTGCTGGGCATCCATGAAGTGTATGGCGAGGTCTATCGCCAGTTGTCGTTCGACACCCTGTTTGCTACAGAAGCCGTATCGTACCTCCAGAGAAGCACTGTTCCATTGTGTAATGGCACGGATGATCAATCCAAGGAAGAACTAAAACTCATTATCAGCCTACACCATCAGTGCAAACTGTACAAAAACCTGACCATTCAATTTCGCGCCACCGAATACCAGTTGACCGGCTACGGTATAGTAATGAGCCTAGATAGATTACTGCCACGATCAGAGTTAGTAAAAATTTTGCCTCAGTTAATGGCGCGTTTTATCTTGCGCTATCATTGATTTTCACTAATTTGTTTCTCCGTGCTTCGAGGATGCTTTTGGTGAGTGGGGTAAGGAGTATAACAACGGTGATCGTTAGAATTGTTGCCGTGATTGGTCGTTCCCAAAGGAAAGAGAGTTCACCGTCACTAATGGCAAGCGCACGCCGAAGATTGTCTTCCATCATGCCTCCCAATATGAAGCCGAGCAGCATCGGTGCCAGAGGAAAGTTAATCAGCCGGCAGAATATAGCGATTGCCGCGATAATCACCATGATATGAATATCAAAGGTATTGAAGGAAACCCAATAGACACCAATGAAGGAGAAGAAAATAATCACAGACCAGAAAACGGTAGGGTGTTCGATAAACAGTCTTGGGCCTGGCTGGACTCCATAAGAAATAAGCGCGCCAAGCATTATTGCCGTTGTTCCTGAACCAGGAATCCGAGCGTCAGTAACGGTACGAAAGAACCTGAGGAGGCCGCATTGTTTGCTGTTTCTGGTGCTGCTAGTCCTCTGATGCTCCCTTTGCCAAATTTAAGCTTTTCCTTAGTGCTGGCAAAACTGCGTTCCATTCCATAGGCGAGGAAAGACGCAATGGTCGCTCCAGCACCAGGCAGAACACCCATAAAAAACCCTAGAACAGAACTCCTTCCCACAGATGGAGCGAGGTACTTAACTTCTCCCTTGGTGATTTTCATGGAGCCAATATCGCCCTTGGTGGCATTTTCGGCTACTTCGGAAACTTTTTCCTGACTTCGACGGTCAACCCTCATAAGTCATTGATTTATAAAGAAACACAAAAATATCTAGGCACTACAAATGCCCAGATATTGAAGAATTATGTCAATTAGTACAGTGGGTAAGCTGTGGTGGTCGCTTTTAATCCCATCACAGCATAGATTTTTTTTGCCTCTGGATTGATTTGAGAAGGCATGACATAACGCTGTTTGGTGCGCTTGTGTTTGAACACGCTGTGTTGCACATGAATCAAGGCATTACGGATAACAGCAGGGGATAAGGCTTTATGTTGTAGCTTGATTCGATACATTAGCTGTCTGATGCAGGCAAAAGCCATGAACGAAATGGCAATGTGGGCACGCACTCTTGAGGGTGTCCAGTGGTAGATAGGGCGTACTTTTAAGTCGTGTTTAGTGATGCGGAAACTTTCTTCAACCTGCCATAAGCCGCGATAGTGTGATAGCACTTCCTGGTGCGGCGTATCGGGCAAATTGGTGATGACGCCATGCAGTCCGTCCCAGCGGCTTTCGGCATCAATTTTATCTTGGTTGATACTCAGGCTGGTTTTTCCCTTGATAATCAGAAACTTTTTATAGCCGTAGTTATTTAATAAGTCCTTGGGGTTCTGGCTTTTACCGATTTTCTTGATGAGCCGATCGACTGCCTTTTGTCGGTCATGTTGATCTTTATCCGCACGCTTTGGACAATGTGAGACAATGAGTCGTCTCTTCTTGTGTGTCAGCTCGGCTGCGCTTGATCCGTCTTTGCCAAGCGGCTGATAAGCCGACTTATCCAATACCCTGGTTTGTAGTGCAGCGGGCAATTGTTTTAGTTTCGCCCCGACGATGTAATAAGCACCCGCCTCATCCAGGGCGCTTAGATTGTCTTCATTCAGCATGCCTCGATCAGCGACAAAGATCATTTTCCGGACATCATAGCGCGCTTGCATCGTCTGCAAAACGCTGATTAGGCTATGACCCTCGAAAGTAGCACCAGGGAACACTTCGTAGCCGACCGGCAGACCTTCGCGGGTGACCAGCAAAGCCAGCAATACCTGGGGCTGATTAAATTTACAGTCCTTGCTGTAGCCATTTTGTTTTAATTCGTCTTCCTTGAAAGACTCAAAATAGAGCGTCGTACAGTCAAAAAACAACACATCCAACGCACCAGATAACAAGGATCGCGTGCCTTCACAGGTCATCGCTTGCAGCCGGCTGATGGTGTTATCGTCCAGCTGATCCATCATCCGATAAACTTTCTCTAAGGACAAAGAAACGCCAAAGTCCTGCTCCAGCTGCTGCACACTGCCGCGCTTACTTTTAGGATTGGCAATGCGTGCCATCACACAATGGAACAGGGCTTCTGTGGAGGCACGATACTTCTTTTGCGGCAACAGGGTATCGAACGACAACTGGCGATAGACCGCGCCATACACCTCATGAATGCCCAGCACCACCCGTTGTTCTTCCACCATCTGCCTCAGGTCAACATTCAAGGTGGCTTTGGACGATTGAGCTTTTGCTGCTTTCGCCTCAAGCATCTGTTTGGCGACCGTCTCAGGCGGAAACAGGCTGGGCTGATGCTGGGCTTCAATCTTCGCCTTGACAACCTCGGCCAAAGCCTTCAACTGCGCCAACTCCTCGTCATCCATGGCAATGCCGACATAACGCACAATCTTTTGCTTGACCTTATCGCCGACGCGCACGGATGAAACAATCTGAACCGATTGTCTTGGGCTATTGGGTGTCGATTTAACGCGAACGAACATGGGGTGAGTTTACACTGTGCTATTGCCGAAATCAACACAAATATTAAGATAGGCACTACAAACCAGTTTCTCTACCACCCCCGCGTGTTTATTGGGCTGTGGGCGATCTGCGTGGGGTGGACCGTCGAAGTCAGGAGCCAATATCGCCCTTGGTGGCATTTTCGGCTACTTCGGAAACTTTTTCCGGTTTCAAGATGACCATCAAGGCTTCTGATAGTGCAAAGGTTGCCATGGCAAGCAGGAGAAAACTAATCCCCTCAATGAGATCGATTGAACCAAAGGTAAATCGGCGCAGTCCCGCGGTTTGGTCTGTTCCGATGGTGGAAAGCATTAGCCCAAAAAGCGTCATCAGAACGGCAATCAAAAAATTTCCTTTTCCTGCAAAGGCGGAAACAGCGGTTAGCCCTAGAACCATCAGGGCGAAATAATCCGCCGATTGAAAACTAAAGGAGACAGATGCGAGGGCTGGAGCGGCGAATAACAAGAAAACCGCTGCAATTGTTCCGCCACTAAAAGAACGGTGGGCGGCAATCGCAAGTGCCTTGCCCGCATGACCTTGCTTAGCCAGAGGGTAGCCATCGAATGCTGTGGCGACAGTGCCAGCAACGCCCGGTGCGTTAATAAGAATAGCAGAAGTGGAGCCGCCAAAGACGGCACCATATAGATCCAAAAATCTATGCTGTGATGGAATTAAAAGCCACCACCACCGCTTACCCACTGTACTGGTTGATATAACCCTTAAATATCTGGGTATTTGTAGTGCCTAGATATTTTTGTGTGTCTTTATAAATCAATGAGTTATGAACATGAACCGTCTAAATCAGGAGCCGATACCTTGACCACCCCCTACGCCGCCTGGCGATACAGATGCTTTTGAAAACCGCTAAACAGCAGGCGGATGTTTTCAGTTTCGCCGAGCATTCGCTCGGCATCGGCTATAGTGCGATATTTGATTTCCAGCAAACTGGGTAATTTTTCTAAGGCTAATTCATCAACACCGCTTTCAATATATTGGCTCAATACAAAATCTATAAATTCTTTTTGCTTGTCGTTACACGATTGATCAATATCTTTCTCGGCGGCACGCACTCGCGCCTCTCTGCTGATTGGTTTTGTATCGCTGTTAAAGACATATTCCAGCACATCAAATAAATCACTTTTTTCTGCGTCAATGAGTTTTTGTAATGCGAGCAGGGCTTCTTTGTTGAAACCAGCTTCAGTTAGTTTATCAAGCAGGGTTTTTCGGGTTGTCGGCGCACTCCAAAGGCGGCGTAATTCTACTTCATTCTTGAATAATCGGGGTAGCTCGCCAAATAGATTATGTAAAAACTCCGTTGCTGATATGGGTTTTCCGTCCGCACTCCAGAATGAAGTGGCTATGGTGTGTTGTATTTCACGCTCCTTGCCATCGGCTAGTTTTACCCTGATTTTATTGGTGCAAATACAGGGCGTTTGTCCGCATTTATAGCAAATCGATGGTGGTTCCTTCACGCACCTGCAAGGCAGGTAACCGCATTTGGAGCAGGGTTCTAGCAATGGCGTGTCACAGACACAAGGCGTTTCTCCGCACCCTTCGCAAGGGGATTCTGCAATCGGCTCGCCGTCCCATTCTGGGTCCGAGAACTTTTCATAGGCATCGACAAAATCATAAACAGTAAAAAAGTCTTTGCCCTCATAAAGCCGCGTTCCCCTGCCGATAATCTGCTTAAATTCAATCATCTGCCTGACCGGTCTTAGTAAAACAATGTTACGAATGTTACGCGCATCGACACCGGTTGAGAGTTTGTGCGAAGTTGTCAGTATAGTGGGCAGTGACTTTTCGTTGTCTTGAAATTCGCGTAAAAATTGCTCGCCTGCTTCGCCATCATTTGCGCTAACACGGACGCAATAATTGAGGTCTGTGCCTTCTTGCTTGTTTTGATTTACCAAATTACGAATCAGCGCGGCATGAGACTGATTGGCGCAAAAAATAATGGTTTTGTCGTTTTCATTGGCGGCATTCATGAATATCTGCACACGTTTATTTTCGCGCGCTTTTATTTCAATGCTCTTATTAAAATCCTGTTCGATATATAGCCTGCCTGATTCGATTTCCCCCTCAACAACATCATCATCGCTTGTGTAAATATAATCATCCAGCGTTGTGGTAATGCGTTGCACCTTAAACGGCGTTAGAAAACCATCGTTAATCCCTTCTTTGAGCGGGTAGGTATAAACCGGCTCGCCAAAATAGCGATAAGTATCCACGTTATCGTCGCGCTTTGGTGTCGCGGTCAAGCCCAACTGCACCGCCGGAGAAAAGTAATCTAAAATGCCGCGCCAATTGCCTTCGTCATTCGCGCCGCCGCGATGGCATTCGTCAATAATAATAAAATCAAAATAATCTGTCGGGTATTCGCCAAAATAGGGCGCGCGGTTACCTGCCTCATCCGCACCGCTCATAAAGGACTGGAAAATCGTGAAAAAAATGTTGCCGTTGGTCGGTACCCTGCCATCCCGCCGAATTTCACTTGGTTTTATACGCACCATGGCATCATCAGAGAAAGCAGAAAACGCATTAAACGCCTGGTCGGCGAGGATATTACGATCCGCTAAAAACAAAATTCGCGGCCGCCTCGCTTGATGCGCATGAGTGTTGACTGACAGATTCCAGCGCGTATGGAACAAAACCCAAGCAATTTGAAAAGCAATCGCGGTTTTACCGGTGCCGGTGGCAAGCGTCAGCAAGACACGGCTTTTACCCTGTGCGATTGCCTGTAAAGTATTGCGAATGGCAAGCTCTTGATAGTAACGCGGTTGCCAAGTGCCGCTTTTATCCTCAAAGGCAATGCGGGCAAATTTATCTCGCCATGCTGTGGTGAGCGGGAGCAGTGATTCCGGTGGATACGCCTTGCCCCACATTTCATCCGGGCTTAGGAAATCCGCCACCAAACTCTCCTTGCCCGTGTTCATGCAGATTTGGTAAATTTCTCTGCCGTTGCTGGCATAGGCAATCGCCGCCTTTAATTTTTCTGCATAAAGTTTCGCTTGTTGAACCCCTTCACTCACTGCCAAGCCAGCCCTTTTCGCCTCCACCACCGCCAGATTTTCCCCCTTGTAAACCAATACATAATCGGCAATTAGTAGCCTACCACGTCCACCGCCCACCTGTATCCTACCAGCGGTAATTGTATGCTCACGCAGAATCCTTGCCCCCGCAACAACACCCCAACCGCTGGCTTTCAGCTTGGGTTCAATCAATTCCACCCGGGTGTCGGCTTCGTTCATGTTGTGCTACGCTTTAATTAAAAATGGATAGTTGAAAATTATTGATTGCGTTATTCTGCACGGTCTCTAATCAAAATTTATTAGGTTTCGCTGCACTAATGTTGGCAATAAGTTCATCAACAACAGCTATGTAGCCAATTAAATCTGAAAATTTTTTTATTTTTTTAATTCCTTTAACTTTTCTGTCTTTCTCAATATTCTGTAAATCAGCAAGTGAATTGATTTCATTATGAGCAACATAATTTCTTGCCTCATTAATTTTTTCTATTTTGGTATTACAACCATTCAAATCAAATATCTTTTTAACTATTTTATATTTTGAGTTAAAATCTAGTTCTTTCAATACTATTTCTTTTTCATTTTCCGGTATATCAATTTTTTTATTAGACAACGCTCCAATTCCAGATGTTTTTTAATAACTTGCTCTTTAATATGGCTCAACAAAGAAATATCTAACAGTTCTTTTTTTTGCTCGTCAGAGATGACATTCTTGCCACTAAACTCTGTAACAGCATATCTGCTTGTATATTTATCACGAAATTCGTCTTGTAAATAATCTTTTATGTCCCTGTGTTTATCAATATATTTGCTGTTAATCCAAAAATAAATATATTCTTCTTCAAAATTGTCATTCAATTTATTTATGATACCCAGTATTTTAGCAATGATATTTTTACTATCAGTTGTATCGGTTATACCCGAAAGATGTAAATCACAAATAATATGTTTTATTTTTAAAAGTTGATATTTTTCTAGTTCTTCTAAATTATCAAGCTCACCAGTTGACCAGATTACCCTCAGGTTCTGTCGGGTCAAATCAAAGTAAAACGGCATTATTGTATTGCTCCAAGATGTGCCACTACTACCTTTAGATCTGTCTGAGGACAGTAAAAGATCATCAAGCACGGTTTCTCCAGAAAAGTCGTCATCAATTATCAAAATATCATATAGCACACTACACCTCTGTCTTAAAAGTAAGTTTTAATATTGCACCATGGCTAAATTCATGAGGAAGCCCCTCATTTTCTGAGTTACTATGAGTTAGCTCGCCATAATGAGCATGCATTATTTGATCAACCAAATGCAATCCAATACCCATACTGCTTTCATCTAACCTGCCTGAGATAAAAGGAGCCTTAGCAGATTCAAAGCTCATATTAAAGCCGTAACCATTATCAGCAATAATAAGGTTGACCTCATTACCTTCTTGATAGGCTGTGATGTATATTTTTTTAGATTTAATTTTATAATCTTTTAACCAATACGCAGCATTTTCCAAAATATTAGTGAATGCACCAATAATTAAATTTTTCTTGGCTACGATGTAAATATCTCCGGGTATTTTTTTAATGACTTTGACATGATGACTATCAAACCTATATTGAAAATTGAATATAGATTGTTCAACAATTTTAAGAAGCGAATGTGACCTGGTTCTTTTGTCTATTTTTATAGCCTGTTTATATGTAAGAATAACCTCCTTTAGGTGAAAAAATATTGTTTGTGCAGAATCGTACTCTTTGTCATTCAAGGCTTTCTCTAATCCGTCAATAATTTTATCTATTTCGTGAATAATAAAAGTTAAATTTAGACCAGCGTTTGATGCATGGAGGAAAACATCTTTGATATGTTCAAATTCTGTTGAAAAATCTTGTAATTGCGAGATTATTTTTTGTTTCTCCCCCGCCTCAATTTCAAAGCCTTTTACCTTATCAATAATGTTTTCTACTCTAGCAGAAACCTCACCTTTATCATCTTCTTTGCTTACATATGAAAGTTTCAACCTCTCTTTATCATCCTTCCTTAAAAGATTAACTATTTCTAATGAGCAGTTAAGTGCACTTCTTAAATATTGAAAGGCTTTATTATGTATAAAGCCTTCTCTATTAGTTTTTTCAATCAATTCTGAGCTTCCATCTCTGGTTAACTCAACACTCGCTAGAATTTGATTAAAGCCAATATGATCTCCTAGTTTTTTTGCTCTATTTTTATCTAAATCTAAAATATCATTATCCTTGCCTTCCTCACCGTAGTTATACACTCTCATCCCGTCTCTATATACTCTGATGCCTCCATTTGCTTTTAAATAATCTTTGATATCCTTATCAATTTTTGCTCCTAATACACCTGCTAGCTTATATTCATAGATATAACCTCTAAAACATACAGATCCTAAATCTATGTTAGATTCTATATTTTTAAAATTATGGATTATCTTATCCAAGTTTTCTTCTGTGACAACCCGGGGTTTAATTTTATGATAGTTCTTTGTTAGTAGTTTATATTCAAAATTGATGATTTTGTTCTTTCTAAATTCAACCATAAATTCAAAAAGTGCTTTGTGTTTAATATCATCAATCTTGATTCTTTCTTGATTAGTAAATAATCCACGTTCATCATAAAGCTCAACATTAAAATCGTCTATAGAGCGGAAAGGCGATTGTAACTTTTGTAAATCACTACTAATATTCTTAACATCATCATCAGTAAATTTCTCTTTTAAGTTTTTTATAATAATCTTTGTGCCTGTGTTACATATAGCTTCAGGTACATTATTTTCTATTATTTTTATTGGTTCAATGTCATCTAAATTATCACAACTTTCAAATGGCTTCCAATCAATGCTAAAATGCACCTCTGGCTTATTTTCAGCTTTGGAATAAAGTTCAATTTTATTACCCAAACGATGCACTCCCAAACGACCAATCCCTTTTTCACCAAGAGGGTGTCTATGGTATTTTTTTGTTATTCTCGGGTTTGATTTGCTTTTACTGCTCACTCCAGGTTTTAACCAAATATCTCTAATGACGTTAATATCCATACCAATGCCATCGTCTTCTATGATAATACTGTCAGATTTAATTTTTATCTTGACAGTATTAGCGTCTGCATCGTAGGCATTTTTTACCAGTTCGGATATGGCAATTTTATGATCATGGATCAGCTCTTCTCCCAATAACACAATAATTTTAGGTGAAAATCTAAATTTTAATTTATGTTTCATTATCTCTTTCGTCCCATAATTACAAATTCTTCCGCATAAATTTTTCTGCTGCTTTTATTGCTGGAAAACCTACCGTTTTTGCTTCTATAAGGTGTTAAAAATTTATTGGATATTTTCCTTTTGCTAACTTCTATCTGGGTGTATCCTGCCTCGAACATACTCTCGGTTAAGTGTTTTGCATTATTGATACGGACTTGTTTGTACTCAGTATTACCAATGACAAATAGAGCAAAACCACCAGGGTTTAATAATAAATAAGATTTCTGTATCACTTTCTGCATATCCACAAAATATTTGGCTGTATTATTAGCCACTTTTTTATCAACTATCGTTAATTTAGAGAAAATGTCACTCCCAGTTTTATTTAGTTTTGCAGTGTTCTTATCAGCATCATAATGATGGAATGAACTACCGATTGAGCCTTTTCTGAACACTCTAAAATCACTTGCAAAATCAAGCCATAACAAGCTCATTTGATGCAAATCAGCGTATTCATAAGAAGTTACATAGGGAGGGCTTGTTACCAATAAATCAATCTCTTCCTTTAAAATCCTCTTATTCATAAAATTACTTGTTTCAATAGCAATACTAACTTTTTCTGATACCGTGTTCTCTGCATTAGCTTTTTTCATTGCCTTGAATTGTTTAGAAAAAGCATCCCAAACACCAACTGTTTTTTTGTTCTGATCTATGGTCGGTTTTATTGATTTTTGTAACCACCTAGAAGTAGGTTTAAGAATATTGGAAAACGCACAAAGAAAAAAATTGCGATACTTACTTCTTGACGTAATACTTTGATATATGGATGATTTAAGTTTATATAATTCTTCAATTTGTTGATCATCAAACCAATACTTAATCCTCTCATTGATGTTAGTAAGTTGTTCTTTTTCCTGTTTGATAAGATTAAATTGAGCTTCTATTGCCATAAAATATTTATCCAGCATATCTTGCTGGTAAGTGCCACTTTTTACTTTTGCAATAAGCGTGGCTACCGGGTTTATATCACACCCCCAAAAATTTTTACCCGCTCGTGAGGCTTCATAAGAAGTAGTACCACAACCGCAGAAGATATCCGCTACAGTATTAACCCTGAAATTTTTAGAAGTAGCAATTTGTAATGCCTTTTTGGTAATAAACGCAGGGAACTTAGCCGGATACGCATGAATTCTATGCATTTTGTTTTCCTTCTTATTCTCATAATTCCATTGCGGGTCAATTTCGAACGCTTCAAAATCAGTTTTATGTAAATCTTTTGCTTTTATTAGCATGGTATTATTTTTTTAATATTAAACATCTTTATCATAATTCCCCATTAAACGCTTTTTGCAAGATACTTTTTTTTAGCTCGTCCAAGCAGGTTATTTTTCGCTGGTAGATGGTTTCCAGTTTTTTGGTTTCGGTGGATACGGCATCTAGGTTTTTAACTATCTGTTTTTGTTCTGGCAGTGGTGGAACGGGGATTGATATGTTTTTAATTTGGTTTTTATTTATTGAATTAAAAACTGCACCTGTATTGCCAACAATTTCGTTTTCATTTTTTAATAAAAAATCAAATAAAAATTCTTTGTCAATCAATTCATTGGCTCTAATTGCAGCAAGCCCACGACCAATACAGATTTTTTGAGTTGAAAAATTTATTGGACCAACAGGGGCACGAACTGACATCAAAATATCGTTTTCTTCTGCCTCTTTTGTTACTTTGGTTGTCCACTTTACAGGCTCTCCAATAAATTTCCTAGAAAACTCTTTTTTGCCTTGATGAAAGGGCAATCCATTTCCTTCTGAATTATAATACTTGCCTTCAGGCGATTGACCAGCAATAACCAAACAAACCTCCCCCAGTTTCTTTTCCTCCCATTCTCCATTGTTAATTTTCAATTTTCCATTATCAAAAATTGTCTGCAATTTTGATTGGAAAAGATCGCGGGCGTTTTTCAGGTTTTTCTCGGTATTGGATCTGGCTTGGTCTATGGCAGTAAAGGCTTTCTCTAAGATGGCTACGATGCGTTTTTGCTCGGGGAGTGGTGGGAGTGGGATTAAGATGTTTTGAATTTGGTTTTTATTTATTGAATTAAAAACTGCACCCGTATTACCAACAATTTCATCTTCGTTTTTTAACAAAAAATTAAATAAAAATTCTTTGTCAATCAATTCATTAGCTCTAATTGCAGCAAGTCCACGACCAATACAAATTTTTTGAGTTGAAAAATTGATTGGCCCAACGGGGGCGCGGACTGACATCAAAATATCGTTTGCTTCTGCCTCTTTTGTTACTTTGGTTGTCCATTTTGTAGGCTTTCCAATAAATTTTCTGGAAAACTCTTTTTTGCCTTGATAAAAAGGCAATCCATTTTCTTTTGAATTATAATATTTACCTTCAGGCGATTGACCAGCAATAACCTCACAAACCTCCCCCAGCTTCTTAACCTCCCACCCTTTCGGCAAGCTCAAGGCACCGCCTTTCGGCAAACTACACACTCCTTAACACCCTCTGCAAAACAACCGCTTCTGTCAGTTGTCCACCCTCCAATCGTCCTACTTCTTGAAACTCACCCTCCCAATAGGGATTTTCCGGGTTCTGTTCCAGTTTTTCTATTTTCGGGGGAAGCATATTTTCATAGCCCTCTTCATAGCCACTCACCACAACCAGCATATCTGGCGGAAATTGTTGTAATTCTTTGATTAACTCCGCGACGGTGCGGGACGCTTTGTTGGGTTCAGTCATTGTTGGAATCCTGTAAAAGTTTTTTCGCGCTGTTACTGCTTATTACGGCTTGCCCACTTTGTTTTTCAATCTCTACTCGGGCTTTTTTGGCAACCCCGCCGCCTTTACGGGCAGTGTCCTTGTTTTCTTTCAAGCCTTTGGGTTGTTTTTGCTTAGATATTTCTGTTGTCGAGGCTTCTGCGAGCATATTTAACACCAACTCAAGGTTGCTCATATTATCCCGCAGGTTCTCTGTTTTCAGCCCTTTCAATTTTTTGTATTCCTTGATGTTTTTCCCCGCCCATGCCTGGGTGAGTTCGTTGGTTAAAATGGCATATTCCAAGCCCTGTTTCATGCCACGCTCGGCCCATTCATCGGTGAGCTCTTTGCGGACTTCTATGCTTTTTAAGCGTTGGTTTATCCATTCTTTAGAATAGCCTTTGGCAATATAGGCTTGCATGGCGCGGTCAAAAGCCAGCTCTGGATCGTCTGTTTCGGCTATACGCTCACTGCCTGTTTTTGCCAGCCAGCGTTTGAAGGGTTCGGCTTTAGGTGAAGGAATGGACTGGATAAGGCGCAAAATCTGCTCGGTGTCGGCGACATCGGTTTTATAATACTTGCCATCAGCAGATTGCATTTTCAGTTGGTTACAAATTGTAACCGACTGACCACCTTCCTTTACCAGCCGGTGTTTTAGCACTTTCCAGTAATTTCTTGCGCCTTGATAACTTTTGTTTTCAGTCAAAACTGCGACTACATCAACAACAGAAAAATACCATTTTTCCTGCTCTTCATCCCAATGGGTTCTGACGGTTTGTTCTTGAAACAGTTTGATTTTGTCTTTGCTGTTCATTTTCAATTCTTAATTTTCAATTCTAATCTGTCAATTATCAAGCTGCTTGCCTTGTCTAATTGCGCCATTTCCTTGAGTATCTCGGCGGGTTGGCGTAAGGGGGCTTGTTGCGGTGTATTGGGGTTTTTGGCGGACAGGTCGAAGCTGTTTTGATCTATGTCTTTGCGTTCCAGTGTCCATGAATTTGCGCTACTCGCTTTGGTTTTCTGCAAGGCGATAAAGTCTTGCAAATCCTGTTCATTGAGTGGGCTGCCCTTGCCTAAATTGCGTGCTAAATTGAGCTGGTAGAACCATACTTTTTCGGTCGCCGTGCCTTTGTTGAAAAACAGCACGATGGTTTTAACACCGGCGCCGGTGAAGGTGCCGCCGGGCAGGTCTAACACCGTATGCAGATTGCAACTGTTCAATAACTCTTTACGCAGGGCAATGGAGGCGTTATCGGTGTTGCTTAAAAAGGTGTTTTTGATAACTACCCCGGCGCTGCCGCCACGTTTGAGGATTTTGATGAAATGTTGCAGGAATAAACTGGCAGTTTCACCGCTCTTGATGGGGAAATTTTGCTGCACTTCGGCACGTTCCTTGCCACCAAAAGGCGGGTTTGCCAACACCACATCGAAGCGGTCTTTGTTCTGAATATCTAGCAAATTCTCGGCTAAGGTGTTGGTATGCACGATATTTGGCGCTTCTACGCCGTGCAATATCATATTCATAATGCCGATAATGTAGGCAAGCGATTTTTTCTCTTTGCCGTAAAAGCTGTTGTTCTGCAAGGTGCTAACATCGCTTGTCGATAGCTCTTTGCTTGCCTTTAGGTGCTCGAAGGCTTCGCACAAGAAGCCGGCGGAGCCAGCCGCGCCATCATAAATGGTGTTGCCGATTTTCGGTGCAACCACCTTGACGATGGTTTTGATCAGCGGTCTCGGGGTGTAGTATTCGCCACCATTGCGACCCGCATTGCCCATATTTTTGATTTTGCTTTCATACAGATGGCTCATTTCGTGCTTTTCTTTATGCGTACGGAAGCGCAATCCATCAATATGGTTGAGCACTTCGCGCAGGATGTAACCGCTTTGTATTTTGTTGCCAAGCTCGCTGAAAATCTCGCCAATTTTATATTCGATGCTGTTGGCACTGGCGGCATCCGCCTTGAATTGTTTCAGGTAAGGGAACAGCTCGCCATTAACAAATTCGTGCAGGTCATCGCCGCTTAAGGCGTTATGGTCGATGTTGCCATTTTCCAGCTTCGGTGCCGCCCAGGTTGTCCACTGATATTCCGGCACAATGATGTTGGCGTAGGCATCACCCCGCAATGTGGCTTTGCTGCGTTTTTCTTGCTCTAAATCGTCTAAATATTTTAGAAACAACACCCACGAGGTTTGCTCGACATAATCTAATTCGCTACCACAGCCGGCATCTTTGTGTAGCAGGTCGTCTATATTTTTAAAAGTTTGTTCAAACATGGGCTATTTCGATTGTTTTGGCTTGGATTGTTCGGGCTTGGAATAGAGTATAAACTGCGTACATCGAAATTCCGCGATGACTCGGTCCGTGTCGCCATCACAGACGGCTGCATCCCATACCTGCGTTGTCTTGCCGCGATGTATGCAAACGGCAGTACAACGTATTTTTTCAGCCCGTGCCATGCCAATAAAATTGCATTTCAACTCCAGCGTAGTAAACCCAGTCGCGCCTTCCGGCAGGTTGGAATAACAACCATATCCCGCTGCCGTATCTGCCAAAGAAACCACGCTACCGCCATGCACTGAACCGCTGAAATTTCGCACCTTATCGGTAATCTCCATTTCCATCACCGATTTTTCGCTATTCATTTCAACCGACCGCATACCCAAAAGCCCCGGCAATCGATCCCAATCTGTAGCATGAAAACAGGTTAAATCACGAGTCATAATTAAGTCTCCACAATGACCATTCTAAATGGGCCGATGGTACCATGCGTCCGAGACTGTGCAAGAAAGCCGCCTAGGTTTTGAGGTTTATTGGCCACAATTATAGGTGTTTTTGCAGAGCCGGTGTATTGGTTTGAAATACCAGAAACGCGGTCAATTAGGGCAGTAATAAGAATGTGAACAGGGGTAGTGGGTTTCTTGTACCGTCTCGAAAGCCGCACTTCCGGGTATTCCGCTTGCAAAACCTAACCATCATTTTCAATTTTCAATTCACCGTACATTGTCCGATGACTACCGAAAAGCATTTGCATGGAGGGACAGGATGAGGATGGACAAGAGGGTTGGGGACTGTGCAAGATACACTGCTAGGCATGCGTTACATGCGGAAAACCCTGGCGGGTTTGGCTGTTTTACTGGGTTCCTGCTTTCGCAGGAACGACGAATATTGGTTTTTTTGCGCAGTCTCTTTAGTGCGAACCCCGCAGGGCTTTTACCTGTTTACGGCGGGCGTGTAAAATGACTTCGGTATAACCATTCGCCGCTTTGCGTCCGCCAAATACAAGCTCCATGGCTACCTGAAATGCGATGCTGGCATCGAAATCATCCGCTATTGCTTTGTAATCTTTCCACGGTACGGGCTTCATTAAGTTGCGTACCCTGTTGCACAAGGCACCGCTGGATTGGCGATTGTGGGGACACCGCCTGAATGGCATCAGGCAAACCCCTGAGGCCATCAACACCGGCGATTACGGATGTCTTTGACACCTCTTGTTCTGCCGTTCAGTGAGTACGCTCAGCCAATACTTCGGGGCACTGAATTCTGAACAATCTCCAGAAATGAAATCATAAAAAAACCGTGCAATCGCCACCGATTCCCACTCGATAGTTTGTTGGCTGTTGTAAGGCGACGATTACTACAAGGGCAGCAAGCGATACCAGCCCCCATGCCAAATAGTTTGCAGCTTTTCTCAGGGTATAGGTTTTCTGTGTTTCGGTTAAATTGGGCCTTATCAAAAAATCGTTCCGTCGATTGCCAGATTGATGGGTGGATTTCCTTTTCTTTTGTCGCTCGCCAATTTTCTTCCTGCGGACCAGGTTCCGCCTTGAAGAATACTGGCAAGCGGTAGTTCTACTTCGGATTTTCCCAGTTTATTCCGTACTTCGTTCGCCACCAAATCCAAATAGTACACGGTCAAGGCCCGCCACTCGACAACAGGTTCGCTGGTGACATCAAGTTTTTGTTTGGTTAGGCTGGTATTACGCGGCTGCAACAATCCGCAGTCTATAAATAGCCCGCCGTTTCGATACTC
Source organism: Candidatus Poriferihabitaceae bacterium (assembly GCA_965261915.1). Lineage (GTDB taxonomy): Bacteria > Pseudomonadota > Gammaproteobacteria > Arenicellales > Poriferihabitantaceae > JAIBDK01. The sequence goes on along the minus strand of CBDHDW010000013.1, from coordinate 2,362,652 downwards.
GGGCAAGCCCGTTAATGCATCCAGATCCACCACGCTAAAACCTGCCCACTGCAGCGGTTCAACCAAAGAATAGCTCAGCCACTGGGAAAGTTTATGAAAGGCAACCAGATGATTGGTTTCGCCAGCCATTTCCAGTTTTGAATGATACCCGCAATCCCCAAGAAAAACATTGGACTCGCACAACCCGCTGGGCCACATTTCGTTGAATCCTTTTAATACCTCCTGCAAAATTACCGCAGCGGGCAATTGCGCGTTGACCAAATGTTCGTCAAAAATATCAATTAGGTCACCCGGTCGGCTAAATCCCGACCCAGCCCGACCATTCAGCCGTCCGGCTAAATTATGCAATAGCTGCAGTCTGCCTTCTGTACCGACCAACGGATTGGACTGGTCAACCTGAAAACAATGCATCAACTCCGCCAAATCCAGCCTTTCAAGATTAACGGCGCTCAGCGCTGATTCATTGCCATTAAGCAAGCCGTTAAAAAATAAATCCAGGCTTGCTGCTGCCAATCCTTCCGACCTCTGCAGCACCCGGCCACTTATCGAATCTTTATATTTCCAGACACCGCCAGCTCCCGCATCCAGTAAAACACTGACGAAAACCAGATCAATCGCGGTTTTCGCAATTTCAATTTTGCTGCACCCCTGAAGCCGAGTATCAACATAGTGTTGCCATAAATCACAAACCCCAAGCGTAAAATGCCGCCAGCGACTATGATACGGAATATTCAGATCCGGATAATTCTCAAGACATTCCGCGATCACCAGATCCACACAGTTCGGTATCGCCGCATTGTCAATTCGAAAATGATCCAGCCCGTCATTTTCGGCGATTTTCCCAATTGCATGGCATCGTTGACGTACAGCAGACGCGGTCAACAAATCATGCAGTGTCTCGTTCATGCGGTGGATGTGGTGTGAGCGTCTATCTAGCGGTTAAGATTGCTTTGGTTTCAATCGAGAAACGAACTAATAGTCCTTCAAATCACGGCCATGCGCTTGCGCTAATTCAGCTTCAGTGGGTATATGCCCTTCTGTAAAATACCCCGCCGCCTTTTTCGCATCCATTTCAACTTTCGCATCATCCGGAATCATCTCATCCGGAATTGGAACGCGCTCATCGATTTTAATTCCCTGTTCGACGATTGCATCATATTTCATATTACTCATGGATATAAAACGATCAATTTTAGTCACCCCCAACCAGTTCAATACATCAGGCATAAGTTCCTGAAATCGCATATCCTGAACACCAGCGACACACTCTGTGCGCTCAAAATAGTGCTCTGCAGTATCTCCGCCAACCTGTCTTTTACGTGCGTTATAAACCAGAAATTTTGTCACCTCGCCCAATGCTCTGCCTTCCTTGCGGTTATATACAACCAATCCAGCACCGCCGTTTTGGGCAGTAACAACTGCGTCTTCAATACCATGGATAAGATATGGCCGACAGGTACAAATATCCGAACCAAAAACATCAGAACCATTGCATTCATCATGAACCCGGCAGGATAGTTTTTTCTCAGGGTTTGTAATAGCCGAAATTTCTCCAAAAATGTACGCCGTAATTCCACCAATGGGCGGCAGAAAGACATGTAAATCGGGACGCGTAACCAGCTCGGAAAACATTCCCCCGGTTTGCTCAAACAAAGACCTTCGAAGCGAATGTTCGTCAGTATTAAATCGACTGGCTATTCCGGGCAAATACCAAACCGGCTCGATCGCAATTTTGGTTACATTGATTTCGCCGCTATCCATCAATACTTCGCCGTCAGGATTCAATCTGTTTCCGGATTGACCGCTAGCAAATTCCGGAACGGTAAGCCGGGCACGTGTTATCGCAATGGTTGGACGAACGTCCACGCCATCGGTAATATGACGCTCAAATGCACGGCCGACTATATGCCCCCAGGGGTCGATCGAAACAATTTTTGTCGGATCCTGCCAGGCTGGATACGGTCCGATATCCATTGCCGGTGCTGTATTGGTGAGATCGGGTTTGTGCAACGGGTCGAGGCTGCCCGCTGCCACCGCCAATGCCCGATAAACAGAGTACGAACCAGAATAAGAGCCTATTGCGTTTCTCAAGCCAGAGCCGGCGGGGGTTGCCACTACAGGGCCGCGTTGTTCCGCAGTTTTCTCACCCCAGCTTATTTCCACCGGTTTTTGGTCACCCGTTGGATGGGATGTCAGGACAATATGGCTCGATCGATTCGGAGCTTCGTTGGAATTTTCGGTCATGCTCTCTGCTGACTGCTGGCGACGATTTCCTGCCCTTTCACCAATACCGCTCCTGCGACGATGCCGCCTTGCTGCTGACTAATTTGAGCTTGCTCACGGGCAGATTGCAAAAATTTCTGGTTATTCATACTGGGGCATATTCAGGCGAACACGGAAATTGATTGAGCGAATTGGCGGTCAATACGGAATTAAGGTAAAGTCAGTTGAAAGAATACCGTAAATTAAGAACATTGAAAATCAATATTGTTAGCCACCCCCTCATCCAGCATAAATTGACGCTGATGCGTCGCACGGAATCGTCCATTAGTACATTCCGTCAGTTGGTAAATGAAATCGCCATGCTGCTGGGTTATGAAGTTACCCGGGATCTGGAACTCACCAGCCGAACTATCGATACCCCGCTGGAAACCATGGAGGCCCCGGTAATCAAAGGCAAAAAGCTGTGTTTCGTTTCGATCCTGCGCGCCGGCAATGGTTTGCTCGACGGCATGATCAGTTTAATGCCGTCAGCACGGGTTGGCCACATCGGTTTGTACCGTGATCCGGCAACCCTGGTTGCGGTAGAGTACTACTACAAGGTTCCAACGGATATGGGTGAGCGACTCACCATCATTGTTGATCCAATGTTAGCCACCGCGAATTCGGCGATCGCTGCCGTGGCAAGATTGAAGCAGGGTGGCGCAAAAAAAATGAAATTCGTCTGCTTGCTGGCTGCGCCGGAAGGCGTTCAGGCTTTTAATGAAGCGCATCCAGATGTTGAGCTGTATACAGCCGCAGTAGACCGGGAGCTAAATGACCACGGCTACATATTGCCCGGGTTGGGCGACGCAGGCGACCGTATTTACGGAACCAAGTAAAGGGCATTGCCCGATCAATTTTACGGAGCCAACCGAGTGATATCCCACCTCTGATCGGTTCGGGTATATTCAAACCGATCGTGTAAACGGTTTTCACCACCCTGCCAAAATTCAATAGACTGCGGTACGACCAGATAGCCGCCCCAAAAATCAGGCAACGGCATATCCCCGTTTTTGACTTTTTCTTTGATTGCAGCAAATTGTTGCATGAGCATTTGACGCGAAGATATTTTCTGGCTTTGCCGTGAAGCCAGTGCAGCAATCTGACTATCCTGCGGGCGAGACAAAAAATATTTCATGGATTCACCCGCATTCACTTTTTCCGCCGATCCGCAAATTTTCACCTGGCGCTCCAGAATATGCCAGGGGAAATGCAGGCTAACCAATGGGTTATTCTCGATATCCCTGGCCTTTTTGCTGCCGTAGTTTGTAAAAAACATAAATCCCTTGTCGTCGACCTGTTTCAATAAAACCAAACGCTGGCGAGGCTGGTTATTTGTATCCACCGTAGCCACCGACATTGCTGTGGGGTCTTTGATGCCGGAATCTATCGCTTGCTTTAGCCAATGCTGGAACTGGTCAACGGCATCTGGCTCCAAATCTGTCCGGCGCAATCCGTCTTTCAAGTATTCTCGGCGTAAATCATTTAGGTCCATCAACGGATTATAAGTTGTTTCGAAAAACGGGTACAACCCGACGAACACAATGTTTGGGAGCGGCGGTATTCATAAATTCAGATAACGCGATAGTGAAATGGTGGTTTGAATAACTTACGCACTAATGTAAAGTAGATCAAACCTTCATCCGGTACCAGGGTTAATCAATTTTTGCAAATTTACCGTATAGACAGTTATGAACCAAATCACTGACAAAACCTATATCAAACGAACCTCTGATGAGGCACTAGATGCGTTGATCTGCCATTTTGGTGAGCGTGTTTTAACTTCCAGCGCTGTACGAGACCACCATGGCCATGACGAATCTTTTCACCCATCGTGCCCACCAGATGCTGTAATCAAACCCCATAGCGCCGAAGAAGTCTCAGCCATTGCAAGGATTTGCGACCAACACTCGATGCCGATCATCCCGTACGGAACAGGCACTGCGCTTGAGGGCGGTGTTGTTGCATTACATGGCGGAATTTGTGTTGATATGTCTGAAATGAATGAGATTGTTCAGGTCAACGAAGGCGACATGGACGTAATTATTCAGCCGGGAGTGACTCGCAGACAACTGGCCAGCCATCTAAAAGACAGCGGTTTATTTTTCCCCATTGACCCCGGTGCAGATGCCTCTTTGGGCGGTATGGCATCAACCCGCGCGTCGGGTACCAACGCTGTACGATACGGAACCATGCGAGAGAATGTTCTGAATCTCGAGGCAGTGATGGCCGACGGCAGCATCATACGTACCGGCGGACGATCAAAAAAGTCTGCGGCTGGTTATGATTTGGCGCGTCTGCTTGTCGGCTCAGAAGGAACGTTGGGCGTGATTACTGAGCTGACCCTGAAACTCTACCCCGTTCCAGAAGCAATGACATCAGCGACTTGTAGTTTTGAAACGCTGGAAGAAACCGTGAACACCGTAATTCAAATAATTCAGTGCGGCATTCCGGTGGCCCGAGTTGAACTGGTGGATGCCAAGACCATTGAAGCCATTAACGCCTATTCGAAAATGGAATTGCATGTCGCACCGACCTTATTCTTCGAATTCCACGGCAGCGAGAATTATGCCCGGGAACAGGCTGAATTTGCTGAGGAAATTGCAAGGGACAATAACGGTGGCGAGTTTCTCTGGACACAGAATACTGAGGAAAGAAATAAGATGTGGCGCGCACGCCATGATGTCGCATACGCATCCAAATTACTTCACCCTAAAGGCCAGATTTGGTCAACCGATGTGTGTGTCCCAATCTCTAATCTGGCAGAGTGCTTGCTGGAAACTCAAAAAGATATCGATGAATCCGGGATTCTTGCACCCATGGTCGGTCACGTTGGTGACGGTAACTTTCATCTGCTGATGCTTGTCGATCACGATGACCCTGAAGAAGTCGAAAGGGCTAACGCTATACACCAACGGATGGTTATCCGCGCTCTGGAATTGGATGGGACCTGTACCGGTGAACACGGTATCGGCTTCGGAAAACTGGATTTTCTTAAGCGCGAACACGGTGCTGCGCTGAATCCAATGAGAGCTATTAAAAAAGCACTCGACCCAAAAGGTATTATGAACCCGGGGAAGGTGTTCGAGTGGATCGGGTAAACGCCAGTTCGTTGTCGGAATTACGAAGAAGTTGTCATTGATAACTCCTGAATTGGGTAAACAGATAGTTGATTTTGCGCTTAAAACGCGCCCCGACTCAACCGCTTTGTTTCGTCAAAACCGATAAAGGATTCCAGCGATCAAGCACCCCAATTTTCAACCAAGCCGCGGACAGTATTGGCGAAGTCTTTTTGTACATATTCCTGAAAAATTGACCACGAGGTAAATGTGGTTGGGTCGGCAACGCGGTGGGGAAACAGAATGCCGTCAAGGTGGTCGTATTCATGTTGCCAGGTACAGGCCGAATAACCTTTGACTTCGTGCTGGTGATGTTTGCTTTCGCGATCGTAGTAGCTTACTTCGATTTCAACGTTTCTGTGAACCACTCCCCGTATTTGGGGAACCGATAAACAACCTTCATTGGATTCAAAGGTCAGATCGCTGAGAAATTTGATTTCGGGGTTAATGACGACGGTTAACGGTACCGGCGGTTTATAGGGGTAGCGTGGATTACTGCCTATTTCTATGGTGAATATTCGCCTGGGTATACCAATTTGGTTTGCAGCAATGCCCGCACCATTCGCATCCCGCATGGTATCAATCATGTCATCAATCCAGCCTTGTACTTCGTGGCTCCCGATTTGATCGACTGCGACTTCGTTGGCACGCGCGGCAAGAATCGGATGCCCAATTTGCAGTATTTCTCGAATAGCCATTTTTGTTGTCAGGTTCGCGTTATGATTGCGCTATTCTATACCGTATATGAATACCGTGAACAAAAAACCAGGCAAGACAAACTGGGATGCCGTTTTCTACAATGCGCGGATTGCGACGATGTGTGGCGGAAATCTTCCGTTTGGTCTGCAAGAGAACGCCGCAATCGCCGTAAGCGGTGACCGAATATGCTGGATCGGTGATACGGATCTCATTTCGAAACAACAAATTGAGGAATCCGCAGTCTCGCTGGATTGTGAATCCCGTCTCCTGACACCCGGTCTTATTGATTGTCATACCCATCTTGTTTACGGCGGCCATCGAGCCAAAGAATTCGAGATGCGTTTGAATGGCGCGCGTTACGAAGAAATCGCCAAAGCCGGCGGCGGCATTATTTCCACTGTTCGAGATACTCGTGAAGCCAGCGAGGCGGATCTGGTAACGCAGTCGCAACCCAGGCTTCAGGGCTTGATTGACGAAGGGGTAACCACGGTAGAGATCAAGTCAGGCTACGGATTGAACATCCAGGATGAGGCGAAAATGCTCCGCGCAGCTCGTCAGCTGGGCAAAGATAATCCGCTTCAGGTTGTTACCAGCTTCCTCGGCGCACACGCACTCCCGCCAGAGTACATCGGTCGCCCGAACGATTATATTGACCTCGTCTGCAATGAAATGCTGCCTGCCATGGCGAATGAAAATCTCGCCGATGCAGTGGATGCGTTTTGTGAAGGAATTGCGTTTTCTCCCGAGCAGGTGTCTCGGGTTTTTGATGCCGCTAAAAAATATGATTTACCGATCAAATTACACGCCGAGCAGTTGAGTGACCTGAAAGGCGCTGTCATAGCGTCGAATAAAAACGCGCTCTCGGTGGATCACCTCGAATTTCTGGATGAATCCGATGTCGTTACGCTGGCGGAAAACGGCACGGTTGCGGTATTACTTCCCGGTGCATTTTACTGTTTACGCGAAACCAAACTACCGCCCGTACAAGCTTTGCGGAACAGCAACGTTGATATCGCCCTCGCATCGGACAGTAATCCCGGCAGTTCGCCTGTCGGATCGTTGCTGTTAATGCTCAGCATGGGATGTACATTTTTTGGCTTAACACCAGAAGAAAGTCTTGCCGGGGTAACCCGAAATGCAGCAAGGGCGCTTGGCCTTGAATCAGAAATCGGTACGCTGGAATGCGGTAAGCGAGCTGATCTGGTTATCTGGGATGTGACAGACCCGGCTGAACTCAGCTATCGAATCGGTGGCAACCCCTGTTACCGCTCTCTTCACGGAGGGGCACTCAGATAAGACAATCCGTTGTGAAACGAACAATGCTTTTTCTGGTATCAGATAATATATCGATACTGGTCTGTATTTAACAGCGTATTTAGCGCCGCTGGTATTACTCCCGCACGTAACGCCCCAAAAAAATGGTCGGCCAGTACACGGTATCGTGTACCAACAATGCGATTCGATCTTCCTGAAAATCTTCGACCGCATTGTATTCTCTTGGACAGATCAGCGGGTTATCCTCTAAATAATCTGCATAAATTAGATACCGAGATAGCTATGTTTAACTTCTGGATTAGACTGTAACGCCAAATTGTCGCCCCGCCAAACTATCGAGCCCTTTTCAATAATATAGTGCTGATCCGCGATTCGGCACAAATCTTCAAGGTTCTTATCAATGAGCAGTATCGAAATTCCAGTTTGTTTTATTTTTGCCAGCTGCTGCCAAATCTCCTGCCGGACCAGCGGAGCCAAACCCTCAGTTGCTTCGTCGAGAATCAGTAAATCGGGATTCAGCATCAGAGCCCTTCCGATCGCAAGCATTTGTTGTTCTCCGCCAGAAAGCTGATTGCCCATGTTGTTAAGTCGATCTTTTAACGCCGGAAACAGTTCCAAAACAGATTCCAGCGCCCAGGGGTCGGTGCTGTTGCGATAGTTAGCTGCCGTCGCGATTAAGTTTTCCCGCACATTCAAATTCGGGAAAATTTGCCTTCCCTCGGGCACCAGTCCAATACCAAGCTGAGCGCGTCTAAAGGCGGGCAGTTCGGCGATTGACTGGTTTTTGTACTGTAGTGTTCCCTGGGAAAGCGGAATATTACCCATGATGGAATTAACCGTGGTGGTTTTACCCATGCCGTTTCTGCCCAGCAGTGTGGTCACGCTGCCGGTTTCGATTTCCAACCCCAGATCAAACAAAATCTGGCTGTTTCCATAAAACGCGTTGAGTTGCTCCACCACCAGATTCATTTACGAATCCCCCAGATAGGCTTTTTGAACATCCGGGTTTCTGCGAATCGCATCAGTTTCATCGGACGCGATAATTTCACCGCCAACCAATACAGAGGTACGCCTGGCCAAACGGAAAACGGCATCCATATCATGTTCAACCAGTAACATGCTGACTTTACCGTCAAACCCGGCGAGCAACTCAATCATTTTACCGGTTTCTTCTTTACTCATGCCGGCGGTTGGCTCATCCAGCAACAACATTTTTGGCTTCAGCGCTAAAGCCATGGCCAGTTCAAGCTGACGCTGCTCACCATGCGAAAGTTCTGAAGCGACAGTGTTCTCACGCGCCTCAAGGCCAACTTCAGATAGATGCAATCGCGCCTGGTCAAGCAAACCGGGTTCCTCGACTGCGGGTGACCAGAAGCGGAATGAATGACCGGTAATGGACTGCACTGATAACATGACATTTTCGACGACGGTCATAGCCAGAATGACGCTGGTTACCTGAAACGAACGTGCCAGCCCCAAATGTGCACGCTTACTCGCAGCGGCGTGGGTAATCTCCTTACCATTGAATACGATTTCGCCGTGGTCAGGTTTTAACACGCCAGACAACTGGGAAATCAATGTCGTTTTTCCAGCGCCGTTTGGTCCAACAATTGCGTGGGCTTCATTTTTTTCGATCCCTAGACTGACATTATGAATGGCGCGAATACCCCCAAACGATTTACTGAGATTATTGATCTGTAAAATCACGATTGATTCCGTTTTTTAGCAAATCGTTCGAGCAAACCATGTAGCCCACCCTTACCAAACAAGACCAGCGCAATAAGCATCAGCCCAAAAATCAAATGCCAGTCGACGGTTATTTCGGAGAGAAATTCTTCCAGCAAAAGAAAAACCGTGGTACCAACAACGGGGGCAAACAATATACCGGTGCCGCCCAAAACAATCATGAATATGAGCTCACCGGAATGCGTCCAGTCCATCATTTCCGGACTAATATAATTGGTGAAATTACCGAGAAAAAATCCTCCAACCCCGGCCATTGTTCCGGAAATGACATAACAAGCCAGCTTGTAGTGATAGGGGTTGTAGCCGAGCGCCTGCATTCGCTCATCATTGTGGCGTGAGCCAATGATCACACGACCAAAACGTGCATGAATAATCTTGTGCGACAACCAAACAAAGCCGAGCAGCACAACCAGTACGGTGTAATACAGGCTGACAGGATTTTCAATGTCTACAATTCCGAGCTCGCTTCGCTGGTAAATTAATAGCCCGTCATCTGCGCCGTACTCATCCAGACTGACGAAAGTAAAATAGAGCATTTGTGCAAACGCGAGCGTTATCATAATGAAATACACCCCCTTTGTACGTAAGCAAATCATACCGGTTATCAAGGCGAATAACGCGCTGAAAAAAACGCTCAAACCGAGATGAATATAACCGTTGTATACGTCATAGTACGAAGGAATGCCGACGCAATAAGCACCAATACCAATAAATGCAGCGTGGCCTAAACTAATCATGCCACCATAACCCAGGATCAGGTTTAAGCTCACTGCGGCAATCGCGAGAATGAGCACGCGCGTCATCAAATCCAGGTAAAAAGCCTGCTCCGCCAGACTGGTGTAGAGCGGCACAAAAAACAAGAGAACAGCGAATGCCCAATACACTTTTGTGGAAAAGGTAAACGGCGTCTTCATCAGGCTTTATGCGCACCCGTCGGCGGGAATAATCCCTGGGGTTTAAACACCAAAATTGCTGCCATTAAAATATAAATCATCATCGCCGAAAGCGCGGGTGCGGCAGTTTCCGCAGCCTGATCGGACACGGCCAGCTTAAGAAGATCGTCAAGATAGGAACGCCCCAATGTATCGATAAATCCTATCAGAATCGCACTATAAAATGCGCCTTTTATTGAACCGATGCCGCCCACAATCACCACAACAAAAGCGATGATAATAATTTCGTTGCCCATGCCGATACTCGCTTCAGTTATTGGCGCAATCAGCATACCGGCAAATCCCGCCATCGCAGCACCAATTGCGAACACAATCAAATACAAACGATCGATATTAATACCCAGTGCCGCAACCATGGCGCGGTTGGAAGCGCCCGCCCGAATCAACATTCCAAGTCGACTGCGAGTCACCAGAAAGTACAGCGCCACTGCGACCAAAATGCCTGCACAGAGAATCAACAGCCTGTAACTCGGAATGACAAAAGACATAATGGTTATCTGACCATTCAACCATTCGGGCAATCGAATGGTTTTCCCCGCCGAACCCCATATCAGCGTCGCTAGAGTATCAAAAACCAGAATCAGGCCGAAGGTTACCAGCACATGATCAAGATGGTCTTGTTGGTAGAGTTTCCTGGCAATGAAACGCTCTACCAATGCACCGACAAAAAAAACGGCGATGATGGCCACAGCAATTGAGAAAAAAAATGAATGGGTTGTTTCAACCAGCGATGCGCAAACAAAAGCACCTATCATGTAAAACGAGCCGTGGGACAGATTGATAAAGTCCATAATGCCAAATATCAGCGTTAGCCCGGACGCAAGCAAAAACAACAACAACCCTAGCTGCAGGCCATTGAGTAATTGCGATATCAGAAGATGCCAATCCATACCAATCAAAAAACAAACCGCACGATATCTGTCGTACGGCTTTTCTTCACTATTGGAATCTATATTGATCTATACAAAATTTACAGCGCGCATTCTGCTGCGTAAGGATCCTGGTGATTTTCATAAATTGTCTGGGTCACGCTGGTGGTCCAGTTGCCATCGGCATCAGTGACCACTTCACGCAAATAAAAATTCTGCACAGGCAAGTGATTGTTGCCATAGCTAAAGCTACCGCGGATGGAATCAAAATCTGCTTTTTCCATCGCCGCACGAAGTGCATCGGTATCATCGAGATTACCGCCAACAGCAACAACCGCACTATTGATTAACATAATGGTGTCATAAGACTGCGCCGCATAAAACGATGGATAGCCGCCGTGTTTCGCTTTGAAATCACTAACAAATTTTTGATTCGCCGCGTTATCGAGGTCGGGTGCCCAGAACATGGTGCTTTTCGAGCCCATAACACCTTCCATATTGGCAGATTGAAACTTCGGCAGTGAAATGGAATCAACGGTAAACACACTATATAGCGGCAGCAAATCTTTCAGGCCGGCTTGCTGGTACTGCTTAATAAAAGCGCCGCCCGCACTACCCGGATAAAAAATAAACAGTCCGTCGGCACCCGAAGCTTTGGCTTTGGCAAGCTCAGCAGAGAAATCGAGTTGCTTATCCTTACCCCACTTCGTCATGTCCTTGCCGACGATTTCGCCGTCAAATACCCGCTCTACGCCAGCAACCATATTTTTGCCTGCGGCATAGTTGGGAGCCATCACATACAACGATTTAACGCCCTGTGAATTCAGGACTTCACCCATCGCCATAGGCGTTTGGTCGTTCTGCCAGGATGTAGAAAAGAAATTTTCATGACAACCTTCGCCCGCCAACTGAGAAGGCCCTGCGTTTGAGCTGATAAGGATTTTGCCTGAATCGAGAACGGATTTACTCGACGCGAGCAGTACGTGGGACCAGATATAACCGGCCACAAAATCGACATCATCTTTTTTCACCAGTTTGTCGGTTTTTTGCTTACCGATTTCCGGTTTAAAACCATCATCTTCAAATATCACTTCTATATCTTTGTCAGCCATCTTACCGCCCAGATGTTCAACCGCAAGATTAACCGCATTTTGCATATCCTGACCAATAATGCCTGCCGGTGTGGTTAAGGTCGTCACGAAACCGATTTTGACACTATCTGCGGATGCCATACCCGGCAAGCCGATGAGTGCAACGATGGCAAAAGCCTTCGCGCAAAATGATTTTTTGTGCATTTTTATACTCCCGAAATTGTTGATTACACGAGATTCAGAAATCGCCTTTGCAGCGTTGTTTCTTCACTCAAGGCAACGATTTTAACCCGAAGAGAGCTTCGAATTCTTTAATTCTACGAGACCTTTGCATAAATCCGCCTAGTGGCACGACTAAAATGTAAAATAGCGTTTATTAAATAAACCTTGAGGATACCGTCAAATGTCTTGGAAACAAACAGTCGATTGCTTACGACGTGAACCATTTGCAGTCGGGGACTCAGTTCAAGTTCAAGCTCTTGGCCCATCTTAAAATAATTTTTCATACTCCTGGTACTCCTTCCTGTTCTTTGATAGCTCGAAGTCCCGATCATAGCGCATTCAATACAGCATGCTCATATTGAACAGACAGCAATACAAAGTGCAATTCTCAGACTATAACCGAGAATCTGATCATGGAAATTTACCAGAATGCAGCGTGTCTCAACAACGCTTTCGTACCATAGAGCGTACGGTAAACTAGACCGATGCCGTAATTTGGGCCGATGAAAAACCGCTCGTTGGCAAGTAACTTTCGAGATCGAATTCGGGGTTATTCCAGGACAGTATTGTTTCTACAATTCGTGAGGCCTTTAAAACCTGACTGTCTGACCCTGGAGGGCCAATGATTTGCAGCGATAGCGGTAAACCTTCATCGCCTAATCCCATTGGAATACTACAAGCAGGCAACCCGGCGAGGTTGGCATCATAGAGAAATCCGGCCCAATCCAGCCACGGATGGGTAATTGCCTGTGAACCAATGCTTTGAGGATAGGTTGTGTCATGCGTAAATGCTTCGCAGCCCAGCGTGGGAGAAAGCAATACTTCTGAACGATTGCGTTTGAACAACGCCATATAGGCATCATGAATTTGCGTTCTTTGTATCTGGGCGTCTGCAAGTTCATGCTCCGTAAAGGTGCTGCCTAAATCAATGAATTCCCGAGCGCGACGACCCATGGCAAGAGACTTGGTAAGATCATTTCGGATTTCGCCTTTGTGCTGCCACATGTCGTGGGTCGCAGTGACCGCCCAAGGCACAACGGATGAGACTAAACCCGGGTTGTCATATTGAATTTGGTGCCCAGCGAACTGAAGTTTTTCAATCGCTGATCGAAACGCAAAACGCACGTCGTCGTCTAGCGGTGCAAAACCAAGATCTTCTGTTGCGATAAATTTAAATGATTTGCTATCTTCGTTTTCTGCAGGCTCAGATGATTCCTTGATGAGCGCACGATACATCAGTTCTGCATCACCAACCGAGCGGCTTATAGGCCCGTAGGCGACCAGCGACTCCCAGGTAGAAAAACCGGGTGCTCTTGGAACTTTTCCGTGGCTGGGCTTGAATCCGGTTACACCACAAAATGCGGACGGTATACGAATCGAGCCACCACCATCACCGCCAAGGGACAAGCTTCCCATGCCGGAAGCGACAGCCGCTGCAGCCCCTCCTGAAGATCCCCCGGATGTCCGGGTAATATCCCAGGGGTTAGCGGTACGACCGTAAATTTCCGATTCTGTGATACCGCTTAAACTGTATTCCGGACATGTGGTTTTTGCAAAAATTACCGCGTCAGCCTCCTCGAGACGCTGGACAGCGCGAGAGGTTTCTGTTGGCACAAAATCTTTAAGTGTCAGCGAACCGTTTGAACATGGAACACCGGCTAACCATTGAGAGTCTTTTATGGTGACGGGAATACCACACAATGCTCCGCCCTTTCTTCGGGCCAATTTCTTATCTGCCGCGAGAGCGGATTTCCTGGCTCGATCATAGAGCGGTAAAGCAATTGGGTTTATGTACGGACTGAGCTGCTTTGTGTGAGCGATGGTTTCCTCGAGCAGTTCGAGGGAAGATATTTCACCACGATCCAGAGCAGCGCGTTGTTCAACAGCGGTTTTGTAAATCCAACTCATGATTTGCCGATTTATAGTTTGTTGTTATTACCATACCCGGGGTTTAACACCGGGATGGGTGTTCTATCCGTAAACCAGCGAATTAAACTGCGATTTCTGTTTCGTATACTGCTTGCTCTGCGGCGTTGTAAAGCGCAGCCGATCTTTGCCTGATATCTTCAGCAGATACGTCCTCAACACGACTTGCCAATGACCATCGGTGTCCCAGTGGGTCAACCAGTGTCGCGGTACGATCACCCCAATAAGATTCGACCGGATCACAAATTGCAATAGCGCCAGCTTGCATTGCGCTGGCCCAAAGCGAATCAACATCTTCTACGTAGAGATGGATCTGACCCCCGCTGTTGCCAAGGGAGAGTGGCGACAGAAAACCGATTTCCGAATTTTCCTGTTGTAACGCTATAATTGAATTACCAATTTTAATCGTGCTGTGTACAGCGAATGAATCTGAAGGATCATTGGTTTTGGTTAATACGGTAGCGCCGAATGCCGCCACATAGAATTCGGTTGCTTGTTCGATACCGTTAACAACCAAACAAGGTGTTGCAGTATGAAAACCTTTGGGAACAGGTGAAACTTTACATGCCATTTTGCATTTCTCCATCGCCCGAATTTGTATAACCCAGACGATCAATTAGTAGATTTAAAAAAGAATTTAAAATGTTGTCAACAAATACAACATGATTCATAATGTAGCTATTATTATCCTATATGTCAACACTATGGATCAAGATGTCGATCTCGGAATCACCGGATCAATTACTCAGGCCGACCTCGCTGCGACGCGGGAAGCCAGTAGATTGGGCGAATATGCAGTTGTATACCGCATAGCACGGACCCATCGGGGCGGTGGATACGGCGACCAGAGTAAACACCCCTATGCCTGGGCGGTTGCGGTCTACATTGATACTCAGTTAATTCGTGTTTATAACGCCAGAGGAGCGGGACGCGAATGGAACAGTCTGGACCGACTCAGCACCTGGTTACGAGAACAAGGCTTCTGGTGCTGGTGGACTCGTAATGACCTCGAGTCTTTGGGTTTTGCAAACACCGATGAAGAGATGGATGGCAGCGAACAAATCGATAGCCAGAATCTGGATATGCCATCTCCGGATAGCCCGCCTCAATAATCATTGCGTTTGGTCAGACTGAGTAAGATTTAGATTCTTTCTGTCTGATACGCAGGCAATGTGGGTTGAAATGTCCGGGAATTGTTATTCGCGTAACGGACCTGAGTTCGTTGTTCTGCAAAATAGTTCTCATCAAAGTGCCAGGCGTGGTTTGGCCATAGATAACTGACCGTACCGGAATAAGGTTTGTAAATCGCAGTATAGAGTGTTCCAAAACCACGTCGATAAGCCGCATTAAAAACCGGTGGCCTCAGGAAACAGGATACTAATCCAGCAGAAGTCTCTTCGATATTGGAAAATATTGACTGCACCGCGGCTTCACGTTCCAGCGTAGCCGTTGCCCAGGCGTGCCGAGCCCATTCAATCTTGCCCTGGTGATTGGTGGCCACTGGAATCTGCCTGACCACAGGTGATTTATCTGGCGTGATATAAACAGTGGAAAACCTCTGCTGTTTATCGATCAGTGTAATGTTGTATGACATGTGTGTTGGGACACGTTTCAGAACATCGATTGCGGAATTGGTATCGTGACAAAACTCCAGTATGTATCTCAGAATTATGGGTATTCCAAAACCCTTGCCGACATCAACACGCCCCCCAAAAGCGAGAGACACGGCAAGTCCGGATTCATTCATACCATCCAGAACTCCCCACGATGCATCAATCATCGCGACTACGGTTTGTTCATTCCATCGGGTTTTTAAAACAGTTCCTTCAAGCCTTGCAGGGTTGTAGTCATAATTTCGAACCAACACCGGTTCCTCACCGGTCCATACTGCCTGAGTGCAGCCTGCCAAATACGGCGGCGGGCAATACATGGATAAAAAACGTGCGGCGCTGTCACTACCGCCGGCGAGCTCGGTAAGTTGTCGATAGGTTGGCAGCAACTCCGGCATGTGCCGACGGAGTTGTTTCAGGCATTCACCGTAGGATGGTCGTGCGGCATCACCCTGAATTTGAAACCAGGCCTGATACTCAGACCAGGTACTATCGAATAATGCTGCCCATTTTCCCCCAGGCTTATCCTCAGCGATGGACTGAAAAGTTTTGTCTACCGCATCGGTCATTTTCGTTACAAAATTTTAAAAGCACCGTCTTCCAATGATACCGGCGGGGTTCGTGCATTTTCTGCTTCATCAAGTGAAACCCCTGTGTACTGCCCAACAATACCGTCAATCCACGCTTTGGCTCGATCATTTAGTTCAAAGTCATCTGTCATCAATCGACCTCGTGTTATCAATATGCCTAAATCTGCGCCTTTGTAACGGTAGTCCCCGGCACCACTTATGCGCAAATAGAAACCGTGGTTTTCGTCTTCAACCGCACGTCGATGGTAGTCAAATCGCGTCAACGTAACTGAGTTGTCACCCTGCATCCTCCAGATTCCGGACTCCGGTGCTTCAGTGATATAGTCCACGCTGTCGTCTACATGTTTAATGACTAACTGACTCCAGCCGTCAATATTGTCTGGATCAGCCCATCGTTCATTCAAAGCATCGATATCCAATTCGAAATCGACATCAGAAAACTCAAGCAAATGAAATAGAAATAATGGGGCATCGGCGTGAGCAAAAGCCGCATGATTCGTCATGGAACTGGCTCCGGTAACCCGCGGATTTAACTCGCCCAGATACAACTCGCCATTATCGAGATCAATTAAAAAGTCGAGTTCGAAATAGCCTCGATAGCCTTCTTCGCGTAAAGCCTCACCAAAGGCACGAGTATAGTTCCTCGCCTTATCACGAATGTCCTGTGTAAATGCCTCGGCGAAAATCTCGTTTCCACACCAGCCACCCTTGTACGGCGTCAGTTCAGGAAAACCCACCAGCTCAGTCATTAATGGCCCAACGATAGTGCCTCTTTTCGTTGTACACGCTTCAATGGCTGAGCCACGACAGTTTACGCGTTTCATGACTTTAATTTCGCCTTCATCGACGATATCAGCACTGTATTTGTCCCAATCTTCTTCGCTCGAAATAAAGTAGGTGGTTTTCCCTGAATCACCGAATGCGGATTGCAACACCAGATCGTCAGCCAAATCCTTTGATACTTCCTGGAGCTGTTCGTAGCTTTCCACTTTTGTCAGAACATTGGGCACACTTGGCACTCCTGCACGATTCCCGATTCGAACAGTTTCAATTTTATTGTCCATTTTCTGGCGCAGGTCGGCGGAAGGGAACCAGACATCCAGCCCAATATCCTTGCACAAACGCTCAGTCTCCTGATCAAACATCAAAAATACCGCCTTGCCGCCAGGTCCGCGGTAATCAACGTAGTCCATCACTTCCTTATGCTGGAGCATGTAATTATTAATGTCCTCAATTCCCGAAAATTCGCGATGCGGCTGCTCTGATGGAATACGAACATTGGGGTGACGACCGTCGAAACAATCCAGATAGTTTATGTAGCGAAAATTTCGCACCCACTCACTGATACCGAGCAAGTTGAAATTTGTCGCACTAATAAAGTAGATAGGGGTTTCATTACGATGAAAAAATCGTCGAATATCAGATATGTTTTTTAGCTTTTTCATATTCGGATTACCGGGGTGAATAGATTTTGTTTTAAATGCTTCAGTGGCTTTTTGTTTCAGCTCGCTCGCAGCACGGATGACGGTTGGCGCGTGTTCCCTGTATAGTTCGTTCGCCTGATCTATGCCTTTCTCCAGGCCTTTTTGAACGCGTGGTCGAACAGCCTGATACAAGTTGTCAGCATGGATACAACCCTGTTTCCAGACCGATCTTGCTTTAGGTTCAATTTGGGCCTGCAGTTTTTTCAGACATTGCTCGAAATTCATAACTTCAATTCATTTTCTTCCGCAGTTACCCATCCACTACCGGGACTTTTCTAAAGCCGCTTCCGAAAATACCTGAAGCCCAAGTTCGGGTTGGTAACCATGAATTTCCTTAACGTCGAGCTTTTTCATAAAACCGATAATATCGGCGCTGATTAGCTGTCCAGGGACAAGAATCGGAAAACCGGGCGGGTAAGGAATTATAAAGCTTGCAGACACCAGTTCACGTCCATTTTCGATTTGCTTTTCGACATCGTGCTCGGTGATATCAATATAGTCGCAGTTCTCTTCATCGTACGCGAGGAAAAAAGCTTTGCGAAGGTCTCCTTCAGGGGTTTCTGCGTCCTGATCATGGCGGAACGCATTGTGAAAATAACTGAAGTCGGGAAGCGGCGGCGGTTCATTCGTCAATGATTTAACCCGTTTCTCAAACAACTTTCTTTCAGATCTGCCGTATTCTTCCTGTTCCTGCTCCAGGTCGTTGGCAATCTTGTTCAGCACGTCTATGAGAAATGCGACAGAACTTCTGGTTGTGCCGATATTGGTCATGAACAAAACGGTGTTACGGGAAGTTTTGTTTATTTGTATTCCATGCCTGTCCATCAATAACTGATTTTTGAAGGTATCACCATCAATGCCTGTGGCACCGACAAAGAGTGTCAGGCGTGTGGGGTCCACTACAAAATCATCCATTTCCCAGGCCTGCTCCATATGATCGTTGGCCCAGCCCGTTTCTGAGTCGAAATAGGCTTCGATATTCGACGGGCGATATTGTGCAGGCACCAAATCTCTCGCCACCAGAAACCGAAAATACTTGGTGAGCTTTGGCGTGGTGGCAACCTGCTCTCGGATGGACATCGCCAGTTCGATTTGCTTTTGAACCATCTCGTACCCTTCCAACTCGACCTGGCGACGTCCGATATCCAGTGAAGCCACAATCTGGTAGTTCGGTGAAGTAGAGGTATGCGTCATAAACGCTTCATCAAATGGCTCGGCACATTTCTGCTTGAAATCCTGATCATAGATATGAATCATTGAGCCTTGCCGTAAAGACGTTAATGATTTGTGGGTGGATTGAGTCGCATATACCCGGACTCTTGCCTTATCAGGGTCCGGAAGCAGTTGCATGCCGAGCATCGTTGCAATATCTGGATTATCGCCCAACTGCTTTTGCTGTTTTTCAAAGCGAGCCCGATAGTCTTCACTTCGATATTTTTTCGCCAGTTTCCGGGCCGTTGCCATTGCTGTACGCTGACGATAAGTGGGCGTGAATGCCGCAAATGCAAACCAGGCTTCATCCCAAAGAAAAACCAAATCCGGCTTAATTGCCAAACACTCCTCCATAACCCGTTCAACGTTATAAACCACACCATCGAAAGTACAGTTAGTGAGCAACAACATCTTTACCTGATCCAGCTTTCCGGCATCGCGATATTCGAGCAAACGTCTTTTGATCGTTTGCAGAGGGACCGCGCCATACATGGAAAACTCATGTAATGGATATGAATCCAGATAAGAAACATGCGCCCCGGCAAGTACCATGCCATAGTGATGGGATTTATGACAATCACGATCAATCAGCACAATATCTCTGGGTTTAACTAATGCCTGCACAACAATCTTATTGGCGGTGGAGGTGCCGTTGGTAACGAAATAAGTGCGCCTCGCACCAAATGCCCTGGCAGCAAGCTCTTGTGCTTTTTTGATGGGGCCATGGGGCTGCAGCAGGGAATCAAGTCCGCCGGATGTTGCCGAAGTTTCGGCAAGAAAAATATTAATACCGTAGAACTTCACCATGTCCTGAATCCAGTGGGACTTGGTTACGGACTTTCCGCGCGAAATCGGCATTGCATGAAACACCCCGGTGGGTTTTCTGCTGTAAGTTCTTAGCGCATTAAAGAAGGGGGTTTCGTATCGATTCTGAATACCTCTTAACATATTCAGATGCAGTTCAAGAAAATCGTCTTGACGATAAAAAATTCTACGGAAGGTCCTGGCATAGCTACCGGCAATCGTCTCCACTGATTGATCGGTAACCAGATAGAGATCGAGCTCCGGCCTCAGTTGCGCAAGATATTGCCCGAGCAGCGGCCCACAACCAATATCGGGCATATCCTCATATTCGACATCACTGATGGAGCTAAGATAGCGTTGCAGGATTTGTAAATGGTTTTTGGAGCGCAGGGGAAATTCATAACGCAGTACACAAGCCTGAATGTTGTAATTAAATAAAACCGCAATCAGCGCATCTTCGAAGCTGGGTACCGTAACTATGTTGTAAACAAAGTTATCTTCCTCCCGACTAATCTTTTCCAGCCCACGTTTTAACGTCCGCGATTCACGCTTCGCATTTTTGTCGACAAACAAAACTTCAAAATAAGGTTTGTTGTGATTTTGGGCAGATTCACTTTTGTCTTTTTGAGCGCTATTGTACTCATGTTGCTCCTGCTCAAATTCCGCAACCAGGTCGGTTTCCCGCAATCGATAACTACCGCCAGACAGTGCACGAACAACCGTTTCGACACCCCACGATAAGTTTGCGTAGTCCGCCCTTTTCAACAACCGCCAAAGCAAATTAAAATCGTCGTCGGACGGAAAAGCATGATACTCCTCGATGGTATTAAGCGTTTCCAGAAGCGTCTGTATTTTTATTGAAAGCGGGTTAGTGTCTTGCTCGCGTTCTTGTTTGCAACATATCCTTGCACTGAGTTCAGAAAGTTTATGCCAGGTGTCAAACCGGAACTGAGTTGGGCTGTGATAGTAATCCAGGCTGGTGCGGCCTTTTGTCTGCACAGGCTTGTTGTCGTTTGTCAAAATTCCACCACTTTGTTCAATGCGGCAATCATTCTAACATATTCAACGAAAACGCCTTTCACGGGTTGGTCACCACAAAACGCGGTATGTTGTTGCAAAAAACAAATCGTAGCCAACACCAATACACATCACGTCACAATTTTTTCGTCCTATATACACGCTTAAATCCCTTCTCCTCGATATAACGACCAATACCGTATCCCCGTTTGTAATATGGCGCGTATTTCGCATCCTGCCAGCGTATCACCGGCGTGGTAAAAATGAATCAGGAACGTCTGCGTCGCCGCCGTTGACGACCACTGCCCGAATCGTCTCCAGACGCAGACTCCGAAGGAGCAGGAAGGTCTACTTCTTTTTGAAGCAGCTTAAATTGTGCGGTTTTATGGGGAATAGCCAGTGCTTCGACAAAATGATCCTGGAACTTTGGCTCAACTGCGGTTTCCACTTTTTGAATTCGCCGAACCATGTCCTCAATTTCAAAACGGGCATCCGTATCAAGCAGGGTAATAGTTGCACCTGTCCCTGCCGCATTCCCTGCAGAGGTAACATGTTCAAGCTCGCAGTCCGGAATCATGCCCAGAACCATGGCATATTTGACATCAATATGAGCACCAAATGCTCCCGCCAAACGAATCCGGTCAACGGTTTCAACACCGAGTTTATCCATTAGCAATCTTGCGCCTGCGTAGAGCGCTGCTTTTGCCAACTGAATCGCACGAACATCGTTTTGTGTGATTTCTATTTTGACCTGACCTGCATCATATAACGTATAGCTATAGGTTTTTTCGTCGGCAATGATACGATTGGTCTTTGATGCCATAGCGCCGTCAATTACACCGTCGGTTTTGATGATTCTCGCAAGAAACATTTCTGCGATGACTTCGATTATTCCCGATCCGCAAATTCCGGTTATCCCGGTTGACTGAATATCTTCGGCAAACCCTGCTTCGTCAGACCAGCGTTCGCTGCCAATAATTCGAAACTTAGGCTCCAGGGTATCTTTATCGATTCTTACCCGTTCAATTGCACCGGGTGCCGCACGCTGGCCACCACTGATTTGTGCGCCTTCGAAAGCCGGCCCGGTGGGACTCGATGCGGCAACCATCTTGTTGTTGTTACCAAGTACAATTTCTGCATTAGTGCCAACATCCACTAACAATGTCAGTTCATCACGCTCATACAGCGCTTCTGACAACGTCGCTGCTGCGGCATCTGCGCCAACATGTCCCGCGATGCACGGCAGAATATAGGCGCGCGCACCCGGATTGACGACAATATCAAGATCAATTGCCTTAATATGAACGGCACTGTCCGTCGCCAAAGCAAATGGAGCACCGCCCAGTTCTACCGGATTTATGCCGAGAAGAAGATGGTGCATTACTGGATTTCCCACCAGCGTCATATCGACGACATCGTTAATATCTTCACCGGCTTCTGAAACAAGGTCATCCACCAACCCCTGCAATGCCTCACGAACTGCACGGGTCATATCCGTTTCGCCACCGGGATTCATCATGACGTATGAAACCCGACTCATCAAATCTTCGCCAAAACGGATCTGCGGATTCATTCGTCCGGTGGAGACCAATGCCTCACCGCTGACCAAATCACAAAGATGCGCAGCAATGGTGGTCGAACCGACATCGACAGAGACACCAAACACACGATTTTTCAAACCGGGCCAGATTGCGATGGCCTGTTTTTCATTGTGAACCGCAACCGTAATTTTCCACTCTCCCTCCCGCAAAACCGTTTGCAGCGTGCCAAGCAGATGGAAATCAAAATCGATATCTGTCAGACCCCAATCAAATTCAAGCGCATCCTTGGTGCGCTGCAAGTCGCCGGTAGGATCGTGCATGTTCGGCTCAGGCACTTCTACGTAATGCAAGCGAATAGTGGGATTAACGTTGATGTTGTGCACATCCAGTCGTTTGCGAACCACTTGTCGGTGAGCCTGGCTTTCTGGCGGCACGTCGATAACAACATCACCCAGCAATTTCGCCTGACAGCCCAATCGTCGTGTTGCGTCAGTCCCTTGCGGAAAAAATGCTTTCTCGCTGGCGCTTAGCGGAGACAGATGGTCGGCGTTTGAATGAATTTTATGTTTGGCAAATTCACCAACACTGTGGTCAATTTGACAACGATCACAGATACCGCGTCCGCCACAAACCGTATCCAGGTCGACACCGAGTTGCTGCGCGGCTTCCAGTACCGATTTACCAGACTGAATTTCGCCGCGTTTGCCTGACGGCGTAAAGACAACCTGCACTGTTGACGGGTTTGTCACCGATTATTCGGAAAGCTCAGGGAGTGCATGATAGTCGCTCATGTCTTCACTCATAACGAATTGCCTGGTCTATATCCGAACTAACCTCGGCGACGCCGTCGATTTGCTCGCCCACCGCCTGCACCCACATTTTCTTCCGTTGGCTGGCGATATTGCTTTAACCATCGTACACAATTCATATCGTGGCCCATAACAACGTCAGCCGCCATAACACCTTGCATGACTTCTTCATGCAATGGATTTGTGATCGCGGATGTCATGCCTGCGGCGATAGCCATGCTCAGAAAATGACCATCCATCCCTTTTCGATTCGGAATACCAAAACTAAAGTTGGAAGCACCACAGGTGGTGTTCACTTTCAATTCATCGCGAAGTCGTTGTACGAGATGGGTAACCTGACGACCCGCACTATTCACCGCACCAACCGGCATTACCAGTGGATCAACGACAATGTCACTGTACGGAATCCCGTAATCTGCCGCCCGTTCAACAATTTTCTTCGCAACATCAAACCGTTCGTCCGGGTTTTCTGAAATCCCGGCTTCGTCGTTAGAAATTGCGACCACGGCACAGTTGTACTTGGCAACCAACGGCAGCACCATTTCGAGACGCTCATCCTCCCCGGTTACCGAATTTAGCAACGGCTTGCCCTGATACACTTTAAGACCCGCCTCTAGCGCTTCGATTATGGAAGAATCGATGGAAAGCGGCACATCCGTAATGGATTGAACCAACTGAATGGCTTCGGCGAGTATTCTTGGCTCGTCTGCCAACGGGATGCCCGCGTTTACATCGAGCATGGTGGCCCCTGCAGCTACCTGTGCCAAAGCATCACTTTCCACTCGACTGTAGTCGCCATTTTTCATTTCTTCGGCAAGGATTTTTCTGCCGGTTGGGTTGATCCGCTCGCCAATGATTACAAACCGCTGTTCAAAGCCGATTTTAACTTCCCTTGTTGCGGAACTAACGACGGTATCTGTCATGATGAAACTCAAAAATATTTACAGGAACACCTTTCGTCGCGAAAAAATATCAACCCGAAAGCTGCGAAATTAGTCGCAGGATATTGCCTGTTTTAATGTAACCACACTATCTCAATAGCGTCTTAAAATATCAGGAAAATGCTACATAACTCTGCACTAGTCCGGGTTATTTCCTGCATTCTTCGCCAACCCAATCAGTCTCTCGCGGTCGTATTCCGCTTCGAGCTTTTCAGCGGCCGCTTCAGCCTCGGCTTTTAAATCATCAGCGCAAGGCCGTGAAACCCGTTTCCACTCCTCGAGATAGGCATCAGTGCCGCCTTTGCCTGCACGCATTGCGGCAGCGTCGATAGCTTCGGCGAATCGATCTGTCAGCTGTACTTTCTCTGACTGACGGCGTTCCTTGGCAATGACCTGGGCTGGAATGTCGCGCCAGTATACGGTTATCAATTGAGGCATCGTTAAATTTCCAGAAAGTATCGTTAATTTCGTTGTAGGTAAATGCGCTATGGATTGAGATCAGCTGTTTTCACCGAGCCCATTTTTACCGAAAGCGCGTTTTCGAGATAGCTGTCGCCGGTATCAATCTTTTCGTATTCGAGTCCCAGAAACGCTGCCGCTTTTTGCGCCAATTCGGCTATTTTCGGATCCTGTTTTTGGCACAGGTAAATCAGTTTTTTGTAGTATCCAAAAAACTGTTGTTTGAGCTCGGGATGTCTGTCCAGACCTAGCCCCTTAATCACCAGCCGATCAAAGTGGGTTGCCAGAAAATCGGTTAAATAAAATGTTCCCAGCTCGGCTTCGTGCAGTTGACTGAAAACCTCGGACCCTGAAAACATCTCGTAGCAATGAGCGCCGGGCAAACGTTCGACCTTCTCCTGTTGCAGAACGCGATCAAGCTTCCCGCCTGTACCGCAGTCCGAATAACCAACGAATATTCTGGAAAATAACTTTCTGTTCTGCTGAATTTTTTTCTGCACTGCATCCGGAATTTTTTCGGGATAATTGTGCAGTTCTGCGGGTAAACACTGAAACTCAAGGTGCTCCCAGTGGTTGAGTGATTTAACACGAACCAACTCATGAGCCAATGCACCGCAGGCGATAACCAGAACCCGATCCGGGTTTGGGTCAGTTGTCATGTTGGTTCTCGAAGCAAGGATGCACTAGGCAGCGCGTTTTTCCGACATTTTTGCCTGGGCAGTTTCCACAGCGACTGCGGCATCACGGCAATAGGCATCAGCACCAATTGCTTCGCCGAACTCCTCATTCAGCGGGGCACCGCCAACCAATACAATGTAATCCTCTCGCATACCCTTCTCTACCAGAGTATCGATAACGACTTTCATATAAGGCATGGTTGTGGTGAGTAGCGCAGACAGGCCTAATATATCGGGCTTGTGCTCTTCAATGGCTGCGAGATAGTTCTCAACCGGGTTGTCTATGCCTAGATCAATCACTTCAAATCCGGCCCCTTCCATCATCATCGAAACCAGGTTTTTGCCAATATCGTGGATATCGCCTTTGATCGTTCCAATAACCATTTTTCCAATTGGCTGAACACCTGTTTCAGCGAGAAGCGGCCGAAGTATTTCCATACCGCCTTTCATCGCATTCGCTGACATTAGGACTTCAGGAACAAACAAAATCCCATCCCGAAAATCGATCCCGACGATACGCATTCCTTCAACTAACGCATCATCCAGAACTTTGGTAGCCGACCAACCACGCCCCAGCAGAATGTTGGTGCCTTCTACGATTTCTTCACGCAACCCATCATAAAGGTCATCGTGCATCTGTTCTACCAACTCATCATCTGGAAGGGTTGATAAGTCCAAATCGTCATCAAAATTTTCGTCTGACATTGTTTAACTCTACTGTTTGAGTGAATCGTTAAATAGCCGAAGATTATATCGGTAATATAGAAAAAATATAGTATCCGGGTGAAATATACAAATCAGGGAATACCTTAGTATTTCCTTTTACGACACTCGATAACACTAAATGCGACACACCGCGGATTGGTTAATTGGGCAAATTAAATTTTCGCCAGAACGATTGCCCTTCAGAGAGGATTTCCTGAATCCTTGAAAATTGTCTGATTAGTAGTCCGTTATCCTGAATACTGTCAGGCAATGGGAAAACTATATCTTTACAGCGTTTATAATGTCGTAGAGCCGACCCTTTCCCTGTTTCAGTTCATCTTCAGTTAGTCCTTGCACTTCGTGGGGAAAAACCAGCCATTGATCCGTTGTGTGGACAAAATAGTCAGGAACACGATCGGTTTCATTATTGTTCGGTTTGTACCATGGTGCGGCCACACGAATTTGCTCGGGGGTGTTTTTCCGGGTTCTTTTGGTGAGTTGCTCAATGCACGCCTTGATACTCCTACCGGAATCGTATACATCGTCTACGATCAGCAATGCGTTTTCTGCATTGAGGTTGTTCACCAGATAGTCCAGCCCATGAACGCGGACCACCTTCTCAGTGGTTGCGATCCCTGTATACAGTGAAGTGCGAACACTAATATGGTCCGTTTTGATCTGGAAATACTCCAACATTTCCTGTACCGCGATACCAACAGGAGCACCTCCGCGCCATATACCTACAATGAAATCCGGTCGAAAATCACTTTCAAGAATTTTCGCGGCAAGATGATAGGAATCCTCAAGTAGCGCTTCGGCTGTTATGTAATGTTTTTCTGCCACGTAAAACAGACCTCACTATCGGTTCATTGAAATCCGAGTAATTCTGATAACTGGTACCCGGGGCCGGACTTGAACCGGCACGATATTTCTATCGAGGGATTTTAAGTCCCTTGCGTCTACCAATTCCGCCACCCGGGCATCGAGTGCTCTAAGTAGGCTTGGTATGGCCTGAATTTTTTCTACTGGTTATTCGAACCCGTCTTGCGATTGCTTCTGGGTGTCGAGTGATTTTTACAGATCTGGTACTGTCTTAACGTTTCAGTAGTTCTTCGAACCCGCTTTTGCTTATCAATAATAACTTGATTTCAATAACTTGATCTTCATCCCAATGGAGGCTGAGCCCGGAATCGAACCGAGGTCAACGGCTTTGCAGGCCGCTGCATAACCACTCTGCCACTCAGCCACTGGTACGACTAAATCAATCACGCCCGCAAATAAACAGTGAATCATATCACCTTCCAAATGCGAACTACCCCCCAACCGCTTCAACGATATTTCCGCTGACTTCAAAATCTGGAAGATAATTTACAGGAAACGGTTACGGGGCATTAAGTTGATCCTTTCAAAGAATCATTTCAGAACATTTGACCGGCCACACATTTGACCTGCTACTCCAAATCCGAAGCGGGCAAATCCGAAGCGGGCAAATCCGAAGCGGGCAAATCCGAAAATCTGGAGCGGGAAACGAGATTCGAACTCGCGACCCCAACCTTGGCAAGGTTGTGCTCTACCACTGAGCTATTCCCGCATATCAAATTTTTTGGGTTGTTGATTTTATTCATGCCTGATTCTGTGTCAATAGAGAAAATCGCATTTGTTCAGGAGATTCAGGCGTTATTCCGCTTTCCCAAGCAAAAAAGGCATGGCTGCCTGTAAATACACCCACATTGACCAGAGCGTCAGGATTGCAGCAACGTAAAACAGGATTTCACCGACGAAGAATATTGGCACCTCGTACAATGGCTGCATATATAGCAGCATCCCGATAGAGACCATTTGAAATACCGTTTTTATTTTTCCCGATGCCCCCACAGAAACCACTCCACGTGCACCGAGTTCAGCCATCCACTCGCGCAGCGCAGAAATAACAATCTCTCTACCGATGATGACACATACCGCGACCCCAAAAATAGCCGGATGGATTACCCGGTTAAGCACATCAAAATCCGAAACCAATAGTACCAACGCGGTGGAAACGATGAGCTTGTCGGCGACGGGATCAAGAAAGGCACCCAGTTTGGAGGTCGCACCCAGCCGTCTTGCCAGATAGCCATCAAGCCAATCCGTAACCGCAGCGGTGACAAATATTGCAGTGACAATAATCTCGCGATTGGGCAGCTTCCAAAAATAAAATAGCACCAACACCGGAATCAGGGTGATCCTGAATACGGTCAATCTGTTAGGTAAATTTAGCATCAAGGTCCTTTAAACTGATTTCGTTAATACAATTTTCCAATCGATTATTGCAGATTTTGCAGATAATGTCCCTGAACCCGGACATGAACTCAAACCGTCTTCTGCCAATCGAAATTTGTGTCTAGTGAAATCGACTGTATATGCGTTTTGCCAAAGCCGGGCTGATACCGGGAACGCGGCTGATATCTTCCAGACTGGCGCGTTTAATTTGTTTGATTCCACCAAAATAACGCAACAAACTTCGGCGACGCTTGTCTCCAATGCCGTCGATTTGCTCAAGCGCAGATGCCGTGCGCGCTTTACCGCGGCGTTGCCGGTGACCTGTGATGGCGAATCGATGAGCCTCGTCCCGGATTCGTTGAACCAGATGTGATTCTGCTGAACTCCCATTGGGACGTAATGGCGCTTTTTGGCCGCGCCAGTGAAACCGCTCCTCGCCGGCTTTTCGCGCTGCTCCTTTGGAGATTCCCAATAACAAAACACGGTCACTTATCTGCAGCTCATCGAAAACTTTTTCGGCAATCCCCAATTGCCCTTTTCCGCCGTCTATAATGACCAAATCCGGCAGCTTGCCGTCGTTTTCCAATACCCGGGTGTAGCGTCGGCTTAGCACTTGTTCCATTGCCGCGTAATCGTCACCAGGTTCAATACCCGAGATATTGAATTTTCGATAGTCTGATTTGACCGCACCGTCCTGATCAAATACCACACACGAACCCACTGTCCTCTCGCCCATAGTGTGGCTAATATCAAAACACTCGACCCGATTCGGCACTTCTTCTAGGCCGATGAATTGCGCCAGCGCGGTAAATTGAGCGTCGATCTGGCTTTTCTTGGTAAGATGTCGCCGCAAGTGATCCTCTGTGTTAATGCGCGCCGATTCGATCCAGCGGGCACGATGAGCACGACACTGTGATTTGATTTCCACCTTAGCCTTGTTTTCTACTGCAAAAATTTGCTGCAGCGAACTTCGGCTTTCGATGTCTTCACTCAAAAGTATCTCTTCGGGCATCGACGCGCCGAAGTAGTTTTGCGGCAAAAATGCCTCAATTAATTGGGGTTTCGAAAGCTCGAGCGGGTTAGTCTGTATGTCGAAACGCGCACCCAGATTACGACCCTGGCGTATCGACACAATGCCAAAACAAACCAGTCCTGATTCTGCTGCAACCGCGACAACATCGGCATCACTGGTATCAGAATCAACATATTGCTTTTCGCGGATACGCTGCAGTAACGCGATGCGATCCCGATATCCAGCAGCCGCTTCAAAGTTTAAATCTTCAGCCGCATTTTCCATTTTCTCGGCCAGCTCATCGAGCAGGCTGGAGTCTCGCCCTGCGAGCATGGTTTTCGCCTGACGCAAATCATCGCGATATTCCTGTTCGGATATTTTGCCCACACAAGGTGCGCTGCAACGCTTGATCTGATGCTGCAAACACGGTCGAGATCGGTTGCGAAAAAAGGCATCGTTACACTGCCTCAGTTGAAATATTTTACACAAATATCCCAGCATTTCCCGTACTGCTCCGGCATTCGGGTAAGGTCCGAAGTATTTTCCGGGAGCCGAACGAGACCCGCGATAAAATGTAAATCGGGGAAAGTCGTGGTGTTCGGTCAATCGGATATACGGGAAACTTTTATCATCGCGCAGCGAAATATTGTATCGAGGCTTTTTGTCTTTGATGAGATTATTCTCAAGCAGCAATGCTTCGCTCTCCGAACGCGTTTGCTGTACCTCTGCCACCGCAATTTTCGAGACCATTAATCGGGTCTTTGGTGTTAATCCGGTTTTTCGAAAATAACTCTGGACGCGCTTTTTTAAATTACGCGCTTTACCGACGTATAAAATATGGCCGTCAACATCAGCGTAAATATAGACTCCCGGGGATTCCGGCACTGTAGCCACAAACGCCTTCGAATCAAATTCGGCTTCGGGTTTTTCAACCATATTAACTGCGGGCAATTTCTACTTGAATTGTCTCAAATACTGATTCAAACATTTCGGTGGTTAACCGTTTGGTCTGGGTGTTATAACGGCTGCAATGGTAACTATTCACCAGGATGAGATCGTTTTCCAATCGATGTACTCTGTTGTGACCAAACCTGAAGCGGTTTAATTTGTATCCCCAGGAACGCAAAATTGCGCGATGGGCCAGCGAACCGAGGGCGAGAATGACTTTCAATTCCGCGGAGCGCATTTCTTCCATAAGAAAATGATTGCAGTTTTTTTCCTCTTCGCCGACGGGTTTGTTTTGCGGCGGCAGACATTTCACCGCATTGGTTATGCGGCAATTCGCCAGTGTTAAGCCATCTCCGATATGACTGGATTCCGAGGCGCTGGCGAAACCAAACTTGTGCAGTGTTTGATAAAGCAATAGCCCCGCATAGTCACCCGTAAAAGGACGGCCGGTGGCATTCGCACCGTGCTTTC
The DNA here is from genome assembly GCA_965261915.1 of Candidatus Poriferihabitaceae bacterium. Lineage (GTDB taxonomy): Bacteria > Pseudomonadota > Gammaproteobacteria > Arenicellales > Poriferihabitantaceae > JAIBDK01. The sequence goes on along the minus strand of CBDHDW010000013.1, from coordinate 2,331,951 downwards.
CCGGAGCCAGACCAACGATCAGGAGCTCAGCGCCAGAGTCTCCAAATGGCGGTACCGGCTTACAGAAATAATTTTCATGTTCTGCTTTGACATGGTGCAGAAATGCCGACAGTCGCGGGCACTGCCTGCAACTCTCGTCGTACCACGTAATCGGCCAGCAATTCATGCGGTTTTACTCCGCTGCAAACTCGCTCGGCTCAATATCTCCAGATCACGATTGATGCGCTCTAACATAGTGAATACAATCCGGCTTTATTCCAAACCCTTCATATTAAGGAATTATTTTAATGAAAATCTCAGCCTTCGACACACGCATTGGCAACCTCATGGAACATCAGGGCAAATTATGGCGGGTTTTAAAGAAAAATCATGTTAAACCCGGCAAAGGTGGTGCGTTCGTTCAGCTTGAGATGAAGTGTATCAGTGATGGCACTAAACTCAATGAGCGATTTCGCTCAGAAGACAAAATGGAAAAAGCGCATGTCGAACCCAGAAAAATGCAGTATTTATATCTGGATGGCGAAAACTACGTTTTCATGGATAGTGAAAACTACGAGCAAATTACTCTGGATGCAGAAGATCTCGAAGAACAGGCGCCGTTTTTGTTGCCGAATACGGATCTGCAAATCAACTTCCATAATGAAAGTCCAATCGCTATAGAGTTACCCGGTTCGGTCGTTCTCGAAGTGGTCGAGACTGACGGGGTGGTAAAAGGTCAGACCGCTTCGGGCAGCGGCAAACCCGCGGTATTGGAAACCGGCCATAAAGTAACTGTTCCGACATTTGTTACCGTCGGCGAAAAAGTAAAAGTCAACACCGATACCGGGGAGTATATGGAGCGCGCCTAGTCGTTGTCGTTTAAGCCTGCACCTGCGCCGTGCAGCCGAGATTCCTCGGTGGCTTCAACATAGGTTTTATACACCCATTTTTCGAGTTGGTCCCAGGCTGCGGAATTGACTTCTGTGTCGCCAACGTGCAACGTCAACGCACGGCAATCACCGTCAAAATAAGTCGACGACCCCGCAGCACGGCAGTACATGGATGATGCATCGGCCGTTAACAGATCGGCCTGGTTGCCGCTAACGAGCAGCTCATTTCGATATAACCTGATTTGAACTTCGCACCAACCACAGACAACCGCATCGGCTTCTAATAAAGAAGCCTGCCCCAAAAAACCGGCCGCTAAAACGGGATAGGTTATTTTTTCGGTTTCAAACGTTTGTTGCGCCGACATCGCGACACAATCAGATAAACTCAGGCCAACCATTAACGGGCTTAGTACGCCGCCTGGTGCTTTCCAGACCCCTTTCAATGATTCCGGCCTTAGCCGGTTAATCGGGTGATGATCAGGCAAAATTTCTGACAACGGCGAAATTGCGTCGATGCCAAATGCCTGTAACCAACGCACCGACTTTGCTACCTCATCGGCTACACCCCATGGCAAGCCACAGCCTTTCGCGGCTTTTCTCGCAGTTTGTTCAACTTCATTGAGTGATCGGAGCACGTATCAATTCGGGTAAGTCAGTTTGTTTCGCTAATCGGTTAACGGAGGGTAAACCCAAAGATCCGAATAGGCTGATTCCAGCTCATCCGGGAATGGCGCATACTGATACATATTAATACGCACCCAACGGTCGGACTTTGGATCAAACTTGCTCGCTCCAAAAAAAGATAATTTACAACGCAACAAGTCAATCGGTAGCATATCGCTTGAAATCAGATTGTCCTGAACTTCAGCATATTCGAGCTGCTCCGCAATTTGAATACGCCGCATACTGTGGCGATGTTGCGGGTACGCGAGCAAAAAACCGGCGACGATTTCGTCATTTCCGGCACTGTTTGCAAACCCTATCAAGTCATTATAAAGATGGCAAACATCGCGACCGTAACTCAAGGGATGCTCTTTTTCTGCGCCGGGTTCGTCGTAACGTTCACCAACTCGGGGTTCGAGTTTTTCTTCAGAGTAGTACCAGAAACGGGCAGAATTCAATTTATCACCATAATCAATATCCAGCGCCCACTGGTAATTGCTGCTGATAGCATTGATCGCTTCGACAATTGTTTGAGTGCCTTTAATGGCGAAATATTGCGCCTCATCCACTGCCATCGTATGCGCCAGGTCATCGACCAAATCACCATGCGGTTCTATCACCAGACTGACCATTAATTCCTGTCCCTCCAGGCTCAGCTCGGCTTCTGACCAGTTTAGCAGCGCATCCCACGGCAAGCGTGTCTGCAATCCAGGCGACCGTGCATAGGCCATGATTTTCAATAAATCCTGTTTTAGTCGGATGACACGCTGCTGTTGTCCTTCGTGGGCGGTGTTCCAGTGTTCAACGCCCAGCATCATTCGTGAAATCAGCTCGCTAAAAAGTGCCCGAGAATCGGGAGTGCTGTGTTCCAGCGCCCGGACACGAGCCAATGCCTTCTCGCGAGCGAACATCCAGCTGTGAATCAACGCCGGATGCAAAATCAAAAAAGGCGCCATACCCAAACCGGTTGAATTTCCAACACCCAGTCGGCGACGAATTTTTGGGTCCATTCTTACGGCATTATCCGCATTTCTGACTTCTGCCATATGTTCCGCGATTTCCACGGTAAATCCGCGAATCAGCCAAACCGCGAGCAATTCGGTGTGAAACGCCGAGGAAAATTCTTCCCGATCACGAATTCGTTCACGGTCGCTAACACCAAATTTTCCATTTCCGTAAACCGCGGTGGTTCGCATCAGATAGCCTACGGAATCGATCTTATCAACATCGGGCTGCAGCCCTCTGGAAAGTTGATCGACGACGTGTTCGAATAAACGAACACTTCTATTCGCTCGTGCCAACACCAGTTCAGTTTCGCTGCAGTGTCCGGCTTCCTGCTTCGGCACATGATGACGCAAGCGCTCGATATCGGTGTTATCAGGAATACCATCGAATAGCGTAAATGTCGCATCCCACTCTGTGGCGATCACCCTGTCAGAGCGCTTTTCCGGCGGCAGGTCATTGGCATAGCAGATCAAAGAATAGGTTCTGGCAGGTCCTTTCGCCTGATAAATCGCGTAGCCAACACCCCGATCGTCAATATGCCATTGACTGCGTTCAACCTGCCATTTTTGCGCATTCAGATTACGCAGCAGCGCCCTCATAAAGCTCAGGCGGGTCTGATGAAAACTACCCATCCGGGCAAGACGCATAACCTTTCCAGGCGCGCGCAAATTCACGGATTCGGGCATCGGATCAGTTTCACTCGTCAGCGAGCTCGGGTAGCTCACCACTCGGCCGTATTTTCCATCGAATTCCAGGGTTCTGCCGGAGCCAACGATTCGCCTTCCTGAAGAAATTCTATTGATATATTGTCTGGCGAGCGAACAAAAGCCATGCGCCCGTCACGCGGCGGACGACGGATAGTGACTCCTTTTTCCATCAGGTTCTCGCAAGTTTGGTAAATATTTTTGACGCGAAATGCCAGATGACCAAAATTTCGGCCACCGGTGTAATCTTCCGGGTCCCAATTGTAGGTTAACTCCAGCAACGGCGAATTCTCGGCTTTTGCTCGGCTTTTGCTCGGCTTTCATCGCCGCGCGCCGCAAGCATACATATTGTGAATCGACCTTCCTCATAATCCCGGCGATCAACCGGCAACATCCCCAAACAATCACAATAAAATGCCAACGACTGTTCAAGATCAGTCACTCTAACCATTGTATGCAGGTATTTCATATTACGGTTCTCTGAATCGGGGTAGTGTTTAGTAATGCGGCGGTTTCTGATCTTGCAGAGAAATCTGATCGGGAGATGTATCCGTAAGCTGCGTTAGTTTGGATTCAAACTTCGACAATTGCGTTTGCAATGAATCAATTCTGGAAGCCTGCGTGATTAGCTGATCACTCAAGATTTCAATGGCTCGCTGCTGATCCATGATCAGCATTTGAAGCTCCGCTATCAATTTTTCGTCCTGGTCAACCATCACTCGATCTCAGCAGAAAATCGGCTTGGTCTTCACGCTGAGATGCCGTCAGTTATTGTGCCTGAAATGACTTTTCGAAAAACGACAGCCAATTCTGACCCATGACTTTTTCGATATCGGTGTTCGAAAAGCCCTGCTCTTTAAGACCGTTGGCAATATTTTGATAGTGTGTCGAATTGCCAAACCATTCGGGCTGGGCGGGCCAACCTGCATTTGACGAGGAACCTTCACCGTAATCTGTGACTCTGCTCCAGCGGCCGTTTCTCATCCAGGTCACCACGGCATCCTGCTGATCCTGACAAAGATCTGAACCAATCCCAATATGATCGATGCCCATTATTTCGGCACAATCAGAAATCATCTGGCAAAATTGCTTTAATGTGCAATTCGGGCCATCTTTCAGGTGAAACGGATACAGGCTGAAGCCAAGCATTCCACCACTCTGGCCAAGGGCTTTAATCACCTCATCGGATTTATTCCGCAAGGCCGGTTGAAAAAATGTCGGATTGGCATGCGTAATGGCAATTGGGCGCTCAGACAATTCTATCGCTTCCAGGGTCGATCGTTCGGCGCTGTGTGACATGTCAATGACCATGCCAACCCGGTTCATTTCCTGAATGACCTGTTTGCCAAAGCGGGTAATTCCCGGGTCGTCGTCCTCGTAGCAACCCGTCGCCAATACGCTTTGATTGTTGTAGCTCAGTTGCATAAATCGCACACCCAGACTGTGAAAAATTTCCACTAATGAAAAATCGTCCTCTATTGGTGAACAATTCTGAAAGCCGTAAACCACACCGGTTTTACCAGCGGCTTTCGCCTGAAGCACGTCTTCTGCGCTGCCCACCCGAGTGACCAAATCTCCGTGCTGCTCGAACAACTGATTCCATTGGCCGATATTCCGTAAAGTTTCGAGACAGGTTTCGTGATAGGCAATGGTGACGTGTACACAGTCGAGACCGCCCTCGCGCATTTGTTCGAATATTTTTCGACTCCAGTTGGAATACTGTAATCCGTCAATGGTTAACATAATGAGTTCCTGTTTACGCTTTGAGGTAGGTTGTTTTTACCTGTGTATAAAACTCGGCAGCATAGCTGCCTTGCTCTCGGGAACCAAAGCTGGAGTTTTTGCGACCGCCAAATGGCACATGATAGTCCGTTCCTGAAGTGGGCAGATTCACCATGACACAGCCGGTTTTGGCATTTTTCTTAAAGTGCGTGGCTTTGGATAACGACTCCGTGATCACGCTTGAAGTTAATCCAAATTCGGTATCATTCGCTAGCGCCAGTGCTTCATCATAATCCGCAGCTTTCAATACACAGGTTATTGGTCCGAAAACTTCCTCCTTGTTGATCTGCATATCATTATTACCATTGATGAAGAGCGCCGGATTCATGTAATGCCCTGGGGTTTCAAGCTCTAACTGCTCTCCGCCGCAAACCAGCTCCGCACCTTCGTCTTTTCCAATTTCCAGATATCGCAGGTTCTGCTCAAGTTGAGCACCATCAACCGCCGGCCCAATAGTCGATTTGTTATCAAGCGCATGACCGACCACCTGGTTTTTCATCGCGGCCTGCATGGCGTCAACAAAGGCATCGTGAATGCCTTCAGTTACGATGATTCGAGATGACGCGGTACATTTTTGACCGGTACTGCCAAACGCACCGCCCACAGCACAGGCAACCGCTGTATCCATGTTTGCATCGTCAAGAATGACAAGCGGATTCTTACTGCCCATTTCCATCTGTACTTTGGTCAGGTTTTGAGCTGCGGCAGCGGCAATACGTTTTCCCGTTGCCAAAGAGCCGGTGAAAGTAATTGCATTTACATCCTTCGAAGTAATAATGGCTTCACCGACACTGCGGCCCGCACCCAATACCATGTTGACCAAGCCATCGGGTAAATCCTGTTTGGCAATAATTTCCATTAGCGCCACGGCACTCGCAGGGGTCAGATTGGCCGGCTTCCAGACGACAGCATTACCATAAGCAATGGCCGGTGCAATTTTCCAACACGGCAACGCGGTGGGGAAATTCCACGGCGTGACAATACCAATGACACCCATCGGCTCACGGCTAACCTGAACCTCGACACCGGGACGGACCGATTCGCAGATTTCACCCATTTGGCGCAATACTTCGGCTGCATAATAGGTGAAAAACTGGCCCGCCCTGTATACTTCACCGTTACCTTCAGGCCGGGTTTTACCTTCCTCACGGCACAATAGTTCACCAAGCTCAGCGCATCGATCCATCAATTCTGCGCCGATTGCCATGAGTGCGTTATAGCGCTGCTCAAGACCGCTTTTTTGCCAATCTGCCTGCGCCTGAGCCGCGCTGGCAATGGCTTCTTCCACCTGGCTAACACTGGCCTGAGCAAATTCACCTATGCTTTCGCGTGTATCTGAAGGATTGATGTTCGCCACCACGTCGTCGCTGGACTGCCATTGGCCGTTGATAAAATTTTGGGTTTGCATAGGTAGGCTCAGGTTTATTTAGTATGATCTGGAACTTAACCCGTAAGCGTGACGATTCCAAGTGTTAGGGCTCTTTCAAACAATTTTATATGCCATAAATAAATTATGTCTACGATAAACCTCAGTCTCGAACAAACCCGTCAACTGGCCGTAGATGCGCTGTCTGCAAACGGCTGTAACGATGCTAACGCCAATGCAATCGCCGATACGATCACCTCGGCTGAACGTGATCTTTGTCACTCCCACGGTTTGTTTAGACTGCCTGGCTATATCGCATCACTTAGGAGCGGCAAGGTAAATGGCAATTCCAACCCTTCCGTGAAACAACTTGCTCCTGCGGTATTACAAACCGACGGTGACGACGGTTATGCACCACTCGCACTAAAAACCGCTCGCGACCCTTTGGTGGAACGAGCCAAAGAGAGCGGTATCGCCGCCATGTCGATTGTAAAAGCCCACCACTTTGCAGCCCTTTGGGTAGAAATTGAATCCCTTACCGAAAAAGGACTTGCAGCAATGGCTTTCACGGCTTATACCCCGTCCGTCGCACCGGCAGGTGGCAGCAAACCATTCTTCGGAACCAACCCCATGGCTTTTGGCTGGCCGCGGCCAGGCAGTAACCCGATGGTATGGGATCAGGCAACCGCGACCCAGGCGCGCGGCGAAGTTATGATTGCCGCACGCGAAGGTCATGAACTGCCTCCGGGAGTCGGTATTGATAAAGACGGGAATCCGAGCACCGACCCCAATGCGGTTCTTGAAGGCTGTCTATTGCCATTTGGCGGCTATAAAGGGGCTTCAATCGCGTTGATGATCGAATTGCTGGTCGGCCCGCTTATCGGCGAGCGCGCCAGTTTCGAAGCGGCCGCTGCGGATAACAAGGACGGTGGGCCGCCTCGTGGCGGAGAGCTGTTAATTGCCATCGATCCTTCAAAATTTGGCAGCAGCGAAGATCCATTTGGTCATGCAGATCGGCTGTTTGCGGAACTGCTCAGTATGGAAGGAACCAGGCTACCGGGAGAACGCCGTGTAAAGAATCGAGCGCTTTCTGTAGAACAGGGTATTAACATTCCGCAAAGTCTACACGACAAAATACACCAACTTATGGGTAAATAATTTGCTCCCGGGTTCTTGATGTGCCCTCGGTGAGATGGCGCAACCAATTTTATAACGCTGAGCTTACGCTGGTGGCATTTGTCTCAAACCTGTCTTGCATTGGGAGAAGAGAATGCGGCTCGATATGAATTCCATTCTGGTTAACGCCTGATTTCGATTGATATACAGCGCGAAAAAATCACCCCGTTGAGAACGCCTTGATTAACACCTTCTCAAAACAAACCCGGGCAAAGTTTGCCGGGGTTTTTTCCGGCATTATTTTTGGAATTTACTGGATTCCTTTGCGGATCATGGATCAGGCCGGAATACACGGCATGTGGGCAGTCATGTTGTTCAGTGTTCTCTCATTTGTTCTCATTTCGCCTTATGTAATTTATCGATGGCGAGACTTTTTTCCCGGCAGACTGCGTTTACAGCTTGGCACAACTCTTGCAGGATTCGCCTGGGTTCTCTATGTAGGCGCTTTTCTCTACACAGAAGTCGTTCGAGTTCTGGTTCTGTTTTATTTAATGCCGATCTGGGGATTTGTGTTTGCACGGATTTTTATCGGCGATGCCATTACACCCGTTCGGTGGCTGTCCCTGTTTTTTGGCCTGTTGGGACTGGTTGTTATTTGCGGTATTGAGAACGGTATCCCACTGCCTTCCAACTCGGGTGACTGGATGGCGCTTGTCGCCGGTGTAATATGGGCGGGCGTATCACTATCAATCCTGACGGATAAGCAGGAACCGCTGCAGTACGGCGTAGGGTTTCTGTTCTGGGGTTCTTTTTGGTCAATCATCGTAGCGGTACTGGCAACACAGCAGGGATTATTGCCTGCGCCACAATGGGGAGAACTGAACCATGTTCTGGTCTGGCTCATTCCTTTCATTATGCTGATCGTGATCCCCGCCGCATTTGCGACACTTTTCGCACCTTCTCAACTTAACCCGGGTGTCGTTGGATTTTTGTTCATGACGGAAATCAGCATTGGTACGGCTAGCGCTGCAATTTTTGCTGACGAACCTTTTGCTGCCAAGGAAATTATCGGAGTGCTTCTAATTACCTTCGCTGGCGTTTCTGAGCCGGTTAAAGACTGGATGTCAGCAAAGAAACCGTCGAGCAGTACAACTCATTAGTTCCGCAATACAAAATCTTAATGCTTTTGATATCGCAGTTGGAATTGTGTTACCCGACGCGGCAGCATTTTGAGACCCAACAGTCCCTAAGTTAAGGAGCCCAGAAATCGGTAGTCCAGTGCCCACCACCATAACACTAAGGGCTTGTCGGTTAATAGCCCGAAAGCATGAGATAATACCCGAAATTCAAAACGGGTCTTATTGATGAGCAAACGCCAACAAAACACGCTGTTTATGACGCTAGACGCTCTGGTGGTAGCCAACCATCGCTAGCGTAAGCCTGATGCTTTATTGTCATTCGAGGAACTGGCCAAACCTTACGCTAATCTCTATTCGGTTAAAGGGCGCAAAGAAAAAGGGGTTGCCTTTGGCTTACGCGCACTGGTTTTACAATTCATAGAAGATATTAGTGATCGTGAAATGGAACGTTTTTTGCTCAGCGTAACCAGCGGGTTCGTTATCGTGGTTTGCAGAAGGGGCAATTAGGCATCCGCGCACTGAATTCAACGCGCCTTCGGCCGTTACGTTTTTTGCCAATTTTCAAGCCAAAAATCGTTCATAAGAGCGTAGGATTTAGTGAACAAGCGCAGAAATAAAGAGGAATAACAGCATGACAAGTACCCAACAACGCGCCGAGCTACATCGTCAAATCTGGCAAATCGCCAATGATGTGAGGGGTGCAGTCGATGGCTGGGACTTCAAGCAATATGTTCTCGGCGCTCTTTTTTATCGCTTTATCAGCGAGAACTTTGCCAGCTACATCGAAGCCGATGACGACAGCATCAACTATGCCGCGCTGCCAGATAGCGTCATTACGCCAGAGATCAAAGACGATGCCATCAAAACCAGGGGCTACTTTATCTACCCCAGCCAACTGTTTGCCAATGTGGTCGCAGCCGCCAACAGCAATGACAGCTTAAATACTGATCTGGCTAAAATCTTTGCCGCAATTGAAGCCTCAGCCAGCGGCTACCCTTCTGAAGGCGACATCAAAGGCTTGTTTGCTGACTTCGACACCACCAGCAATCGCCTTGGCAACACGGTGAAGGATAAAAACGTCCGCTTGGCGGCCGTGCTGAAAGGCGTGGTAGAACTGAAATTAGGCGATTTTCACGGCAACCAAATCGATCTGTTTGGCGATGCCTACGAATTCCTGATCTCGAAATACGCCGCCAATGCCGGTAAATCCGGTGGCGAGTTTTTCACCCCGCAACACGTCTCCAAACTGATTGCACAGATTGCCATGCACAAGCAAACCAGCGTCAACAAAATCTATGACCCGGCCTGCGGCTCTGGCTCCTTGTTGTTGCAAGCCAAAAAGCACTTTGATGCGCATATCGTTGAAGACGGGTTTTTCGGTCAGGAGATCAACCACACCACTTACAACCTCGCCCGCATGAACATGTTTTTGCACAACATCAACTATGACAAGTTCAACATTCAACTGGGCAATACCCTGATCAATCCGCATTTTGGCGACGACAAACCGTTTGATGCCATCGTCTCCAACCCGCCTTATTCGGTCAAATGGATCGGCGCAGATGACCCAACGCTGATCAACGACGAACGCTTTGCCCCCGCCGGCGTGCTGGCGCCGAAATCCAAGGCGGACTTTGCCTTTGTGCTGCATGCGCTTAAGTTTCTTTCCGGCAAGGGGCGCGCGGCGATTGTTTGCTTTCCGGGGATTTTTTACCGCAAAGGAGCGGAGCAGAAAATCCGCAAGTATCTGGTCGATAACAATTTTGTCGAAACCGTGATTTCGCTTGCCCCAAACCTGTTTTACGGCACCACCATTGCGGTGAATATTCTGGTGCTGGCGAAAAACAAAACCGATACACGGGTTCAGTTTATCGATGCCAGCGGCGAAGAGTTCTTTAAGAAAGAAACCAATAACAATGTCATGCAGGATGAGCATATTGAAAAAATCATGAACAGGTTCGAGAGCAAGGAGAATATCGACCACATCGCCCAATCAGTGCCCTATGAAAAGATTGCCGCCAATGACTATAACCTGTCGGTCAGCGCTTATGTCGAACCCAAAGACACCCGTGAAGTGATCAATATTGCCAAGCTGAATGCCGAAATCGAAACAACCGTTGCACGTCAAAGCGAACTCCGCACACAAATTGACGCTATCGTTGCGGATATTGAAGGAGCGGCTGCCGAATGACATTGGAAAACAAATTAAACATCAGCAATCAGGTTGAGCTGGCAAAAGCAGAGGAAAAAATCAGCAAGCAAAAAGCCAAACAGCTTTTTGACTCTGGCGATATTACCAGGGGGGGCGTCGGCACATTCGCCGGGCTTTGCTTCATCCATGCCTGTTTGTTTGAAGATATTTATGACTTTGCCGGCAAAATCCGCGAGGTGAATATCGCTAAGGCCAATTTCCGTTTTGCGCCGCTGATGTATTTACAGCAATCGCTGGAGTATATCGACACCCTGCCGCAAGCCAGCTTTGATGAGATTATCGAAAAATATGTGGAGATGAACATCGCCCACCCCTTCAGGGAAGGCAACGGACGCGCAACCCGCATCTGGCTGGATTTAATCTTAAAGCAGGAAATTAAACAGGTGATTGATTGGAATCGGGTGGATAAGGCAGATTATCTATCCGCCATGGCGCGCAGTGTGGTGAAAGATATTGAGATTAAAGCGTTGCTGAAGCAGGCACTGACCGACCAAATCAACGACCGCGCCCTGTTTATGAAGGGTATTGATGTGAGCTATTACTATGAAGGCTATAGCGAATTCAAAACCGGGGAGCTTTAGCTATGAGCAAGGTGAACTTCCTGGAAAAGCTGCTGGATGGGGCGGAGGTGGAGTGGAAGGCTTTGGGGGAGGTGCTTGTTCGCAGCAAAGGCACCAAAATTACTGCCGGTCAGATGAAAAAATTACACAAAGAAGGCGCACCTTTGAAGATTTTCGCTGGCGGTAAGACTGTAGCATTCTTAGATTTTGCGGACATACCTGCAAAAGACATAAACAGGGAGCCCTCAATCATCGTCAAATCTCGTGGTGTTATTGAGTTTGAGTATTATGCAGAACCGTTTTCTCATAAGAATGAAATGTGGTCTTACCATTTGCTGGAAAATGAAAACATTAATGTTAAGTACGCATACCACTTCCTAAAATTGAGTGAGCCGTATTTTCAAAATCTTGGCAGTAGAATGCAGATGCCACAAATCGCGACTCCAGATACTGATAAATTCCAAATCCCCATCCCATGCCCAGATAACCCGGAGAAGTCGCTGGCGATACAGGCGGAAATCGTCCGCATTCTGGACGCTTTCACCGAGCTGACCACCGAGCTGACCACCGAGCTTAAAGCCCGCAAAAAACAATACAACCACTACCGCGACCAACTGCTCACGTTTGAAGAAGGCGAGGTGGAATGGAAGCCTTTGGGGGAGGTTGCGCTTGAGTTTGGACGGGGGAAATCCAGACATCGTCCGCGTAACGTTCCAAGTCTGTATGGCGGTGACATCCCCTTCATTCAGACCGGTGACATTAGAAAATCGGCCCATGTCATTTCGGCCTACACGCAGACCTACAGTGAATTTGGTTTGAAGCAGAGTAAACTTTGGCCGAAAGGTACGCTGTGCATAACGATAGCAGCGAACATTGCTGAAACGGCCATTCTCGGTTTTGAAGCTTGCTTTCCTGACAGCGTTATCGGCTTTGTGGAAGACCCTGAGAAGTCAAATTCCCACTATGTTGAGTATCTGTTGTCATCGATGAAGTCGAAACTGGAAGCCCAAAGCACAGGCAGCGCCCAAAGCAACATCAAGCTTGCCACATTCGAAAATATGCTTTTTCCGTTCCCCACTTTGGCTGAACAAGCCCGCATTGTCTCCATCCTTGACAAATTCGACACCCTGACCAACTCCATCAGCGAAGGCCTGCCGCGTGAAATCGCGCTGCGGCAACAGCAATATGCGTATTACCGTGACTTGCTGTTGAACTTCCCTAAGCCAGAAGAGGCGGCGGCATAAGATGAACAAGACACTGACGGAAATAGCTGAAACGTTAAAAGGCACCGATAAAAAAGCGCAACGGATCTATGCCTTCAACGGCACCGGCAAAACGCGCCTTTCACGGGAAGAGCGTTTTGAGAACGGTTCGTTTGCTTTGCATCTAAAGGACGGCGATTCCAACAAAAGTTTTTCCTATCATCTGCATCTAAAGCAAACTCTAGAGAAGGCAATCTCTGAAAATAAAATACAAAAATATCACTTTACGTTGCTGCGTAACCTGTATGAAAAAACCGCCAATTTTCTGGGGTATCCGAAATGGTCGGAACTTTTACCCGATGATAAACAGACCTGTTTAAACCGTATTATTCAGTTCACCAGTCACAGCACCCTATCGAGCAAGGCGGTTGCCGAGCCATCACCGCCAGAGCAGCAAACAGTAAAGTTTTTGCTGGATCATTTAGTTAACAACTATGGTTTTTGGCCGCAGGAAGAACAAAATGGTTGATTACACTAAACCGATTGCAGAATCGAATAACTTTATCATCCTAGAGAAATACACCAGGGAATGGCAGGTTGCTGAAGGCTATCAGAGCGAAGGTGATTTAGAGCGTGAACTAATTCAGGATTTGGTCAACCAGGGCTATGAATACCCGCTTGGCCTGAATAACCCAAAGGCGATGCTGGCCAATGTGCGGGTGCAGTTGCAAACATTGAATAACGTGCAGTTTACCGAGGGCGAATGGCGGCGTTTTGTGGAAACTTATCTGGATAAACCCAACGACAGCATCATCGATAAAACCCGCAAAATTCACGATGACTATATTCATGACTTTGTGTTTGATGATGGCCGCATCCAGAACATCTACCTGCTCGACAAAAAGAACATTGCCCGCAATAAACTACAGGTGATCAAGCAATTTGAGCAAAGCGGAACCCACGCCAATCGCTACGATGTCACGGTTTTGGTCAATGGTTTGCCATTGGTACAAATTGAACTCAAAAAACGTGGCGTTGCTATTCGTGAAGCCTTTAACCAGGTACACCGTTACAGCAAAGAAAGTTTTAATGCCGACAACTCATTGTTTAAGTATCTGCAACTGTTCGTGATCTCAAACGGTACCGACAGCCGCTATTTTGCCAATACCACGAAGCGCGATAAAAACAGCTTCGACTTCACCATGCATTGGGCGAGGGCCGATAACAGTCTGATTAAAGACCTAAAAGACTTCACCGCCACCTTCTTCCAAAAACATACCTTGCTCAAGGTGCTGTTGCAATATTCGGTATTCGATGTCAACGATACCTTGTTGGTGATGCGTCCTTACCAGATTGCTGCCACCGAGCGTATTTTGTGGAAGATCAACAGCTCTTTTGAAGCCAAAAACTGGAGCAAACCCGAAAGCGGTGGGTTTATCTGGCACACCACCGGCTCTGGTAAAACGCTGACCAGTTTCAAAGCGGCGCGCCTGGTTACCGAACTGGATTTTATCGACAAGGTGTTTTTTGTCGTCGACAGAAAAGACCTCGACTACCAGACCATGAAGGAATATCAGCGTTTTTCTCCCGATAGTGTGAATGGCTCGGATAGCACGGCTGGGCTTAAGTGTAATCTGGGAAAAGATGATAACAAGATCATCGTCACCACCATCCAGAAGCTCAACAACCTGATGAAAAGCGAAAGCGGCCTGGCGGTTTATAACCAGCAGGTGGTGTTTATTTTTGATGAATGCCACCGCAGCCAGTTTGGTGAGGCGCAGAAGAACTTGAAGAAGAAGTTTAAAAAATTCTGTCAATTCGGCTTTACCGGCACGCCCATTTTTCCGGAAAATGCCCTCGGCGCAGACACCACCGCCAGCGTGTTTGGCCGTGAGCTGCATTCTTATGTGATTACTGATGCCATTCGCGATGAAAAAGTGCTCAAGTTTAAGGTAGATTATAACGATGTGCGGCCACAGTTTAAGGCCATTGAAAGCGAGCAGGATGAGGGAAGGCTCAATGCGGCGGAAAACAACCAAGCCTTATTGCACCCCGAGCGTATCCGAGAAATATCCCGGTATGTCCTGAATAATTTTCGCCAGAAAACCCATCGCCTGCAAACCGGCAGCAAAGGCTTTAATGCCATGTTTGCCGTGAGCAGTGTGGACGCCGCCAAGCTGTATTATGAAACTCTTAATACATTACAGGTGGATAGCGAAAAGTCGCTTAAAATCGCCACTATCTTCTCGTTCGCCGCCAATGAAGCGCAGGATGCCGTCGGCGATATTCGAGATGAAAGTTTTGATGTGTCGGCCATGAACAGCAGCGCCAAGGAATTTTTAAGCGCTGCCATTGGCGACTACAATGCTTACTTTAAAACCAGCTTCAGCCTGGACAGCAAGGGGTTCGAAAATTACTACCGTGATCTCGCGAAAAGGGTGAAGGGTGAAGACAGTAACGGCGTTAAACTTAAGCCAGCGGAAACGGTTGATTTACTGATTGTGGTGGGCATGTTTCTTACTGGCTTTAATGCCCCCTCGCTCAACACCCTGTTTGTGGATAAAAACCTGCGTTACCACGGTTTGGTGCAGGCCTTCTCCCGCACCAACCGCATTTATGATGCGACCAAAACCTTTGGTAATATCGTTACTTTCCGTGATTTGGAGGAGGCTACCGTCGATGCCATTACCTTATTTGGCAATAAAAACACTAAAAATGTGGTGCTGGAAAAAAGCTATAGGGAATACATGGATGGCTTTACCGATGTGATCACCGGCGAAGCAAGGCGCGGTTTCATGGACGTGGTGAGCGAGTTGGAACAGCGCTTTCCCGACCCTTCCGCCATTGAAAAAGAGGCTGACAAGAAAGTCTTTGCCACGCTGTTTGGCGAATACTTGCGAGTGGAAAATGTACTGCAAAATTACGATGAATTTGCCAGCCTGAAAGCCCTGCAAAACGTTGACATGAGTGACGCTGAAGCGGTTGAAGCGTTTAAAGCCGAACATTATTTGAATGATGAAGACCTGGCAGTGCTGCAAACCATCCGCATCCCTGCCGAGCGCAAGATTCAGGATTATCGCTCTACCTACAACGATATTCGCGACTGGCTGCGCCGAGAGAAGGCAGATAACGAAACAGAAAATTCCACCATTGATTGGGATGATGTGGTATTTGAGGTTGAGCTGCTGAAATCCCAGGAGATCAATCTGGATTACATTCTGGAACTGATCTTTGAGCACAGCAAGAAACCAGGAGTAAAGCCGACCTGGTTGACGAAGTGCGTCGCGTCATTCGCGCCAGCCTTGGCAACCGCGCCAAAGAAAGCCTGTTGGTGGATTTTATCAATCAAACCGATCTCGATGAACTTGGCGATAAGGCCAGTGTGATTGAAGCCTTTTTCACCTTCGCCCAAGCAGAGCAACGGCGCGAAGCGGAGGAACTGATTAACGCTGAAAATCTGAATGCCGAAGCGGCAAAGCGTTATATATCCATATCGATCAAACGCGAATTTGCCAGTGACAATGGCGCAGAGCTGAATGCGATATTGCCCAAAATGAGCCCGCTAAACCCACGGTATTTGACGAAAAAACAGCGTGTTTTTCAAAAAATCGCGGCGTTTGTTGAGAAATTTAAAGGGGTTGGTGGGCAAATTTAATATCTGTAACCAGGGTGGGTTAAATCCCTCGCCTTAAGTATGTTTGCGGTACTCTCCTTGTTGTGGGTGCCGGCGGTCTCTGCTAGAAAGAACATTATATGCGCCGCGGCGCGCGCAGGAAAGGCCGACGAATGACTGAGACTGGGAAACACAAACCGCTGGTGAAACCGCCCCATGACGTGTTGTTTCGCGCCATCATTGATGACAAGGACCGCGCGGCAGGCTACAGGTGGCCGGATATCGTCGGAATGGATGGCCAGATACTCCGGAATACGCAAACAACGACGGGGTTTGGGGTGAGGGTAGTATAACGGTGATTTTTGGAAAATAAAGACACGTCACACGGCCTCAGGCATGGTCAAGCAGTAGCCCTTCCATACGCTATGCAAGCCCTGATCAACTTGACATGTGAACCTTGCACAATACCAACTGCGTAACCATTGTGGATATGCCAACCCATGAAGAAATTGCGAGCAGAGTATCGACCCACCGAGAGGCTGTTACTAAAGAAATCAGCTTTCTAAGTCGAAAGGGCTACATATTCAAACAATCAGGAGGCATAGTGGTTCCGGATATTAACAAGTTTAAATCATTGATTTCTGATCAACTTTTTTGTTAGAAAATCTAAATTGAGAATACAACAAACGCTTGCTTATACTACACTAACTTATAATGAAGCCCAGAAAACAAGTTGTTCGAGAGAACACCAGCTATCTGGTTTTAATTATCCCAAGGAGTAAAATATGCCAGACTATATAATTTCAACTCGAAACGCGAGTTTAAAAAACAACACATTTGGAAACGAGCCTGGACCCTCTCGATTTTTATCGGTTCCGGGAAACCAGTTGCCCAAACCAGGTCACCAGATGAAATCCGTTCGTGATTGGGAAAAGAAGGTGATGGAAGATGCGTTACCCGGGGCAGATGCGGGAACGAACCACCCTGTTGGCGATATAGTGATTTTTATTCACGGTTACAACAATGATGCCAAAGCAATCATGTGGCGTCACCGCCGCCTTAAGACCGACCTTGCCAAGCAGGGGTATAAAGGCACGGTGATTTCATTTGATTGGCCAAGTGCTGCCTCGCCGCTAAACTATCTGGAAGATCGCAGCGACGCGAAAACTACCGCATTACAACTCGTCAAGGATGGGATTGTGAGATTCTGTAAACGCCAGACGATGGGTTGTGAGATTAATGTTCACCTGTTGGCGCATTCCACCGGTGCGTATGTGATTCGGGAAGCGTTTGATGATGCTGACGATCGCCCTGCGATTGCAAACTTTAACTGGACGGTAAGTCAAATCGCATTGATTGGCGCCGATGTTTCGGCAAAATCCATGGCCGAATCGGATTGTAAATCGAGTTCGATTTATCGCCATTGTATGCGTTTGACAAACTACTCGAGTCGCTTTGACAAAGCGCTGAAGTTATCCAATGTGAAACGTTTCGGCGTAGCGCCGCGAGTGGGGAGAATTGGCTTGCCTGACGAAGCAAGCGACAAAGCAGTGAACGTCGATTGCTCAGATTATTTTTCAACTCTGAAAGAATCGAATTCAAAGTTCAGTGGCAGCTGGGAACACTCCTGGCATATCGGCAATTCGGTTTTCGCAAAAGATCTATATGAAACCCTGTGTGGAGATGTTGATCGGCATGCCGTATCCACGCGCAAACGACTCGAGAATAACCGCTTAACACTAACAGCATAGAAAACAATTGAGGGTAGTAATTGCCCAATTAGTTGCCCAGGATGCGTGAGGCACTTGCAGCACCCAATCGAAAGGATAATATAATATGAGCACAAATTATAGCTTTAAACATGAGATTCGAAACCGACCCTCAACGGTCGTGGGTCAAACCTTACAAACCATACGAGAAGAAAAAGAGGGTCGCCGGACTCTGACACGAGATTTTGTTGTCAGGGTCGGAAAAGAAGAAATTCGAGTTGAAAAAGGGTTCGATACTGACTTCAGTTCGATTCCTCGCACACTATTGATATGGGTGTTTTTTCTTCCTCGAAAAAGAAATAGTGGACAAACGGTCGAGGCGCAACGTCGCGGCAACCCTTCCTAACCAGGCTCTCTTCTCAGCGCCTGACACATACAATGCACACCGCCGCCGCCCGGTGTAATCATTGAAACATCGGGATCGTAGATTTCAAGACCGTGCGCTTTCGCTTTTTCTTTTAAGACTTTACTTTTTTCGGGCAGCAGAATTCGATCATTTCCCAAAGCAACGACGTTACAGCCAAGATCCAGTGTGTCCTGAAAGGGAACCGAAATAATTTCGATACTTTTGGATTTTAACCAATCAACAACATCCGGGTCTGTAGACTCCAGACAGACTGCCGCAAGCTTTGGCGCGAGCATGACAACCATAAGATCAATATGTACGTAAAATGGATCGATGTCAGTGAGCATAACCTCCCAGCCCTCGTCCTCGAACCAGCTTTTTAACTGCACTGCAGATTCTTCCTGACTTCTGCCTTCGTATCCTTCCCAGCCGATGAGAACAGTACCCGGCTCGATGACGTTGAAATCGCCGCCTTCGAAAGTCCCTGCGGTAACATAATCATAAATTGGGATTCCCAGACGTTGGTAGGTTTCAATAGCGCGGAAGTTTTCGCCTCGACGCCACCAGTTCGCCATATTGGTGATGATCGCGCCGTATGGAGTCATCACTGATGAGTCTCTGGCGAATATCTGATAAGGCAATGCGGGATCTGGCTCGTGCAAATGTACGGTTACGCCAGCTGACGCATAAACCGCAACCATTTCAGCGTGTTGCTTTTGTGCAACTTCAGCATCAAACACATAATTTCTTCGTATGCTTTTTTTCGAAACCGAGCTGGTTTGCCGCCAACAGTAGTGATCCGCCGGGCCAAGCAATATATCTTTTAACACGCCGTAGTCGCAATCCGCCCCCCAGCCGTTGAGCTCGGGGGTTCCGCCGCCCTGTTTTCGGGTACGCAAGGAAAATTCAGAATTCATAACCCTTTAGATTTAGATTTTCAGGGGACAATTCTAACTGCTTTAGCCCTCTTGAGCGAATCAAATTCGAGTGCGTTTCCGGCCAAATATGAAGAAATCGGTTAGACTCAAACGATGAAATCATTTATCGAAAATATCCCAAAAGCTGAGTTGCATCTACACATTGAAGGCACACTGGAACCCGAATTGATGTTTGCGCTGGCCCAGCGGAATAAAATCGCCTTGCCTTTTGAATCAGTCGAAGCCGTTCGCGAAGCATATCAATTTACCGATTTGCAGACCTTTCTCGATATCTACTATCAAGGGGCAAACGTATTGCTGCACGAACAGGACTTTTACGACATGACCTGGGCGTATCTCGAGAAATGCCGCGAGCAAAACATTCGGCATACAGAAATATTTTTCGACCCGCAAACGCATACTGATCGCGGCATTGCATTTGATGTTGTTGTGAACGGCATCTATCACGCTTTAAAGGATGCTGAATCAAAGTTTGAAATTACCACAGGGCTAATCATGTGTTTTCTGCGTCATCTCGACGAAGCTGCGGCCTTACAGACATTAAAAATGGCAGAACCCCATTTGGACAAAATCATTGCTGTGGGACTCGACTCGTCAGAGCAGGGACACCCGCCCGAAAAGTTTGTTAACGCCTTCGACAAAGCACTCAGTCTTGGGCTGCGCACCGTTGCCCACGCAGGGGAAGAAGGCCCTCCGGGTTATATCTGGGGAGCGCTGGATGAATTGAAAGTTTCTCGTATTGATCACGGCGTACGTTGTGAAGAAGACCGTGCGCTGGTTGCGCGTTTAGCCAAAGAGCGTATACCGCTTACCGTATGTCCGCTTTCCAATACGGCGTTGAAAGTCTACGAAGATATGTCGGACCACAACCTCATACGACTGCTCAATCACGGTCTTTGTGTCACGGTGAACTCGGATGACCCGGCCTATTTTGGTGGCTATATGAACGAAAATTTGTTTGCCCTTCAGGAAAGCTTTGGCCTGGAGAAAAAAACCATTCACCAGTTGATGGCAAACGGCTTTGAAGCCGCATTCCTGGCTGCTGAAGTACGTCAAACCTACCTCAATGAATTAGATCGATTTGTTGCATCGCAGTGTTGATCGATTGCGGTAATCTCATTCGGAATTTCCTGGCGGAATTTCCTGGGTTATCAAAGGTGAATTCCTGTTTCCGGCAGACAAGCCGGAATAGTTCGAATGGTTTGTTCGATCAGTTATGATCGGCTGTCTATTTTTACGGTGAACACGTCGTGATAGAAGCGCTGATCAAAAAATCCGCCTTCGTCGGAATCGAAAATCACGCAATTCTATTGAGCGGAAAAATTCTCGACACCGTTATCGAGCTTGGCTATGAATGTATGACTCCAACAGATAATTTCCAGAGATCCGGCAATGTGAGTTTTTTGGCAGATGATCTGCAAGCCGTAAAAGATTCACTGGAGGCGCAACGTGTATTAATCTGGGGCGCATACGCCGGATTCGGTCGGCTAAGAATATCAACCCACCTATACAACGATTCGCATGATATTGACCGTTGCATTAAGGCGCTGCAGAACGTGAATACTATCTCATGACGAAAATTGCCAAACCTGAAATAGTTGTCGCTGTTGCGGCTGCTATTTGGGGTTTGTTCTGGATCCCGCTAAGGCAGTTTGAAGCATTCGGGTTGAGTCCCGAATGGGTCACGTTGAGTCAGTTTATCAGTCCGCTCGTTATCCTGTTACCTTTTGCTGTTTATCGAATTGTCTGTCGCCAGCCGGTGGGTCTGGCGCAGTATAAAACCGGATTGTTAATTGGTACCGCATTTGCCTTGTATTGCGAAAGCCTGCTCTTAACCGATGTGGTTCGCACTTTGGTTCTTTTTTATGTCATGCCAGCCTGGGGAACCCTGCTTGAAGTGGGTTTTATGGGTCGTCGGTTTACTTTTTGGCGGGGTCTGGCTTTGCTGTTAAGCCTGGGCGGTTTGCTGACGATTCTCGGCATCGGAGGCTCATTCGCCCTGTCGTTAAACATCGGAGATCTGATGGCATTAATTTCGGGCATCGTGTTTACCATCGGTGCCATGCGTATACGGCAATCAGCGCAAATTTCCATTTTCGAACAACTTTTTGCCTTTTTCTTCTTCGGCTCTGTAATTGCGGTAGGACTGGTATTTTTGCCCATCGATGCCCACGGCGGGTTACCCGCTAAAGATCAGGTAATTGGGCTGTTACCGTGGTTAGCCGTGATGGCAATTGTATTCCTCATCCCGGTGATGTGGGGGCTTTACTGGGGCTCCCAGTTTGTCGATCCGGGTCGACTGGGAATCCTGCTTCAACTCGAAGCGGTGGTCGGAATCGGCAGTGCTGCATTATTCGCCGGAGAGTCGTTCGGTTTGCGCGAAGCTATCGGCGCTACTCTGGTTATTGGCGCGGGTTTGACTGAAGTGCTAGGCAATACCAACCCAAATAGCGCATAACTTTACAGAAAGAACGACTCGAACTACAAGCGCATTCGATTTTCATAGGCTACGCCCGTCCAGTTCGAGCCGAAAGTATCCAAATGAAGCAAAAGAACTGGGGTTGGCCGGCTCGAAAGCTATGCATAAATATCCGTGGATTCGTTGTAAAACATCCAGCCAATGAATACCGTGGCGGGTAAGCGTAAATAGTCCAGCGGCAGAATAGTTGCAGTATCTGCAAGAGACAACGCCTTGGTGAGGCCGAGATGGGCTAACCTGCCGCATAACCCGATGACGACAATCCAAAGGCAGTCCATGGCTGCCGGCCGGACCCAGTCCATCACGGTCGGTACCAGTCCGATGAAGAACTGAATAACCGCCATCAGCATCCAGAGTAATAACAATACCGTATTGGAGTAGCTGTTCGATTTAACGTAGTGCACTATTTGATGAATACGGCTTGCGTGTTGCGCAGATTAATCTGGAAATTCTGTTTGCTTAAACAGTTGAGTACGGACGACTCGATTGTGGCACTATCGGCGCTGGATTACACACTGGTATTTTCCGTATCAATTAATATTTGACGTTTGTCACTTGGTTTCTTCCATATTCCCGAAATCTGAAACTCGAGCACTGCTGAAAATTGCATTCCCATTAATTGCAGCTTACCTGGCCGAGTATGCCATGTTTGCAACAACGAAAATTGTGGTTGGCGATGTCGGTTATCTAGCGCTCGCTGCCGTCGGCATTGCGGGAGATCTGACTTTTGAGATTCTGCTCATTTTTATGGGCGTCCTGTCCATGGTCGGCGTATTGTGCGCACAAGCGGAAGGTGCCGGAAAAAAGAAAAGCGCTGGGCTGGCAGTTCGCCAAGGCCTGATCATTTCCTTGATGATCGGGATTCCTGCCACCATTCTGGTCTGGAACCTCGACCTGTTTTTACGCTGGACGCATCAGGACCCTCAAGTCATCCAATTGGCAAAGCCCTATCTGCAGTTCGTTAGCGGCAGCGTATTGGCAGCAATGTTTTTCGCAGTACTCAGAAATTTCGTGTCCGCAGTTTCAAGACCCAAAGCGGTGATGTTTATTACCGTAGGGGCGGTCGCCGTTAATTACTTTCTAACCCTGGCGTTGGTAAATGGATTGTACGGCTTCCCTGACCTGGGAGTAGCCGGGGCTGGTTTGGCGACGACGATTGTTTCCTGGATGATGTTTTGTCTATTGCTGCTGTTTGTCTATAAAACCCCCGATTTAAGGGGTTACGGTGTATTTGCCGAACGCTGGAAATTCGACCCCGCTATATGTCGAGAAATTTTTCTTCTCGGTATTCCGGTTTCAGGTCTGGTTTTTCTTGAATCCGGTTTATTTGTCGCTGCCTCCATTCTTTCCGGGGTAATCAGCGTAGAAACACTGGCCGCTTACGAAATCGTTACCGGTTGGGTTGGAGTTCCCTTTGTCATCGCATTGGGGATTGCCGAAGCAACCATGGTTCGAGTGGCCTATGGCGTCGGCAGAGGCAATCTGGTCGATGCAAGAAACTCAGGGATTCTGGGGATGCTGCTGGGTCTCGTATTCTTAACGATATTAATAATCGTGCCGTTGGGATACGCCAGCGTGATTATCGATATTTTCATGAACGAGCATGGCGAAGGCTCAAAGGCAGTATCGCTGCTCGCCGTCGAGATACTCACTATTGCTGCCATCTTCCAAATTTTTGATGGGCTTCAGGCGACGGCATCTCGCGCCCTAAGAGGCCTCAAAGACAACATCGCACCACTGTGGATTGCCTGCTTTGGTTACTGGGTGCTGGGTATTGGCGGTGGGTCAATTCTGGCTTTTCGATTTGATATGGGGGGGATTGGACTGTGGTGGGGAATGGCGCTTGGATTGTTCGCCACAGGCATCATGCTTGCCTGGCGGTTTTTGCGGATATCTAATAAACGGATTTACCGAGCGCAGTCCGCCGCCGATTACTAGGAAAACACGATTGGGTATAACGATCCAACCAGTAACATCGCAGCGGTATAGTTAAACACGGTCAAGCGAAATTTATTGTTGAGAAGTTTTTTCAGCCGCGTCCCAAGAACCACCCATGCGGCTACCGAAGGCAAGTTAATCAGTCCACAAACCAGTGCAACGATAACAATGCTCATCCAAGGTTGGTCCGGCGGAGTATAGGCGCTGATAGCCGTTAGCGCCATCGCCCAGGCTTTCGGGTTGACCCACTGAAAAAGCGCCGCCTGGAGAAAGCCAAATGGTTTACCGCTATTTTCTCCATCAGGCTTGTCTTCGATTTTGGCGGCGGTTGCTATTTTCCAGGCGAGATACAGCAGATACCCGATACTCAAAATATTCAGAATTCGGTATGAAACGGGAAATGTATCAAATAACCGAATCAGACCCATTCCCACCAGCAACAGCATAATTGTAAAACCAATACTGACACCGAGCAGATGGGGAACCGATCGGGTAAAACCATAGTTCGTTCCGGATGCCATGAGCATCAGGTTGTTGGGTCCGGGGGTAATCGATGCTACAAAAGCAAATACTGATAAAGCCAGCAGCAACTCCAGATTCATAGCCAAACCATTGAGAAGATAGCGGCTACGCTAACAATCAAACGCCGCACCCGAGTATATCTGTCAAACAAATATAGCCGAGTAGAATCTCTCGATCAGGAGCCGAAAGCGTTGAGATAGCCAAACAGGCCGACACTGCCGCCGGTATGCAGAAATACGATATTTTGACCTTTCGTAAATTCACCTTTTCGAATCAGGTCAATCAGTCCAGCCAGACCTTTTCCGGAGTACACCGGATCCATTAGGATCGCTTCCTGACGCGCCATCAGGGTAACTGCTTCAATCATGCTGTCTGTCGGCAAGCCATAGCCATCGCCAACATAGTCACAATTGGCAATCACTTTTTCTCTTTCTACACAACCAGCAATACCCATGTGTTGAGCCGTTTTACAGGCCAGGTTGAATACGTTCTCTTCCTGTTTTAGTTTCGGCGCGCGCACACCAATACCCAGCAATGGAATTCCTGAATTGGTTGCTTCCAGGCCGAGAACCAAGCCTGCCTGGGTGCCCGCACTGCCGGTGGCGGTGACAAAGTGGTCAATTTTCAAACCCCTATCGTTTGCTTGCGTCAGCGTTTCGATAGCGCAATTGACATAGCCCAGCGCACCAATGGCATTTGAGCCGCCACCCGGAATAATGTAGGGGTTTTTCCCGGCTGAGCGCAGCTCTTCAGCTTTTGCTTCCATGGCTTCATCCATATTCGTATCTTTCGGGAAATGCGTAACATTGGCACCAAATAGTCGGTCAAGAAAGACATTGCCAGAATCCATATAATCACGATCCGTATATTCAGTTCGGTTTTCCAGCAGGATTTCACAAGCCATCCCCATTTTCGCAGCCGCCGCTACCGTTTGGCGCGCGTGATTGGATTGCACTGCGCCCTGGGTAATGACAACGTCTGCGTTGTTTTCCACCGCATCTGCGATCAGAAACTCAAGTTTGCGGGTTTTGTTACCGCCGGTTCCCAGACCGGTGCAGTCGTCACGCTTGATATAGATGTTTGGACCGCCAAGCAGCCTGGTTAAATTGGGTAACAGCTCCAGAGGGGTCGGTAGATGCGCTAAGTGAACGCGTGGAAAACGGGATAAATGCATAAGAATTCGAGTAAAGGATTAAAGGTTAGACATTTCGTCGGAAATAATGGCGGCGATTGTATTGCAATGCGCTTCGCTAAGCGATAACGGAATTCGCATGTCACAGGTTGTGGACAGGACTTTCCGGGTAGCGGGTAAATTCTGCGGCTCAAGGTACTGCCAATGATGATATTGACTGGTATATCCCATGGGCTCATCGCGCCCGAACCATTTGATGGCAACGCCGCGTTCGGTGCATCGATCTGCAAGCATCCTCAGCTGTTTCTGATCCAGTCCGTTGACGTGAAACTGGATGGAGCTGGCGACGTATTGTTCGTGAGGCTCTCGCGTTGGAACTTCAATTCCGGGAATTTGATTCAGTCTTGATTCAAGCCAGCGATAAATTTGATTCCAGCGATCACCGCGTTCATTCATTTCACGTAACTGCGGACGCAGCACACACGCCACCAGATTTGACATTCGCATACTGAAATTAGGTATGTGTTTTCTCCAGCGCTCAAATACGGCTTGTGATGGCGCGCGCTGGTGTTGTTCATACAACATGTAACTGCCGGAATAGAGAATGGCTTTTGCGGCCATATCCTCATCATCGGTAACCAGAATTCCACCTTCACCGGAGTTGATATGCTTGAAAGTCTGGGTACTAAAACAGCCCAGCGCACCGAACCTTCCGCTAAATCGATCATTCCATTTCGCACCCATGGTATGGGCACAGTCCTCAATGAGCATCAGACCAAGTTCTTCACAAAGACTGGCAACCTTTTCCATATCAGCAATGTGTCCGCGCATATGCGTGAGGAGCAGTACTTTGGCACCGCTGGAGACCGCTTTCGCCCGCAGATCGTCGAAACTGATGCGGTGGTCATGATCGACCTCAACCAGTACCGCATTCGCACCTGCATGGTGGATTGCACCGGGGACAGGTGCCAAATTGAAGGCATTAACGAGAACTGAATCAGCCGCATTTACGCCCGCTACTTTGAGCGCCAGAAAAATGGCGCAACCGCCACTATTCAGCGCAACGGCATAACGCGAATCAACATATTCAGCGAACTCGGCTTCTAACAGGGCGGCATGGGGTTCTGTACCGCTATATTCGCCATATCGATGCAATCGACCTGTGCGCATCAATGCAGCAGCCTGATCGATGGCTTCTTCCGGGAGTGCACCGGGATCACTCAGATCAATGTCGAGTGCCTCGCTATTCACAACCGTAGTCAGGTTGTTGGCTTTTGTTGCCATATCAGTCCCTGGTAATTTAGAAAATCGGCAATGCCTTGACCTATTTCAGTTTCATCGCGTAAATTCGGTGCGGAAAATTAACATGAATACGGCAAATTTGCAGCGGAAAATACCCAAAACGCACAAAAACAAGTCGATACATGGGTTTTATGAAATTATTGAGGTCAGATACAGTATAATACGCACCCCATTTTTCGACCCGGTTACGACAATAGCCGACCCAGATTCTTCAGGAAATTTAAATGACCCAGCCCAGTAAAAACTCTTTCGACAGCTACAACACACTTGAAGCGAACGGCAAAACCTATGGTTATTACGACCTTAAATCCACCAAAGTCGCAGGATTAGCCGATATCAGCCGCCTGCCAAATTCAATTAAGGTTCTACTGGAAAATTTGCTGCGCCACGAAGATGGTGTCGCTTGCACCGCCGACGATATTGAAGCGGTTGCAAAAAGCGCTGAGACCAGCACTTCCCAGGAAATTGCCTATCATCCGGCTCGAGTTTTAATGCAGGACTTTACCGGAGTACCTGCGGTTGTTGATTTGGCAGCAATGCGTGATGCTCTGGTCAAGGCTGATGTTGATCCGTCCAAAATAAATCCGCTTTCGCCGGTGGATCTGGTCATCGACCATTCCGTTGTAATCGATGAGTTCGCAACCAACAGCGCATTTGCCACAAATGTAGAACTCGAAATGGAGCGCAATGCAGAGCGCTATGAATTTCTGAAATGGGGCCAGGGCGCGTTCGACGATTTCAGTCTGGTACCGCCGGGAACCGGTATCTGCCATCAGGTCAATCTGGAATACATCGCCAAAGGTATTTGGAGTGACAGCAAAAGCGGTGAACTGGTTGCCTATCCAGACACCCTGGTCGGAACGGATAGTCATACAACCATGATCAATGGCCTTGGTGTACTCGGCTGGGGTGTGGGTGGTATTGAAGCTGAAGCCGCCATGCTTGGACAACCGATTCCCATGCTCATTCCTGAAGTCGTTGGCTTTGAGTTAACCGGCAAACTAAGCGAAGGTATAACGGCAACTGATCTGGTTCTGCGGATCGTTCAAATGCTGCGCGAACATGGCGTAGTTGGAAAGTTTGTCGAATTTTATGGTAGCGCGCTCGACAATCTACCGCTCGCGGACCGCGCCACCATCGCCAACATGGCACCGGAATATGGTGCAACCTGCGGCTTTTTCCCGGTTGACGAAAAAACTATGGACTATCTGCGATTGAGTGGCAGGGATGAAGATACCGTAGCGCTGGTTGAAGCCTATAGTAAAGCTCAGGGCCTGTGGCGAAATAGCGAAGACCCAGACCCGGTGTTTGGTTCTACGCTGCAACTGGATATCAGTGAAGTCAAACCGAATCTGTCCGGACCAAAGCGTCCTCAGGATCGGGTTGCTTTGCCTGATTTACCCGCCGCAATTGAAGACTTCATCACACAGGATGGCAAGCAGGATGAGATGGAAAAAGGCTTCGATAGCGGTGATGGATTTGAAATGCACCATGGTGATGTCGTTGTCGCGGCAATTACATCTTGCACCAACACCTCTAACCCTGCGGTAATGCTCGGTGCTGGACTGGTTGCAAAAAAAGCCGTGGAAAAAGGCCTGACCCGGAAGCCGTGGGTTAAGTCCTCACTTGCCCCTGGCTCCAAGGTTGTAACAGAATACCTTAAGAAGGCCGGCCTGCAGCAATATCTGGACGAACTGGGTTTTAACACGGTCGGTTATGGGTGTACCACTTGTATCGGTAATTCCGGCCCTCTGCCTGAAGCGGTACATAACACCGTACAGGAAAACGACATGGTGGTGACATCCGTGTTGTCCGGTAACCGGAACTTTGAAGGCCGGATTCATCCGTTAGTAAAAGCCAACTGGCTGGCTTCTCCGCCGATGGTTGTGGCGTATGCACTAGCGGGTTCTACACGAGCCAACATTGCTGATCAGGCTATTGGTCAGGACAAAGACGGTAACGATGTGTTTTTGAAAGACATCTGGCCAAGCAATGAAGAGGTGGCTAACGAAGTCGCAAAAATCGACCAGTCGATGTTTACCAGCAAGTATGCCGACGTGTTTGCAGGTGACGATAAATGGCAGGCTGTGCCTACGGTTGAAGGGCAAACATATTCGTTTTCGTCGGATTCGACCTATATTCAACTGCCGCCGTTTTTTGATGCTCAGTACGCCAACGGTAAAGACCAGAATATTGTCGGTGCGAAGATTCTTGCGAAACTGGGGGACTCGGTTACAACCGATCATATCTCGCCTGCGGGATCTATCGCTGCTGACAGCCCTGCGGCAAAATATCTGACTGACAACGGCGTAGAGAAAAAAGACTTTAACTCTTACGGCTCACGACGCGGTAACCATGAAGTCATGATGCGCGGCACATTCGCCAATATTCGGATCCGCAATGAACTGATTGCCGGAATTGAAGGCGGCGTTACCGTGATTCACGGAAGCGATCAGCCAATGGCAATTTACGATGCCGCAATGCAATACCTGGCGGAAGGTACGCCAACGGTCGTAATCGGCGGCAAAGAATACGGTACCGGTTCCAGCCGCGACTGGGCAGCCAAGGGCACATTACTGCTTGGCGTTAAAGCTGTTATCGTCGAAAGCTTTGAACGAATTCACCGCTCTAATCTCGTCGGTATGGGTGTTCTGCCGCTTCAATTTATGCCACGCGAAGATCGTAATACTTTAAACATCAGCGGCTCTGACACGATTGATATTCTGGGGCTGGATGGCGAATTATCCCCCAAGCAAGTGTTCGAAGCGCGGATAAACCGGGCGGATGGTTCGGTTGATAACATCCAGCTGCAATCGCGTATCGATACTGCGGTAGAAGTTGAATACTACCTGACCGGCGGCGTACTGCATTACGTACTGAATCGAATCAGGAACAGCTAGTTCACCGAAAAAAGCCAGTAGAATGAATCGACAGCAATGGATCATTCTACTGGCAGCCATGCTGGTGACATTGGTTACCGGTTCGATTCACTGTTTTTCGGTGTTTCTCGTTCCGTTGGAATCATTGCTCGGGCTCCCACGGGCGCAGATCAGTCTATTTTATTCTCTGGCGCTTATTTTCCTGACCCTGTCCGTACTATTCGGCTATCTGGTTTACGAGCGCGTTAAGCCCGCTACGATGATATTCCTGTCCTGCACCGCCGCCGGAGCAGGTCTGGCATTATCTGCATTTTCGACAACATGGTGGACTGTATTCTTCGGCTACAGCTTTCTCTTTGGTGTAGCAAACGGTTTCGCCTACGGCTACACGCTACAACTAATGGGGAGATCGCTACCCGATTTTAAAGGTTTTGCGATGGCCGCTGTAACGGCCGCATACGCTGTAGGGTCGGTAGTGTTTTCATTTATGCTCGCAAAAATCGTTCAATCTGCCTCTCTAACGACTGCCTTACTGGTCATGGGTATGGTCGTTTTTGTTAGCGGAATCGTCTCGGCACTAATGCTAAAAGCATCTGGCGCACGTTACGATACGGTCAGCAGCGTCAACGATCAAACAAAAAACACTCCCCCTTCAGTTTTTCTAATTTGTTTATTTTGGGTGGCCTATGGATGCAGCGTCTTCGCTGGGCTTATGGCAATCGGCCACGCTGCCGGCATTATCCAAAGCCTCGGTGGCGAATACAGTTTGGCGATTTGGGGAGCAGTTTTCATTGGTATTGGCAGCTCGATTGGTGGATTTTTTATTGGCGCTGTGATCAAACCCCATAATATGGATCAGTGGTTGCTGGGATTACCGCTCGTATCTGCGGCCTTTTTGGGAGTCCTGTATATTACCTATTCACCGATAATTGCCATTGGACTGTTATCGTTTATCGGATTTTCATACGGTGCGGTGATCGCAGTCTATCCTTTTGTGATATCGGAATACTTTGGTGCTGTTGAAGGGCCAAAAGTTTACGCCAGAGTGTTCACGGCCTGGGGTTTTGCCGGGTTAGCAGGTCCGTGGTCTGCGGGAAAATTATTCGATCTGACCGGGCTATATTCAGCAACCTTGCTGATTGCCTGTGCAATAGCTATCCTGTCTACGCTAACTTACCGGTACACCCGAAAAAACGAGTTGTCTAATACATCGAAACCTGAATCGGATTTAGCAATCTGTGCCAATTAACCCGGCCGCCCCAGTGGTTGACCATCTCCAGCTACCACCCATATTACATCTTGTCGACGTAGCAACGACCCGAATTTCATAGTTATCGCTGTTCGATCAGTTCTGTCTTCCATTAGCATACTCAATACCAAACCCGTCAAAGCGCATACTCTGGTATTTTTCAATTCCTGTCGCAAATAAGCATCCTCAGAGTACGAGGGGGAGGCTGAACCCCATATTGGTCGCTGCGACGGGCCCGAGGAGCCAACTCACCGGGATTTGGTCCCATCCGATCGAAATAAGCATCAGCCGTTGGAAAAGAGATTTCGGTATTGATCTCAATGGGAGGTTCAGAACTCGTGGTAGAAGCATGAAGCGGAAGCACAACACTATCAATCACCGGTTTCGTCCACAGTCTAAACTTAACCAACTTGCAAATACAATGCCAAAAGCGGCGCCTGCCCGGCTCGGACTCCGTGCCAGTTCCATGGGTGGTTGTAAATCACATTACCCGCGGTCAAACTTTGATAATCTATATTGCCGCCGAAACGCCACTCGCCCGTTCCTGATATTAGAAAATACATTTCCGCCGGAAAGTGATTGTGCTCCGGATACGTCTTGCCTGAGTCAACATACATAAGCCCGGTAACAATGTCATCCATTACAAACAAATCATTGAAATCCATAATCGCCATTTCTTTACCCTGATCCACTGTTCGTGGTGAAAACTGCCAGGGCAAATACTCGGCGAGTTCACGAAATTCTTTCGCTAGCCTCATATCCTTAACCCCTTTCTGGTTGTGCAGAACGGGTAACGGATTAGGCTCAAAATCCCTGGGTTGACTGCGTGTAATCTGCGCGATCAAGCAGGACACCATTCGTTGCTGCTGATCATCTTCTGCACACAACGCCATCACCTTTGCGCAGGCGCTTAAGAACTCAAACGATCTTTCA
Organism: Candidatus Poriferihabitaceae bacterium; assembly: GCA_965261915.1. Lineage (GTDB taxonomy): Bacteria > Pseudomonadota > Gammaproteobacteria > Arenicellales > Poriferihabitantaceae > JAIBDK01. The sequence continues at coordinate 2,300,233 of CBDHDW010000013.1, read as the reverse complement.
TGAACAGCAGTTTTATCTAATGACATGGTAATTTGTAGATAGCCCTTGGTCGGTTATACTATACATGCCTACCTGCACACCTCCAGCCGCGTTGTGCCTTGTTGCTACAAGCCGACACACATCAATTGCGAAACGCTCAAATAAAGGCGTAAAGCGTGCTTGCGTATCTGACCAAGGCCCTTTCAGGCTTTTGATTCCATGCGCTCTTTACTGGGTCGCTAAGCTCCAAAAGATGAGTAAACAATGCGGTATCTTTCTTGTTCAGTCAAATGGGTATATCTCGTCATGTTTTACGCCTTTTTTCCGTTCAGTTAAAAGAGTACGAGCGTCCCTCTGACTTGGGAGACTGTGTAAAAAACCAATATTGGTCGCGCCTACCCCCCCTTTTTTTATCAGGAGGGATTTAGGGGGTTGAGTTTTCCACATGTAATACACGTCTAGCGAGGGATTTTTGCAGTCTATTAGGTGTGTTGCGCTTATAGGTTTCCTTGTCCTGTGTTTGGGGTTGACGAAGTAAACATAGCCTCAACCTAAACACCAGAAAACAATGGCCATGCTAACATAAAGCGGTTGATTTGCTTATGTCTTTTATTCGCATCTATCAAACACGACAAGGTGACTGCCAGTTATTTACACATCTACTTCCCATCAAACCCACAAGCTATGCGTTATTTGTCTTTACATCCTGTACATAAATCCCGTTTACAGGGTAACAACATCATCAAAGATTCAACGATAGGATTGCCAATAACATGGTTTAGCCTACCTCAAGGTTCGTTCAAAAAACTCCTTAAATGTTCCGAACGACTCGGATGTCTTAATTTTTGGAGTGCTTTGGCTTCTATTTGTCGAATACGTTCTCGGGTCACATCAAACTGTTTGCCGACTTCTTCTAATGTGTGGTCGGTATTCATGCCAATACCAAAACGCATTTGCAACACTTTAGCTTCGCGCTCGGTGAGTGATTTTAGGAGTTCATCGGTCGCATTTTTTAAACCAGAAACGGTGGCAATATCAATCGGTGATTTGATGTTTTCATCCTCAAAATCATCAATACCTTTATTGCTCCAATTATCTTGCTGTGAATGCTCCTTGCTACCCATTAACATTTTCAGTGAAATCACCTGTTCTTCTATTAATTTTAGTGCTTTGTGAACTTTTATATGTTGATTTAATATGTTTGTCACTTCTTCACGAGAATCTATAATCATTGGGTCGTCATCAATAGAAACAACAGGGGGTTTTATGAATTTTAATATTTTTCTTACTTTATCTTCGGACAAATCCATTTCTTTCGCCAACTCCTCGGGTAGCGCGTCACGGCCTTTTTTAAACAAAATATGGTAAGACACGTGCTTCAGTTTATCCATGGCTTCGTTCATGTGTACTGGTACCCGAATGGTGCGTTTCTGATCAGCTATATATCTGGTAATCGCCTGCTTAATCCAATAGGTTGCATAGGTCGAAAATTTATGGCCACGTCGATATTCAAATTTATCCACTGCTTTCATCAGCCCGATATTACCTTCCTGTATCAAATCCAAAATATCAAGACCAGTGCCACAAATATCCCGCACATATTTTTTTGCCACCCAAATTACTAATCTCTGGTTGGAGTAGATAAATTTTTCTCGTGCCCTGTCGTCCAGATTCTGCGCTAATTCCTGTTCATCGCCTTTAGAAAGAAGTGGCCATTTGCTTATTTCATCAAAATAAACACGAAGCGTGTTCGGTTCATTGCTCAGATTACACAGGCTACACGCTTGATATTCATTTAAAACATAAGCTATATGTTTAATGATGTCACTAAAAGTAACCGCAGAACCAGATGTAATTATTCTTCTCCAGCCCAGTAGAAAGTTTTGATGTTTATAGTTTGGGTTGCATAACTGGATTTCCATGGTTACACCAGAAGTTAAAAAAGTATCTGTTTCTTTATCTCGCCTATGCAGTCGCTTTGCTGATGTCGCCAATGCCATCCGGTTTTTATGGCGAAATAACCCAATCACAGGGAGTGCAATTATTTTATTTAGTGCATATATGACTCTTTCCAACTCGTCCTGCAATACAAAAGAGCGGCTTATACTTATATCTGCAACCACAAAAACAACTGAATAAGCGACAATTCCTTCGTTGTTTCCATCAGATGGTAACCAGCGAGTTTCCTCGGTAGTAACTTGAAAAACAAACTCTATTTTTTCAACGAGTGACTTGCAAATATGATATTGTTTCTCGGTTAGTTCTCGTTCTTTCTTGATAAAATCACATTTTAAAAAATCATCCAGTGAACCCCCGCGCTTATCTGGTTCAAGAGTGCGCTCACTGTGTAATCCCAGCACATTCAGCAACTGGGTTGCACCTTCATACAAAGGAGCGTCCTTAAAATCATGCAACGATTTCCAAATATCATCACCAACCATTGACAACCCGCCGATTTATATCAAATGATGTGTGCCGATGAGCAGTATATTTTGTAAATATCACCGCGCTTAAAGTCTGCCCTTAATGACTAACCAAGTAACCAGATCAAAATCGGTTGCATCACGAGGTTTTTCGGATTGTTTAGGTAAAACGCCGTGGCGATTGGTCATGTTTTGCGCTCCCAGCAGGTCAAACTTTTCTTTTATCGCGGAAAAACCCTTGTCCAACAATTTGTCGTATTTTTCCATGTTTTGTCCATGTTCGGTTTCACTGTCGAAGGCATCGCATAGTTTCAATAATGGCTCTGTTTTCCCACGAGAGAGTTCCCCAAAAAGCTCCAATATTTGCTTGGCGTGAGTGTAGTTGTAACGTATTTCACCAGTGTCTCGTACATAAATCAGAAAATAATTTTTTAAAACATTTTGCCATTGCTTTTTTTTCTGCGGGTTTTTATGTTGTAGACAAAAAATTATTCCTGGTGTCGCTACATTTGAAAAAATATTTTCTTGCCGAGGTTGATCAGAATCGACCACTGCGTAAGCACCCAGCGGGGTATTTTCCAATTCTGCACGGTTTTTTTCTAAATATCCCATCAATTGTGCGATGAAATCATCCAATGAAAAATCGCTCAAATTTACGCTGTCGTTGAATTCATCAAAATCTAAATTCAAATCTCCTTCGTACAAACGACGCATTTGTACGTCGCGAAAATTTATATCCGTCTCAACATCTGTGTGTGTTTCATCGGTTTGAGGCAAATTGCCGGGCATGAGCTGATCATCCCCAGTGGCAGTGGCATCCACCAAAGCCATACGCGCCTCCACACGGCTTTGCAAATTGATGTACTTGTCCAAATCTTCCACAGGCCAAAAATTAATCATTTTAACTTCCCTGTTTCGACTACCAATACGATCAATCCGGCCAAACCGTTGAATTAAACGCACTGGGTTCCAGTGGATGTCATAGTTTATGACCAAATCACAATCTTGTAAGTTTTGCCCCTCAGAAACACAATCAGTGGCAATCAAAACATCAATCTCAGGATCGCCATCTGCAATCGGCACACCATTTTCATCGCGCCGGAATCGACCACGCCCTATGGGAGCAAAACTTCTCAGAATATCGTTAAATTTATTTGTGCCGTATGTGCTTTTAATTGCATCACCCGCTACCATTGAATAGTTTGCATCCAACTCATTCAACAATGGTGTTAGTTCCTCGTACAGGTAATCTGCGGTATCTTTGAATGTGGTAAATATCAATACCTTGCGGTTTTTTCGCCCATCTTTATCGGTGGTCGGGTTTGTTAGTTTATTACGAACTTGATATTTCAATTCAGCCAGTTTGCCATCTCGTGCTGGATTGATGGCTTGAACTTTTTCTAACACGCCATTTAGAACACTTGAATCCCTATTCAAGTCACACAACCACTTTGGCAAATCTAAATCTCTAAAATGAAAAGGCTGGCGCACTTTGTTGACAACAAAATCCTCATCATCTGCATCATCTTCCGGTCGCTCCGTTGCTTTGCTATCTACGGCTTTGCTGGCTTGATATGCCTGTATTCTTGAAATCATGCTGTTAATTTTTGCAATGGTTCTTTGCAACGTTAAAACCAAAGATGGTGCAGCACTTTCCAAGCGTTTAAGAAAGTTCACACGCACCATACCAATCAACCATCTCTCTCGATCAGCCTGATTAAAATTAAGTTTTTCTTTTTCATCCGCCAACTTCTGTTTCGCTTGTTCACTGACGACATACGCCGCTGGCGTGTAGATTGACAAACCAAAATTCTTAATTTCCTCGTTAAGTATTTCGTATGAAAGCTCGCCTCGTAAATCGGTCGGCGGCATTTTATTCACTGGTCTGGCTTGTTTGGGGAATCCGCCTATTTGTTTTACTACATCAGGATAAAACTTTTTTATATGATGGCGTGAACGGGCGATAGAAACGGCATCCAATAACGTGAAAAAATCACCTCCCAGTTTGTCGAAAAGATCTCGCTTGTCTTTTTCACCACGTTGTTCTTCCCAATGTTTGAACTGTTTTTGCGCGGCACGAAGCATAGTGCCCATATTTCGTATTCCAAGCGACTCGTTGAAAGTATTGTCACGTTTCCCAGTCATAAAATAAATCTGATTCCGCAAGTCATCCAGCGATGTATTGACAGGCGTTGCCGACAGCATCAGTACATCGGTTTGACCGCCCTTCTGAATCATCTCTTGAAGCAATCGCTCATAACGACTGTGGCGAATAATATTGCCGTCATGGTCGCGCTCACTGCTGGATTCGTTGCGGAAATTATGCGATTCATCTATTACCACTAAACCAAAGGAATCCCAATCAAACTTCTCCAAATCGATACCATTGCTTTCACCAACAAACCGTGATAGATCAGTATGATGCAAAACCAGGTATCTAAAATCATCTTTTTTAAACGGGTTGCTTTTCTGACCGAACTGTGTTGGATAGAGTTTCCAGTTTTCGCTGAGTTTCTTCGGACAAAGCACCATCACTCGGTGATTTTTTGCCTGATAATAACGGATGACTGCCAATGCTGTATAAGTTTTTCCAAGACCTACGCTATCGGCAAGAATACAACCATGATGTTGCTTCAAGCGGTTAATGATGCCGACCACTCCATCGCGCTGGAATTGATACAATGTTTTCCATATTTGTGTGTCTCTTAAATTGACAGCTCCGAGTTGGGTATCTGCGTCTTCTCGCGTTTCCATCCGCTCACGAAAAACTTCCAGTAATGTTTTGAAATAAACAAGTTCTGGTGAATGGTTTTTACCAATCCGTTCCAACGCATCCAGCACTTCTTTTTTAGCATCCCGCGTCAAGTTTTTATCTTTCCAAACATCATCAAACCAATATTTAAGCTCGTCACGCGTATCGGTTTTGTTAATCAGCAAATTAATCTCCAGATTTGCCCCTTCATTAAACCCCAATCCACGATGAGTGAAGTTTGAGCTGCCAAGTACCGCCATACTCGCCGTTTCATGCTGTTCAATGTGATACATTTTTCCATGCAGGAAATTGGTTTGTTTTATAGTACGAATTTTAACCTTCTTTTTTATCCATTCTGCACACTCCCTGGCTAAATGCTTCTGTTGGAGTATCGCTTTCGGCAATAGACCTTGCTCAGTTAAATCAAAATTTTTATTTTGTTTTTCGCTTGGATCAATCTCTCCTACCGAACCGGGGTCGCCAAATAAAAAATGAACTGCACCGATTTGTTCCAACTGAGGTTTTAACGCTTTATAAGCGTACACTGTGAAGCAGGCTGACACAATGCGAAAAAATTTCACATCTTGACCAAGCTGTTTACGCAAATATTCTCCGATACTGGTCTCGGCAGTACGATTGTCTAAAATGATTTGTGTTTTCTGATCACTCATTTGTGGTGGTTTAGATGGCAACCTATACTCTTCGGTGTGTCGGAGTGCAAGCAGTATAACCCATCATTCTGTTACCCAGCGAATTCACCCCATAGGGTTGCTGGTAGAACCTAAAGAAACTTTTCCAGCTCCGCTTCGTCTGACCCGGAGTCCGATGTATCGTTATCCAGATGTTCCAGCTGATCGTTGATCAGAGCGTCAACATACTCTTCTGCATCAGGGGCATTGTACTGGGCAACGGGTGTCCCTATGATGCCTGCGGCAATGGCGGGGCTTTGCTCGGATGGGGCAATAGCTTCCGTCATGTTCATACGGTGGGTTGTGAAAATCAGAATGGCTACGAATGCAGCAGCAATACCAATGAAAAAATAACTTGAGCCAAAATGCCCCATCAAAAACGATACCACAATGGGTCCGGTGCTCAAGCCGATGCCCGCAACCATTACCAGGCTGCCGCTGGCTGCGACAATTTGTTCGGGTTCCAGTCGGTCATTGGCATACGCAATTGTCAGTGAGTACATTGGCATTGCAGCACCACCGAGCAAAACGATTATTCCGAAATAAATGACACTGCCTTTTGCAACGAGCAGGGCCAACACACAAGCCGCAATCGCCAGCACACACAATCCGGCCATAATCACACGGCGGTTAATATGATCAGCCAGCCAGCCTACCGGCCATTGGAAAATCAGACTTCCCAACAAGAAACACGCCATAAACACGGAAACCTGTTCAACGCCCTGAAGTTCATGGGCGGCATAAACCGCACCGAGCCCAAATATGGTGCCGTGGGCAACGCCCGTTAAGCAATTACTAATCACTGCCAACGGCGATGCACTATACAGGTCTTTTAACGACATCGAGCCTGCGGTTTCAAAGCCTGGGGCCGGCCGCACTGTCAGCAAAATGGGGATCAAACCAAACGATACGATAATGGAAACCAGAACGAATAACTCAACCTGTAAAGGATCACTGAGGTTGAGTAAAAACTGGCCGCCACCCAGACCCAGTGTGGTGATAACCATATAAACGGATAAAACCTGGCCGCGGGTTTCGTTACTGGCTCGATCGTTAAGCCAGCTTTCCGCGACAACATACAATCCGGCATAACTCAATCCCGTTATCAGCCGCATCGCCGTCCAGGTCACAGCGTTAACGTACAAACCGTGAACCAGAATCGAAATTGAAGCCATCGATGCCAATGCGGCAAAAACACGAATATGGCCGACGCGTTTGACCAATCGGGGTGCAATCATGGAACCCACGAATATTCCGACGAAATAACCCGACATCATGATTCCGGTCACGAAAGTCGGGAAGCCTTCCATGGTGGCGCGTAAACCCAGCAATGTGCCTTGCAGACCATTGCCCAGCATCATGAAACCGATTCCAATTAACAGCGCCCAAGAGGCGCGAAGGTCATTCAGCATGTCTTGGCTCAGCGACGTGAAAGTTCGCCGATTCTAGGGCTATTAGTCAGCAGGTGCCAGAAAAATCATCCCCTTATTCGACGTTTTTTAATCAGCCTTGCGAATCTGGCTCACAATCAGCCTCCGGCGTACAGTACGCGTTGCATCGCCGTTGCCGCATCGGACCGACTATCCAGATAGCTGAGCTCCATCAGCCATTTTATGAATCGCCGGCACCCTATTTCGGCTTAATCTGACAGAGGTTCCCAACAATCGACGGCGCGTTCCCATTGGGCCGGCTTCTTCCATTTTCTCGATCATCCTGTTAACCCGTTTACATCAGGGTTTCCCAGCAGTTTCTTATACCTCTCCAGATCATGCTGGTATCGAATATCTTCGGCTTTCATATTTTTCCGCTTTAGTTCGGAAATGTTGTGGGAAATCAATATTCCGTTTATTGTACTGCGCTTGAAATAAATCCCAACCTTTTCCGGTTAACGTCTCAATAACAACTCATGACCAACCAGCTCGAACCAAATCAGGATACCGTACTAACGCATCGAACGGTGTTGGCGCTAGCGGTACCCATGATCATTTCCAATATTTCCGTGCCCATTGTCGGCGCTGTGGATACTGCGGTAGTAGGACATCTACCCGGGGTACACAACATTGGTGCTGTGGCGCTCGGGGCACTGATTTTCAGTTTCCTGTACTGGGGGTTTGGCTTTCTGAAAATGGGTATTACCGGCTATATCGCGCAGGCTTATGGTGCAGGAGACGACCAATCCATATCGTTGACCATGTTGCGGTTTATGCTCTTTGCTTTGGCAATAGGGTTGATTGTGGTGCTGTTTGGACGGCCGTTGGTTGATCTGGCGCTGTCACTAATCGACAGCTCCAATGCGGTTGAATCTCTGGCAAAAGAATATTCATTGATTCGGATCTGGAGCGCGCCGGCAACACTTTGCATTTACGTTTTTACCGGCATATTTGTCGGTCTGCACAATACCCGGCTGGCGCTGTACCTGCAGCTGGTTTTGAATCTGGTGAATATCGCTCTGGATTTGCTTTTTGTGCCCGTTTTTCAGTGGGGCGTTCAGGGCGTGGCCTGGGCAACGCTCATTGCAGAATACAGCGCTGCAATCTTCGGGTTCATTTTGCTGCGAAAACGTCTGTTGCTGGCCTGCCAGCAAATTGATCGACAGCAGCTGATAGAAATCACCTCGTTGATTTCAATGATGAAAACCAATAGCAATATTTTTATCCGTACGATTTGTCTGGTTTTTTCGTTCGCCTTTTTTACCGCACAAAGCGCTAAACTGGGGGAGGTGTATCTCGCGGTGAATACCATACTGATGCACTTAAGTACGATTATGGCCTATGCCCTGGACGGGTTCTCTCACTCGATTGAGGCTTTAGGGGGCGGCGCTTACGGCGCGAAGAATCGAAGCCGATTCATCCGCGCGGTGAAACTAACCGCATTCTGGATATCCATTTCAGCGTTGGCGGCAAGCATTGTGTACGCCTTGTTGGGGGATTCGGTTTTACATTTGTTCAGCAACTCCACTGAGGTAATTTCCACCGCTTCAGACTATTTGCTCTGGATGATTATTTTTCCGGTGGTGGCGTGTGCGAGTTACCACCTCGACGGACTGTTTATTGGCACCGGGTTTGCAAAAGAAATGCGCAACGGCATGCTTGTTTCCACGACATCATACGTTTTACTTACTCTGTATCTTATTACCGTATTGCAAAATCACGGCTTGTATCTGGCTTTATTTGGCTTCATGATTATGCGGGCGCTTACATTGCTTTTTTATTATCCAAAAATTCTAAAGTCTCTCGGTTAGTCTGGATGAACACTTCGCCACCGAATTCAATCATTGCGCTCTGGGTTCATCCCCGATCCATGTCCACCGCAATTGAACGTATCATGCGCGAACGCGGCGATCTAGACTGTTTACATGAACCTTTCATGTACTACCCAAATCCCCAGATAGAGTAGCATCAGCGCTTCAAGGCTCGGTGAATCCCTCTTTCAAGCCTTGTGGCTGGCCATTACAGCAAATTATGGTAGCTAGTGCCGAGAGGTTTACTCAAAAACCGCTTTCGGTGCATTATCAGTGCTAAATCGGCTATTTTTGACGCACCTGTCCTGCAGAAGCCGTTATTCTTGTTCTATGTCGGGTTAAATGGGCGGCGCTTCAAACTCCTTCAGTGCCAGCAGCACTCGTTCCAGTAGTAGTCGGTGGTTTTCCCGCATTTTTACCAAGAGTTGACGTCCCGTCCTGACCACTTTTGCCGCGATGGCGTACAGCCGCCAGCGCAGTGTTATCGCACGATGCTGGGACAACTCCCCCGGCAGCAACTGACGCATGAGGGCACATAGATTGCAGGAGAGTGCGGAGATTAAAAAGTACAGCACATTGGCAGCAAAATCTGAACACGGCAGGGTGTCACCGCCAAAATCCCGCTTCAGTTCCTTAATCCGGTTCTCGCTATCCTCGGCACGTTGATTGTACCAGTGAACAATCTCGCTATCGCTAAGGCTATCCCGATTAGTGGCAATCGCACGATAAATATAAGCACCTGAGTTTATTTCCTCTGAACTGTTTTCTGAGTTATCTGATGAATCTAAATCCAGACTCGCCTGGCCGGTAACGGCTGTTCTCTGAATGATAAGGGTGAAGGGTTTTTCATACTCACCGATGCAGAAACTGGTGCGGTAGGTATCCTGACCATTGACCGCTTTGCCTTTTTTATCCAGCAAAGGCTGCCAGTCCGAAGCGCTTGCCGCTGCTATCTGCGCGCGCAGTGCGGCGCTGGTCTTGGCGCGAATGGCATACTCGATACCCTGCTTATCACAATACTCAATGACTTTTGTTTGGTAGCCGGCGGCGTCAATACGCAGCGCCTTCACGGTACAGTCTTCCGGGAGCGACTGCTGGCATTGCTGGATAAACGGCTTATTATCTTTCGCTGGCGGCACATTGCCGTGACGGAAATCCACGGCCACGATCTGCCCGGTTTCCGCAATATGCCCCACCATCGGCATAAAGCCCTTGTGCTTGTTGTAAGTCCACCGTGCACCCGCTTTATGGGCAACAATTTCAGTGGCATCAATGTCCAGTGTGACTTCCTTACAGCGATGCAAGGCTACCTTCAATAAGGCTTTATTCACCTTTACCCAGGCAGCCTGGATTTGCGGCTGGCTTCCCATTCGCCTGAGCCAATCTCCAATCGTGGTCGCCTGGGGAAGTTTCTTGAGATCCAGCACGGTGCGCAGTGCTTCATCATCCTGAAGGTTGCGAACCTCATCCAGGTGAAAACTGCCTTCATGCTGCATCAGGATGAGGGGCTTGATGAACTCCGAGGGCTTATACCCACGATTGCTTTTAGGCTGGGGGAAGTGCTTGTCGATTCGCTCAGACAGGTTCAGGGAGTCCATTAGTTGAGCAATCGCCAATAAACCGGCACGAGAGGTGAGTAAATCGTTCGTTGTATCGAGTTTGTAGGGTAGAATAGTCATCAGCCTTGAGCTGTGCACCCATTGGGTGATGGTGGGTTTAAGAGCAAACCATTATACAGCCAAGGCTTCCTGCGTTTAAGAGATTTCTATCTGGGGATTGGGGTACTACTACTATGTTGGGCTCGGAAAGAAATCGTTGCCCCACTCTGAGCTCAATATTGGCCGACTGGAAACTTTTGAGGAAATCATTGCTGATTTTCAGAGCCGCGCAAAAACGCGCACGGTGTTTTTCAAGGACATGGGCTACTACGTTCTACCCGAAATTTATCGTTATCCTGAGCTTTCAAATCAGTTTGCACATCTCATCCTGATCCGCAACCCGAAGAGATCGATTTTATCTTATTACCAGCTGGACGCTAACGTAACGCTGGAAGAGATTGGAATTGAAGCCCAGTGGAAACTGTATGAATGGCTCTGCAGGTACAGTAACCGGCCGCCTTTCATTGTGGAGGCAGAGTCGGTTCAAAATGACCCAATGATGTCGCTGGGAAATGCCTGGGATTATCTCGACTTACCGTTTCTGTCGCAAGCCTTCGAATGGCAATCTGGAGAAGTTCCAGACGACTGGCAATCGGTATCTGGCTGGCACCAGTCTGTTATTGCAAGTTCAGGAATCCGAAAAACCAAGGGCGACGATCTGATCAATATGCGTTTTGCCAAAGCCGCCGAACAGTCACCAAGGCTTTTACCGTTGTTAGACCATCATCAGCCATTCTACGAGAAACTTAAAGTCGCTTTAGCGAATCAGTAGCGATTCAATAAAACTGCCGATATCAACGATCTCCCGAGGGTGCACCGAATGCGGCATTTCATAGGTATGCCACTCAACTGAATACCCCAGTTTATCCAGAATTGAACGACTGCTTTGTGCGGCGGCGACTGAAATCAGCGGATCCTGATTACCATGTCCATAAAATATCGGTGTATGCTGATTGAATTCACTGCGCTCGGTTTCGATTGTTGACGCATCGGGAAGATAAGTTGACAAGGCAATGATTCCGGCCAGTTTCTGATTCAACCGAAGTCCTGTGAAAAGCGCAATAGCGCCCCCCTGCGAAAATCCTGCAAGAAAAATATTCTCCGTCGAAATGCCACGACTGTTTTCCTGAGCAATCAGCTCTTCTACGATCTTCATTGACGATTCCAGACCCGCACGATCTTCACGTCGTGGTTGTTGGAGATCAACCGGTAAATCCACAATGTCATACCACCCACGCATCATCATGCCGCCATTCACGGTAATGGGTCGCATCGGCGCGTGGGGGAAAATGAAGCGAACCGGTGTTTGCGGCGGCATGCTCAGCTGCGATGCAATGGGTTGAAAATCATGACCGTCTGCACCCAGACCATGCAGCCAGATGATTGCATGTTCTGGATCCAGACCCGTTTGATGTTCAATAAATTCTATTTCTTCTGTCACTTTATCGTTCGCTGACTTGTCTCTGGAGCCCGTCCAGATCATTAAAAGGACCGCCACAGTACACAGCAATCCAGTGAACATCAATATTGAATGTAAAAAATTTCTCACCGGACTAATCTGCTAATTTACATCGAGTTTTTGGCTGGAATGGTTTAAATTCGATAGATGATACAAACAAAAGATTATTACCGATTCAGACGCTCACAGTTTAGCGGAATGATCCTGCTGTTTGCATTGGTTTTACCTTCGGTATCGGCGCAGCACGCAGCACTCGTTACCGTTGATCCGGTGATCGAAGAACAATTTACCCAGACCGTTCCGATTCTGGGGCGACTGGTCGCTAAACGCTCCGGGTCGGTAGCGTCGAGAATAAGCGGCAGCGTCATCGGTGTCAGCGTTGAGGTCGGGGATCGAGTTACGACCGGGCAGGGACTGGCAAGCGTAGACCGGCAACACCTTGAACTGAAGTTGCTTCAGGCTGAATCACAATTGGCAGAATCTCAGACACGATTGAAAACCGCTAACGCACAACTTGCACTAGCCACGCAAGAAGTAAAGCGCTTGCAGGGACTGGCGGATTCAGCGGCGGTCAGTAAGGCCGCATACGACGATGCCCGGCAACAGCAGAATATTGCATTAGCCCGAGTCAACGAGGCTGAAGCAAGTATTAACAGCCGTCGTGCAAATCTTGGTCTGGCCACGCTCAATCTCAGCTATGTTGCGATCCGGGCTCCTTTTGATGGGACCATCACTCAGAAACTAACCGAGGTTGGCAACTACCTACAACCGGGCGTCACCGTGTTTGAAATTATTTCAGACGATAATCTTGAGCTTGAAGCTGATGTTCCGGCAGCGCTTCTGGATGGCCTGTCGCACGGACAAATTTTGAAGCTGGTGCTTGAAAACGGCACTGAACACGATGCTGATTTGCGCGCCATAATTCCGCAGGAAAATCCCAGAACACGAACCCGGCGGGTACGCTTCAATACCACCCTGAATGAAGATGCCGGCACAGTAGCAAGCCAGCAAAGTGTAACCGTATTCGTTCCGGCATCCGCGGCCAAACGAATCCTCAGCGTCCACAAGGATGCGGTGATTCAGCGCGGCAATAATCGGATTGTATTTGTCGTCAACGAATCCGAAACCACAACGGCGGAGATGCGCCACATCAAAAGCGGTATCGCATCGGCGGAACGGCTGGAAATTCTTGAAGGCCTGAACCTTGGCGAGCGCGTCGTAATACGCGGTAACGAACGCCTGAAGCCGGATCAGGCGATCAACATCGCAGACCCCGAATAACCCGAAACAGCGCAGTCTGGTGAACCTGATCAAAGCGGCCATTGAACGACCTGTCGCGGTTGTCGCGGCAGTGCTCCTGGTCATCCTGTTTGGTCTCGTGGCGCTTAAATCCATCCCCATCCAACTCGCCCCGGATGTCAATCGCCCGGTTATCACGGTAACGACAAACTGGTTTGGTGCGGCGCCAGCGGAAGTCGAGCGCGAGATTCTCAACCAGCAGGAAGAAGAGCTTTCCGGCCTCGAGGGACTCGAATCCATTACCGGAAAAGCCGAGCCGGGCCGCAGCCGCATCGCCCTTGAGTTTAAAGTTGACACCAATATGGATCGGGCTTTACTGTTGGTTGCCAATCGACTGGATCGGGTCTCGGACTACCCGGACGAAACGGAGCAACCTACGCTCGATACGTCCGGTAGTGAAGATAACTCAATAGCCTGGATGGTTCTTAATCTACAGGAAGGTAATGACAGACCCATTCATGAATTCGGCGACTTTATTGAAGATGTTGTAAAGGATCGACTGGAGCGGGTTCCTGGAATCGGCCGGATCAATGTCTACGGCGGCAGCGAACGTGAAATACACGTTATTGTTGATCCTTTCTTATTGGCCCGGTACCAACTCACAGTCAGTGATATCAGCCGCGCAATGCGCAATGCCAATGTCTCGTTGGGTGCCGGCAGCATTGACGAAGGGAAACGCCGATACGTGGTGCGCACGGAAGGTGAACTTAATGACCTGAATATTATTCGAGATGTTGTCATTCGCAGCAGTGAATCCGCCGGTGCGCTGGATCGGGTCTCGGTTGCAGATGTTGCGGACGTTTCATTCGGGTTTAAAGCACCCACTTCCGCTATTCGATTGCTTGGCAAACCCTCCATGGCGTTAAGTGCGGAAAGGCAAACCGGCGCCAATGTTATCGAAACCATGGCGGGACTGCGCGAAGCCATTGCAGAACTCAATGAATCGACCATTCCCAATGCCGGATTAACTTTTCGCCAAGTCTACGACGAAACCGTTTACATCAACTCAGCAATCGATCTGGTGCAGCAAAATATTTGGCTTGGCGGTGCGCTGGCGGCATTAATTCTGATTCTATTCCTGCGTTCGCTACGCGCTACTTTGGTTATTTCGCTGGCCATTCCGGTTTCGGTAATCGGCGCATTTGTAGCGATGGCAGCTTTGGGGCGATCCATTAACGTGATCTCGTTGGCTGGTCTTGCCTTCGCAGTGGGGATGGTGGTCGATGCCGCCATAGTTGTACTGGAGAACATTTATCGCCTGAAAGAACGCGGTTACTCCAATGTAAAAGCGGCTTATCTTGGAGCGCAACAGGTCTGGGGCGCGGTATTGGTATCTGCGCTCACCACGGTGACGGTGTTTATTCCGATTCTGATTATGGAACTGGAAGCGGGTCAGCTGTTTCGCGATATTGCAGTGGCTATCTCTGTGGCAGTGTTGCTCTCTTTGGTAGTATCTGTCACCGTTATTCCAGCGTTATCCCGCAAGCTGCTTAAAGAAACGAATAGTGCCTCTCGTGCGAATGGAGCAGTTACATTTTCTCGAATCCGCCTGCCTTTGATCGACTGGCTCGCCGAAAAGTTTAGCGCTTTAACAAGCGGTTTTGTCAATGCCGTTGTAAAAAGCCGCTTTTTCGCCATTGCCATTACGCTAATTGTCACGATGGTTGCCAGTGTGGGGGCATACAAAGCTCTGCCAAAACTGGAGTACCTCCCCGAAGGCAATCGTAACCTGCTGTTCGGTATTGTAATTCCGCCACCGGGATACAACCTTGAAACAACGTCAAAAATAGCCGCGGGTATTGAAGAAGAAATCAAACCGCTTTGGGCCACAGAAACCGGCCCGGAATCAGCACCCGGAGAACCCCCGAAAATCGAACGTTTTTTCTACATCGCAACACCTTCCCAAACCTTCCTCGGTGCGATTGCAGTTGAACCTGAGCGCGTCGCTGAGCTTAAACCGGTGTTACAGAAGCCGGTGTTTCGTGAACCCGGCACTTTTGGTTTTATTAATCAACCATCAATATTTGGCCGGGGTATCGGTGGCGGTAGAAAAGTTGAACTCGACATATCCGGGCCCGATCTCGAAACCATTCTCGGGGTTGCGAACAGGGCGTTCCTTAAAGTGCTTGGGCTGTTCCCGCGGGAGCAGGGTCATGAATGGCGGCCAGTCCCTGGTCTTGAACTTGGCGCACCTGAAGTTCGGGTTGTACCGGATCGATTGCGGTTAAGCGATAGCGGCGTTACTGCCGTTGAATTGGCGCAAACCATTGATACCTTTAACGATGGTCTGCGGGTGACCCAATCCACGGTAGACGGAAAACTGATGGATATCGTTTTGAAAGGAAACGTTGGCAGCGTAACCGAAACGCAGGGTATTGATAGTCTGCCTGTCGTCACCCCAAGCGGTCGCGTCGTACCCGTCGCCTCATTGGCGCAATCTGTGATTACCGCAGGACCGACTCAAATTCGCCATCGCGAACGATTTCGTACCGTCACCCTTGAGATTCGACCCAATCAGGCGATGGCGCTGGAAACTGCGATCAATAATATTGAAGAACAAGTCATTGCAACGCTTACCGAAGAAGGATTGCCAGGCGGTGTACAGCTCAGCATTTCCGGGACTGCGGATAAACTCGTTGAAACGCGCAACGCCATGGCGATTAACATGATGCTGTCTATCGTTATTGTTTTTCTGGTCATGGCGGTTTTGTTTGAAAGTTTCATCTATCCGCTCATTATTATGCTCTCCGTTCCGGTCGCCGCGGCTGGCGGTGTCGGCGGACTGGCCGTGCTTAACCTGACGACATTTCAAGCGTTGGATATGTTGACCATGCTGGGTTTCGTTATTCTCATCGGTATCGTCGTTAACAATGCCATTCTCCTCATCCACCAAACCTTGCACCATATTCGTGAAGAGAACATTGCGCCGGACGAGGCCATCAAGATGGCCACACGAAACCGCATTCGGCCAATATTTATGTCCACCCTGACCAGCGTTTTTGGCATGCTGCCGCTGGTGTTTTTTCCGGGTGCGGGTTCAGAGCTATATCGCGGTCTCGGTTCCGTTGTCGTCGGTGGTTTGAGCTTATCCGCGGTGATCACACTTTTGATCGTACCGCCAATGATGTCATTATTAATTTCACCACTCGAGTCTCGGCGCCAGCGTTTAAAAAATGCAGAGCAGATTCCCGCTTGATCGCAGCCAGGCAATACAACAATGTCTAACCGATACTTTCTCGGCATTCTCATCGTCATGGCTGCTGGCGCTTTTCTTAGCACCTCTGGAATCCTGCTGCGTATTATGGAAAATCCGAATGGTTGGCAAATCATCTTTTTTCGATCACTGACATTCAGTATCACAATCTTCCTGTTACTGCTCGTCAAATACCGCGGCCGGGTTTTCCAGCCCTATCGCGCCATTGGAATTCAGGGTGTTTTTGCTGCATCACTACTTGGGCTTGGATCTGTTTGCTATATTTTTGCGATGCTCAATACGACCGTTGCCAATGTTGTGTTTATCATCGGTTCCGCACCATTGGTTACGGCGCTGCTGGCTTGGCTGATACTCAAGGAAAGGGTAAGCAACCGGAGTCTTGTCGCAATGGTTGCTGCACTGATTGGCATTGGCTTGATGTTTGTGGACGGACTCGTAAGCGGCGGTATGCTCGGCAATGCGCTGGCGTTATTAATGGTTTTTATGTTCGCCTTTTACCTGTTGATCCTGCGCTCCAAAAAACAGGTTGACATGATTCCCGCGACCGGATTGTCAGGGCTGATCACCGTAATAATTGCCTTATTTATGGTTTCTGATTTTTCCATTAGTCAGTATGACCTGTTAATTTGCATCACTTTAGGCTCATTTCAGTTCGGCCTGGGTTTTTTCCTTCTAACGCTGGGAACGCGCTATCTGCCAGCCGCCGAAGTGGCATTATTTGCGATGACCGAATCCATACTGAATCCAATTTGGGTCTGGATCGGTGTCAACGAGATTCCCAGTACCTATACCCTGTATGGCAGCGGCATTGTCTTGATATCGGTCATTGGTTACAGCATTATTGCCATTCGGCAGGCACGACAAACCTCGCGCTAGATTTCGAGCCTTTTTACCATGAGCCACAACCAAAGCATTCGACAACAATTCCCCCATCCTTCCCAGCGGATGCCGGCAATGGCGAGAAATATGGTGGCTGCATCCCAGCCGCTGGCAGTTGAAGCGGGCCTGAATGCACTGCGTAATGGCGGCAACGCAGTTGACGCCGCTCTGGCTACAGCGATCACGCTAACTGTCGTTGAACCCACTATGAACGGTATCGGCAGCGATGCCTTCAGTATTGTCTGGGACGGCAAAAAGCTGCATGGTCTAAATGCATCTGGACGAAGCCCTGCCGCACTATCTCCGCAAGATCTTCCAGGTCTGAGTGAAATGCCCGACTGCGGCTGGCATACCGTGACGGTTCCAGGCGCAGTTAGCGGCTGGGTATCGCTTTCGGAACGCTTTGGAAGATTGTCGTTTGATTCATTATTCGAATCCGCTGTGCACTACGCGGAAACAGGTTTTATGGTGACACCCATTACGGCCAGACTGTGGGCGAAAGCACCGTCGAAGTTTGGCGCATTCAAGGATTTCGCACCATTTTTACCCGGTGGCAAAGCGCCGCTTCCAGGGGAGTTATTCAAATTTCCGCAACAGGCAGAAACGCTGGAAAAAATGGCTGTTTCTCGCGGCGAAGCTTTTTATCGCGGCGAACTCGCCGAGCAAATTGCAGCCACAGCAGCGCGCGATGGCGGGAAAATGACGCGGGCAGATTTGGACAATCACCGTTGTGACTGGGTTGAACTGATTTCACAGCGTTATCATGGTTATGATTTGCATGAAATTCCGCCCAATGGTCAGGGTTTGGGTGCGCTGTTGATGCTTGGCATCCTGCAGCATACCAACATTGAACAATACGAGATGGATTCAGCGGATTCACTGCACTGTCAGATCGAAGCGATGAAACTGGCATTTGCCGATATCCAGCGTTACGTCTCCGATCCGGCTTCCATGGACATGGAAGTCGCCAGTCTGCTCGATTCAGATTATTTGGCAACCAGAGCCGAACTTATCGATATGAAGCTGGCTAAAGAGCCAGATTATGGTGTTCCCAGGCCATCGGGCACGGTCTATCTCACTGCCGCGGATGAAGACGGTATGATGGTTTCTTTTATTCAAAGCAACTATGACGGATTTGGCTCAGGCATCGTGATTCCTGATACCGGGATCAGCCTGCAGAATCGGGGTAGCGGGTTTTCTCTGCAGCCCGATCACCCCAATGTGCTGGCCGGAGGTAAACGTCCTTTCCACACCATTATCCCGGCATTTCTGACTCGGGATGAAGAGCCTGTTATGAGCTTTGGCGTAATGGGTGGTCATATGCAAACCCAGGGGCACGCGCAAATGGTGATGCGCACCTGTGATTTTGGCATGAACCCGCAAGCTGCAAGCGATGCCCCAAGGTGGCAGATCAGTGAAGATAAGCGCATCCTGCTTGAGTCCGGTTTTGATCCCGAGGTTCGAAAAGATTTGGCAGCGCGCGGTCATCCACTTGAAGCCGAATCCGACGAAATGATCTATCGGATGGGTGGTGCGCAACTTATTGAAAAAACTGACAGCGGTTATATCGGCGGATCCGATCACCGTAAAGATGGTATGGCTGCCGGATTTTGAATGTGGCGTAAAATAAAGCGTAGACTACGCATTACACTGGCAACGCTTGCCGCAATTCCGATTGCTGTCATTTTTTTGCTCCGATGGATAGACCCAACGCATAGCGCGTTTATTCTGCATCATAATTTTGGCGTTTTAGTCAACGGTAAAAGCCAGTATGCGAGCCATCCATGGACAGACTGGAGACAAATCTCACCGCATATTGCCGTTGCCGTGATCGCCGCCGAAGACCAGCGCTTTCCAGATCATTTTGGCATCGATTTTGCGGAGCTAGGTAAGGCTCTTGAAAGTGATGCAGATTGCAGACGCGGGGCAAGCACGATTACCCAGCAAACCGCAAAGAACCTGTTTCTCTGGTCAGGGCGAAGTTACGTGCGAAAAGCGCTGGAAGCTGCATTGGCCGTTGTCATGGAATTACTATTACCGAAGCAGCGTATTCTGGAAATTTATCTAAACATTGCGCAAACGGGGGATTCGTATTTTGGTGTGGGCATAGCCGCACAGCATTTTTTTAAAAAACCGACAGCCAAAATCAACCGCCACGAAGCCGCACGTATCGCGGCTGTTCTGCCAAATCCGATCAAATTCTCCATCGCCAATCCTTCAGCGTACGTACTGGAACGACAAAAATGGATTACGCAGCAGGCAAAGCAACTCGGTGGCCCGGCAATTCTGGACTCACTATAATTTTTAGATTGGTTTGCTTACGCGGGAACAGGTCGGTGTCCCTTGATCGCCGTGCGCAAAAGCAATCTTCTGTAGCCATCGCAGTCATTCACTGCATAGTGAATGGTCGAACGCTTATCCCAAATCGCCGGCGTATTCGGTTTCCAGCGATATCGGCAACTAAATTCCGGACCAGTACAGTGAGCGTACAGCTTCGTTAATTTCGATTCGCTTTGATTTTTAGTCATGTCGGAAATATGACCTGCGTAAAAGCTTTGTTCATACTCGTTAAAATTCAATCATGACCGTAGAAAAAAATTATTGTAACGCATTAGACACCGCATCAGGCCGCTTAACAATTGATCACGCGGTCATTGATACTTTACTATTGGATCAAAATAAAAACATGAAGGTAGATTATGGTTTCACTGGAAACACCAATTTGTGACTTTGGACTGGCCGCACCAGATTTCTCGCTTATTGGAACGGATGGAAAGACCTGGTCACGGGACGACTGCTGCGGACCGAATGGTTTGCTGGTGATGTTTATTTGCAACCATTGCCCCTACGTCAAGGCCATACTCGACCGTATCGTCAGAGAAAGCGAAGCACTTAACCAACTGGGTGTGGCTTGCGTGGCAATCATGTCGAACGACCCGGAAGATTATCCGCAAGATTCATTCGAGAATATGCAGCGCATTGCTCAAAGCATGCAATTTGGCTTCCCCTATCTTTGGGATGAAACCCAGTTGGTGGCGAAAAGTTATGGTGCTGTGTGTACGCCCGATTTTTTTGGTTACAACGCCATGCTTGAACTTCAGTATCGCGGCCGCTTGGATGAAAGCGGAAAGAGCCCGGCATCGCCAAACGCCCAACGCGAACTGTATGAAGCGATGAAACAGGTAGCGGAAACCGGTCAGGGGCCTGAGCATCAGACTGCGAGTATTGGCTGTTCCATTAAATGGATTCGTTAGCCGGCGCTACCGCTTAATAACGATCCCATCTGTCTGGGTCATGATGGTAGTGGCCTGAGTGAGTGTGTCTGCTGGGCCGATAGTGCTGATTCCGATGTGCGTTAAGGAATATAACCGTTCGGGCGTGATCGCGAGTAATCAGGTTTGTAAACATAACTATCTCCCAAATTCCTGTGATCGTAATTTTCTTCCAGCCTTCTCAAATCAATCCGCACGGACTTGCGATGCAGGTTTTTAAATATCGGTGCGCGGACTCATAGGGATGGAAAACATATTGATCACCGTTCATAGAAAGAACAACTTTGGTGGCAGGATTTTTTTTCGACAGTTCCACAGTAACAAATTTTTCCGTGAAAGCGGCCGATTTTTATCGAATTGAAATGCCCTATGTTGTGCATCAATCGAATGCCGGCCAAACCACCGGAGGTTTTCATCGTAAACTTTTAGCCGTTCGCATTGTTGTCGCCATACCGAGATTGACTACCCCCTTTTGTAGCGTACGCCGAGTTCGCCGTTAGCGCTAACATTAACATCGCAGCAAAAGCGGTTGTCCCAATTTTAATCTTCTGTTTCATTGATTCACCTCTACACATTTTCTCCTCTGAATTTGGTGCGGATCATTATGAAAGCAGCCGGTGAACAAGGAGTGAAATTAACTTGGAGGAAAACTGAAGACGAAGCTTATGCTTATCAGAAGCACTTCCATTCACCTCCTTGCACAATTAATACGATTATGCTAGATTTATCTGTTGAAGAGATTTAGTGAGGTGTACTACCAATGTTCAAAATCAGTCAATCAGTCAATCAGTCAATTTTACGCGCACGCGCGGAATAGTGCAATTGCCGGAATCGCATTTATTCTCATCGGCGCTCTATCCATCCAATCTTCATTTGCCCAGACAATCCAGCTTAAAACGGAAAACTATCCGCCTTTTAATATGTCTGACGAGCAATCCAGAATTGTCGGAATCTCAACAGAAATCGTAGAGCAACTGTTTGCGCGTGCGGGCGTAGACTACGCAATGGAGTTACTACCCTGGCAGCGTGCGTTTTCCATGGCGCTTGAGGAGCCGAATACAGCCGTTTTCTCTACCACCCGAACCGCAGAACGAGAAAGCAAGTTCAAATGGGTGGGGCCCATTGTGCAGAATAACTGGGTGTTTCTCGCCAAAGAATCCAGCGGTATTTCCGTTTCCAGCATGGCAGAAGCCAAGGCGCTTCGTGTCGGCGGCTATCAAGGTGATGCGGTCGCACTATATCTGCAAAGTCAAGGGTTCGAGCTTGACCTTGCATCCAGAGACAATCTCAATGCGTTAAAACTTGATCGTGGCAGGATCGATCTCTGGGCAACGGGGCACTTACTGGGTCCCTACACCGCGAAACTGAGCGGTATCAGCGGTTTGAAACCGATTCTGACATTTCGGCAAACGATTATGTCAATTGCGTTTAATATCAATACCGATGATGCGATTATCGATAAACTCAATGCCGAGCTCGAAGCAATGAAGGCGGAACCTGGGCTAATTTCCGAGATAGAAAGTCACTATCAATAGGCAACCATTATCGTTCGCATGCGAATTTATTGAGGTGGTAGAAATAACTTAACCACCCCAACAATTATTTTTCCTCAATTCAGATCCAGTGATAAAGCCTGGTGATAAAGCCTGGTGATAAAGCCTGGTGATAAAGCCTGGTGATAAAGCCTGGTGATAAAGCCTGGTGATAAAGCCTGGTAATTAGGCTGGGTAGTTACGCTGGGGTAAACGCACAAAAGATTTTTTTCACATCCTCATCACTGTGCCATTGATAACCCATACCAATGGGCACCATGAACGTATCACCTGCTTTAAAATTAAACACCACGCCATCCGCATTGGTAATTGAACCGCTCAAGAACAAATTAGAAATATGTCGGTAGACTATATTACGCACACCGAAATCAGGGCGGCATGCATTGAATGAAATTTCACAAAAAAGCCCTATTCTGGGGTTCCCTTCGCCACCGTAACGCGCACCAATAATACACCGCCAAGCACAAACAGAATGATCAGGCCGAGAATGCTATCCCGCTCGGTACTGCCAGATACCAGCAGCGGAATCGCGGCCATAATGATTGGTCCCAAAATGCCGGCAAACTTGCCCGCCATATTGAAAAACCCGAAAAATTCCGTTGCCTGATCATCGGGAACAAGTCTGGCAAACAACGACCGGCTCAGACTTTGCACTCCACCCTGGACTAAGCCAATGGCAACCGCTAGCAGATAAAAATCAAAGCCGCTTTCCAGCCAGCCCCACGCATAAACGATAACCATAATATACACAATCAGGCCAATAAAAATGCCCTGTTTCGCACCAATTACTTTACCGATCCACCCAAAGAACAGTGCAGATGGAAACGCCACAAACTGGGTCAGAATGAGCGCACTGATCAAGCTTTCCATGGGCAATCCCAGTATCCTGTCGGCAAAAAACACCGCCATGCGATATATCGTGCCAACGCCATCAATGTATAGCCAATAGCTAACCAAAAACAGAAAAACATTTCTGAGTTTTCGGATTTCTATAAATGTGCTTTTCAGTTGGCGTATGCCAGATCGGACCGATTGCAGGACTGTTTTCTGTTCAATGGTTTGTTGTTTCTCCAGATTCAATAACAACGGCAAACTAAAAACAAACCACCACACCGCAACACTGATGAATGAAACAGACAATGCGGTAGAAACGTCTGTCATTCCAAACCACTGCGGGTTAGTTACCATAGCGACGTTGAGCAAAAACAGAATTCCGCCGCCGAAATACCCCAACGCGTATCCAATACCGGAAACCACATCGACATTTTCACGACTGGAGATTTGCACAATCATCGCATCATAGAAAATATTGGCACCGGCGAAACCGATTTGTCCGAGGCCATAAACGATCAAAGCCATCCACCACATTCCTGCTCCAACCCACGCTAACGCCAGACACATCAAAATCCCCAGCATCGCGAAGCTGGCGAGAAACTTTTTCTGCCACCCTCCCTGATCGGCAATGGCGCCGAGCAGCGGTGCTGCCAACGCAACAATAAGGCTACTAACCGCCAACGTAACGTTAAACCAGAAATGCGAATCCTCGGTTGATATCTGCTCGCTGAGCGCACTATAAAAAACCGGAAAGAATCCAGCAACGACGGTTGTGGCAAATGCAGAATTTGCCCAATCATACAGCGCCCAAGAGAGGATCTGTCTGTCTTTGAGGAGAGTAAACATGGGACGATTATCACTCATAGGGCAGATCATAACAAGCATCTGTGAACATGCGAGTCTATCGGTTCCATCAACTCATTAAAGGAGGTGATGCCCTATGCTGCGGGAGTTCAAGACCTGCTTGTTCGGCGTGATCCCGGTAATTTAATCCAATGCACAATATATTGGCGGGTAAGACCAGTGCCAAAAGTTTCCCCGATACTTCCTCGCCGGAATCAGTTAAACCTTCGTACAGCTCTCCATGAGCAAGGGTAAACCGGTCGTCTTCATGTGCGATTGCGTAACAGGCGTTTTGATCATCCCTCTGGATTCGGGCAATTTTCATTTTGTCGAATTATTTGAAAAACACAACGCAGACCATATGCGGAATTATTTCCAAGGTAAAACGATATTTGATCAACACGTATGGTAAAAATTAAATTCGTTGGTGACAAAACTCATAGTAAACTCGATTTCATTATTCTGACTCACTGAAGTTAAAAACCCGAAAAACACAGAAGGAATCAATGAGCGCATACATCATCGTCGATACCAAAATCGAGAACCCTGAAGAATACAAAAACTACAAGGCCCTTGCCCGGCCCATTGCTGAAAGCTACGGCGGAATTTACCGCGCTCGCGGCGGCGATATGGAAATTTTGGAGACCGATCTGTGGACACCTGCCCGGATCGTGATTATCGAGTTCCCCGATATGGACAGCGCCCGCGCATTTGCGAATTCCGAAGAATACAAACCAGTCAAATCTATCCGACGAAATAATGCCGCCTGTACGCTGGCAATAGTGGACGGCATCTAAAGATTAGCCAGATAGGGGGGTTAATTTATTTAGGGGCTGACCCAGATAACTACCTTAGGTGACGTCTAACCCACTGCTTTAATTGCGGCAGAGCTCAGCACAAAGTCAGCTGTATTTGAGCGCTTACTCTGGTTAGGAATGCTTGCAGAAACGCTCTCACCTTTTATCTGCCAGCGCCGCGCCAAAAGGATGACAATAATACCTGCGGGGATATTCAGGCCGACCCCATACAGCAACCAGGAATACGCTACCCATTGGTGGCTCGAGTTTATTGCTGATTGGTTTCACACGAGTATACACGGGGTATCTCGGCTCCGCTTTTAACGCGGACAGCCCACCTGTCAGGGGTTGCGCAGGATCTGATCGAACTCAGGAACGAAACGCGATTCTGATTCAGATATATACGCACAAGGGCGTGTATCTTAACCGCTCAGCCATAATTTACCGGAGGGGTAAATAATTCACCCAGCAGTTCGCTGCCCGATATGAGCGGCAATGATCTTACGGGTCAGTGGGAAACTATCCGCACCTACTCTCGCCGCAGTGCAAACAGGTCATGCAGCCATCCATCATTACGGTGGCTTTCATGTTGCATTTTCCGCACAAGGTTGCGCCTTCGGGAAAATCGCTGGCACTTGTTCCATCTCCGCTATCACCATTCAGGCTTGCCTGCTTTTCTTCGAATTGCTTGCGCTTTTGGTCAACCAGCGCCTGCTGATGTTCGTCGAGACCGGGATCAACAATCATACCGATCATTTTCAGATGGGATTCAATGGCGTCGCCAATTTCCGCGACCAGTGACGGCATAAACTTGCCGCCGCGCTTGAAATACCCACCTTTTGGATCGAATACACTTTGTAATTCACTGACCAGAAAAGTCACGTCACCGCCTTTGCGAAATACGGCAGAGATAATTAACGTCAAACCGGAAATCCACTGATAGTGATCCATGTTTTTCGAGTTAATGAAAATCTCAAATGGCCGGCGCTTTTCATAAGGCGTACCGGGGTTGAGCAGGATATCGTTAATGGTGATATAGAACGCGTGCTTTGAAACCGGTGTTTTAATTTTGTAGGTATTACCGATCAGGGTTTCGGGACGTACCACCTTTTCGTGCATCTGCACAATTTTTGCAGACTCGCTATTTTCCTGATCCAGCGAATCATTTACTGGCTCCGTAGTGATTGCATTCGCCTCCGTTTCTGCGCTCGGTTTGACGACGCTATATCCTACAATTTTGTTTTCTATTTTTACGCTCATAAACGTCTCGAAAATTTCTTCTAACTGTTTCTATTGTTCTTTAAGGTTATCCGTACTTCCGATATCACAATGGATATGCTTCTTAGAATTCCATTTTAATTTGCGCCGGACTGCTCGGCTGACTATAGGCTGAGTAGCTTTCATCAAACGCCGGTTCTTCCGCATAGGCGTCAAACACCAAACTGGTCTGGCGTGCTTCGTCAGCGACTGATGACTCCGGAGTCCCGGAAGCAGTCTGTCCCGTCTGCATATTAAATTGTACTCTGCGATTACGTGCTTTTGCTACGGGTTTTCGGGCTGCTTTCTTCACACTTGTACCTGTCGTCGTTAATCATTATTTTTGAACTGCTATCGTTTTACAACCAAAACATACATCAAAACTTCAAACTACCCCTATCAGAACCGGCCGTAATATCCCTCTTTCAGCGCGTCGAACAGATTCGCGGCGGTATGCATTTCGCCGTCGTATTCAATTTCTTCATTACCCTTGACCTCAATGGTTTCACCGCTATCCAGCGTGAACTGATAGGTGGTTTTCTCGAGATCTTCTTCTTTCACCAACACACCCTGGAACACTTCCGGATTAAAACGAAAGGTAGTGCAGCCTTTCAATCCTTTTTCCCAGGCATATTGATAGATATCCTGAAACTTGTCGAACTCAAAATCTGTCGGCACGTTAGCGGTTTTTGAAATAGATGAATCCACCCATTTCTGTGCAGCCGCCTGTACATCAACATGTTGTTTCGGGGTGATGTCGTTGGTGGTAATAAAATATTCGGGAAGCTGTGTGTCTTCATCGTCGGAAAATGGAACCGCGTCCGAATTTACCAGATGACGGTAGGCCAATAACTCAAAGGAATAAACATCGACTTTCTCTTTTGATTTTTTTCCTTCTCGAATAACGTTGCGGCTGTACATATGCGCAAAACTGGGTTCAATACCGTTGCTGACGTTGTTCGCCAATGACAGGCTAATGGTTCCTGTGGGCGCAATGGAAGTATGGTGCGTATAGCGGCAGCCCTTTTCGGCAATTTCGTCCTGCAGCGCTTTCGGAAACTGCTGCAAGTAGCGGCTGTATTTGCCCATCAAAACCGAGCCTTTGACCAAATCACCAACCTTATAGCCGTCATTCTGCATTTCCGGACGCGTCGTTAGCATTTCCAGAGTTACGCTGTATTCTTCCTCGAGGACCGGCGCGACACCTTTTTCATCGGCGAGATCTATACCGACGCGCCAGCCAACTTCCGCCATTTCCCGGGCAACTTGCTCGGTGAATTCGAGCGAAGCATCATCGCCGTATTTCAATTTCAGCATGGTTAAGGTTGAACCAAGTCCGAGGAAGCCCATGCCGTGACGGCGTTTCGATAACATCTCGCCGCTTTGCTTGTCTAGCGGCAAGCCATTGATTTCAACGACGTTATCCATCATGCGGGAGAATACGGCGACCACTTCGCGGTATTTTTCCCAGTCAAACCGGGCTTCGTCCGTGAACGGATTGTCGATAAATTTAGTCAGATTCACCGAACCCAGTAAACACGCTCCGTACGGCGGCAGCGGCTGTTCCCCGCAGGGATTGGTTGCGCGAATATTTTCGCAAAACCAGTTGTTATTCATTTCATTGATACGGTCCACCAGAATAAATCCGGGTTCAGCATAATCGTAGGTGGAGTTCATAATCCTGTTCCACAAACGCTGCGCCGGTATGGTGTTGTAGACCCGACAAGCGACTTCGTCGAGATCATTGATTGTATAGTTTTCTGTACTGGTCCAGGGCTGGTAGATAATTTTGTGCTCACCGCTTTCGACTTCCTGTTTGGTCGCCGGGAAATACAAATCCCAATCCGCTTCATCTGTCACCGCCTGCATGAATTCGTCGGTGATCAGGCAGGACAAATTAAACTGGCGCAATCTGCCGTCTTCGCGTTTCGCCCGGATAAATTCGAGAATATCCGGATGCGAAATATCAAATGTGCCCATTTGCGCACCACGTCTACCGCCTGCAGATGAAACCGTGAAACACATGGAATCAAAAATATCCATAAAAGACAGCGGGCCGGAGGTGTGAGCTCCGGCACCGCTGACGAAGGCGCCCTTTGGACGCAAGGTGGAGAATTCGTAACCGATACCGCAACCGGCCTTCAACGTCAGGCCGGCCTCGTGAACAGAACGTAAAACCCCATCCATAGAATCCGGAATAACACCGGAAACTGTGCAATTGATTGTACTTGTCGCTGGCTTATGCTCACGGGCCCCGGCATTCGATGTAATCCGTCCAGCGGGAATTGCGCCATTTTGCAGCGCCCAGATAAATTTTTCGTGCCAATACTTTTTCTTTGCTTTAGTTTGCTCGACATCGGCGAGCGCTTCGGCGACGCGATCGTAAGTTGCCTGGATATCTGCATCAACGGGTGTGCCGTTCATGGTTTTCAGGCGATATTTTTTATCCCAGATATCCAGCGAAGCAGGTTGTAATGCCATATCCGTCAGGTCACCACTGGCATTGTTGCTATGCGTTGTGTTTTGCTTCCCACTTTGTTCTTCTGTGGTGGCTACATTGGCCATTTTCATATTATTTTTTCCTCGCACTAGACTCGTTTCAAGCATTAGTATCATCACACTACACCAATCCCACCAGTATTGGCCCACCTACGCTGCCCGATGAATAAACTAGAAAGATTCTCATGTTATTTCGCCAACCTGCTGATTTGTCCGATGTTTTTATACTTTAGCACAAAAACTAGATGTAGTGGCGAATGTCGGATAATAAACCCTATATATAGTCTTCGTCAAAATAAATTTTCCTCCCCAATAATTTCAAAGAGTTATCTGGCACCCTGCATAATGACTCTCGCTTTGCTGCTGGATTTTACTAAAATTAGCCTGGAATTAGCCTGAAATTAACCGGTCAGAGCGCTATTTTTCCATCTGCCAAAGCGATACACTAGCGCGCTTTTCCCAGCTCAGGCACGTCTAGTAACCAGCCCAATGTCTTTATCCTGCCTTCAGGCCAACCCTCAGCAAAAGGCGGCAATTCTGCATTCTGGCTCAGCCTTATTGGTTCTGGCCGGTGCCGGCAGCGGAAAAACCCGGGTGATCACGGAGAAAATTGCCTGGTTGATTCGCAACCAAAAAAAAGCTCCAAAAATCATCACTGCGGTGACATTTACCAATAAAGCAGCCCGCGAAATGAAGTCGCGCGTGACCCGGCTATTCAAGCAAGGCGACTTAAAAGCCAACACCAAGGGGCTGAATATTTCCACTTTTCACTCGCTCGGTATGAGAATCCTGCGCAGTAATTATGACCTCGCGGAACTGCGCCCCGGATTCAGTATCATCGACCCGGCTGACGCAGTGATCATTGTCCGCGACATCATGTCGGAAACCGTTTCCAGAGATAGTGAACTCGCCCAGCGCATTTACCAGCAAATCAGCCAGTGGAAAAATCGCGGTTTAAGCGCTGAACAGCTCGATTCAAATTTCGCTGAATACGAACAGGCAAATCCCGTGAATCTTGCCGCATTGCAAATTTACCCGCGTTACGACCGATATTTGCGCGCTTGCAATTCCGTCGACCTCGATGATTTGATTTTTATGCCAACCCGTCTGCTCGGGGACAACAATCGGTTTCGGGAAAAGTGGCAAAAGCGAATTCAATATCTTTTGATTGACGAATATCAGGATACCAACGGTTCGCAGTATGCCATGGTGAAACATCTTGTTGGGAGCGGCAGTCGGTTAACTGTAGTTGGTGATGACGACCAGTCTATCTACTCCTGGCGCGGAGCCCAACCGGAAAATATGCTGCGCCTTGAGAAGGACTACCCGGATTTAACACTGATAAAGCTCGAGCAGAATTATCGTTCCGCAGGACGTATCCTGAAAATCGCCAATCAGGTGATCAGCAATAACCCCCGGCCGTTTCTAAAAACCTTATGGTGCGAATTGGGATACGGCGACGTTGTCAAAATAGAAACTGCCAGAAGTGATGAACTGGAAGCCGAAAAAGTCGTATCAGCCATTATGACGCATCAGTTTCGGCACAATTCAGAACATCGGGATTTTGCGATTTTATACCGCAGCAACCATTTGGCCAGAATGCTTGAGACCAAACTTCGGGAAATGCGTATCCCCTATCGATTGAGCGGTGGGCTGTCGTTTTTCGACCGTTCGGAAATTCGCGACATCATGGCTTATCTGCGGCTGCTGGTGAACCCGGCAGACGATACCGCTTTGCTTCGTATCATCAACACCCCCAGACGCGGCATTGGGTCAACGACGCTGGAGAAGGTGACCAATCTGGCAGCCCAACACAAAACTTCCCTGCTGGAGACATTGTTCAGCGATGCGCTGGCCTCGCTGGTGAACACCAAACAACACAACGCGTTAAAACAATTTGCAGAACGGATGGTTTCTCTGGGAGACGACGCTCAACGCGGCGATGCGGTGGCCGCAATCAATACACTGCTTGAAGAAATCGGTTATCAGCGCTGGCTCAGCGCTTCAGGCGATGAATCTGCCGCGGAACGACGCTGGGAAAATGTTCAGGGTCTGATTGACTGGATTGAGGCACTGGCCCAATCTCCTGTGGAAGACGGTGAGACTGACAGCAACAGTCTGTCTGCAATCATTTCACAAGTTATGCTGAGCGATATCCTCGACAAACAAAAGCAGGATGCCGATAACAATGAAGTAAACCTGATGACCCTCCATGCTTCCAAGGGTCTCGAATTCAAACATGTTTTTATCGTCGGCGTTGAAGAAGAAATCCTGCCTCATCGCGTATCCGTGGCCGAAGATGCCATCGAAGAAGAGCGCCGCCTGTTTTACGTCGGCATTACCCGCGCCATGCAAACCCTGACCCTTTCTCACTGCAAAGTCCGTAAGCGCTTCGGCGAAACGGTCAGCTGCGACCCAAGCCGTTTTCTCGAAGAACTCCCGGCCGATGAGGTTCAATGGCAAGATCAGGTTGAAGTCAGCGAAGCGGAAAAACAACAAACCGGAAAATCTCATCTTGCCATGATCCGGGCAGGATTGAGCCAGAACAAGTGACGGTTGTTTGTTCACGCCGCAGAATTTCTCCATCGGCACGGTCCGCCAATATCAAGTCAAACCATTACCTCAACATGATGCTTGCCCAACGTGAAGTGCAGGAAACGCACCCTAACGCCTGGGCTTTGATGTGTGATGAAAATGGTGACATTGCAGAGGGCGCACAGGCTGTAATTTTTTTATCGTCCGAGACGGTGAAACCCAAACACCGACTGCGGAGTATGTGCTGGATGGGGTCAGTCGTCAGGTGGTAATAGAGATTGGTGAACGGCCAGGCATTCCGCTGCGCCAAACAACCGTCACACTGGATGATGCGCTGCAAGCCGAAGAAAGCTTTTTCACTTCAACCCGTCTGTGCATTTGCCCGGTGCGATGGTTGAACGGCAAACAGCCGGGGTTAATCGTTCCCGATGCGGTAACCCAGGCCATCACTGAGGCGTTTAAACAGGAAGTCGAATTTGATTTTGTTCAGCAGTACCTTAACTTCCTGTCAGAATCTGCGGACGCTACAGGGCTTTAGATACAAACCTAAGCCGAGTCTTTTATTCTCGCCAGCAAACTTGTAGTTGAGTGGTCAAATTCAAACGCAAGTGAATGTACCGAACCACCCCAGCTACTCACTTCCTTGACGCCAACAATATCCGGGATTACCCAATCACCGCCTTTAACCAGAACCTCCGGGCGGATATCCAGAATCAGATTGAGTGGCGTGTCCTGATCAAATCCGACAACGCGATCGACACAGCGCAGCGACGCTACTAATGCCAGCCTGTCTTCAAGACAATTGATCGGGCGTGACGGACCCTTGTCCAGCCGTTTCACTGAGTCGTCGCTATTCAGACCGACGACCAAAGATTTGCCCAGCGCTCGTGCCTTCGCCAGATAATGCACGTGCCCGCGGTGCAATATATCGAAACAGCCATTAGTAAACACCAGCGGGCGCGGCAAATCACTCAACCAGTCTGTGATCGAATGTTTGTTTTCAGGTTGGTAAATTCGATCGTCGGTCATCGAATCAGCGGTTAATCATGAATAACCACCTAGCCGTCAATATATTCAAAAACTTTCACTATATGGGTAACGCCGTTTACGCTCTGTGCTGCTTTAACCGCAGCTTCTGCTTCTGGACGGGTAACCAGACCAAGCAGATAGACCTTGCTGCGCTCGGTCACTACTTTGATGTTGGTGGATGGAACGTTATCCGCTTTCAACAACACAGTTTTTACTTTTCCGGTTATATAGGAATCGTTGGCACGGCTGGCGAGATTGGTTTTGCCGGAAAGTTCGAGCTCATTGACCACTTCACGGGTATCTATATAGTCACGCGCGATAGCCTCAGCACTTTTTCGCTGCTTGTCGTTGTGTACCTCACCGGTCAGAAGCACAATTCCGTTGATTGCGGTTACGCTGATATTGACGCCGTTAAACTGGTCGTCGCTTATATATTCGTTACGAAGTTTAATTTCAAGCGCATTGTCATCAATATTGCGTTGGAGCGTTCGCCGTTCGAGGTACAAATCGACTCCGGTTACTGTCGCAGCACCAATTAATATGGGCGTACAGGCGATGAGCATCTGTGAAGATATTATCAACGCCAGCGTCAGAATTAGTGGTTTGGAAAATTGCTGCAACCGCAGAAACAACTGAGTCATATTCAAATCTCCTGTTGAAATTGAGCAGGTGAGTAACCGTTCTGGTGCCGAAGTATACCGCGAATTTGATGAATCGTTGCTCATAATTCAGCTCTCGAAGAAACAAAATTGACGTCTGGTTGAATTTGCTGGTTGATCACTAGCAAACAGTGGAGCCCAAATGTTAAGAGCAACAAATACGACCGCGTGTACGCAACACTTCAGCGGGCAGCGGGGTAAATTATTGAAACGCATCGACGATCCATTGCATCTCATAACCTTCGCCAGTACCGCTGGCAGCAATGACGTCAAACCGGCAACCTTGATAAGGCAGGTTTACGTTAGTCTGTAAAAACCATTCCGCTGTACGTCTAATTTTGTCCTGCTTGGCAGCGGTTATACTTTCCAGTGCGCCGCCATAATTTGCGTTTTTTCTATATCGAACTTCTACGAAAACCAGACAGTCCCGATCGAGCATGACCAAGTCGATTTCTCCAGAACGACATCTGAAATTGCGCTCTATCAACTGCAGCCCCTGATCCCGTAAAAAGGATTCCGCGCGGGACTCTGCGGATGCTCCTGCTTGCAAGTGAGGCGGTTTCTTCAACACCATCGATGGTCTCCAAAACTATCTTGAAGGCTATTCCGAAACCTCGATCCGCTCTTCTTCAACAAATTCCTCCAGTTCCGATTGATAAGGCGTAGTTGCTGTGGGTAAGCCGCCCCGAAACTCGGTCCAGATCGGTTGCTGAACAACGGCACCGGTTTCATCGACACTGATGGTCATCGCGCTACCGTTGAATTGCTGCCAGCTGCTGCTCCGCAGACCCTGTAAGCGCGGCAGAATTTCGTAGCTCTGAATTCCCAGCGCATACAGCCGGTCTAGCGAACTGCCGAGATAAGGCCGCTGATACGGCTGTTCCGCCAATTCAGCTGCGGATAATTCTGAAGCTTCTAACAAGTCATCATCCATTTCGGATAACTCCAGCAGCACTTCTTCGGATGAACCTTGTTCATCTAGCGCTTCTTCCATGACTGATGCTTCGTCAAATGAATCGCCGACAGTTTCTGCTGATTCCGCAGCTTCCGCCTGCGCTTCAGCAAATTCTGTTTCACCTTGCGCTGATGCAGCTAGCTCGACAGCGGCTTCCTTTTCTGCTTTTTCAGCGGCTTTTCTAGCCGCTTCCCGGGCCGCTTCTCGACGGTAAAGTTCGACACCGTCCAGCATCCACTTCATCTCACCAAACTTCACACCGTCCAGATCCGCATCTACCCCCGGTTCAGGCTTGCCGCTGTAGGCATACGAAGTCGCATAAATTGGCAAATCGTGCGCCTGGAAAAACCGCAGCTGAGGAACAACCAGACGTGCCTGATCCGAACTTCCAGCGAGAAAAAGGAAATCCATATCTTCGTTACGCCGCGGCGTGAACTTTAGTTTTGTACCTGCCTTGGCCTGAATCAGCCTCGAACGCGCAATACTTTTATCAAGACCAAGAAACTTTTGTATCACCTTTGAGTAGTCGGCGCTGGACTTGTCGAATCCGGCATTCTTGACGATTACCCCGCCGAGACTTTGCCATTGCTCAACAAACGCAAGTGCGACACGCTGTCCCCACGGACTATCAATCCGAAAAACGGTTGCCTGACGATGACCATCTGCCCACGCCTTGTCAGCAATCTGCCGAGCCTCGGCTTCCGGGGATAAGCTGATACCGTACAGGTTTTCAGCATTATTCGCATCGGGGATACTGGCGATGACCAGAGTATCGGTCTCTGAAACCCCGTTTTCAAACAGGCTTTCCACGGCTTTTCGTCCCAACGGCCCGACGACAAAATCCGCACCATCATTGATTGCTGCACGGTAATACAGTGAGCTTAAATCTGCCTCTTCACCAATATCGTAGAGCACCACATCCGGACGCTGAAAACGCGGATCTCGTAAATGTGCTTCCTGAAAGCCATCATAAAACGCCTTGGCCGCACTGCCGTAAGCTGAGGTCAGCGGCAGCAATAAAGCGACCTGTCGGTAATGGGTCTGCTGGGTAACACCAAGCATCTGATCCAGCACTTCTTTGTGCAGCGGATGGGTAGGAAAGAGATTCTGCCAAATGATCAAATCCGCAGATATCGAACTGGAATCACTCACCCCCATAATATCTGCTAATGCGATCCAGCTCTGCAGATTGGGATTAAGCGATTTCTCGCGTAACAGCGATAACTCCAGCGCATCCATGGTTTGCAGCTGACGCACAATCGTTAGCTGATTTTGAATTTGATCCCGATCATCCAGATACGCATCCAAATCGAGCAAGGTCGAGGTTGCATCAACATTTCTGCCGAGTGCGGTTTCAGCTTCGGATCTAACAACGAGGATTTGGCTGGTAATCTGGGGGTCGCGAATGAGATCGAGATTCAGCGTATTCACAATGTCCAGAGCAACATCCGGGTTTCCTGTTTGCGCGGAAATTCGTGCACGAATCAAATTCATTGACAACCGTTCATCCGGCGTTACCGGGTAGGTCTGGAGTTGCTCGGCTAATAATTGCGCCGTTGAAATCTGCCCCCGATCGAGAAATTCATTAATTGCCCGAATCAACAAACCCGGAACTTCGTAAGCAGGCGCGCTATTGGCCTGTTGTACGAGTTCCCATGGATCATCAAGCACAACAATTTCAGGCTCCTCCGCAAGCCCGGTCACCACCGCTTCTTCGTCAATCGGCTCGGCGACCTCTACCACGGGCTCAGTCACCAAATCCTCCATAACCACCGGTTCGGTTGGCAGGGTTTCCTGTGTCGAGGAACATCCATACAGGAATAGCGTAACGGTGCTCGAGAGCAGAGCGTGCTTAAATGCACACCTTAATCGTACCGAACGCAGTTTAGGTTCGAACATGTTATAGAATTCCCCGAAATATTATTTTTAACAAAGGCAAAGTATAACCCGCGAATGAGCAGCAAAACAGGTGCGCTTTATATCGTCGCAACACCCATCGGCAATCTCGCCGACATGAGCCATCGTGCGGTTGATATTTTGTCGGAAGTCGGATTAATTCTGGCTGAAGACACCCGCCACGCCGCCAAATTGTTAGGACACTATGGTATCAGCACACGAACACGCGCCTATCATGAACACAGTGATCAGGGGCTTATATCAACGCTGATTTCAGAATTGCGCAATGGCGAAGACATGGCATTAATCAGTGATGCGGGTACACCGCTGATCAGCGACCCGGGTTATCGATTGGTTCATGATGCGCGAAGCAACGGTATTCGTGTTACGCCCATTCCCGGTGCCAGCGCCTTGATCGCCGCACTTTCAGCGTCTGGCCAGGCCACAAACCGATTTTGCTTCGAAGGTTTTTTGCCGGCTAAACAAACGGCAAGACGCGAAAAACTAACCGAGCTGATTTGCGAAAAACGCAGCATCGTATTCTACGAATCCAGCCATCGTATCGCCGAATCCATTTCCGATATGGCGAGCATATTTGGCGCAGATCGAAATGCGACAATCGCGCGAGAGCTGACAAAAAAATTTGAAACCTTTTATTCCGGGTCCCTCGAGGCGCTCACAATGGAAATTGGAAGTGACGATATTAACCGAAAAGGAGAGTTTGTCGTCATTGTCGCCGGCAATCAAAGCGGCAACAAAAACTGGCAGGAAGCCAGCACACTAGCATCCAGGCTTCAATCCGCGATGCCAATGAAAACCGCCTGCCGCATTGCAGCTGAAACATTTTCGGTTAGTAAAAATGATTTGTATCAGCATTTGCTTGATTCACGCAAAACCTGATCTTTTTCGGGTGAAATGTACATTGAGTTTATAAAGTATTTCTATTAGTCTCGACCCCGGAGTTGGCCAGGCAGTTGCGGTGACCGCTAATCTTTAGTGGGTTATCGAGGAAAGTCCGGGCTCCACAGGGCAAGGTGCCAGGTAACACCTGGGCGGCGCGAGCCGACGGCCAGTGCAACAGAAAATATACCGCCTTCGAAAGAAGGTAAGGGTGAAATGGTGCGGTAAGAGCGCACCGCGGGGCTGGTAACAGTCACGGCATGGTAAACCCCACCTGGAGCAAGACCAAATAGAGATTCTTTGGCGCGGCCCGCGCTGAATCCGGGTAGGTTGCTTGAGGCGTTTGGTGACAAACGACCCAGATGAATAACTGCTCTTGACAGAACCCGGCTTATCGGCCAACTCCACTTTTTTGCCCTAGATCACTCGCACAGTCTTTCAGGAATGGATAATTGTTGTTGCTGTCATCCAGCTTAGAATTTATTTCACCCTCGTCATCGTTGCAAATCACCGCAAGCATCGCCCCCAATGTATAACTTCCGGGAAAATGACCGTACAGCGTGTTTTCCACATGTGGCTTCAATCGCCAGCGCTCGCCTTGTGATACGCCCGAGATGAGAACAGGCAAATTCGGTAATCTGGCGGTGTGGCTCATCTCGCTGCGCAGCATATCGAGAAACATACGGTAATCTATTTTGGCGTAGAGCGGATCGCCGTGTTGCAAATTGATAATCTCAATTACCGCCGG
Source organism: Candidatus Poriferihabitaceae bacterium (assembly GCA_965261915.1). Taxonomy (GTDB): domain Bacteria; phylum Pseudomonadota; class Gammaproteobacteria; order Arenicellales; family Poriferihabitantaceae; genus JAIBDK01. The sequence continues at coordinate 2,262,863 of CBDHDW010000013.1, read as the reverse complement.
GGCTTTCTTCCTGACTTCGACGGTCAACCCTCATAAGTCATTGATTTATAAAGAAACACAAAAATATCTAGGCACTACAAATGCCCAGATATTTAAGAATTATATCAATCAGTACAGTGGGTAAGCTGTGGTGGTCGCTTTTAATCCCATCACAGCATAGATTTTTTTTGCTTCTGGATTGATTTGAGAAGGCATGACATAACGCTGTTTGGTGCGCTTGTGTTTGAACACGCTGTGTTGCACATGAATCAAGGCATTACGGATAACAGCAGGGGATAAGGCTTTGTGTTGTAGCTTGATTCGATACATTAGCTGTCTGATGCAGGCGAAAGCCATGAACGAAATGGCAATGTGGGCGCGCACTCTTGAGGGTGTCCAGTGGTAGATAGGGCGTACTTTTAAGTCATGTTTAGTGATGCGAAAACTCTCCTCAACCTGCCATAAGCCGCGATAGTGTGATAGCACTTCCTGGTGCGGCGTATCGGGCAAATTGGTAATCACCCCATGCAAGCCGTCCCAGCGGCTTTCGGCATCAATTTTATCCTGGTTGATGCTTAAGCTGGTTTTTCCCTTGATAATCAGAAATTTTTTATAGCCGTAGTTATTTAATAAGTCCTTGGGATTCTGGCTTTTGCCTATTTTCTTGATGAGCCGATCGACTGCCTTTTGTCGGTCATGTTGATCTTTATCCGCACGCTTTGGACAATGTGAGACAATGAGCCGTCTCTTCTTATGCGTCAGCTCGGCTGCGCTTGATCCGTCTTTGCCAAGCGGCTGATAAGCCGACTTATCCAATACCCTGGTTTGTAGCGCACTTGGCAATTGTTTTAGTTTCGCCCCGACAATGTAATAAGCACCTGCCTCATCCAGGGCGCTTAGATTGTCTTCATTCAGCATGCCCCTATCAGCGACAAAGATCATTTTCCGGACATCATAGCGCGCCTGCATCGTCTTCAAAACGCTGATCAGGCTATGGCCCTCGAAAGTAGCACCGGGGAACACTTCGTAGCCGACCGGCAGGCCTTCATGGGTGACCAGCAAAGCCAGCAATACTTGCGGCTGATTGAATTTACAGTCCTTGCTGTAGCCATTTTGTTTTAACTCATCTTCCTTGAAAGACTCAAAATACAGTGTCGTACAGTCAAAAAACAACACATCCAACGCACCAGGTAACAAGGATCGCGTGCCTTCACAGGTCATCGCTTGTAGCCGACTGATGGTGTTATCGTCCAGCTGATCCATCATCCGATAAACTTTCTCTAAGAACAAAGAAACGCCAAAGTCCTGCTCCAGCTGCTGCACACTGCCACGCTTACTTTTAGGGTTGGCAATGCGTGCCATCACACAATGGAACAGGGCTTCTGTGGAGGCACGATACTTCTTTTGCGGCAACAGGGTATCGAACGACAACTGGCGATAGACCGCGCCATACACCTCATGAATGCCCAGCACCACCCGTTGTTCTTCCACCATCTGCCTCAGGTCAACATTCAAGGTGGCTTTGGACGATTGAGCTTTTGCTGCTTTCGCCTCAAGCATCTGTTTGGCGACCGTCTCAGGCGGAAACAGGCTGGGCTGATGCTGGGCTTCAATCTTCGCCTTGACAACCTCGGCCAAAGCCTTCAACTGCGCCAACTCCTCGTCATCCATGGCAATGCCGACATAACGCACAATCTTTTGCTTGACCTTATCGCCGACGCGCACGGATGAAACAATCTGAACCGATTGTCTTGGGCTATTGGGTGTCGATTTAACGCGAACGAACATGGGGTGAGTTTACACTGTGCTATTGCCGAAATCAACACAAATATTAAGATAGGCACTACAAACCAGTTTCTCTACCACCCCCGCGTGTTTATTGGGCTGTGGGCGATCTGCGTGGGGTGGACCGTCGAAGTCAGGGGCGTAGAGCGGATCGCCGTGTTGCAAATTGATAATCTCAATTACCGCCGGGGCTTTCTTCAGTTGCGAGAAAAATGGCAAGCCTGCTTTGACGATGCTCGAAATCAACGGTTTTTTGCTGGAGCAATTAAACACAAGCTCATAAATCGAAAATAGATAGCTGTCCTGATTGCACCAGCGAACACATAATGACGGCTACTCGCTATCCCTTTTAACGTAGTGCTAAAAAAGCAACTGTTACCGTAACCGGGTTTATATTCCGGAAGCCGCCAATTTTTCAAGCACCCTGCTCGGTGGCAGTGAATCCAGGCAATTAAAATGTACAAGAGGACATTCCCGTTTAAAACACGGACTGCATTCCAGATTTAAATTCAATCGATCACATTTGTCCGTTAACGGCGGCGTAAACTGATCGCTGGAAGAGCCATACAATGCGACAACATGCACACCCACTGCAGCGGCAATGTGCATCAACCCGGAATCATTGGAAACCACCGCATTGCTGCACGACATAAGGTCAATTGCTTCTCCAAGATTGGTTTCACCGCACAAGTCCGTGCAGATCCCGTCTGCATGTCGATTTAATTCCCGGGAAACTTCGGTATCTTTTGCCGAACCAAATATCCAAACCTGCCAACCTTCAGCGTGTTTCGTTTTCGCAACTTCAGCAAAGTGTCGCGCTGGCCAGCGTTTCGCCGGCCCGTACTCTGCGCCCGGGCAAAACCCGAGAACCGGTTTGTCTGGATTTAATCTGAACTTTTCCAGCGCCTGCTGTCGTTCTCCCTGGCTTACAACCAGTTGAGGAGTCGGCGGGGTATCCATAACTGCAGCCTCTTTCGCTAACGCCAGCGACGCGTAGCGCTCAACGTTCAATGGCATTTCGTGGGAATCCAGTTTTCGTATGTCATTCAGCAATCCCCAGCGCTGTTCACCAACAAAGCCTGTTCTCTTGGGCACGCCGGCGAACCAGGGAATCAAAGCGGACTTTAGCGAGCCTGGTAAAACGATGGCCTGATCAAATTCCAAAGCACAAATCTGCCTGGCAAGTTTCCAACGCGTACCCAGCCGCAATGATCCATGTCCAACAGGCATCACCAGCGAGCCACTTATTTCCGGCATTCGCCGTAGAACTGGTTCGCTCCAGCCTGGTGCCAAAACCTGTATCTCGCTCGCAGGGGTATTCGCCTTGATAGCTTTGAAAAGGCTCTGTGCCATCACCATGTCACCCACCCACGAAGGGCCGATAACTAAGATGCGCCTGGTCTGGGTCTGCAAGTCGTTAGCACTCGATGTTATCGTAGCTCGCCTTCAAAACGCCCCACAGGGTAGCGCCGGACGAACAAGCCGGGCAGATATGCCCACAATAGCCGAACTAGTGATGTGCGCCGACAGGGCCGATCAAAGTGTATACGGTGCTGCAATACGGGCACTTTTCCTGAGCGCTGTTTTCAATGGGTAAAAAGACTTTGGGGTGTGAGTCCCACAATCTTTTTCCGGGCATCGGACAATGCAGCGGCAAATCTGCCGCCGTTACCGTTACCGACTCGCTTGCATTGGGAACATCCGCATCTGGATCTTCGGGAATTGTCGTTTTTGTTGTATCAGACATAAGTCAGCCATCCTTCGTATTCCGGAATTCTACCGTGTACAGCATCAAAGAAACGACTCTGGATTGTTTCCGTTATGGGGCCACGAGCACCTGAACCGATCTGCCGGTTGTCCAATTCTCGAATGGGGGTAACCTCAGCCGCAGTACCGGTAAAAAATGCTTCGTCACAGATGTAAATTTCATCACGGGTTATGCGCTTCTCAACTAACTTCAATCCTTCGTCTTCGATAATTTTGACAATGGTGTTGCGCGTTATACCATCCAGTGCCGACGTCAAATCCGGGGTATAAACCACGCCATCGCGAATGATAAACAGATTTTCACCACTGCCCTCCATAACAAAACCGTTGGTATCAAGTAACAGCGCTTCGTCGTAACCCGTATCAATGGCTTCCTGCAGTGCAAGCATGGAATTAATATAATGACCGTTGGCCTTGGCTCGGCACATGCTGATGTTTACGTGGTGTCTGGTATAGGAAGAGACGCGGATACGAATACCCTTGGTCATGTTTTCTTCGCCCAGGTAAGATCCCCATTCCCAGGCTGCAACGATCAAATGCGTACTCAGGTTGTCGGCTCGAATGCCCATACCCTCAGAACCATAGAACGCCATTGGTCGAACATAGCACGCTTCCAGATTATTCTGCCTGACCGAATCAATTTGTGCCTGAGAAACGGTGTCATGATCGTAGGGAATTTTCATGCCCAGAATATGCGCCGATTGGAATAATCGCTTTGTATGCTCTTTAAGCCTGAAGATGGCCGTCCCTTTCTCGGCTTTATAAGCGCGCACCCCTTCAAAAACGCCCATACCATAGTGCAGGGTATGCGTTAAAACATGGGTCTGGGCTTCACGCCAGGGAACCATTTGACCATCTTGCCAGATGACTCCGTCGCGGTCGCTAAATGACATCAGTTATTCTCCTGTAAATTATCTATGCGGCGGATACCCGCTATTGCTGTTTCTCGCGTTGATACTGATTTTTTCTTAATCAACGCCAATCTAAATTGGTTAAATGCTGTAATTCAGCCAGAGCGCCTAATTTAATGACTTTGCAGTGATTGTCAACCAAAGGTTTGCTGCCAAATCGCCTGAATCTGTTTTCTTTCGTCTAGCAGCTCATATTGGTCTATCAAAACCGCCTGATCCATGAGCTTAAGATCAAGTGACCGCCGCAGGTAGACACGGTAACACGCTGACAGATTTTGTCCAACATCGGCGCTGATCACCTCATTTTCAACCAGCCCGGCAATGGACTCAGCTGTATTTCTCGGCAGTGCAATATCAGGATACCGGTGTGCCCACAACAAGACCCAGAACTGAATGAGAAATTCGATATCAACAATGCCGCCCTCACCAAGTTTAATGTCGTAGACTTTATCGGTAGACTGGCCATTCGCGTCGATCATCTTACGCCGCATTTGTTTAATTTCCGACGCGAGCTCGTCTCGCTCACGCGCTAAACCGATAATTTGTGATCTTGATGCTTCGAATGAACGGATAAAGCGACCACTCCCCACCACAGGCCGTGCCCGAACGAGCGCCTGATGCTCCCAGGTCCACGCCTGTTTTCGCTGATAGTCGAAAAACCCATTTAGTGATGTCACCAACGTACCGCTGCGCCCACTCGGCCGCAATCGCATATCAAGCTCATACAATTGGCCTGCGTGTGTGCGCACCGTTAGCAAATGAATCAGCCGTCTGCCAACGTGGCTGAAAAAATACTCGGCATCGCTGTCACTTATGTCTGTGGTATCTGAATCAAAGCAGATCACCAGATCCAGATCTGAATGATAGCCAAGGTCGCCACTGGCAAATTTGCCATAGGCTATTATTCCGGCTTCACACTGCAATGCGCCGCGTTTTAAACGGGTATAGCGAACCGCCTCATCAAATACGCGCTGCAGCAAAAGCTCTGCAAGGACAGTCAATGCCAGATGCACGTCCTCAACCTCTAGCACCCCGGAAACATCTGCGGCAGCGATTCGTAATACCTGGGCGTGCTGAAACTCCCGTAAGGTATTTAACCCACCTTCTTCATCGCCCTCATCAAGTTGAAGCAATCGCTGCTCAAGCTCGGTTTCGAGATCGTCACGATTGTGTTGGCGAATATCAATTAGCGGATGAAGCAACTCATCAAGGACGACGGGGTGTTGACCAATATGCCGGGATATCCACGGGCTGGCTGCACATAAATGCAGCAGCTGATTCAATGCAATGGGATTCTCGATCAACAACGACAGATAGGCCGTTCTTCTTCCTATGGATTCGATAATAGAAATAAAGGCGGCAAGCGCACGTTGGGGCTCTGCATGACTTCCCGCTTGCAGCATAGCCCTCGGCATCAGCCGATCTAAGCGATCTCGCTCGATGTTTGAAAAAGACGGGTACAACCGGCCCTGACGAAAGCCTTCGAGCAATTTCAATGTGGCATCCGAATCAGTGAAACCCGTTTGATTCAACAAAATCGAATGTGACTCAGAAATTGATTTGCCAGACCAGATATCCAGTAACGCTTCCAGACTGCTGAACTCCGGACTATTAACCCCAGTACGCGTTTCGAGCGCTTGAGATTTCCCTTCAGAGCCTGAAGAGTCCTGCAATATCGTGCGGAATTGTCTGTGTACGGTTTCGCGATGGTGATCTAGCTGAGTACAAAATTCCCTCCAACTCCCGAACTCCATGTTCTTTGCCAACCTGAATTGCGAAAGCTCATCGGCGGGTAAAAGCTGGGTCTGTCTGTCCGCGAACATTTGCAGCCGATGCTCAACATTGCGTAAAAAACGGTAAGCCGCTTTGAGCTCAGTAACTTTTCCGTGATCCAGCACACCACAATCTGCGAGCGCCTGCATCGCGGAATACAGTGCTTGGGTTTGCAGATTTTTATCGCGCCCGCCACGGATCAACTGGTGGCTTTGAATGAGAAATTCGACTTCTCGGATTCCACCCCAGCCCAACTTGATGTCCCGCTGCGTGGCGGTCTGCTTCAACTCTCTTTCGATCATCGACTTCATCTCGCGAATCGAATCGAATGCACCAAAATCGAGATACTTTCGATAGACAAAGGGCCGCAAGGTAGCGAGTAATTCATCCCCCTGACCCGTGTCTCCTGCAACAACGCGGGCTTTAATTAAAGCGTATCTTTCCCAGCTCCGGCCGTGGGTTTGGTAATAATGTTCCATTGCCGCAAATGATAAAACCAGCGGCCCGCTGTCTCCGTTTGGCCGTAATCTCAAATCGGTACGAAACACAAACCCGTCTTCAGTCACTGGCTCCAGAGCTGCTATAATTTTTCGTCCCAGCCGGGTAAAGAATTCCTGATTATCGAGGCCGTCTTTATTTGCGGTTGCGGTTGTTGATCCCGCTCCGCTATAGCTGAAAATCAGATCAATGTCCGACGAATAGTTGAGTTCGTTGCCGCCCAGTTTTCCCAGACCCAAAACAACCAGTTTAGAAGGGGTATTCGATGCCCGGTCGATAGGCTCACCCAATTTTTCCGTCAACCATTGACTGTGGCGGTGTAATGCCTGGGAAAGACATTCATCGGCCAATGCTGAGACGCAAAGCATGGTTTCTTCAACTTCTGCGGCGGCCGCGAGATCACGCCAACCCAGTGTGATCATAATTTTCTGCCGAACAATGCGCAGATTTTGATGCAATCGCGCTTCACTATCTGCGTCGCTTGCGTGTTCACGAACAACATCGCGAATTTGAGCCGGTGTTTTTCCTGTTGTGAAGGCTTCGCCGCGGAGCAACTCGTATAACAGTTCCGGTTTGGCTATGCAGGTTTTCGCAATAAAGTCACTGGCTTGCCAAACACCAGATAAGGATTTGCAGTTTTGAGTTTCAGCAACCAGCCATTGCTTTTGTTTGTCAGATATTGTCTGGCTGCGCTCGACACTTTCCAGGAACTGCAGGAACTGGCGTTCGAAATCGGCCTGCAGGGAATCGTTCAGATCGACAACCACGTAGCGATACAGCTATCGAATGGTTTTAATCAACTGACCGGCTGCTGGCTCACCATCCGGATACATGCCATTGAGCAGTCTAAGCTGGTCTTCTGCGTAACGCCCGAGATCAGTTTGCTTCGCCAGACTGGCGAATGTCTGACCGCTTTTTGCCCGAATCAAATGAATTTTCTTCGCCGTTGCCAGCTTTTCCTCACCCGGTTTCAGTCTGCGTATCGACTTTGCGGTATCGATAAAAACCTGATCAGGTCGATCAGCTTTAGCGAAGCCGACGACAATAAACACCCTTTCTTCATGGGCTACAGAAGTAACCCGAAATGCAGTGACACCAAAAGGGGTTTTACCCTGTGCAATTCCGGTATACACCCCATTACCCCGTTTTTCTCCATTTTGCAGATTGGTGAAAGTTCTATGCAGATACTGGGAGGCATTCTCATTACCCTTCAATTTGTCCAGACTGACAATGATTGCGGCAGCGTCATCAGAGCGGATTGCCACCATCTGGCTGGGCTGATTTTCAATTCTCCAGCCCTCCGGGAAGGCCAGGGTAAAATCCAACGCCTTGTGGTAAAAATGATGTTGTCGAATGATGCCTTGTTCTTCGCTGTCACCAAATGTCACACCAGCCATCAGTTTCAGGAATTTTTCCGGGTCTGTTTTACGGGCATCCGGGATTTTGAATTTCTCGGCGGCGGCAATCACTTCCTGTAATCGCTGATCATTTTCCGGGTGTGTCGAAAACACACCGTGATACACCCTGGGCTGGCGGCCTTCTTCGCGCGCTCTTTGCAGTTCGAACTCTTCCTGATTTTTTAAAATCCCCACAACGCCGAGCATTTTCTCTGGATCGTATCCGGTACGCGCCAGATATTCTGCACCTAATCGGTCTGCCTCAAGCTCATGCCCCCGCCCATAGCCGCTAACCAGCGCACCACTCAACTGACTTGATGCCTGGGCTACCTGTGAGCTACCGGTCACAATCGTTGCCAAAACCCCGATTACACCTGCCGCGGTTTGAGCGCTATGCTGACGAACCCCGTGACGTGCGGTAACGTGGCCAAGCTCATGACCCAACACACCGGCAAGTTGCTCCTCATTGCTCATATACGCCATGATGCCGCGTGTAATGTAGATATAACCTCCGGGCAAGGCGAATGCATTGACCTGGGGTGAATCAAGCAGCGTAAAAGTGTAATCGAGATGTGCCCGATGGCTTTCTTCGGCAAGCAACTGACCAAGATCATTCACGTAGCCCTGAAGCGCTTCATTCTCGTACACCTTGTATTGCCTCATGACATCAACATGACTTTGTTTGCCCAAACTGATTTCCTGTTCTTCGGACATGAGCACGAAATCGGATTCGCCAGATACCGGGTTGGTTGCACAACCCGTCATTCCAGATACCATCAACAGGGTGAACATTGAAAGCAACAAACGCTTTGTCTGGCCCGACTGGGCAACTTTCGTTAATAATCTCATATTGCGTAACTTCGAGTTGTGTCAGTCGATATAATACTCTAACTTGTCCGTTAAATTCCCAACAAATTTTTACTCCTTTGAGCCAAAATCAAAATAACAAAGTTGAAATACAAATTCTGAATGATATTGATGATGTCGATGGTATTCAGTGGGATTCACTGGTTAAAAACAACTATCCGTTTTTAAAATCAAAATTTCTCGGCGCTATGGAACGAAATGGTTGTGTCGGCGAAGATGCCGGCTGGATTCCGCGACATCTGTGTTATTTCCAGGACGCTGTTTTACAGGCTGCTCTACCGCTCTATGAAAAGCACAATTCCTGGGGAGAGTTTGTTTTTGACTACGCCTGGGCAGACGCTTACCAGCGTTACGGTATGCCGTATTATCCTAAATTACTTAATGCCATCCCGTTTACACCTGCGACGGGTCAACGCATGCTCATGAAAAACACCGCTTCTCCTGCGGATTCCGTCCAATTGACCCAAAGCCTGATCGCTGGGGCGAAAACATTCGTCAGACAGGGCGAGTACAGCGGTGTTCATTGCCTATTTCCGGATCAGGCTGATTTTACTGAAATGAATATCGGCGGTGCGGTCAGCCGTAACGACTGCCAATTTCATTGGCACAATCAAAACTATCGGAATTTCGATGCGTTTCTTGACTTGCTGAAATCACGCAAGCGTAAAAAAATTCGACAGGAACGTCGAAAGGTTATCGATGCAGGTATTGAGATCAAATGGCTCAACGGTGACCAAACCAGTGAACTGGACTGGATGAATTTTGTCCGGCTTTACCATCAGGTCTATGACCGCAAATACGGCATGCCCGCATTTAATCAGGCATTCTTTATGGAGATTGCAGAACAATTCCCGAACCAGATTCATCTTGTGCTGGCACAAGACAAACAGAAAACAGTGGCAGGGGCATTGATGTACAGCGATGATACAACGTTGTACGGCAGGCATTGGGGTTGTAGTGAATATGTTGATGCGCTGCACTTTGAGCTTTGTTACTACCAGGGAATCGAGTACTGCATACAAGCGGGATTGGCGAAATTTGATCCCGGGGCGCAGGGGCAACACAAAATCGCCCGAGGCTTCCTGCCGACGCGGACGCAATCGTTACACTGGCTGGCTGAAAGCACCTTCAGAAAAGCGATTGCAGACTTCGTAGCGCGAGAGCAATCCGGGGTTAGCCGCTACATCGAGGCCATTCAAACCCATTCCCCTTACCGCAACTAGTCATTACAATGCGAAGCCATGAACCTGACCGCCTGGTTGAACACCCTAACTTCAAATTTTAAATCGCGCTCTGCAACAGAACAGATGCGCCTCAGTATTTACTGGGGAACGCTGGCCGTTGCTGCGCTGGTCCTTGGATTTAGTGTTTACTATGTTCAAACAATTCCGCAAAGCATTCGCTTAGATATTCGTTTGTCACTCACAGAGCGGCCCTGGGTAGACAGTCTGATCGTCGTTGATGGTCGTGATGTTTACCTTCGCGGTGATATTGAACCCGGTTCCGGCCTGGACGTTGAAATGGATTTGATTGCGGCGGTTTCCGGCGTGCGCTCTGTAACCAACGCTGTCAACGAACAGCCCAAACCTTCGGCGCACATGGTTTTAAGCCGCCACGATAACGGCATCGTGCTGGGCGGGCAGATGAGCGGTGACATTCTGGAAATGATTTTACCTAAACTGGAGGTTGGGTTTTTCGAAGATAATCTGAAGGATCGAGTACAAATTGATGATCGAATGGGGCGGCCGTTGTGGCTGGATGGAATGGATCAAAGTTTAGAAGCTATCCAGCAATTACAGGAATTTGAATTACATGGCTGGCGCGATCAGCTTCTCATTTCAGGGGTCGCACAAAATCACAAATTGCGTCGCGAGGTTGGTTACTCCATACCGGTGTCATTGATATCAAAGGTTCGTGTAACCAATCAACTGCGGCTTCCCGTTGCCGCTAATTTTCCAGATTTTCAGATTCAATCAGACTGGCAGGGTACTGCGATTAGGGGCCGACTGCCGTCTGCTCTGACGCGGGATCGTCTGGTGGAAGCGGTAAAGCAGAGTTTTGCTGTACGTAAGGTAACGCTTGACGTCGACGTTGACGACAATCTATTTGGCGACTCCCGGATTGAAAAACTGATTACCATTCTGCCCAGCCTGAGCGGGGTGCGGGACCTGAATTTACAATCCACCGGAAAAGGCTATGTGGTTTGGGGTCGGCTGGATAGTGCGGCGCAGCTGGGGAAATTTATACACGCTCGTAATCAAGCAGGACTAGAGCAGGTAATCGATAATCAAATTCGGGTTTCGCGCGGTGAAACGGCTTCTCGCATTGCCTTATTTAGCGATGGGCAACGCGCGGTGGTTGAGGGTATATTACCAAGCATTGGTGTTCGGCAAACGATCTTCAATGCGCTAAACAAAGTACTCGGCGTTGATGAGGTACTCGATATGACGAGCGTAGAGCCGAATGTGACATCCGATCTGTGGATGGATAACTGGTCGAGAATTCTGCAGCTGTTGCCCGGCTCCGTGGTCGGAATTGCCATCAACGAAAATACTGTGTTGGTAACCGGAAATGCAGAAACCGAAGATATGGTCATGGAAATTGACCGCTACTTAGCATCCTGTCTGCCACATCTCGAACACCTTAACTGGACAACAACCATCCATTAAATACCGGAGAATAGAAACACGATGGTCTATCTTTTTAGCGAAATTCTGGTTGCGTTGATTATCGTCGCTTTAGTGTCTTTTGCGCTGGGCTGGATGATTCGTGGATATAAAGACAAAAAACCAAAGTTTCTCGATGAGTAGGCAGGCATATTTCGTCTTCGGCTTTGTATCTCTAATGACTGGGCCGGCACTATGTTAGATAGCATCAAACTCGCCATTGGCAAGCGCTTTGCCAACTACCTGAGCCAGCCGATTGCCAACTACAAACCTTTCGCCACATACGACATTCCGGTTCTGGAACAGATTTTTCAGCCCGGTGATATTCTATTGGTCGAAGGCAATACTCGAATCAGCAGTGCCATCAAATTTCTCACCCAGTCAACCTGGTCCCACGCCGCTTTTTTCGCGGGCGACACAACCAACCGGTTCACTGACAACGGTGAAGCTTGTCCACTGATTGAGGCCGAATTAAAAAACGGTGTAATCGCTTCACCCCTGTCAAAGTACAGCAACTTTAATCTGCGAATCTGTCGACCGGTCGGCATCAACGAATCGGAGCGGGTTGATCTGGTGAAGTTCATGGCAGACAGAATCGGACTCGAATATGACCTGAAACATATTTTCGATATGCTGCGGTACTTTATGCCTACACCGCCGGTTCCGGTACGGTGGCGACGTAAAATGATCTCGTTGGGCAGCGGGGATCCTTCCCGGGCAATTTGTTCAAGCCTGATTGCGGAATCGTTTCAGCATATACACTATCCAATATTGCCAACCATTGAAAAGAAAACCGAAGTCGCCGACTATTACTACAGTGTTGATTTGATATACCACATCCGTCACCACAGTCTGTTTACACCGAGGGATTTTGACGTTTCACCCTTTTTCAAAATCATCAAACCAACGCTGGAAAACAATTTCGACTTTAGAGCGTTGAATTTAAAAGCACCGCCGAATCAGGCAGTAGATGCTGTTTCTTAGGTTGGCAGTGTAAGCCCGGCCAACGATCCTTAACCCGGAATAATCTTAAATCGAATTATTTGCCAGCAAATCTCTTTCGTAAGCGTCAAATGATTGCCACTCGGAATCCTGCATGAACAGGTCGGCAAATTCATCCAGACTTTGCGGTCGTTTTGAAATATCCATTTCCAATGCCCAGCGAATGGCATCTATTACTGACTGAGTAATTCGTTTCTCTGCTCCTCGAAGCTCAAGCTCTCGACTTTTTTCTTCGCGCTTGAGCGATGTTGGCGGCGGTCTTCCGGTAATACAGGCGTAAATCGTCGCTCCCAGCGCATATATATCCGAACCCGGACCAAGTTGTTGTTTGTGGTGCTGTTCTGGTGGAGAAAATCCGGGAGTTAATGTCTGGAAACTGGTAAATCGTTGTTTTTTGTCCATAACCTTGGCGGCACCAAAATCCAGCAGTAGCGGCCCGCCGTCGGTTCGCAAGAAGATATTTGCGGGCTTGATATCAAGATGAAGCAATTTGTTTTTATGCAGCGCATTAATCCCAGACATAATCGGTGGGATGGCTTTTTGTACAAATGCCTGATCAAGATATACCCCCCCCTGACAACGTTTTATAAACCAGCGCAGATCTTTTCCCGCTTCCAGCCTGGACACCATAATAGCCGTGTTGTGGGCACGGAAGATATTTAGGATATTGATTACATTCGGATGCTGTATCTGGGATAGCGCATGCGCTTCCGCAAAAAACTGCTGCATTCCGACCTGAAACGCGCGCGTTTTCTTTTCGCTGATGGGCTCAATTGAATCATTGGAAATTCGGCGTGACAGCTGATTGGGGAAATACTCCTTTAAAACAACGCTCTGGTTTTCAATCGTATCAAATCCCCGATAGACAATACTAAATCCGCCACCGCCTATGATGCCCTCTATTAGATATTGATCAACCGTTGTACCTGGTTTCAGCGGCATTCTTTTAGCAACGACTTTGCCATCATCATTTTGGGAAGATTCTCCGTCGCTTTTCTTTGCAGATTTCGTTTTATTGATAATTCCCATAAATTTCCCTTGTTATCGCTACGATTTGGTAGCACATTGGCTAAAAACCCATTCATAACTGCGAATAATCGACAACAGCAATACGCTGCGCCGAAAATTTTCCGCGACTAAATGGCCTCCGATAAAGCGTTTTTGGTTTGTTTTTGAATTGAAGCCCACAAACTCACTGCAAACAAAATTACAGACTGGACCAGTATAATGTTTTCCGGCTGATTTTACAGGTTTTCGGTGAATTCTGTTAGCCCAAAGCCGTCATTCCTGCGGAAGCAGGAATCCAGTCAACTCTCTTTATCAAGACCTAAGAGACTGTGCAAGAAACCCTCTCCAGGTCGCGTTACAGGTGGAAAACCCTTGCGGGTTTGGCTGGTTTACTGGATTCCCGCTTTCGCGGCAATGACAAATGTCGCGGCAATGACAAATGTCGCGGGAATGACAAGTATTGGGTTTTTGCACAGTCTCGGAAGCGGGGCTTGCTTGATAATCCCCCTGCCGTCAGTTCTTCAGCCAACTACACCCTATAATGAATACAAAAAAAGGGACATTTGAGCTTTGGGTTGACAATTTTCGTTGAATTCTAATTGCAGGCAGATACCCGACTGAATACAATCGTGACCCCCAAAATTCAGCCCTCCAATCGGCAACTGTATAAACCATGCAAATATCCGGATTTAGCCTATGACCATTAGCATGACTGCATTTGCGCGCGGTGAACAAGAACTTTCGGATTGCCTGCTGATTTGGGAGATTCGGACGGTGAATCATCGATACTTGGATATCAATCTCAAACTTGCCGATGAATTGCGCCATCTGGATTCAGCCTGTCGCCAACAAATCTCATCAAAACTGAGTCGCGGCCGAGTGGATGCTCAACTTAAGCTTGAAAATCTGGCTACGGGCAGTAAGGATTTGGCAATCGATGGCGATTTGGCGAACAGGGTTGCGCAAATTCTACGCCAGATCGAAGAACAAAATCCCGGTGTCGGTGCTGCATCCAGTACTGATATTTTGCGCTGGCCCGGTGTCATCAAAGATGCCGCAAGCGATATCGGGGAACGTCGTGAACATTGCCTTACAACGTTGAATACCGCTCTTCAGTCGTTGGTTGAGGAGCGCAAGCGCGAAGGCGGGCGGCTAGGGGAAATTATCCTCGAGAAGGTCTCGCAGTGCGAAGCCATTCACGCCGGATTTGTTGAGAACATTGCCGATATTCAGGCAAAGATTCGACAAAAATGGCAAAAGCGTGTGGACGAAATAGCCGTCAATGTTGACACCGACAGAATGGCCCAGGAAATTGCCATACTTTTGACGCGCAGCGATGTGGTCGAGGAACTCGACCGGCTGGCTACTCATCTCACCGAAACCCGAAAACTGGTTAACGCTAAAAAACCAAAAGGCAGAAACCTCGATTTTCTCATGCAGGAACTAAACCGCGAGGCCAATACACTGGGATCGAAATCAATTGACGAACGCATGACCAATGCCTCAATTGATTTGAAAGTATTAATTGATCAAATGCGGGAACAGGTACAAAACATCGAATGAGCGAACAGTCAAAGCCCATCATTCTTGTGTTGTCAGCACCTTCCGGCGGAGGCAAAACCAGCCTGGCGCGTGCGTTGGTAGCCATGCGGGATGATGTGGAAATTACGATTTCGCATACCACCCGCGAACAACGTCCCGGAGAAGAAGACGGTGTGCACTATTATTTTGTCGACAAAAGCGAATTTGAACGGATGATCGAAGACAATGATTTCGTTGAATACGCCACCGTTTTTGATCACGACTATGGAACGTCAACTAAAGCGATGGAAAAACTGATTTTAGCCGGCAAGCATGCTATTCTGGACATTGACTGGCAAGGTGCACGAAATGTCCGCAAAAAGTTTGCCGAGGCGATATCGGTATTTGTAATGCCGCCGTCCATGGAAGCGCTGGAAAGACGATTACGTGAACGACGCCAGGATAGTGATCAGGTTATCGCCCGGCGTATGCGTGATGCAGAAGATCAAATGAGTCACAAAGATGAATTTGACATCATCATTACCAATGATAATTTTGACGATACTGCGAATCAGCTCGATGATATCCTGCGTAATCGCGGATCCCTGGAACACTGATATTTTAATTTTTACGAGGTTTTACAAATGGCACGAATAACTGTTACAGACTGTCTTGATCATGTCGACAACCGTTTTCAACTGGTACTGGTCGCAACCAAACGCGCACGACAGCTCATTCTGGGGGCTGAACCGCTGGTCAACTCAGACAATGACAAGCCAACGGTTATCGCTCTGCGAGAAATTGCCGAAGGACTGATTGGCCCATCTATTCTGGAAGAGGAAGTTTCCCTGCCAGGACTGGAATTTGATGACGACGGCGGAATGATTGAAATGGATGATGCTGCAGTAGAGGAAGCAATCCGATTAGCAATGCTCGAGGGCTCTGATGGCAACCAAACTGGCGCTGACTCAGAGGTGGAAGAAAAACCTGAGTGATCTTCTGGAGCCGCAGAATGATTCTGCGATTCCAGACAATGATACCCTGGTCAGTGAACTGGGCGGGACGCTAGAAAGCTATCTTGATGAAGGTGCGATATTTGATGTTTATAACGCCACCATCTACAGCGCAGAAGCACATAAGGGACAAAAACGAAAAAGCGGCGAAGATTATATTTATCACCCTATCGCCGTGGCGCGGCTGCTTGGCGAGATGCGTATGGACAGTCGCACAATCATCGCCGCGATTCTCCATGATGTCGTAGAAGACACTGATACTTCACTCGAGCAACTCGCCGAAATATTCGGCCAGGATATTGCCAGCCTGGTTGACGGCGTTAGTAAAGTCAGTCAACTTGAGATCCAGTCTCGTGAACACGCCGAAGCCGCATCGTTTCGAAAAATGTTCATGGCGATGGCCAAGGATATCAGGGTCGTCATCATCAAACTCGCAGACCGGCTGCATAATATGCACACCCTGGAGTCGCTTGATAAGGACAGAAAACGTCGCATTGCTCGACAAACACTCGAGATCTACGCACCCATGGCAAACCGATTGGGGATGCGGGAATTGGCGCAGAGCCTTGAGGATCTGGGTTTATTAAACCTATACCCAAGACGATATGATGCCATAGAGAAACGCATTAAGACATCGAAACGGGGCAGAAAGCCTGTCGTTCCCGAAGTCTGTGAGAAGATCCGCGAAAAACTAAAAGCCAATGGCTTGATCGGCGAAGTCTACGGTCGCGAGAAAAATGTGTTTAACATTTATCACAAGATGCAGCGCAAGAAACTGAGGTTAAAAGATGTGAAGGATATTAATGCCATTCGTGTGATTACCGAAAGGCGACCGGATTGCTACCAGGCACTGGGTATCATTCACCAACTGTACAAGCCCAGACCGGAAAGTTTTAAAGATTACATTGCGATTCCCAAAATTAACGGTTACCAATCGTTGCACACTGTTGTGGTAGGGCCATTCGGACAAGCCGTAGAAGTGCAAATCAGAAGTCAGTCCATGCATCGTACCGCGGAAAAAGGTGTCGCGTCGCATTGGCTTTACAAAACCGATACAACGGGTGAACACGCACCGCAACAGCTCGCTCAACAATGGTTAGACAGTTTTCTCGAAGCACAACACATGTCGGCGGATTCGGGTGAGTATCTGGAACACTTAAAGGCCGACCTGTTTCCAGATGAAGTGTATGTCTTCACTCCAAAGGGCGATATCAAGCGCTTGCCCAGGGGTTCGACTGCGCTCGATTTTGCTTATGCAGTGCATTCTGATGTTGGTGATCGGTGTATCGGGGCATCTATCAATGATGTCATTGTTCCTTTGCATGAAAAACCCAGCAACGGTGATCATGTAGAGATCAAAACATCTCGCAAAGCTCGACCGATTCCATCATGGCTCGACTACGCAGTTACCGCGAAAGCTCGTGCATCTATTCGACATTTCCTCAACCAACAAAAAGAGAAGGAGTCTCTGAAACTGGGTGGAAAGCTACTGCGAACAGCGCTAAGCAATCAAGGTTACCGCAGAATGCGCATTCCGAGTGAACATAAAGTCAATCTACTCAAGCATCTTGAGCTGAAGGATTGGGAGCAGTTGTTAATCGATATCGGGTTTGGCAAACGCCTCCCTATTCTGGTCGCCAAACAGATGATCGCCGAATCGTCTACCAAGACAGACCCGCCAGATAACAAACGTTCCACGCTGACGATTGAAGGCACCGAACGATTATTGGTTAATTACGCCAACTGCTGTCACCCTATCCCAGGAGATAAAATCATCGGCACTGCAACCAGTGGCCGCGGGCTCGTCATACATCGTTCAAATTGCGTTAACAGTAAAAATATCCTGCGCCACCCCGATAATTATTTTCATCTCATCTGGTCAGAAACCATTAGCGGGCAATTTCAGGTTGAACTCGAGGTTGAAACCCACAATGAACCCGGGGCATTGGCGACGGTAAGTAATATTATCGCCGAGCACAACTCCAATATAAACAATGTCAGCGTTGATCAATTCCACCAGTCTTCTTCGGTAATGATCTTTGTTATCGAAGTCGCCAATCGCGACAATCTCGCCACCATTATTCGGCAAATACACGGCGAGCCGACGGTAATAAAAGTTGCCAGAAAATAACCCATGAAACAACATCGTATTTTATTTGTCTGTATGGGAAACATTTGTCGATCACCAAGCGCTGAAGGTGTTTTCCGACGTATTGTGGAAGACTGCGGACTGAGCGATCAGTTTGAAATTGATTCAGCAGGTACTGGTGGCTGGCATGTCGGCTCCCCGCCCGATAGGCGCGCGCAACAGGCTGCTAAATCCAGCGGTATAGACCTGTCCACACTCAGGGCACGTCAATTTACCAAAACTGATTTCGAAGAGTTTGACCTGATTATTGCCATGGATGACAACAATCTGAATCACCTTACAAACATGGCAACGCTGGAACAGTCACAAAAAATTAAACTGTTGCTGGAATTTTCCAGCCAATATGACGAACGAGAAGTCCCCGACCCTTACTATGGGGGTCATCACGGTTTTGAGGATGTTCTGGATATGATCGAGGACAGCTGCAAACAGCTGTTGAAGGCGCTGTCGTCCTGATCATGCTTTCAATCCGGATTGATATTTCAGCACAATCGCTTAGCTTGCTTTCAGGCGATGGTAACAGGCTTTACCGGTATCTGGTCTCAACCGCGGCAAACGGCCCCGGACAGGAAAACGACAGCGGCTGCACACCAATGGGTAAGCACATTATTCGTGCAAAAATTGGTGACGGAGAAGCCGTTAATACCGTGTTTCGGGGAAGACGTTCGAGCGGTGAAGTTTATGAGACCGGTATGCGTGACCAACAACCTGGTCGTGACTGGATTTTGACGAGAATTTTATGGCTCAGTGGCTGTGAGCCGGGATTCAATCGTCTGGGAAATGTCGACACCATGCGCCGTTATGTATATATTCACGGAACACCCGATGAAGTTGAAATGGGCGCTCCCGGTTCGCACGGCTGCATTCGTATGCGAAATGCTGAGCTACTCCAAATTTTTAACCGGGTCTCGGTGGGAACACCCGTATTAATCCATGCCTAGAAAAACACTGAATATACCGCTTGGGCCACTAATGATCGATGTCGTTGGCACCTCATTGGCGCAACAGGATATTGCCTTGCTGAATCAAGCCGCTGTGGGAGCAGTGATTTTATTCAGTCGAAATTATGAATCCAAAAACCAACTAATGGCGCTTGTTACAGAGATAAAGTCACTGCGTAACCCTTCGCTGCTCATCGCTGTGGATCAGGAAGGGGGACGCGTACAACGTTTCAGGGAAGGCTTTTTCAATCTACCGGCAATGTACAGTTTCAGCAGTATTTTTGACGATGATCCAAAGCGGGCGACTGCGCTATGCGAGAGTGCAGGAATGGTAATGGCGTCAGAGGTGGCGGCAACTGGAATAGATTTCAGCTTTGCTCCCGTACTGGATTGTGTTGACCTGAATAGCCAGGTTATTGGTGATCGCGGATTTCATCATAACCCTTACGCGATAACCGAACTTGCGGGTGCTTTTGTCGATGGTATGAATCGCGCAGGTATGTCCGCCACAGGTAAACACTTTCCCGGGCACGGCGGCGTGGTAGCAGATTCACACACCGGCCTACCGGTCGACCATCGCCCATTATCTGATTTACAAAGCTGCGATTTGGTTCCTTTTGAAAAACTGGCTCATCGCCTTGGCGGGGTAATGACTGCGCATATATCCTTCCCCGAAATAGACTCATCATTACCAACCTACTCTTCATTTTGGCTCCGCTCGTTACTCAGAGAAACCTTGGGGTTTGAAGGGGTGATATTTAGCGACGATTTAACCATGAAAGGTGCGGTCGGCGTTGGTTCTCCGCTTCGGCGATGCGAGCTTGCGCTCGATGCCGGTTGTGATATGGCGCTAATTTGCAATGATCCCGATGCCGCAATTGCAGCCGCCAACTCAATTGCAGAAAATTATGTTCTTGACCCAAAACGTATCGAGGCAATGCGCGGCCGACCGGGTGAACCTGCCCGTGATCTGGAACCGATAAGAGAAAAGTTAGCGGCTTTCTGCTAAATCTCAGCGGACTGCATTTTTCCGACAATTTCAGAATACTCATCCTGCCCAGAAACAATTGCTTCGTACATCGACTCGACTACGCCAAGTTCGCTCATCTGTTTTTTGTCGCGTCAGCGAGGTCTTTCCCGTAGGTAGTGCCGTCGTGAAGAAACGGGTTGTTGTCCGCTGTCTGACGAGATGTCGGAACATTTTGAAACTACTTCCACATATCCAAAGCGATAAGCACTTTTTTCTGGAAATCGTGAACCGCATGTTCACTAAAGTAGCTTCGATTCTGGTTGGCGATGAATCGACCCTGATCGTATCCCTGGCTGTGCAACCCTTTTTGAACGGTTTCACAAAGCGGAATGTCCTCATCCCGCACTGCGTCAACGAATTCGATCGCTTCCTGCTGTTCCGGGGTTGGCGTTTCTGAAGGAAAGTACCACTCACAAATCTGTACGGTTTTCTCAGGCCCTTCGGGTAAATGGTGAAACACATTCATGTATCCGCCGGGATAAACCTCGAGAACAAAGTTTGGCCATATTAACCAGCTACCGAAAGCGCGCTCACCATCGGCAACGACATCTTCTCTTGCATACGCCGTATTGTCGCCAACATCCAGACTCGAGTGGCTGTGGAATTTTTCATGTATGGTAATTTGATATGATGCCATATCCAGAGAGCCCGTTGCCAGTCCCGGGTGCTGGTTTGGACAGTGATAGCACTCGGAATAGTTTTCCACTGAATTTTTCCAGTTTGCGGCAATGCGGATTTCCCGAAGCGATGAAAATTTCAGATCGTCCAGCTGTGGGCTTAACTCCCGAATCTCCCATTCCAGCGCTTCAAGACCATCAATCAGCGGTTCTGCCGCATCGTTCAGATTGACGAAAACGAAACCACAGAAAACTTCCACCCTCACCGATTTTAGACAAAACTCGGATCTGTCAAAGTTTGCGACTTCCTCACTATGTCGGGCAAATTTGAGTTCGCCTGACAGCGCATACGTCCAGTTGTGATATGGACAGACAACCACGGACCCCGTCTGCCCCGACCCTTCCAGTAATCTGTGCGCACGGTGACGGCATACATTGTGGTGAGCATTGATTTTGCCTTTCTGGTCACGTACGACGACAACACTCTGATCGCCAATATCCTGTACTGCATAGGCACCTGGTTGTGCGAGCTTGCTTACATGGCACACATACTGCCAACTACTACAAAAAATATTTTGCAGTTCCGACTGATATACAGCCTCGTCAAAGTAATACACCCCGGGCAGGGTATACGATTGATCCGGGTCATCGTGGAATTTGCCTACTGCCGGCAGTGGATTGTTAAGGTTACTCATATTCATCAACGATATTCAGGGGATTATACTGGCAACCCGGAGTACGGACTCCACTCCTTATCACCAAAAACAGCCCCTCCACCGGGGCAAACGTGAGCAACGCCTTCAGCATCGGTAACTTCCGCCGATGTCAATGTTATGAAAAATTCCATTGGGTGAAAACGCAACATCCGCTACTTGTTTCGGCCCAGGTAACGAGGTCATAACCAGATCGACGCCGGCAACGGCTTCACCAACTGCTCGAAGATTTTCCAGTTTCTCGCGATCAACATCAAAAGCAATGACTTCGTGCTCACCACTGTTCTGCAGATTGGCACACATCGGGTTTCCCATAATGCCGATGCCGATAAACGCTATTTTCATACCCTGACAAATACGATTCAAAAATGTGGACGAGATTGTAACTCGAGTATCTTAATCAAGTATAATGAATATTATTGCATTGTTATATTGATGACATGCGCGCCTTTTTGGAGATCGCTTCGGCGGGAAGTTTTCAGGAAGCGGCGGAGCGCTTGCATATCACCCAATCGGCTATCAGTACACGAATGAAACATCTCAAGCAGCGCCTCAATCACCAACTATATATACGAAAACGTGCCGCGGTTGAGTTAACCGATGCAGGTCAAAAGCTGGTTCGCCATGCGCAGAACTGCGCACAATCCTGGGAGCGAGCACAACAGGAAATAGCCTTACCTGTTGAGATTGACAACCTGACTTAATAAGGAACTGATAAAGTAATGGCTTCAGCCTCGCTCAATAGTAATTTACATAAGGCAAAAAACTCAAAAAAGGATGAGTTTTATACTCAGCTTTCCGACATTGAAAGAGAGCTAAAACATTACACAAAGCACTTTAAAGACAAAATTGTTTATTGTAATTGCGATGATCCAAGAATAAGCAACTTCTTTCATTATTTTTCATACAATTTTGAAAAGTTAGGGCTTAGAAAATTAATTACAACCTGCTATAAAAACCAAAATAGAGATTTGTTTAGCCAACATGACTGCGAACAGGCGATTTACCTTGAATACGATGGTGACAAGAATAGAAATCACGTCCCAGACCCAGAGGAAATTGGCATAGTTCCTTTAAAAGGCGATGGTGATTTTAGAAGCGAAGAGAGTATAGAACTGTTAAAACAAGCCGACATTGTGGTAACCAATCCGCCTTTTTCTTTGTTCAGAGAATATGTCGATCAACTGATTGAGTATGACAAAAAATTCATAATAATTGGTAGTTTAAATACCATTACCTATAAGGAAATATTCAAGTTTATAAAAGAAAACAGACTTTGGATAGGTTATGGATTTAAAGGAGGAAATGCTTATTTTCAAACATCTCATCCAAAAAAATTTACAAAAGGCGTATATAACGAAGAAACAGGTCTTGTAAAGTTTCGGAATGTTGTTTGGTTTACAAATCTTGACATTTCAAAACGTCACGAAGATTTAATGCTTTACAAAAAGTATGTTCCCGATGAATATCCAAAATATGATAATTATGATGCTATAAACGTAAATAAAACAAAAGATATACCGATGGATTATGAAGGGGTGATGGGCGTGCCTATTACTTTTATGGACAAATACAACCCCAAACAATTTGAGATAATATGGACCACAGATAGGGGTGGAGACGGAATGTTGGAACAGATTAAATTACCACATGCTAGATACGATGCCCCTGTTGTTAATGGGAAAGGACTATATAAAAGAATTTTAATTAGAAACAAAAAGCTATGAAAATAGAACTCAAAGAAATAACGGTTCGTGAGTTAACCAACGACTTTGAAGATAATGAAGAAAACGGAGTTATAGGTTTTGGTGGCAGATTGGATATTCGTCCACCCTATCAACGAGAGTTTATCTACAAGGATAAACAACGAAATGCCGCCATCGATACGATAAAAAAAGGCTTCCCTCTCAATGTAATGTATTGGGCAGTTAGAGAATATGGAGATTTTGAGATCATCGACGGACAACAAAGAACAATATCAGTTTGTCAGTATGTAGAGGGAGATTTTTCAATAAATGGACTGGCT
Source organism: Candidatus Poriferihabitaceae bacterium (assembly GCA_965261915.1). Classification (GTDB taxonomy): domain Bacteria; phylum Pseudomonadota; class Gammaproteobacteria; order Arenicellales; family Poriferihabitantaceae; genus JAIBDK01. The sequence goes on along the minus strand of CBDHDW010000013.1, from coordinate 2,239,200 downwards.
TTTCATAATCTGCAAAAAAACGAAAAAGACCAGATTTTGAATTATAAATTGATGGTGTATTTTTGTGATGGGACAGATAAAGAAAAACTGGATTGGTTTAAAATAATTAACATTGCTGGAGAAAAACTAACAAATCAAGAATTGAGAAATGCAGTTTATTCAGGCTCTTGGGTTTCAGATGCTAAGCGTTATTTTAGTAGAAATGGCTGCGCTGCTTATGGAATTGGGAGTGACTATATAAAGGGTTCACCAATAAGACAAGAATATTTAGAAACCGCTATTAAGTGGATTTCTAAAGGCAAGATAGAAGATTATATGTCGAAACATCAGCATGATCAAAACGCGAATGCTTTATGGATATATTTTCAATCTGTGATTACATGGGTTGAGGGCACCTTTACAGTAAAAAGAGTAAAATTTATGAAAGGCGTGGATTGGGGTGTGCTTTATAATGAATATAAAGATGAAATATGCGATACGAAAAAAATTGAAGCAGAAACTGCCAGACTGATACTCGATGATGATGTGATAAAAAAGAACGGTATTTATCCATATATCCTAACGCGCGATGAAAAATATCTTTCCATTCGTGCATTTTCTGATGCCCAAAGACAGAAAGTATATGAAAAGCAAAAAGGAATTTGTGTGGCTTGTAAAAAGCATTTTGACATTTCAGAAATGGAGGCTGACCACATAACACCGTGGCACGAAGGAGGAAAAACTATAGAAGAAAATTGCCAAATGCTATGCAGAGAAGACAATAGAAGAAAGTCGGGGAAATAAAATCGCCCGTATCAGAACCTCATGCAGGCACCCGATTTGTTTCATCGGTATTGAACCTGGGCAGGTTATGATTCAGGCGGTTATTTCTGATAGGATTAGTGTGCAAAGAGACCTTTGCATAAATCCACCTAAAAAGAACCAACAAGGCGACAATACCCAAGACCCGGAAGCGGCCTGGAACGTGAAAACGGCGGCAGACGGTAAGCGTAAAAGCACCTACGGATTTAAGTTGCACGCCAATACTGATGAAGATGGCTATCAAGAAAATGACCTATACGCCTGGCAATGTGCCTGATTCATTGCATGATTTTGGGGAGTTTGACCATCTGTTAGGCGATAGGCGTGGACAAGTTTACGCAGACAGTGCTTATGCCAACAAAGACAATGACCGTAAACTGGGTAAGACAAACAATAGAATCCTGCACCGGGCTTATCGCAACACACCATTAACGGCGCAACAAAAAGCACAGAATAAAATGTACTCCAGTGTCCGCTATGTGGTTGAACGCACCTTTGGTTTGCTCAAACTGCATCACGGATTAGGCAAGGCAAGATACATGGGGTTAGCCAGAAACAAAACCCGTGCACATCTGATTGCCATGAGCCATAACCTTAAAACTGGGATGAATATTTTCAAAGAACTGCAACGTTTAAAGGAGAGTTGCGCCTAAATGGGCAATAAAACAGATTAAAACCCACTAAAAGCGGTTAAAAGTGCCGAAATAGAGGCTTTTTTAGTGTCGTATTGATGATTGAGAGAACATGGGCGAAAAAATGAGGCAAATTTATAAAAAATTACGTTGTTTGTGAGTTGCGCCGAGTGTTTTGTAGATTATGCAAAAGTCTCATGGAAATAATTCAACACCCGCAGATGAGAATGTAGGATAAAGCCATCATACCGCTATGAATAACCCGTAATTATTTTTACTTGCCCTTAAATGAATATTGCCCAATACCTGTCACCGTTTGACGCCGGCCAGGAAATCACCCTGGTGGGGCCGATGCTGCCAACAGACTACCGCAGAAATGATTTTGCTGAGCCCTTGCTTTATGTGGATGGTGGTGCAGATTTCAGAATCGGGCAAAACGGTATCGTCGTCGGGGACGGCGACTCTGCGAAAGCTCAGATGGATATTAAACTTAATCCGCATAAGGAGCTGTCGGATCTGGCTTTTGTTTTGAGTGAAATTCCGGTTGAATTCTGCGTACTCAATCTCTTTGGGTTTCTCGGCGGCCGCCGTGATCACGAATGGTTTAATTTTGGCGAGGTGAGTCGATTTCTGTCAATTCGGGCGGGAAATGGAATCGTCCGGTTTGACGATTCCGTTGTGGGATACAGTGCTGGAAAATGGTGCCGAAGCCATGCTGGGGAATTTAGTCTGGCGGTACTGGAACCTGCGAACATTCGTTTAACCGGTGATTGCAAATACCAATGTGATCCGGGGGTTGCGTTTTCTCCATTAAGTTCGCTGGGATTGAGTAATGTAGCAAGTGGCACCATATATATGGAAACGAATGCGCCAACATTTTTATTTCTCCTGGATGAAACAAAACCAGGCGCGTAATTGGACAATTGAAATCAAACAGACAGCATTGACAGATTTATTCGACTTTAAAGCCAGGCCCACACATTTTGCAGTAATGGGCAACCCGGTGAAGCACAGTAAATCACCGCAAATTCACACTCTGTTCGCACAACAATGTGGTGTACGGATGGATTACGACCGCATCCAGGTTGATACTGGCGGCTTCGAACAGGCGGTCAGCCATTTTAATGCACACGGCGGTGCTGGCTTGAATATTACAGTGCCCTACAAAGTTGAAGCGTGGAAACTGTGCCAGATGACAGCGAATACCTGCAGTCAGCGCGCCAACACGGCGGAGGCGGTTAATACGTTGAAGATTAACCCCGATGGTTCAGTTCATGGGGACAATACCGATGGCATGGGATGGGTTAACGATCTGCAAAATAATATTGGATTTTCACTGGCCGACAAAAATATCCTCATCATTGGTGCCGGTGGTGCGGTACGCGGCGTGCTGGGTCCGCTGCTGGATCAAAAACCACTCGCCATTACGGTGTGCAACCGAACCTTGAGCAAGGCTCAAGCTCTAGCGGATCAGTATGGTAACAGCGTAACCGCTGAACATCTGCAGCATGAGCCGGCTAAATCCTATGACCTGATTATCAACGGAACGGCTGCCAGCCTCGATAATAGTCTTCCGGGAATTCGTCCGCAATGCATCGCTGAGCATACCACCGTCTATGACATGATGTATGGTGATCAACCCACAATCTTCATGAGTTGGGCGCTTTCAGTGGGATCAGCCGGTGCTTTTGATGGTCTCGGTATGCTCGTTGAACAGGCCGCTTTATCATTTGAAATATGGCATGATGTCCGGCCCTCAAGCGCTGCGGTAATCGAAGCCATACGTAAAATTATGATGACTGTCTAGAGCAATGCCCACTTCGTTCGAAAACACCCTGGTTATCGCAATCTCGTCCAGAGCATTGTTTGATATGTCAGACAGCCATGCAGTCTATACAGAACAGGGAATCGATGCTTACTGCCAATACCAGATCAATCACGAAACAGAAACTTTAAGCCCTGGTGTGGCTTTCAATATGGTGAAAAAGTTTCTCGATTTGAATCAGGATAAAACCGATATTGAGGCACAGCATGTTGAGATTGTATTAATTTCACGCAATAGTGCAGATACCGGTCTTCGCGTATTTAATTCTATCGAATACTACGGACTTGATATTTCTCGTGCGGCATTTACCGGCGGTCAGTCACCATACGAGTACCTCGATGCATTTGAAGCAGATCTGTTTCTTTCCGCCGACCCTGCCGACGTTAATCAGGCTCTCGCCGCAGGTCACGCAGCTGCCACCATATTGCCGTCCCAAACCGGCAACAGCTCAGCGGATCAATTGAAAATCGCATTTGATGGTGACGCAGTTTTGTTTTCTGATGAAGCAGAAATGGTATTTCAACAGGAAGGGCTCGAGGCGTTTACTGAAAATGAAAAACAGGCTGCAAATGATCCCTTGCCCGGCGGCCCGTTCAAAAAGATTCTTGCCGCACTACACCGAATTCAACAAACCAAATGGGATAACAACGCAGATTCCCCAATTCGTACCGCATTGATCACCGCCAGAAGCGCCCCCGCCCACGAACGCGTCATCAAAACCCTGCGTGCCTGGGACATTCGAATCGATGAAAGCTATTTTCTCGGCGGTATGGACAAGGGTCAGTTTCTGAAAACATTTGGTGCTGACATTTTTTTCGACGATCAAAAGGGGCATTGCGATTCCGCACGGCAACACGTGCCGACGGGACATGTGCCCAATGGGGTTGTAAATCAATAAACTGGCGCGAACCGTCAGCAGCAGCGCTTCGAGTCTAGGGTAAAACTGACTCCCCATCGTACAACGATTCCAAAGTCTCGCGTTGTCGAACAATATGGAATTGATCTCCATCCACCATAATCTCGGCGGCGCGCGCACGACCATTATAGTTGGAGCTCATGGCTGATGCGTATGCCCCGGAGGTTCTGACTGCAAGTCGGTCGCCGGCCGCGACCTTGAGCGTCCTTTGCTTGCCGAGAAAATCGCCGCTTTCGCAAACCGGACCAACAACATCGCAAACGATTTCTTCAGCGTCGCCAGTGGGTTCGACTTCCACGATTTCCTGATAGGCCTGATACAAGGCGGGTCGAATCAAATCATTCATCCCGGCGTCGACAATACAGAAGCTGGCATCTTCGTTATGTTTCAGACTATATACCGTAGTCAGTAAAGCCCCTGCATTGGCAACGATCGCGCGACCCGGCTCTATGGCGACCGGAATGATTTTATTTCGTGAAGACAACAGATCAGAAAGCACAGTCCAGTATTGATCCGGGCTAGGTGGCTCTTCGTCGCTGTAACGCACCCCCAATCCACCACCAAAGTCGATTTGCTCAATTTCGATTCCTTTGGCTTCCAAAGAATCAATGAAGTCGAGCATTTTCTGTAATGCATCACGATACGGCGCAAGGTCAGTTAATTGTGAACCAATATGGCAGGCCACACCCTGTATATGAATGTTGGGATCAGCCTGGGCTTTTTCGTATGTTTGCATCGCCGCCGCGGGTTCGAGACCAAATTTGTTACTACGCAAGCCGGTGGAAATATAGGGATGGGTTTTTGCATCTACTTCGGGGTTAATTCGCACTGCAATGCTGGCAATTTTTTTCATCGATCCGGCGATTGCACTGATTTGTTCAAGCTCACCTTTGGACTCGATATTGAAACAGTCGATACCGGCATTCAACGCATCGCGAATTTCCCAATCCTGTTTGCAAACACCGGAAAAGACTGTTTTTGCCGGATCTCCGCCAGCCGCTATAACTCTTTTCAACTCACCGCCGGAGACGATGTCAAAACCGGATCCCAGCTTTGCGAGCAAGCTTAAAATCGCCAGATTCCCATTTGCCTTTACTGCATAACAAATATGGTGAGGATAGTCCCCAAAAGCGTTGTTAAACGCATGCCAGTGTCGTTCGAGCGTTGCACACGAATAGACAAAGCAGGGAGTACCAATCTCGTCAGCGATAGTCGATAAAGCGACTTCCTCGCAATGCAGGCGAGCGTCTTTAAATTGAAAGTGATCCATGGTTTAAACCATATCCGATTAGCGCTCGGAAACCAAGACAGAGTGACCCTGATGAAGGTTACAGTACGATTTTATTCGGTAGTTGTCGCAGAAGATTCCGTTGCTTCCTCTTCTTCTGCGACTTCAGTTTCAACCGCCTCGGATGCTTCATCTGCCGGTGTTCCCGGAATATAAAGCGAACCGCTCTGTCCACAGGCAGACAGCATAAACAGGCTGATCAGTATTAAAGAAAGTATTTTATTCATAGCGTTGAATTGATTATCTCGTATAGGCTGATTCTATACCGGATGCTGTTGCCGTGCATCGAGTAATTTACGTGCGTTTTGAACGGCGGTTTCTACCTGCTTAGGGGCAGTGCCGCCAATATGGTCCCGTGACGCAACCGAACCTTCGACGTCGAGTATTTTAAAAACATCGTTTTCGATCATTCCGGAAAAGGATCTTAGATCTTCAAGCGAGATTTCCGGCAGCATGGATTTCTGCTCTACGGCGAAAGCTACAATTTTCCCAACGACTTCATGGGCGTCTCGAAATGGCATGCCTTTTCGAACCAGATAGTCGGCGAGGTCCGTCGCCGTTGAAAAACCGCTTGCTGCAGCCTCTCGCATATGCTCTCGTTTTACGGTGATCGACGGAATCATGGCAGCAAAAACCTGAAGCGTAATGGCCGCTGTGTCCACAGTATCAAACAAGGGTTCTTTATCTTCCTGATTATCGCGGTTATAACTCAACGGCTGTCCCTTCATGAGGGTCAGCAAAGCCATCAGATTACCAACCACTCGACCGCTTTTTCCTCGGGTCAACTCTGCGACATCGGGGTTTTTCTTTTGCGGCATAATGCTGGATCCGGTACAAAACGCATCGCCAATATCAACAAAATCAAAAGCTGGCGATGACCATAAAACCAGTTCTTCTGCAACCCTGGAGAAATGCATCATCATCAGACTTGCCGCTGAACACAACTCAATCAAAAAATCCCGGTCAGATACCGAATCCATGGAGTTATTTGACACCGAATCAAAACCGAGCTGTTTTGCTGTCATGTAGCGGTCAATGGGATAACTGGTTCCTGCCAACGCGGCACTACCCAGGGGGCAGATGTTAATCCGTTTTCGGCAATCCATTAATCGTTCATAGTCTCGCTGAAACATTTCATTCCAGGCGAGTATGTGATGGCCAAACGTAACCGGCTGCGCAGATTGCATGTGCGTAAAACCGGGCATCAGTGTTGCTGATTCAGCATTCGCGAGAACGATCAAAGCCGATTGAACGGAACCCAGCAGATCACTCAGGCGATCGACTTGCGCTCTTGCATATAACCGCACGTCTGTGGCGATTTGGTCGTTACGGGAGCGCGCGGTATGAAGTTTTTTACCGGCATCGCCAATTTTCTCGGTGAGTGCGGCCTCGATGTTCATGTGTACATCTTCAAGCGATTCCGACCAAACGAATTCGCCTCTCTCGATTTCATGCTGTATTTCCAACAAACCACGCTCTATATCTTCCAACTCCACACCTGTGATGATATTTTGCTGCGCCAGCATGCCGACATGGGCCAGAGAAGCCGCGATATCCTGTCGATAGAGTCGATGATCAAAGCTAACCGATTGGGAAAATTTTTCCATAAGCTCATCGGTTGGAACATTGAATCTCCCTCCCCAAAGCTTGCTTTGGGGAGGGTCATTTTCCACGTTCTTACTGTCGTTTTTATTCTTCATAAATGGCTGAAAGGTTGGCGACTTTTCGTCTTCAGGCGTTGAAAACACTGGATTTTATCGAAAATCTACAGCGCATTCGAAAAAAGTACCGCTTGTCTAAAATATTTGATTTGCACTAGTGCGCTATTCTACTCTTAATCCAGGGCAAGCGAAAACTTGTTCTTCTGCCAGATCATTACCCCCCTTCAGCAGCCCCCCCATTCTGTTTGATCTGGTAGATTTATTTAACGTGCCTGGTTGTGCGGTAAAAAACCCGCTTAAATTCCCCGCTGGATCAATAAGAAACCAGTCGTTTCGCTTTCCAGTAATGTTCCGCCCAGTAGCTGGAATACAACGTTGATTTCATCACTCCTTTCGATTGCGAGGAATGAACAAAATATCCATTGCCAACGTATATTCCGACGTGACGGGTTCGAAAGCCGGTTTTAAAAAAGATCAAATCACCGGCTTTCAGGTTTTTCTGTCGAATACGGTTACCGAGATCAGCCTGCTGCTCGGTGGTTCTGGGTAACCGGATGGCGTATAAATCGCGATAGGCATGGACCATTAGCGCAGAACAGTCTACTGCATTTTGAGTTGTCCCACCGTATCCATACTCTGTGCCTTGCCACTTTTGGAAAAACTGCTCGATCTCAGCCTGTCGTTGAACCTCCTCAGTCGGTGAAGGCAATGAGGCACAACCGCCCAGTACCGTCAGGCATAACACTGCAAGTAACCGTTGGTACAACGTACGCTGAACAGGCTGCATCCACAACTCCCTCAAGTAGAGTTTAGAACGTGATCAAGGCTAGGTACCCCTGATTCTATCCGATTCTGGATAGTTTTAATAACTTTTTCAGGTCTTTAAGTAACAGTTTAGGGTCGAGATCAAGCGGCAAAATCATCATCGCATTACCCAACGGGTCTATTAACACAGCATCGTTCTGTCCAGCAGAATTGATGATCTTGAGCGCCAGCAACTGCTTCTCCAACCCGTTATCGCTTGTGTATACCACTTTTGCATCAGCGTGATTGAGCTTTAGCTGCTCGGCAAATTCGGCATTGTCTGTCACCAGGATTCTCGCAATTCTGTGCGAATCCTTACCAACTGCAATTCGCGTTTGACGAGTATTATAGAGCGCAAGTTTGCAGTCTTCCGTACAGGATGTCGGCAACAGGTGGACAATTGTCCAGAATTTATTCAGCTCATCATTGCCAATCTCATCACCTTCAAATTGTGGATTGGAAAACCGCTCCAACGCGACCGCCGGAGTGATTAACGGAGCATTGTTAGATTCACCCTTAGGTGCCAGAATGGCACCGAAGCCGTAATACCAGATAAACGCAGCAAACAACGGGCCAAGAAATAAAAATATCACAAAAAGTAACTTTAGTCTGGATTGGGCAACGTTAGTTTGCGACTGATCAGGGTTCATATTTGCTGTCAAACGAGTGATGTATAGCGATCGTATGGCCTAATTTTACCAGAGGGCGGGATGTGAATATTCTTTTCTTCGGCTTCTGTACAGCAATCAGTTCATATTAAACAGATTATACGCAGAGTAACGAAAGTGTGGAATCAGACTTCAGTCAAGGATAGTTTGCACACCGCTTCGGTGGACAAAAAGCAGTGAATTAGCTTTGCTTTTTCCGGCTCCAGATAATACCGAACACCAACATCACTAAAGCCAGCCCCCACCATTGTGCAGCGTAGCCATAATGGCGTTGCGGGTTAATTACATATGGTTTCCATTTACGAATGAAAGGTGTTTCCGCTTCGGTTTGTACCAACACCACTGGCTCAAGCCGAATAGCCAATGCCTCAGATAAAACTGGCGGGTCGATGTACTGAATTACGACAGGCCAACGGCAAGAATCGGTATAGGCAGACCCGAGCGTAAAACCTTTTGATGGTTGATAAATCTGACCACTAACCGTTAACCATTCAATGGCGGGGTCGATTTTGGTTTTGCCGGTGTCAGTTCGAGCAATCCAACCCCGATTAACCAGCAATGTCGTCTCTGAATCTTTAAACTGAAACGGGACCAGAACTTCGTATCCAGCTACCCCTTTGTGAATTCGATTATCCAGTAGAAAAAACTTCCCGCTGATCCAGTTACCTTTTAGCCGAGCAATCTGATATTTTAATTTTTCCCAGTTTTCAGGTTTAACCTGCAATTCCAGCTGATTGGCTCGAACCCCGATAACCTTATCCAGATTGGCCTTTTCCAGCCCTCTGGACAATTGCCAACTTCCCAGATAAATCAGTAATCCCAGGCCGACAAAATACAATAGTTTGAAAACGGTTTTTGCTGGTTTTTTACTCGAATTCGTGGTCATATAGATTGTACTCGATTGCTAGTTCAGGCTCATGCTATTTAAATTCATCCTCATCGTTTTGCTGTTATTTGTGGTGATTAGTTTGTTTACCGCATTCTATTATCTGGTTAAAGATCCTGGTTCTTCAAGCAGAATTGTGAAATCGCTTTTCGTCCGCGTCGGACTATCTCTTTTTATCATGATTCTGTTGTTGGTCGGCACGAAATTGGGCTGGGTAACGCCTCACGGCTTCGGCCAATAACGCTACAGATCACGGCGAATTGAAGCACCATCGCGCGGCCAAAAAAAGCGCTGAGTTGCAGCGCTTTTACTTTTTGTGGCAGCGTTCGCGCTATAAGATATAAACGAATATAAATAAGCCAAGCCATACAACATCGACGAAATGCCAATACCAGGCGGCCGCTTCAAACGCGAAATGGCGTTCGGGAGTGAAATGACCTCTCATTGCACGGAATAACATCACGGTTAGCATAACAGCCCCCAGGGTTACGTGCATTCCATGAAATCCAGTGAGCATAAAGAAGGTTGAGCCGTATATGCCGCTGGTAAGCTTCATACCTTCGTGATACGCCTCTTTGTATTCTACCACTTGCAGGAAGACGAAGAAGAAACCCAACGCCACTGTCCAGAACAGGCCATTGATGATCTGCTTGCGGTTGCCGGCTTTAATCGCATGATGCGCCCAGGTAACGGTCAACCCTGAAGTCAGCAGGATTACCGTATTAATGAATGGCAGTGGCCACCAACTCATGTGGAAGTCACTTTTTCCAAGATTTTCAGGACCGTTTGTGGGCCAAATTTCTGCATAATTCGGCCACAGGAATTGGTGCGTACTAGCACCTGATCCTTCACCAAGCAACCAGGGAACTGAAAATTCACGGGCGTAGTAGAGTGCGCCAAAAAATGCCGCAAAAAACATCACCTCTGAAAATATGAACCAGCTCATGCCCATACGGAAAGAGGTGTCTTCCCATTTCTGGTAGGTACCGGATTCGCTTTCACGAATTACAGTTCCAAACCATCCAAACAGCATGACGATGAACAGGCATAACCCTACCACCGAGGCTACCGGACCAATCAGGCTTCCGTTAAGGTGGGCTGCAAATCCACCAAGCAACAGGGATAACGCAACAGAGCCTAAAAATGGCCACTTTGCCGCTTCGGGTATGTAATAACGCTCTTGTGCAACTTCTGACATTGTTTCTTGCCTCTAAGTTTTTAATTTAATCGACTGTTTACATCAAAAAAGGTATAGGAAAGGGTAACCGTATTGATGTCATCGGGTAACCCGGGATCCACGACAAAAGTCAGTGGCATGCGTTTTTCTTCGTTCGCAGTAAATTCCTGCTGGTTAAAACAAAAACATTCTATCTTGTTAAAATAGTTCGCCGCCTTAGAGGGCGCAACACTTGGAACTGCCTGACCGACCATATCGCGGCTTTCCTGATTTATCGCCAGATAAGATGTTGTATAAGGCTTTCCAGGGTTGACCAGCATGCTTTTTACGGTGGGATTAAAGTCCCATTGTGCTGCCTGATTAAGCGAGCTGATGAATTCAACTTTAACCAGCCGATCTTCGTCAATCTGAATCGCTTCAACCTGTTGCTGATCGATGCTGCCGGTTTTACCGTTTAATCCGGTGATATCGCAGAATACATTGTAGATCGGCACCATCAAATAGCCAAAGCCAAACATCGCAATGGGAACGATAAAAAGATGACGTGTATTGAATCTCTGCTTCATCGAATACTTTAACCCGCCCAATCAGCCCCGGACTGGTGGCTGCAGGTTACCTGTCATCGCCATGAAGATAAAGCCGATATAGAGAATCACTGCCAGCGATGCCAACACGATTACGGTTTTTTTTATTCGACGATCCACGACCAATACGGCTGTTCTATCGGCTGCCTACGATTACTTAATGATCGGCTGCGGTGAGAATGTATGGTATGGCGCTGGCGAATCTACGGTCCATTCCAAGCCTTCCGCACCTTCCCAGACTTGAGGAGTCGCTTTTTCACCACCTTTGATACATTTTACAACCAGCATCAATAACAGAATTTGTGAGAAGCCGAAGCCAAACGCTCCAATCGTCACAATCTGGTTAAAATCCGTAAACTGGACAGCGTAATCGGGAATTCTTCGCGGCATACCCGCCAACCCAAGAAAGTGCATCGGGAAGAACAGAATGTTTACAAAAATGGTGGAAGTCCAAAAATGCAGTTTACCGAGTTTTTCGTCATACATGTTACCGGTCCATTTCGGCAACCAGTAATAGACCCCCGCAATAATACCGAAGATCGCACCGGGTACCAGTACATAGTGGAAATGCGCTACAACAAAATAGGTGTCATGGTATTGGAAATCGATGGGTGTCATCGCCAGCATCAAGCCGGAAAACCCACCGATGGTAAACATGATGACAAAGCCCAGCGCGAATAACATGGGGGTCTCAAAGGTCATCGAGCCTTCCCACATGGTTGACACCCAGTTAAATACTTTTACCCCCGTCGGCACCGCGATCAACATCGTCGAGAACATAAAGAACAGTTCGCCAGTCAGCGGCATACCCACAGTAAACATATGGTGCGCCCAAACGATGAACGACAGAAATGCAATGGAAGCGGTTGCGTAAACCATTGAGCTGTAGCCAAACAATTTCTTGCGAGAGAATGTTGGGATAATTTCTGAAACAATACCGAAAGACGGCAATATCAAAATATACACTTCGGGATGACCGAAGAACCAGAAAATATGCTGGAACATAACCGGATCACCACCGCCGGCAGCGTCAAAAAAGCTGGTGCCAAAGTATTTGTCGGTAAGCAGCATGGTTACCGCACCGGCAAGTACCGGCATAACTGCAATTAATAAATAGGCCGTAATAAACCAGGTCCAGACGAACAACGGCAGTTTCATGAAAGTCATGCCCGGGGCACGCAGGTTCATGATAGTTGCGACGATATTTATCGCACCCATGATCGAAGAAACACCGAGCAAGTGGATGGAGAAAATCAAAAATGGCAATGCGTTTCCGGTTTGTAAAACCAAAGGAGGATAAATTGTCCAGCCTGATGCCGGGCCGCCGCCCTCCATGAATAAAGTGGACAGCATCATGGAAAAACCGAATGGCAGGATCCAGAAGCTCCAGTTGTTCATTCGCGGCAAAGCCATGTCTGGTGCGCCAACCATCATCGGCAGCATCCAGTTAGCCAAACCAACGAACGCGGGCATGACCACACCAAAAATCATCACCAGCGCATGCAGCGTAGTCATTTGATTAAAGAAATGCGGATCAACAACCTGCATTCCAGGCTGGAATAACTCGGTACGGATGACCAGAGCCATCAAGCCACCGATAAAAAACATGATTAAGGCGAACCACAGATATAGCGTACCGATATCTTTGTGGTTAGTGGTGGTGACCCAACGCATCAGCCCTGGTGGCGGGCCATGATGGTCATGATCTGAATCGTGATGTGCGTCAGTTGCGTATGCGTTCATCTGGTTATCCTCTATTTAATCTCGGAATAAGTTGGATAAAAATAATCTTTCTATATGTTAAGCGAGTTACTGAACCCGAAGGGTTTTCACTGCGGCGGGTTGGGCAACATCGCCTACGTCGTTACCCCAGGCATTTCGTTCGTAGGTTACTACCGCTGCGATATCCGCGTCGTTAAGCTGAGTCGAAAATGCCTGCATCGCAGTACCCGGAACACCGTTCAGGACCACATCGATATGTTTTTCGATATCTCCCAATGCCAACGGGCTGCCTTTAAGCGCAGGAAATACGCCGGTGATACCTTCACCATTTGCCTGATGACAAGCAACGCAGTATGTGCCGTAAACTTTCTCACCGCGCTCCATGAGCTCGTCCATGGCCCACTCACGATCAGCAGAATTGGCTTCGGCATCCGCTTCAGCAAGCTTCGCGTCGATCCACGCATTGAAATCGGCCTCTGATGTGGCTTCAACCACTATCGGCATGTAACCATGATCGCGCCCGCAAAGCTCAGCACATTGGCCCCGATAAACGCCTTCTTCATCAATGTTGGTCCACATTTCGTTGATGAAACCCGGAATTGCGTCTTTCTTGACGGCAAAAGCCGGAACCCACCAAGCATGGATGACATCACTTGCTGTCAGCAGAAAACGGATTTTCTTGCCGACGGGTAATACCATACGATGGTCAACTTCCAGCAAATAATTATCTACTGACGCAGGGTCGATACCAGAATCAGGCGCAGCCGCTTCTCGGCTGTCTGCATGCAGATTGCTGATGAATTTAACGCCGGAATCGATGTATTCATATTCCCATTTCCACTGGTGACCCGTGATCTTCACGGTAATTTCCGCGTCACTGGTATCTTCCATGGCAATCAGCGTTTTCGCCGCTGGAATAGCCATCATCACAAGAATTGCGAAGGGAATAATTGTCCAAACGATTTCAGCAAAAGTGCTTTCATGAAAAGTTGCAGGAGTGTGACCCTTTGACTTTCTATGCCTGACCATGCTGTAGATCATGGCACCAAAGACCACTGCACCAATCCAGAAGCAAATCCACAATACCATCATGTGCATATCGTAGACATCGCGGCTGATTTCAGTGACCCCTTCAGTCAAATTAAGCTCCCAGTCCGCAAATGCGAAACCGTTAACCATCATAAGAGCAACTCCGAAAAGTCCGCTCATCGCGCGTTGAATTTTGTTCATTAAATTATGAATCCTCAGCAACAATAATAAAAAAGTGTTCAGTCCCGCCTATCTAACAGGCACCCACAGGACAAATTTTCGTATTTTTACCATAAGCATGCACATATACACACTCAGTAAAATTGTATAAATCTTTGAATTTTCGCGGCTAACTTGCGGATATTATTCCACAATCACCAAAGACGCGGCATGGTACCCAAAGCGCTATCGCCTTACAACCAAAAATGTTGCTGTTTGGTATCAAATTGGCGCTTATTATATCGCTAAGCGCGTCATTTGATCCAATGTAAATTCCAACGGCATCAATCAATAAAATTTATCCGCATAATCGCCTGATAATTTCACCCTGCCTGACACCCTGGCTGCTACAGCTCTTCCGGCTGATCATCCCCAGCAATATCCCGCTGAATTTTTCGCATCCGCTTAATCATTTTCTTCAGCTCCTTTATTGTCAGCCTTATTCATATCCAAGCCCCGTAAAAGCCTGGAATTGGAGCCTAGCTGGTTGCGATGAGATATTTCACCACCGCAAAAATGAGCAGCATAAGCCCTATCACGAATATCAATCCTGCAAAAAAGAAATGCCAAAACTTGCCGCTTTCAAAATCCCGTTTGCGATTGGCATTTGACTGCACTCCAAAAAATGATGAAAAAACACTTTTAAGAATAGTGAAAAACGTAACTTCTCCGGACGGAGCCTGTTCTTCGGGGGGTTGGTTGTGGGTACTCACGTATTAACGGCTAATAATAAATGCAAAAATGATTAAGGCTCGAGGATAAACATTCGAATGGCGATTCGTGCATAGTGATCGAGCAGAAAAAAACCGAATAACGCGCTCAGATAAAAAATCGAATAGCCAAAAGTTTTCATCGCATACTGATCGCCATCACTTCGATACAGCTTGACAGAATAAAACACGAAACCCGCCCCCAATGTGAGTGCACCAGCCAAATAGATTGTACCACTCATTAGAACGACAAAAGGCATGATCGTAATGATCACGAGCAGAATTGTGTACAGCAAAACGTGCAGTTTGGTATATGCGATGCCATGGGTAACCGGCAGCATAGGGATTTCTGCTTTGGCATAATCGTCAACGCGCTTGATCGCCAGCGCCCAAAAATGCGGCGGCGTCCAGATAAAGATAATGAGGAACAGCAATAACGCTTCGCCGTGCAACTCTCCGGTTACTGAGGTCCATCCGAGAACCGGCGGAGCAGCACCGGCTGCACCTCCGAGCACAATATTTTGTGGGGTACTGCGTTTAAGAAACATGGAATAAATCACAGCATAGCCCACCATCGACGCAAAAGTCAGGATGGCGGTGAGCGTGTTCACAAATGTCAGCAGTATTATCATCGACAGCGCCGCCAACGATAAAGCAAAAGTCACAGCTTGCCGTCCGTTTATATAGCCTTGCGGCAGGGGTCGCGCATTGGTGCGCTCCATTCTCGCGTCAATTTCTTCATCGACCCAATGGTTCAATGCCGCGCCGGCGGACGCTGCCAGACCAATGCCAATCAAACCCCAGAACCAGGCATTGAAAGGAATCAAACCCTCGGTGGACAGAAACATGCCAACCAGCGCAGTAAACAAGATCAGCAAAACCACTTTGGGTTTGCATAACTCAAGATATTCCCGCCAGTTGTTCCGGTTTTGAGCAATTGCTGTCATGCTGGTTGCGCTAAAATCTTCGTAAGTTTTTAATCGGATTCGCTAAGCTGACATTGCCAGCGCAGCTGCTTCTGCAAAGCGTCAGCAAGTGATTCACGCTCTGTGTCGGTCAAACATCTGCCGATTTCAACCCACTCACCCTTGCTGCCCACGAGCAGGCGCCGAGGATACCAGTGATGACCCGGCGGTTCCAGATTTAGCCGCACCCAATGAACAGGAAATTGCCAGGTTTGACGATTTTTCTTTTGTACATGACAAATCGTCAGACGGTCCCCGGAAAAGCGGATTTTTTCGATATAACCATGGCGTCTGCTTAGCATCACTAACACCAGCCCCACGGCAACAATATCCAGGATGGCGAACGGCAGGATTAACCAATACCCCAAAACTGCAAAACGAATCGCTATGGACAAACAGATGAATGCCAACAGGCCAAACATCCAACGCGAAGTCCTGGTGTTAAACACCGTATTCGGGCGTACAATGTATTCTGCAGTTTGTGCCATGTGATGAAGTCGTAAAAACGATATATGCTGTCTTGAGTTTACCAAATTTCGCAGGTATAAGACGGGAGCCCTAACTCCAATAAAGACAATTTGATGTCACCAAAACAAACCGGTTGCTGGCAATAAAATCTGATTTCAAACGATTCGACGAATGGATCGATGCGTTCGATACGTTTGATATCGTTTCCATCGATTCATGCCCAGCTACGAACGACAGCAAGCGGACAAGCAATGGGAGGGCATTCTCCAGGTTCCGGCATATCGGCGAATATCGCATCCTTGGTCTCGGAGAACTCGGTCAGGCCTGTGCCGCTAACCTGCTCAGCTTTGGCTTTAAGATTCGCGGGTGGAGCAGAACAGAAAAAACTGCAACGGCGTTGAGTGTTTTTTCGGTGCAGAACAGCTTGATGACATGCTCAGCCAATGCCATATACTGGTTTGCCTTTTACCCCTCACAAACGAAACTCAGGGTATTTTTTGCCAATCGTTGTTCAACAAACTTCCCGGGAACGCCTGTCTCATTAATGCCGGTCGCGGCAAGCTTCAGGTGGAGTCGGATATTTTACTGTCACTGGAAAACAACCAACTTGGCGGTGCCGCTCTCGATGTGTTCGAAACCGAACCATTGCAGCAAGACAGCGCGCTTTGGTCTCATCCGAAAGTGAGTATTACTCCCCAACGTTGCAAGCATGACGCTGTCTGCATCCAGCACTGTTTTGAAACCAACCCCGACGAGATACGTTGGGGCGACGCAGGATTCTTAGCGGATATAGCCAGCGACCTTCAGCACATCACCGACCGTGTTTTCTAAAGAGGGTGAATCTGCCTAAAAGCCACCAATCAACAAATCGACCAGCTTTTAACTGAAATCGCCAAGAAGCACTTGAGCATTGAAACGCTGGGAACCAGAAACACCGATAGCCTTGATTTTTATGATGCGGCAGTCTGGGCTTTGAAAGACGCTTTGCAGGAGGCGTATGAGGCTGACTTACGAGAAAGACGTTAATGTATAGAGATAGATTACATTAAGCATCTTCTTCACTCTTAAAGCCACATGCCCTGATGAATTCCCATGCCCTAAACCAGTTGTTGATTTCATTCACTTTCAGCATGGATACATCCTCCTGATATTCCGCATCCAAACGGTTGCTTAAGTAAATGTTATCATTGAATGGATTGATAGCGCAAATAATCAAACCACTTCTATGTGACCATGGTGTTTCTTTGTATGGCTTACGCATACAGACAAAACCATACAGACCTTCAGTTTCCAGAGTTCAAATTCGTCATCCGGTTTGTATTCACTCTTTTCTTGTTGCAGTTGCGGAAAATCCACAACCAGAGCCTCCATACCTTGCTGATGGATATAGTCATGGACTGCCTCTTCTGAAAAATTAATGGCCATTATTCTGTTTTTTCGGTCAATTTTTTCTGTATCAGCTTAATATTTACATCACTGACACCATATTGTTTTGCAAGTTTTGGCCATTTGACAAGGCTGGCTTTTGTGGCTTCAATGATCTCGGCGGCACGGCCCTTTTTGAGTTTTGCTTCTTCCGCAAGTTTTAGCAGATGCTTCACATTAGGGTTACGACCTTCGCCCATAACCATCGTACTTTGCTCACCGCGTGGGCCAGAGGAGAATGTCAGGTCATAGGCTGGTGATAGCTTCCATTGGCCTTGCGCGTCCATCAGGTAAGTGAAATTCTTTGAGTGATCATCACGGTTATGCGCCAGCACGTTAAACATTGCCAGCTGATACATTTTTTCAACCTCACGCACATCGCGAGTTAGTACACTTGTCAGTGCTATCAGATCTTCGTAATCAAGCGATGGCGTACGGAAGTCAGAGTGCAGTAAGCCGCAGGCGGTGTGCATGTGATATCGCTCGTCTCCATCCCGATCAAAACGCTTAATAGAAAAATAGCCGGCACCTTTTTGCGCTGGGAAAAGATGAACATCAGGCATGGCAATACCTGCATCGACGGCCATCAGGGCATACACATATTCAATCGCACCGGCATCAAGCCCGTCCTGACTGTTTGGAAACTTGACCATCCACGGTGTGTAGCTATCCAGTAAATCATGAGCGCCGTGAATGATATGATCTCGTTTGTCATTAACACCAATTAAAGCCTTAGGTCTTGCCCCTGCGGAAGACCCGTTAAGAGCAATCAACTCTGCCAGCACATCATAAGAAACGCCGTCCATAACCTCTTGCACCTGTGTTGCAAGGCTGTCGAGACTAATTTCATCTTGCGTATTATCGGCGCTGTAATCAGGCTCAAACACAAGTGCGCCTAATGCATGCGATCCAACGTGCGCCAGACGGTCAAGCGGCGTGACATCTGCAGGTAAGATACCTTGCGATCTCACAAAACGGTCAAAGAGAAGCCGCCCCCAGCCATCAGGCAGGCTGTCATTGAAGACCCCCGGCAAGCCTTTGAAAAGGTCATAATCAAAGCTCTGAACACCTGATTGTAGCGGCAGGCGTAATGGCGATATTTCAATACCACGTTCAATAAAGGTACTGTCATATTCAAAATATACAGTGCGTTCACGCATTGCCAATCGTCCAACTGGAATAATGTTGTCATTGAAATTGATGCCTGCTTTTACGTCTGTTGCTGATAAAGAGTTCTTCATCTGCGTTTCCCTCTTTGACGCGTTGGTGTTTTGTCTGCTTCTAAAACATCCTCAATGGATGAGAATAGCGTGTCTTTAATTTGTGTGGCTTTTAGAATATCTTCCAATCCTCCCAACACCATTTGAAGTTTTAGGAAAGACTCGAGTGATATAGCGCCTTTTTGCTCAAACTTACGCAGCGTCGGCAATGGTACACCCGAGCGCTCGGCAAGCCCTTCCTGCGTTAATTCCAGCTGTAATCGACGTATACGTGTATGCTCTGCGAGCTTTTTTTGCGCTTTTGTTGGCGTTATAAGTAATACCATATTATCAATAAACTCTATTTAATAGTCTTTAGTAATATTATAGTATTAGTAATTATAAAAAAGCTAACTATTGTTGCGGACAAGGCGAATGATAACCCTAAAAACCTAATCGTTGATAGGGATGAGATGGTGAGGTGGTCCAATAGATATGCACAACCCGGTTAAGGGATAATACCCATAAGTGGAGATCAAAAAATGAACACAAGAAAGAAATATCCGAAGGAGTTCAAGCTGGATGCCGTCAGTCTGGTATTGGATCAGGACTACACCAGAATCGAAGCGGCGACGAGCCTCGACATTAACTCCACCATGTTGGAGCGCCGGGTTAAAGCGCATCAACGTTCCCGTAACGAACAAGCTTTCCGTGGAAACGGTAAGCTGACACCAGAGCAGGCAGCAATCCGACAATTGAAGGAAAAGAATCGGCGCTTAAAGATGGAGAAAGAGATATTAAAAAAAGCGACGGTCTTCTTCGCCAGGGAAACAAGGTGAACTACGTGTTTATTGCCCGGCACAAGAAGACCTGGCCTGTTGAGCTGATGTGTCGAGTGTTGGGCGTTACCCGCAGTGGCTACGGCTACCCGCGGCGCGGCGGTGGCAGTATCGATTATTACCGCCAGGAATTACTGGAAGCTGTTCGAGACATCGCGAAAGTGACTGAAGATTCCTGCGGTAGTCGGAGAAGGAAAGAGGCACTCGACGCATTAAGCTATCCAGTGAGCCGGGGGAAGGCTCGAAAGTTGATGGAAGAAGCAAAAGTGCAGGTTAAACGCCGGAAAAAATACAAGGTCACGACAAACAGCAACCACAAGCAGCCCGTGTTTGATAATGTGGTGGAGCGGAAATTTGATGTTACTCAGCCCGACCCGGTTTACGTCGGTGACATCACCTGTCTTTGGACACAGGAAGGCTGGCTGTATCGGGCGGTTATTATCGACCTTTATTCCAGGAAAGTGGTCGGATGAAGGCTCAGCTGGTTTGCGATGCACTGAGGATGGCCATTTGGCAAAGAAGGCCTGGGGCCGGCCTAATGGTTCATTCGGATCGAGGCTCTCAATATGCCCGCAAGGATTACCGGCGACTGCTGAAAGCACACGGATTTGTCGGCAGCATGAGTCGCAAAGGCGATTGTTGGGATAATGCCGTTGCAGAAAGTTTCTTCGGAAGCTTGAAACCGGAACGAGTCCACTGGAGGAATGACCAAACCAGACTCGAAGCACAACAGGATGTGTTGAACTACCTATCCCTGTTTTACAACCGCCATCGGCTGCATTCATATCTCGGCTATGTGACCCCGAATCAATATGAGCGGAAATGGTTGAAATAAAAAAAGCAGCTTAACCGGGTTGTAAAGAAATGCTAGACCACGTCACCGGCGTGCAAAATTTAACATGCAAGATAATATGTATTAAACGATATAAAGTGCATTATCGTAAGTATTAAAATTTATTTCCCTGTTAGCCCAAAGCAGTAATGTCCCCTTTTGACTTATTCAAGAGGGATTATGACACCGATTTTTGCTCCTGCAAAATCGGCATACCGTACATCCTGCACATAAGAAGAGATAATTACATTGAGTAAAACAGAACTTGACCGAGTAGCGGTTATTCAGTCCATTATTGAACGCCGGCTGTCGCAGGCGCAGGCAGCACAGCAACTACACTTAGGTGTCCGGCAGGTAAAACGCTTAACCCGCGCTTATCGAGCCTGTGGTGCGACTGGGCTTGCCTCCAGGCGGCGCGGGCGACGGCCTGGCAACGCCATTGGCGATGAACGACGCCAACAGGCACTCGCCATTATCAGAGCGCACTAGGGGGACTTTGGTCCGACTTTCGCGCACGAGAAACTCACCGACTTACATGATGGCCAATTCTCGGTGGAGACACGGCGTCAATGGATGATTAAAGAGGGGTTATGGCTAAGGAAACAGCGTAAAAGAGCAACCATCCACCAAAGCCGACCGCGCCGACCGCGGCTGGGTGAGCTGGTACAGATTGATGGATCACCGCATGACTGGTTTGAGGGGCGTGCACCTCGTTGTACTTTAATTGTCTTTATTGGTGATGCAACCAGTCGGTTATATGTACAGGACGTACGGGCAAATAAGTGCTCCTGCATTATTTACACTTCCTCTATCCATGGCGGTCGTATGCCGGTTTTGCAGGAGCAAAAACCGGTCTGTCCGTAACTGCCCAGGTACCCTAAGGAATAATTCTCTTGCCTGAGGAATCCCGATGTGATTCATTAAGATTATGAATTTTCCAGACGCACCCAAAGGTTATGTTTCCGTTGAGGCTTATGAAGAGCTGAAGCAGAAGAATGCCCGGCTTGAACAAACGATAGCCCTGCTTGTGGCTCGCATTGAAGATCTGGAACGTCGCCTCAGCTTGAACAGCAGCAACAGTAGCAAGCCGCCTTCAAGCGACGGCCTAAAGATGCCCAAGGCTGAACCCAGAACCAAAAGCCTGCGGAGAAAATCCGGTAAAAAGTCAGGCGGGCAGAAAGGCCACAAGGGAAGCACTCTGTGCCAAACGGCAGACCCCGATCATGTTGAAGATCACTTTCCTTCTGTCTGCGGGCAATGTGGCACGCCCTTATCGCCATCAATGGCAGAGGATTACGCCGCACGACAGGTGTTTGACCTGCCCGAGCCACAGCCTCTGGTGACAACGGAACACAGGGCACATGTCTGCCTTTGCGGCCACTGTGGGGAAACAACCAAGGCGGCGTTTCCTCTGGAAGTAAAGGCACCCGTGCAGTACGGGCCACGCATCGCCGGAGTGGCAACATATCTCCAATGCGCCCATTTCCTGCCGGAAGACAGACTGGCGCAAATAATGGCCGATTTGTTCAATGCCCCTTTGGTTCCTGCCACTGTGGCCGCCATGAACCGCAAAGCATCAGAGCGGCTCAAGGGGGTTGCTTCTCACCTGCAGGATGTGATCGCCCAACAGGTCCACGTCAAACATCTTGACGAGACGGGTTTCCGGATTACGGGGTGCCTGCAATGGCTTCACGTTGCCTGTACACCGCTTCTGGCTTTCTACCGGGTCAGCAGCAAACGCGGTAATCTGTTATCCAATCTCACGGGCTGTATCGTGCATGATCATTGGCAGCCCTACTTCACGCTGGATGGTGTTACCCATGCGTTGTGCAATGCACACCATTTACGGGAACTGCAAGCGTTGGTCGAAACCCCAATCCCCAGATAGAAATCTCTTAAACGCAGGAAGCCTTGGCTGTATAATGGTTTGCTCTCAAACCCACCATCACCCAATGGGTGCACAGCTCAAGGCTGATGACTATTCTACCCTACAAACTCGATACAACGAACGATTTACTCACCTCTCGTGCCGGTTTATTGGCGATTGCTCAACTAATGGACTCCCTGAACCTGTCTGAGCGAATCGACAAGCACTTCCCCCAGCCTAAAAGCAATCGTGGGTATAAGCCCTCGGAGTTCATCAAGACCCTCATCCTGATGCAGCATGAAGGCAGTTTTCACCTGGATGAGGTTCGCCACCTTCAGGATGATGAAGCACTGCGCACCGTGCTGGATCTCAAGAAACTTCCCCAGGCGACCACGATTGGAGATTGGCTCAGGCGAATGGGAAGCCAGCCGCAAATCCAGGCTGCCTGGGTAAAGGTGAATAAAGCCTTATTGAAGGTAGCCTTGCATCGCTGTAAGGAAGTCACACTGGACATTGATGCCACCGAGATTATTGCCCATAAAGCGGGTGCACGGTGGACTTACAACAAGAACAAGGGCTTTATGCCGATGGTCGGGCATATTGCGGAAACCGGGCAGATCGTGGCCGTGGATTTCCGTCAAGGCAATGTGCCGCCAGCGAAAGATAATAAGCCGTTTATCCAGCAATGCCAGCAGTCGCTCCCGGAAGACTGTACCGTGAAGGCGTTGCGTATTGATGCTGCCGGCTACCAAACAAAAGTCATTGAGTATTGTGATAAGCAGGGTATCGAGTATGCCATTCGCGCCAAGACCAGCGCCGCACTGCGCGCGCAGATAGCAGCGGCAAGCGCTTCGGACTGGCCGCCTTTGCTGGATAAAAAAGACAAAGCGGTCAATGGTCAGGATACCTACCGCACCAGTTTCTGCATCGGTGAGTATGAAAAACCCTTCACCCTTATCATTCAGAGAACAGCCGTTACCGGCCAGGCGAGTCTGGATTTAGATTCATCAGATAACTCAGAAAACAGTTCAGAGGAAATAAACTCAGGTGCTTATATTTATCGTGCGATTGCCACTAATCGGGATAGCCTTAGCGATAGCGAGATTGTCCACTGGTACAACCAGCGTGGCGAGGACAGCGAGAACCGAATCAAGGAACTGAAACGAGATTTTGGTGGCGACACCCTGCCGTGTTCAGATTTTGCTGCCAATGTGCTGTACTTTTTAATCTCCGCACTCTCCTGCAATCTATGTGCCCTCATGCGTCAGTTGCTGCCGGGGGAGTTGTCCCAGCATCGTGCGATAACACTGCGCTGGCGGCTGTACGCCATCGCGGCAAAAGTGGTCAGGACGGGACGTCAACTCTTGGTAAAAATGCGGGAAAACCACCGACTACTACTGGAACGAGTGCTGCTGGCACTGAAGGAGTTTGAAGCGCCGCCCATTTAACCCGACATAGAACAAGAATAACGGCTTCTGCAGGACAGGTGCGTCAAAAATAGCCGATTTAGCACTGATAATGCACCGAACAGCGGTTTTTGAGTAAACCTCTCGGCACTAGCTACCATAATTTGCTGTAATGGCCAGCCACAAGGCTTGAAAGAGGGATTCACCGAGCCTTGAAGCGCTGATGCTACTCTATCTGGGGATTTGGGCGAAATCGAACAGGAAGATTGGGCTGGTCAGATGCAAAGGCTACTGCGGCGTGCGCACCATGTCACACAGGCCGCGCGGGATAAGGGCGTGGCGGTTTCAACGCCGCTTGTTGCGCTTATCAATCGGCGATACGACAGGATCATCACCGCAGCATTGGATTTCCATGAGGAATTGCCTCCACTCGTGCCGCCAAAACCCGGAAGACGGGGGCGCAAGAAGCGACGGACAGGACATAATCTGGCATTACGATTGCGCGATCACAAGGAAGGCACCCTGCGCTTTCTGACAGATCCCGACGTACCCTTCACAAACAACGAAGCTGAACGCGACCTGCGGATGATGAAGTTACGCCAGAAAATATCGGGAGGGTTCAGGTCTGAACAAGGGGCAGAGGATTTTGCCACCCTGCGCAGCGTCATCACAACGGCCAGAAAACAAGGATGGAACATCATCGAAACACTGATGATGCCTGCCGATCAGATTATCGCAACACTGAAATACGCTTAAAAACAACCTGGGCAGTTACCAACCGGCCAAGAAAATGCCTGGACTTTAAAACCCCCAACCAAGTATTGTTTGGGATCAATCCACCGATTGCACTAGCGACTTGAATCCGCGCAGGCTTTTACCTATGAATGCCGCAACGCTGAATGACATTGACCTTGCAAGGTTTAATCGGGATGGCTTTATCACAATTAAATCCCTCGCCAGCCGGGATATATGCGCTCAGATTCGCTCCACAGCCGAACAACACCTGGCCGAACAGTGGGCACCTGTCGAGTATGAAGCGGATGTTCAATATCCCGGCTCGCCCAAGTCAACAAGCTCCCCGGGCGGCAATACGGTGCGGCGATTGTTGCAGGCATATTCACGGCACCCAGGCTTTAGACACTGGGGCACCAGCGATAACATCAAGCTGATTTTGCAGCAGTTATTCCAGGCCGGTGAGGTGCTATTATCCCAGTGCCACCATAACTGCATTATGACCAAGCAGCCAGGATGCAGCAGTGCCACACTATGGCATCAGGATAATCGGTTCTGGTCATTCGATGAGCAAAATTTGATTAGCGTGTGGCTGGCGCTTGGCGATGAAACCCGGGCTAACGGATGTTTAAGGGTGATTCCAGGTACGCATCGGATGACCTTTGAGCCTGGCCGATTTAACGTAGCCTTATTCCTGAGATCTGATCTCGAAGAGAATAAACAACTTATTGCTAAAGCCGAGCTGGTTGAGCTTGGGGCCGGTGATGTGATCTTCTTTCACAGCCGTTTATTTCATGCTGCCAGCCGCAACCTCACGGATAGAGTCAAATATTCGCTGGTTTACACCTACCATATTGATACCAACAAACCGATCTTTGAGACCCGATCCGCCAGGTTTCCCAGCATCCCCCTTCAGTGAAAATTTTGCGGCCACCATGTGCCGCCCTATAGGGGTTGGGCTATCACCGGCATCATTCAAAGCGGGCAGATTAGGTGTTAATTATACGCACAGTTCTATTTACGCCAAATAGTGTATAATATTTAGAACTTATCGAGGCTGACAGATGAAAGCAATTTTCTTCGTTACCGCTGTGGTGGCGGCTTCTATTTCGCTCTCGGCGACGGCCAATTCGCTGAAAGATGAATTAACCGCTCTGGCTCGGGAACATCCGTTAATAAAAGGTGCGGGTGAAGACCGAATATCAGCACAGCAACAGGTCAAGGTATCGCGCTCTGCGCTGTTACCCAATGTGCTACTGACGGCAGGTACTGGCTATGAGGATCAAGCACGCCCGGGCGGCGTTGAATTTGATTTCATCAAACAGACGAGCCTGATATCGGTAAGGCAGTTGCTGTTTGATTTTGGTGCTGCCAGGGGAGCTTTGGAAACCAGTCAAATCCTAGAACAGCAGGCCGGGGTGCGTGCAACACAAACCAGCCAGGATGTGCTACTGGCGGGCATTCGCGCCTATTTCAACTACGTATTTGCCAGCGAGCGGGTAGTGTTGGCCCGCGAGAGTGAGCAAAGCGTGGCAACCACCCGAGATCTTGAACAAAAGAAACTGGATGCTGGCCGCGGTTCCCAGGCGAATGTGTTCCAGGCCGAGAGCCAACGCATAGGTGCCGAGACAAGAGTAATACAAGCCGAGGGCGAACAGGAGATAGCTGCGAACAGCTATGAGCGGCTATTTGGTCACCTGCCTCCGGCCTACGAGAGCATGGAAAAAACCCAGCAACCGTCGATCGGCTTGCCCGAAAACCTTGAAAAAGCAACCAAAATGGCGCTGGAGCGTGAACCAGGTCTCATTTTCGCCCGAAAAAATTACGAAGCAGCTTCAAGTGAAACAGATGTAGCAAAAGCCGCCTACTATCCTAGATTTGAGCTGGTCGCCGAGAGTGAGTATCGCAACGATGACCGGGGCATCCAGGGCACTTTTAAGGAAAATCGCTTGCTGCTGCGGTTGCAGTATGACTTTGATCTGGGGTTTAGCCAGCGCAACGAAGTGGCCTCGGCCAGAGCCCGTCAACGTTCAGCGGGGCATGCCAATGAAAATCAACAACGGGTGACGAAGGAATCGGTTCGCAACGCATGGGAAAGGCACGAGATGGCGGTGAAGAGATACGAGCTGGCACGGCGGCAGGCATCAAAAGCAGAAGAGTTTCTCGAACTTGCCAGGCAGGAAAGGGATTTGGGGAAAAGAACATTGCAAGACATACTCGGCGGTGAATTATTGCTGCTGAATGCAAGAACTTCACTGGCCCAGGCCAGAGCGGAGCTGACAGTTGCCTCCTATGTGATTTTGCGGGCGACAGGACAACTTGAATTGAGCACAATCTAGCGCAGGCAGGTTAGCAATATGGCACAGAATACAGATCAGGCGGTTGGATTAGTCGAGTCCATAGAAGGACTCGTAACCGTGCTTCACGCGGACGGGGCAGAGACCGAGCTTGCGCTTGGCTCACCGCTGTACCTCAACGACCAGATTACCACTGGCGAGTCTGCGGCTGTCTCGGTCCGTTTTGTCGATAAGACCAGTTTCTCCATTGGTGAAGATTCACGGCTGACAATAGATGAATACATCTACGATCCCACTACCGCTGAGGGCAAAGTCGATATATCCGTGTTGAAGGGCATGTTCGTGTTCATCAGTGGGCTGGTTGCTGATGAAAACCCGCAAAACATGACCATCAGCACCCCGGGTGCCACGATTGGTATTCGCGGTACTGAGGGCGGCGGAGAAATTGGGGAGGCTGGCGAATCCAGCTACTACTTCAACGCTGACGGCATTATCGAAATTATCACCCCTGTCGGCAGTGTAATTGTTGATGAAACCATGGAAGTGGCGGTGGTTTCGCCCACTGGTACGCCGACACTGGCTACCGGCTGGTCCGCCGAACAAATTATCGAGACCTTCGTTTCTGCTCTCAGGGTTGCGCCGCTGGAAATTTCACAACGAATCATCAATGCTGATGGCAACTTGAATGTAGATGCGCGTGAATATATAGAACGCCTGGTTCAGCAAGCATCTGACAGGGCCTCTGGTGACGGTGCGAGTGACGACCAGGACGATCAGCCGGAATCTGACGATCAGGGTGCGGGCGATGCTGATGCTGATGCACAGGAGGCTTCTGGCGAGGGCGAGGAAGAGGAAGGGGGCGAAGAGTCTCAAACCACTTTAGCTGACGGCACAACTGTAGAAGCCGATAGTTCCGCCGTAGCGCTGGACATAAGTTTTGGGGGGTATGAGAGCCAGAGTCAGGAATATGACCAGTTGGCGCAGCAAGATAATGCCAGCGAACTGGTAAACAGTTCTCCGGGGAGCGTGGCGGGAGCTTCCGAGGATACATCGGATGCAGATGACAGCGTTTCGGCTGAGCCAGAACTGGAGCGGCAGATATTTGAGCAGCAGCCAGAAGCGGCTCCACCGGTGACTGATGAGGATGCGGATGCGGATGCGGATGCGGATGCGGATGCGGATGTGGATGTGGATGAGATTGCACCGGTGTTCAGCAGTGGTAGTGCCACGGTGAGCCTGGCCGAGAACGCCGCTGTCAACGCCGTGGTCTATAACGCCCAGGCGAGCGACAACAACGGTGCGGCGGGCATAACCTACAGCCTGAGCGGTGCGGCTGCCTTCAGCATTGATGCCGCCAGCGGCGCGGTGAGTCTAAACACTGGGCTGGACTTTGAAGCTCAATCCCGCTATGACCTGGTGGTAACCGCCACCGATGCGACTGGCAACCAGGCAACGCAGGCAGTGACGGTAACCGTCACCGATGTAGATGAGGATGCGCCGGTGTTCAGCAGTGGTAGCACGGTGAGCCTGGCCGAAAACGCCGCTGTCAACGCCGTGGTCTATAACGCCCAGGCGAGCGACAACAACGGCGCAGCGGGCATAACCTACAGCCTGAGCGGTGCGGCTGCCTTCAGCATTGATGCCGCCAGCGGTGCGGTGAGTCTAAACACTGGGCTGGACTTTGAAGCTCAATCCAGCTATGACCTGGTGGTAACCGCCACCGATGCGGCTGGCAACCAGGCAACGCAGGCAGTGACGGTAACCATCACCGATGTGGATGAGGATGCGCCGGTGTTCAGCAGTGGTGCCACGGCCAGCCTGGCCGAAAACGCCGCTGTCAACGCCGTGGTCTATAACGCCCAGGCGAGCGATGCGGGCGGGGGCATAACCTACAGCCTGAGCGGTGCGGCTGCCTTCAGCATTGATGCCGCCAGCGGTGCGGTGAGTCTAAACACTGGGCTGGACTTTGAAGCTCAATCCAGCTATGACCTGGTGGTAACCGCCACCGATGCGACTGGCAACCAGGCAACGCAGGCAGTGACGGTAACCGTCACCGATGTAGATGAGGATGCGCCGGTGTTCAGCAGTGGTAGCACGGCCAGCCTGGCCGAAAACGCCGCTGTCAACGCTGTGGTCTATAACGCCCAGGCGAGCGATGCGGGCGGGGGCATAACCTACAGCCTGAGCGGTGCGGCTGCCTTCAGCATTGATGCCGCCAGCGGTGCGGTGAGTCTAAACACTGGGCTGGACTTTGAAGCTCAATCCAGCTACGCCCTGGTGGTAACCGCCACCGATGCGACTGGCAACCAGGCAACGCAGGCAGTGACGGTAACCGTCACCGATGTAGATGAGGATGCGCCGGTGTTCAGCAGTGGTAGCACGGTGAGCCTGGCCGAAAACGCCGCTGTCAACGCCGTGGTCTATAACGCCCAGGCGAGCGACAACAACGGCGCAGCGGGCATAACCTACAGCCTGAGCGGTGCGGCTGCCTTCAGCATTGATGCCGCCAGCGGCGCGGTGAGTCTAAACACTGGGCTGGACTTTGAAGCTCAATCCAGCTACGCCCTGGTGGTAACCGCCACCGATGCGGCTGGCAACCAGGCAACGCAGGCAGTGACGGTAACCGTCACCGATGTAGATGAGGATGCGCCGGTGTTCAGCAGTGGTAGCACGGTGAGCCTGGCCGAAAACGCCGCTGTCAACGCCGTGGTCTATAACGCCCAGGCGAGCGACAACAACGGCGCAGCGGGCATAACCTACAGCCTGAGCGGTGCGGCTGCCTTCAGCATTGATGCCGCCAGCGGCGCGGTGAGTCTAAACACTGGGCTGGACTTTGAAGCTCAATCCAGCTACGCCCTGGTGGTAACCGCCACCGATGCGGCTGGCAACCAGGCAACGCAGGCAGTGACGGTAACCATCACCGATGTGGATGAGGATGCGCCGGTGTTCAGCAGTGGTGCCACGGCCAGCCTGGCCGAAAACGCCGCTGTCAACGCTGTGGTCTATAACGCCCAGGCGAGCGATGCGGGCGGGGGCATAACCTACAGCCTGAGCGGTGCGGCTGCCTTCAGCATTGATGCCGCCAGCGGTGCGGTGAGTCTAAACACTGGGCTGGACTTTGAAGCTCAATCCAGCTACGCCCTGGTGGTAACCGCCACCGATGCGGCTGGCAACCAGGCAACGCAGGCAGTGACGGTAACCATCACCGATGTGGATGAGGCCCCAACTGGCTTGCCGACCATCACTGGCACCGTGACCCAGGGCGCGACCCTGACCGCGGACGCATCCGGCATTACGGATCCGGATGGCCCCGAGACTCTCGTTTTCAGCTACCAGTGGCAAGCGGGCGGCAATGACATCAGCGGCGCGGCAGGTGATACATTTGTTCTGACTCAGGCGCAGGTCGGTGAGACCATCACCGTGACGGTGTCCTATACCGATGGCGGGGGTACCGATGAAACCCTGACCTCTGCTGCGACCAGTGCGGTCACCAATACCAATGACGACCCAGCGGGATTGCCGAGCATCACCGGCACCGTGACCCAGGGCGAAACCCTGACCGCGGACGCATCCGGCATTACCGATGCGGATGGACTGGGAGCCTTCAGCTATCAATGGCAAGCGGATGGCAGCGCCATCAACGGCGCAACTGGCGCGAGCTTTGAACTGACCCAGGAACAGGTGGGCGACACCATCACCGTGACGGTGTCCTATACCGATGGCGGTAATACCGCTGAAACCCTGACCTCTGCTGCGAGCGCAGCAGTGACCAATACCAATGACGACCCGGACGGCGCGGTAACCATCAGCGGCACCGCGAGCGAAGGCGAAACCCTGACCGCGGACACATCTGGCATTACCGATGCGGATGGCCCCGAGACCCTCAGCTTCACCTACCAGTGGCTGGCCGACGACACCGCCATCACCGGCGCGACCGGAAGCACTTTCGAACTGACCCAGGAACAGGTGGGCGACACCATCACCGTGACGGTGTCCTATACCGATGGCGGTAATACCGCTGAAACCCTGACCTCTGCTGCGACCAATGCGGTCACCAATACCAATGACGCGCCAACGGGCCTGCCGACCATCACTGGCACCGTGACCCAGGGCGAGACCCTGACTGCGGACACGTCCGCTATCAGCGATGCGGATGGCCCCGAGACCCTCAGCTTCACCTACCAGTGGCTGGCCGACGACACCGCCATCACCGGCGCGACCGGAAGCACTTTCGAACTGACCCAGGAACAGGTGGGCGACACCATCACCGTGACGGTGTCCTATACCGATGGCGGTAATACCGCTGAAACTCTGACCTCTGCTGCGACCAATGCGGTCACCAATACCAATGACGCGCCAACTGGCTTGCCGACCATCACTGGCACTGCGACCCAAGGCGCGACCCTGACCGCGGACGCATCCGGCATTACCGATGCGGATGGACTGGGAGTCTTCAGCTATCAATGGCAAGCGGATGGCAGCGCCATCAACGGCGCAACTGGCGCGAGCTTTGAACTGACCCAGGAACAGGTGGGCGACACCATCACCGTGACGGTGTCCTATACCGATGGCGGTAATACCGCTGAAACCCTGACCTCTGCTGCGACCAATGCGGTCACCAATACCAATGACGACCCGGACGGCGCGGTAACCATCAGCGGCACCGCGAGCGAAGGCGAAACCCTGACCGCGGACACATCTGGCATTACCGATGCGGATGGCCCCGAGACCCTCGTTTTCAGCTACCAGTGGCAAGCGGGCGGCAATGACATCAGCGGCGCGACCGGAAGCACTTTCGAACTGACCCAGGAACAGGTGGGCGACACCATCACCGTGACGGTGTCCTATACCGATGGCGGGGGTACCGATGAAACCCTGACCTCTGCTGCGACCAGTGCGGTCACCAATACCAATGACGACCCGGACGGCGCGGTAACCATCAGCGGCACCGCGAGCGAAGGCGAAACCCTGACCGCGGACACATCTGGCATTACCGATGCGGATGGCCCCGAGACCCTCGTTTTCAGCTACCAGTGGCAAGCGGGCGGCAATGACATCAGCGGCGCGACCGGAAGCACTTTCGAACTGACCCAGGAACAGGTGGGCGACACCATCACCGTGACGGTGTCCTATACCGATGGCGGTAATACCGCTGAAACCCTGACCTCTGCTGCGACCAGTGCGGTCACCAATACCAATGACGACCCGGACGGCGCGGTAACCATCAGCGGCACCGCGAGCGAAGGCGAAACCCTGACCGCGGACACATCTGGCATTACCGATGCGGATGGCCCCGAGACCCTCAGCTTCACCTACCAGTGGCTGGCCGACGACACCGCCATCACCGGCGCGACCGGAAGCACTTTCGAACTGACCCAGGAACAGGTGGGTGAGACCATCACCGTGACGGTGTCCTATACCGATGGCGGGGGTACCGCTGAAACAGTAAACTCTGCTGCGACCAGTGCGGTCACCAATGTCAATGACGCGCCAACGGGCTTGCCGACCATCACCGGCACCGCGACCCAGGGCGAAACCCTGACCGCGGACACGTCCGCTATCAGCGATGCGGATGGCCCCGAGACCCTCGTTTTCAGCTACCAGTGGCAAGCGGGCGGCAATGACATCAGCGGCGCGACCGAAAGCACTTTCGAACTGACCCAAGAACAGGTGGGCGACACCATCACCGTGACGGTGTCCTATACCGATGGCGGTAATACCGCTGAAACAGTAAACTCTGCTGCGACCAGTGCGGTCACCAATGTCAATGACGCGCCAACGGGCTTGCCGACCATCACCGGCACCGCGACCCAGGGCGAAACCCTGACCGCGGACACGTCCGCTATCAGCGATGCGGATGGCCCCGAGACCCTCGTTTTCAGCTACCAGTGGCAAGCGGGCGGCAATGACATCAGCGGCGCGGCAGGTGATACATTTGTTCTGACTCAGGCGCAAGTGGGTGAGACCATCACCGTGACGGTGTCCTATACCGATGGCGGTAATACCGCTGAAACCCTGACCTCTGCTGCGAGCGCAGCAGTGACCAATACCAATGACGCCCCAACCGGCTTGCCGAACATCAGCGGCACAGCGACCCAGGGCGCGACCCTGACCGCGGACACATCTGGCATTGTGGATGTGGATGGTCTCGGAAGCTTCAGCTACCAGTGGCAAGCGGATGGCAGAGCCATCAGAGGCGCAGATGAAGCGACCTTTGTTCCGACCCAAGCCCAGGTGGGTGCTGCCATCACCGTGACGGTTTCCTATACCGATGACGGCAATACCGCTGAAAGCCTGACCTCTGTTGCGACCCCTGCGGTTACCGATGAGATTCCTCCGGTGTTCAGCGGTGACGACAGCGCCCGCCTGCCCCGAAACGCCGCTGAGTTCGTCCCGATCTACAATGCCCAGGCGAGCGACAACAACGGTGCGGCGGATGCGGGTATTACCTACAGCCTGGGCGAGATGAATACCCCCGACTTCAGGATTAATCCCGACGACGGTGAGGTGTCTATAAAGACAACGGGCTCTAGCATCAAAGACAGCTACGTCGACCTGAAGGTGACGGCCACCGATGCGGCCGGCAACCAAACCACGAAGACGGTGCCGGTGACGGTGACCGCTGCGGATAACACCGATCCGGTGTTCAGCAGTGCTGCCACGGTCAACGTGGTCGAGAACACCTCCATTAACACCGTGGTCTACGATGCCCAGGCACGCGATGCGGGCCAGGGGCCTGATGTAAACATTTTCTACGGCCTGGAGGGTGCCGATGCCACCGCCTTCAAGATCGATGCCGGCAGCGGCGAGGTGCGTCTGAGGAAAACGGCGGACTTTGAGACCAAAAACAGCTACGCGCTGGAGGTGATCGCCCTCGATGCGGCTGGCAACAAAGCAACGCAGGCAGTGACCGTGACGGTGATCGATGTGGAAGATGTTGTATTTACTTTTGAGGAACATCGCGCTACTGATGTTATATTGCATACCGTGTCCGCAGCAGAAGGTGTTGCCATACCCGTATTCAACTTTGTACATTCGGATGGTGAAAAAGATACCACCAGTGAAGACGGGAATCTCATTTTCCGCAACGGCAATAAAGGCGAAATCTTCTTTACGCAGGAAGGCACCATTAGCGAGGTCAACAATCACGGGGTGTTGACCTCTAACATCAATGAGTCCCCCTATACGGTTGAGGTCACAGGCAGCGCTGGCACGGTCGAAGCGAGAACTCTCCAGTTTGTCGCCAAGGTAACAGAGTCACTAGCACCGTATTTTGTGGATAGCTTTGGCGCACCCCTGGCTTTGCCTACAGCGACGGCTCCTCAATTCATGAGTAGTCTGATTGGCGATGATAGCGGGTTGCATTACTCTAAGGTATTTAGTTCCCCGGTTTACGTTGCCGATGAAGAAAATGGTATCTCTGGATATAAAGACTCGTCGGGCATGTTTGTATACAGCGGTAACACTAACACGCTGACCCGCACCCCAAATACCGATCTGCAAGATGAAGGGGATTTGAACGACTGGGCTCCCAGCAAGTTCACTTTTGGTGAGGTTGGCTCGGGATTGATCTTCCGCTTTGGCGATAGTGATAGTTACGCGGTGCCCGATACAAACTGGACGGTCACTAATCCTGCACACAAGGCAGTCGGCCCCTCAACTGGGAAGATTTTTATCGATAACAACAACGATGACACTTACGATGAAAAGGTGGATGGCGTGGGTGATGATCTTATCGCAAACTTAGTTGCTGGGTCTGGTCGATTAATAACCACTTTCCAGAAAGAGACCAGCGCGACCACTGATGATGTTTCCGCGCTGCTACAGTCTCTGCATTTTGGTTACTTGGGGCAAAAACCCACGGAAATCAATATCCTTGCCAATGATGGCGACAGCGGCAATCCTGACGCCGACAATGAGATTGACCATACGTCGGACTATTCGGTGGCAGTGGTCTAGTTATGAAGCCACAAGGGAGCAGGAACGATGGTGCGAAGTAATCAAAAGGGGGACATTACTGCTTTGGGCTAACCGGGAGTGTCATTTTTTGTTGACATTTCAGAGGGGATGGGGCAGATTATCAGGAATACTTGTTCAATATGGTGTCCGTAGGGCGGAGTATTTATTTTAACAACATTGGGGAGAGATATTATGCCCGTAAAGTACGAAATAACACCATCAGGAGCGCGTTCTCGAAGTGCCGAAGATTTACTTGCGGATAAGCATGTCAGATCTGAAATGCGCAAGACCTTCGCTGCATTTGATGCTATAACCAAAAAACAAGACGTTGAACGCGACCTGCAAACGAAAACAATATCTGGTAAAGAAACCAAATTATCTGCATAAACAGGCTGTCCAGGTGGCATCATTTGGTCTTTTTCTGCTGCCACTGCTCGGTGGTTTCTTATTCATCAGGCTTTGGAAATTCACCCGCTATCCGACTTCTCGTTTATCTGGGCAGCGTCTGATTATTTGGGCTTCCCTCGCTGGAGTTGTCTCTATTGTTCTGGCACCTCCTTTGGTGCTTTTTTCATGGCTGCAGTTGCTGGGTGGATCGCTAATTTTTTGCCCATTTTGCCCAATGGAATAAACGCACTTGATTGGACGACACGGCGCTACGGTAGCAAGATAGACATCCTGTTTGCGGACACTTTCAAATATGAGAAGCAGATTCAGGTTACGTTAGCATCTGGCAAGGTGTATGTCGGTTATGTCATGCTCCAACCGCTTGAACCCCATCAAGATAACTCTTATGTTGGAGTTTTACCTACGATTAGCGGTTATCGTGATGCGAATAACAAGGAAGTGGAATTTATGACCTCTTATGAAGCGATTTATGAAGCAGAAGTCTCGCAAGATCACAATGACTTTATCAAATATTTTCCAATGTCCGATATTATTATTGCCTCTGTGTTTGACCCCGATGTCTATACGAACTGGAAGTAGCCAAGCATGTCCTCCAGATTAAGAAAATTCGCCGCGCTCTCACAATTTTACCGCTCTGCCACCATCGCGGAAGACACCCCCTATGCCTTTCCTGCCCCTGCCAGCAATGATGCCGACCCTGCGCCGGCCTGTTTTGTGGCGGTTGTCTGGTTATGAAGGCCGGCAGCCGGCCCTTGTCGACAGATGAGCGGGGGATCGTCCATTGAAATTCAGTTTCTGGCAAGCGGCGGGGAGGCTTCTTCGCCGCCGTAAGGCGAACCCGCAGCTGTTCCGCTGGATCATCGTGAGTTCGGGGTTTGCGAATATCCTGGGTCTTGCTTCCTCTATCTATGCCATCCAGATATTTAATCGTTATGTGGCCTACGGCCTTGATGGCACACTCATCACGCTGACGGTGGGGGCGGTGCTGGCAATATTGCTGGAGTTCACCTTCAAATGGATCCGTGCCCGCTTGAGTGCAGCCCTACTGCAACCACAGGAAGCGCTGGACTACGATGCGCTGCTGGCGCATCTCAATAAGATCGATGCGAGCGCGCTGCAGCAACCGAACCAAATTAGATCGGCCATGCGCTCCCAACAGCGGCTTGCGGAGATCTATTCTCCAGCCAACTTTGTAAGCTTGCTCGACATGCCTTTTGCGCTGCTGTTTTTACTGGCTGTGCTACTGCTTAATACGGTGCTTGGGGTGCTGGCTCTACTAATATGTGTGGCCTGTTTTGCCATGGCTCTGTGGCATGGGGACAGCCTGATATCAGCGCTTGAGGAGCAGCGAGAGAAACAACAACGGCTTGATGTGATGGTGGGGAATGCTGAGGCAGTGGATGTCGTGCGAGCGCACAATCTGCACTCTGTGGTGCAGCGCGAAAGTCGCCTTATCCTGGCGGATTTCCTGCGCAAGAGATATTCGCTGCTGGCAAAGCAGGTGCAGCAGGGTTCGAATATCCAGTTGGTTTCAGCCATGACCTCGGTAGTGATTATTGGCACTGGCGCGATTTATGTTACTCAGGGCCAGCTGGATATCGGCAGCTTGATCGGGGCAAATATTCTCGCGCTGCGTGCCGTCAATCTGGTTAATCAGGTGGGTCGGCTTAGCCAGAGCCTGATGGCAGCGGAAAGTCTGCAAGCTGAAGTTCAGGAAAGCAAACAACTGCCCACACGTGTTAGCGGGAACACCCGTCTCGCGCAGTACAAGGGCCGGCTGGAACTGAAAAACATTGCCCATACCTGGGATGATCGCCTTGGCCCCCTGTTCGCAGATTTCTCTATCGATATTCAGCCCGGCGAGGTGATTCTGCTGGCAGGAAGTAACGGAAGCGGCAAGACAAGCCTGGCCAGGATTATGGCTGGCTTGCTAAGCCCGCAGCGCGGGCAGGTACTGGTCGATGGGATCGATTTGCTGCAACTGACCGCCAAAGACTGGCATCTACAGCTTGGTTATGTGGCGCAGGAGCCTGAGTTTGTGAGCATGAGCCTGCGCGCCAATCTCTGCGGTGAACGCCAACTGAGTGATGAGCGCCTGCGCGAAATACTGGATCTGTGTGACGTGCTGCCGTTGGTGGATCATCATTCGAAGGGGCTGGAGCAAATCCTGGATCAGGGTGGCGCGCATTTGCCCCCGGGCATTCGCAAGCGACTGGCACTTGCCAGGGCGGTGCTGGCAAACGGCCAGCTGCTGATTCTGGATGAGCCCCACGCTGGTATGGATGGTGCCGGCCTGACGGCGCTCATGAATGTGCTGAAAAAACTGACAGATGAACATCGAACCATCATTATCTGCGCCCATGACCGCAATATTGTGCAACAGGGGGCACGTCTTGTTGATCTCAATCATAAACCTGTGCCTGTCGTAGAGCAGATATGATAAGCCAACTACCGGAAGAATTTGCCGAGCTGGGCCGTGTGCCAGCGGCTTTACATCGCTATACCCAAATAATTGGCGCTGGCTTATTGCTCGTTGTGGCCTGGGCTGCCCTGATGCCCCTGGACGTGGTGAGCATTGCCGAGGGAGAAGTGATTCCCGCCGATAAAATCCACCAAGTGGCGCACCTGGAGGGCGGTGTGATTAGCGAGGTTTTGGTAGCACAGGGAGATACGGTGTCAGCCGGTCAGTCGCTGCTAGTGCTTGAAAGTACCGCCAGCGGCGCATCGGTTGCCGAGCTGCGTCACAAAATTGATTCACTTGCTATTGATGTGGTGCGCCTCGAAGCATTGCTGGCTGGCAAGGCGGAACTGCATGTTAGCGATGGCTTTGATTATCTGCGGGAGGATCTGAAAAACAAGGCGATAGCGCTATTTGTTTCTCAGCAGGAAACATTACAAAGCCAACTGGCCGTGCAGGATGAAGAAGTTGTGCGTAGACAGAAGCAGCGTGCAGAAATCCAGGCGCGGCTGAATGGCGAGCGTGAGCGCGTTGTGCTTTTGGATGAACAGATTGCCATCTCTGAGGAGCTGATGGCGTTGGAGCTTGCCAACCGCTATGAGCATATTAATTTGCTCAAGGAGGTAAATGCACTGCAAAGCGCCATCAAACAGGATGAAGAGGTGCTGTTGACTGCTGACGCAGCAATAAAGCAGGCGCAGGAGGCGCGTGAGCGAATAGTTGCCGAGAACAACGCCGAGTTTTCATCCCGCCTGGATACGGCTGTCCGTGCCCGACGTGAGTATGAGGAGCGCGTAAAAGGCTATGAGGACAATCTCAAAAGAACCGTTCTGATCGCGCCCACATCTGGCATCGTAAAGCGTGTTTATGCCTTTACCCGAGGTGGCGTGGTGCGCGCCGGGGAAACGGTGATGGAAATTGTGCCAGATCAGTCTCAGGTCGTTGTTAAGGCGAGATTGCGGCCACAGGACATTGGCTATGTGACCGAGGGTGATGTGGCCTATGTGCGCCTGAACTCTATTGATGCGGTGCGATTTGGCTATTTGCCGGGGGAAATAACTATTATTAGCCCGGACACCCTGGTCAATGAGCAAGGGATGGCCTATTACGAGGTGCGTATTGTTACTGAGCGAGACTACTTTGAGAATGATGGCGCGCGCTATCCGTTGGTGCCTGGTGTGGTAGTTACCGCCGGTATTGTGACTGGTCGGCGCAGTGTGTTGCGTTACATCTTTTCGCCTTTTCTGAAAACCACGTATTTCTCCCTCACGGAGCGTTAAGGCGTGAAAGCACTAATCGAGAAGCGCGCAGCGATTTTAATTGGCCTTGTTTTGACGGCGGGGATTATGGCCATCGAGATCAGCAGCATTCCCTTGCTAGAGCGCTATCTCGACCGTATTGATAATCTCCTCTACGATTTTCGCATGCAGGCGCTGCTGCCACCCAAGGCATTGCTTAGCGATAAGATTGTCATCGTCGATCTGGACGAAAAGTCGCTGCTGGAACATGGCCAATGGCCCTGGTCGAGAAAGATTGTGGCACACCTGGTTGAAGAAATGGCGCTGGCGGGCGTGAAGGTAGCGGCATTTGACGTGGTGTTTGCGGAGCCTGAGCAGAATGCGGCAGATAGCCTGATTGAGGATCTGGCGCTACGCGGTATGCTTGCCCCAGCGCGGGAAAAAATGCTCCAGGAGGTGTCGCCCAGTGTTAGTAACGACAAGTACCTGTCCAGCTACCTGAGAAAAACCGATGTAGTGCTTGGCTATGTTTTCCATGACGATGAAGAGATCAAGGCGGGTAAGCTGGGCTATCCAATTACCAGGCTGCGTGGCGATATGTCCTCCCGTCTAACCGCTGTAGTGCGTGATGGTTACTCGGCAGCACTTGATATATTGCAGCGCAACGCCAAAGACAGTGGCTTTATCAATGTGCTGCCGGACAGCGATGGGTTGATTCGCCGCGCCCCCCTGATCCTGCAACATGACGACGGGCTCTACCCCTCTTTGGCGTTGGCGGCAGTTATGTATTACACCGATACTCGGCGCATTAGACCTATGTATCAGGATATCGGTGAGCTGGTCAGTTTTCAGGGTGTGCAACTTGGTGACCGATATATTGCCACCGATGGGATTGGTCGTATGTCACTTGGCTTTAAGGGCGGTGCCAAGAGCTATCAGTATGTGTCTGCTGCGGATGTTATCAGCGGCGCGTACCGTAACGGTGGACTTAAAGACAAGCTGGCATTCGTCGGCACCACCGTTTTGGGTCTGTCCGATGTCAGGGCGATACCCCTGAGCCAGTCCTATCCCGGCGTTGAGGTTCATGCAACGGTAGCCGACAATATTATCAACCAGGATATGCCCTATAAGCCTTCCTGGGAGCCGGGGGCTTTGCTGGTTCTTCTGGCTGCCCTCGGTTTCCTGGTAAGCCTGGTGCAGCCTTTTCTGCGACCACTGTGGCTGGTGACAAGTGCGCTTGTTGCCCTGGCCTTTGTTATGCTCAGCAACTTTTATTTGTGGCAGGTGTATCGCTTTGATTTAACCATGGTCACGCCATGGCTGCTGATCATTCTGCTGTCGCTATGGAATGGAGTTTCAACGCTGTTGAAAGAAAATACCCAGCGTCTGGCTATTACCGCCATGTTCGGCCAATACGTCCCTGCCGAGCACGTCAATGCTATGCTGAATGATCCAGAGAGATATTCCATGGATGGGGATAACCGCTTGATGTCGGTTATGTTTGCCGATATCCGTGGCTTCACCAATATGTCGGAGAAACTAACCGCCCAGGAGCTGAAAATGGTTCTGAATCGTTTTTTTACCCCGATTACCCGTGTGATTTTTGAAAACCAGGGCACTATCGACAAATACGTTGGCGACATGGTGATGGCATTTTGGGGTGCCCCGCTGGAAGATGCTGGCCACTCGTCCCATGCAATCATGGCCGGCTTCGCCATGCACGAGGAGATTCGCAGGTTGAAGCTGGAGTTTGCGGCAGAAGGCTTGCCCGAGATTGATATGGGCATAGGCATCAACACTGGCAATATGAATGTGGGAGATATGGGTTCCGAGTACCGTCGGGCCTATACCGTTTTGGGTGATGCGGTTAATCTCGGTTCGCGCGTGGAAAGCCTGACAAAATTCTATGGCAGCTTGTTTCTGGTAACCGAAAGCACCAGGTTGGCAGCGCCTGAGTATATTTACCGCCAGGTGGACAATATCCGGGTAAAAGGCAAGCTGGAGCCAGTCAAAATATTTGAGCCTCTGTGTCTTGCGCAACAGGCCAGTGCCGATTTGCTGTCTGGTGTTGAGCGTTATAGTCAGGCATTGGAATTATACGGTAGCCAGCGCTGGGATCAGGCCGAAACGCTGTTTACGCAGCTTCAATCCAACCCGGCGCATCAGAACCCGCACTTGCCGGGAATTTATCTGCAACGCATCGCTGAATTGCGCCATCAGGACCCCGGTTCCGACTGGGACGGCGTGTACATCCATACCAGCAAATAATATCCGCCCCAGGTGGTTCTTCTGTACATAAACTGGATAAGTTGCTAGATATTGACCGGTTTTAGCGTTACCGTGCATCGGGTTTGTTATTATATCGGTAGAAAAAATTTCGGTATTGGGAACTGGCAGAATAAACTGTACAATCGGTGCTGGAAGGAGAAAGCATGCAAAACTGGCCTATTGAATTTGATGCGCTGACAACAGAAGAAAAACAACGATTAGAGTCCTATCTGCAACATGTCCAGCATTCAGCTGAAGCCTGCCTGTTTAGAGCCGGTGATAGCGGTGACAGCGCTTTTATCATTGATGAAGGAAAGCTGCGGCTGGAGCTCGAACAAGACGAACTCGATAGTGAAAATGTCATCACCACGATGGGAAGCGGCACCTTGCTTGGAGAGCTGGTGCTGCTGGATAAGCAGCCGCGTTCAGTATCCGCCTTTGCGGAAACCGAACTCTCTCTTTACATGCTGACAGAAAAAGCACTGGCAACACTCGTTTCAAAACACACAGACCTTGCCGTTAAAGTCTACGCCGCATTGGGTGTCGGCTGCGCGCACAAACTACGTCAGACCAATCAGCGTATGTCAGAAGCATTGGTGCTGTCCCATGGTTCCATGCCAAGTGTAGACCGGATGGTAGAAACAGCGACCCAGGCACAGAAACAACTTGCCGCCATTGATGAGGCGAGCATCGATAAGGTACTGTCCCAACTCTGC
This sequence comes from Candidatus Poriferihabitaceae bacterium, assembly GCA_965261915.1. Classification (GTDB taxonomy): domain Bacteria; phylum Pseudomonadota; class Gammaproteobacteria; order Arenicellales; family Poriferihabitantaceae; genus JAIBDK01. The sequence goes on along the minus strand of CBDHDW010000013.1, from coordinate 2,197,201 downwards.
GAAGCCATACTGGAAAAGGCAGAGAACCTGGCCAGCAAGGTCGTTAAACAAACAACACTGGGAAACATACAGGATAAAGCGACCAAACATCGTAATGTTTGTCTTGGCGTCTACTCTAATATTGTCGGTCGTACCGGGCATGGCATTGTTGGCCGCAAAAGACGCGGTGATGTGACCGAGCTTGGCGATGCCATGGGTGTTGTTTTCGGACTGATACCGGTCACCAACCCGGTATCAACCGCCTGTTTTAAGTCGATGATTTCGCTAAAATCGCGTAATGCCATCATCTTGAGCCCTAATCGTCTTGGCAGCGCGGTGGTGATCGAAACGGTTGATATTATCCGTGCAGTATTAAAAAAACACGGCCTCCCGGAAGATGCGATACAGGTCGTACGAGAACGGAGCAATCGCGTATTAAGCAATGCCTTCATGCATCACAAGGGGATCGCATTGATTCTGGCCACTGGTGGTGCCGCCATGGTGCAAGCCGCTTACCGTTCTGGTACGCCGGCTATTGGAGTGGGCGCGGGGAATACGCCCTGCCTGATTGCGGCTGATGCTGATATTAGCCATGCAGCCAAATCTATTGTTCGCAGCAAATCGTTCGATAATGGTTTGATTTGTGGTTCTGAGCATAATCTGATTGTGGTTGAATCCGTGCGCGAGAAACTTATTGCTGCGCTTGAACGCGAAGGCGCGGCCATTCTTTTGGCCGAGGAAATTGAGCCTTTTACCAGTAAAGTTATCGCAAAAAAAACTGGCCATCTTGGGCGAATTGCTATCGGACAGGATGCCGATAAAATCGCTGATAAAACCGGGATCAAGCGGGATTACCCCATTCGCCTGTTAATTGTTCCCAGTGAAAGTATCAGTGCCGACAACCCCTGGGCCAAGGAAAAAATGGCACCGGTACTGAGCCTGTTTACCGTCGCTGATGATCAGGCTGGGCTTGATGCCGCCGAACAAATACTGCATATCGAAGGCTGCGGACACACCGCTGTTATCCACACCAAAAATCGCCAGCTTGCAAAAGACTTTGGTAGCCGCGTTCCCGCCGCCCGTATTCTGGTCAACAGCCCGGCAATGCAGGGGATCGTCGGCTTATGTACCGGGCTTGAGCCCTCATTAACGCTGGGATGTGGTAGCTATGGTGGTAATTCAACCACCGATAATGTTAGCTATCAGCATCTGATGAATATCAAACGTATAGCCTGGTTCCTGCCACGCAGAAAACTGGAAGAGCATTTGGCCAGGGTATCCCATTCCAGCACGAAATTATTGATGGGTATACGCCTGTTGGGATTCATGCGGCGGATGTTCAACAGATGACAGCCTTCTCAATCAAACATCCCTGGCTAACGATTCTGCTATTTCTTATTCTGACAGTTGTCATCGGTTATGGCGCTGTCAATCTTCGATTTTCCGATGATATTCGGGTGTTTTTTGACAAAGAAAACCCGGAATTACTGGCTTATGACAAGCTGGAAGCTACCTTCTCACGCACCAATTCCATCCTGTTTGTTATGGCGCCGGCCGATGGCAATATGTTCAGTACGGACAGCATTGCGGCCATGCAAGCGCTGACGGCTGCGGCCTGGACACTGCCTTATTCCCGCCGTGTCGATTCCCTGACCAACTTCCAGTATACCTACGCAGAAAATGATGATCTGGTGGTGACACCGCTGGGTGATATGCCACTTGAAGCCATAGGCCGTATCGCCCTGTCGGAACCCTTGCTGCTAAACCGGCTGTCAGCAGCGGACGGTGCCGTTGCCGGGGCTAACGTGGTCATCGCCCTGCCAGGTAAAAACCCGCTGGCCGAACAGCCAGAAGTAGTCAATGCGGCACGGGAAATAGCCGCCGCCATAGAGACACAATATCCAGGTCATAGCGTTTATCTGACCGGCCTTGTGATGATCAATAATGCGATGGCAGAAGAAGGCCGCAAGGATATGGAAACACTGGTGCCGGTGATGATTGTCGTTATCATGGTGCTGATGATGCTGTTGCTGCGTAGCATTGCTGGAGCTGTTGCGACACTTATTGTTATTCTGGCTTCTATTGGCATCAGTATGGGCTTTGCTGGCTGGCTTGGTCTGGAATTATCGCCACCGGTGCTATCTGCCATCAATATCATCATGACCCTGGCCATTGCCGATTCGGTTCATATCCTTTCATCGTTCCAGCATGCCTGGCGGGATACGCCAGATCGTGTGCTTGCCATGCAAGAAAGCCTGCGGGTTAATTTCATGCCAGTGATGGTTACCAGCCTGACAACAGCATTGGGTTTTATGACCATGCACTTCAGTGAATCTCCGCCGTTTCGGGTGCTGGGTTATATTGTCGCCTGTGGTGTGTTGGCCGCATGGCTGGCTTCGATGACACTGCTACCAGCGCTAACCATCCTGTTAAGTCACAAAAACCCATCTAAAGTAAAGCAGGAATCCGCCCTGATGGGGCATTTAAGCTGCTTTATCATCGCCAGGCGGAAATTATTGCTGGGGCTGGTGGGAACCTTTGCTGTCATCGTGGCCTTTGGTCTGCCAAAAAATGATACAAATGATGAATTTGTCTCCTATTTCGATGAAAGCACTTCTTTCAGAATCGCGACGGATTTTTCAATTAAACATCTTACTGGCTTTGAGTTTTTTGAATATTCACTTGATTGTGGTAGTGCTGGCTGCATCAGCGAGCCTGACTATTTACAGAACATCGATGCCTTTGCTGTCTGGTTACGTCAGCAACCAGAAGTACGTCATGTATACAGCCATGGGGATGTGATGAAACGGCTGAACAAAAACATGCACAATGATGCGGAAGAATTCTACCGTTTGCCTGATGATCGGGAAACCGCTGCACAATATCTGTTACTTTATGAATTATCCCTGCCTTTTGGCCTCGATCTGACCGACAACCTCAATATCGACAAATCTTCAACCCGCATGCGCGTCAGCCTTGACAGCATTACTTCACATAGCATTTTGCAGTTGGAAGCACGGGCGCGGCAATGGCTAGATGCGCATGTCAGCCATTTTGAGACAGAAGCCACTGGACAGACGCCGATGTTTGCACGCATCGGATCGCGTAATATTCAAAGCCTGCTAACCAGTTCGGTGGGTGCGTTGGTGTTGATTTCCTTTATCCTGATGTTTGTACTGCGCTCCTTTAAGTTTGGCCTGGTAAGCCTGATTCCCAACCTGCTTCCGGCCGTGCTGGCCTTTGGCCTTTGGGGATATGTTGTTGGGCAGGTCGGGCTGGGGCTTGCCGTGGTGGTGGGGATGACCCTGGGTATTGTGGTGGATGACACCGTCCATTTAATGAGTAAATACCTTGCTGCCCGCCGTGAACAGGGGCTGTCCGCAGAGCAGGCGGTGGCCTATGCACTTGCCCGGGTAGGAGAGCCGATGATCCTTACCTCTATCATCCTGATCGCCGGGTTTGGTATTCTTGCCACTTCAAACTTTGAACTTAACGCAGGCATGGCCACTTTAAGTGCGGTAACCATATCAATGGCTTTGCTTGCCGATTTGTTTTTCCTTGCCCCACTGCTGATCACTCTGGAGAAAAAACATGATGCGTCATAAATTATTTATCATCGTCATACTGCTAACATTACTTCCCGCACAACTCATGGCGCAGACACCACAGGAACAAGGGCTGTCTATCGCCCGTGAGGCCGACAGGCGCGACACTGGCTGGGTTGACCAGGCTGCCGATATGAAGATGATATTACGCACCAAGGCTGGGGAAGAATCTGTACGCATGATGAGCATGCAGGTGTTTGAACTGGATGCGGGTAATAAAAGCATGGTCAGGTTTCTGACCCCGCGTGATATAAGGGGAACCGTGCTGCTTACCTTTTCCTATAAAGGCAAGGATGATGAACAGTGGCTTTACCTACCAAAACTGAAACGGGTAAAACGTATTGCTACCAGCAGTAAATCCGGCCCTTTTGTCGGCAGTGAGTTTTCCTATGAGGATATGATTCCTCAGGAAATTGAGAAATATACCTATCAATATATCAAAAATGAGAGCTGCGGTGAGTGGGATTGTTTTGTGGTAGAACGTTACCCCATCGATACTGGAAGTGGCTATACCAGGCAAGTGGTTTGGCTCGACACCATAAAATACCGTGTCCACAAAATTGATTTTTATGATCGCAAAAAAAGCCTGCTCAAGACGCTGGAGGCCAAAAATTATCAATTATACCGTGATGACTTCTGGCGGCCAGAGATCAGTGTCATGACCAACCACCACTCTGGCAAATCTACAGAACTTCATTTTACTGACTATCAGTTCGCAAGCGGCCTCGATGAAGGAGACTTTGACCCTGACCGTATCGGACGCTAAAGCCTGTTTCCTGAGTACTCTGATGTTGCTGGCATGGCCTTTGTCAGCCTCCGCTGAAGAGGATAGCTATCTGGAATATTTTGCTGAAGTGGAGTTTGAAGCCAGATTATTCTCCAGCAAGCGGATCGAATCCTTTCAGCATGGCTCTGATGCTGCCATTGCTTTTCGCCCTGAATTTATCCTGGAACATGGCGAATGGGACATAAACGGCAAACTCCTGGCTCGCTATGACAGTGAAGATCAGGCGCGCAGCCATGTCGATATACGGGAATTACTTTTTAGCAAAAACCTGTCACGGGATGTTGAATTACGGTTTGGCATCGGGCAGGTGTTCTGGGGCGTTACTGAAGCGCGGCATGTCGTCAATATCATCAATCAGGACGATCTGGTGGAAGGGCCATTGCGCGAAGAAAGGCTTGGCCAGCCTATGATTAACATGAACATCTATACCGATTATGGCCGGCTAGAGGCATATCTGCTTCCCTTCTTCCGGGAACGGACTTTTCCCTCAGCCGCAGGCAGGTTACGCACCACACCAAGACCCTGCGGCCGTTGTGATGCCTTATATGAATCATCCAGAGGCAGGCAGCGGGTGGATCTTGCCTTGCGCTGGTCTAAACGCTGGCATGGCCTGGATGTGGCTATCAGCCAGTTTCAGGGAACCAGCCGAGAACCGGTTTACCAACTGATTTTACCCCCTTCTGGTTTTTTTCAAATACCTTTTTACCATACTGTGTCGCAAACCGGCCTTGAAACCCAATATGCCCATAAAAACACCCTGTACAAGCTGGAGGCATTTTACCGTAAAGGCCAGGTCAGCCCGTTTGTGGCGCTTGATGTGGGTATTGAGCGTACTATTTCCAATATAGGCGGCTCTGGCTATGATCTTGGTCTGTTGGTCGAGTATCTTTATGAAAGCAGGGAAACGCTGGTACAGGATAGTTTCCTGTCATTTAATCCTCAGGAAAATGACCTGATGACCGGCTTGAGGCTTGGCTTGAATGATATAAATGATTCTCAGCTACTGTTCACCCTGACCACCGATCTGGACAACCAGTCCAAACTGTTCACCATAAAAGCCAACACAAGACTTTCTGATAACTGGACACTGGTCGTCGAAGGTATGTTCTTCGCCGATATTGATTCGCATGATCCACTGTATACCTTGCGTAAAGATAACTTTCTGGGATTGATGCTAAGATGGAATTTTTAGGCTTTGGGTTTAATCTTTTCTTGATTTCTGCCTGCCAAATCCGCCTTAAATAAAGCGGCCTATTGTCGTTTATTTGAACAAATATGTGAATTTTGACATTATTCTTAAATTAACCAACAAGCCAAGTAACATGCAATACAAAACAATTGAAGAAGAACTTTCATTCCCGTTGTTGATTATGGAAAGCTCCGAATATTCATCTAATCAGTGCGTATTTCGCGATGATCGGGCGGGTGTCTGGTTATACCAATCGAATTGTCTGGAGTTTATGGACAAACTAGTCAAAAAGTACCCTGATGGTAAATTTGATATGATCTTTGCAGATCCGCCTTATTTTCTTTCAAATGGCGGCATAAGTTGCCATGCCGGGAAAATGGTTAAAGTTGATAAAGGGAAGTGGATTGCAGAAACTGGCGCTTTTCCAAAATAAGGAGAAATAAAAAGATAATGATGCAATATGAACAAGTGATTGATGTAATGGCAAATCTCGGCGGTTTCGCCACCTTTGGACAATTATATCAGCACACAGATGTTACAAATTGGAAAACGAAAACGCCTTACGCCACCATAAGGAGAATCGTTCAGGATGAAAGGCTCTTCTTCAAGATAAAACCCGGATTGTGGGCGCTACGGTCTCACAAGAGCAAATTGCCCGACCATGTTAATTTCAAAGACGATATTAGTAAGAAGCAGCGCGAGGAGTATGACCACTATTATTATCAAGGACTGTTATTGCAAATTGGCAACCTTGCCGATTACGACACATTTGCTCCCCACCAAGATAAGAATAAAGAATTTCTGAACAGTACGATTGGCGAAGTTAGAATGATGCCCGAGATTTACCCGTTCGGCTACCCTAGCTTCATCAACCACGCAAAAACTATTGACGTTTCGTGGTTCAATTCGCGAAAAATGCCTGTGTACTTATTCGAGGTTGAGCATTCAACGTCAATGGACAGGTCTTTAATAAAATTCAACGAGTTGACGGATTTTAATGTACGCTGCTTTATCGTTGCCGATAAAGCAAGAAAGAAAGAGTTCGACTCCAAAATGGTGTTGCATACATTTAAAGCATTGAAAAACAGAGTTGTATTTTATGATTACGAAAGATTGTCAAAATGGCATGCAAGTTGCCATGAGAGCAAAGCGGTTGCCGCGCTTTGATCTTTTCCATTTTTCCGTACCCCGCTTCCAAGCCAGAAACCAGTAATAGACGACAAAATTGTGTGTTAAATGAAAATGAAACGGGAACGAGATTATGAAAGAAATTAAATTTACCAACAAAGAAATAAACAGCCTTTCTCTAATGGTGAACTATCTAATGGATAGCGAACAAAACCATTATATGGAAAGCATGGTATGTTGCGGTGAAGAACATTGTAATGAGGATGACTCTGACCATATTTATATACATACGAAGCGAATAAAACAAGTGCTAAAGCAAACTACAAACCTGTGATTTCAAGCGAAAACAATATCTTAAACTGGTGTCCTCATTGGACTTAAAAGTTGAATACGTTTATGTCTTGAACGATTGGTTCAAGCAGCCGGGATATAAAGATGTTTTGGATTATATTCATAGCGTAAATTGTCACTACAAATTTAATGAGTTACCGTTAGCATGGTTAGGATTGCCTAACCCACAGAGTTAAGTGTAACGAGAAATGAGGATAGGCGATGTCTGTATGTAAAAGATTACGGCAATGGTTGTGAATATTTCATACAAGTGGTTTAAGTGTCAATTATTCACAAGGCATCAAGCAGGCTATCAGTAAAAAAGCAGCCATGTCGATATACGGGAATTACTTTTTAGCAAAAACCTGTCACGGGATGTTGAATTACGGTTTGGCATCGGGCAGGTGTTCTGGGGCGTTACTGAAGCGCGGCATGTCGTCAATATCATCAATCAGGACGATCTGGTGGAAGGGCCATTGCGCGAAGAAAGGCTTGGCCAGCCTATGATTAACATGAACATCTATACCGATTATGGCCGGCTAGAGGCATATCTGCTTCCCTTCTTCCGGGAACGGACTTTTCCCTCAGCCACAGGCAGATTACGCACCACACCAAGACCCTGCGGCCGTTGTGATGCCTTATATGAATCATCCAGAGGCAGGCAGCGGGTGGATCTTGCCTTGCGCTGGTCTAAACGCTGGCATGGCCTGGATGTGGCTATCAGCCAGTTTCAGGGAACCAGCCGGGAACCGGTTTACCAACTGATTTTACCCCCTTCTGGTTTTTTTCAAATACCTTTTTACCATACTGTGTCGCAAACCGGCCTTGAAACCCAATATGCCCATAAAAACACCCTGTACAAGCTGGAGGCATTTTACCGTAAAGGCCAGGTCAGCCCGTTTGTGGCGCTTGATGTGGGTATTGAGCGTACTATTTCCAATATAGGCGGCTCTGGCTATGATCTTGGTCTGTTGGTCGAGTATCTTTATGAAAGCAGGGAAACGCTGGTACAGGATAGTTTCCTGTCATTTAATCCTCAGGAAAATGACCTGATGACCGGCTTGAGGCTTGGCTTGAATGATATAAATGATTCTCAGCTACTGTTCACCATAAAAGCCAACACAAGACTTTCTGATAACTGGACACTGGTCGTCGAAGGCATGTTCTTCGCCGATATTGATTCGCATGATCCACTGTATACCTTGCGTAAAGATAACTTTCTGGGATTGATGCTAAGATGGAATTTTTAGATAGTGAAATCACAAGACCCCTGATGGCGATAGGTTGGGATAAGTTTGCAATTACCTGGATGTGCCGCAGGCATGACAATGGGCATATTTCTAGCGGACATCAAAACGGACAAATAGCAAGGTAAAAAAAGCTATATATTATCTTAACTATATGTCATATATAGATAATATAAGGAATGCAAGCGGACAATAAAGCGGACAAATAGCAGACAGAACAATGAGGGATGATAATGAATCTATAGGGTTATTTGAGCCACTCATGGTTGGGCAGGACTCGCCTAAGCGGGCGGTGCTGAACGACCTTGCAGTGGAACTGGCAACAATTTCGGCTGCGTTTAAAAGCAGCCTGCCGGACTCGATTGCCTCCGCTCTGGCTGATCTTATCCGCTCAATGAACTGTTATTACAGCAACTTGATTGAAGGCCACAACACACATCCGGTGGATATCGAAAAAGCCATGCGCGATGATTATAGCGCGGATCCCAAAAAACGCGATCTACAACTGGAAGCCAGGGCGCATATCGCGGTGCAAAAGTGGATTGATGAAGGCGGGTTAGAAGATCGCCCAGCTTCGCCGGATATGATTGTCGAAATTCATCGCAGGTTCTGTGAACGCTTGCCATCTGATCTGCTGTTTGTTGAAGATCCGCGCACGGGCGAGAAAATCCCGGTCATTCCGGGCGAACTGCGAGACAGGGACATCGAAGTCGGGCGGCTGATTGCAATCAGTCCCGGCGCGGTGCCGCGTTTCTTGGAGCGGTTACATACCGCCTATGCAAACGCAGGGCGCATTGAAGCTATTCTTGCCGCCAGCTGTGCGCATCATCGCCTGCTTTGGGTTCACCCGTTTCTGGACGGGAATGGCCGCGTTGCGCGCCTAATGTCGTACGCCATGCTGAAATCTGCACTGGACACCAAAGGTCTGTGGTCGGTGGTGCGCGGGCTGGCTCGTAATGAGTCTGAATATAAGCACCACCTGGCTGCTTGTGATCATCCGCGCCATGGGGATCGTGATGGGCGCGGATCGCTCAGCGAGGGTGCGCTGGCCAGCTTCACAGCGTTCTTTTTGCAAACCAGTATTGATCAGGTGAAATTCATGGAAAGGTTGATGAAGCCCGACCGCTTACGCGACCGGATTATGATCTGGGCTGAGGAAGAAACTCATGCCAGAACTCTTCCCGCAAAATCGGACAGGGTTCTGCATGCGGTCCTACTGCAAGGATCTTTGGCGCGCGCTGATGCTGTCGCCTTGCTTGGCGTCAACGAGCGCACGGCGCGGCGCATTACTTCGGCATTGCTGGATAGCGGAGCTCTGACCTCGGACAGCACCCGTGCGCCCTTGCAACTGGCATTCCCTGCCAAGCTGGCAGGGCGTTGGATGCCAGGGCTATTTCCTGACGAATAGAACGGTCTTTGCCGATTAAGGAATCCTTCAAAATAGGCTCAACTGCTGGGAGGAAGGTCTTGCACCTTTCAAGTTTGGCTTTTGGCTTCATGCTCCAGCCATGCGCGCACCTAACTCCACCGCTGAATCATATTCCCCAAGGCCGCCTGTCGGGAAGAAATGCGATTTATAACCCGTCTCAGTGATTGGGATGGGCGTTCTATGCGCGCGTCCTGACTGGTGAATCTCCAATACAAGCAGTGTGCAGGGGGGCAGCGAGAATCGGAGCAAAGAACTGAAGCCGGATTTGGGCGGCAACACGCGGGGGCATGCATATTATGCTGCGAATGCGCCGAACACGGGTTTTTGAGCAAAACTCTCAGCACTATGTGCTATGATGACCAGCCGTAAGGCTAGAAAAAGGGATTCACAGGCTCTTGAAGCAGCGGTGCTATTTTGTCTGGAGATTTGGGTTGAGATTTAATGGCATCCGGCACAGGCAACCGTTATGCTGAGGTCTCTATGAATATAAAATATTGGGGAGTTCGCGGTTCAATCGCAACTCCTTCGGCAGATCACCTGAAATACTTCCTGTATTGAAGTCAATGTGAATGATCGCATTATTATCCTTGATGCCGGTACTGGTGTGCGCCTGCTCGGCAATTATTTGTTGGAACGGAACCTCAAGGACTACCTCCTTTTACAGTCTCATACCCATTGGGATCATATTAACGGATTTCCCTTTTTTGGGCCGGTATACCGTGACGATGTCAATATCAAGATCATGGCGGGGCATTTGATCGAGGCGGGGGGAATCGAAAAGGTGTTTTCTTCGCAAATGTGCCAACCAACATTCCCTGTTCCTTTTTCAGAGCTGGCAGCAAACCTGAGTTTTACCGATTTTAAGGCCGGGGATTCGTTCTCTCTTGGGGACGGTATCTTCGTCCGCACGGCTCCGCTCAAACATCCAGATGGGGCCACAGCTTATCGGATCGAATACGGGGCTAATTCTCTCTGCTATGTGACGGATACCGAGCATGTGATCGGGCAAGCTGACAAAAATATAGTAGACCTGATTGAGGGGGCTGATCTGGTGATTTATGATTCCACCTACACGGATGAAGAATATCCTGACTATACGGGTTGGGGGCATTCCACGTGGCAGGAAGGTATTCGATTGTGTCAGGCTGCAAATGTCAAGCAATTGGCATTGTTTCACCATGACCCCTCTCATGACGATGCCTTTATGGATAATGTTGCAGAACAGGCTCGCAATATCTGGTCGGAAGCCTTTGTTGCCCGTGAAGGGATGGCAGTGGAAGTTGGCAAAACACCGACTTTGACCCTGGCTCCTATTCCCATTCCTGCACTATCCAGCACAGCCCAAAAATAAATAACGAGTGATTATGTATCATGTATTAACAAAATCTCTGCTGTTTAAAGACATGCCTTCCAGGGTGTTGGAATTTCTTGCAAAAGAAAGCAGCATGGTATACCTCAGAGGTGGCGATATACTTTTTGAAGAAGCCGATGAGGCGGACGGACTCTTTGTGGTTGTCCAGGGCAGATTGCAGGCACGCAAGGATTGTACAGTTGTTGGTGAGATAAGCCCTGGTGAAACCGTGGGTGAGCTGGCCTTGATTCAGGATAAGGATACCACCCGGTCGCTTACTGTACAGGCTGTTCGAGATACAGAGCTTATCTATGTTCTGCGGCAGACTTTTGAAAAAATGATTGCAAAATATCCTGATACGCTGCTACCCATCACACGACTTATCATTCAACGCTATAAATCCGTTCTGGTTGGCGAAAACCGAACTCCTGCTATATCTACGCTGGCAATTGTGCCGGCAAGCGATGCGGTTGATCTGGCTCTATTTATGGCTAAATTACAGGAAGCCTGTGGTGCGCGTAGTTTGGTGGTAGAAACGGAATGGTTTGAAACACAGGCTGAGGCGTCTAGGGATCGGCTGGCATTTCTGCATCGGCTGGAAGCAGAGCATACGCTATTGATATTTTCCTGCCTTTCATCAGTAGATGAATGTAGTCGGTTTTTTCTACGGCAGGCAGACCGGGTGATTTATGTTGCCAATGGCAATAGTTCGCCTGACTTACAAACGTTTTCTACCTACCAGCAACATGATCATATTGCCACATGGGATCTGGTGCTACTCTATCAGGATGCAAGCATTCCGCCGCAAGGCACATCTGAATGGCTGAAAAATGACGATTTTCATCGCTGGCATCACATCGCCCTGACCGAAAGCGGGCATTTTTCTAGGTTACTGCGCTGGCTTAATGGAACCGCTGTCGGACTGGCGCTCAGCGGAGGTGGCGCCAGAGGTTATGCCCATATTGGCTTTATGCGTGCGTTGGCGGAGGCTGATATTCCGATTGATATGGTAGGCGGGGTTAGCATGGGTAGTGTTATAGGTTCAGAAATAGCGCAGGGATGGGTTCATAAAAAGATTATGGATGTTACCCGAGCAGCGTGTACCCATATCAACCCACTGGGCGATTATAGCTTGCCGTTAGTGTCTCTGGTGTTGGGTCGCCATCTCTCAAAGCTGCTAAGAGAACACCTTGGCGAGGGAAATATAGAAGATACTTGGATTCCCCTTTTCTGCCAGTCATGTAACCTGACCCAAGCCAGTGTTCATGTGTTTAAACGTGGCAAGATATGGCGCGCCGTTCGAGCCAGCATCGCTATTCCCGGCGTGGTATCTCCCTGTATTTATGATGGTGAAGTGCATGTCGATGGCGGAACCATTGATAATCTGCCAGTTGAAGCGATGAAGCAAAGCGGTGTTAAAAAGATTATTGCCGTTGATATTTCAACTGGAACAAGCCTGAAGGCAACGTGTCCTGACACGGATTTTGTATCTCCCTGGATGTTAATCAGGCAACGTTTTAACAAAAAATACAGCGGTGTGCCGCATATAGTAAGCACCCTTGTCCACTCTAGCCTTATGGGAAGTAGTGTCGCGCGCAAACAGGGGCAGGAGCTGGCGAGCCATTATGTGCGTATTAACGTCGATAGCATTGGCATGTTAGACTGGAAATCATTGGATGAGGCGGTTGAGATGGGCTATCAGCAGGGGAAAAAGTTTGTTAGCTCTCTGGAAGCCAAGCCGCTTTAAGCCATCTAATCCCAGAGAGATTTCATTTTCTGTGCAGCATTGCGTTTTATTTCGAGTAGTGTAACGGCTGATTTCGCACGCACAGTAGCGGTTCGATGGCAACGCTCAAATACGGCAATTTCACCAAAATGAGCGCCGGGTCCAAGTGTAGCAAGAATACCATCCTCGTCCTTACGGATGACGACCACTTCGCCACTTCTAATCAGATACATGGCATTACCCATGTCACCTTCGGTCACAATATCCTGCCCGGTTTCATAATAACGCTCATCAAGCGCAAGAGAATTATGATCGGTAATACTGGCCATATCACGTCCGGTAAAAGGCCAAATACACCAGTCAAACAGGGTGCGGATACGACGATCCCACAAGGGAAGATAAGTAATCATGAATATCCGCCATACCAGCCATGCCGGAAAGCCGCTCACTTGAATACCTTTAATATGCCCGACGGCTTTGCGGCGTCCAACGCAACATGCATCTCCCAGCCCAGTAAAACGGTAGTCTTTTAAAGGTTTGCCATGATACAAGCGAGCAATATTCTTGCCAATATGTTTTCCGACTGTGATGGCATAAAGAGCCAGCGGAGGCGCTGTATTACCAGTGCGCATCGGGACTGCGGCACAATCTCCACCAGACCAGATGGTCTCCTGTCCTTTGACCAGGCCACTTGCATCACAGATTAATCGTCCGCGCTTATCACACGGCAATGACCAGTCCTTAAACATGGGAGAGGTGGTATTTCCGGTGCAGCTAACGATGGTTCGGGTGGCAATGGTTTCATCATTTGTGGTGATGGCGGCCGTTGGTGTTGCCGACTGCAATCTGGAATGGAGGCGGATTTCAATGCCAAAGCGTTCAACATACATGGCTGCCTTGCGTGCAAGTTTCGGATAATGTTGTTTCAGCTCCGGTAATATAGCATCACCAGAATGCAGTAAGACGATGGAGAAATCCTCTCTTTTTAAGGAAGGAAATTCCTTTTTTAGCACGTCATCAATAAATTCTGAAAGCTCACAGGCAATTTCTACCCCGGCATAATTTCCCCCGACAATGACAAAGGTCGTCAAGCACTTGCGTTCTTCGGGGTCGCTCTCAATTGCTGCCAGCTCCAACATAAGAGGAATATGGTTACGCAATTGGATACAATCAGAAAAAGCCTTGAGTCGGAAGGTATTTTCTCCGATGCCACTGTAACGCGTCAGATCATCGGAGGTTCCAAGCCCTACCACGAGATGGTCATAAGGAATCGTATATTCACGACCATCCAGAGAGCGGCTGGTAACCACTTCCTTACGATTGAAATCTACCTGCAATATTGTGGCATTGTGAAATTTGGCGGGTGCGCAGAGTCTGCGCACTGGGCTAGTGATATTGTTTTGCTGAATCTTGCCATTGACCATCTCGGCAACCAGCCCGTGAAACACATGGAAATTATTATAATCGATTACAGTAACATCAACCTCACCACGCCGGATCAATGGACGCAGACCTTTGACCACATTAAAATTTGTATAGCCTGCACCCAGACAAACGATTTTCAATGGGTTGCTGTTATTTACAGGTTTAGACATGCTTGTTTCCTTTTGTTGTGCATGCTAGGACAGAGGAGTATACCACTAGATTGGACACACTTACCGTACGGCACATTGTATAGATGATTACGCAAAACCCTTCCTAATTACCACCTAACCTAAGCCTATCTTCAACAAGTTTTCCGGCATCGGTGGGGTTCTTAGTGCCGCACAAGCAAGTCTGGGAATGAGGTCGCTCAAATCAAAACGACGATTGAAACGATACTGAAATTCCGACAAGTATCGCTGAGCATATTTAGGTCGAATAGCATGATAGGTACTGCGTAATGAACTCTTTAAGTTACCCAGAATTGTATTGACCCACCTAATTATAGAACTCAATAACTCAGGTTTTTCGACAGACCCTCTCCCGCCGCCGCACACAATCTTGTCATGCAAGCAACCGGCCTCGACAACGGCATTAAAGCACGCCAAACCATCGGAGATAACAGTACTGCCCTCGGTCAGATGTTGCTGACTCCATGACTTAATCGCTTCTGTGCGGAAACCCTTTACGACCGACAACTTAACCCGAACTGGGCAATGATCGTCCGTGGTCTCTACCGCCGCTACAAAAGGCGTCTTACCGGCAGCACCGCGTCCCGGCTTGCACCCAGTACGCTCGCCGCCGAGATAGGCATCATCCAATTCAATCAACCCGGATAGTTTGTTATTGTGATCCCGCTCCATCATCACCTGCATAAGCTTGTGCTTCATTCGCCATGCGGCATTGTAAGAAATACCCAAGTGGCGATGCAGTTTCATGGCCGAGATGCCTTTCTTGTCCTGTGTGATCAGATAGATACCCTGGAACCATAGCGTGAGCGGTAGTTTGGTGGATTCAAAGATCGTTCCAGCCGTCAGTGATGTCTGGCGATTGCAGCGATTGCACTGCTGAAGTTTACGGATGGTCAGCTGGCAGCACTTGTCGTGACCACAGGCCGGACACTGGAACCCTTTGGGCCACCGCCAAGCATAAAGCGCATCGAAGCATTGGTCTTCGGTACCGTACTGTTTGATAAAATCGTTCAAGCTAACCCCTTTCTGGAATTGCACCTTATTACGCGCCATGACATACCCCCTTACGAATTAAATAGATAGACTGTGATTATATACAGGGTAGAGCGACTTATCTATAGTGGTAATTAGGGAACCCTTTGCCCTGATTATTCAGCGCACCGGCACCCAAGGACAAGTAGAATTGAATGTCAACCCAATGACTACAGCTAAGGCAGTGGGTTAGACATCACCTTAAGGTAGATAGCTGGGTTAGCCCCTTATAGTTAATCTGCCGGGGAAACCCTCGGCTAAAGCCGGTTGACCCTCTACGATCAAGCCCTTATAATCCGCCGCCTCCCGGGGTCGGGGCAATTAGCTTCGAGAATCGGCAAGCACATGATAAATGGCGAAAATACTGACCTGGAACACAGTTTTAGACAGCTTCTGAAGCTCCAGTTGATATCAGCGTTATTGATACTTTTGTTGATTGCCGGGGTTTCGTTGCTGATGCAGACGTTTTCAGAGCCAAGGTTTTCTTTGGATTCCAGGCTCTGGGGAAACAAAATAGCCGCTTGTTTATATGGCTCCGTGCTTGCGATTGCAGGTACAATACTTTCCGCCAGAAGTATTCGTCGAGCAACGAAAGCGGTCAGTAGCCCGGACGATTCGACCGCGCATCTGGCGATGACGCCGATTTTCTCTGGTTTATTGAATAAACTGCTGATTGTCGGAGGGGGTATCGGTTTTGGCTTGATTTACCTGAAACTGGTGCCGATAGAGATGTTGATAAGTTATATTGTTGTCCAGTTCGCAAGTCTCTGGACAATGGTGAAACCGCGAAGCAGCGAACAAAAAGATCGCGAATCGTGATTTCAAAGTTGAACCGTTATTAATATAGTGTTGAAAATTTAGATGGCATCGTCAGAAACAGTTACCTCGACTGAATTTATTCGCCACCATTTAACCAATCTGACCTTTGGTCAGCACCCCGATGGTTCGTGGGGTATGGCGCATACGGGTGCCGAAGCGGCTGAAATGGGTTTCATGGCCTTTCACCTGGACAGCCTGTTCTGGTCATTTGCACTGGGTGCGCTGTTTTTATGGCTGTTTCGTCGCGTCGCTGTAAATATGACATCTGATGAGCCCAGCGGAATGCAGAACTTCATCGAAATGATCGTTGAGTTTGTCGATGAGAATGTTCGCGGCTCGTTCACTGCTAAAAATGACCTGGTGGCACCAATGGCGCTGACGCTGTTTTGCTGGGTTTTTCTAATGAACTTGATGGATCTGGTTCCGGTTGAGTTGCTGCCAAGATTTTTGGAGCTGTTCGGTGTTCATTTCCAGAAAGTCGTGCCGAGCACAGATCCCAATATTACTTTTGGGCTGGCGCTCAGTATTTTCGTCCTCATGCTGTATTACAGTATTAAGATTAAAGGCCCTATCGGTTTCGCCGCAGAATTGACTATGCATCCTTTCGAGGCGAAAAACCCTGTACTGAAACTATTACTCATTCCGGCGAACTTCTTTCTGGAGTTCGTCAGTCTGATTTCAAAACCCATTTCCCACTCACTGCGGTTGTTCGGCAACATGTATGCGGGGGAAATGATTTTTATCCTTATTTCATTGATGTTTAGCGCTGGCGCGACCCTGATTTTATTTGGTGGTGCATTACAGCTAATCTGGGCTATTTTCCATATTCTTGTTATTACCCTGCAGGCCTTTATCTTCATGGTACTAACAATTGTATATATGGATATGGCGCATCAGCATCATTGAGATTGAACATTAACGACTGATTTTTTTATTTTTAACTTTTAATCCAAACTTTACTTTCGGAGATTAAGATGGAACAAGCACTTCTTTACATCGCAGGCGCTATTATGATGGGGCTCGGCGCATTAGGCGCAGCCGTAGGCATCGGTATTCTTGGCGGACGCTTCCTTGAGGGCGCGGCTCGTCAACCAGAACTGATTCCTATGTTACGAACTCAATTCTTTATCGTAATGGGCCTGGTTGATGCGGTACCAATGATTGCCGTTGGTATTGCCATGTATGTCCTTTTTGCGGTTGCATAAGCAATTTAACTTAAGATATCGAGGCGAAGCGAGATGAATCTGAATCTCACACTGATTGTTCAGGTATTCTTTTTTATTATCTTTGTTTGGTTCTGTAAGAAATACGTCTGGACTTTTTTGATCGATGCCCTCAACCAACGTAAAACCCGAATTGCAGACGGCCTGGCCGCTGCGGAAAAGGGTCAGATGGCTGAGCAAGAAGGTCGTAAACAGGCAGAACAGGTCATTGCAGAAGCGAAGGCCCAGGCCGGCGAAATTATTGCTCGAGCTGAAAAACGCGACTCTGAAATGGTTGATGAAGCCAAAACGGCTGCCAAACAGGAAGGTGATCGAATTCTTTCTGCGGCACAGGCAGAGATCGATACTGAACTGAATAGAGCCAAAGAATCATTGCGAGGACAAGTCAGCGAGCTTGCCGTAGCTGGAGCACAAAAAATTCTCAAACGAGAAGTCGATGCCAAAGCACACGCAGAAATTCTTGATGATTTGGCAGCGAAGCTTTAATAAATAGGTATAGATTACAAATATGTCTGCTCAAAGTAATATTGCCAGACCTTATGCCCAGGCGCTGTTTGAACTCGCACAGGAGCAAAAAGACCTGGCAGGTTGGGATGATCAGCTGCAGGTACTCGCGGCGGTTTGTTCTGATTCTGCCGTTCTGGATTTAACCAATGATCCGCACGTGTCTTCATCACAGTTGTCTGAGCTGTTGATCGAAGTGTGCGGTGACAGGTTAAACGACGGCGGCAAGAATCTGGTGAGGTTACTGGTCAAAAATGATCGTGTCCTTGCTATGTCTGATATCGCTGAAGCATTTGCGTTACGCAAGGCTGAAGCGGAAAAGGTTATTGAAGCAGAAATGATTACCGCATCTTCCATCGATGAAAGCCAGCAGCAACAGTTTGCCAAAGCGCTTGAAGCGAAACTGGGAAGAAGCGTGAGTCTTGAATTTGACGTCGATGAAGACCTCATCGGCGGTGCGGTAATCCGTGCCGGGGACTGGGTTGTAGATGGCTCGGTTAAAGCTCAACTCGAACAACTTGTAGGTGCCCTGGGAAACTGAGCAAACAGCTCGTAACCCGGAATACCTGAACCAGAGGAAAATATAAAATGTCCATTCAATTGAATCCGTCTGAAATCAGCGAACTGATTAAAGATCGAATCAAAAACTTTGAAGCCGGCGCGGATGCCCGGACTGAAGGTACCATCGTCATGTTAACCGACGGTATCGCACGCGTTCATGGCTTAAGCGAAGCAATGCAAGGCGAGATGCTTGAGTTCCCTGGAAACACCTTTGGTCTTGCTCTGAACCTCGAGCAGGATTCGGTTGGTGCGGTAATTCTGGGTGACTACAAACATTTGTCCGAAGGAGACACGGTTAAGTGTACCGGTCGTATTCTTGAAGTACCTACCGGAGAAAGCCTGCTGGGCCGCGTTGTAAACGCACTGGGTCAGCCAATTGATGGTAAAGGGCCAATCGAAAATACAGCATCTTCAGCAATTGAAAAAATTGCCCCCGGGGTAATCGCACGTAAATCGGTTGACCAGCCTGTTCAGACAGGTCTCAAGTCCATTGACTCCATGGTTCCAATCGGCCGCGGTCAGCGCGAACTGATCATCGGTGACAGACAAACCGGTAAAACGGCGGTAGCGATCGATGCGATCATTAACCAGAAAGGTACCGGCATTAAGTGTATCTATGTTGCCGTTGGCCAGAAAGCATCCAGTATTGCCGGTGTTGTGCGTAAACTCGAAGAGCACGGCGCAATGGATCACACCATTGTAGTTGCCGCTTCGGCTTCCAACTCCGCTGCAGAGCAGTTTATTGCGCCATACGCGGGCTGCACCATGGGTGAATTTTTCCGTGACAGCGGCGAAGATGCGCTGATCATTTATGATGATCTCACCAAACAGGCATGGGCATATCGTCAGATTTCATTGCTGCTGAAACGACCTCCCGGACGTGAAGCGTATCCTGGTGACGTATTCTATTTACATTCACGTTTGCTCGAGCGTTCTGCCAGAATCAACGAAGCAGAAGTAGAAAAACTGACAGCTGGAAAAGTGAAAGGCCAAACCGGTTCTCTTACTGCGCTGCCGATTATCGAAACTCAGGCGGGTGACGTATCTGCGTTCGTACCGACTAACGTAATCTCGATTACTGACGGCCAGATATTCCTTGAGTCTGATCTGTTCAACGCCGGTATGCGCCCAGCGATCAACGCGGGTTTATCCGTATCTCGAGTGGGTGGTGCAGCACAGTCTGGAATCATTAAAAAGCTTGGCGGTGGTATTCGTCTCGCACTGGCGCAGTATCGTGAGCTTGCCGCTTTCTCTCAGTTCGCATCAGATTTGGACGAAGCAACTCGTAAGCAGCTTGAGCGTGGTGAACGCGTTATGGAAATGATGAAGCAGGCGCAATATCAACCGATGTCTGTGGCGGAAATGGCGTTGTCACTTTTTGCTGCGAACGAAGGTTACCTGGATGATGTGCCGGTTGCTGAAATCGTTGCATTTGAAAACGCAATGCAAAATCACGTGAGATCGAATAGCGGTGATCTGTTAGACGAAATCAACCGTGACAAGCATTATTCCGACGAAGTCGTTGAAAAACTGACTGCCGCGATTGATGATTTCAAGAAAAACGGCAGTTGGTAGTCAATTTAAAAAACAGCACATATTAGATCGATATAACACGAGATAACGAATGGCTAGCACCAAAGAAATACGTAACCAGATCAAGAGCATCGGTAGTACACGTAAAATTACCAAAGCGATGGAAATGGTTGCGGCGAGCAAAATGCGACGCGCCCAAGACCGTATGAATGCAGCGCGTCCTTACGCAGAAAAAATGCGTAGTGTTGTTTCACATTTGGCAAATGCGCATCCGGAATACAAACATCCTTATGTGGTTGAACGCGAAGAGGTTAAAGCGGTAGGTTTTATCGTTGTGTCCAGTGATCGCGGTTTGTGTGGTGGCTTGAACGTCAACGTATTTCGCCAGGCAGTCAATGCGATGTCGGAGTACAACGATAAAGGTGTGCAGGTTAAAGTTTCCGTTATCGGCAAAAAGGCCAGTGCTTTTTTCAAACGATTCAACGCTGAAGTTGTGAGTGAAGCCACTGATTTGGGTGATGCTCCACAGCTCAGTGAATTGATCGGCGCGATGAAAGTGCTAATGGATGATTACCTTGAAGGCAATATCGATCGTTTGTACGTCGTGAGTAACCAGTTCGTCAATACCATGACCCAATCGCCTGGTGTTGAGCAACTCATTCCTATCGCAGCGAGCGAAGCAGAAGCGTTGAAACACTATTGGGACTACATTTACGAACCCGATTCGAAAGCAGTTATCGACGTCTTGATGGCGCGTTATATTGAATCACTGGTATATCAGTCTGTTGCAGAAAACTCAGCTTGCGAGCAGGCTGCGCGAATGGTCGCGATGAAAGCAGCAACCGATAATGCCGGTAATTTGATAGATGATTTACAACTGGTTTATAACAAAGCCAGACAGGCAGCGATTACCCAAGAGCTGTCAGAAATAGTAAGTGGTGCGGCAGCGGTATAAGTTAGCCAAACCAAATTAACGAATTTGAAATTTAGATAGAGGTTTTTTAAAACCATGAGTTCAGGAAATATCGTAGAAATCATTGGCGCGGTGGTCGACGTTCAGTTCCCCCGCGATACCGTACCTAAAGTATACGACGCACTCAAAGTTGACGAAGCGGGTTTAACCCTGGAAGTTCAACAACAAATGGGTGACGGCGTTGTACGTTGCATCGCCATGGGTTCATCTGATGGTTTGAAGCGCGGCATTGATGTTAGCAATACCGGTGCTCCCATCTCAGTGCCTGTTGGTGAAGGCACGCTGGGTCGAATCATGGACGTATTGGGCGAGCCGGTTGACGAAGCGGGTGATATTAAGTCTGATAAATTTATGCCAATTCACCGCGCGGCGCCTACTTACGAAGAGCAAGCAGCCAGCGTTGAACTGTTTGAAACCGGAATCAAGGTTGTCGACCTGATTATGCCGATTGCAAAAGGCGGAAAAATTGGCCTGTTCGGTGGTGCGGGGGTTGGTAAAACGGTTACGCTGCTTGAATTGATCAACAACATTGCAACAGCGCATAGTGGTTTATCCGTATTCGCAGGTGTCGGCGAACGAACTCGTGAAGGAAACGATTTTTACCACGAAATGCAGGAGGCGGGCGTTGTAAACGTTGAGACGCCCACAGAATCGAAAGTGGCCATGGTATATGGTCAGATGAACGAGCCTCCAGGAAACAGACTGCGTGTTGCATTATCTGGTTTGACCATGGCGGAATACTTCCGTGATGAGGGCCGTGATGTATTAATGTTTATCGATAATATCTATCGATATACTCTGGCCGGAACCGAAGTATCTGCACTGCTCGGACGTATGCCATCTGCGGTAGGCTACCAGCCTACTCTGGCAGACGAAATGGGTGCGCTGCAAGAACGTATTACATCAACCAAGACCGGTTCGATTACTTCCTTCCAGGCGGTATACGTACCTGCGGATGACCTGACGGATCCATCACCAGCAACCACCTTTGCTCACCTGGACGCGACGCTGGTACTGTCACGACAAGTTGCTGAGTTGGGTATTTACCCTGCGGTAGATCCACTCGACTCAACATCTCGAATGCTGGATCCCCTGGTTGTCGGTAACGAACACTATGATACTGCGCGTGCGGTTCAAGGTACGTTGCAGCGCTATAAGGAATTGCAGGATATCATCGCGATTCTAGGTATGGACGAGCTGTCTGAAGAAGATAAGCAAGCGGTTGGCCGTGCGCGTCGTATGCAGCGATTCCTGTCTCAGCCTTTTACTGTTGCGCAAACTTTTACTGGAACGCCAGGAAAATACGTAACCTTGAAAGACACAATCAAAGGCTTCCAGGGTATCGCGAATGGTGACTATGATCATCTGCCAGAGCAAGCGTTCTACATGGTAGGCGGAATCGACGAAGCTATCGAAAAAGCCAAAGAACTGAGCTCATAAACCAAACGGTTAGATTAATGTCTACAATTGAAGTTGAAATCGTTAGTGCTGAACAGGCAATCTGGAGCGGCGAAGGCACGATGGTCTACGCCCCTGGAATTCAGGGCGAGTTAGGAATCGCACCTAAACACACGCCGTTGATTACCCAACTAAAGCCGGGTGATGTTCGTGTTGAGCTTGGGTCAGGTGAACAGCAGTTTTTCTTTATTTCGGGCGGCATTCTGGAAGTACAACCTCATCTGGTAACGGTGTTGTCGGATACTGCGATGCGCGGTGATGATCTCGACGAAGCACAGGCTCAGGACGCAATGAAACGTGCAGAAGAAAAGCTGAAAGCCGCGTCAATGGACGATGTTGATTACGCTGATATGAAAGCAGAACTGGCGGCTTACGCTGCGCAGATCAGGGCGATCGACAAGCTTAAAAAGCTACGTAGCTAACAACGAGAATCCGGCTTCGACCGAAACAGAACAAAGCGCCCACCGGGCGCTTTTTGCCGTCCGAGTGCATTTGCCTTGTTATGGCATTGCTTGCCCATGATGCCATAACTCATACTCACTAATATCGATACTACTATTCCAAACTACTGCATAGCCACCTTGCTCCACTTGAACGGCTTTGAATAAAGCTGGATTTTTTAATGGAGCAAACATTTCCTTATCTAGTAACGGAGTTATATCATATTTCTTTTTTTTGTTATTATTAAACCGAATTACCAAGGTATGATCATCGATGGCTTTTGCTGATTGTATTTTTGGAAATGTCATTTTTAATCCAATGGCTGTAGTTTGTGGAACTCTTGACTATCCAGTGGAGGCGCGTATTTTTGCGCCGGAACGATGCTTGGCAACTTGTTAGGTTGAACCCTGATTCCATAAATAAATATCTAGAACACGCTCAAGAAACCACGGCTCAGACACTAGATTAGCAAGCTCTTCATGCTTTATATCTGGGCGCACTGAATAAGATAGAATACTTTTCAAGTTAGAGCATGCCTCTTTAATTTCTTTCTCACACTCAGCATACCGATCAGTGAAGGCTTCATTAAAAGATATGAAATCTTTATCCTTAGTACCGAGGGCTTTACGGGCTTGTTGATCGTAAATGCGGATAGGGCTTTTAACTTTGAGCCATAAAAATTTTGTAGTTGCAGAGAGAACATTTCTCCCTCCATAGTGACCTGATATCTGCTCCTGCACCTCGCCCACGACATCCACGACATTATGTAAATTTACGTCACTTATCTTGTTCTTGTTGAAGACTTCAAGGATAGACTGATACCTACCATTTGCTTCGAATGCTGTAAGTAAATTACGAGCAACGCGGAAATGCACACCGGCCTTAAAAAGTGCGCGCCTTTGATCTTTTATGTCTGTTGATGCTAGTAAATCGCAGTAACTTTCTTCTTTTTCTAGCCATTGATTCAAGAACTGTAGAGCGCAGAAATCAAAAGTTCTAACTGGCATATACTCTCCTCCTAAAGTGCCTAACGTCGCAATAACCGCCCCGCTTTAGCGGGTGCGGTTTTTCTCGATAGCAAAAAACGAAGTTTATTGCCTTGTTATAAACCATCTAAAACCCGCTCCAGTTTGCCATTATTTTTTCCGTCTTTTTCTAAGTACAATGCCTGCTGTTCTCTCAACGCTTTAATGACTTCAGGATCGTTGTTTGTTATTTCTAAAAATGCCTTAGCAAAACCAGCGCCGTACTTGTAATAAGAATAACCTCTCCCAGCAAGATAATCTTTAGCTTTTTTAACTTCTTGTTTCATATTGCGGATAGGGTAATCTTTCTCCACACGGGCGACTCCAGCGCCAGCAGTTTTAATGTCGATTTTTTCTTCAGCACAATCAATAATAATACTGATGATATCAAGCCTTTGTTGGCCGTTAATCGTCAACATGAATTACTTACCAGCCACTCTCTCCTGCTTCTCGCTCTATTTGCAATGCTATTATGAACAACAGAAGCAACAATCCTACAACCATCACAGCACCAAAGGCTATAATGGCATCCATGAGTGAGACGCGGAAAAATAAAATCATGATAATCATTATTATATAGCCGATCTGTGGAAAGAAAGTAACAAATAAGGCCGCAGAACCGTCGCCACCCTGTTGTTTTTTTGGAACCATCAATGGCCAAGGCGCACTTGGATACCACTAACCCGCATTATTCATCGAATTAGTGATTCTGAGTTGGCAGCGGTAGCGTAACCATCTGATATCGTGTAAAGAATATGGTATACCAGCCATCCGATACACTGGACAGAAAGTGCGCCACTGCCATGACCGATATTGCCCTAGTTTTCCCCGTATTTCCAGCCATTTCCGGTAAAAAAGTCACCGCTGCGTTTGACGGTGGAAAAATCACCTCGGATGCTGGCGTTCTACTGCTTGCCCAAGCCGAGAAACAGCTTGGGATTGCGCCGCGCTTGGCGGCACTTTTCTCCGATAAGCACGATCCGACACGCGTGCAGCATCTGCTCCCGGATATTTTGTTCGCCCACTATCTTGCGATTGCGGCTACTGTGCCCGCGGTCAGGCCGAAAATCTGATCAAGCTCCACAAAACCCAACTGAAGAGCGACCGCAGATCGTGCTCATCCGCCTGCGCCAACCAGATGCGGCTCATTCTCCACACTGCCGCCTATTGGCTGCTCTGGGAAGGGCGCCAGGCAATTCCGGAAAGCACGCCTTTGAAATGCGCCGAGTTCACCACCCTCCAGAACCGCATCATCAAGATTGGGGCCCGTGTTATCGAAACCGCTACCCGTATCCGCGTCGCCTTCGCATCCGCGTATCCAGACAAACAACTCTTCACACAGATACTCGGCGCACTGACAACGATGCCTGCCGGCAATCCTCAAGCACCATAGCAATCACGCGCGCAACGCCCCGTCACCCCGAAACTGAAACCTGCAAACTCAAACGCCGGAAAGCCCGCGCAACAAAACCGTTTCCGCGCACAAAAACCGCTGCTCCAAAACCTCCGGTGAATAATCCGGTTTAGTACGTTCGTAAATTGTTTAATGTCTGTTTCGCGTAATATTTATGAATAATTTTGAAATATCTAAAGGGTAATCTTCAAAGCACTGCAAAGCTTGGTTCGCCGAGGGGGATTATTCGGAGGCAGGTAATGCCTCGCAGGACACTATTACCAAAGGGTTGTCTTTTCCTCCTAATGTTTCAATTCTACGCAGTATCAGTGCTCTTCGCCAATTCGTTGGTAGGAAATACCGGAACGGCCACTTGTTGATATCGAATGGTGTGGAAGAAAGCTGCCTTAGGATATTGGCCCTGGGAACCAATTCATAGAAATGAGAATATCCCGCATTGACAAGCGTATGCATTATTAGTTTTCCAGTTTCGGGGTTTGCTTTGTACAGGCTTTCCATCGCAATCACGGGCTGTTCGCGTTTCAAAAAACTGATACCGCCCTCAAATACCTGTTGTTCGTGCCCTTCAACGTCAACTTTGATAAAACTTACATTTTTTATGCCAAGATTTGCCGCTATATCATCTAAACGTTCAACCCGAATTGATTGTCCCCCTGCGATCTTTTGGTCTGTGATCCGCGAAGCCCCTAGATTTGCAAAGCATTGCTCGAATGGGAGTTCAGCCTTTTGATTTGATAAGCCATGTTCAATGACCTGAACATTTCGACCCATTGTATTTGCGCGTAAGATTAGCTGAACAACTGGATTTGGCTCAAACGAATAAACGGTCACGAAATATGGGCTGAATGCGTTTGTGTGATTTCCAATATTCGCACCAATATCTAGACAATTGGAATTATGTGGCAAGCTCGGAAATACATAACGCGTTAAAGCATCAATCTCAAAACGCTCATAAAGCCCGTGTAGAATAACATCGGTGCTCACCGTATCTCCGAGGAAAACAGCACGAACACTGGGGGGGGGGGGGGGGGGTGACTTTTCGTTTGCTGTATTTACGCAACCAAAACTCCACAATACGTTTTGTAAGTCGATTAATCATCGTGGTTTTCCAAATAATAAGATCTTTCCATCATATTGATAAAATATGGAATAGATTATTGTTAATTATGTTATTTTTCCTGTGTGGAGCATGGTGGTAATTACGGGATTGTTGCATCAGGATATTCATTTTAACAACCACCCGTTTGCCCACTTAAATAGATGGCATGAACGCCATTTATAAGAGGGTTTTTCGCATGATAAGGGGCAACACTGTACAGCATAATTTAGGCTAAGACCACAATACTTGTACCCCCAAATCCCCAGATAGAGTAGCATCAGCGCTTCAGGGCTCGGTGAATCCCTCTTTCAAGCCTTGTGGCTGGCCATTACAGCAAATTATGGTAGCTAGTGCCGAGAGGTTTACTCAAAAACCGCTGTTCGGTGCATTATCAGTGCTAAATCGGCTATTTTTGACGCACCTGTCCTGCAGAAGCCGTTATTCTTGTTCTATGTCGGGTTAAATGGGCGGCGCTTCAAACTCCTTCAGTGCCAGCAGCACTCGTTCCAGTAGTCGTCGGTGGTTTTCCCGCATTTTTACCAAGAGTTGACGTCCCGTCCTGACCACTTTTGCCGCGATGGCGTACAGCCGCCAGCGCAGTGTTATCGCACGATGCTGGGACAACTCCCCCGGCAGCAACTGACGCATGAGGGCACATAGATTGTAGGAGAGTGCGGAGATTAAAAAGTACAGCACATTGGCAGCAAAATCTGAACACGGCAGGGTGTCACCGCCAAAATCCCGCTTCAGTTCCTTAATCCGGTTCTCGCTATCCTCGGCACGTTGATTGTACCAGTGAACAATCTCGCTATCGCTAAGGCTATCCCGATTAGTGGCAATCGCACGATAAATATAAGCACCTGAGTTTATTTCCTCTGAACTGTTTTCTGAGCTATCTTCTGAATTATCTGATGCATCTAAATCCAGACTCGCCTGGCCGGTAACGGCTGTTCTCTGAATGATAAGGGTGAAGGGTTTTTCATACTCACCGATGCAGAAACTGGTGCGGTAGGTATCCTGACCATTGACCGCTTTGTCTTTTTTATCCAGCAAAGGCGGCCAGTCCGAAGCGCTTGCCGCTGCTATCTGCGCGCGCAGTGCGGCGCTGGTCTTGGCGCGAATGGCATACTCGATACCCTGCTTATCACAATACTCAATGACTTTTGTTTGGTAGCCGGCGGCATCAATACGCAACGCCTTCACGGTACAGTCTTCCGGGAGCGACTGCTGGCATTGCTGGATAAACGGCTTATTATCTTTCGCTGGCGGCACATTGCCGTGACGGAAATCCACGGCCACGATCTGCCCGGTTTCCGCAATATGCCCCACCATCGGCATAAAGCCCTTGTGCTTGTTGTAAGTCCACCGTGCACCCGCTTTATGGGCAACAATTTCAGTGGCATCAATGTCCAGTGTGACTTCCTTACAGCGATGCAAGGCTACCTTCAATAAGGCTTTATTCACCTTTACCCAGGCAGCCTGGATTTGCGGCTGGCTTCCCATTCGCCTGAGCCAATCTCCAATCGTGGTCGCCTGGGGAAGTTTCTTGAGATCCAGCACGGTGCGCAGTGCTTCATCATCCTGAAGGTGGCGAACCTCATCCAGGTGAAAACTGCCTTCATGCTGCATCAGGATGAGGGTCTTGATGAACTCCGAGGGCTTATACCCACGATTGCTTTTAGGCTGGGGGAAGTGCTTGTCGATTCGCTCAGACAGGTTCAGGGAGTCCATTAGTTGAGCAATCGCCAATAAACCGGCACGAGAGGTGAGTAAATCGTTCGTTGTATCGAGTTTGTAGGGTAGAATAGTCATCAGCCTTGAGCTGTGCACCCATTGGGTGATGGTGGGTTTAAGAGCAAACCATTATACAGCCAAGGCTTCCTGCGTTTAAGAGATTTCTATCTGGGGATTGGGGGTACCTATGTACCCCATTCATCTGAAACCGCAAGCCATATACCCGAAACAACACCACTGAGCGTGTTTAGGATCATGAGCGGCACGGCCACCAGTACAGTCATTAATCTAAAAAGTGCTCGCATGGTTATCTCCTTTGACTATCCAGTGGAGGCGCGTATTTTTGCGCCGAAACGATGCTTGGCAACTTGTTAGGTTGAACCCTGATTCCATAAATAAATATCTAGAACACGCTCACGAAACCACGGCTCAGACACTAGCTTAGCAAGCTCTTCATGCTTCATATCTGGGCGCACTGAATAAGATAGAATACTTTTCAAGTTAGAGCATGCCTCTTTAATTTTTTCCTCACACTTATCATACCGATCAGTGAAGGCTTCATTAAAAGATATGAAATCTTTATCCTCAGTATCGAGGGCTTTATGGGCTTGTTGATCGTAAATGCGAATAGGGCTTTTAACTTTGAGCCATAAAAATTTTGTAGTTGCAGAGAGAACATTTCTCCCTCCATAGTGACCTGATATCTGCTCCTGCACCTCGCCCACGACATCCACCACATTATCTAAATTTACGTCACCTATCTTGTTGAGGACTTCAAGGATAGACTGATACCTACCATTTGCTTCGAATGCTGTAGGTAAATTACGAGCAACGCGGAAATGCCCACCGGCCTTAAAAAGTGCGCGCCTTTGATCTTCTATGTCTGTTGATGCTAGTAAATCGCAGTAACTTTCTTCTTTTTCTAGCCATTGATTCAAGAACTGTAGAGCGCAGAAATCAAAAGTTCTAACTGGCATATACTCTCCTCCTAAAGTGCCTAACGTCGCAATAACCGCCCCGCTTTAGCGGGTGCGGTTTTTCTCGATAGCGAAAAAACGAAGTTTATTGCCTTGTTATAAACCATCTAAAATCCGCTCCAGTTTGCCATTATTTTTTCCTGTTTTTTCTAAGTACAATGCCTGCTGTTCTCTCAACGCTTTAATGACTTCAGGATCGTTGTTTGTTATTTCTAAAAACGCCTTAGCAAAACCAGCGCCGTAACCGTAACCATAACAACCTCTCCCAGAAAGATAATCTTTAGTTTTTTTAACTTCTCTTGTAACTACTCAGCAGGGGTAAATAGTTTTCTTTTTGAATATGAAATTGTTTCCAGGCTTCATCGAAATTTCCAGGTTTCATGGCTTCTTTCCCGCTATTCTTAGCATTCGCAGCCTTTCCCAAAAAATCATTATCGCCCAATAGTTCTACATCTGCCATGGTTAATACTTATAACTTAAGACACATAACGTCACAATAACCGACCGACGCGTAGCGACAGTGCGGCGAAGTTTATTGCCTTGTTATACTTTATTATGGAAGATAGTCTGACTTAAGCTTCAGAAAGAGACCTTTGCATAAATCGGATTAGCGATAAAAGGTTTCTGATTTTTCGTTAAAAACCGATCATTAGCTTGTTAAAAACGACATTTTTGTCGCAATAGGAACAGGTTTAATCTCTCTTCTGCCAACATTTTGAATTATGCAAAGGTCTTAGAAAATTTTATTGCCGCACCTTCTATTTCTGCTTGACTTTCGAGAGGCAAAGAATTTATTTTGCAGTATATCAAAAATTTATCAGTAACATCCACTTCTTGAGAATCTTTTACTGAATGTAGAGTTACTTTATTCTTGGAATCTTCAATTATCATTTCAATACCGATTACGAGTTGAGTCATCTGTTTATCTCCTCATTTTCTGGTGATTGGTTTTTAAAGTATAACAGTTTCTTCTACGACACGTGTCGTGAGACCTTTGCATAAATCGGATTGGCGATAAAAGATTTCTGATTCTTCGTTAAAAACCGGTCATTAGCTCGTTAAAAACGACATTTTTGTTGCAATAGGAACAGGTTTAATCTCTCTTCTGCCAACATTTTGAATTATGCAAAGGTCTCGTCGTATATTACGGTGGTCGTAAATATATCGGGGGTGTTTGGACAATACATAGGCTTCTTCCTCCCTTATCAAGGCGTTAGTGTGTGTTGCAATAGTTTATCACGATTGATATACGAACGGGGGCGTATATCTTCGTTCGTATATCACGCCTGGTCAAATCCTAATTTGGGTTTTATCTGGCTGATCTAAAAGAGAATATTGAGGTTATTTGAGACCGGGGAGATTGTGATAGGCGCCGGTCGCAATATACACGGACTTCCTATCGAACCATTGTTAGTCATTTATTCCATTAATCGCTGCTTTTGCATCTCTTGTACCGTTCACACATTTTGAATTTAGCCCTACGGAAAGGGCGGCGTTTACATTTACGGCATTGTCGTCAAGAAACAGAATCTGCTCGGCGGGTACGCCCATCTGCGTGATAATGTGTTTGAATGCCGCTGTTTCAGGTTTGGCTAATCCCATCTCGAATGAGGCAAAGTAATGCTGTATTACGTTTTGCGATTTGAGCTGATTGTAGTATCTGGGCCAGTGTAACGACGTGATATTGGAAAAAATACCGAGTGTGTATTGTTCTCTCAGGCTGCTGAGCAGTTCGAGGGCGTCGGGAAAGAAGTCCTTCGGCCAGTCGGTTATCCAGTCGATAAACTCGGTTTTTGTGGTTTGTAATTGAAGCGCTTCGATTAGTTGGTCGGCGAAGTCTTCGGGTTCAATTTTGCCGCTGTCGAAATCCTGAACCAGAGGCGAGTGTAGCCATTGCTGCCAGTTCTGTTCGTGATCTTGTTCTTCAGATAGCCAGCTATTCTTGATGGGTTGGCCATCGAGTTCGACCAGGACACCGCCGAGGTCGAACACGATGTGGGTGATTTGCGCCATATAACTGAGCGCCATTCAGCGTTAATTATCGGCGAGATTTTTTCGGTGTAATCGGGTTACCAGACTGGAAGTGTCGTAACGGTTTCCACCATTCGCCTGCACTTCACTGTAATAGCCGTCAACAATTTCGGTTACCGGCAAATTTGAACCGTTGCGCGCCGCTTCATCCATGCATAGCCTTAAATCCTTGCGCATCCAGTCCACCGCAAAACCAAACTCGAATTCATTGTTCAACATGGTTTCGTGTCGATTCAGCATTTGCCACGATCCGGCAGCGCCTCTGGAAATGACGTCGAAAACTTCCATGCCATCGAGTCCGGCATTAACCCCGAACGCCAAACCTTCGGACAAGCCCTGCACCAGACCTGCGATGCAAATCTGGTTGACCATTTTAGTAAGCTGGCCGCTGCCGGCATCGCCCATCAATAACGCCGCTTGTGAAAAACTGTCGATAAGGGGCTGGCTTTTCTCGAAAACAGATTGCTCACCTCCAATCATAACGGTTAGTACCCCATTTTCAGCTCCAGCCTGACCGCCTGAAACCGGGGCATCGAGAAAGTCAAAACCCTTGCTCTTGGCTTCTGCGTAGAGTTCGCGTGCGATATTCGCCGAAGCGGTCGTGTGATCGATAAAAACGGCTCCAGCCTGGATGCCGTGAAATGCGCCATTATCTCCGTTTGTGACGCTTCGCAAGTCATCATCATTCCCTACACAACAAAATACGAAATCAGCATTTTCCGCAGCCAGTTTCGGCGTTTCGGCGAAACTGCCGCCGTGCTGTTCAACCCACTTTTCGGCTTTCTCTGTTGTGCGGTTGTAGACGCAGACATCGAAACCATTGCTTGCCAGATGCCCGGCCATGGGATATCCCATTACACCAAGCCCAATAAAAGATACTTTCGCTTTACTCATTTAAAATTCTCGTAATAATCCATAATTAAAAATCTGAAAAAATAACTCGACTACCAGCCAACCTATTCGAGCCTTCGAATCATAACCAGAGCCAGCCCCAAAAATGCTAACACAGGCACGGTGGCACCCACCAATGGCGATAAACCGGTCGCGAGTACGACGTAGCCGAAGCCCTTATTGACCACGTAAAAGCCGATTCCCAGCATGATGCCAATAAACAGGTTCCGACCTAATGCACCTGACCGAACATTGGTGAAAACAAAGGGAATGGCCAGAATTACCATGACGGCGGTTGATAAAGGCAGCATGATTTTATTCCAGAATGCCAACTCGTAAGGTGCCGTTTTCTGCTGGTTATCGTTAAGGTGGCTGATGTAGTTGCTGAGCTGTAGAAATGACAGCTGGTCGGGTTTAATCAGAAATACCGACAGAATTTGCGGATTAACGCGAGATTCCCATTTCGCCGTTTTGGTAATGACCCTTTCTGCTCCGCCGTCCGGTGTCACCAGCGTTTGACGAACTCGATGTAAAAGCCAATAGTCACCCTGGAAACGGGCGCGATTTGCCGAAACCAGCGAACGCAGTTTTCGATTCGGATCAAATTCATATACTTTTAAACGAAGCAGGGTTAGATCGGGCAGGACTTCATCAATATTCACATAGGTCTGGGCATCGCGCATCCACAGGCCAAAATTGGTGCCCTGTTTGATGTCTTCCTGAAGCGCTTCGGAACGTCCCCGTTGTGCCTGGGTTTCGGTATAGGGTGAAACCAGTTCGCCGATCAGGATAGCAGCGAGCACAAAAATCCCGCCCATTTTCAGCGCGGCCGATGTGATTTGTAACATCGACACCCCGCTTGCGCGCATCACGATGAGTTCAGAATCGTTCGCAAGCATGGAGAGCCCAATGATGGTCCCAAGCAGTGCCGCCATGGGAAACAGCTCATAAATCATTCTGGGAATAATCAGAAGAACATACAGAATGGCGTCTGTTAATCCGTAATGGCCCTTGCCGATACTGGATAACTGATCAAGAAAGGCGACAAAAGTAAACAATCCCAGCAATACCGTCATAACCAGGAGGGTGTACTGCAAAATTATGGATCCAAGATAGCGGTCGAAAATATTCATCTTAGCGTTTCACCCTGCATTATCGCGCAGCCAGCCAGGGCAAAAGTCGCTTGTTCTGGCTGCGCCGCCGGAACGTGTAAATGGCAATGCCCAGGAAGAGGAAATTCACAAACCACATTGATAGATGCGGCGGTACGGATTCTTTTCGTATAAATGCAATCATCATGCCGAGCACATTGCTATAGGTGAAGTACACCAGCAGCGCAGTTATTAAACCCGGAAATCGGGCTTTACGGTATGTGATGGAAGAGAAGCTGAGCGCGAAAATCATGAGCACAGGCAACATCGCAATCTTTGAGAATCGCCAATGAAATTCGCCAATGGTTCTGGGCGTGGGATCATCCAGCAATGTGTGCGTTGGCATAGACTTGGCGGCGAGCTTCATATTGTTGGCGGCTTGCTGTTTTAGTCGAATGGCATAGGTTTCGAAATTCACAAACTCATATGATCTATCCCCTGCATCTCCCCGGTACTGGGAGCCATTCTTTAACACCAGAAAGTCATCATTGGTTTTTTCATCAACGGTTTTATACCCGACTGCGGATATCACGACAGCATCGTCTTCAACACCATCCTCATAAACAAATATATTTTGGTAGGTGTCTGTTTTGTTATCGTAAGACTCAACAAAATAGACCCCTTGCCCGCCGCGTATTTCCGTAAAGACACCGGGAATGATGCCGGTTGCGTCTGATCGGTTTCGATACTTGAATTCGATGGACTGTCCCACCTCGGCAGACAGCGGTGAGAGATAAAGCGAAAATGTACCAACCGCGCCACCCATGATCAGTGACAAGATTAATACCGGTTTGATGAACTCACCCATTCCGATTCCGCATGCATTGATTACGGTGAGCTCGTTGTCACGTATCCAACGGCCCATTACCAACAGAACCGATAAAAACAGAACCAGCGGAACGATGATATCGAGATAGGTCAGCATTTTCAAAAGCAGCAAGAGAAAAATGCCATCCAGGGGAATGTCGCCTTCGGCGGCCTGACTCAGGAAGCCAACCAGCCGCGAGACGAAAAAGATCGAATACAGGATCGCCGTTACCGCTGCACAGGTCTGCAGTACTTCACGAATAAAGGCGCGATGGATAATCATTTAGAATAGCAGGATTATGCGTTTTTGTAGCCGGGCTGTAGTTTGGCTGGCGGTGGGATTATTTTTAAAGCCACGTTTGTTCTGACTGACTGGAATGTTAAAATGGCATCTTAAATAAATCTTTAAACCCCGATTTTACGTGATTATCAACCCAGAGGTTAATATGGAATTCTCCGCAAAAACATTAAATATCATTAAACAATCGTCTCAATGTCTGGTAGTAGGCGTATTTGGCGGTAAGAAACCCAAACTTTCCCCAACGGGGGTGGAATTGGACAAAGCCACCGGCAAGCAACTTAGCCGACTGCTTTCTCAGGGGGGCTTGTCGGGTGCGCTGGGCAGCTCATTGATGGTTTACGAGCCTGCCGGCATCAAGGCGCATCGAATATTGCTGCTGGGCATGGGATCGAAGAAAAAGGCTTCTCGCGAAAACATGAAAGCGGCGGCCACGGCAGCCGGGAAATTATTAAACAAGGCGAAAGTTGCTGCTGCAGACTTTTCCCTTTTGGACTCGGTCAGCGGGGATGGCAATATTTCGAGACAAGCACGAAACCTCGTTGAGGGTATCGATGAATCCGTCTATCGGTATCATGAAACCAAAAGCGGTAAGAAGGAAAAGATTGCGCTGCAAAAAGTCAATGTGATTGTCGATCGTAAGGATCTGACGCCAGCTAAATCGGGTGTTGCACAAGGTGCAGCCATTGCCAATGGGGTTTCGTTTACGAAAACTATCTCCAACCTGCCAGCTAACATTTGCACACCGACTTATTTGGCGCGCCAGGCGAAAGCATTGCAAAAGTCCCACAAGCTCGACGTTAGCGTGCTTGACGAGGCGCAAATGAAAAAACTCAAGATGGCTTCACTGCTTTCGGTTTCACGTGGCAGTCGTGAACCTGCAAAGATGATTATTATGGAACACAAGGGCGCTAAGCACGGCGAGCGGCCGGTGGTTCTGGTAGGTAAAGGATTAACTTTTGATGCGGGCGGAATTTCCATCAAACCGTCAACGGCGATGGACGAGATGAAATACGACATGTGCGGCGGTGCGAGTGTCTTCGGTGCCATGATTGCGGCAGCGGAAATGAATTTGCCGCTTAATATTGTCGGCATCATCCCAAGCAGCGAAAATCTGCCGGACGGTGCGGCCAATAAACCCGGCGATATTGTGACCAGTATGGCGGGTAAAACCATTGAAATCCTGAATACCGACGCGGAAGGGCGACTCATCCTGTGTGATGCGCTGACCTACGCCGAACGCTATAAGCCTGCCGCCGTGGTTGATATTGCAACCCTGACGGGAGCCTGTATCATTGCATTGGGACATCACGCCAGCGGCCTGTTCAGCAACAATGACAAATTGGCGTCGGAGCTTCTCAAGGCTGGCGAGGCTTCTGGTGATCGAGCATGGCAGCTACCCATCTGGGACGACTATACCAAGCAGCTGCAAAGTAATTTTGCAGACCTTGCCAATATTGGCGGTCGAAGCGCAGGCTCCGTAACCGCCGCCTGTTTTCTCAAACAGTTCACGGAAAACTATGACTGGGCGCATCTGGATATTGCCGGGACAGCGTGGAAGTCGGCTGGCCCAAAAGGGGCTACCGGAAGGCCGGTTCCATTATTAGTCGAATTTTTACTCGGCCGCTGCTAGTTTTTCTGTTGCGCTAATTTGTCCCAATGACTGAACAAATCGATTTTTATATTCTTGAGGATTCGAGTGGCACCGTTAAACAGCAAACCGCCTGTCGTATTATTCATAAAGCCTATAGTCAGGGACTGACGGTTTTTGTGCGTACTAGCGATATAGATGAAGGCAATGCTGTTGACGGGTTGCTTTGGAGTTTTTCCCAGGGTAGTTTTATTCCGCACTGTATCGCAGAAAACACCCTAAAGGACTGGAAGGATTATCCAGTACAAATTGGCGTTGGAGATATTTCGGGGCAGCCCAGCGATATCCTGATGAATCTGAATGGTGAAATATCAGAACAAAACTTTGCTCATTCGCGGATCATTGAATTGGTCTGCGGAGCGGATCAGGATCGGCAGGCCGGGCGCGGGCGTTTTCGAACCTACAAAGAAAAGGGATATGAGCCGAATACCCACAAACTTTAGAGCAATCTTGTTTGGTTTTTCCAGACTAAACCTTGGTGCATAAGGTAACATCGCGCCTTCATTTATAGTTAGACTCGTAACCCACTCCAATCCGCTGTCAGCGTTGCAAATGACGATAGATAAATCCTACAACCCACACGATATCGAAGGCCGCTGGTACGCTCACTGGGAATCGCAAGGCTATTTCTCACCCGCCGAGGGCGATGCAGAATCCTACTGCATCATGATTCCACCGCCCAATGTAACGGGCAGCCTGCATATGGGGCATGCGTTTCAGGACACCATCATGGATGCATTGACACGCTATCATCGGATGCGCGGCCGCAAGACGCTGTGGCAGCCCGGGATGGATCATGCAGGTATTGCCACGCAAATGGTCGTAGAGCGCCTGATTAACGCCGAAGGCAAAACCCGTCATGACTATGGTCGTGATCAGTTTATTCAGCGGGTGTGGGACTGGAAGGCTGAATCAGGTGGAATGATTACTCAACAGCTGCGGCGCATGGGCGCATCGCCGGATTGGCAGCATGAACGTTTTACCATGGACGATGGCTTGAATATCGCGGTGAACGAAGTGTTTGTATCGCTGTATGACGAAGGAATTATCTATCGTGGCAAACGTCTGGTTAACTGGGATCCGGTATTGCACACTGCGCTTTCCGATCTCGAAGTTTTGTCCGCAGAAGAAAAGGGCCATCTTTGGCATTTGCAGTATCCACTATGCGATGAGTCTGGTTCGGTGACAGATCGGGTGCTAACGGTTGCCACGACAAGACCAGAAACGATGCTTGGTGATAGTGCGGTAGCAGTCCATCCAGATGATGAGCGATATGCTGAACTGGCAGGGCGTTTTTGCGAGCTTCCTCTTACCGGCAGAAAGATACCGATTGTTGCGGATGAATACGTTGATCCAGAGTTTGGATCGGGTTGCGTTAAAATCACCCCGGCCCATGATTTTAACGATTATCAGGTTTGGATTCGTCATCGTGACAAAGCGGAAATGCAGCATCAAACGCACGGCGGCTTGATCAATGTGTTTACAGATGATGCGGCGATTCGGCAAAATATCAACAACGATGACCTACAGGAAGGCGAGCTGATTCCGTCCAGATATGTTGGCCTGGATCGAAATGAGGCCAGAAAGCAAATTGTTGATGATCTTGATTCGAAAGGGTTGCTGGAGCGAATTGACGACCATAAGCTGATGATTCCCAGGGGCGATCGTTCGAACGCTGTTGTCGAACCCTATCTTACCGATCAGTGGTATGTTGATCTGACCCGTGATGTTCAGGAAGATGGTCGGCCGGGTGGAAAAGCGGTTATAACCGACCCCTCCATCGAGGCAGTGCGCTCCGGCAATATCGAATTCGTACCGCAAAACTGGTCAAAAACTTATTATCAGTGGCTTGAGAATATCGAGGACTGGTGTATCTCGCGACAAATTTGGTGGGGACATCGAATCCCGGCGTGGTATGACACCGAGGGCAATGTTTTTGTTGGTCAGGATGAGTCCCGGGTTCGGGAAAAGTATGATATCGGTGAAGCGGTTGTACTGCAACAGGACCCGGATGTTCTGGACACCTGGTTTAGTTCGGCATTGTGGCCGTTTTCCACTCTGGGCTGGCCGGAAAATACAGATCGATTAAAGACCTTTTATCCAACCAGTGTATTGATAACCGGATTTGATATCATCTTTTTCTGGGTTGCCAGAATGATCATGATGGGGACGCGGTTTATGGGGGAGGTTCCATTTAAACAGGTCTATATCCATGGATTGGTGCGTGATGCCCACGGACAGAAAATGTCGAAGTCGAAAGGGAATGTCCTCGATCCGATTGATCTAATCGATGGCATAGCGATGGAAGATCTGGTATCGAAGCGTACCAAAGGAATGATGCAGCCGCATCTCGAAGAAAAAATAGCAAAGCAAACGCGCAAGGATTTTCCCGAAGGAATACCCAGCTTTGGAACGGATGCGTTGCGATTCACTTTTGCGGCGCTGGCATCAAATGGTCGCGATATTAACTTTGACCTGGGCAGAATTGAAGGCTACAAAAATTTCTGTAACAAAATCTGGAATGCCGCACGTTTTGTGCTGATGAATACCGAGGGCGAAAACTGTGGCCAGAACAACGCAGAAGTCGAATTGTCGGTGGTGGATCGATGGATGATTTCCAGACTGCAACGAAGCGAGAAAGCGGTTAATGAAGCAATCGAAAAATATCGTTTTGATCATGCGGCACAGGAAATTTATGACCTAACCTGGAACCGCTATTGTGACTGGTATCTGGAACTCACCAAACCGGTGTTAAACAGCCCGGACAGTAGCGAGACTCAAAAGGCGGGGACCCGGCGGACTTTGTTGCGTGTATTGGAAACCATCCTTCGGTTAGCACATCCGATTATGCCGTTTATCAGCGAAGAAATCTGGCAGCGATTAGCGGTTAGCCTGGAAAAAGAGGGCGATACCATTATGACTCAACCTTATCCGAAAGCGGCGCAATCGAAAATTGATCGACACGCGGAGAACGAAGTTGAGTGGATAATGTCGTGCATTCTGGGAATTCGTAAAATTCGTGGCGAGATGGATATTTCGCCCGGTAAAAGAGTTCCTGTTTTAGTTTCAGACGCGTCTGAAGAAGACCTGGCTAAACTCGAAAGCAGTCGAGCCTATCTGGATGTCGTCGGTAAGATCGAATCCATCAACATATTGTCCGAAACCGATGAGCAACCTGAATCCGCTATTTTCATGGTCGGTAATATGAAGCTGCTGATCCCCATGGCTGGGCTTATCGATAAACAGGCCGAGCTGGAGCGACTAAACAAACAGGTGGGCCAGATTGAGTCGGAAGCTCAAAGAGTAGCCGGGAAACTCGAAAATAAGGGTTTCGTTGATAAGGCGCCTGCCGCAGTAGTTGAAAAACAAAAACAAAAAGCAGAAGATTTGAAAATCCAGCTAGAAGGGCTGCTGCAGCAAGTTGAAAAAATTCGGGCGATATAATCCAGATGGGCTTACGAGAATGTTTGATAATATTGCCGATACCATTTAGCAAAATTACGAAGGCCGGTATGGATATCGGTAGAAGGCTGAAAATCGAACTGTTCGCCGAGGCGTGAAATATCGGCATTGGTTGTTGCTACATCGCCGGGTTGCATCTCCATCATTTCGTAAACAGCCTCTACGCCAAGCGCCTGTTCGAGAGCATAAATATAGTCCATTAAGTTGACCCGTGTACCGTTGCCGATGTTGTATACACGGTGGGCCGCTGTGCTCGATGCGGGTGTCGGGTTGGCGCGATCAAATTCCGCATCAGGGGTCGGTACTCGATCGATTACTCGAATAACGCCTTCCACAACATCGTCGATATAAGTGAAATCCCTACTGAGTTTACCGTGGTTATAGACCGGGATCTTTTCTCCAGCGAGAATCATTTTTGTGAATTTGAAAAAGGCCATATCCGGTCGTCCCCACGGACCATAGACGGTAAAGAAGCGTAATCCAGTTGCCGGTAAACCGTATAGATGGGAGTAGCTATGCGCCATCAGCTCATTGGCTTTTTTGGTAGCGGCATAAAGAGAAACCGGGTGATCAACCGCATCATCCTCGCTGAACGGGATTTTGGTATTGCCACCGTATACCGAACTGCTTGATGCGTATACCAGGTGCCCCACATTACCCTGTCTGCATCCTTCCAGGATATTGCCGAAGCCAACCAGATTGGCATCAACATACTTTGCCGGATGATCAATGGAGTATCGTACGCCCGCCTGGGCAGCCAGGTTGACGACGACGTCAAACCGGTTAATGGAAAATAATGTTTCCATGGTTTGACGATCGGCGATGTCCATTTTCTCGACGGTAAACCTCGGATGATTGATCAATCTATCGAGTCTTGCCTGTTTCAGGCTGACTTCATAGTAGTCATTCATATTGTCTATGGCATGAACTTCGTCGCCGCGTTCAAGCAACCTGTGCCCTGTTTCTGAGCCGATGAAGCCGGCACCACCAGTAATGAGAATTTTCATATCGGCAATAGGACTTCCAAAACCCTGGCTCCGACCATATTCATCATCGAATCCAGCATGGGCAAATGCCACCGAATTCGACCAGATCAAGGTTTTTATGGCCGCGTATTCCGAGGCTTTCTATTCGCCAAAAATTCATCAAGCTCGTTCTTCGGTAAGTCCCGTAGACACGATAGCCTTCGGACAACAACAAATCTGCAAGATAAGCGCCGTCTTGTCCGGTTATGCCGGTAACCACGGCGACGTTAGACATATTGCTCTCCAAAAGATAAAATTTTCAACTTGAAGCTCAATTATATACTTTGTTTCGTGCCCGATTTGATTCAATACCAACATTGCTGCTGATGCTAGCTTGTAAATTTCGATAAGGAAATCTGCCAGTGCTGATCTTCCAGCTCTCTGGAAACATTAAATCCGCTCACTTCAATCTGGTTGAGTGACACTGCCAGCGTTTCAGTCATTATGTATTTCTGATACTGCGCCAATGCCGATTCCACCAGATCACTGCCGCTAATCA
Organism: Candidatus Poriferihabitaceae bacterium; assembly: GCA_965261915.1. Lineage (GTDB taxonomy): Bacteria > Pseudomonadota > Gammaproteobacteria > Arenicellales > Poriferihabitantaceae > JAIBDK01. Next base: position 2,156,209 of record CBDHDW010000013.1, on the reverse strand, counting down.
CCAAATCGATACGATCGGAAATCTCCAGTTCTGCAGATTTGCGCGCATCCTGTACGGTACGAATGAGTTCTCGGGCGATCCCTTCTGTGATCAGGCTTTCGTTCAGTGAGGTATCCAAAGCAACCAGAAACCCTTCGGCACTACTGGATGCAAAACCCGCTGCAGCAGCTGTTTCCACCTGTATGTCTTCTGCTTCGAAATTCACAGACTGCCCTTCAATTTGTAATTCAAAGCTTCCACCGTTTTCGATAAGTCGGGCAATTTCATTGCCATCAACTTCTGATAACGCCGCTTTTATAGCCGGCATTAATTTGCCATAGCGCTTTCCAAGACGGGAAAAATTGGGTTTGATCGTATAGCTTACCAATTCTGCACCGGAGTCGATGAACGCCACATTTTTTATATTGAGCTCCTCATGGATTTGTGAAAGGTGCCGGGAAATCGCTTTTCGAGAGGCGAAATCCGTTGTACTGACCAGCATTCTCGACAATGGCTGACGCACGCGCACGCGGCTTTCTTCGCGTGCAGACCGCCCCAGACCGACAACGGTTTGTACGACATCCATTTCGAATACTAAATCTTCATTCAGGTAGTCGTTGCGAACTTGCGGCCAGTCAGTCAGGTGCACGCTCTCTTTCGAATCGTCCGTACAGTTTGACAGATTCTGATAGATTTCTTCGGCAAGAAACGGCATGAAGGGCGCAATTATTTTTTGAATAACATCGAGGCATTCATATAACGTCAGATAGGCTGCCTGTTTATCATCGCCATCGTCGCTTTTCCAAAATCGTCGACGATTACGTCGAACGTACCAGTTGCTGAGTTGGTCGATGAGCTTTTCAACGGCCTGTCCCGCAGAGTACGCATCATATCGATCTAGAGACTCGGTTACTGTTTTCACCGTTCCGTGAGTCAGTGCCAGCATCCAGCGATCAATTTCAGGACGATCTTCAACCGCTACGTTTCTGTTCAGGTCGACGCTATCCAGTCTTGCATACAGCACGAAAAATGCGTAGGTATTCCAAAGCGTATTGACGAAGGTCGCGGCGACCTCACGCACAATATCGACTGAGATTCGTTTTTGTGCATCGGGTGCGGTGCGCGCCAAAAATAGCCAGCGCAATGCGTCCACGCCAACGGTGTCAAAAACGTCGTACGGGTTTACGATATTACCCTGAGACTTCGACATCTTTTTGCCGTGCTCGTCAACGATGTGGCTCAAACAAACACAATTTTTATAGGCAACACTATCATCCACCAGAGCGGCAATCGCGTGCAGCGTATAAAACCAGCCACGAGTTTGATCAATCGCTTCGCAAATATAATCTGCCGGAAAATGCTGCTCGAAAATAGCCTGATTTTCGAATGGATAGTGCCATTGAGCATAGGTCATAGCACCGGAGTCAAACCAGCAATCAATGACTTCGGGCACGCGACGGTATTCGCGACCGTCTTTGGTAAAGGTAATATCATCGATTTGCGGTCGGTGTAAATCCACTTCCTGCATAGAACGGCCGGTCAAATCTTCCAGTTCCTGTAGCGAGCCAATACAAACGAAATCTCCTTCGTCATCAGTCCAAACCGGTAATGGCGTGCCCCAAAAACGCTCGCGTGATAGCGCCCAGTCGATATTATTCTCCAGCCAGTTTCCAAAACGACCGTCGCGAATGGTTTCCGGAACCCAGTAAATTGTTTTATTGAGCTCAACCATCCGATCCTTGATGTCGGTGGTTTTGATATACCAGGCTTCTTTTGCGTAGTAAATCAGTGGGTCGCCGGTGCGCCATCCAAAAGGATAGTTGTGCACGGTTTTTTCGTCCCGAAACATTAGTCCGCGCTCATTCAGCAAGCGGCTTATGACGGGATCTGCGTCCTTGAAAAATAACCCGGCAACAGGGGTCACTTCGGCTTTGAAATAACCATCCAGACCGACGCCATGAACCACGGGCAGACCTTCTCGTTTTCCGAGTTCCAAATCGTCCACACCATAGGCCGGCGCGGTGTGAACGAGACCGGTGCCGTCTTCGGTGCTGACAAAATCGGCATCGACAACACGGAACGGATCGCCGGTGCTGACTTCGAGGTAGTCGAACAACCGGGAGTAACGTTGCCCAATAAGTTCAGCACCCTTAACGGTTTTGACAACCTCATGGTCTTGTTCTGAAAAATAGGCTTCAACCCTTGCACTCGCGAGAATCAGTGTTTCGTCGCCGCTGCGAACATAGGCATAGTCAATATCGGAACCAACCGCGATGAGTAAATTAGAGGGTAAGGTCCACGGCGTAGTTGTCCAAACCAGAAACGAAGTATTGTCTTCATTTATTTTTCGAAACCGGACAGTGACAGAAGGGTCTTCAACTTCCTTATAGCCCTGTGCAACCTCATGAGAGGACAATGTTGCACCAATTCGGGGGTCATACGGGACAACTTTATATCCCTTGTAGATCAGTCCTTTTTGCCAGATTCTTTGCAATAAATTCCAGGTGGACTCGATATACTTATTGTCCAGCGTGTAATAGGCTTCATCCAGATTCACCCAATAACCCATACGTTTGGTCATTTCTTCCCATTCGCCGATATAGGTCATTACTGATTCACGACATCGCCGCGTAAATTCCGCTATACCAACCTGGGACTCGATTTCCTTTTTATCAAAAATACCCAGTTGTTTTTCTATTTCGTGTTCTACCGGAAGACCATGCGTATCCCATCCGCCTTTTCGCGGCGCATAAAAACCCTGCATGGATTTATAGCGTGGGTAGATGTCTTTGAAGGTGCGGGCAAGAACGTGATGGATGCCAGGCTTGCCATTGGCGGTGGGCGGCCCTTCGTTAAAACTGAATCGGGGTTTGCCTTCACCCTGTTTCAGGGTTTTCTCAAAAATCTCCTGCTCTTCCCAAAACTTCAGGGTTTGGGTTTCTAGTTCCGGACCATTGTAGCGGCCCTGGACTTCGTTCAGTTGAATGTCTTTTGCTGTCATTATGTTTCGTTCGCAACGGGTTAAAAAGGGTTATTACGACGACCAAATCAGGCAATAAAAAAGCCCCGGAGTTGGCACGGAATAACCATGCTAACTCCGGGGCGATCTATTCTGGCTCGCGGTACCACCCGGATTCAACAGAGCTTCGCAGCTCAGTTCTCAATAAGTAGACAATTATCCACTCGCGCCTGTTATCGGTAGCATGCCGGCTGAATCTATTGAGATTATTTCGTTTTTGAAACAACCCTTTCGGTCAGCAGCTCAGGGGTGATTTTCATCGGGGTTTCAGTTCGGGCTTGCACTATCTCCGGATCGCTTGCCAGCTTTACTGGCCTGAAACGGATCGATTACTCGTCCCCTTCTACGCCTGTTCCGGAATGTACCGATTGTTGCCGCTCATGGCAAGTGGTTAACGGGATTATGCGGCTTCACCGAGTCGAAAGCCGGGCGATGGCACAGGCAAGTAATCCAAGAATTAATCCACTGATCAAACCTGCGGTGTGTGCGGTATTGGCGATAGCAATGCCGAAAAATTTTTCCAGAATTCCGCTCCAACATAACAGAAACCAGCCAAACAACAGTTTGACGATAACCGGATTCAGTCGAATACCAAAACCCGGGCTAAGCAAACTTTGTATCCAGATATAGCCAAACAAACCGTAGATAACCCCAGACATGCCGCCGAAAACCGGACCCGAGACAAAGTATTGCGCCAGATTGGAAGCGACACTGATTATCAGGCTCACGAGTATCAGCGAAGATGCCCCCTGACGCATTTCTATAACACGTCCAAACTCCAGCGTCCAAAGCATATTAAAGACGATATGGAAGATACTGAAGTGCAAAAACATCGGTGAAAACAAACGCCAAATCTGTCCACTAAAAATCTCTGGCAGCGTCGGTCGAATGTATTCGGAGATAAGCAGGGGTGGTATTAACTGCTCGCGAAAACCCAGTATGGTGAGCAGATAAATCGCAACCGATACAAAAACCAGTGCCAGTGTGGCGGGAGGGTATTTCTCCACCTAATTATTTTCCATTTCCACGCGGTCGCTTTCGCCCAGAGTAACCTGTCGATTATCCAGGGTCAGGAACTTCCGGCCTTTTATTTCTTTTTGATAAGCCTGATACACCGTGCTGCTACCGTCTTCGGAAATTACCTTGATGTTGACGATGGTATTGTCGGATTGATACTTGAAGAAATAAATAGTTGACGACACCACAATCAGAACGGCGATAATGGCGTAAGCGATGGTTCGCACAGAAAGCGAGCCTTCCTGATCAGCTGATTCAACCACTTTCGCTTTGGGCGCAGTTTTTGTACGAAACACCAGCGCGACAACGATAATCACAACGATGGTGAAAAATATTTTCGTTAGCATAGTCGTTCTGGCTTTTCATCCCCGGGCGGCAGTTGCAGATAGTAACCTTGTTGTTGCAGGCTTTTCAGAACATCGCTCGAATTAGCCTGGGCTAGTTTGCGGTGTTTATCGAGCTCGATATCAACCACTAATGAGAACTCGCCCATGATCTTCAGCAGTGTCTCAGGCACTTTGTCAAAGCAATCCTTTTTGTCAATGTACAAATACGTGTTTTGCTTTTGACTGCCTTTGTATATCCAGGTGCGCATAAGCGAATTGTACGCCACCTTGGGGTGGTGTTATGTAAAAGACCGCGTTAAAAAGTTTTGTGGCAGGGTCTTTTTCAGACCTAGCCCTTTCCACCCCAAAGCCAGGACCAGCTGACTTTCTTTTCGCTGTGGCCGCGTTTTTCAACAGGCGCATAAGGGCGCTTTTGCGACCCGAGATAGAGTTGGCGTGGTCGGCCAATTTTTTGCTCATCATCGACCAGCATTTCCTTCCAGTGTGAGATCCAGCCTACGGTTCTGCCAATGGCGAACATTACGGTGAACATGGAAGTAGGGAAACCCATCGCTTTCATGATAATGCCTGAATAGAAATCGACATTGGGATACAACTTTTTCTCGATAAAGTAATCATCTTTCAGGGCGATTTCTTCCAGCTTCATCGCCAGTTCGAGTTGCGGGTTCTGAATACCAAGCGTAGTTAGTACATCGTGACAGGTTTTACGCATCACCGTCGCGCGTGGATCGTGGTTTTTGTATACCCGATGACCAAACCCCATTAGTCGGAAATTGTCATTTTTATCCTGGGCTTTTGCGAGGTACTTGTCGATTTGATCTACCGACCCTATTTCATCAAGCATTTTCAGAACCGCCTCATTCGCGCCACCGTGCGCCGGCCCCCACAACGAAGCGATTCCTGATGCAATACAGGCATATGGATTCGCCCCTGACGAGCCTGCCAGACGAACGGTTGATGTCGACGCATTTTGTTCGTGATCGGCATGCAGAATCAGCAGCTTGTCTATGGCATCAGCCAAAACCGGATTGATTTCGTAGTCCTCTGCAGGATTCGAGAACATCATTTGCAGCAGGTTTTCTGAATAGGTCAGATCATTTCTCGGTGTTGGAAAGGGCAGCCCGAGAGAATATTTAAACGCACATGCGCCGATGGTGGGCATCTTCGCGATTAGGCGATGTGCCGCGAGACGTCTTTGTTCAATATCCGTGATATCGATACTGTCGTGATAAAATGCAGAAAGCGCACCAACAACACCTACCATTATCGCCATTGGGTGGGCGTTGCGCATAAAACCGGAATAAAAGCTCGCAAGTTGTTCGTGTATCAGCGTGTGATTTTTGATATCAGCGTCAAATGAGACCCTTTCTTCCGGTGTTGGCAGGTTTCCGTACAACAGCAGGTAACAGGTTTCCATGAAATTACTTTTCTCGGCGAGCTCATCAATGGAATATCCACGATGCAGCAGTATTCCTTCGCTGCCATTGATAAAAGTAATATCGGACTTACAGGAAGCGGTGGAAGTAAACCCCGGATCGTAAGTTAACACGCCGGTTTCACCGTAAAGTGATTTGATATCGATCAGTCGGTTGCCCATGGTGCCAACGCGCGCAGGCATTCTCCAGGATTCACCTGTGCTATTGTCGGTAATCGTAAAAGAATCGGTTGAGGCATCTTTTTCACTCATTTTGTAAAATTCTCCAAAAACAAAGCCAACTATTTGGCAAACCAATATTAAAAATATTAATGATAATTTTTAATACACTTAATTATTTCTATATAAGATAATGCAAATCCGTTTGAATGACAAACCTGTTTTTCACTTTTCTTTATCGTATGATCTTTTTTGTCTCGAAAAAATCCAACTAACATGTCCATACCCCTTGCACAAACTGAACTGGAACTCGTAGGTCTAACCGGCAATCTTGCCGGCTTAGGGCTTGGTCAATCTGATGGTGAATCGATTGTGGCGGTGCATGGCTGGCTCGACAATGCAGCGAGCTTTATCCCGCTTGCTGCTGAACTCAGCCAATTTTACTGGCAGTGTCTGGATATGCCTGGTCATGGCAAATCTGCACCGCGTCCTCCCGGCGGAGTTTATCACTTCACTGATTATATTGGAGATTTGTATCGAGCGATGCAGTCTCTGGGGATCGAGTCTTGTGATCTGGTTGGGCATTCCCTTGGTGCGGGTATTTGCGCAACGTTTGCGGCAGCTTTTCCTGAAAAAGTAAACCGCCTGATTTTGATCGACGGGATTGGCCCTATTTCCGGAAAGGCTGATGACAGCCTCTCTCAATTGCGAAAGTCGATGTCCTATTTACCGCAGGCTGTTACCGCAGGGCCGCGTTACTACCCGTCGTGGGATCGTTTGATCGAAAAGCGTCTGGCGGCAGGGGAAATCGAGCGCTGCAGCGTTGAGACGCTATTAAGTCGCGGTACGTCCCGGGATGGTGACGGTGCGACGGTGTTGAGTGATAGTCGACTAAAGCAGCACTCACCAATTTATATGAGCCAGCAAAAAGTGCTGTCCATTTTGTCAGGGATAGAAGCGAAGACTTTATTGGTGTTGGCCAGAGAGGGGCTGATTGCGAAGCGAGACTCAACTAAAAAGCGTATAGCGGCGATCAAAAATTTAACGGTTGTCGAAGTGCCGGGAGGACATCACGTTCATCTTGATAATGCGAAGATTGTCGCCGATCCGATTAAGGCGTTTTTGGAAAATGAGTAATTCGAACTCCTGATCTGGCGGTTGTCAATGCGGCGCAATTCGGTTTGCTTTGAAATCGGCTCCTGTGCTGGTTTACACCTGCCATTGTATTGACTGCCAGAAGCCGTCATCCAGCGCATTCGGAATTTCGGTAGCCGACTGCATCACGCCAGCGGTGAGGAAGATTCCATATTGAGTATCAAAGGCGGAACTTTCGATAACGCAAAAAACTTAAAACCAGTTGCCCGCATCTGGACACGGAGCGCACACAACTGGATTAAAAACCAACTAACCGAGCCTCAGTTTGAAGCTGAAGCAGAGGACTACGAAAAACCAATTGAATTCTATTCCCGCGCGTAAATCCATTTCAGCAGCGCATCTTGGATTTCATTGCCGTTCCAGTAGTTTACTTTTCCGGTTTCAATCATCATCGAAACAATGTATTGGCGATTGTTTCGTGAATTGACGTAGCCGGCCATGCTTCGAACGCCTTTGATAAGTCCGGTCTTGATTCTCGCCCGGCCTTGTAAACCACTATCATGCAGGCGCTTGCGCATGGTTCCGTCCAGCGCGGTTAAAGACAGTGAAGACAGGAACTCTGGCCGATAGTTACTGTTCCAGCCATGATGAAGCAGGTCCGCCAGACTGCGGCTTGAAATGCGGGTTTTACGTGACAGACCGGAACCATTGTCTACAAACAAACCCGGTGTCGAGAGACCATTCACGACGAGCCAGTTAGCCAGCATTGCGCGTGCTCCCTCCAACGTAGCAGGCTCATCTGCCTTTTGTGCATCAATGCTGAGAAACAGATTTCGTGTCATCACATTGTTGCTGTATTTGTTAATGCTGGTAATAATGTCAGCTAGTGGCTCAGATGGATAGGTCAGCAATTCAATTGCATCGTCAGGGCTTTTGGCTACTGCGTAACCCCCCTCCAGTTTGCCATCGCTTTGCTGCCAGAGATATTTGAACAGCCGATAAGTATAGTCATTGTTGTCGATGAAGGCGCGAGCGATGGAGTGTTGGCCGCAGCGGCTCCGGTAACTGCCAGTGAATGTAACGGTGATTTGTTCGGCACTTCTATCCACTGCATAGTGCCAGCCGGAATTTTTGCTTATACATTTTCCTCGAGCGGACTCTAGCTTATTCACAATTTTGAGCCCATACATTGGCGGGTCGGCGGAAACGGAAATACCATTCCCCACAGGGTGAACAACAAAACGTGTGGCGGAAAAATTAACCAGTGCGGCGTCCGCACCGACGTTATAAAGACGGGCTGGCTGCTTGTCGAATGCCGCTGGGTCATGCGGCGACAAACTGAAAAGAGCGTTATCAATGATGAGCTTTCCAGTAATATGTCGAATGCCGCGTTGGCGAATTGACAGGACCTGATGCCAGAGACGATCTACCGTAAGGAACGGATCACCGCCGCCCTGAAAAACCAGATTGCCGTTCAGAGTATCGTCCTGCAAACTTCCATCCAGCAGAAAACGGGTTTTCCAGGTGTAATCCGGACCGAGAATTTCCAGTGCGGATAAGGTTGTTAGCAGTTTGATGACCGAAGCGGGGTTGCGTGGCTGGTCGCTGTTCATCGACAGCACCGTTTTATTGGTCGCAGCTTCGCGCACATCGATACTGACGGCACTATGTGCAATTCCATACCGCTTCAGTTGCTGAGAAATCCGCTCTGGAAGCGAGTTTGCATGAACCGGTGTCACACCGATGAATGCTGGCAAAGACCCCAAAAACAGTCTCAACAACAAAGGTTTGAAAAATGAGAGTCGCGCCATTAGTTAGCAATCCGAGAGATGATATAATCCAGTTTAATCAACCGATTCTAGCGCATGAACAAACAGAAAAACATTTACAAGATTCAGTTCCACAACCAGGGGAAGCTGTATGAGCTTTATGCGCGAGAAGTTTCGCAAAGCCATATGTATGCGTTCATCGAAGTTGCGGAAATTATATTTGGTGAGCGCTCAAAGCTCGTAGTTGATCCTTCCGAAGAAAAGCTAAAGCAGGAATTTAGCGCGGTGAATCGTACTTATATTCCTCTACATTCGGTCGTGCGAATTGATGAGGTTGACAAAGAAGGCGTGAACAAAATTATTGAAAATGGCAGCAGCGTTGATGGCGGCAACATATCTCTTTTTCCAATGCCACCGCTACAGCCGTTAAAATCTTAAAACCTGTTTTTTGGTCTAGCCCGGACTGCAGCTCACACCCGTTCCACCAATCCCGCAATACCCACCGGGGTTCTTTGCCAAATATTGTTGGTGGTATTCTTCAGCGTAGAAAAACTCTGGGGCCTCGCGAATTTCCGTCGTAATCGCAGTTAAACCGGAATTCGCCAAATCTTTTTCATAACTTGCACGCGTCGCTTTTGCGAGCGCTAATTGCTCATCGCTGTAGGTATAAATTGCGGAGCGATATTGAGTTCCAACATCGTTGCCCTGGCGCATCCCCTGGGTAGGATCGTGCGATTCCCAAAACAGGGTGAGGAGTTGCCGATAGCTCAGTTTCGCAGGATCAAATACCACCAGTACCACTTCAGCATGCCCAGATAAGCCCGAGCATGCATCCTGGTATGTTGCATTTCGCGTAGAGCCGCCGGCATAGCCCGCCGCTGTGCTGTACACCCCATCCATCTGCCAGAAAATACGCTCAGCCCCCCAAAAACAACCCATACCAAAAACGGCTGTCTGAAGGTGCTCGGGAAAGGCGCCTTTAATCGGGTTTTGATTGACAAAATGGCGTTCGGGCACGGCCATTTCGGTTTCGCGATCGGCTAGTGCCTGCTCGCGGTCAGCTATCGATTGGGGCTTGGAAAATGCAAACATATTATCGCTCGTTAATCTGTTATCGGGTTTCCTGCTTGTTTGCGCAGTTTATGCAAAGAACGGCGACCAGGTCAATTTCGAGTCGTTTCGGATCAATTTCCTCATCGCATACGCCACAATAACCGTAGTTATCCTCTTCAATTCTGCTTAGAGCAGCATCCAGAGCAACAAGTTCCCGTTGGCGGCGCCGATTTGTCTCAAGATTCATCTGCTGCATTTGCATCGCGTCCATTCGCGACAACCTGCCAACTTTTGATTGGTCGAGCTCAACGGTTTCAGTGCCTGCCTGAGAAGACTCGGCGAGCGATTGAAGCACCTGCTTTCGTGATTCGAGCAACTTTTTGAAATGAGGGTTATCCATGTCTGATATTCGCTGAAAACCAAATGGTGAGTAGTTCTTGTGCTGCCCAATACCAGCTTGAGAGCGTGAAAAAATCGGATGTGAAGGGAGTGAATCGAGCCGGGCAGCGAGCGCTGCCCGGGCTCAGGGATAAAAACGCTAAAACGGCAGTCTTAGAACGGCAGTCCGTGTCCGTGTGCAACCATGCACATTACCATCGGAATGGACAACAATGTGTTAGTGCGTGATGCGAGTAAAGCCGTATTTTTAGCGGCGGCGATCTCGTCGGCACTGGCTTCTACCATACCCAGTATTTTCTTCTGGTTTGGCCAGATCAACACCCAGACATTGAAAAGCATGATCGTACCCAGCCATGCTCCAACACCAATTGCGCTAACACCGCCCGTGGCGAAGAAGTGTGTAGAAAATCCACCAACGTATTCCAGTGCTGCAGCGCCGGTCAGCCAGGTCGCAACCGCGCCCCAACGAAACCAAAGTAGTGCGCGTGGTGCAACATACTTTGAAATTGCTGCCGGACCGGGGCCGTCTGTATCGCCCGCCGCTTCAGCTGCTGCTGGAACCTGAATGAAGTTGAAGTAATATAGCAGTCCAATCCAGGTAATACCTGCAAGGACATGCAGCCAAACAATTAAAGACCCTGTGTTCATTGTAAGAAACCTCTAAATAAAATTGGTTGTGTTTTGTTGGTTCGCAGATGACTAAAGAATCAGCGCGATGACGATGGCGACGACAAATCCTGAAATGATTGTGCCGGGTATGCTTTTTAGTGGGTTCATAACCAGAGTTTTCCTCAATATTGCGTTAGAAATGGTGGCCTTTGTTCGATAAATACCGGAAAAATGACCTGAGTTTTTGTGAGATTAAAGGATAATAGAGGAAGCCGGATTTTGCAAGGAAATGTCCTGGTTCAGTACATGTGAGACAAATCAGGCGGCCGCCGTGAGTTTCTGATAATACCGCATAGGTGTCATCAGTGCCAAAGAATCATGGGGCCGATAATAATTGTAGGTCCACTGATAGTCGGCTAATGCACGATTCACCGCCGCGACCGTCAGGCTGCCTTGGTAAAAAGGATAAAACTCATAGCGGCTTGTGCCATTGGCACGCTCAACACACCCATTCCATTCAGGTTTTCTGGGCGGCAAGACATACAGCTTGATGCTTAAATCCTTGCAGGCCTGTTCAAATTCATCCCGAAACTCACTGCCGCCATCTACTTGTATCGAGCTGAGCGTAAAAGGCAACTGCGTTATCAGGGATTTCAAAAAGTGTGTCGCATTGCGGCTGGTGGCACGAGAATAGGCTCTCAGGACAACCAGACCGGTCACCGGACAAGCGGCTTTGAATTCCTTCAGGCTAAAGCCTGCCGGCAGCCCCACGCGCATGGGGTCAATCTGGATGAGTTCCCCTGGAACCTTGGCCCTCACCCTGTGTGTCAACCTGATCCCATACACTCCCTGTTTGGGATAACATAGATTTCAGGGCTATGGATGCAGGAACCACACAATGCCAAAAGCACACTCAGATCCACTCAATACACAAGTCACACCAGAGCCCGCACTGGAGAAACGCACGCGTCGCCAGTTCAAGCCGGAGTATAAGCTACGCATGATGGTCGAAGCTGACGCCTGTAAGCACGGTGAACTGGGTGCTCTGTTACGCCGTGAGAAACTCTACCGCAATCAACTCTCCGCCTGGCGCCGCGAGTATGCCGAAAACGGGGTTGCTGGCCTGAGCAAGAGTGCTCCCGGCCCGGCACCCTCGAAGACACCGGCTCAACGGCGCATCGAGCCGCTTGAGAAAGAAAACAATCGCCTGAACCGCAAGTTGGAGATTGCCAACGACTGTCTGGATTTGCAAAAAAAAGCCTTGTCGATGCTCGATCGTTTACGCAGTGGGAAGGATGTGTGAATAACGTGATTACCCATCGCCCTGCAAGACGGTCATTGTCGCAAGCGTGCCGTGCGCTGGGACTCAATCGCAGCAGTGTTTATGCGCACAGAAAACGAGCTGACAGTGATCTAGAGCCGCAACGTTCTCGGCAGTACGCTGTGCAACCGAGAGCACTGAGTGCCGAGGAACGCGCAACGGTAATCGATACGCTGCACAGTGAACCTTATTGTGATCAGCCACCCGCTGAGGTCTATCACCGCCTGCTTGAGCAGGAGCAATATCTGTGTTCGGTGAGCACCCTGCACCGGCTACTTCGCAGCCTGCAGGAGACCGGTGATCGGCGCAATCAGCGGCCTGCACAGCACCATGCCATACCGCGGCTGTTAGCCACGGGCCCGCACGATGTCTGGACATGGGATATTACGAAACTGCCGCTGGTGCGACGGGGCATCTACTTATCACTATATGTGGTGCTCGACCTGTTCAGCCGCTTTGTCGTGGCCTGGATGGTTTCACGCAAGGAAAATAGCGCGCTAGCCAAGCAGCTGATGGACGAGGCCACCACCCGCTATGGTATTGAGCCTGGTCAACTTACCCTACACCAGGATCGTGGTTCACCGATGATCGCTCACGGGTATTTGGACTTGATGCGAGAATTAGATGTTACCTGTAGCCATAGCCGCCCTCGAGTGAGCAATGATAATGCGTTCAGTGAAAGTCAGTTTAAGACGCAGAAATACCAAGCGGATTATCCCGGTCGCTTTGACACGATGTCACACGCGCGGCTCTGGTGTGAAGGTTATTTCCACTGGTACAACTTCAAACACCATCACAGTGGGCTGGCAGGGTTTACCCCGGAACAGGTCTTTACAGGACGATATCGTGACGTGGTCGAGCAAAAGCAGCGAGCGCTTGATGAACGTTACCGGCAGAACCCCGAACGCTTTGTTCGAGGACGACCGAGAGCATCATTGCCACCAGCAACAGTGGCAATCAACCCCGTAGAGTCCAGCAATGATGGGACTATGCGTTGCGACCGTGTTAACTTCCCGACACTCACGCCCGCTGGTTATGTGAAATAGATGTTATCTTTAAAATGACTGTCCATATGAGGTTGACACCTTCCGCTCATGCCGTACCGCCAGCGTTTGGCATGGTGTGTAAACTGGCGTCGCCGCCTTGGTTTGAGGTGTCCATAGTAAAAAGAAGCGGGTTTGATCTGTCCTTTGGCCATAAGGGTACTGAGAATACGTCCCACGGTACTTTCACTGACATTCAGGTGCTGATCGCGCACTAATATCTTCCACAGCTTACGTTTCCCCCATAAAGGATAACGCCTGCGCAGATGGTATACTGCTTGCGCCTGTTGTTTCGTCCATTGCCGCTCACGGGTGCGCCCAGGGCGACGGCGCAGGCTTTCCAACCCGGCCCAGCCCGGTTGGCGATAGCGGCGTAGCCAGCGATAGTCAGTGGCTTTTGACCCGCCTATGGCGCGTAAGCAAAGCACTGTAGAGCAGCCTTCTGATGGTAACTGCTCATACAACTCAAGCTTATTCATACGAGCGATGGCGGACTCACTGGCGCTATCGGCAACACGCCAACTGCGGTAAGATTTGATGCGCAGACTTTGTATCTGCATCGGGTAGTCCTCCCTTGTTTGTGATTTTGACATCACGGAGACTACCCGATTTTTACCGGTAATCATTGTTCCCGGCCTGTGCATTTATGGATAAGTCTACGACTTATCCATAAATGCACAGGCGCAACAACAATAAACCGGATGTCTCATATCTTTCTGAACCCGGACAGCGGTCACAGACTTTGTGTTACGAGTAAATTAACTGTCCTATTAATTAGTACATAACCTGTCCTGTTTATGCTACGCCCATTTGGGGTGTATATGAACCAGCCAGGATTTCGAGAGAGACTAAAACAGATGAGATTTGAATAAGCGTATGAGGGTTACCAACGTAGCCGATTGAGCATAAGCGAGGTGCCACATTACTTGGGGTCTGTGATCGCACAGATCAAAGGTACACCTAATTACCACTATAGATAAGTCGCTCTACCCCGTATATAATCACAGTCTATCTATTTAATTCATAAGGGGTATGTCATGGCGCGTAATAAGGTGCAATTCCAGAAAGGGGTTAGTCTGAACGATTTTATCAAACAGTACGGTACCGAAGACCAATGCTTCGATGCGCTTTATGCTTGGCGGTGGCCCAAAGGGTTCCAGTGTCCGGCCTGTGGTCACGACAAGTGCTGCCAGTTGACCATCCGTAAACTTCAGCAGTGCAATCGCTGCAATCGCCAGACTTCACTGACGGCTGGAACCCTCTTTGAATCCACCAAACTACCGCTCACGCTATGGTTCCAGGGTATCTATCTGATTACACAGGACAAGAAAGGCATCTCGGCCATGAAACTGCATCGTCACCTGGGTATTTCCTACAATGCCGCATGGCGGATGAAGCACAAGCTTATGCAGGTGATGATGGAGCGGGATCACAATAACAAACTATCCGGGTTGATTGAATTGGATGATGCCTACCTGGGCGGCGAGCGTACCGGGTGCAAGCCGGGACGCGGTGCTGCCGGTAAGACGCCTTTTGTGGCGGCGGTGGAGACCACCGCCGAACATTGCCCAATTCGGGTTAAGTTATCGGTCGTAAAGGGTTTCCGCACAGAAGCGATTAAGTCATGGAGTCAGCAACATCTGACCGAGGGCAGTACTGTTATCTCCGATGGTTTGGCGTGCTTTAATGCCGTTGTCGAGGCCGGTTGCTTACATGACAGGATTGTGTGCGGCGGCGGGAGAGGGTCTGTCGAAAAACCTGAGTTCTATTGGGTCAATACGATTCTGGGTAACTTAAAGAGTTCATTACGCAGTACCTATCATGCTATTCGACCTAAATATGCTCAGCGATACTTGTCGGAATTTCAGTATCGTTTCAATCGTCGTTTTGATTTGAACGACCTCATTCCCAAGCTTGCTTGTGCGGCACTCAGGACGCCACCGATGCCGGAAAACTTGCTGAAGATAGGCTTGGGTTAGATGGTAATTAGGAAGGTACATGTATCGTTACGAGGAATATGGCATGGATGGGTTGTTAGATCAACGACTCAATATGCCCTCGCATTTACGTGCGCCCGTTGACGAGGTTATGGCGTTGCAGGATTTGTATTCGAGCCGTTACCAGGGCTGGAATGTACGCCACTTTCATGGTTGGTATCAACGTGAGCATGAAGGTTCACGTAGCTATAGTTGGGTTAAGAACCAATTACAAGGAGCCGGATTGGTGTACAAATCCAAAACCACAGGACCGCAAGCAGCGCGAACCGAGCGCATTAGCGGGGATGATGCTTTGTCAGGATGGTAGCACACACCAATGGATTGAGGGCATATACTGGGATCTAATCGACCATGGATGATGCCACGAACGAACATTATTCGATGTTTTTCCTGACTTCGACGGTTCACACTCATAACTCATTGATTTATAAGGAAACACAAAAATACCTAGGCACTACAAATGCCCAGATATTGAAGGATTATATCAATCAGTACAGTGGGTAAGCTGTGGTAATCGCTTTCAATCCCATCACAGCATAGATTTTTTTTGCTTCTGGATTGATTTGAGCAGGCATGACATAACGCTGTTTGGTGCGCTTGTGTTTGAACACGCTGTGTTGCACATGAATCAAGGCATTACGGATAACAGCAGGGGATAAGGCTTTATGTTGTAGCTTGATTCGATACATTAGCTGTCTGATGCAGGTGAAAGCCATGAACGAAATAGCAATGTGGGCACGCACCCTGGAAGGTGTCCAGTGGTAGATAGGGCGTACTTTTAAGTCATGTTTAGTGATGCGGAAACTTTCTTCAACCTGCCATAAGCCGCGATAGTGTGATAACACTTCTTGGTGCGGCGTATCGGGCAAATTGGTCATCACCCCATGCAAGCCGTCCCAGCGGCTTTCGGCAGCAATTTTATCCTGGTTGATACTCAGGCTGGTTTTTCCCTTGATAATCAGAAAGATAAACAAAAAGATAATCAGAAACTTTTTATAGCCGTAGTTATTTAATAAGTCCTTGGGATTCTGGCTTTTACCTATTTTCTTGATGAGCCGATCGACCGCCTTTTGTCGGTCATGTTGATCTTTATCCGCACGCTTTGGACAATGCGAGACAATGAGCCGTCTCTTCTTGTGCGTCAGCTCGGCTGCGCTTGACCCGCCTTTGCCAAGTGCCTGATAAGCTGATTTATCCAATACTTTGGTTTGTAGTGCACTTGGTAATTGTTTTAGTTTCGCCCCGACAATGTAATAAGCGCCCGCCTCATCCAGGGCGCTTAGATTGTCTTCATTCAACATGCCCCTATCAGCGACAAAGATCATTTTCCTGACATCATAGCGCGCCTGCATCGTCTTCAAAACGCTGATTAGGCTATGGCCCTCGAAAGTAGCACCGGGGAACACTTCGTAGCCGACCGGCAGGCCTTCATGGGTGACCAGCAAAGCCAGCAATACTTGCGGCTGATTGACCTGTGTCTGATTAACTTGACAGTCCTTGCTGTAGCCATTTTGTTTTAACTCATCTTCCTTGAAAGACTCAAAATACAGTGTCGTACAGTCAAAAAACAACACATCCAACGCACCAGGTAACAAGGATCGCGTGCCTTCACAGGTCATCGCTTGTAGCCGACTGATGGTGTTATCGTCCAGCTGATCCATCATCCGATAAACTTTCTCTAAGGACAAAGAAACGCCAAAGTCCTGCTCCAGCTGCTGCACACTGCCGCGCTTGCGCTTGCCTTGCTCTGGGGGGATTAGCAATGCGTGCCATCACGCAATGGAACAGGGCTTCATGGGAAGCACGATACCGCCTCTGCGACAACAGGGTATCGAATGACAACTGGCGATAGACCGCGCCATACACCTCATGGATGCCCAGCACCACCCGTTGTTCTTCCACCATCTGCCTCAGGTCAACATTCAAGGTGGCTTTGGACGCTTTGGCTGCTTTCGCTTCAATAACTTGTTTGGCGACCGCCTCAGGCGGGAACAGGCTGGGCTGATGCTGGGCTTCAATCTTGGCCTTGACAACCTCGGCCAAAGCCTTCAACTGCGCCAACTCCTCGTCATCCATGGCAATGCCGATATAACGGACAATCTTTTGCTTGACCTTATCGCCGACGCGCACAGATGAAACAATCTGAACCGATTGTCTTGGGCTATTGGGTGTAGATTTAACGCGAACAAACATGGGGTGAGCTTACACTGTGCCATCGCCTAAGCCAACACAAATATTTAGATAGGCACTACAAATCGATCTCAACAGAAGACCCCCGTATTGACTGGGCTGTAGGCGATCTGCGTGGGGTGGACCGTCGAAGTCAGGAGCCGTTACCAGGGCTGGAATGTACGCCACTTTCATGGTTGGTATCAACGTGAGCATGAAGGTTCACGTAGCTATAGTTGGGTTAAGAACCAATTACAAGGAGCCGGATTGGTGTACAAATCCAAAACCACAGGACCGCAAGCAGCGCGAACCGAGCGCATTAGCGGGGATGATGCTTTGTCAGGATGGTAGCACACACCAATGGATTGAGGGCATATACTGGGATCTAATCGACCATGGATGATGCCACGAACGAACATTATTCGATGTTTTTTGGTAACTGCCCAGGTTGTTTTTAAGCGTATTTCAGTGTTGCGATAATCTGATCGGCAGGCATCATCAGTGTTTCGATGATGTTCCATCCTTGTTTTCTGGCCGTTGTGATGACGCTGCGCAGGGTGGCAAAATCCTCTGCCCCTTGTTCAGACCTGAACCCGCCCGATATTTTCTGACGTAGTTTCATCATCCGCAGGTCGCGTTCAGCTTCGTTGTTTGTGAATGGCACGTCGGGATCTGTCAGAAAGCGCAGGGTGCCTTCCTTGCGATCGCGTAATCGTAATGCCAGATTATGTCCTGTCCGTCGCTTCTTGCGCCCCCGTCTTCCGGGTTTTGGCGGCACGAGTGGAGGCAATTCCTCATGGAAATCCAATGCTGCGGTGATGATCCTGTCGTATCGCCGATTAATAAGCGCAACAAGCGGCGTTGAAACCGCCACGCCCTTATCCCGCGCGGCCTGTGTGACATGGTGCGCACGCCGCAGTAGCCTTTGCATCTGACCAGCCCAATCTTCCTGTTCTATTTCGACCAACGCTTGCAGTTCCCGTAAATGGTGTGCATTGCACAACGCATGGGTAACACCATCCAGCGTGAAGTAGGGCTGCCAATGATCATGCACGATACAGCCCGTGAGATTGGATAACAGATTACCGCGTTTGCTGCTGACCCGGTAGAAAGCCAGAAGCGGTGTACAGGCAACGTGAAGCCATTGCAGGCACCCCGTAATCCGGAAACCCGTCTCGTCAAGATGTTTGACGTGGACCTGTTGGGCGATCACATCCTGCAGGTGAGAAGCAACCCCCTTGAGCCGCTCTGATGCTTTGCGGTTCATGGCGGCCACAGTGGCAGGAACCAAAGGGGCATTGAACAAATCGGCCATTATTTGCGCCAGTCTGTCTTCCGGCAGGAAATGGGCGCATTGGAGATATGTTGCCACTCCGGCAATGCGTGGCCCGTACTGCACGGGTGCCTTCACCTCCAGAGGAAACGCCGCCTTGGTTGTTTCCCCACAGTGGCCGCAAAGGCAGACATGTGCCCTGTGTTCCGTTGTCACCAAGGGCTGTGGCTCGGGCAGGTCAAACACCTGTCGTGCGGCGTAATCCTCTGCCATTGATGGCGATAAGGGCGTGCCACATTGCCCGCAGACAGAAGGAAAGTGATCTTCAACATGATCGGGGTCTGCCGTTTGGCACAGAGTGCTTCCCTTGTGGCTTTTCTGCCCGCCTGACTTTTTACCGGATTTTCTCCGCAGACTTTTGGTTCTGGGTTCAGCCTTGGGCTTCTTTAGGCCGTCGCTTGAAGGCGGCTTGCTACTGTTGCTGCTGTTCAAGCTGAGGCGACGCTCAAGGTCTTCAATGCGAGCCACAAGCAGGGCTATCGTTTGTGCATTCTTCTGCTTCAGCTCTTCATAAGCCTCAACGGAAACATAACCTTTGGGGGCGTCTGGAAAATTCATAATCTTAATGAATCACATCGGGATTCCTCAGGCAAGAGAATTATTCCAAGAGAATTATTCCTTAGGGTACCTGGGCAGTTACAAGTAAAGACTGATAGTTAAGGAATTAATATGATTTATTATCTGGAAATCAGATTTTTACCAGACGCAGAATGCGATTTGCCTTTTTTGCGCAATACCTTATATACTAAATTCCATAAACGTTTATATGACCTGAAATCATCTGATATAGGCGTAAGTTTTCCAGAATACAAAGTGAAATTGGGTAGAGTCTTGCGTATTCACGGAACAAGTCAGCGTTTGCAAATACTGCAAAGTGAAAATTGGCTAAGCGGTCTAGCGGGATATTGCGACATATCCGAAATACAGAAAATACCTGATCAGGCCAGCCATCGTACTGTTTCACGCAAGCAAACCAATATGACTGCGGCGAAGCTCCGGCGTTTAATTAAACGAAACACCATACAACCTGATGAGATTAACCGCTACAAAGCCAAGATGTTCCAGCAAGGAATAGACAACCCCTTTCTTGAGTTGAATAGCGCATCAAATGGCTACAAGCATCGCCGGTATCTATCATTTGGTGCTTTACAAAAAGAAGCGACCGCAGGTAACTTTGATCAATTTGGCTTGAGTAAACAAGCAACCGTTCCTTGGTTTTAATAGGTTGAGTGGGTTGAATATACAAAAATCAAACCACTTTCAATTACCATGAAATACCTGAATACCACTTGTTTTCAAGGCATTACACTTGGATTTTGTCAGAATTGACCCACTAATTCGGGCAATCCCAATAAATACGCTGCTAAAATGCCAGCTTTACCAAAAATATTTGTTCTTTAAAAACTTGATTGAAAATCAATAAGTTACAACGACACCTATAAAGATTGGTTAAACTCCCAATTTTCTTGTAAGTGCTTGTTGTAACTTATTTTTTACTTGATAAACTACTGTTCACTGCCGCACAGGCAGCTTAGAAATATGGAAAATTTCACTTCGGTCAGGCTGTGCCGTTCACTGCCGCACAGGCAGCTTAGAAAGAGGTCAATCGATGGCTCGCCATCGGGTAGCCGTTCACTGCCGCACAGGCAGCTTAGAAATGGAATTACGAAAACACTAATCACGAAAGAACGTTCACTGCCGCACAGGCAGCTTAGAAAGTTATCTCCGCCATCAGGTGACTCCGGGTTTAGTTCACTGCCGCACAGGCAGCTTAGAAAGTCGCCGGCCGCCGTTCCGGGGTTGACGGCACGTTCACTGCCGCACAGGCAGCTTAGAAACGAACGTTTCAAAGCCCGTATTCGATGCTTGGGTTCACTGCCGCACAGGCAGCTTAGAAATCGGCTGGTTAGTAGTTTGGTGATTCTACCAGGTTCACTGCCGCACAGGCAGCTTAGAAAGGCCGTGGCCGTGGCCAGGGAGCCACTGCATCGTTCACTGCCGCACAGGCAGCTTAGAAATGCTAAGTTTCCTTTCGTCCTCTTCGACATAGGTTCACTGCCGCACAGGCAGCTTAGAGACCGGATCAAACGCAACGTGCGCCATTGCTTCTTGTTCACTGCCGCACAGGCAGCTTAGAAACCCCCCGTTTGCCGGAGCCTCGCCCAGAATTCGTTCACTGCCGCACAGGCAGCTTAGAAAAACATCAAACTGACCGGGGCAAGATTCATCACGTTCACTGCCGCACAGGCAGCTTAGAAATAACTACATAATAATAGTTAGAGACTCCTTTAGTTCACTGCCGCACAGGCAGCTTAGAAAGATTCAACGCCGCACCAAGCGACACTTTGCGGGTTCACTGCCGCACAGGCAGCTTAGAAAGGGCTAATGAGTTTTCCGGATGGGATGTGGACGTTCACTGCCGCACAGGCAGCTTAGAAAATTGGCAATAGCTTTTCAGCGGTAAACTGAGTGTTCACTGCCGCACAGGCAGCTTAGAAACGTCACCTTGTCTGGGATCGTCTGACTCTGCGGTTCACTGCCGCACAGGCAGCTTAGAAAGTAGTCCGGGCTGAACAAGTCGCTCACCCATGGTTCACTGCCGCACAGGCAGCTTAGAAAAGCAAATCCCCCGTTGTTAAATAGCTCCGGCGGTTCACTGCCGCACAGGCAGCTTAGAAAGTTCTTTGCCGCCCCCATCGACGCGGGCTTAAGTTCACTGCCGCACAGGCAGCTTAGAAAGGATGTCACGGCGATTGAGGCCCGCGTGGGCTGTTCACTGCCGCACAGGCAGCTTAGAAAGGCGGACAAGCGAGATGCCGCCGCCAACGCCGGTTCACTGCCGCACAGGCAGCTTAGAAAACTCAAATATCAGGTGTGCTCCCTCAATCGGCGTTCACTGCCGCACAGGCAGCTTAGAAAGCAACAGTACGGCACAATCGCGCAAGGGGTGCGTTCACTGCCGCACAGGCAGCTTAGAAACAGGTTATTGTGGTCGGTCATGTCAGATATGAGTTCACTGCCGCACAGGCAGCTTAGAAACCGCGACAATCAGCAAAAGCGGATTCATTAACGTTCACTGCCGCACAGGCAGCTTAGAAATTCCGGAATCTTTTTTGAATCCCCGATGGCCAGTTCACTGACGCACAGGCAGCTTAGAAAGATGGCGTTAATAACGCTGAAAGCGGCAATAGGTTCACTGCCGCACAGTCAGCTTAGAAATAATACCAACGTTAGATTATCAGTGTTTAAATGTTCACTTACCCGCACCGGTTACGATGGCCACTTTTCGATTTTGATTCTGCATATTCGTTATTGAGTGTAAGTATGGCTGAAGTATACTGCCCGTTCCAGCGGTTAACATCACAGTGTAAGTGGAAGAAAACATCATGCTTGAATTAGAAAACGTATTCATCGAACTTGGCGACGGTCGTAAACTGGCAGCTCGCATCTGGCTGCCCGATGATGCGAACGAGAACCCGGTACCCGCTATCCTGGAATACCTTCCCTATCGAAAACGAGATGGCACTGCAGCGCGCGACGAAGCTAACTATCCCGCCTTTGCTGAAGCAGGTTACGCCGGCGTTCGGGTGGATATTTCCGGCACCGGAGAGTCCGACGGTGACTACGACGACGAGTATTCCCCAAGAGAGCTTGGCGACGGAATAGAAGTCATTCACTGGATTTCTGAGCAACTCTGGTGCAATGGAAAGCTCGGTATGATGGGAATATCCTGGGGCGGTTTTAACAGTTTGCAGATCGCAGCGCTACAGCCGGAACCGCTAAAAGCCGTTATCGCTATTGGCACCACGGTTGATCGATACAACGACGATATACACTATAAAAATGGCTGCCATTTGTATTCCAATTTTATGTGGTCTTCGACCATGCTGTGTTTTGCATCGAGGCCGCCCGATCCTTTGTTGGCAGGAGAGGAATGGAAGAAAAATTGGCTGCATCGTCTGCGTACGCAGCCATTTCCACTAGAGACCTGGCTAACACACCAACGACGGGATGGTTACTGGCGGCATGGATCGGTCTGTGAAAATTATGCGGCCATTCAGATTCCTTCGTTGGTGATTAGCGGCTGGGCCGATGGCTATATCAATGCGCCGCCTGCCATGGCGGCGAACAGCTTGTCTGTATCTCGGGCGGTGAATGGCCCCTGGATTCACAAATATCCGCATTTCGCGTACCCCAAGCCGCGTATGGACTTTATCGGTGAAGCCGTTGCGTGGTGGGATCACTGGTTAAAAGGAATGGAAAACGGGGCAGAAGAAATGCCTGCTTATCGGGCCTTCATTTCCGAGCGCGTTCGGCCTGGCGGATATCGCGAATATGAATCAGGGCGTTGGGTAGCCGAAACACAATGGCCATCGCCTAATATTGCTCCGCTCAAGTTCTTCCTCACTCAGCAGTCAGCCTTGTCTGGAGTGGCTGGAAGTGATCAGCGTCTGACAATTTCATCACCGCAAGATTGCGGGATTGCGTGTGGTGAGGTTTTTACACTAAAGCCGGATTCAGAAATGCCGGGTGATCAGAGGACGGATGATATTGGATCTTTAGTGTTTGATACAGAATTATTGAAGGAGCCTGTGGAGATACTGGGGCGGCCAACAATAGCCTTAAAATGCAGTATCGACAAACCCATTGGCAATTTTGCCGTGAGACTGTGTGATGTTCATGCCGATGGCGTTAGTCATAGAGTGAGTTGGGGAGTATTAAACCTGGCGCATCGTGAAAGCAATGAATACCCTTGCGTAATGATTCCAGGAGAGGATGAAATTGTGACTATTACCCTCGACGAATGCGGCTATCGTTTCTCGCAGGGACACAAAATCCGAATTAGCATATCTACCGCATACTGGCCCATGATAATGCCGCCGCCAGAAGCAATTTGTGCCGATATCGAGCTCGGCGAAAACTCATATATTTGTTTGCCTCAACGACAGGGCAATGATCGTCATCAGGTGAACGAACCCGAAAGCCGAAAGCCGATGCCAGATTTTCCGATGTTGACTGAAGAAGATTACAAGCGCCAGGTCACCCGTGATTTACACAACAACAAAACACATTTTCATGTTTATGACGACACCGGTGAAACGGAAATTCCGAAGCATGGTATGCGGAGTCGGCACACACATGATGAAACCTGGTCGATATCTCCAGACGACCCGCTTTCGTCAACAGCGGTTAGCGAATATGTTTGTTATATGTCCAGAGGAGACTGGAATATCCGAACCGTGTCTAACAGTTCCTTAAGATGTGACCGTGAAAATTATTATCTGGATGCTACAGTAGAAGCATTCCATGGCGATGAACTCGTCAATAGCCGAAGTTGGAAAAAGACTATAAAGCGATATTACCAATAGAATTTTTTCAATGGTTTAATGATTACCAGTGCAAATAGAGTAAATGCAACATTTGTGCCCATAAAAAAACACCCCTCGAAATGAATCAAGGCGTGTTTTGGAATAACGATTACAGGGTAGAACCCGGGCTAACTGTCCCTGCGTCTGCGCTGAATCCAGTAAATCAAACCGAGCAACAGCACCGCCGGGATATAAAAAACTTCTTTGGCGACACGATCTTTTCGGGTTTTGAGCACACCAACTTCCACCGGCTCATCTGCATAGTAGTCGAAGGACTTTCCGATGGATTCAAAAAAGGGTGAGCCGGGAAATGGCTCTTCGATGATTGCCCGTCCATCTTCAACCAGCACATTCAATCCGGCAGCCTCCAGCCTCTCTACGGCTTCAGCCGGATCGCCCATGGGCACTAAAATGGTTGTGTTTGTGATTTCACCGGTATCGAAATCAGGTCCGCTGACAACCATTGTTACCACCCCGTTTGGTGTCGCATTACCGACCACTTCATAGATCTTTGCGGGCGCAATGTTGTTGTAAGGCGGATCAGCCCGGTCAAGCCAGAACCCAGGCCGGAATAATGTAAAAGCAACCAATAGCAGTACAACGGACTCCCACACTTTGTTGCGAGTGATCAACCATCCTTGCGTTGCCGACGCGAATAACATCATTGCAATTACCGCCACAATAAAAATGAAGAATGCTTTTGCCACCGAAACGTCGATAAGCAGTAATTCGGTGTTAAATATAAACAGGAATGGCAATAATGCGGTTCTAATATCATACGCGAACCCCTGAATACCTGTCTTGATAGGATCCCCTTTGGAAATGGCCGCTGCTGCAAATGCAGCGAGACCAACGGGTGGCGTGTCATCTGCAAGAATACCAAAGTAAAAAACGAAAAGATGAACTGCGATTAATGGGACTATCAAGCCGTTAGCCGCACCAAGGGTAATAATTACCGGCGCCATCAACGAGGAGACCACAATATAGTTCGCAGTGGTTGGCAGGCCCATCCCAAGGATCAGGCTCATCAACGCCACCAGCAGTAACATCACAATCAAGTGTCCGCCAGAGAGAAATTCAACGAACTCACCGACTACCTGGTGCGCACCTGTTAGGGAAATTGTGCCAACGATAATACCCGCCGCGCCGGTCGCTACCGATATGCTGATCATGTTTCTGGAGCCGGCCATCATGCCCTGCACCCAATCACATAGACCCGCCATAAACCCGGCCTTGTAATTTCCATCACCGCGGAAAAATGATTTTAGCGGATTCTGGGTGAGTGACACGATGGTCATGGCAATAGTCGCCCAAAAAGCAGACAGCGCGGGTGACAGGCGTTCGATAACGATACTCCAAATTAAAATCACAATCGGAAGCAGATAATACAAGCCGGTGATCGCGGTTTCGCCAGCTTTAGGCAATTCAGTGATCGGAGCATCCGGCTCATCAACAACAAGATCCGGTGTGCGTGATGCCAGCTTGAGCAGGTATAGATAAAACAGTGTACAACCCAGCGCTACGATATAGAACGCGGCATCTGGTGCGACTGCCTTGATCCAGCCCAGTCCAAAATAAACGAAAACACCAAGCAGGCCGATGCCAAGAAAGCCGCTCAAAAACCCGATCATCTTTCGGGCCAACGTAAGTGAAGACGGTGGCTTGGGCAGGCCCTGCAAATTGAGTTTCATCGCTTCTATGTGAACGATGTAAAACAATGCAATGTAAGATACCAGTGCCGGTACCAGGGCGTGTTTGAGAATATCCTGATAGCTGATTCCGGTGAATTCCGCTATGAGAAACGCTGCGGCACCCATTACCGGTGGAGTGAGCTGTCCATTGGTTGATGATGCCACTTCCACAGCACCTGCTTTTTCTGCAGAGAAGCCGGTTCTTTTCATCAGCGGGATGGTGAATGTTCCGGTGGTAACGGTATTTGCGATTGATGACCCAGAATACATGCCGCTCAGTGCCGACGCGACAACCGCCGCTTTTGCGGGGCCGCCGCGCAGATGCCCGAGTAGTGCAAATGCGATTTTTATAAAATAATTTCCAGCGCCTGCTTTTTCCAAAATAGAGCCGAATAGCACGAACAGGAATATCAACGTTGCAGAAACGCCCAATGCAACACCAAAGATTCCTTCATTTTGCATCCAGAAATGCCACATCGCTTTGCCGTATGAAGCGCCTTTCCATTGAATTGCTTCGGCCAGCCACTCAGCATTGCCGAAAAATACATAGCTGACAAACACACTGGCGACGATGAGCAATGGAAGTCCAAGACTCCGATACACGGTAATCCCGAGAACCAGCATGCCGATTGTTGAAGCGACCAAATCACCGGTGGTGGGCAGTCCGGCTCGAACGGCGATTTCGTTTCGGAGTATAACGATATATAAACAACAGACGACACCCGCTATGGCTAGAACCCAGTCATACCAGGGAATTCGGTCTTTTGGGCTGGATTTAAATAACGGGAATGCTAATGTTGCAAGAAAGAAGCCAAATGCCAGATGAATCAAGCGCGCATTTGAATTGGTAACGATAACGCTGATACTCGTTACATCGGTTAACCAAAAAGGTAG
The DNA here is from genome assembly GCA_965261915.1 of Candidatus Poriferihabitaceae bacterium. Taxonomy (GTDB): domain Bacteria; phylum Pseudomonadota; class Gammaproteobacteria; order Arenicellales; family Poriferihabitantaceae; genus JAIBDK01. The sequence continues at coordinate 2,129,511 of CBDHDW010000013.1, read as the reverse complement.
ATTAGATGCGATATAAAGTTGAAATAGTGCCCAAATAAATGCAACGTATGCGATGAGCTTCCCTTGCCAGCCTATGGGCTTACGGCCACCCGTCTCAACGGCTGAAAAATCTGCTGCGTTATTCTGGTTTGCGGTGTTATCTGCCATCACTACCTCACGAGTTGGGGTTTCGTACTGTTAGGGAATTTGTCAGGCAGCCTAAATCGCTGTATTGCAACTCAAAACACCCCCTGATGATTGCCTTACCGATTGCCATTAGCGAGGCTAAGGTTTGGTTGAGAAATAACGAGGCTTTCCTGCTATTGCAGGCAAGCCTTGCCATTATCTGGATTGGCAGGAAAGCCAATCAGGCTGATTTACATCCAGCCTCGTTCTTTGTAGTACTTGATTGCACCACGGTGCAGCGGAGCCGAAAGTGAGTCTGAAATCATTTCTGCTTCACTCAGATTCGCAAATGCAGGATGCAGTTTTTTGAAGTCTTCGAAATTGTCAAATACCGCCTTAACGACGATATATACAGCATCTTCGGAAACATCAGCACTGGTAACGAAAGTTGCACCGACACCGAATGTGCTGACATCACTTTCGTTGTTGTACATTCCAGCAGGAATAGTGGCAGTTCGATAGAAAGAATTATCGGCTACCAGTTTATCGATTGCTTCACCTTCAACATTGACCAGATGCGCATCACAGGTTGCCAGTGATTCCTGTGTCAACGCAGAAGGGTGACCAACCAGCCAGAAGTAGGCATCTATTTTGCCATCGCAAACGGCCTGTCCGGTTTCTGCAGACTTCATTTCAGCCGCGAGTTTAAGGTCACTGCGCTCCCAACCCAGAGCGGCTTCGATAACTTCCCAGGTACCGCGAGTACCGGAACCGGGGTTACCAATATTTAAACGCTTGCCTTTGACATCCGTTAGTGTGTTGATTGCAGAAGAGTCGCTGGCGATAACCGTAACTGGCTCAGGGTGAACGGAAAATACCGCGCGCAGGTTTTCAAATTTACCCTGCGCTTCAAATTTTGAAGTGCCGTTGTAGGCATGATACTGCCAGTCAGATTGTGCAACACCAAATTCCAGTTCGCCCGAGCGAATCGTATTAATGTTGTAAATCGACCCGCCAGTTGACTCCGCTGAACAGCGAATTCCGTGGTCTTTACGATTCTTGTTAACCAGCCGGCAGATCGCGCCACCGGTAGGATAATAAACACCGGTAACACCACCCGTACCAATTGAAATGAATTCCTGAGCCGCATGTACACTCGGAGCAGTCATTCCCGCGACGGCCATGCCTGTAGCGATGACCGAGGAGATAATTGATTTTTTCATACTTCTTATTCTCTCTTAATGATTAATTATGACTAATGGCTATTTTAGAAAGTCAAAATAACCCGATGTATAACCAACGAAACAGCTTTATCCGAGTAAAACCGGATAATTAAGCTATTATTTGCTTATACTCCAAGAGTAATACCAAAATCGTTCATTTGTCAAAGTTTGTCGATTTCGGAACCAATATAGATGAGTTGCCCCGTTTTATTGCCTGAATCACCACGAGTAGGGTAGCAGGGGTCTACTCTTCGATGTGCTTCGACAGGGTTTCGTTAGTAGTGTAGTCGTCAGTTTTCAGTCGGGTTATGTGCACTGCCACAGCATCTGGTGCGAGGTCGCCGCTTCGAAACCATTTTGCGTAACGATGAAGCTGTCGCCAACCTGGGCTCGAAATGTGTCCGTGTTTACAGAGCCGTCTACGGTCAGCACCATACCTGGCTTCAGGGTTGTCTTGTCACCAAACACAAGCTGAGGTTTTTCGAGAAAGCTAAAGCCAGTGCCGCGGCCGCAACGAAAAGGATAGTCATACCCTGCGGATTGTATGACTTCTGCGTATGCAGCATGAATATCCTCGGCAATCGTTCCAGCTTTGAGTAACTCCAGTGCTACGGCCTGACTGTCAACGGCTACCTGATACACCGACTCCTGGGATTTATCGGCGATGTGATCAATCCAGAAGGTTCGGTCAAAACCCAGCTTGAATCGATGAAAATTCGTCATTCCGCAAAAACAGAGAAATACCGGCTCTCCAGAAGACATGACGCGATTGGATGCGCGGTGATGCGTTCGGGTGATTTGCTCGCCTGATGCAATTATCTGAAGGAAATGAGTGTTTGGTGACATGCAGGATGCATCGTAATATTGATTCAGCAAATCAGCCGCTTTCTTTGTCCTGGGCGGTGTTGTAATCGATGGAGGGCGTAATCAATAACGTTGCCTCATCTTTTGGAATGACCAATATCGTCGGCCGGCCAAACGCCATGGGCAGATAGTCGCAGTAACCAGTGAAATAATAAACCGAATCGTCATCGGTGATTAGCGCGACATCAATATGCTGTTCTCTGAGTTTAGATCTCAGGCTATTAATTCTGTTTTCAAACATCAGAGACTGTGCAAGAAACCCTCGCTGGCTCGTGTTACATATGGAAAACCCTTGCGGATTTGGCTGTTTTACTGGGTTCCTGCTTTCGCAGGAACGACGAATATTGGATTTTTGCACAGTCTCATAAGCGTATTAGTCTGTCAAAATGGACAATAAATGAACCGAATCAGAATAATTTCGATTGCGGGAAACTGGCTTAAGATGCGAGGTTTAGTGCTATTATAAAATAGCTCTGGTATCAAGTTGATGAGAAAATGGCGGTACCATTATTGAACCAAATATACCATAAAAAGTACCAAATAAATACCAAATTAAATTCAATCTATCAGAAAAACACCGGTTGCGTTATTATCCGCTGTCCCGTATCAGACTGATGTTTACGTTAAACAATCGATTCGGTTTATAATTTACACTAAATTGCCTTAATTTAGGCTATCCATCAAGGTTTGGAGAGAAATATGACTCGTTATTCGGCGTGGTCGGTATTTAAAAATGGCTTGAGTGGTCAGAAAAACTGGGATCGTCAGTGGCGTGATCCTGAGCCCAAAAAAGAATACGATGTGGTGATTGTCGGCGCTGGTTTGCACGGCCTGGCAACCGCTTATTATCTTTCAAAAAACCACGGCGTTAAAAATATTGCGGTGCTTGAGAAAGGTTGGCTCGGCGGCGGCAATGCAGGGCGTAATACAACGATTGTACGTTCTAACTACATGATGCCCGGGAATCGGGATTTCTACGAGCATTCCCTGAAGCTGTGGGAGAACATGAGTCACGACTTGAACTATAACGTAATGTTCAGTCAGCGTTATCATGTCTCTTTGTTTCATACCCCGGCAGCACGTGATGGTGCTGCCAGGCGATACAACACCATGCGTCTGACAGGTTGCGATGGCGAACTATGGGACTTGCCAACTTTAAAAAAGGCCATTCCGCATTTAAATTATGACCACGCCCGATTCCCGATCATCGGCGCTGCCGTGCAAAAGCGCGCCGGCAACGCTCGCCATGATGCTGTCGCCTGGGGTTACGCCCGCGGTGCAGATATGCATGGTGTCGATATTATCCAAAACTGCGAAGTAACTGGGATTACGCGTCAGGATGGAAAAGTCACGGCATTGGAAACTTCAAGGGGCAGTATCGGAGCGAAAAAAGCAGGATTTGCCGTTGCTGGTAATACCTCGCGTTTATGGCAGATGGCAGAACTTGGGCGACTACCCATTGAAACGCACAAACTCCAGGCCTTTGTGTCAGAACCGATCAAGCCAATGCTCGATCACGTTGTGGTATTTGGTGTTGGCGGTGCACATTTTTATATTTCACAATCCGACAAAGGCGGCATGGTTTTTGGTGGTGATCTCGACTGGTATAAATCCTATGCACAGCGTGGCAACTTGCCAATCGTGCAGGATGTCGCTGAGTGCTGCACGTCAATTCTGCCTTGTCTGGGCAGGGTGCGACTGTTACGTCATTGGTCCGGGGTAATGGATATGTCAATGGATGGAGCGCCCTTCATTTGTAAGACACCAATTGACAATCTGTACTTGAATGCAGGTTGGAACTACGGCGGTTTTAAGGCGAGCCCTGCTTCTGGTTGGCATTTTGCCGATTTGATTGCAAATGACCGCCCAGATTCCACTATCGAACACTTTAGTCTGGATCGATTCCAGCGCGGCGTCATCATTGATGAACGCGGTGCTGGTCCGGATCCAAAACTGCACGGTTAAATTTCATGATTAGAATAAACTGTCCCTTTTGTGGCGAACGCGATCATTCCGAATTTACTTACGGCGGTGATGCTTCAATTGAGTACCCGGCTCTGGATTCCAGCGCTGAAGAATGGCACGACGCAATCTTTCTTCGGGAAAATATTCGGGGGATGCAATCCGAGACATGGCATCATGCCAACGGTTGTCGAATGTGGCTTGTGGTCGAGCGAGACACCATGACTCACGAGATTCAATCAGTTCGCCCGGCCCATGAAGGCAATGCTGCAGTACTGGGCAATCTGCCGGAGGGCGCATAACATGGCTGCAAAGCGATTAGCTGAAGGTGGTCGAGTAGATCGGACACGGGCGTTAAGTTTTAGCTGGGACGACAAGAGTCTTAACGGATTTTGCGGAGATTCCCTTGCAGCGGCTTTACTGGCAAACAATCAATCGATTCTGGGTCGAAGTTTTAAATATCATCGACCACGAGGATTGATGTCTGCGGGTGTTGAAGAATCCGGTGCGATTATTACTCTAGGCGAAGGCAATCGCAAAGATGCCAACGTCAAAGCGACTATGCAGGAATTGTATGAGGGCCTGACTGCGAGCGGTCAAAATGCCTGGCCCAATGTTCGCAGCGATGTCGGCGCGGTAAACGCTCTTTTTAGTCGTTTCCTTTCTGCGGGTTTCTACTATAAAACCTTCATGGGACCAAAGTGGTTAATGGGAGGCGGTACCAAATTCTGGATGCAGTGCGAAAAAATTATTCGAAGAGCCGCGGGAATGGGTGAAGCTTCCAGGGAAGCAGATCCGGATAGTTATGATCATGCCCACGGGTTTTGTGATGTGTTGGTGGTTGGTGCAGGCCCCGCCGGGTTGACTGCCGCTACGGTCGCGGCTAAAGCCGGATTTGAAGTGCTTTTGGTTGAACAGGATCACGAGCTTGGCGGCGATTTGTTAAATCAGCCGATCGAGCAATCGGAAGATCAGCGCTTGTCATTGATCGCAGAAGCGCAAAAAGCAGGAGTCAAAATCATGACTCGGAGCACCGCGTTTGGCCTTTACGATTATGGTGTTGCGGGTTTGCTGGAAAGGGTTACGGACCATTTATCCTCTCCCGATAAGCACCTTCCGCGCCAGCGATTTTGGACGATTCGCGCGAAACAAACGATCCTGGCCACCGGCGCGATGGAGCGACACGTTGCTTTTGGAAATAATGATCGTCCTGGTGTGATGACAGCCAATGCCGGTCGAGCTTATCTGAATCGTTATGGTGTGTTACCAGGTGAAAGAATTGTAGTGGCGACAAACAACGACTCAGCCTATGCTGTTGCGGCTGATCTGGCAAGGTCGGGTGCGAAAGTCAGCCTGTTGGATGCGAGGACAACCGTGTCTCCTGAAATGATGCGGTTGCTGGGTGATTGTGGAATCAGTTTGCAAACACGATCCGCACCATTGAAAGTGAAGGGTCTGAATTCGGCTAGAGGGTTGGACTTTGCCGTACAAACGGATAATGGTTGGTCAGCACAAGGCTCTGATGTCTGTGATCTGGTACTGGTTTCGGGTGGCTGGTCACCCGTCGTGAATCTGGTGTCTCACCGCGGCGTAAAACCGCTTTGGAATGACGAGCAGGCCTGTTTTGTCGCACCGCATATGGAAGAACCGATTACCATGGCGGGTTCAGTGGAAGCGGTCTGGAATACGGATGATTGTATTGCCTCCGGGTACTCAGCTGGTGCCAAAGCGGCTAAAGCTTTAGGCGCCTCCACCAGACAAAAGTCAGCGCCTAAGGCCGGCGGATGGGAAACACCGATACATCCGGTTTACGAAGTTAGTGTTGAAGGTCAAAGGCTGAAAAGTTTTATTGACCCACAGCACGATGTAACCACTGATGACGTTCGACTCGCGCATCGGGAAGGATTTGTATCCGTCGAACACTTAAAACGCTATACCACATTGGGGATGGCAACTGATGGCGGGAAAATGGGTAATATCATTGGTTTGGCTTTGATGGCCCAGGCACAGGGAAAAGCGATACCTGAAGTTGGAACAACAACATTCAGACCTCCGTATACGCCTGTTTCGATTGGTGCATTGAAAGGACGCAACGTTGACAGGCACTTTCGACCGCTGCGGCGAACACCAATGAATGACTGGAATCTGCAGCACGGTGCGATCATGACTATGGCAGGCCTTTGGGATCGACCATGGTTTTTCGCCCGCGAAGGCGAAACCATTAGCGAAGCGTATGTGCGTGAAACCAAAACGACTCGAGATTGCGTTGGTTTATGTGATGTAACGTCACTCGGTAAAATTGCAATTCAGGGACCTGATACAACTGAATTTCTGAATCGTATTTACACCAATCCTTTTGCCAAGCTCGCCGTAGGTAAGGCGCGTTACGGAATCATGTTGCGCGATGACGGTATCGTTATGGACGATGGTACGACCTGGCGATTAGCAGAAGATGATTATTTTATGACTACCACCACAGCGCACGCGGGTAAAGTCATGGTGTTTCTGGAAGAATTGCTGCAAACCCGATGGCAGGACTTGAAGGTCCATGTTACTTCGGTTTCCGAGCAATGGGCAGGTTGTGCGGTGGCTGGACCAAAGAGCCGTGATGTATTAACCGCCTGTGTAGAAGATCCTGAAGTGATGAGCGACGAAAACTTTCCCTTTATGGGCGTGCGCGAAACTTTATTGAAAAGTGGAATCCCTTGCCGAATTGCGCGAATCAGCTTCTCTGGTGAAATGGCCTACGAAGTTTATGTCCAGTCTGATTATGCGAACGCATTAATGGATATGCTCTGGGGCGAGGCTGAACCGCTGGCAGGCTGTTTATACGGAACCGAAGCGCTGGGTGCAATGCGAATCGAAAAGGGACACGTTACCGGTGCCGAATTAGATGGACGCGTTACCATCGATGATGCGGGACTCGGTAAAATGGCATCACCAAATAAGTCATTTATCGGCAGCGCGATGCGAACCAGAGCAGAGCTTTTGCGTGAAGACCGGCCCAGACTGGTTGGTATTGTTCCTAAAGATAAAACCCAAACATTCAATGCCGGGTCTATTTTGTGCAAACAAGATCAGGTTTCCGGGTTGGGCGAAGGCTGGATTACAGCGGTAACCCATTCACCTGCAATGGGGCACTGGATTGGACTGGGCTTTATTTCCAGCGGTCATGAAGGTTGGGAAGGTCAAACTATTGTTGCAGCAGACCCGGTAAGAAAAAGCAATATTGAGGTTGAGGTAATTTCACCCCATATGTACGACCCAAGCGGAGAAAGAATGTATGGATAATACGATTCAGGTTGAGCGGGTTTCCGCGTTAGCCGGTCACTATCAGGTCGGTAAACACGGTTTGCTCGGTGCAGATAACAGTGTTGGCGTCACGATGCAGGATAGGCCAAATCTGGTTTTAAGTCAGATTGCGGGCTGGTCGGATACGATTGATGAAGTATCGAGCAAGGTGGCCGAAAGTGTCGGTGTAAAATCAGCTCCGGGCCCCTGCCGCGCAGAGTCCGGCAAAGTGTCGAGTGCATTGAGAATTGAGCCAATGAAATGGTGGATTTTCGGCGATGCTGCTCCGGAGCTGGATTCAGCAGCCGGTTGCACATTGGATATTTCACATTCGAGAACGCATATTCGAATTAATGGCTCCCGTGCAACAGAGTTCCTGAATCGGCTTCTGCCGCTCGATTTACGAGAACAATCTTTCCCGGTAGGCGCGGTCGCTTCTTCGGTCATCCATCACGTCGGTATTACGTTGTGGCGATCCGATGATGGTTATGAAATGTTTATTCCGCGTGGTTTTGCATTAGTTTTGTGGGAAGGTTTTGTTGAAATAGCCGAACAATTCGGCCTGGAAATTCTTTAGCTGCTGCAAGTTATTAATGTTGTAACGGCACTGATCGGATAAACTTCGCAGTTCTACTGCGGTTCGATGGCATAAAAATAGGGCTTGACCCTAACCTGTCTGGCAGAAGGCCAACTTTGGAAAGCGACCCCAGCGCAAATATTGCTGGAATTTATATGGGGGCTGACAGTGAAGCTATGGTCGATCTTGCAAATATAAGCAACTACGCCTGATTCTCCAGTTCTCGCAATCTTTCCTTTTCGATTCTGCGGGCATTTCTTTCCGCTACATGGTGCTTTTGAGTCGTTATCTCATCGGAAGAAGCCGGAATTGTTCTGCCGTTTGACCAGGATCGAAGTGCCTCTACCTGTTCACGCATCGTCTTCGACAATGGCACGTTTTTACCAACGTTAAACATAATGTCACGGTAAACACACGGCCTGCCGGCATTGAAAGCGTCGACGTTTGCTGCAGTTACTGCCTGCTCTATTTCTGCTCCAGACCACCCGTCGGTCATCGAAATGAGAATTTCCATTTCACCATTTGAAATGAACGTACCTGTTTTGCCAATATGGATGGTGAATATATCCTTGCGTTCTCCAGAGGTGGGAAGATCAACATAAAACACCTGATCGAATCGGCCTTTACGAATCATTTCCGCAGGTAGTGCCTGTATCCGATTCGCGGTGGCGGCAACAAAAACAGTTGACGGCTTTTCCTGCATCCAGGTCAGAAATGTTGAAAAAATATTCACATTACTGCTGCTACCCACGGCTTCATCGCAACCAAAACTATTCTCTATTTCGTCAATCCAGAGAACCAGCGGAGCGATGCTTTCAGAAATCCGAATCGCTCGGTTAAATGCAAATTCTGGCGGACCGTATACTCCGGACATGACTAATGACATATCGATACGAATGAGCGGAAGGTGCCATGCCGACGCAATCGCTTTGGCGGCCAGACTTTTTCCGCAGCCACTGACTCCCATAAAAAGCACACCCGAGGGCGGCGGAATATTCGCTTCGTGTGCCTCATTGGTAAACAGCTTGCTTCGTATCTGAACCCATTTTTTCAAGTTTTCCAAACCACCAATATTATCGATTCCCTCATCATTTGGTATGACAATCAGGCAACTTTCCTTTTTTAGCCGCTGTGCCTTTTCTTCGTAAATTTCGTCCATCACTGAGGCGATTGTCAGTTTCCTGGATGACAAAATTCGTGAAAACAGGTGTCGAATTTCGTTGTAGGTTAAGCCCCGCAGTCCCGCGGCTCCATTGTTGATAATCTTGTCGATGGAAGTCTGGGGGAGCCTTTCGCATATTAAAAGCCGGGAAAGGTACTCGCTAATATCTTCCTGTGCAGGTAAGTCAAGTTCGACTACGTAAGTTTCCTTTTTTAGAATCTCCGGCAGTTTCAGAGAAGGGTAAGATATTACTACATAGCGATTTTTCGAAATGAGATCAGCGTAAGTGTCCCTGAGGACGCGTTCCAACCTGTCATCTCTGTCGAAAAACCCTGGCAGGTCCTTTAACAAATAAATTGCATCCTCTCCGTTATCGGCGATATGTCGTAGTGCGGTGGCGGGATCGGTTACTGGATTTTCACCTGACTGATTATTAAACCCTCTTGAAGCTGACCAGACAATGATTGGTCGTTGATCTTTATAGTGGGACTGAGAAACCGAAGTCAGCACATTTTCGATTCTGTTTTCCTCCGCACTAACGATATAGATTATTGGATAGCCCGAAACAATGCCGCGGTTTACCTTGGCACATGCCTTGGCATCAAATGGTATGGCGGATTCGGCCATTATTACCCCAGTCAGATTCAAGATTATCGATTATTCTGCATTATAACCAAAGCATACGAACAATTTATATGGTGTCTTCGCTAGTCCATGGAGTTGTTTTCAGCGGAAATTGTTATCCGTTAAACTTAAGCTAATAGTCAGATTTGGAGAATTTTTATGTCAGTAATGGTAAAGCCTTGTCAAAACCTGCGTGCTCTCCTCCAGCAAAGATAGCAATATTCCCGCTTGCGGCACGATGACAGCCTCCGAAAATCGGCGTATCCATGGGGATTGCACCGACATTACCAAGACCAATAAAGCCAATTCTCATTTTTATCCTCTTATGGTAAACAGGGTCAAGTCAATTGTTGAAAAAATTCTGTAACTATCTTTCGATACGGTCCTGCACATCTTTCACGTAGTGCATGAATTTGACGAATGGATTTCGAATACGGTGAAACGGAATGGTTTTTAATCCCGTTATCGGAATAAACCCTGATTCTTCAGGTTCTCCTGCCACCATCTCGGCAAGCCATTTACCCATCAAAGAAGCCATTGCTACCCCTCTGCCGTTGTAGCCGAGCGCGGTAAAGACCCCGGGCTTGAGTTGATGAACATGGGGCACCCCATCCCGTGTTACGCAAACCTTGCCGCACCAGCGAAACTCGATATCGGGCTTATGGATTTGCGGATACAACTCCCGAATACGTGATTCTATTGATTGATATGAGCTGAGATCGGCTGCTTCGTAAGGGCCACCCGCACCGCCCATTACCAACCGGCCGGTAGGGTCTTTTCGAAAGTAGGTTAGTAATCGGCGTGTATCGGCAATAACCTGTTGTTCCGGGATGATGGATTTTTGCAAGGATTGGTCGAGGGCGGCAGTGGCAACCTTATAACTGTAAAGCGGAATAACGGTCTTGCTCAGCTTTTTAATTAACGGGTCGTTCGCAACCAGATCGGTGTAACCATTAGTACATACGAATACAAAGTCGACCTCGACACTGCCTTTGGGAGTCATGATAATTTTTTTGCTTCCCTGGATGTCAATGGACGACACCGGAGAATCACCAAAAAACCGAGCGCCATTTTCCATCGCCGCATTGGCGAGACCGCGACAGTAGCTTAACGGTTGAACACTGCCCGCACGCTTGTCGAGAAACCCGCCAAGATAGTAGGACGAGCCCAGCAGCTCTTCTGTTCTTTGTTTATCCAGAAACTCGACAGGAGCACCAGTACTTGCATGGTATTCACCATATCGCTGAAGATATTCCAGTGATTTTTTTGAATAGGCAGGCTGAATGATACCTGTACGCACAGGATGGCAATCTATTGCATGTTTTCGAATGAGCTGGAAAACAAAATCAGGTGCTTCGCCGATGGTGTTGTATAGTGATTTACCAAGCGTTTTACCCCAAACCTGCTGAACCGCTTCAAGCGTTCGTTTAATGCCCGGATTGACCTGCCCGCCATTTCTCCCCGATGCGCCAATCCCGGGTTGGCCAGCATCAACAACAACGACCTCAATATTTTTTTCGGCAAGGTGGAGTGCAGCGGAACAACCAGTAAAACCCGCCCCGATAATGGCAACCTTTGATTTTAAATTTTCTTCGAGTGGCGGTTGATTAGCCAGTTCTATCGCTGTGGCACGCCACAGTGAATTCGGAATCGGTGGGCTACTGTTCTGCATATTTTGGAGCGCAAATAAATTTACCGGGATATTGGAACAAAATTCAGTTCGTGTACATAGATTGATTGATAGAAATTGCTGCGAAATTGTCACTATAAAACAGCCGCACTGATCCTTGTGTTTTATAGGCGCGATTTGCCCGGATTTGAATCGACACAAAAATCAATTTGCCTCAATAGATGTGTAGACTTGCAATATTGCCGGTAATACGAGAACCTTAGATTAAGTTTCGAGTCCCATTTACTGTTATGCGGGCGATTCCGCAGGAGATATTCGATGAAAAACCTGATTCAAAGATTAGCGATTGCCCTGTCGCTTGCTGTTATCAGTTCCATGGTTTCGGTGCAGGCAGACCAGACAAACTCCGAACTTGACGAGCTGTTTTTCCTGCTTCAAGGCTCCCGGAATCCATCGGAGGCTTCAGTACTGACAAAAAAAATTTGGCAAAACTGGTATCAATCGGATGACCTCGATATTGTAAAGCTGCTGGATATGGGAGCAGCGAGTATGCGTCGCGGGGAACTGGATGACGCGGTTGGGTATTTCAGTGAAATAATTGAAATCAACCCAAATTTTTCCGAAGGCTGGAATCGCCGCGCAACAGCCTACTACATGATGGGTGAATTCAAACTTTCCACTTTAGATATCGCTGCTACGCTGAACCTGGAACCCAGGCATTTTGGTGCGCTCAGCGGTCAAGGGATGATTTATACGCGACTCAATAACCGAGATAAGGCGCTGGAGTACTACGAGCGCGCATTGGCATACAATCCACATCTGCAGGGTGTCAAAAGAACTGTGGATTTGATTAAAAAATCCATTGAGAAAGAAGTTATCTGAAACACGATTCTCTTCGAAGATAAATCTATACAACGCCAACTAACGTTTGCGAACACAAAAAAGCCGGCTTTTAGTGCGCTTTTAAAATCAGGGAGTTATTGTCCAGAATGGAGCTTCATCTGAATTGCTTTGGCCTTTGTATCTCGGGTCTTTGTATTTCAGGCGTTGGCAGCAATGGATTCAGCCACCACACATAAAATTTCAAACATCATCGTTGCACCAACCAGAGCGGTGTTGCCGCTTGGATCAAAGGGTGGGGCAACTTCCACGACATCACCGCCCACTAAATTAAGCCCGCTCAAGCCGCGGATCATCATTTGAGCTTCAAATGTTGTGTAGCCGCCGATTTCAGGGGTTCCGGTACCCGGGGCAAACACAGGGTCCAGCGCATCGACATCGAAGCTAATATAGGTTGGGCCATCACCGACAATCTTTCTTGCTTCATCAACTACAGCTTTCCAACCCATTTCAAAATATTCTTCTATATAAATGACACGCATTCCGGAATCATGGCTAAATTTCCAGACATCAGGATCGTTTAGTGAGCCGCGAATGCCAATTTGAATGGTTCGTTTGGGGTCGAGCAATCCTTCATCGACCGCGATTTTGAAAGGGGCGCCGTGGTGAAACTTTGAGCCCAGATAGTCATCCCCGGTATCGCAATGCGCGTCAAAATGCACCATGCCGATTGGGCCGTCTTTCGCAAGTGCTCTGAATATGGGAAGGGTGATGGAGTGATCTCCTCCAGCTGATATGGGGGTAATTCTGGCGGCGGCGACAGCTTGATAGTAGTCTTCAATTTCCTGATGACTGCCTTCGAGAGTAAAAGGTTTTTGTACCCAGGCATCACCAATATCCCGAACACGGCAAAGTTGGTGAGGACTCACGCCTGTAGCCTGATTCATTTTTCGAATCAAACTGGATTGATTGCGAATTTCCCTTGGACCATGGCGTGCGCCGGTTCGATTGGTTACACCGCCATCAAACGGAACACCGATCAATCCAATATCGACGTCCTCAAAGGACTCTGAATAGGGTGCCCGCATAAACGTCGGTAATCCGGTGTAACGAGGGCGGGTGATGGGATCATCAAATTCGGGGTAGTCGCTCATATTTTAATATCGTTGATAAGAAGTAAGCCGGATTCTATCAGTGATTATTCGGACAATTGAAAGGTGTTTTTGCTGCCATTGGCTTGATTGTCGAGTTCTATTGGCGCGGGCAACAACACCGAATGACCGGTTTTGGCGTTATAATTCGCGGCAATTCGGCACACATTCCGGTGCAAATCAAAAAAACAGGATACGAGTCATGCATTATGAGTAAAACGGATACCAAGTCATCCAATACGGTGTGGCACCAACCGGTAATTACCCGACAACACCGGGAAAAAAAGAATGGTCATAAAAGTACGATTCTCTGGTTTACCGGGCTATCCGGCAGCGGGAAATCGACGTTAGCGCATGCCGTGGAAGAAAAATTACACGGCGTGGGAGTCCGTACATTTGTATTTGATGGAGATAATGTACGACACGGGCTTTGCGGTGATCTGGGCTTTAGTGAAGATGACAGAACAGAAAATATTCGGCGAGTGGGACAAATGTCGAAATTGTTTATCGAATCAGGCGTTATTGCCCTTACCGCATTCATTTCGCCATTCCAGATAGACCGACAACGGGTACGAATGATGGTGGAAAATGATACAGATTTTTTAGAGATTTATTGCCGCTGCCCATTGGAGGTTTGCGAAAACCGAGATGTAAAGGGGTTGTATAAGCGTGCGAGAAAAGGAGAAATTTCGGACTTTACGGGAATATCTTCACCCTACGAAGAGCCGGAAAATGCAGAGCTGATTGTCGATACCGCTGAACTGGGTATTGAAGAATGCGTTGCAGAAGTCATCAAACTGGTATGGGATCGTGGTTTGATATCGGCTGCAGCCGACAAATAGCGTTGAAACGACTACACAACTTCTTCTCAGGACGACAGATTGGCTATTTCTGAGTTGTACACCCATATTCTGTTTGGCGTTTCATTAGCGCTGATTGCCACTCTTATTACATGGGCGATGTTGAAGTTTGTACGCATACTGGATCATCCCAACCAGCGCTCATCCCATGACGATGCTATGCCAAAATCCGGTGGAATTTCTATTGTCGTCACCTTTCTAATCGGCATGGCCTATATCGTTGGCTTCGCAGAAACCGAATTGATTCAACAGCGATATATTTTTGGTTTTATATTTTCCGCGATGTTAATTGCGATGATCTCTTTCATCGACGACGTTGGTGAGAAATCGGCCTTGTTCAAGCTTGGTACGCATATCGTTTCCGTTGCGGTGGTACTTTCTAGCGGAATCGTGATCGATACGCTGTCACTACCCTGGGAGGATAGTGCTTCACTTGGCCTGTTTGGTTATGTAGTCTCATTTTTCTGGATTTTGGGATTAACCAATGCCTACAATTTCATGGATGGGATTGATGGCCTGGTCGCCAGTACAGCACTCATCGCAGGACTGTTTTTCATGGCGATTAGTTACTATGAAGGCAGTTCATTCGTTTATATAACCAGTTACACCATCATCGCCGGTGCGGTGGGTTTTTTAGTATACAACACGCCGCCTGCGAAGATCTTCATGGGCGATGTTGGCAGTGCATTTCTTGGGTTTGTGTTTGCCACTCTGGCAATTATTGCTGCCAGATATGACGAATCCCACACCTCGTTTCTGGTCATGCCGATGCTGTTGTTTCACTTTATTTTCGATACCCTGTTTACTTTTATCAGGCGAATTGTCAATGGATTGAACCCGCTCAAGGCGCATCGTACCCATCTTTACCAAATCCGGGTGCGCAGCGGCAACACCCATCTCGAAGTCACCCTGATGTTGAGCTGTATGGCATTTTTACAGGGTCTGGGTGCACTCTGGATGGTGAATATTCCCGGTAATGAAAGGCTGTTTGTATTCATTCCCTTTCTGGTTATCCAGATTTTTTACGCCAAACTGACTCTAAAGAGAGCCAAAAAGAAAAATATTGAGCTGAATTGTGATGGCTAACAGAATGAAAAAGTCGATTTTCGTTGCCAAGCTGCAGTTCGATACATCCAAACCCGATGCTACCCCTCGAAAACTACTCGATGTAAACAAGTTGAGCAGTTTGGGCGGGCAATCCAGAATGGGTCTGGAAGACGGATCAGCAAAAACCTACCAATGGTTTTGCGAGCATTACGAATCAATTCGAAATTAGCATTACCCGGCATTGCAGGCTGGACACTTTGGATTCTGGTTAAGCTGCATACGCTGCCATTCCATACTACGTGCGTCGAATAACCAGACTACGCCGTGCAGTTGACTGTTTCCCAACAGAATATTCATCGCTTCCATGGCCTGCATGGTTCCGATGACACCAACCAGGGGTGCGACAACACCTTCCATGGCACAGCTTGCACTCGCTATCTCGCGACTTGGATAGAGGCACTGATAGCATGGATTTTTTGTATCTGGAATAAATGATGTTACCTGTCCTTCCCAACGGATTGCAGCGCCAGAAACCAATGGAATTCCGGTTTGTAATGAGACATCGTTGAGTTCAAAACGCGTAGGAAAATTGTCAGTACAGTCTATGAGTACGTCAACACCATCACTTTGCTCAATAAAGTCCTCATGGCTTAAAGAATAATCCAGCGTAACAACATCAATATCCGGGTTGATCGCACGTAATCGCTCAGCCGCAGACTCGGCTTTTAAATCGCCGATATTTTGATGATGGTGGATGACCTGTCGCTGAAGATTGGATTCATCAACCTGGTCAAAATCGGCTATTCGAAAATGTCCAACTCCGGCGGCGGCGAGATACAGTGCCACCGGGGATCCTAATCCGCCCATACCGATTATCAGGACGCTTGCATCGCGCAATTTCTCCTGTCCTTTCTGGCCAATTTGCGGCAGGCGAATTTGACGACTGTAGCGTTCTTCAAAATTTACTGGATTCATACTGCTCTATCGAATAATTGTGTGTATAGTCTAGTACGCAGCCCGGTTGCAGTCCAGCAGACATTTTTGATGCAGACCTCAGGTAGAATTACCGCGGTAGCGAAAAAATCTCACACACTAAGAGCATGCATGGCAAGTTCCACCCAGAGTCGCTCTGACCGCTGTCGTCAGCTTGAGTTTCAGGGCACACATCGCGTTAATCTGCGGCGGCAAGATTTATGGCGCCGTTTAAATGATGCGGCGGTTTTGCAGCATTGTATGCGCGGCTGCAGTGCAGTTGAAAAGCGCTCTGATGATGAGTTTTGCGCCAGCTTCCAGTTGAAATTTGGGCCGTTGAAAAAGACTTTCGATGCCCATCTGGAGGTGGTTGATTGCAATGCACCGCAGCAGTATCAATTGAAAACAACGATGCAATCAGGGATTGCCGGAAGTGTTGCGGGATTTGCGAACGTCCAGCTAAAGGAAGTCGATGTGAATACGACGGATTTAAGCTATCAGGCCAGTATTGATGCCGCAGGGTGGATTGGTGAAATTGGGACTCGTTTACTGGGCGGAACAGCTGAAAAATACATCCATGAATTTTTTGAAAAACTATCTAATGAGATAGACTAGGATTTATATTCCTGTTCTGTCTACTATCAATCAAGGGCTTTGGTATACTCATGGTCAGCGATTAAGAAACTAACCTGGCACAAACGTATCATGACAATAGAAAAATCGACTCCATCAGCAAAAAGTAAAACAAACGGCAGCATGGACCCGGGGTTTCTAAACGGCGGCAACATGTCTTATCTGGAGTCGATTTACCAGGAAACCGTCGGTAACTCAGATGCAGGGGAACAGACTGATGCTGAATCATTAGCCTGCTGGAAATCTGTTTTTAACGCGCTGCCAACGATAGAAACTGAAAGTCAGGAACAACCAACCGGATCCCGGGAATGGAGGAGAGGTGCAACCTATAAGCAGGACCGGGTTTCCAAGTTAATCATGTCCTATCGTGCCCTGGGGCATTTGCTTGCTGACGTTGATCCCATTGGGATAATGCCGCGGGGTAATGCCAAGGAAACAGAGCTCGAACAGTACGATTTAAGTGAAGCGGATCTTGATACAGAATTTGATGTTGGTTCGATGGCGCAGGGCGGCCGCATGCCGCTGCGGCAAATACTCGCCTTTCTCAAGAGTGTTTATTGTCGATCCATTGGCTATGAAATTCGTTACATCAATGAGCTGGAACAGCGAGGCTGGCTGCTGGATCAGGTAGAAACGGAATCACCTGGAAGTGCCTATCCTGTGGTTCTGCGAAAAGAAATTCTAGAGCGACTAACCGCTGCGGAAGGACTGGAACGTTACCTGCACACCAAATACGTTGGCCAGAAGCGCTTCTCCCTTGAAGGCGGTGACTCGCTCATACCCATGGTGTCAGATTTAATTCAGCAATTTGGTCAGCAGGGAGCAAAAGAAATCGTTATTGGCATGGCCCACCGCGGGCGTTTGAACATGTTGGTGAATATTCTGGGTAAAGCACCAGCTGAACTGTTCAGGGAATTCGAAGGCAATTACGAAACAGAAGATGAAGATACCAACACAGGTGACGTAAAATACCACCAGGGGGTTTCTTCGGATATCCAGACTCCAGGCGGCAATGTCCACGTAGCGTTGTCATTTAACCCTTCACACCTTGAAATTATCAGTCCGGTGGTAGCGGGCTCAGTCAGGGCGCGTCAACAGCGCCGTAAAGACACCGCACGAAACCAGGTTATTCCGATTATCATTCATGGCGACGCTGCTTTCGCGGGGCAGGGTGTCGTAATGGAAACGTTGAATATGGCCCAGACGCGGGGTTTTTCTACAGGCGGGACGGTCCACATCATTGTCAACAATCAAATCGGCTTCACGACAAATACCCTCGATGCCCGATCTACCCTGTACTGCACCGAAGTTGCAAAACTGGTGCAGGCACCAATCCTGCACGTCAACGGCGATGACCCTGATGCAGTGATTTATGCCACAAGGCTGGCAATGCAGTACCGCATGAAATTTGGTGGAGACGTCGTTCTGGATCTGGTGTGTTATCGCCGCCATGGACACAACGAAGCCGATGAGCCAGCGGTAACCCAGCCAATGATGTATGGAAAAATCAAATCACATAAAACCACTCGTGAGTTATACGCCGATAGATTAATCAACGAAGGGATGATCACTCAGGCAGATGCGGATGACATGGTACAGCGTTATCGTGATCGTCTGGATGAAGGTCATGTTGTTGCAGGGCAGGTTATCGATCCAAACAAGGCGCTGGTTACGCTGGACTGGAAACCGTATCAGGGAGATGACTGGCGAGAGCCGCTAAATACCGGTGTTGATTCTGAATCACTGGTGGCGCTTGCAGAAAAACTCGCGCATTCACCGGATGATTTCGAGGTTCACCGTCGTGTTGGCGGAATTTTGAACGATCGGGTTGCCATGGCAAAAGGCGAAAAAGACATGGATTGGGGCTGCGCCGAATTGCTGGCGTACGCAACGCTGGTTGATGAAGGCTATCAGGTTCGATTGTCAGGGCAGGATGCAGGCCGTGGAACGTTTTCTCATCGCCATGCGACACTGCACGACCAGTCCCAGGCCAGAACCTATATTCCCCTGCAGTATGTTACAGAAGACCCGGCCGATTTTCTGGTCATAAATTCGCTATTATCTGAAGAAGCGGTATTGGGCTTTGAATACGGTTATTCAACTACGGAACCGCGAACGCTGGTGCTTTGGGAAGCGCAGTTCGGTGACTTCGTTAATGGCGCACAGGTGGTAATCGATCAGTTCATTAGCAGCGGTCAGGCGAAGTGGAATCGGGTGTGTAGCTTGACGATGCTCTTGCCGCACGGCCTTGAAGGCCAGGGACCAGAGCATTCATCCGCCAGACTCGAACGCTTTCTGCAGCTTTGCGCAGAACATAACATGCAGGTTTGTATTCCCACCACACCGGCGCAGATTTTTCATTTGTTACGCAGGCAAATGATGCGCTCCTTCCGCAGACCGCTAATCGTGATGACACCAAAGAGCCTGTTGCGGCATAAACTGGCAGTTTCCAGCGCCGAAGATTTAGCCAGCGGAGGCTATCAGGCAGTCATCGGAGAGATTGATCATCAGGATAAAAATACGGTTAAGAAAATCGTAGTTTGCAGCGGCAAGGTTTACTATGATTTGCTTGAAGCCAGACGGAATCGGCAAATCGATAATATTGCGATTATCCGGCTGGAGCAGGTTCATCCGTTTCCATTGAAGGAACTTAAGATAGCGGTGGCAAAATATGAAAATGCAGTGGAAGTGATTTGGTGTCAGGAAGAACCGAAAAATCAGGGGTGCTGGTATCAAATCAGTTATTATCTTGGAAAAGCACTCGTGCCAAACCAGACATTGAGATATGTCGGTCGGGAAGGCTCTCCCTCGCCGGCGGTAGGATATTACAAACTCCACGTTGCACAGCAACAAAACCTGATTGATGATGCGCTCAGTGCGATTTAAAGCTTAAAACGACAATGCAACCCGTTTGCAGGTAAATTGACATGACGATTGATATAAAAGTACCGCTACTACCGGAATCTGTGGCAGATGCCCTATTGCTGGATTGGAATAAGCAAGTTGGAGATCGTGTAACGCGTGATGAAATTCTTATAGAAGTGGAAACCGATAAAGTGGTGCTGGAAGTACCGGCCCCGCAGGATGGAGTGTTAACCGAGATCCTTGAAGCATCAGGGACGACGGTTGAAGCGGAACAAGTCCTCGCGCGTATTGAAGCTGCTGACAGTTCTGATGAAGTGGAATCCGGATCTGACGAATCGAATGAGGATCCGATCTTGAGCCCTGCGGCACGAAGAATCATTGAGGAGACCGACATTGATCCCGCTTCGGTGAAAGGTACCGGCCGAGAGGGCAGAATCACCAAACAAGACGTGTTGAACCACATCGCTCAGATTGTCGAGCCGGATCATGAGGTTAAGGATTCAGGGACAGAATCAGCATCCGCCAAATCCGCCGTCGCAGCACAAACGGCAGCGCCCTCTTCCGATTCGTCCGAAAGTTTCCCCGGGGATAGAGCAGAATATCGTGAGCCGATGAGCCGTCTTCGACAAACCATCGCCAGTCGCCTTGTGCAATCGCAGCGGAATGCAGCATTACTGACAACATTCAACGAAGTAAATATGCAGCCGGTCAAACAGCTTCGTGCGCGATACAAAGAATCGTTTGAGAAAAAACACGGTGCCCGGCTGGGATTCATGTCATTCTTTGTGAAGGCAAGTGTCATTGCATTGCAACGCTTTCCGCTTGTGAATGGCCATATTGATGGAACCGATATGGTGCGTCACAACTATAATGATATCGGGATTGCAGTTTCTTCGCCCAGGGGGTTGGTTGTGCCGATACTACGCAATTGTGAAACGATGAGTTTTGCTGATGTAGAAAACCAGATAGCCAATTTTGCTGAGCGCGCCCAAGCCGGAAAAATGGGTCTGGATGAGCTGACAGGCGGCACGTTCACGATTACCAACGGCGGCGTATTTGGTTCCTTGCTTTCCACGCCTATTGTGAACCCGCCGCAAAGTGCGATATTGGGAATGCACAAAATTCAGGATAGACCGATGGCCGAAGGCGGTGAAGTGGTTATTCGTCCAATGATGTATCTGGCGCTATCTTATGATCATCGAATCATCGACGGTAAAGAAGCAGTGCAGTTTCTCGTTACGATCAAAGACATGTTGGAAGACCCTGCGCGGTTGTTACTGGATTGTTAACTTGCGGGTGGAGTCAATCCACAGTTAACTGGAAATAATATTGAAATTATGAGTGAGTAATTGTTTATGAGTGACCAATTTGATGTGATTGTTGTTGGCGCAGGTCCGGGTGGATACGTCGCCGCTATTCGCTGCGCTCAACTCGGATTGAATACGGTATGTATCGATTCGCAGATCGATGACGAGGCAAAGGAAACGCTGGGTGGGACCTGTTTGAATGTTGGATGTATTCCCTCTAAAGCATTGCTGGATTCTTCTGAGCAATATCATCGACTAAACCACCAATTTTCAGAGCATGGCATTAGTGCTGATAATGTGGCGATCGATGTTTCAACAATGCAAGCGAGAAAACAAAAAATTGTGACGAGCTTGACTGGCGGCATAGCACAGCTTTTTAAAGCCAACAAAGTGACCTCGATCCACGGTTTTGCTCAGGTGGTTTCTCCGACCACAGTCAATGTGCTGAACAGCGACAATAAAGTGACTCACAGCCTGAGTGCAAAAGATATTATTTTGGCGCCGGGTTCGGTGCCAGTTGAGATTCCCAGTATCCCCTGCGATGGAAAAAATATTGTCGATTCAACCGGAGCGCTTGCATTTGATTCGGTTCCCGGACGTATTGGAATTATGGGTGCCGGTGTTATTGGTCTGGAACTGGGCAGCGTTTGGAACCGACTCGGCTCCGAGGTGGTCGTGCTTGAAGCCATGGATACTTTTTTGGCTGCAGCCGATCATCAGGTCGCACGCGAAGCCAGCCGCCAGTTTAAAAAACAAAAACTGGATATTCGGCTGGGAGCGATGGTAAGCGGAATTGAAGAAACTGAATCAGGCGTGCGCCTGAATTATCAGCAATCCGGGGAGGATCATTCTTTAGATGTGGATAAAGTCATCGTCGCAGTGGGTAGAAAAGCGGCTACAGAGCGACTGTTGTCTTCAGATTCAGAGGTAAAATTGGATGCTCGAGGATTTGTGGAAGTCGATGATCAGTGCCGTACGGCAGTACCATCAATTTGGGCGGTTGGGGACTGTGTTCGGGGTCCAATGCTCGCACACAAGGCATCGGAAGAAGGTGTTGCCGTTGCTGAGCGGGTCGTCGGTGGAAAAGGCCATGTGGATTTTAATTGTGTTCCTTGGGTGATTTATACCTCTCCCGAAATTGCCTGGGTCGGAAAAACCGAAAATGAACTAAAAGAACTCGGCGTAGAAATCAAGACCGGGCAGTTCCCATTTGCGGCGACGGGTCGGGCGAAAGCAATGGAAGAGGCTCACGGCTTTGTTAAAATGATCGCTGATAAACATACTGATCGCTTGCTTGGCGTCCATATGGTGGGGCCGCTTGTTTCAGAACTCATTGGAGAATGCGTTTTGGCAATGGCATACCAGGCAAGTTCAGAAGATCTGGCACGTACTATCCATGCACACCCAACTTTATCTGAAGCGGTTCATGAAGCGGCGCTGGCGCTGGATAAACGTGCCATTCACAAAGTCGGTTAGTCGCTGGTAAAAAACGGCGGTTTTGATGTGCCGAGATATCTCCATACAAATAGTAATTTAATTCAGTAATAACTTATGACTTTTCCCCATGAAATTTTTAAGGCCTACGATATACGGGGCGTGGTAGATGAATCACTGACAGAAGACATCGTTGAAAGCGTCGGTAGAGCTTTGGGCTCTGAGACTATTGAAAATGGAATCGATACCACGGTGATTGGCTGGGATGGACGATTGACGGGGCCAGGATTGGCGCAGGCGTTGGCTCGTGGTTTTATGTCGACAGGCTGTAACGTAATCGAGATTGGTCAGGTGCCTACGCCAACACTGTATTTTGCAACCGTTGAGTTGGCTACCGGAACCGGGGTACAGGTCACAGGCAGTCACAACCCGCCAGAATACAATGGCCTGAAAATGATGATCGGTGGTAAAACACTTTCAGGTGACGCGATTCAGTCAATCAAACAGCGTGTGCTGGATGAAAATTTTATCAGAGGCGAGGGTAAACTAACGCGTAGAACCCTTCTCGATCAGTACTGTCAGGCAATTCTGGATGATGTGCAATTACAAAAACCGTTAAAAGTAGTTGTTGATTGCGGTAACGGTGTAGCCGGAGCGGTAGCACCAACGGTGTTTCGGGAGCTGGGATGTGAGGTCGTCGAGTTGTTTTGTGAAGTTGATGGAAACTTTCCAAACCATCATCCGGATCCCAGCCAATTGGAGAATCTTCAGGACCTGATACAGTCAGTCGCTGAACACAATGCGGATTTTGGAATGGCTTTTGACGGTGATGGTGATCGGTTAGGCATCGTTTCTGCAACTGGCGATGTGATTTGGCCAGACCGCCAAATGGTGTTGTTTTCACACTCGATACTGGAGGACTCTCCCGGAGTAGAGATTATTTTTGATGTGAAGTGTACGCAAATTCTTGCTCAAGCGATTCGCAAAAGTGGCGGCAAGCCAACCATGTGGAAAACCGGGCACTCATTTATCAAAAGCAAGCTTAAAGAATCAGGTGCGGCATTAGCCGGAGAGATGAGCGGGCATATATTTTTCAATGACCGCTGGGGCGGCTTCGACGATGGAATCTATGCCGGCGCAAGACTTTGTGAGTTGATTACGCGTTCGGAAAAACCGGCTTCACAATTGTTTGCTGATATACCTGACACGGTAAATACCCCGGAATTGCGGCTTGATATGACTGAGGGAGAGCACTATAAGTTGGTCGAAGAGCTTGTTGATGCGGCGAAGTTTAATGATGCCAGTGTTTCTACCATTGATGGTGTCAGGGTCGATTTTGATGGCGGTTTCGGCTTGGTACGCGCATCCAACACTACGCCTGCTCTCATTATGCGATTTGAAGCGAGAAACGAATCTCAGCTGTTCGAGATTCAGGAACGTTTTCGCCAGTTTATTCTTGCTGTCAAGCCAGGATTGGAATTGCCGTTTTAGGTTGCTTTTTTGCTTGAATCGATTTTGTCCAGCGGAATTTGTTTAGCAAATTACGAGTCCATAGTATGGCCTATCCGGTACATTTCCCGAAATTCGTGAGAGAAAGGAGATAAATTAATTCTAACTACCCCATCATTTAACAAAATATTAACGTCCTTATCTTGCATTGACGCTGTTAGTAATGTTGACCAGTGCTGCAAAAACCCAAATAAAGCGTAGGTTACATAGGTTTTACCTGTATTGTTGCCACCACAGATAATAGTAAAATCGCCCAGTTCAAATTCTGCTTGTTGAATGGGTCCTCGATCTTTAATTTTTATCTTCATACATTGTAACTGCCCAGGTTGTTTTTAAGCGTATTTCAGTTTTGCAATAATCTGATCGGCAGGCATCATCAGTGTTTCGATGATGTTCCATCCTTGTTTTCTCGCCGTTGTGATGACGCTGCGCAGGGTGGCAAAATCCTCTGCACCTTGTTCAGACCTGAACCCTCCCGATATTTTCTGACGTAACTTCATCATCCGCAGGTCGCGTTCAGCTTCGTTGTTTGTGAATGGCACGTCGGGATCTGTCAGAAAGCGCAGGGTGCCTTCCTTGTGATCGCGTAATCGTAACGCCAGATTATGTCCTGTCCGCTGCTTCTTGCGCCCCCGTCTTCCGGGTTTTGGCGGCACGAGTGGAGGCAATTCCTCATGGAAATCCAATGCTGCGGTGATGATCCTGTCGTATCGCCGATTAATAAGCGCAACAAGCGGCGTTGAAACCGCCACGCCCTTATCCCGCGCGGCCTGTGTGACATGGTGCGCACGCCGCAGTAGCCTTTGCATCTGACCAGCCCAATCTTCCTGTTCGATTTCGACCAACGCTTGCAGTTCCCGTAAATGGTGTGCATTGCACAACGCATGGGTAACACCATCCAGCGTGAAGTAGGGCTGCCAATGATCATGCACGATACAGCCCGTGAGATTGGATAACAGATTACCGCGTTTGCTGCTGACCCGGTAGAAAGCCAGAAGCGGTGTACAGGCAACGTGAAGCCATTGCAGGCACCCCGTAATCCGGAAACCCGTCTCGTCAAGATGTTTGACGTGGACCTGTTGGGCGATCACATCCTGCAGGGGAGAAGCAACCCCCTTGAGCCGCTCTGATGCTTTGCGGTTCATGGCGGCCACAGTGGCAGGAACCAAAGGGGCATTGAACAAATCGGCCATTATTTGCGCCAGTCTGTCTTCCGGCAGGAAATGGGCGCATTGGAGATATGTTGCCACTCCGGCGATGCGTGGCCCGTACTGCACGGGCGCCTTTACTTCCAGAGGAAACGCCGCCCTGGTTGTTTCCCCACAGTGGCCGCAAAGGCAGACATGTGCCCTGTGTTCCGTTGTCACCAGAGGCTGTGGCTCGGGCAGGTCAAACACCTGTCGTGCGGCGTAATCCTCTGCCATTGATGGCGACAGCGGTGTGCCACATTGCCCGCAGACAGAAGGAAAGTGATCTTCAACATGATCGGGATCTGCCGTTTGGCACAGGGTGCTTCCCTTGTGGCCTTTCTGCCCGCCTGACTTTTTACCGGATTTTCTCCGCAGACTTTTGGTTCTGGGTTCAGCCTTGGGCTTCTTTAGGCCGTCGCTTGAAGGCGGTTTGCTACTGTTGCTGCTGTTCAAGCTGAGGCGACGCTCAAGGTCTTCAATGCGAGCCACAAGCAGGGCTATCGTTTGTGCATTCTTCTGCTTCAGCTCTTCATAAGCCTCAACGGAAACATAACCTTTGGGTGCGTTTGAAAAAATCATAATCTTAATGAATCACATCGGGATTCCTCAGGCAAGAGAATTATTCCAAGAGAATTATTCCTTAGGGTACCTGGGCAGTTACCTTTACTTTTACTAAACACGCCACCACGAATTAAATTAGCAATAACATAATTTTTATCCTCATCCTCAATTGTCTTTTCATTAACCCAATTAAGCATCAGTGTATATAAATCATCGTTCTTTGGTCTATAGGCGATGCCTTGCTGAGTGACGGAGCCGTAGGCTCAATGGCGATGGGTGTTTTATCTGTTATAGAACTAAGTTTAATTGTCTTTTTACCCCCAGGAGCTTGAGCAATTCCATTATCACCATACCAAGTATCAACAGTTCGAATGGCATTACCGATTTTTACATTATGAATAGCGGCGCAACTATTTAACTGAAATAAAACCTTTCCTTTTTCTCTCATGTTCATTTCTTGAGAGGGGAAAATTTGCTGAGATTCATCTAATTTGATAAAAGCATTCACTTTAATACAAGAGAATTTCTCGCCGGTCTCATCCATCAAACCGTTATAAATAACATCGGCTATTTTTTTAAGATTATCATCACCTTTCTTAGTCTCAAAATCCCGCAGAGAAAAATCATACGCATTAAAAGACAATGGTTTTTCTTCATTGTTAATAGATACCTGTATTGTTATATTTTCTGCGCAAACTCGATTTCGCCACAAAAACTGCCCATTAACAATGTTATAGGCATAGCGAAATGCCAGTGTTTCTAGTGCGTCCTTTTTAAATTCTCTAACCTTATTTTTAATGGCATTTTCAAAGGAAGAATTGTTACAAGAAAAAGGGTTGCCGACATTACCGATAATTCTTAATGTCCAACTAACCTTTAAGGTATCGCAACCACTAGGAATAACTGCCTGATCATCACCTGATGCAACGGGGTTTGGTTGAGTTTTATCTATGTCATTAATGCCTTCTGCGCTTTGGGTAGAACGATTTTTTCTTTGACTGATTGCGATTGGTTGCCATAATTTCTTGGTTTCTTTGCCGTCCTCACACTCTAAATCACTCCAGTTTCCTGAATACATTAGCGCATCAGACACCTCTAATTTTCGTTCAAATGCTAATACACTTGGTAAGGCTATTTTGTTACTCTCTTTGCTCATAGGTTTCTCCTTGGTTCAAGTTGATAAGTTTGGTAATTAAAAATCATCATTTGGATTTTCAGTTATTATCTCATTTTTTTGGGTATTGTCCAATGTTGGTGGTGTTTGTTTGCATAGATACCAGTTATCCTCATAGGCGTAATGCCACAAACAACTGTCAAAATCCTCTACCTGCAAGCGATGAACACTTAACCATTCACCAACACTATGCACAGATTCTACAAAACAAACATCGGTTTCATCGTCCCTAGTACTTTCTACCTCATTATTGCTATACACTTCTGATATAGCCTTGTATCCAGTCATTATTGGCGCTAAATAACCTGTGTTAGGCTTTCGCATGTATTCCCAATCAGCATCAGTTGTTTCGCTTGGATTACAATACTGATTCCATTGTGCTAACAGTTTTTTATTGGCGTTATTATCTTTTGGGATGGTTTCAAAATATTGTTTTAATTCTCTTGCAATGGTATTTTGATGGTATGGCTCATCTAAATGTTTATTCCAAAACTTCTTAAGTTGATTGTTTGTATCATTTCCACCATCTTCAGTTAAATAATTAAAATGCTCATTTATGATATCTGACTTTGGGCGAGCTTTTTGTTTAAGTGCAATAAAATCTAACCAAGCATCAAACAATTCTGTCTTTGAGCTATTATTTTGCTTTTGCAATTCTAAAAAATGCTGTTCTAAATACTGCGACCTATCCATCAACAAAAACCCAGGTAACAGTTTTCGTTTTAGTTTTCTTATTGTTTGATTATCTAATCTAAAAAGTTCGATAGCTTTTATACCAAGAATAGTTCCGCCTGCCAAACGCTGTAAATAACATATTTTTTTAAGCCACTCTAAAAGGGCATCTTCACGATTACCTACATTTCCTTCACATTCAATAATTAAAGAAACCACCATATTCATTTTTCCCTCTTCAATGATTGGTGGTGTTTTGTCTTTTGCATGGGAAGATAAATAAGGCGGATTTCGACTTTGAGTAAATTCAAAATCGTAAGATGATTTGTAAGTATGAATCTGATGATGGTGGGCAACAACAGCACAACCGGTTAAAGTTATACCTTCAAAAGATTGCTTTTCAGTTAATTTTCTCGATAAATTATGACTAAACCCTAAAAAATGAGTAATGGCTGGGAAACCCCAAGTAAAGCCAGCAATGGCATTGGCATTTTGTACATTAATATTATTGATTAAAATATACTGACTCATACTATTTCCTCATGCTCTCTTAACTGCGGTTTTATTAAGTCTTGCCACATACGAGTATGCTCTTTTTGAGGCGTGAATTGTTTATCTTTGCCCCTTAATTTATTATTAAGCCATCTACTAAAATCAGCGCAAATTACAGCTTGCCAATCGTTGCTTTTCCTGTTTATTTGAAATTCCGCATCTTCCCTATGAGGATCAAGCAAATACTGATGTTCAATTTTAAGTTTTATATCCTCTGCATCCGACCAGCCAGAAGGCAAATTTTGAATAGTGGCAACATAAAATAAAAAATCATCGATAATATAATTCACCCATCTTGTTATCCATTCTTGTTTTTCAGGGTTTTTAATGCTCAAATTAATATGTTCAAAACGTAATAGAAAATCCCTTATATAATCAATATTTTCCTTTGTGCCTGATAAGGGAAAATAGTTATCAAACATTGAGCTTTTATTAACAGGTGGTTTGCGTTGGCTTTGCCAAGTTGGTGGTTGGATAGAGAATAGAAAAACTTTTCCGCCACGATTGGCATTCAGCATAGAAACATTATTGGGATGTTTTCTGTCAAAATTTTTAATCCCTAAATCATAAAAATCAATAGAAGTATCCGAATGATATTTGGGTAGTTTATCCCCTGAATCAGTATTTTTTTTGCAGTTATTAATTTCTTTTTGTAGTTCCCCATATTTTGAATTGTCTATAATTACATCAATTTCATTGCAGAGTGATGAAGAAAATAAAGGGATTATAAGGTGATATTCTTTCGTAGTAGTTTTTTTTAATGGGAAGTAAATTTGTTTGGCTTTGTCAGCGGTTCTTATTTCTCTTTGTTCTATTAGATTTACAATTCCGCTCTGCCACCTGTCTAGTTGTGTTTTATCTATAGCAAATGGCTTGAGGAAATCAAAATTATTATCCAGAATTAAATCAATAATTAATTTCCTATCCAACATTAACGCTAGAAAACGAGATATAGTAATCAAGGCTCCATTGTTATGCGCCAAATCTAGTACCGGTTTTCTTTTTAGTGATGCCGTAGAAAGCAATAAATCATCAGTTTTTTCTGTGAGTAACAAGCCGCCCGGCGCAGAAGAACTATGCGTAAATTTTAAGACATGTGTTGCTTTAATTATTCTAAGACCTTCTTTGATATTTTTGCTGTGATTAAGTTTTATCCATGATCTAATTTCTGTTGCTGGAGCAGCTTTTCTTAATTGTTTTAGTTCTTCTATTTTTTTATTCTTTTTTGTTTCAATTTTTTTACATTTTTCTGCATCTTTTTCTAACTCAATTTCTTTTGTTCTCTTTTCAATGTACTCTCTTGCCTTGTATAGTTTACAAGGAATCTTAGGTTTTGAACTCTTAATATTTTCTACTCTGTTTTCAAAAAAATCAACAATTACCTCTTGCCAATTTTTAAATTTATCACTCACTGACAACTCCTAATTCTAGTTTATTTAAAATATCTTTCGCATCAAGTGTCATTTTAGAAAATGCAAACCACTTTTTACCTAAATCTTTAATGGATGCCCCAAAATGATAGACTGTTTTATTGTCAATGATCAAAAACCGATCGTGTGCTTTGGCAAATGTTTTTATAATAATCTGCTCATATTGGCTATTGTGTTTGATAACATCCTGTTTGAAAGTCTTGCTTAAACTTTTGGTGTAAATGGTTGTTAATACTTTTTTATTCCGCTTAATTAGTAATTCCAACACACTCTCATCAACATAATTATCAACCAAGATTATGCTTTTCTTGGCACTTTTTATCAATTTGGATGCAAACAAATAAGCATCAAATATTTGCCCATCATAGAATATGCCTTGATGTGGTGTAATTTCATTAGCTTCTAATGCTGTGAAAACTTTGTCTAATTTGGTTTCTGTGATTAATTGTTTGTGTTCAATGTTGTCCAGTCTTTGGAAAAGAGCGGCATTGTTAGCCATAAATTGCCGCATACTAACAAAGGCTTCAATAATTTGAATGCTTACTTTAATGGCTGTTGGACTACGCAATACCGCTGATAGCATAGATACACCCTGCTCAGTAAAGGCATAAGGCAGGGTTGTTGAATGCTTTAAGGATTGCAACCGGTCGCAATTTGCGACCAGTTCATTTTTTTCTGGTTGGGTTAATTGAAATCTAAATTTATCGGGAAACCTATCAATATTCCGCTTTACCTGTTCATTGAGTCGCTTATTAGTAACACCATACAGTTTAGATAAATCCCTGTCAATCATAATCTGCATATTACGAACAGTGATAATACTGCCTTGTATCAGATTGTCGTCTATGTTGATTAAATTATTGATGTCATTCATTGTTCTTTCCAATAATTTTATAAACCCCTAGGTTAGGATGATATTCATATTCTTGTTGGCTTTGTTCATATTCAATTAAACGAATCTCGCCAAAGCGACAGCTAACTTCTTTTAGATCTATCTTAAAATCAGTAGCAAGTTTTTGATAAATCATTTTAGCATCAAGATCAAACCAAAAATTACTACCATCACCAAAACCATCTAATTCATCATTGTTTATTTCAATACTGCATTCGCCAAATTTTACCGGATAAACATGCTCGTTCTTCCATTTCCAAGATAACTTTGAATATTCATCTTGAAACCAAAGATAATAAGGATCATCTCGTTTTGATTGGCGAAAACGCTGTTGTCTTTGCATTTCTCCACACCAATACGGATGTTTTTCCCACCACAATTTCGCTCCATCATGCTTTGAAAATAATCTGTTTGCAAGTGCTTTATGTTCTAATTCAACCAAGTTTAGATACTTATTATCTTGTTGTCTGCATCCCTCTGGTAGGACAATCCTTTGAATTGCATCAATTTTTAGATATTGCTCTTCCTTTAATATAGTCTTCAAATCATACGAACTCATTTCAAGGTTATTTGATTCAAATCCGGGACGGGTAAAACACTTATCCTTACCTGTTAGTGCCCTATAGTTTTGATTGAGCAAAATAATATTGGGCTTTGTTGGAATTATACGGCGATGTCTGAGAACACGTCCTGCTAATTGGATAATTGAACGCATAGAGCTAGGTTCGATAACCGCCCAATCATAATCATGATCTCTGCCAACTTCGGCAACAGGTGACGCTAACACAATAAAGATATGATTGGTTATTGTGGGGTGCTTTTCAATCATATTGGCTATTTCTGGTTGCTCCCAGATGGGGTCGTGATCTGATTTATTTGCTTTGCGTTTTAATATCCTGTCTAATTTATTTTCAATATACGAACGAACCGCCAAAGGGTAACGACTGTGATAAACACAATAATGTACGCAAGTATCTTGTGGAGCTTGAAGTTTTAATAACTCCTTTGCTACTGCGATAAGTGGATTGATGTTAGCCATGCGCACCAAGCCAATAGAAATATTTTTTGTGTCTTTGCTTTGTTTATGTGACTTATGCAGTTCATTAATACCCTCTTGTATAGTCGTTGCCATACGTTTGGTATAATTTTCTACATCAGATTCGTGAATGTTAATAATGCTGCCTTTGTGCTTTGGCTTACTCTTTTCTAATTCTTTAATACGATACGCTACAAAATTGCGATGCTTTTCTTTAAAAGTTTTAGGTTCCCCACATTGCTCGCTATCACTTTTAGGTTCCTCACACTGCTCGCTATGACTTTTAAATTCATCAAACCAAGCGCAAACAATATTGCCACTCCAATTCTCAATATTGGCTTTAGCATAGTGCTTCCAGCCTTGATAGTAGGCTTGAAAAAGTGCATTAGCCAGTGCTGGTGGCATAGTCGCAGTGGATAACAAAACTCGGCTCCCCAACATTCCAGCCCAATTAACCAAACGACATAGTGCTGGTAAATCATCCAAACCTAAATCATCTGGCTCATCCAATACTAAATCAGAAGTTAATAGTCTAAGCATGGCGGCAATATGTTTGTCGCCTCTGGTGCCTTCGGTTGCTGATATGAGGTGGTCTATTGTGCTAACTAAAACTGGTGCCTGAATGAGTTTTTCTAAATTAGGTTTGTCTTTTGTCCATTGGCTAAGACTGTGTTCATACATGAAGCCCTTGTACTCAGTTATTGATTCATTATCTGAAAAATAATTTTCAGATTCACTACCTGTTAATTCTTGATGCTCTTTAATTTTATTTTGTTTGTTTTCGTTCTCAAATAACTGTTTGGTCGCAATACCGCCAACGGCAATAGCCAATTCCTCATCACTAAGATTTAATTTCTCTCGATATTCTTTTCCTGTTTGCAAAGTAAGTGTGCGCAAACCCAAAGCAACGCTAAATCTAATTCTTCCAGATTCACTACCAATAGCTGTCATTATCTTGGCATTAGCAAGCGTTTTTCCTCTGCCAGTTGATGCCATATTGATACCAAAAAAACCTTGTTCCATAGTTTCTTTGCCAAGGCTTTCGACAATTTTTTTTGCTTTATCTTGCCAGCCAAATTTTTCTTTGTGTTCTTTTTCTACATTATTAGTAAGTGTTTTATTTGATTTTAATGAGCATAAACTGATATTGAGTTTTGGTAGTGCCTCGGCAATTTGATTAGCGTGATAAGCCACACCAATAAGATGTTCATCCAATTTTTGTTTGTATTCTTTTGTCTTTCTATCTGTATTTGCCCATACTTGATAATTGTCACTCCTCCATTCCTTTTTTATTTTAGATAATGATGAATAATAATGGTCTGCCAGTATCAAACAAAGGCGAGAAAAATGAGTTGTAAATAATTGCTCTTCTAACCACTTAGTATTTGTGTCGTCTTCAATCCATGATTGTGATTTAACTTTTGCCTCTGAGGCAATTATGCAAGCATGAGAACGCCATTGCATACTTTCGTAAGGTAAAGCCTTAAAATTCCAGTTTTGCTCAATTAAATCATTTAAATCTTCATTTTTACAACTGGGCGAGTTCCAAGCGGCATCAAAATTATTATCTAACCATTGGTCAATATTTTCTAATAGTGGAGGCGAATCAAAACCTTCTCTCCATTCAGGATAAAGTGCTAACTTGTGGTGTGTAATACCAACGGCCCAAGGATTTGACACTTTGTGCTTTCCACGGGGAATTTGAAGTGATTCAGTAGTCATCATCATAGGAGGTATTAATGACAGTAGAGATTATGCGAACGGACAAGTCGGCCTGCGATCTTCGGCGCGCCGCAGCGGCGTGCAGGGACGCGAAAGCGGCCCGACGGATGCTGGCGATTGCGTTGATTTTGGACGGCACTGACCGCAAGACGGCGGCCGAGAACTGCGGGATGGACCGCCAGACGTTGCGTGACTGGGTACACCGTTACAATGACACGGGGATTGAGGGTCTCTCGAACCGGCGTTCGCCAGGACGGCAGCCCCTGCTAAGCGTGGCACAGAAGGCGGAGTTGGCATCGCTTGTGCGTGAGGGGCCGGATCCCGAAACGGACGGCGTGGTGCGCTGGCGGCGCATTGACCTCAAGCGCAAGATTGAGGAGCGCTTTGGCGTTGTCATGCATGAGCGGACCGTTAGCAAACAACTGGTAAAACTTGGTTTTCGACGCTTGTCTGTGCGCCCGCAGCATCCGAAATCCGACCCGGATGCGCAGGATGCGTTTAAAAAAACTTCGCTGCAGAGGTAGCGGCCGTTCTGCCCAAAACGGCCTGCGGCAAACCATTGGAGATTTGGTTTCAGGACGAAGCCCGTGTGGGTCAGCAAGGACGCTGACACGTATATGGGCCGAACGGGGAACCCGGCCGCGTGATACACGTTATACGTCGGGCTATATCTTCGGCGCGGTTTGTCCCGAACGCGCCGAGGCTGCTGCGCTGTTCATGCCGCATGCGGACACGTCCGCTATGAATGCACATCTGTGCGAGATCGCCAGGACGGTCGCGGCAGGTGCCCATGCCTTGCTCATCCTCGACGGTGCAGGCTGGCACGGATCAGCAAAACGGGAAGTGCCAGACAACATCACCCTGCTCAAACTCCCGCCCTATGCGCCAGAACTCAACCCGATGGAAAACGTTTGGGCCTACCTGCGCGCCAACAAGCTGGCAATCTCCGTGTTTGAATCCTACGATGAGATTGTCGACAAATGCTGCGATGCCTGGAATTTCTTCGCAGAGGACAAACAGGCAATCACATCAATTACATCACGTAATTGGGCCAAAACAGTCAATCAATAGAGCCGTTGGTATAAGAACAAGCCACGCCACTAATTTAGCAAAGGGTGGCAACTTACTTATCGGATTGTTATTATTAACAGTGCCATCTACTCCATCTTTAAAACATTGCCAAGAATCGGTTTTTTCAATTTTACTGAGCGCATCTAACCACTGAACATCATTTTTATCACCTACGAAAGCCTGAAATAGTCGTAAAGAAACCCATTCATGGCGATAGGGTTCAAATTTTTTACTTTTACAGTTTTTATCTAATTTATTTTGAAATAAAACATTTACTTTGCCAAAATCATGAAACAACCCAGCAATAGCTGCCGCAGATTTAATAATATTTAATGTTTTCCATTTATTTTTATCCATAAATTGATCTATATCTTTTTCGGTGTAATTCACCGGCACAACGCCCTGCTCATCAAACTTATTCCTATTCCCCACCACCCAAACCAGCTCACTTCTTGAGCGGCTTCTGATCCAGTGACATGAAACCGCAGTATTTTTACTGGCGGTCTTTCTCAACAGTTTTTTTACCGCCCCCAAGCCCTCATTGGTAATAACGGTTTGCCAGGTGTTATCGCCGATGCGGTTGGCGAAGCTGTCCAGTACCCGCCGGGTTCGGTTGAGAGCTTTTTTTTCGCACTGGGAAACAAAGGTGACCATCATCTGGCTTCGTCCTCGTTGACAGTCTTGGTTTCGTGATGCTGTAAGGCGATGGTTTTCACCTGTTCAAACATAAAATCCAGTGCCTTGTGGTCGGTAAACGCCTGTAAGCATTGCTGGCGAAATTCCTGTTCGGTGGCGTCTTCTTTGGCGCAGATAAAGGCCCAGGGTAGTACCAGCGTGTCTTTTATTAAATCTGCTACATCGAACACCAATGCGCCACGGCGGGTTTTGCCGTGCATGACAGCGAAGCCGTGGGGTATGCCCAGCACCCATAGCGTGGTCGCGGCCAAGCCATAAGCCAGATAGTTGCCGTGGTTCAAAAAAGCATTGGCAATATCGACTGATTCTCTTTCGCGCACAAAATCGCCATGTTTGGTTCTGCTGGCGGCTATTTTGTAAAGCTGTTTGGTGAGGTCGGCTTCAATTTGGAATAGTTTGCTGATTTTTTGCGCCTATGCGATTTTTATGCAAGTCTTGTCGAGCATAGCGGTTATACCCTCTTCTCGACTATTAAATCCTGCGGCTATCAAGTCACGATCTTTTGCCCATACGGTTTGCATAAACTGGATGCGTGCTGTTTGAAATTGCCTGGCCGCCGCCAGACGTTTGTGTTCGTCAAACCAGAAGTTCATCCAGCCCTGGACATATTCGGTGGGGCGATATTCGCTTTGTGGCGACAGCCATTCAATCTCGGTGGCCATAAGCAGGGGCGTTGCGCCACCGCCACAAAAGCCGACCAGTACGCCGGCCTGAGCCAGCATACGCATGGCGGCCTGGGTGACAGATGTGCCGGTTCCCAATAGCAAGCAGGTGGTATTGGCTATCGGAATATTCCAGTACTGGTTTTCGTTTTTGGCTTCGGTAAGGTACAGCACTCGTCCATCTTTCTGCATCACGCGGCATTTTTCCAGATAATAGATGTTGGCGCGCTTGGAATGCAAGATGGCTTTTAGGTCGGTGAGCTGTTCCATGTTTTACTGGATTCCTGCATAGTCTATTGTGCGCGGAATGACGGCGGGTTTTTATGAATCTATTTATCGGAATTAGACTACAAATTGAGTGTAAACTTAGCGGTGCGTACGAGACTTGGACGGGTCGAAAAACGGGGTCGCTTCAACGGTCGCAGTCGTATTTAAATCATCACTCACCAACTCCAGTTGGGTTCCCGGAGTACAGGCACCCGGGCTTAAATGAACCAAAGCCAGGGATTTGCCCAGGCGATGAGAATAGCCCGGACTGTTCACAGTGCCAACATCTTCACCCTTCATTTTCAAGGTTTCTCCGCCCGCAACCGCATCATCGTGATCAATGGAAATGCCGGCACCTTTAAATCTTTCGTTGCCTTTGGATGCCAATATAGCAGCTTTACCGCGAAAATCAGCTTTATTCTGGTTCACCGTAAAACCAAGACCCACTTCCCACGGCGTATGGTCCGCAGTCATGTCGTATCCAAAAAACAGCAGCGCCGCTTCAATTCGAACTTTATCGAGTGCCGTAAAGGAACAGGGCATCACGCCTTCAGAAGCGCCGACCTCGAGAATATTGTCCCAGATGTCGCCAATTACCGACGCACTTGCGAGAATTTCGTAACCGCGTTCACCAGAATAACCTGTTCGGGACAAACGGCAGGGGTGGCCAAACACGTCGGTGGCGACGTGTTCAAAATACTGCAGATCAGAAAGTTCGACCGGCGTATGCGCATCAAGCAGGGCAAGCGCCTTCGGACCCTGCAATGCAATGTTGTGCAAATCATCGTCGAGCTCAATATCCACATTCAGTCCTTCGGCAGACTCCTGTAGCCGCCGCATACTTTCACCAGAGCCGTGACAATGTAAATAATCACCGCCGCCGATGTTCGCAACAATCGCATCATCGCAAACCGTTCCGGAATCAGTCAGAACCGATCCGTAGGCTGACTGGCCGGGCGCCACCGCAGTCATGTCCCGGGTAATAACGTGATTTACCACTTTTCCCGCATCAGGCCCTCGAACATAAACTTTCTTCAGCGGTGACATATCAAACATGCCAGCCGCTTCCCTTACTGCATCATGTTCATCATTCGGGTTGGTGTTGTAAGACCATGCAGTGCCCATATCATTCCAGTCTTCAAGGCCGGACCCTAATGCGGTGTGGCGAGAAGCCAACGCCGAGGTTCTCGATAATTCAGTCATTGTTAATTCCTCTGGTATTTTGGTGTTTCAGGGTTAATTTGATAATTCGATCAATCAATGGCTATTTCGTCGTTACTAGTACCATTGATCATCAGATTGATTTTTTCGTCTGCAAATAAATTCCTGCAGTGCTTCATCGATTGCAGGGTCGATCCCCGGATCCTGATATTGGCGCAGTGCGTCTTTCCAGCTCTGATTCGCGCGTTGCTCTGCGCTCATACTTTTCGATTCCAGCCATTGCTCATAAGATTGGGTATCAGAGAGCAAACAAGATTTGTAGTTAGCGGACTCAAAATTTGCCAACGTATGATCGACACTTAAAAAGTTTTCTCCAGGACCCGCTTGCCGATACGCGCTGTGTGCGAGTTGGTTGTCATCAATATGCAGTCCCTGAATCATTTTACACATCATGCCGCAGCGATCGACATCCAGCATGAATTTTTCATAACCCATCGTCAACCCGCCTTCTAGCCAGCCAGCTGAATGGAACACAATATTGGAACCGGCCTGAACCGCCGCCGTCATCGAGTCCGTGGATTCCTGCATTGCCTGTCCGTCAGCCAACTTTGCAGCGGTGAC
This sequence comes from Candidatus Poriferihabitaceae bacterium, assembly GCA_965261915.1. Taxonomy (GTDB): domain Bacteria; phylum Pseudomonadota; class Gammaproteobacteria; order Arenicellales; family Poriferihabitantaceae; genus JAIBDK01. The sequence continues at coordinate 2,091,748 of CBDHDW010000013.1, read as the reverse complement.
ATGACCAATGCCGCGCAACGGCAAATTCATTCTGCGGCAAAGTTGACCCAGTGCCAAAGCAGATAAGCTCGATTCAGGCGTTCCGAAGGTCGGCGCGCCAGTCTGCAAATCCAGGGTTGTCAGAAAATTGCCGTAAATTACCGGCGAACCCGAACGAACAAGTTGTGTCAGAGCAATTGCGGCAATGGTTTCGGCATGAGCCTGTGCAATCAATGCAGGTTGAGTGACCGGACCCATGGCACCGCCGAGAATAAAAGGTGAAATAAAATTTCCCTGGTTCGCGCGAGCATACGCTTTAAGCGATCCCGACATAATGTGATCGAGCACAAGCGGCGAATTCAAATTAATATTCCCCTGTATCACGCAGTGCTGCTCCATGAACGCTTCGCCAAATACGATTTTAGCCATGGCAATGGAATCTTCAGCACGGTTCGCTGCTGTCACCCCGCCCATGAAAGGTTTGCTCGAATAGCGCAGATGGGCATACACCATGTCAAGGTGACGTTTGTTTACCGGAATATCCACTGGCTCAACCACCGTACCCCCGGAGTGCTGCAGCCAGGGCGTTGAAAAAGTCAGCTTGACGAAATTCTCAAAATCTTTCAGCGCTGCGTAGCGTCGCCCGTTATCGTTGTCGGTGACGAATGGAGAGCCGTATCCGGGTGAAAATGATAGTGACGAACCGCCCACGGTAATCGCGTTCTCCGGGTCTCTCGCCTGCATTACGAAACTTGCTGGCGCGGTCTTGCATAAAGATTTTGCGTGGCCGGGATCAAATCTCACGCGCTCTCCATCTACCGATGCCCCCGCCTGTTTGAACATCTCCAGCACTTCCGCATCACCACGAAACTCGATGCCGATTTCCTTTAGTATCCAGTCCGCATGGGACTCGAGCTTATCGAGACTTTCTTCGTCGAAAACCTCCTGAGTCGGTGTTTTGCGAAGCATTGGCGGAACAATCTTGTTGATTGCCGCCTGTTCGCGCCGCCGCATCCGCTCTACTCGACCGCCCGCCCTGGATTTAGGTTTGGTTGTTGTGGGGGATCTGGAAGCGACTGCGTTCAAATTTTTTACCTGCTTTTCTAAAGAAAATGAATACTCTGCAATACTGTTGGTTATTTAACTCCTAATCAAGTAGCATTTTTTAAACTACTTGTTCAATTTATTTAAACAGATAATGAATTTTAAGTCATTCGACGCACTCAAGGTTCTGAATGCCGCAATATTGCTCGAAAAAGCGGTATCGCAGCCGATCGGCGAAACCACTCTGGAGACTGTGCAAAAACCCAATATTCGTCGTTCCGGCACCGCCCCGTCGTTCCTGCGGAAGCAGGAACCCAGTAAAACAGCCAAACCCGCAAGGGTTTTCCACCTGTAATGCGATTTAGTGGGATTTCTTGCACAGGCTCTCTGGCATGTAGCACGGAAAGATATCCTTCGGCTTTACGAAACGTTAAAGATGAATAAACCGCTAGGAAGTTTTATCTCGACCCAGCAACTTGCCAATGGTAAACGTCGTTCTCGGCATATAGGTGTATCGGGTTCGGGTTTCGCTGGTCGGTCTCGCCCGCATACGAACAACGCTGATCACAACCAACACCAAATGCGCCAATGCGATAAATCCAAAAAAAGCAGATGGCCCAAAACGATCAATCAAATTTGAAGTGATCAACGGACTGAAAATCGCACCGATTCCGTAAATGAACATCAAAGACGCATTTACCTCCACGGCGTTGTCTGGGCTGGAGAAATCATTGGTATGCGCCGTCGATACAGAAAAAATAGGGAACGTCACCATCCCAAACAGGATAGCGCCAGAGAAAATAACCCACAATTCAAAAGAACCCAGTGCGGCAATGGAACCGCATACCAAAACACTGGATGCTGACAATCCAATTAAAACCCATCTTCGGTCAAATTTGTCTGCAAGCCAGCCAGCTGGAAATTGCGCAACCGCCCCGCCAATCAATACGGTCGCCAGAAAATAACCAATCTGACTGGCACTGAGCCCGACTTCCTGCCCATAAATGGGCCCAACCATGCGAAATGAAGAGGAAGTCAGTCCCGCTACAGCAACGCCTGCGGCACCGAGCGGAGAAATCTTCGCCGTTTTAATTGGTCGTAAACGGGGGGCTTCCGGTGTTTTTGGTTGCTGCGTCGTGGTCAAAGCCAAAGGCAATAAACAGGCACAACAAAGAATCGCCAAAATATTATAAGAAACAAAAGAGGCTGGCTCCAAAAAACCAATCATCAACTGCGCGCTGGATGATGAAACGATATCAACCACACGATAAACCCCCATTACCCGACCGCGGGATTCGTTAGTCAGTTTTGCCTGAAGCCAAGCCTCGATAATGGTGTAACAACCGGCAACACACAACCCGGTCATGATTCTCAGGCCAGTCCAAACCCACGGATCAGGAAAGATCGGGTGAGCCAGGGCACCGATTGCACCACAGGCGGCAAAAGCCGCAAAGCCGCGCGCATGCCCGACGCTACCGAGAATTCTGGGCGCCCACCAGCAGCCAATAAAAAACCCGAGGAATTGGGCCGAACCCATCAAGCCGATCTCGGTTTTTCCGAACTCAAGCTGAAAACCGGACAATGCATCCAACGGGCCAATAGCGCCCGAGCTTAATTGTAAAAGTGCTATAGACAGCAACAGCGCGGCAAAAGTGATCAGTAATCTCATACCGCTATCCTTTGTCCTTCAGGCAAACTGTTTTCGTTGACAAGCTCCAAATCATCGACAGGCTTTCTGATACCAAATCGGTAATTTACGGCGGCGAGATTAGTGACAACGGATTGCATTTGCAGATTCCAGCGCCTGTTCAGCTAACGCATTTTCGCCCGCCGCATCCAGCGCTTCAGCATATCCCTGCCAACTCCAGCTTGAATTGGGCTTATACGCTACCCGCTCAGCAAACAACTGACGGAACTCGGTATTGAACCCGCCTTTTCGAGCCGCATCGAGCATAAGCATTGTAAAAATATCTCTTTGCGCCTGACTGCCGCCAATTTTATTCATCGAATAACGGGATTCATTGAGTAAATCGACCACCATTCGATACTCACCCTTTCGCGCGTGCTGCAGCGCACTGGCAAGCCGGATACCAACAGATTGTGTTATTTCCCCCTGATTATTATTTTTTACCGACCACTTCTTCAGGTTTTCCATCATCGTTGTCACCGCTGTACGGTCACCGGCACCAATTGAGGCCATCAGATAATGCAGGGAGACGAAAATCAGATCCTGATCTTCGACATGGCCGCGCGCCACTTCCGCCACGCGCTGCCAGCGTGCTCCGACATCGATATCGTGCATTTCCAGACGCCATAAAAGCGAAGCGGCGTTGCAAACATCGAGATTGAATTCGGCTTCCAGATCGGAACTGACCTGCGTATCGTAAAGGTGTAAAACCTGATCAATGTCACCCAGTTCCAAATGATACAAACACTGATGCCAGTAGAGATGAAAACGAAAGTTATTCACCCTGGACCAGCCTGATTCAAGACCTTCAATCCAACTGACACCCTCGGCGTGGCGCTCCGTCATTTCCATGACATGAGCCACCGCATGAACAGACCAGGAATCCTCCGGGTTTAACTCCACTGCCTGTCGCCCGACTTTCTCTGCTTTTATAAATTCACCCGACTCTTCCAGCCCAAAAGCATACATCCCCAGCACAAATCCGTATTCCGGGTTGTTCTTTGGCCATTGCGGTAGTACTCGAGCTAACGAATCCCGAATTCTCTGTGCATTGCCCGAATAGAAATGTGTCAGGTGAGCCAATCTTAATGCCAGGCCATCGAGCGGTTCGTCCCGCAAGATGGTTTCCCAAAACCCGGTAGCGCCATCAAGATCACCTTCGCACCATGCAGCCAACGCGTTCGCGTGCAATCGTTCACGGCTGTTGCCAAATTCTGCACCATATTGTTTTGAACTCAACAAGTCGTTTAATTGCCGGGAAATCGCATTCGCGCGTAAAGAGTGACTTGCGCTCCCGATTAGCTTCGCGATGTAACCCTTCATACAAATCGCCATCGGCATATCAGCATCAGCCCCCAACAATGCCTTCATTCGCTTGCCGATATCCGTTCGAAAGCCGGTATAACTTCGCACGATCTGATCCATTTGTTCAACACTGTCCTCAGCGGAAGCGCTGTAGCGCAAGCCATGTGGATTGGTAATCTGTTTCATGCTTTGTTGTTTTTGTCGAGCCGCGAATAGCCGTCCCGGGTTTGCGGCACTTTCATATCCAGTAGTGAGCCGGCGATTTGCGTTTTCAGAATCTGCACAGTACCGCCACCGATTGTAAACATCCGCGCATCCCGCACCATCCTCTCCAGCGGGCGGTTTCGTGAGTATCCTGCAGAGCCAAACATTTGCAGAGCATCATTGGTTACTTTTATTGCGGTCTCTGACGATAAAACCTTGGCCTGCGCAGCGGCTCTCATCTCGGGAAAGCCGTCTGCCGCATTTCCGGCGGCGTTGTATACAAGCGCTCTGCAAGCCTCGAGTCCGATCGACATATCAGCCAACATCCATTGCAATCCCTGAAATTCAGCAATGGGTCTTCCAAATTGCTCTCGCGTCTTTAAATAATCGCGCGCCAACTCATAAGCCCCTTGCGCGATCCCCATGGCGACCGTAGCGGCGCCAACACGCTGGGCGTTGTAAGCCTTCATCAGACTGGCAAATCCGCGTTTGATACCCTCCGGCGGTATTAGCATTCGATCCTCTGTAAGTTCCAAATTGTCCAGAATCACTTCCGCTTCCGGTATCCCGCGCAGCCCCATAGCGGGTTCTCGTGCGCCAATTACCAAACCCCGGTCTTCGTCGCGCAGGGCGATAAACCCGGCAATACCTTTGCACTCACCGTCTTCAATGAGTTTGGCAAAAATCAGATGTAATCGCGATACGCCGGCACCCGTGATCCAGTGCTTTTTACCATTTAGAACGTAACGGTCTCCCTTCCTCTGCGCTACAGTTGTCATTTCGGTAGCGGCAGTTCCCGCATCTGGCTCGGTGATACAGATTGCAGGCTTATCGCCAGCCAACACCATTTTAGCTGCGAGCCTTTTTTGTGACGATGCGCCGTATTTCATAATTGCACCAATCGCACCCATGTTGGCCTCGACTACAATCCGCGCCGTGACACCGCAGACTTTGGCCATCTCCTCGATAACCAGAACCGCATCAAGATAACCGTAACCCTGACCACCGAATTCGGTGGGTATCGTCATTCCCATAAAACCGGAGTCGGTCAGGTTTTTAACGTTTTCCCAGGGGTATTCCTCGGTACGATCCACTTCCGCAGCACGCGGTTGTATTAGCGATTGCGCCAGCGATCTGGCTCTGGTTTGGAGTTCAGTTTGCGATTCTGTAAGCATCCGAGTTTGGAATTGGATTGATTTAATAGATGATACATCCAAACGCTAAATGCCGGCCATGAAATTCGGCCAATAATTGTGATATCCTACAATCTGTATTGCTTAAAACGTTCTTTGTATAAAAACGACCATGTCCAAAACACCTGCTTCCTCAGCCTACGCTTACCCACTGATCATCAAGCAGTTGCTGCATTCGTGTATGCTGACTTCTGCGGACCAGGAAATCGTCAGCGGTACGGTGCGTTATGATTACCGGACGCTGAAAACCCGAATCAGTAAACTTGCCCAGGGACTGGAATCACTCGGCGTGAAATTCGGTGATACCGTTGCCGTGATGAACTGGGATTGTCATCGATATCTGGAGTGCTTCTTCGCGGTTCCAATGATGGGTGCGATTCTTCATACGATCAATATTCACCTGTCGCCAGAACAATTACTCTATACGATCAATCGCGCTGAGGATGACGTTATTCTCGTCCACGTTGATTTTTTACCGCTTCTTCAACAAATTCACTCCCGAATTGAACGACCGCTAAAGCTGATCCTGATTCGTGATGAGCCTGGTGATGATCCTGGTGACCTACCGGATGATTTTGAGGCGGACTACGATGCGCTTTTGTCACAACAAAGTGGTGAATATGTATTCCGTGATTTTGATGAATCCACCATCGCCACAACGTTTTATACCACCGGCACAACGGGTGATCCCAAAGGGGTTTATTACAGCCATCGGCAGTTGGTCGTTCATACCATGGGCTTGATTACCGGACTGTCGCCGCTACCTGAAGCGGTTCGTTTACACAAACAGGATGTATACATGCCCATGACCCCCCTGTTTCATGTTCACGCATGGGGAATGCCGTACGCTGCCACCATGATTGGCTTAAAACAAGTGTATCCCGGACGATATGTCCCGGCAAAACTGGTGCAGTCCATTACGACAGAAAAAGTTACGTTCTCGCACTGTGTGCCAACCATTATGAATATGCTGCTGTCCTGTCCGCAGGCAGATGAAGCTGATCTGTCAGCATTGAAAGTCATCATCGGCGGTTCAGCCCTGCCCCAGGGCCTTTCACAGGTTTGCGTTGACAAAGGCATTCAGGTTGTTGCCGCCTATGGCATGTCGGAAACCTGCCCATTGCTTACCGTTGCCGACACATCAATGATCGATCATCAAAGTACGGATAGCGAAATGCTGTCGGCAAGAGGAAAAACCGGCAAACCGGTAGCCCTGGTTGATTTGCGCGTCGTTGATGAAAATATGAATGATATCGCACGAGGCGGTACAGCCACTGGTGAAGTGGTGGTGCGCACGCCGTGGCTCACCCAGGGTTATGCGGGCAATGCGGATGGGTCGGAATCCTTGTGGCAAGGCGGCTATATGCACACGGGTGATGTGGGATACATCGACGAAACCGGTTCATTGATGATTACCGACCGCATGAAAGACGTTATCAAATCCGGCGGTGAATGGCTTTCTTCCCTTGAACTTGAAAATATCGTATCCCAATGCGCTTGTGTCGTCGAAGTCGCGGCTATTGGCATTGCAGATGAAAAGTGGGGGGAACGGCCTCTTCTCGTCGTTTCTATTGACGATGATTCAAATCAAAAAGACAGTGCAACCACAATCCGGCAAGCCGTAACAGATCAAGTGAACACTGGCACACTGCCCAAATGGGCTATTCCAGAGCGAATCGAATTCGTCGAAGCGATTGACAAAACCAGTGTCGGTAAACTGGATAAAAAAGTCTTGCGCGCGCGATATACACAGACCGACTGATCATTTTGTCCGAAAACAAGACTCGAACCAGTCACTTTAAAATTGTCTTATCGACTCGGACTGCACAGCATGAAACTGTGCTCCTGAAAATCCAGCCATAAAAAAGGCTGAAACCCTGTTCAGCCTTTTTTGCACAACCGGCTGGTTATGCTAATTTAGCTCGCCAGCCAGTTATCCACTCCTGACTTCGACGGTTCACACTCATAACTCATTGATTTATAAGGAAACATAAAAATACCTAGGCACTACAAATGCCCAGATATTGAAGGATTATATCAATCAGTACAGTGGGTAAGCTGTGGTAATCGCTTTCAATCCCATCACAGCATAGATTTTTTTTGCTTCTGGATTGATTTGAGAAGGCATGACATAACGCTGTTTGGTGCGCTTGTGTTTGAACACACTATGTTGCACATGAATTAAGGCATTACGAATAACTTCAGGGGATAAGGCTTTGTGTTGTAGCTTGATTCGATACATTAGCTGTCTGATGCAGGCAAAAGCCATGAACGAAATGGCAATGTGGGCGCGCACTCTTGAGGGTGTCCAGTGGTAGATAGGGCGTACTTTCAAGTCGTGCTTGGTGATGCGAAAACTCTCCTCAACCTGCCATAAGCCGCGATAGTGTGATAGTACTTCCTGGTGCGGCGTATCGGGCAAATTGGTAATCACCCCATGCAAGCCGTCCCAGCGGCTTTCGGCATCAATTTTATCTTGGTTGATGCTCAGGCTGGTTTTTTCCCTTGATAATCAGAAAGATAAACAAAAAGATAATCAGAAACTTTTTATAGCCGTAGTTATTTAATAAGCTCTTGGGGTTCTGGCTTTTGCCGATTTTCTTGATGAGCCGATCGACTGCCTTTTGTCGGTCATGTTGATCTTTATCCGCACGCTTTGGACAATGTGAGACAATGAGTCGTCTCTTCTTGTGTGTCAGCTCGGCTGCGCTTGATCCGTCTTTGCCAAGCGGCTGATAAGCCGACTTATCCAATACCCTGGTTTGTAGTGCAGCGGGCAATTGTTTTAGTTTCGCCCCGACGATGTAATAAGCACCCGCCTCATCCAGGGCGCTTAGATTGTCTTCATTCAGCATGCCTCGATCAGCGACAAAGATCATTTTCCGGACATCATAGCGCGCTTGCATCGTCTGCAAAACGCTGATTAGGCTATGACCCTCGAAAGTAGCACCAGGGAACACTTCGTAGCCGACCGGCAGACCTTCGCGGGTGACCAGCAAAGCCAGCAATACCTGGGGCTGATTAAATTTACAGTCCTTGCTGTAGCCATTTTGTTTTAATTCGTCTTCCTTGAAAGACTCAAAATAGAGCGTCGTACAGTCAAAAAACAACACATCCAACGCACCAGATAACAAGGATCGCGTGCCTTCACAGGTCATCGCTTGCAGCCGGCTGATGGTGTTATCGTCCAGCTGATCCATCATCCGATAAACTTTCTCTAAGGACAAAGAAACGCCAAAGTCCTGCTCCAGCTGCTGCACACTGCCGCGCTTACTTTTAGGGTTAGCAATACGTGCCATTACGCAATGGAACAGGGCTTCATGGGAGGCGCGATACCGTTTTTGCGACAACAGGGTATCGAATGATAACTGGCGATAGACCTCGCCATACACTTCATGGATGCCCAGCACCACCCGCTGTTCTTCCACCATCTGCCTCAGATCAACATTCAAGGTGGCTTTAGACGCTTTGGCTGCTTTCGCTTCAATAACTTGTTTGGCGACCGCCTCAGGCGGAAACAAACCGGGCTGGTGTTGGGCTTCAAGCTTCGCCTTGACGACTTCGGCCAGCGCTTTCAATCGCACTAACTCATCGTCATCCATGGCAATGCCGATATAACGGACAATCTTTTGCTTGACCTTATCGCCGACGCGCACAGATGAGACAATCTGAACCGATTGTCTTGGGCTATTGGGTGTCGATTTAACGCGAACAAACATGGGGTGAGCTTACACTGTGCCATCGCCTAAGCCAACACAAATATTTAGATAGGCACTACAAATCGATCTCAACAGAAGACCCCCGTATTGACTGGGCTGTAGGCGATCTGCGTGGGGTGGACCGTCGAAGTCAGGAACGCGTTTTGCTAACAATTTGTATACAGAATTATTAACAATCGCAGTCCTTTAGATATACACGACCGAGGCCCGGTATGGCATCCCGCAGAGCATCATATTATCTTTAGTGATATTCCAAACAGTAAAATCTACCGTTGGAGTGAGGAAACAGGCTTAGACATTTACCGTGACTGAGCCAATATGGCGAATGCCAACAGCTACGATAAATCCAGCTGCATTTTAAGCTGTGAACAGGCTACCAGCCAAATAACAAAAGACCGTCGATATGAAATGCGAGCAATAGGTAATGTTCGATGAACCGACTGCGAACGGTGCCACCTAGTACTTTTCCAGTGGGTCCTGCTATGCAGAGTTTGGATTAATGAGGCCGGTATATTGGATCAAGCCATTAAGCTAATTTCAAATATTTAGTGGTTTTACAACAGCCCGGCGTTAAATCCGCCGGTTTTTTTATTACCCCCAATGACCGCTTAGGGCAAAGAGCCGCCGGTCAATAACAAGCGCGAAATTTTGGTAGCGCAAAAAAGTTGACAAACACGGAATTGCTCTTTAAGCGCGATAGGCTGAACCCTATCCACCAAACAGTCGCTGGAGATTTCGGTGATCTTCCTTTGTTTTTAAATCTGTTTTGATGAGCTCTTCTACTTTTTTGCAGGCGTGGATTACCGTGGTGTGATCACGACCGCCAAACCGGTCGCCGATTTGCGGCAGGCTCATATTGGTATATTCCTTGGTAAAGGCCATGGCAATTTGTCTGGGGCGCGTGACTTCCCGAGTACGTTTTTTGGATAGCAGGTCGGCGACCCGAATTTTGTAATATTCCGCTACGGTTTGCTGAATATTATCGATGCTGAGTTGTTTTTCCTGATAAATCAACATGTCCCGTAACGCTTCACGAGCCATCTCAATATCAGGTTGCCTGCCGATATATTCCGCGTTCGCCAGAATCTGATTAAGCGCTCCTTGCAGTGCCCGGACATTCGACCTCACCGCATTGGCGACGAAAAATGCAACATCATCCGGCAGTTCTACACCGCGTTCGAGGGCTTTCTTTTTCAATATTGCCACCCGAGTCTCAAGCTCTGGTGGGTCAATGCTGACGGTGAGACCGCTGCCAAACCGGGATATGAGTCTTTCTTCAAGGTGGTTGATGGCTCTGGGAATACGGTCGCTGGTAATGATGATCTGTCGTTGGCCTTCCAGTAGCGCATTAAAGGTATGGAAAAACTCTTCTTGGGACTGGGTTTTTTTGGCAAAGAATTGAATGTCGTCAATCAATAGCGCGTCACGAGATCGATAATAACGTTTAAACTCGTTCATCGTATTAGTCTTGAGCGCCTTCACCATGTCATTCACAAATAGCTCGGAATTAGCATAGAAAACTTTGCTGGCGGGATTATTCTGACGGATTAAATGACCCACTGCCTGCATTAAATGCGTTTTACCTAAACCGACACCGCCGTAAATAAACAAAGGATTAAAAGCGGCCCCCGGATTAGTGCCAACCTGGGTTGCCGCGGCACGAGCCAGTTGATTCGATTTACCCTCGACGTGAGCATCAAAGGTATGGTTATCATTCAGTATGCCGCCGCAATAGGGCCTTGCGGAATCGCCGGCAGGGTTGTTGCTGCTCCCGGAGGCAGTACGGTTTAGCGTTGCGGATTGGTCAGCATTGATGTCGTAACTGCCGATTTCGATTCGTACTTCGGTAATACCCGAACTCTCCGCCTTTACCGTTTTTTCGATGATATCAAGCAGGTTAGCCCGAATATGATTTAACACATAGCGGTTAGGTGCCAGGAGCTTTAAAATGGGCCCGGACTGGTGGCAATGCAACGGCATTAGCCACGTTTCGACGTCGGCGGCGTTCAGGGTAGAACGTAACGTCAACAGACAGGTATCCCATATCTTTGGATTGTTCAAATTTAGCTCGCAACTGGAAATAAAAGTATTGTCAACTTACCTTGTATACGACTACACGTCGTCTCATCCGTTTTTATCCCACGCTATGGAGTCTATAGCGCCAACTCAAAATTATCCACAGCTTAAGAACTCATTTTAGACTTTTTTCAAAAAATTATCATCGACAGCTGTACGCTTAAGTCAAGTTCTCGTATGTGCCCGCGTCCTGTTCGCTGGAAAATTGAAATACACTCGGTTCACAAAACCCGGTAATAAACAAATGCACTTTAAAAACCTTTTCAATCCTCTCGAGCTTGGCTTTACTACGTTGGAAAACAGGCTGATCATGGGCTCCATGCATACCGGCCTTGAGGATCATCCCGGAGAATACGACAGGCTGGCCAGCTATTTTCGGGAAAGGGCGAAAAACGGAGGACCAGGGCTATTAGTTACCGGCGGCATTAGTCCCAACCTTCACGGATTACTGGATGTCGAGGCGGGAAGGCTAACCCATTTTACAGAAGTGGCACCGCACCGATTGATTACCAACGCTGTGCATAATGAGAAGGGAAAAATATGTATGCAAATATTACACGCCGGTCGATACGGAAAACACGACCAGATCGTTTCCGCTTCGTCTATAAAAGCATCGATTAATCGCTTTACGCCACGAGAGTTGTCTGAACAACAGGTAGAACAGGAAATCGAAGATTTTGTTCGATGCGCTGTGCTGGCAAAGGAGGCGGGCTATGACGGCGTAGAAATAATGGGCTCGGAGGGTTATTTCATCAATCAGTTTATTTGTGAAAGAACCAACCAACGCCACGACAGTTGGGGCGGCAGCTATGAAAACCGAATACGATTACCAACTGAAATTGTATCCCAGACGCGCAAAGCCGTTGGCGAAGAATTTATCGTGATTTATCGTTTGTCGGTGGTTGATCTGGTTGAACAAGGGTCAGACTGGCGGGAAATAGCAGAGCTTGCAAAAGCCATTGAAAAAGCGGGAGCAACCATACTAAATTGCGGGATTGGCTGGCACGAGGCCAGAATACCCACAATCGCCAGCGCAGTGCCGCCGGGTGCATTTGTTCAAGCCATTGCAAAATTGAAGAACGCGGTTGTTATTCCCGTTGTCGCGACAAACCGGATTAATTCGCCGGAGCAGGCCGATGCGTTACTAGGTCAGGGGGTTTGTGATCTGGTTTCTATGGCACGACCGTTTCTGGCGGATCCGCAATTTACGCAAAAAGCACGTGAGCATCGCAGCGAAGAAATCAACACCTGTATTGCCTGTAATCAGGCTTGCCTGGATCAGATTTTTAGCGGCGACATTGCCTCATGTCTGGTGAATCCGAAGGCTGTAAACGAGGATCAGACCAGACTTGTTATAACCACCCGACCTAAAAATATCGCTGTGGTTGGTGCGGGTCCAGCGGGTTTGAGTATCGCGACGGAATCCGCCAAACGGAGCCACCGTGTTAGCCTGTTCGAAAGAGACTCAGAGATTGGAGGTCAGTTTACGCTGGCGCGGGAAATACCCGGCAAACGGGTGTATCAAAAAACCAATGACTATTTTCGTGCAATGCTGGAAAAATACAATGTCAATCAGCATCTTAACACCGACATTTCGGGTGCTAATTTGCAGGAATTTGGGTTGCTTTCAGAGTTCGACGAAATAGTTTTGTGCACGGGTATTGTCCCCCGCATCCCGGAAATTGAAGGGATCGATCTACCCATAGTATCGGGTTATGTCGATGTTCTCAAAGGCCGTGTCGATATTGGCAGCAAAGTCGTTATCGTTGGTGCGGGCGGTATCGGGTTTGATGTGGCTACCTACGTTCTCGGTTCGGACACCAGCGCCACCGAAACAGAAGCCGCCGAAAAATGGTTAAGGACGTGGGGCGTAGATCCATCCTTTGAAGCCCGTGGTGGATTATTGGCGGCGGTAGATCAGGAACCCGGGCGGCAGGTAACGCTAATGCAGCGTCGAGAGCAGGCGTTGGGAAAAACGCTGGGTAAAACAACAGGCTGGTCGCATCGGCTACACTTACAGAAACAGGGTGTAGAGATGATTCCCGGCGTTCAATACGACCGCATAGAAAGCAATGGGGTCTGGATAACAATTGCAAATAATACGCGTTTTATCGAAGCTGACAATATAATACTTTGTGCGGGTCAAATAGAAGATCGAACGCTGTTCAACCGGCTCAAGACAAGTAATACCAGCGCCAGACTACACTGCATTGGCGGAGCGCTGAAAGCCGGCGAGCTTGATGCACAACGCGCAATTTCCCAGGGAGCACAACTCGCTCGCGAACTGTAACTACTGCCCGTGTCGATGTTTTACAGTAAAACTAAGGTTTCCGCGCTCGAATGACTTTAGCTGGCGTACCGGCAGCGACAGTGTTTTTCTCAAGACTCTTCGATACAACTGATCCTGCGCCGACCACGCAGCCTTCGCCGATGGTAACGCCGTCCATAACCGTCACATGGGCACCAATCCACACATTATCCCTGACTTCGACGGTCCACCCCACGCAGATCGCCTACAGCCCAGTAAATACGGGGGTCTTCTGTTGAGATCGATTTGTAGTGCCTATCTAAATATTTGTGTTGGCTTAGGCGATGGCACAGTGTAAGCTCACCCCATGTTTGTTCGCGTTAAATCTACACCCAATAGCCCAAGACAATCGGTTCAGATTGTTTCATCTGTGCGCGTCGGCGATAAGGTCAAGCAAAAGATTGTCCGTTATATCGGCATTGCCATGGATGACGAGGAGTTAGTGCGATTGAAAGCGCTGGCCGAAGTCGTCAAGGCGAAGCTTGAAGCCCAACACCAGCCCGGTTTGTTTCCGCCTGAGGCGGTCGCCAAACAAGTTATTGAAGCGAAAGCAGCCCAAGCGTCTAAAGCCACCTTGAATGTTGATCTGAGGCAGATGGTGGAAGAACAACGTGTGGTGCTGGGCATCCATGAGGTGTATGGCGCGGTCTATCGCCAGTTGTCGTTCGATACCCTGTTGCCGCAAAAGAAGTATCGTGCCTCCACAGAAGCACTGTTTCATTGTGTGATGGCACGCATTGCCAATCCTAAAAGTAAGCGCGGCAGTGTGCAGCAGCTGGAGCAGGACTTTGGCGTTTCTTTGTCCTTAGAGAAAGTTTATCGGATGATGGATCAGCTTGACGATAACACCATCAGCCGGCTGCAAGCGATGACCTGTGAAGGTACGCGATCCTTGTTGCCTGGTGCCCTTGATGTGTTGTTTTTTGATTGTACGACACTGTATTTTGAGTCTTTCAAGGAAGACGAATTAAAACAAAATGGCTACAGCAAGGACTGTAAATTTAATCAGCCCCAGGTATTGCTGGCTTTGCTGGTCACCCATGAAGGCCTGCCGGTCGGCTACGAAGTGTTCCCCGGTGCTACTTTTGAGGGTCATAGCCTGATCAGCGTTTTGAAGGAGTTGCAGGCGCGCTATGATGTTAGGAAAATGATCTTTGTCGCTGACCGAGGCATGCTGAATGAAGACAATCTAAGCGCCCTGGATGAGGCGGGCGCTTATTACATTGTCGGGGCGAAACTAAAACAATTACCAAGTGCACTACAAACCAAAGTATTGGATAAATCAGCTTATCAGGCACTTGGCAAAGGCGCATCAAGCGTCGCCGAGCTGACGCATAAGAAGAGACGGCTCATTGTCTCACATTGTCCAAAACGTGCGGATAAAGATCAACATGACCGGCAAAAGGCAGTCGATCGGCTCATCAAGAAAATCGGTAAAAGCCAGAATCCTAAGGACTTATTAAATAACTACGGCTATAAAAAGTTTCTGATTATCTTTTTGTTTATCTTTCTGATTATCAAGGAAAAAAACCAGCCTGAGTATCAACCAGGATAAAATTGATGCCGAAAGCCGCTGGGACGGACTGCATGGGGTCATCACCAATTTGCCCGATACGCCGCATCAGGAAGTGCTATCACACTATCGTGGCTTATGGCAGGTCGAGGAGAGTTTTCGCATCACCAAGCACGACTTGAAAGTACGCCCTATCTACCACTGGACACCTTCCAGGGTGCGTGCCCACATTGCTATTTCGTTCATGGCTTTTGCCTGTATCAGACAGCTGATGTATCGAATCAAGCTGCAACATAAAGCCTTATCCCCTGAAGTTATTCGTAATGCCTTGATTCATGTGCAACATAGTGTATTCAAACACAAGCGCACCAAGAAAAGCTATGTCATGCCTGCTCAAATCAATCCAGAAGCAAAAAAATCTATGCTGTGATGGGATTAAAAGCGACGACCACAGCTTACCCACTGTACTAATTGACATAATTCTTCAATATCTGGGCATTTGTAGTGCCTAGGTATTTTTGTGTTTCTTTATAAATCAATGACTTATGAGGGTTGACCGTCGAAGTCAGGAAAACTAAGGTTTCCGCGCTCGAATGACTTTAGCTGGCGTACCGGCAGCGACAGTGTTTTTCTCAAGACTCTTCGATACAACTGATCCTGCGCCGACCACGCAGCCTTCGCCGATGGTAACGCCGTCCATAACCGTCACATGGGCACCAATCCACACATTATCCATTGTCTCGGCACCGCCACGGCCCTGATAGTCATAGTTTTCCCGAATCGGCGTGTCGATACCGTCAATTGCGTAATTACCGCCGCCCAGAATATAGCTATACGCAGCGATAATGTTGTCTTTTCCAATTCGAATAGAATTGGTGCTGGTTAACAAACAATTGAAACCAAGGTTCGCGTTCTCGGCGAGAGAAATATCTCCGTCCTTGCAGCTCAGAATCGTGTTTCTTCCAACGAATACCCCTTTGTCAATATTAATACCAGTGTTGTCTTCCCCCTTGGCATCAAGCATGACATTGTCGTCGATAACCACACAGTCGGAAATAGAAATTTTATGTGGGTGACGTAAGGTAATACCGGAACCGAAGACGACATTACTGCCGACGGATTTTAGAATCCACGGGTACATAATCTTGCGAAGCAGCAAACCCAGTACACCACTACGTTTGCCGGCAACCAACATGACAAATTCATAAAGTAACAGTCCGCCGATGCGACGTCTGCCGAACACCAGATCCATGTATCTTGTCATCGCACTGTCTTTGCCAGAGGATAGTGATTGCTGTATTTTGTACTTTTCGGTCATGTCTTAAATTCTCCGCATTCGGGTGAATAGTGTCACAGCAATCTGGCTGGTTCAAGCGGGTTAAAATAGAAATCCGGGCGAGGGTCGAAATTTGAATCAAACTTGACAAAGGCTTGCGTTAAAATAACACGCTATTCGTATCACGCGGAATCCCGACAATATAAAAAATAGAATGAATGCCCAGATTTCTCAGCCTGTTTCATTAAAATGGAGCTACTGGTGTGTCGTCATTGGTAGTATTGCAGTTTCAATATGGTGTCGATTTATCGATCCGGTCATCAATTCAGATGGCGTGAAATACGTTCTTGCCAGCGAATCATTTTTAAAGGGAAATATTGTCGAGGGATTTAATGCCTACAAATGGCCGCTGTATTCGCTATCGGTAGCGGCGATTAGTTACATTACCGGATTCGCGGCAGAGTACTCAGCAGTATTGTTTAATACGATTATGCGAATTGTCGCGGGCTTCGCTTTCGTCCGGCTTGTTCAATTTTTTGGGGCCAGCCGCATTCAGGTAAATATCGCGGCACTGGTCTACGTCTTTTATCCGGGGATGAACGAAGTCCAGTCCATGATCATTCGTGATATTCCCTATCTTGCCTGCTTCTTATGGATGGTCGTTTTCTTCGTTAAGCAACTCAATAACCCAACGAGGGCGAATTTTATCGGGTTTGTGATGTTGGGGCTGTTGGCAACCGCATACAGAATAGAAGGACTGGTTTATCTGTACGGCTTGTTCGTCATTTATCTGCTCTGGGGGACGGTAAACAATCGCTTGCGAAAGATAGGATTGCTTTGTGTTCTGGGTATTCTTCCGATCCTGATATATGGCCTATTGATGTGGGTTTACAATGGAGATTTGGCGAATGCCTGGCATATCCTGAATAGCATGATCATGCAAACAGCCAAAGACTTCGACAGCTATGTTGATTCTCTGGATTCTGGTATTTACCCCAATGTATTGCAATTCCTTAGAACAGCAATACTGTTTTTCCTGCCGATTGGGAGATTGGCGATTAATCTGGTTGATGTCATTACGATCGGCTTTTTGGTGGTTCTAATCTGGGGCTGGTGCAATCGGCCGTTGCTGAATAAAGAACAGGCATCAATCCGACTGATGATTCGGGCGTGGAAATGGGTGGTTGGTATAAACCTGTTGGTACTAGTGGGCTATGTATTCGTGAAACAAATCGTAACAGACCGGTATCCGCTAAGTTTTTCATTGCTGCTTTTGCTGTTTTTACCATTTGCACTGACCGCAATCTGGCAACTTATCGAATCGATGCGGGGATTTAAAAAGCACATTTTGGTGTCATTGCTGGGTTTTATTTTGATCGGTAATGCTATAGAAGGGCTTGACCGGGTATCTTCCAAACAACACATGAAGCTGGCGGGTCAGTGGGTGGCTGAGCAAACAGGCCCGTATCAAAAATCACAGGTATACAGTAACACCCGGATAGTGGATTACTATTTGGGGAAATCACGGGTCGAGAGGGATGACTACTACAGCGCGAAGGTTATGAATGCGTTTACGCTGACGACCAGATGGAGTTTGTTCGACTTTTTGGTGGTGAATATTGAAGACGATGCCCGCCCCGGGTTTTATCGAACATTTAGATACTGGATTGGCAAGGAGCCGGAAAAAACATTTAGAAACCGCAAAGGCGACAAAGTCCTGGTCTACGACTTTCGGCCAGAGAGGAAGAAAAAATATTTAAAAGCTAACAAGAAAAAACAAGACGCTTCTTAGTTGTTTTCAGTTAATTAAGGGCTCTATAACTGGTTTTGCTTTGGTTTTGAGTTCTATTCCGATCATCAACCCTATTTGTCGAATGTCTCGGACACTTACAGGACAGTTGCTCGCTGTTGCGCTGCGAGCGGTATTGGTGATCCAGTGTTCAGAGCTTCGATAAATCGCCGCGATGCAATCGTCCCCGACTACGAATGCACGCATATCCCGACCCTTTTTCTCGACGTATTTCTGGATAAAGAAAATAGAGTGGTGATAACTGCCGAGCACGGTTTTATGTTCCACAATGGTTTCAGCGGCATCACGGTCATTAACTTTGGAAAGCAATCGGCCCGAGGAACCCACGGCCGACTTTAATACACCAAGATAACCGCATTTTTTCGATGGCGTTAAGATCGGAATCTTCGGCGAAGGCGATTCTAACGTCGGGTTGAGGTACGCCGTTATCTTTAAGCGCGACAGCGGTGAGAATTTTATCGCCGCATTCGCGCATGATTTCTACTCCAAAAAGAAGATCAAAAAATGGTAAATATCCGCGATAGAGACAGAATTACCAGCAAAATCGAGGGAACACGGATTTTATGGAAGAAAATGGGTTTAGCAAGCCAACAGTAGAACTAATAGGGTGAATTAATCCTTAATGGGATTCCGGTCGTTTTACGGCCAGATAAAAATCAGGATCCCGTTTTTTTGAAGGTGCTGGCCCCGCATCGCGGAATTGATGATTACAAAAACTGATGAAAATCATTAAAATAGCTGATTTTCCCATCTGCAACGCTGTTTTATGACCACTACTATCGACTTATCCCCGTACGGAATTCACAACACAACGGAATTGTTATACAACCCAAGCTACGATTTACTCTACGAAGAAGAAACCAAAGACGGCCTGCAAGGCTATGAGCGCGGAATATTAACCGAAAGCGGTGCCATCTCTGTCGATACCGGGATCTTTACCGGCCGTTCGCCCGCTGACAAATATATTGTTCGTGATGATGTCACCCGAGAGAATTTCTGGTGGTCAGATCAGGGAAAAAACGATAATAAACCGCTTTCCCAAGATAACTGGACGACACTAAAGGATATTGTTACGGCGCAGCTTTCCGGGAAACGGTTATTTGTCATCGATGCGTTTTGTGGAGCCAACCTCAATAGCCGGCTTTCGGTACGGTTTATTATGGAGGTTGCCTGGCAGGCGCATTTCGTTAAAAACATGTTTATTCGCCCGAACGAAGGGGAGCTTAAGACGTTCGAAGCGGATTTTGTTGTGATGAACGGAGCTAAATCCGTAAACCCGAACTGGCAGAAAATGGAAATGAATTCGGAGAACTTCGTTGCCTTTAATCTCAGTGAAAAGATGCAGTTAATTGGTGGAACCTGGTACGGCGGCGAGATGAAGAAAGGCATGTTCTCGATGATGAATTATCTTTTGCCGCTGCGCGGCATGGCGTCGATGCATTGCTCGGCCAACGTTTCAGAAGAAGGTGAAACCGCGATTTTCTTTGGATTGTCGGGAACGGGTAAAACAACCTTGTCTACAGACCCGAAGCGAAAGCTCATCGGTGACGATGAGCATGGCTGGGATGATGAGGGTGTGTTTAATTTCGAAGGAGGCTGTTATGCGAAGACGATCGATCTTAGTGAAGAATCCGAGCCGGATATTTATCGAGCCATTCGCAGAGACGCATTGCTGGAAAATGTAACCGTCAGCGCCAGCGGCGTTATTGATTATGAAGACGGATCGAAGACCCAGAATACGCGGGTCTCCTATCCGATCTATCATATTGATAATATCGTTAAACCCGTTTCAAAAGGCGGACATGCGAACAAGGTTATTTTTCTTTCGGCGGATGCATTTGGCGTACTGCCGCCGGTGAGCCGGTTAACGCCTGAGCAGACCAAATACCACTTCTTATCCGGCTTTACCGCAAAACTGGCGGGCACAGAGCGCGGCATCGATTCTCCAATGCCGACTTTTTCGGCATGTTTTGGAGCCGCCTTTTTGAGCCTGCACCCAACAAAATATGCTGCGGAACTGGTAAAGAAAATGGAGCTAGCGGGTGCGCAGGCGTATCTTGTCAATACGGGCTGGAACGGTACCGGCAGACGAATTTCTATCAAGGACACTCGCGGCATAATCGACGCAATTTTAAATGGCGACATAGAATCAGCAGAGTTTAGGGATTTGCCTTATTTCAATTTGTCCATTCCGACAAAACTAAACGGTGTTGATACAGCCATACTTGATCCTCGGGATACCTATGCCAAAAATGATGAATGGGACACCAAGGCAAGAGAGCTTGCAGGGCTGTTCATCGAGAACTTTAAAAAATTTGAAGACACGGATGCCGGGAAAAGCCTGGTAATGGCAGGTCCGAACTTAACCTAGAACCTGAACGGCGGTATCGATATTACCGGAATAACAAAAATTTAGTATAAACGGCGATCAGCCTGAGCTAAAGTTTAAGACGCTATCGAATCGGTGGAGGGCAAGCCGCCATAATGAATGATACAGAGTTAAAACCGACCCCGGAATAGCGCAGCATAAGGAGCGCGAAATTCAAACCTGACTTCGACGGTTCATATTCATAAACTATTAATTTATAAGGAAACACAAAAATATCTAGGCACTACAAATGCCCAGATATTGAAGGATTATGTCAATTAGTACAGTGGGTAAGCTGCGGTAGTCGCTTTCAATCCCATCACAGCATAGATTTTTTTGCTTCTGGATTGATTTGAGCAGGCATGACATAGCTTTTCTTGGTGCGCTTGTGTTTGAACACGCTGTGTTGCACATGAATCAAGGCATTACGGATAACGGCAGGGGATAAGGCTTTGTGTTGTAGCTTGATTCGATACATCAGGTGCCGGGTACAACAAAGCCCATGGACGAAATAGCAATGTGGGCACGCACTCTTGAGGGTGTCCAATGGTAGATGGGGCGTACTTTTAAGTCGTGTTTGGTAATGCGGAAACTTTCTTCAATCTGCCATAAGCCGCGATAGTGTGATAGCACTTCCTGGTGCGGCGTATCGGGCAAATTGGTGATCACCCCATGCAAGCCGTCCCAGCGGCTTTCGGCATCAATTTTATCCTGGTTGATGCTCAGGCTGGTTTTTTCCCTTGATAATCAGAAACTTTTTATAGCCGTAGTTATTTAATAAGCTCTTGGGATTCTGGCTTTTACCGATTTTCTTCCTGACTTCGACGGTCCACCCCACGCAGATCGCCTACAGCCCAGTCAATACGGGGGTCTTCTGTTGAGATCGATTTGTAGTGCCTATCTAAATATTTGTGTTGGCTTAGGCGATGGCACAGTGTAAGCTCACCCCATGTTTGTTCGCGTTAAATCGACACCCAATAGCCCAAGACAATCGGTTCAGATTGTTTCATCTGTGCGCGTCGGCGATAAGGTCAAGCAAAAGATTGTCCGTTATATCGGCATTGCCATGGATGACGATGAGTTAGTGCGATTGAAAGAGCTGGCCGAAGTCGTCAAGGCGAAGCTTGAAGCCCAGCATCAGCCCAGCCTGTTTCCGCCTGAGACGGTTGCCAAACAGATGATTGAAGCGAAAGCAGCCAAAGCGTCTAAAGCCACCTTGAATGTTGATCTGAGGCAGATGGTGGAAGAACAGCGGGTGGTGCTGGGCATCCATGAAGTGTATGGCGAGGTCTATCGCCAGTTATCATTCGATACCCTGTTGTCGCAGAGGCGGTATCGTGCTTCCCATGAAGCCCTGTTCCATTGCGTGATGGCACGCATTGCCAACCCTAAAAGTAAGCGTGGCAGTGTGCAGCAGCTTGAGCAGGACTTTGGCGTTTCTTTGTCCTTAGAGAAAGTTTATCGGATGATGGATCAGCTGGACGATGACACCATCAGTCGGCTACAAGCGATGACCTGTGAAGGTACGCGATCCTTGTTACCTGGTGCGTTGGATGTGTTGTTTTTTGACTGTACGACACTGTATTTTGAGTCTTTCAAGGAAGACGAATTAAAACAAAATGGCTACAGCAAGGACTGTCAAGTTAATCAGACACAGGTCAATCAGCCGCAAGTATTGCTGGCTTTACTGGTCACCCGAGAAGGTCTGCCGGTCGGCTACGAAGTGTTTCCTGGTGCTACTTTCGAGGGTCATAGCCTGATCAGCGTTTTGCAGACTATGCAAGCGCGCTATGATGTTAGGAAAATGATCTTTGTCGCTGATCGGGGCATGCTGAATGAAGACAATCTAAGCGCCCTGGATGAGGCTGGTGCTTATTACATTGTCGGGGCGAAACTAAAACAATTGCCCGCTGCATTACAAACCAAAGTATTGGATAAATCAGCTTATCAGGCACTTGGCAAAGGCGGGTCAAGCGTCGCCGAGCTGACGCACAAGAAGAGACGGCTCATTGTCTCGCATTGTCCAAAGCGTGCGGATAAAGATCAACATGACCGACAAAAGGCAGTCGATCGGCTCATCAAGAAAATAGGTAAAAGCCAGAATCCCAAGAGCTTATTAAATAACTACGGCTATAAAAAGTTTCTGATTATCTTTTTGTTTATCTTTCTGATTATCAAGGGAAAAAACCAGCCTGAGCATCAACCAGAATAAAATTGATGCCGAAAGCCGCTGGGACGGCTTGCATGGGGTGATGACCAATTTGCCCGATACGCCGCACCAAGAAGTGTTATCACACTATCGCGGCTTATGGCAGGTTGAAGAAAGTTTCCGCATCACTAAACATGACTTAAAAGTACGCCCTATCTACCACTGGACACCTTCCAGGGTGCGTGCCCACATTGCTATTTCGTTCATGGCTTTCACCTGCATCAGACAGCTAATGTATCGAATCAAGCTACAACATAAAGCCTTATCCCCTGCTGTTATCCGTAATGCCTTGATTCATGTGCAACACAGCGTGTTCAAACACAAGCGCACCAAACAGCGTTATGTCATGCCTGCTCAAATCAATCCAGAAGCAAAAAAAATCTATGCTGTGATGGGATTGAAAGCGATTACCACAGCTTACCCACTGTACTGATTGATATAATCCTTCAATATCTGGGCATTTGTAGTGCCTAGGTATTTTTGTGTTTCCTTATAAATCAATGAGTTATGAGTGTGAACCGTCGAAGTCAGGTGGTTTTTTCCCTTGATAATCAGAAACTTTTTATAGCCGTAGTTATTTAATAAGCTCTTGGGATTCTGGCTTTTACCGATTTTCTTGATGAGCCGATCGACTGCTTTTTGTCGGTCATGTTGATCTTTATCCGCACGCTTTGGACAATGCGAGACAATGAGCCGTCTCTTCTTGTGCGTCAGCTCGGCTGCGCTTGATCCGTCTTTGCCAAGCGGCTGATAAGCCGACTTATCCAATACCCTGGTTTGTAGTGCAGCGGGCAATTGTTTTAGTTTCGCCCCGACGATGTAATAAGCACCCGCCTCATCCAGGGCGCTTAGATTGTCTTCATTCAGCATGCCTCGATCAGCGACAAAGATCATTTTCCGGACATCATAGCGCGCTTGCATCGTCTGCAAAACGCTGATTAGGCTATGACCCTCGAAAGTAGCACCAGGGAACACTTCGTAGCCGACCGGCAGACCTTCGCGGGTGACCAGCAAAGCCAGCAATACCTGGGGCTGATTAAATTTACAGTCCTTGCTGTAGCCATTTTGTTTTAATTCGTCTTCCTTGAAAGACTCAAAATAGAGCGTCGTACAGTCAAAAAACAACACATCCAACGCACCAGATAACAAGGATCGCGTGCCTTCACAGGTCATCGCTTGCAGCCGGCTGATGGTGTTATCGTCCAGCTGATCCATCATCCGATAAACTTTCTCTAAGGACAAAGAAACGCCAAAGTCCTGCTCCAGCTGCTGCACACTGCCGCGCTTACTTTTAGGATTGGCAATGCGTGCCATCACACAATGGAACAGGGCTTCTGTGGAGGCACGATACTTCTTTTGCGGCAACAGGGTATCGAACGACAACTGGCGATAGACCGCGCCATACACCTCATGAATGCCCAGCACCACCCGTTGTTCTTCCACCATCTGCCTCAGGTCAACATTCAAGGTGGCTTTGGACGATTGGGCTGCTTTCGCTTCAATAATACCAACGGCCCAAGGATTTGACACTTTGTGCTTTCCACGTAACTGCCCAGGTTGTTTTTAAGCGTATTTCAGTTTTGCAATAATCTGATCGGCAGGCATCATCAGTGTTTCGATGATGTTCCATCCTTGTTTTCTCGCCGTTGTGATGACGCTGCGCAGGGTGGCAAAATCCTCTGCACCTTGTTCAGACCTGAACCCTCCCGATATTTTCTGGCGTAACTTCATCATCCGCAGGTCGCGTTCAGCTTCGTTGTTTGTGAAGGGTACGTCGGGATCTGTCAGAAAGCGTAGGGTGCCTTCCTTGCGATCGCGTAATCGTAACGCCAGATTATGTCCTGTCCGCTGCTTCTTGCGCCCCCGTCTTCCGGGTTTTGGCGGCACGAGTGGAGGCAATTCCTCATGGAAATCCAATGCTGCGGTGATGATCCTGTCGTATCGCCGATTGATAAGCGCAACAAGCGGTGTTGAAACCGCCACGCCCTTATCCCGCGCGGCCTGTGTGACATGGTGCGCACGCCGCAGTAGCCTTTGCATCTGACCAGCCCAATCTTCCTGTTCGATTTCGACCAACGCTTGCAGTTCCCGTAAATGGTGTGCATTGCACAACGCATGGGTAACACCATCCAGCGTGAAGTAGGGCTGCCAATGATCATGCACGATACAGCCCGTGAGATTGGATAACAGATTACCGCGTTTGCTGCTGACCCGGTAGAAAGCCAGAAGCGGTGTACAGGCAACGTGAAGCCATTGCAGGCACCCCGTAATCCGGAAACCCGTCTCGTCAAGATGTTTGACGTGGACCTGTTGGGCGATCACATCCTGCAGGTGAGAAGCAACCCCCTTGAGCCGCTCTGATGCTTTGCGGTTCATGGCGGCCACAGTGGCAGGAACCAAAGGGGCATTGAACAAATCGGCCATTATTTGCGCCAGTCTGTCTTCCGGCAGGAAATGGGCGCATTGGAGATATGTTGCCACTCCGGCGATGCGTGGCCCGTACTGCACGGGTGCCTTCACCTCCAGAGGAAACGCCGCCTTGGTTGTTTCCCCACAGTGGCCGCAAAGGCAGACATGTGCCCTGTGTTCCGTTGTCACCAGAGGCTGTGGCTCGGGCAGGTCAAACACCTGTCGTGCGGCGTAATCCTCTGCCATTGATGGCGACAGCGGTGTGCCACATTGCCCGCAGACAGAAGGAAAGTGATCTTCAACATGATCGGGATCTGCCGTTTGGCACAGGGTGCTTCCCTTGTGGCCTTTCTGCCCGCCTGACTTTTTACCGGATTTTCTCCGCAGGCTTTTGGTTCTGGGTTCAGCCTTGGGCATCTTTAGGCCGTCGCTTGAAGGCGGCTTGCTACTGTTGCTGCTGTTCAAGCTGAGGCGACGCTCAAGGTCTTCAATGCGAGCCACAAGCAGGGCTATCGTTTGTGCATTCTTCTGCTTCAGCTCTTCATAAGCCTCAACGGAAACATAACCTTTGGGGGCGTTTGAAAAAATCATAATCTTAATGAATCACATCGGGATTCCTCAGGCAAGAGAATTATTCCTTAGGGTACCTGGGCAGTTACCTTTCCACGGGGAATTTGAAGTGATTCAGTAGTCATCATCATAGGAGGTATTAATGACAGTAGAGATTATGCGAACGGACAAGTCGGCCTGCGATCTTCGGCGCGCCGCAGCGGCGTGCAGGGACGCGAAAGCGGCCCGACGGATGCTGGCGATTGCGTTGATTTTGGACGGCACTGACCGCAAGACGGCGGCCGAGAACTGCGGGATGGATCGCCAGACGTTGCGTGACTGGGTGCACCGTTACGATGACGCGGGGATTGAGGGTCTCTCGAACCGGCGTTCACCAGGACGGCAACCCCTGCTCAGCGTGGCACAGAAGGCGGAGTTGGCATCGCTTGTGCGTGAGGGGCCGGATCCCGAAACGGACGGCGTGGTGCGCTGGCGGCGCATTGACCTCAAGCGCAAGATTGAGGAGCACTTTGGCGTTGTCATGCATGAGCGGACCGTTGGCAAACAACTGGTAAAACTTGGTTTTCGACGCTTGTCTGTGCGCCCGCAGCATCCGAAATCCGACCCGGATGCGCAGGATGCGTTTAAAAAAACTTCGCTGCAGAGGTAGCGGCCGTTCTGCCCAAAACGGCCTGCGGCAAATCATTGGAGATTTGGTTTCAGGACGAAGCCCGTGTGGGTTAGCAAGGGACGCTGACACGTATATGGGCCGAACGGGGAACCCGGCCGCGTGCGCCGCGTGATACACGTTATACGTCGGGCTATATCTTCGGCGCGGTTTGTCCCGAACGCGCCGAGGCTGCTGCGCTGATCATGCCGCATGCGGACACGTCCGCTATGAATGCACATCTGTGCGAGATCGCTAGGACGGTCGCGGCAGGTGCCCATGCCTTGCTCATCCTCGACGGTGCAGGCTGGCACGGATCAGCAAAACGGGAAGTGCCAGACAACATCACCCTGCTCAAACTCCCGCCCTATGCGCCAGAACTCAACCCGATGGAAAACGTTTGGGCCTACCTGCGCGCCAACAAGCTGGCAATCTCTGTGTTTGAATCCTACGATGAGATCGTCGACAAATGCTGCGATGCCTGGAATTTCTTCGCAGAGGACAAACAGGCAATCACATCAATTACATCACGTAATTGGGCCAAAACAGTCAATCAATAGAGCAGTTGGTATTAGACAATGCTTTATGCTTAATTAGAAGGGCATCTGCAAACGAGTATTGGGCGGTTTGTTTCCAAGACATGTGACGGTATCCTCATGGTTTAGTGCTCAAGCGTTTAGTGAATGAACATCTTTTCACCATTTTAACGCTGCCCTGGGTAGATTTATGCAAAGGTCTCTTATTAGGGGAGAGCAAGTTCTGCTTGACAGCGATGTGGCAGAAATATATGAGGTAGAGACCAAGCGTATCAATGAAGCGGTCAAAAACAATCCCGATAAATTTCCGGATGAATATAGTATTGAACTGAGAAAAGATGAATGGGATTCTTTGAAGTCGAAATTTTCGACTTCAAAGAAAGGTGGCAAGGTTAAATCACCCAAAGCCTTTACTGAACGTGGGTTGTATATGCTTGCCACGATCCTCAAAAGCAAGCAAGCCGTACAAACTACTTTAGCGATTGATTGGCACATTCTACAAAATTCGCCATCTCTCCAGAAACATGGCGGCATTATCAAACGCGAGCAATGAAACAGAACAAAAATCCCTCATGCAGAAAAGTGGTGAAATCATTGCTGAAATTCTGGACGACGACCTAGTGACTACAGACACAGAAACCACAGTAGAAATTAATTTTTCCCTGCTTAAATTCAAGCACATCATTAAAAAGAGAAAGCAAAAGGAATGACTCACTACCAACAATTACAAGAACACCTAAAAAACCACCCAAGCACTTGGTTGATAACGGGTGTTGCTGGGTTTATCGGCTCTAGTTTGCTGGAAAAACTGCTTATTCTTAATCAAAAAGTAGTCGGACTGGATAATTTTGATACCGGCTATCAGCATAATATTGACCAAGCGATAGCCGATGCAGAAGCAACACTTGGCACTGAAAATCGCACCCTGAACACGGACAGTTTTAGCTTCATAAAAGGTGATATTCGCGCATTAAAAGACTGCCAACAGGCGTGTTCTGGGGTCGATTATGTCTTACATCAAGCGGCACTCGGATCGGTGCCTCGCTCAATAGCAGACCCTATCAAAACCAATGCAGCCAACATAGACGGCTTTCTGAACATGCTAATCGCCGCCAAAGAGTCAACCGTAAAACGCTTTGTCTATGCCGCATCCAGCTCCACTTATGGCGATCATCCTGCTTTGCCAAAGGTCGAGGATAAAATCGGCAATCCACTCAGCCCGTATGCGGTTACTAAATTGGTCAATGAACTGTATGCACAGGTTTTTGCCACAACTTATGGGTTTAAGACCATCGGATTACGATATTTTAATATTTTTGGCAAACGCCAAGACCCAAACGGTGCTTATGCCGCCGTTATCCCAAAATGGATAAGTAATATCATCCAAGGAGAAGCCGTGTTCATTAACGGCGATGGCGAAACCAGCCGAGATTTTTGTTATATTAACAACGCCGTACAAATGAACCTATTAGCGGCTATAACGACAAACGAAGCGGCACTAAACCAAGTCTATAATGTCGCCGTAGGCGACAGAACCACCCTGAACGATTTATACCAACAAATCCACAGCACGCTCTCTGCCCGTTGTCTGCTACCCGCTGAAAATCTAACCCATCGGGATTTCCGCGCCGGTGATGTTAGGCACTCGCAGGCAGACATTGGCAAAGCGCAGCAGTTACTTGGCTATCAACCGACACATGAAATTGCACAAGGATTAGATGAAGCGATGACTTGGTATGTGGCGCATTTGTGAGAGACGAAAAAACATGCATCTCCTCATATCCATCTATGGCCTCACGTCAGGCGGAGCCGAGCGCGTTACCGCAAATCTTGCCAATTATTGGGCCGAAAAAGGCTGGCGCATAACCCTGGTTACCACGATAGGGGAGGCACCGGATTTCTACGAGCTTCACCCAGCGATTGAACGCATCGCCTTGTCCCATCCTAGCGGCAGTCATACCCCATTAAATACAATCAAACGTAATTATCGGCGTATAAAAACCTTACGCAACATACTCAAACAGCAACAACCCGAAGTGGCACTTGCTATGATGATCGATGCCAATGTCTTACTCGCCATGGCCGCAAAAGGGCTGGGTATCACTGTGATCGGTTCAGAGCATAATCATCCCCCTATGCTCCCTGTGGGTAGTGTGCGTGAGTGGTTGCGCCGCCATACTTATGGGCATTTAGATGCGGTTACTGCATTAACCACTGAAAGTGCAGATTGGTTAAAGAAACAGACCAATGCCAAAGATGTACCCATTATTGCCAATGCGGTTACCTATCCTATACCATCGCATTCGCCCAGAGTTCGTCCTGATTTGTCCAGCAATCGTTTTAACCTTATAGCAGTGGGACGGTTGGCACCACAAAAAGGCTTTGAACGTCTGTTATCGGCGTTCGCAGAATTAGTCGCGCAGTTTCCTGAGTGGCATTTGACCATTCTTGGCGAAGGTGCCGAGCGTGATGCTTTGGAAAAGAGACGCTCGGCACTCGATTTAGAACAATGTGTTTCACTACCAGGGGTGGTCGGTAATCTCGGCGATTGGTATGCAGCGGCAGATTTGTATGTCATGAGTTCTCTTTTTGAGGGGTTTGGCAATACCTTATGCGAGGCGATGGCGTATGGTTTGCCGGTTGTGAGCGTTGATTGCGATACCGGTCCGCGTGACATCATTCGCCATGAGGTTGATGGCTTGTTAGTGCCGCAGAATAATCAGGGCGCATTGGTCGAGGCATTGGCGACTTTAATGAGTGACAAGGCATTGCGCCAGCAATATGCTACTCGTGCCATTGAAATTAGAGATAGGCTATCTATGGAAAAGATTGCTGGGATGTGGGAACAGGTGTTTGTCAAACTTGCGGGGGATTGAGTGACAAGTCCCCCTGACAAGGGGGATTTAGGGGGTTAGGTTTTCCGCATGTAGCACATACCTATCGAGGGTTCTTGTACAGTCTCGATTTAATTGAGAATGGAGAATTGAGAATGGAAAATTGAGTAAAATCTCGTAATGATGACAGCCTAAGCGCCATAAGAGCGAAACAAAAGAGAGATGCCGCTCCTACGGAGCTGACGAAATATTGGGTTTTTGCAATCTCGGGAGCGGGACTTTAGTCCTGCCGTCGTTCCTGCGAAAGAGACTGTGCAAGAAACCCAATATCGTCGTTCCTGCGAAAGCAGGAACCCAGTAAAATAGCCAAACCCGCCAGGGTTTTCCACTTTAAGCTAAACCGTATCACGCATGGAAAAATACAACAAAAATACAACTATGAGCGATAAATTAGTATCGGTCATCATTCCGGTTTACAACGTCGAGAAGTTTGTCGAACAGGCAATCGTCAGCATCATCAAGCAGACCTATAAGCACTTAGAGATTATCGTTATTGATGACGGCTCGAGCGATAACACCTATAAAATAGTCGCAGATTTAGCAACTCAAGACTCCCGCATCAGACTTTATAAAAACGAACGAAACTTAAAGATCGTGAAAACGCTTAATCGTGCTTTGTCGTTGGCGCAAGGCGAATATATTGCACGCATGAATGGGGATGATATATCGGCACTCGACAGAATAGAAAAACAAGTCGCTTTTTTAGAATCTAACCCTGACTATGATTTGGTGGGATGTAGTATGATTTTAATAGATGAAAATGGCATGGAAAGAGGTCGGGCTGTTATGTTTTCGGATCAGAAACTGTTGATGAAGTTGACAATGTATCATACGCTTGTTGCTCATATATGGGTGGCAAGAAAAAGTGTTTATACCAAACTAAATGGTTACCGTGAACTTTCGGGTGCGGAAGATCGTGATTTTTTACTGCGTATGACTTCAGCAAAATTAAAATATACCAATCTTGAAACCTATTTTGGATTGGAGTATAGGATAAACAGAGTTGGGAATACGTTCAATAGTTTGGGCATACGGCGAAAAAAACTAGCCAGTTATGTTAATAAATTGTTTATAGAAAGACAGAAAACTGGAATGGATAGTTTTAGCGAGGAAAACCTAAAACAAGCCACCGTCACAAATATATTTTGGGAAAAATTATATCGTTTTTCGGGTAGATTTCTGTTTAATGCGGCTAAACATAAACAGAATAAAAACTTTATTAGAATGGTTGCATATTGCTTGCTTTTGTTGATTTCACCGCATCAGGTGCGCGGATTATTCAAATTTATTCAATACAAGCTCATAATTATGCAACATCAACATAAATCAACCAGGAATCGTATTTCTTGAAGATATTACACATTAATCGGAGGGCTAGATGTTGGTGGTGCTGAGATAGCACTCAAACGCTTAATCGAATCGCATCAGGATAGCCCCGATTACTGCCATTCAGTCATTTCGCTCGCTGATGTCGGAAAGATTGGACAACAATTGCAATCTCTGGGGATTGAAGTTCAAGCACTAAATATGCGATCTTCTGGCCCGTTTTCTTTTCTGTCCGTCCCAAATGTCATTTTAAAGCTGGTACGCGCTATTCGGCGTAGTTCTCCCGACATAGTTCAGACTTGGATGTATCACGCCGATCTGTTAGGCGGCATAGCATCAAAAATAGCGCGTAACCGACCTGTAATCTGGGGCATTCATGCTGGTGAAACTGATCCTGATTGCCGTGTTACTTTAATGGTGCGATATATATGCGCTCGGTTATCACATTGGGTGCCACATACAA
The DNA here is from genome assembly GCA_965261915.1 of Candidatus Poriferihabitaceae bacterium. Classification (GTDB taxonomy): domain Bacteria; phylum Pseudomonadota; class Gammaproteobacteria; order Arenicellales; family Poriferihabitantaceae; genus JAIBDK01. The sequence continues at coordinate 2,060,213 of CBDHDW010000013.1, read as the reverse complement.
TTGTCTGTGTGGCAGAAGCCAGCCGGAAACGGCATCTGGCGTTGGGCTATGATGGCAGACATATGGAGGTGGTGCCCCACGGCTTTGATATGTCACAGTTAATTGCAACCAAAGTGCAACGTCATAATATTCGAACACAGCTTGGCTATCGGCAGAAAGAATTGGTGATTGGTTGTGTAGGGCGGTTTGATTATAGTAAACACCATGAGAATTTTGTACGGGCGGCTGGAATTTTAGCGCATAATCATCCACAGTTGCGTTTCTTGATGGTGGGTCGCAATCTGGATTCTGATAATCAGGTATTGGCTCGTTGGATTAGTCAGACCGGTCATGCTGATCGATTTACCTTATTAGGCGAACGTGATGATGTGCCAGTCTGCTTGTCGGCAATGGATATTTTTTGGTAACTGCCCAGGTACCCTAAGGAATAATTCTCTTGGAATAATTCTCTTGCCTGAGGAATCCCGATGTGATTCATTAAGATTATGATTTTTTCAAACGCCCCCAAAGGTTATGTTTCCGTTGAGGCTTATGAAGAGCTGAAGCAGAAGAATGCACAAACGATAGCCCTGCTTGTGGCTCGCATTGAAGACCTTGAGCGTCGCCTCAGCTTGAACAGCAGCAACAGTAGCAAGCCGCCTTCAAGCGACGGCCTAAAGAAGCCCAAGGCTGAACCCAGAACCAAAAGTCTGCGGAGAAAATCCGGTAAAAAGTCAGGCGGGCAGAAAGGCCACAAGGGAAGCACCCTGTGCCAAACGGCAGATCCCGATCATGTTGAAGATCACTTTCCTTCTGTCTGCGGGCAATGTGGCACACCGCTGTCGCCATCAATGGCAGAGGATTACGCCGCACGACAGGTGTTTGACCTGCCCGAGCCACAACCCCTGGTGACAACGGAACACAGGGCACATGTCTGCCTTTGCGGCCACTGTGGGGAAACAACCAGGGCGGCGTTTCCTCTGGAAGTAAAGGCACCCGTGCAGTACGGGCCACGCATCGCCGGAGTGGCAACATATCTCCAATGCGCCCATTTCCTGCCGGAAGACAGACTGGCGCAAATAATGGCCGATTTGTTCAATGCCCCTTTGGTTCCTGCCACTGTGGCCGCCATGAACCGCAAAGCATCAGAGCGGCTCAAGGGGGTTGCTTCTCACCTGCAGGATGTGATCGCCCAACAGGTCCACGTCAAACATCTTGACGAGACGGGTTTCCGGATTACGGGGTGCCTGCAATGGCTTCACGTTGCCTGTACACCGCTTCTGGCTTTCTACCGGGTCAGCAGCAAACGCGGTAATCTGTTATCCAATCTCACGGGCTGTATCGTGCATGATCATTGGCAGCCCTACTTCACGCTGGATGGTGTTACCCATGCGTTGTGCAATGCACACCATTTACGGGAACTGCAAGCGTTGGTCGAAATCGAACAGGAAGATTGGGCTGGTCAGATGCAAAGGCTACTGCGGCGTGCGCACCATGTCACACAGGCCGCGCGGGATAAGGGCGTGGCGGTTTCAACGCCGCTTGTTGCGCTTATCAATCGGCGATACGACAGGATCATCACCGCAGCATTGGATTTCCATGAGGAATTGCCTCCACTCGTGCCGCCAAAACCCGGAAGACGGGGGCGCAAGAAGCGACGGACAGGACATAATCTGGCTTTACGATTGCGCGATCACAAGGAAGGCACCCTGCGCTTTCTGACAGATCCCGACGTACCCTTCACAAACAACGAAGCTGAACGCGACCTGCGGATGATGAAACTACGTCAGAAAATATCGGGAGGGTTCAGGTCTGAACAAGGTGCAGAGGATTTTGCCACCCTGCGCAGCGTCATCACAACGGCCAGAAAACAAGGATGGAACATCATCGAAACACTGATGATGCCTGCCGATCAGATTATCGCAACACTGAAATACGCTTAAAAACAACCTGGGCAGTTACATTTTTTGTTTGAGCTCGCGAACAGAAGGTTTTAGTCTTGTGCTGGGAGAGGCAATGGCGATGGGGCTGCCGTGTGTGACGACCGATGTTGCCGATACCAAACTATTGCTTGGCGATAAAGGAGTCGTTGTGCCAAAAAAAGACTCGAAAGCATTAGCAGCAGGGCTTGAAAAGTTGTTGGCATTAACCCCTGATGAACGTATTTCACTTGGGCAACAAGCGAAGCAAAGAATTCAAAGCAAATTCACCATATCTCACACACGCAAGCGATTTGAGGCGATTTACAATAAAATCATGAATATTGATATGAGCTAATGTGTGGCATAACGGGCTATTGGGATAGGCGCGGGGCAGAAGCATCGGTCGTTGAAAAAATGGCGCAACAGATTCGCAATCAGCGGGGCGGTTATTTCGGTTGTTTCGTCTATATTTAACAATCACGACAAGGGTCAAAGCTAGAGCATTTGAAATATCGCAAAATAGCAAAATTGAGTTAATTTACTAATAGTTTATGATATTATTGTTGACACTTAACGATGTTGCTAAGTGGTGTTATCGCTTTGCAAAACTTAACTTTGAGGGGAATTTTTTATGTCTGCTACTGCGTCAGTACATGTTCGAGTTGATGCTCACACCAAAGTCCTAGCTGTTGAAGCGTGGAACGAAATGGGGCTGTCGGTATCCGATGCTGTTCGGTTATTCATACAAGCATCCGCCGATGGTCGTCCACTTCCAATAAAGGAGCCCAACGCAAGCGTCATCAAAGCAATGGATGAGCTGGAAAATGGAGGAGGCGAAAAATTTGCTACCGTAGCCGATTTATTTGAGGATTTAGGCATCTAAATGTGCTCGCTCTAGTTCGATACCAGTCAGTTCAAGCGCGATGCTAAGCGTTGTCTTAAGCGTGGCAAGGATATGGACAAGTTAAGGGCTGTATTGAACATTCTAGTTGAGCAATCTCCCATTCCTAACACATAGCAAGATCACCCGTTATACGGAAATAGGAAAGGCTATCGTGATATTCACATTGAGCCAGATTAATGGCGGTGAGTTTGGAAGCCAGAGTCCCGTTACTGGATCATCGCGTGGTGGAGTTTGCACAACGCATACCCATGTCGTTAAAGTATCGCGATGGCAAGAGTAAATGGTTATTGCGCGAAGTATTATATCGTTATGTACCACGAAAGTTAATGGAACGCCCAAAAATTGGTTTTGGTGTACCCATTGATGAATGGCTACGGGGTCCACTACAAGCATGGGCAGAAGAATTGCTCAATGAAAAACGCTTAACAGAACAGGGAGTCTTTTATCCCGCACCAATTCGCAAAATGTGGCAGGAACACATTAACAACAAACGCCGTTGGCATTATTATTTATGGGATGTACTCATGTTTCAGGCTTGGTTCGATGAACAATAAACACGGCTTGCCTTGTGTTAAGAAAGGAGTTGGGAGCCGTAGGCGATGGTCATCGGAAAATTGATAATTAAAAATGACAGTTAGGTTTTGATAAAAGCATTGGTTTGACTGGATTCCTGCGCAAGAGACTGTGCAAAAAACCAACATTCGTCGTTCCTGCGAAAGCAGGAACCCAGTAAAATAGCCAAACCCGCAAGGGTTTTCCGCATGTAACACATGTCTATCAGGGGATTCTTGCACAGTCTCTTCGCAGGAATGACGAATGGGACTTTAGTCCCGCCAACAGCCGTCGTCGTCTCAAGTATGCCACTGCATCCAGCTTTGCCTTCCAAATAATAATGGTTGTTCATGATGCTGTTTATTTTCCGAATTTGCCGACTGCTCTTTTGCTATACGCCGTTTTGCCACAAATTTGTGGTTCATGTTAAAATTACGTCATCTATTTTATAATGGTGCGGAGTTTCAAAATGACAACGATGATTTCTGAAGTTTATGCGGCATTTATATCGGCTGGCGTTCCAGAGGCAGAAGCCAGAAAAGCAGCAGAAGTCTTATCGGAAGATAGTGTGGCGACCAAAGGAGATGTTGCTAACCTCCAAAGAGAGTTAGCGGTTGTCAAGTGGATGTTGGGTATTGTTATCGCAGCTCAGATAATCCCATTATTGCGGTCGCTAAACCTGTTTTGAGCACTGTATGCCTTTTGGTTCTTATCGTGTTGTTTAATAATCACGCGCAAGACTAAGGACACCAAAGAATCTTCATATTGACCGTACCCACAAAAATCCGCGCCTAGTTAGTTCTATTTAACAACAAACGCCGTTGACATTGATTTGAATCGGGAGCGGTGGGCGAGGCAGCGGACAATTGAAAGTGAAAAATTAAAAATGACGGTTAGGTTTTGATAAAAAACATTGGTTTGACTGGATTCCTGCGAAAGAGACTGTGCAAAAACCAACATTCGTCGTTCCTGCGAAAGCAGGAACCCAGTAAAATAGCCAAACCCACAAGGGTTTTCCGCATGCTTTTCCTGATCTAGCAAACGAAACCCCGGTTTGTGCAAAGGTCTCAGCCTATAATTTTTTTGCCGATTTTAGCTAGGTTGTCTTTTACGAGTCGCCGCTCATTAACCGCAGGATAAAACCAACCTGCGATTAGCATCAGCGATAAACTAATAATCCCAATGACTATAAATTCAAGCAACGCAGGTGTGTTAAAAGGATTGAGATGCTTTATGATTGGAATGCTACTAAAAATAATCCCCAACCATAATCCCCATTTTAAGTGAGCAAACCAAGTAATCGTATAGCCCATTTTTCGGATTGCTTGCAGGGAGACTAAAAATATTAGCCAAACACTAATGCTGGTTGCTAAGGCAATCCCAAAAACGCCGAGATTAAAATAAAATAAAAACAAACTATTCAATATAACATTGCTGATAAGACCAAGAATGACCCGACTCACCATGATTCGGATACGCCGTTCTACCTGAAAAACTTGTTCTAATAAGGGCAAGAAAAATATTGGCAATAATAACCACATGTAACCCAACATAGCACTTGAGACCATGAGTGTATTTTGATGACTAAATGCACCGCGTTCCAACAAAAAACTCACAATCTCCACTCTAAAATTAAGCATAATAGCACTAGCCGGTATGGCGACATAAACACCTAAAGAAAGGGCATCATTGAGGATATTGCTTCTTTGTGTTTTCGATGATTTTTCGGCTAATACGGTGATGAATGACTGATGAATACCTAATATAGTAGGCGCCAACGAAATAAGCACCAACCCATAACTGAGTGCAGAAATCGCACCGGTCGTTAAAAAACTAATAAATATTTTATCAGAAACAGCATAAACATAATTTGCACCTTGCAGCACCAGCAAACCCAAGGAGAATTTAAGACAATGTTTGACTATGTCAGAAAGCGGATTGGCGTTAAAATCAATGTATTGATAACTAAAAAACAGTAAGTAGGCAAACCCAACAACACTACTTAAACCAAACGACCAAAATAAAACATTTTCATTATCTGTGTAAAGCAGCACACAAATTAAAATAATAACGGAACCTATAAATTCGGCTTTATTACAATGTGAGAATTGCCGAGTTGCGCGCATAATACCGTTCATTAAAGATGCGGGGACAATAAGCAAGACTGCAGGTATAAACCAATAAAATGCGTTGCTCAGTATTTGAGTGCTAGATGGTTCAAATCCGACGGCAATTTTTGCCAAATAATCGGACGCAAAAAAAACAAACATAGACAGCACCGCAGAGCCGAGAAAAATCAGCCAAAATAAGCCTCCGGTTAATTGCTTAAAAGCCGCATGTTGTTTGTTTTTATAGAGTTCAATCAGTTTGGGAATGGCAATAATTTCCAATACACCCGACCAAGAAAAAACTAAAATACCCAAAATAGATACTGCCATATAATAAACATCTAATTGGGTAGATAACCCAATGGCACTCGCAACAATAATGTGCTTAAAGAAACCAATCAGCTTGGAGAGTAATCGCCAAATTAGGCCAAATCCGATTGAATGCAGGAAAGTTTCTTGGCGTGGTTTCATGGGTTCGATTGTGGCGAATTCAACCTATAAGTGCAATATTCTGGTTTATATTATTAGAGAGAGACCTTTGCATAAATCTACCCAGGCATCGCTAAAATGGTGTTTATTCAAATAAACCATGAGGATAGCGTCACATGTATTGGAAACAAACCGCCCAATATATCAGTTGACCGGCTATGGTAAGGGTTATCGGCTGCGTGGGGCGAGGGCAATCGCTTTCAAACCTGAACCGCGGCCCGGATCATGTTAAGCATGAAGTCATCGCCCCATCCGGCCTTTTTGATCTTGCCGCGCATTGATCCTTTTGTGGGTTCGGCTCTTGCCAGGTTCAGGGCCATACGGCGTAGTAGGGCGCGGTTTTCCGCACCATTGCCGTTTCGATTTCGCGCCTGATCTTCGTTCATGGTGACATCCAGCACCCAATGCAGGGAATTCTCAATACTCCAATGACTGCGGGTGACATCAAGAAACCGCTCTGGTTTCAATGGCAGACTGAGCAGAAAATAGCGGGTATGGCTGGTCTGTTTGCCACCGATTTCGCGCATCGCTGTCACCTTACCAATGGCGGCCAGGCCAGGACAATTGTGGCGTTCTTGCAGCCAGTCAATATCGCCTGAAACCATAGCTGTGCGGGTCTCGATGCGACCATGACCTGCGTCAACAGCTTGAAAGGACTGGGGATTATCTGTGGCCTCGGGGTCGTCCAGAAAAATCTTCACGTCCTCAAACAGCGTACCCTGATTGCCCTTGAGAGCCAGAACGTAATCTCCGCCCTTGGCGCAGACCGCCTTTGCCGTGGTCCTCTGGGTGTGCATTGCGTCCGCAGTAATGATCCGGTCTTTGACGTCCAAAAGCGCGAGCAGTTCAGGAATTGCGGTAATCTCGTTTGATTTTTCATCCACCGCGACCTGCGCGAGTACGAGCCGTGCCTCCGCCGCAAAGGCCTGCACCAAATGCAGCGGCGACTTGCCTGATGCGCGGCAAAACGAACGGCGCAACGCCTTGCCATCAATCGCAATGACACCTGTAAGGTTGCGCGCAAAATCTCCCAGAAGGCGTAGCATCACCTGCTGGAAACTCTTCGGATCAAGTGCATTGAACAGGTCTGAAAACGCATCATGGCTGGGAATGCCGTGCTCCAGGGCCATGAAACGGCGCAAAAACTTCTCTTTTGAGCGCCCGAACAGCGACATATCATGACAGCCCTCGCCGCCACAAAGTACGCAAAGCAGAGCAATCATCAGCATTTCATGTAAATCATGGCGCGTCGCATTGCTCCGACGCGGGTCGTTAACACCTTCAAATAATTTGGAAAACTCTTTCATTCTGGCATATCTCCTGATTGCTATCAGAAAGTGATATAAATCTGGTCGGATCAAAATGGAAGAGTCTATTTCAAAAGCGATTCCCCTGACTGAACCCGGACAAACACTTCCCTATTCCATAGTTTTCGTTTACGCTGCCAGCGTTTGGTGTCTGCGGATGTTCGTAGGCATCGTCCACTCAAGATTTAACAACCAATATCGGAGTCAAAAAAATGCAAAGTATCAAAAAATGCGTATGTAGTTTTAGTCTCGTTCTAGCGTTAGCCCTCGGGCTTACCTCCGTTGCCAACGCGGCTGAAACGCTGAAAATCGGTTTTGTCGGGGTGACCAGCGGGCCGAAAGCGGCATGGGGAATCTCCAATGTCCGTTGTATGCAGACTCGTGCCAAATGGGTAAACGATGAAGGCGGCATAAAAATCGGCGACACAACTTACAACATCGAAATCGTTGCTTGGGACACCCAGGACAACACCACCCGTGCGCGTGAAGGGATGGAGAAAATGGTGCAGGAGGGCATTCATTATGTCATCGGCCCGAACACCGACCCGACTGCCGCAGCGGTGCGTCCAGTGGCAGAAAAAGACGGTGTGATGTACTTTCCTTATGCCTTTCCTAAGGAGTTATATACCCAGCCGGCTTCCAATGCTATCTTGGGGATGATTGCCAACTATCAGTCCGGTCCGGCAATTTACAAATATCTGCAACAGAATAAGGGCGTGAAAACCATTGCTTTTTTAGCCGCCAATGAGTCGGATGCATTGAGCCAACGCGAAGGTGGCGTGGAGGCTGCCAAGGTGCTTGGTTTGAAAATATTGGCACAGGATGCTTACCAAAGCGACACGCGCGATTTCGCACCTGCAGTCACTCCGATCGTTAAACTCAAACCAGATCTGCTGGTACTCTCAGGGGTTGCTGGCGGTACTGCGCCATTGATTATCCGTGCGGCACGGGAACTGGGCTACACCGGGCTGATGTCAGCTGAAACGGCGCAGGATGCTGAACAGCTCAGAGAAGGTGCTGGCGATTTAGCAAATGGTTTTATCTCGGTCGGTGGCGCGTCCACACCCGAAATTCGCTCCGCAAGAATGGAAGAGTTCGTCCGTCGCTATACCGAAGATCATGGCAAATATGACGATGAGTCCAATACCAAGGTGTATGCTATGGAATACATTCTGGAAACCCTCAAAGCCAATCCAAAAGCCATTAGCGATGTCAAGGAGTTTCAAAAAACCATGACCACTTTTTCCGCGCCCAATCCGTATCTAAAAGGGGATGAGGTGCTGAAATATGTCGGCACCACGTCTTTTGGACAGAAACGACAAGTCGGAATTCCGATGGTGGTGAATGAATACCGCGATGGCGGATTTCAAACCTTGTTTGTAACCACTGTGGATTAGTCCACGATACGCAGAAAAAGCCCGCAAGTCGGGCTTTTTCTTTGTTATCTTTTCGACTATGGAACAAGTTATCGTCAATGGCGTGTATTTAGGCGCGCAATACGCGCTGATCGCGCTCGGATTGACGCTTATTTTCGCCCTGATGAACGTACTCAACTTCGCGCACGGGCAAATGTATGTGCTGGGTGGCTATATGACCTATCTGGTGTATGGAACACTGGGTCTGCCTTTTGCGCTCGGGCTGGCGGTATCAGCATTGACCTTGCTGGCAGTGGGTGCGATGGTGGAGAAGTTTCTATTCCGACCCGTGCTAAAGAAAAGCGTACGCGAAGAAAGCTCGATGTTGCTGGCAGCCGGACTGGCATTTTTCTTTGATAGCGTCATTTTATTGCTGTTCGGACAAAAGCAACACGGCGTACCAAAAATCATGGACGGCATACAAAACTGGGGTGATTTCACCGTCGTTATTCCCAACGATAAAATCGTGGTTGGCGTGTGTACCGTGCTGATGATTGTTGCGTTCATCGTATTTATGCAGCACACCAAGCCCGGCCGAGCGATGCGGGCATTGGCACAAGACCGCACGGCAGCACAACTTATGGGGGTATCGGTAGAACGCTATGGCATGTTGGGTTTTGCGCTCGGCGCGATGCTGGCTGGATTAGCGGGTGGCTTGCTGGTCGCCATTACTGGCGTTAGTTCTGGCATTGGCGGAGCGGTTTCCATTAAAGCGTTTTTGATGGTTATGATTGGCGGTGCGGGGGTCGTGCCGGGGGCTATTGCTGGTGGATTTATTTTGGGCATGATGGAGTCTTTCGGACTGTCGTATCTGCGCGATTATGGCGACATTACCTATTTGGTAATTTTTGCCAGCCTGATGGTGTTTCTCAGCATCCGCCCGAATGGTCTGATGGGCAAGCCGTGGGGTTAATGGCTTGTGGTTAACGGCATGACCAAGCACCTCAAAATCGCGCTCGGCTGCGGCGTTTTTCTGTTTATCGTATTGGCAGTGGTGCCGTGGTTGCTGATTGAAACTGGGCGTAGTGACCTGATGAGCGTGCTGACATCGGTGGCCTTGTTAAGCGTCATCAGTGCTGGTGTATGGCTGACTTTTTTCATCGGACGAATCAATATTGGACAAGGTGCTTACGCGCTGATGGGCGGCTATGTGTCGGCGATTCTGGTGGTCAAATACGGCATGTTGTTTTGGTGGACATTGCCGCTTGCCGGACTTTTTTGCGCTGCCGCAAGCGTCCTCATCGGTCTGCCTATTTTACGCCTGCGCGGGGTTTATTTTGCGATGGTCACATTGACCCTGACCGAGGTGGCGCGGTTGCTGGCACAGGCATTGCCGATAACCAACGGGCCACGTGGCATCACCAACATCCCGCCGCCGGGCAGTATGGAGTTTTTCGGGCTGACCCTGATTCCTGATTTTGCCGGCTTGGCTAACCTGCGTCTCGGTTTTTATTATCTCGCTGTGGTATTGATGATTGTATGCTTCATTGGCATGTGGCGGCTGGTTAATTCACGGCTGGGGTTCCTGTGCCGTTCACTACAACAAAACGAGGAATTGGCTTCATCCATCGGTGTCAACATCGCCTATCTGCGCGTTTTGGCTTATGCTATTTCGTCTTTTCTCGGCGGTGTCGGTGGGGCTGTTTTTGCCGCCATTGTGCAATCCATTTATCCGGCCACTTTTCAGATTCAAGAATCGGTGAATTTCATGCTGTATTGTTTCTTAGGCGGACTCAATTATGTGTTCGGGCCGATGCTGGGAACATTGGTGCTCTATATGGGTTGGGATATGCTGTTTAAGTTCGGTGAATACCAACTATTGATTTTTTCATCAATCTTGATTGCACTGATACTGTTTTTGCCGAACGGGCTGTTCAGCCTACGCCTACCGCACAGCAAGCAAAGCGAGAAATAACATGCCCGAATTGCTGGAAATTAAAGGATTAACACGCCGGTTTGGTGGCTTGCTGGCAGTCAATAATGTCAGTTTTGTTGCTAAAGAGGGAGAAATATTGTCGGTTATCGGGCCGAATGGAGCCGGAAAATCTACTTTATTCAAACTCATCTCTTCTTTTTTGCGCCCGACACAAGGTCAAGTATTGTTGCGTGGCACACAAATTTCCGCTTTGAAGCCGCATATTGTCGCCCGCATGGGGGTCGTGCGCACCTTTCAAGAGACCACCATATTTCGTAACATGACGGCGCGCGACAATGTCATTATTGCCCATCATTTGCGCTCACGTGCGGGTTTGCTGGGTTTTTATCTGCGCTCGCGACAGGCCCGCCGCGACGAAGCCTCTTTTGCGGAATCTGCTGATGAAATTCTACATTTTTTAGGGCTGAACGAAATTAAAAACGAAGTCGCAATCACCTTGCCGCATGGTCATTTGCGCGCGCTCGGTATTGCCATCGGTTTAGCGACCAATCCATCGGTATTATTGCTCGATGAGCCTTTTGCGGGGATGAACCATGACGAAACTGGACGCGCTTTGGACATGGTGCGCGAGGTACGCAACCGGGGCATCACCGTATTGCTGGTAGAGCATGACATGCGCGCCGTGATGAGCATTTCCGACCGCATTGTGGTGTTGAACTTTGGCGAGAAAATCGCTGAAGGTTCCCCTGCTCAAATACAGCAAAACCCGACCGTGATTGAAGCCTATCTTGGTGCCGAAGAGAGCGAGGAGGCGGTATAAACATGGCGGAATTGCTATCAATGAAAGATGTGTCGCTGTTTTACGATCATATTCATGCCCTGCGTGATGTCTCCTTGTATCTAGAGGAAGGTGAGACCATCGCGCTCATCGGTGCCAATGGGGCTGGCAAGTCGTCCATTCTACGTGCGATAACCGGCTTGCAAAAAATCCGCTCGGGTTCCATTTATTATAACGGCGAACGATTGGACGGTCGCCCGGCGGATGCGGTCGTGCGGGCGGGCATTTCTATGGCGCCTGAAGGACGGCGCGTATTTCCATATATGAGTGTAAAGGACAATCTGCTGATGGGTGCGTTTACGCGCAAAGACAAGGCGGAAATAGATAAAGATTTGCACAAAGTGCTGGAGAAATTTCCCCGTTTACGCGAGCGTTTTCACCAATCAGCATCGACGATGAGCGGTGGCGAGCAACAAATGATGGTTATCGGGCGTGCCTTGATGTCGCGCCCGAAAGTATTACTATTGGACGAGCCCTCTTTGGGCATTGCCCCCAAACTGGTACAAAGCATTGCGCGCTCGATTGTCTCCATCAATCGGGACGATAATGTGTCGGTGATTCTGGTCGAGCAAAATTCGCGCATGGCAATGAGAATTTCCCACCGTACTTATGCACTAATAACCGGCCAAATTGCTATCAGTGGCAAGTCCGCAGATTTACAAAACGATGATCGCATTCGACGCTTATATCTGGGTGGAGATACGACATGAAAATCGCACTTATTAACCCGAATTCGACTGCCTCGATGACCGATAAAGTGCGCGAAGTGGCGCGTAAAATTGCCGCCTCAGGCACGGAAATTCGCGCCACCAACCCCGCCGATGCTCCGCCGAGCATTGAAGGGCATTATGACGAAGCAGTCGCCCTAGGCGGCCTATTGCGCGAACTTAAAAATGCCCAAACATGGGGCGCAGATGCGTATGTGGTCGCCTGTTTTGATGACCCCGGGATTGGGGCATGTCGGGAAGTTGTGAACGCTCCAGTGCTAGGAATTTGCGAAGCTGCCATGCACATCGCGGCAACGTTAGCGACCTCGTTTTCAGTAGTAACCACACTCGGGCGTTCGACACCCATTATCGAAGCGGCGGTGCGACGCTACGGCATGACCCATCTATGCAGAAACGTACGGGCGGCTGAAATACCAGTGCTTGACCTGGAGCATGACAGCAACGCTGCAGCGAAAAGAATCGAACAAGAAACTCGCCGCGCCATCGCTGAAGATCGTTGCGAAGCAGTCATTTTGGGTTGCGCTGGCATGGCTGATTTAGCCGAAGAACTCACGAAAAAATGTGGCATTCCGGTCATAGACGGCGTTGTTTGTGCGGTAAAAATGTGCGAAGCGATTGTCGGGGCTGGACTTTCCACCAGCAAAGTCGGTGCGTACGCTCCACCGCGTGAAAAATAACGAACAATATACGAGACAGCCCTAGATTAGGAGAAGGAAAAAAGCCATCAGCATCAATATTCACTAAGAATTTTCGGATCTGTCTTTGTTTGCCGAAGTATTGTTCGTAAAAACACCGATAACTTGGATTTCGGTCGTGCAGAGACCGCCGAGTAATCGGAATATCTGTTTTAGTGCAGAATGTTTGGTATTAGAAGGGGCTAAATGCGGAGGGTCTGCCATAACCATTTCTGGGTAATCGCATGAATAAATTAGCCGGTGACAAATGAGGTAAGGGTTGATTCAATGCGTGATCTTTCAGATTTTAATGAGCTCACCTTGCATATGGATTGGATCGCCTCCTTAAACAGCACCCTTAGCGGGGTCGTGGCGATAGAGGGTAAAACCTCACGTCGCAGTCTGGATAAGGCTGGCAGCAAGGCTGCAATTCACATGATCCCGGCCTGGAGTTCAGCGTTGAAGCTGACGCTTGCCCAACGCCAGTTGGACGGCAAACCCAGCGAGATCGTGGCCATACCAGAACGGTTAGACCTCGTGACACTCAAGGGGCCATTGTCACTATAGATGCGATGGGATGTCCGCGTGATATTGCTGATAAAATCATCACCAAACAAGCGGATTATGTTTTGGCTTTAAAGGGTAATCAAGGCGCCCTTCATGCAGACACAGAACGGTTCATGAAAGAACCGGATGCTGTGGATTTTACAAACACAACAGTCACCCGCCATGAGATCGCAGAAAAATCACATGGGCATATTGAAACAGGAAAAGTTACGGTTTGCCCGGATATTGAATGGCTGAAAGCGCGGTGTGCCAGCATACCCACCTTTGATGATGTTTAAGATACTCCTGACTTCGACGGTCAACCCTCATAAGTCATTGATTTATAAAGAAACACAAAAATATCTAGGCACTACAAATGCCCAGATATTGAAGAATTATGTCAATTAGTACAGTGGGTAAGCTGTGGTGGTCGCTTTTAATCCCATCACAGCATAGATTTTTTTTGCCTCTGGATTGATTTGAGAAGGCATGACATAACGCTGTTTGGTGCGCTTGTGTTTGAACACGCTGTGTTGCACATGAATCAAGGCATTACGGATAACAGCAGGGGATAAGGCCTTGTGTTGTAGCTTGATTCGATACATTATCTGTCTGATGCAGGCAAAAGCCATGAACGAAATGGCAATGTGGGCACGCACTCTTGAGGGTGTCCAGTGATAGATGGGGCGTACTTTCAAGTCGTGCTTAGTGATGCGGAAACTTTCTTCAACCTGCCATAAGCCGCGATAGTGTGATAACACTTCTTGGTGCGGCGTATCGGGCAAATTGGTAATCACCCCATGCAAGCCGTCCCAGCGGCTTTCGGCATCAATTTTATCTTGGTTGATACTCAGGCTGGTTTTTCCCTTGATAATCAGAAACTTTTTATAGCCGTAGTTATTTAATAAGTCCTTGGGGTTCTGGCTTTTACCGATTTTCTTGATGAGCCGATCGACTGCCTTTTGTCGGTCATGTTGATCTTTATCCGCACGCTTTGGACAATGTGAGACAATGAGTCGTCTCTTCTTGTGTGTCAGCTCGGCTGCGCTTGATCCGTCTTTGCCAAGCGGCTGATAAGCCGACTTATCCAATACCCTGGTTTGTAGTGCAGCGGGCAATTGTTTTAGTTTCGCCCCGACGATGTAATAAGCACCCGCCTCATCCAGGGCGCTTAGATTGTCTTCATTCAGCATGCCTCGATCAGCGACAAAGATCATTTTCCGGACATCATAGCGCGCTTGCATCGTCTGCAAAACGCTGATTAGGCTATGACCCTCGAAAGTAGCACCAGGGAACACTTCGTAGCCGACCGGCAGACCTTCGCGGGTGACCAGCAAAGCCAGCAATACCTGGGGCTGATTAAATTTACAGTCCTTGCTGTAGCCATTTTGTTTTAATTCGTCTTCCTTGAAAGACTCAAAATAGAGCGTCGTACAGTCAAAAAACAACACATCCAACGCACCAGATAACAAGGATCGCGTGCCTTCACAGGTCATCGCTTGCAGCCGGCTGATGGTGTTATCGTCCAGCTGATCCATCATCCGATAAACTTTCTCTAAGGACAAAGAAACGCCAAAGTCCTGCTCCAGCTGCTGCACACTGCCGCGCTTACTTTTAGGATTGGCAATGCGTGCCATCACACAATGGAACAGGGCTTCTGTGGAGGCACGATACTTCTTTTGCGGCAACAGGGTATCGAACGACAACTGGCGATAGACCGCGCCATACACCTCATGGATGCCCAGCACCACCCGTTGTTCTTCCACCATCTGCCTCAGATCAACATTCAAGGTGGCTTTGGACGCTTTGGCTGCTTTCGCTTCAAGCATCTGTTTGGCGACCGCCTCAGGCGGAAACAAACCGGGCTGGTGTTGGGCTTCAAGCTTCGCCTTGACGACTTCGGCCAAAGCCTTCAACTGCGCCAACTCCTCGTCATCCATGGCAATGCCGACATAACGCACAATCTTTTGCTTGACCTTATCGCCGACGCGCACGGATGAAACAATCTGAACCGATTGTCTTGGGCTATTGGGTGTCGATTTAACGCGAACGAACATGGGGTGAGTTTACACTGTGCTATTGCCGAAATCAACACAAATATTAAGATAGGCACTACAAACCAGTTTCTCTACCACCCCCGCGTGTTTATTGGGCTGTGGGCGATCTGCGTGGGGTGGACCGTCGAAGTCAGGAGGAAAAGTTACGGTTTGCCCGGATATTGAATGGCTGAAAGCGCGGTGTGCCAGCATACCCACCTTTGATGATGTTTAAGATACTCATTTTACAGGCGTGGTATAACTTAAGCGATGAAGCCTTAGAAGAGCAGCTAGCCCGAGATTTACTATTCCGCCAGTTTATTGGTTTGAGTATCAGCGAAGCGGTACCGGATCATTCCACTATTTGGCGGTTTCGGAACTTATTACACACCGAAAATCTGCTTGATTCTTTATTGGAACAAATCAATCATCATCTCGCTAAAAACAGTCTTATTGTTGTCACAGGCTCGGTCAATATTATCGATGCGACTGTGATTGAGGCGAAGCAATGCCGTCCTAAAAAGAACCAACAAGGCGACAATACCCAAGACCCAGAAGCGGCATGGAACGTGAAAACGGCATCCGATGACAGGCGTAAAAGCACCTACGGATTTAAGCTGCACGCCAATACCGATGAAGATGGTTATCAAAAAAATGACCTATACGCATGGCAATGTGCATGATTCACAGGAGTTTGAACATCTGTTAGGCGATAGCCGCGGACAAGTTTACGCAGACAGTGCTTATACCCACAGGGCACAAGTGCCAACAAAGACAATGACGAGAAACTGGGTAAAGAAAACAATAGAATCCTGCACCGGGCTTATCGCAACACGCCATTAACGGCGCAACAAAAAGCACAGAATAAAATATACTCCAGTGTCCACTATGTGGTTGAACGCACCTTTGGCTTACTCAAACTGCATCACGGATTAGGCAAGGCAGATACATGGGGTTAGCCAGAAACAAAACCCGCGCACATCTGATTGCCATGAGCCATAACCTTAAAACCGGGATGAATATTTTCAAACAACTGCAACGTTTAAAGGAGAGTTGCGCCTAAATGGGCAATAAAACAGATTAAAACCCACTAAAAGCGGTTAAAAGTGCCGAAATAGAGGCTTTTTTGGTGTCGTATTGATGAGTTGAGAGAACATGGGCGAAAAAATGAGGCAAATTTATAAAAAATCACGTTGTTTGTGATTTGCGAGGAGTGTTTTGTGGATTATGCAAAAGTCTCATCTTCTATATTTTCCAGTTTTACTATGTTGCTCACAATCGCCCATCCACTTCATTGGCTTGTAATAGATATTTAATATCATACAAAACATGATTCTGTTTGCCGAAAGCCCGGATTTGTTGTGCTGATAACCGTTTGAATTCATCGTGTGCAACGGCGAGCAGAATGGCATCATATTTGCCGTTAATCGGGCAATCTATGGGCGTAATTCCGTATTCATTATTTGCCGCCACTTTATCCACCCACGGATCATACACATCCACATGACAATTAAAATCGGCGAACGCATGAATCAGATTGATTATGCCCGTATTACGCAAATCCGGGCAATTTTCCTTGAATGTTAAGCCCATCACCAAAATATGCGCATCGACAACGTGAATGCGTTTTTTAGTCATCACCTTAGCGACCTGTTCCGCAATATAAACGCCCATACTGCCATTTAAGCGGCGACCGGCAAGAATCATCTCTGGATGATAACCGACTTCAATGGCTTTATGGGTTAGGTAATAGGGGTCAACGCCAATACAATGCCCGCCGACCAAGCCCGGCCGAAAGGGCAGGAAATTCCATTTTGTCCCGGCCGCTTCAAGCACCGCTTGAGTATCAATATCAAGTTTATTGCAGATAAGCGCAAGCTCGTTAATCAGTGCAATATTGACATCGCGCTGGGTATTTTCAATCACCTTGGCGGCTTCGGCTACTTTGATGCTAATGGCTTTGTGCGTACCAGCGGTAATAATTTCTTTATACAGTTCATCGACTTGTGTTGCTATTTCGCGGGTAGAACCGGCGGTAACTTTTTTAATCGTGGTAATCCGATGTGCTTTATCACCCGGATTGATACGCTCGGGCGAATAGCCGCAATAAAAATCCTGATTAAATTTCAAGCCAGAACATTGTTCAAGCAGTGGAACGCACACCTCCTCAGTGGCACCCGGATAGACGGTCGATTCATAAATGACAATATCTCCCTTGTTCAGCACCGAACCCACTGTCTCACTGGCTTTTTTAAGCGGGGTTAAATCTGGATTATTATGTTTATCGATCGGGGTTGGCACCGTAACAATATAAATACCACAATCTTTAATGTCATCTAAACGAGTACTATAACTTAGATAAATGGCATCTTTTAATTCTTGTGGTGTTGTCTCAAGTGTATTGTCATTGCCACTTTTTAATTCGGCAATTCTGGCGTGATTGATGTCAAAACCAATCACTTCACGTTTCTTGGCAAATTCCACAGCCAGTGGCAAACCAACATAACCCAGTCCAATGACGGCTATTTTCACGTTTTTCATTTTTTGAATGGCGATGTTTTTATCGTGGTTTATACGGATATTAACATTTTAAGTTAGCTGTTATCGTGGGCAGTAGCGACCTGGCAGGAAAGCTGGAAACGAATCGTCGACACGAACCCTACCGGTCGTAACCTGAGTTATTGCGCGGCACAGCAAATGCTCAAACAGGGCGGTGGTAGAATTGTCAACGTTTTATCTCGAGGGCCTTTCGTGGAGAACCTTTGATGCCATGGTACGGTGCGTCCAAAGCTGGTCTCAACGCATTGGGGCAATCCATGGCACAGGTCTTGGACCCGAAGAATATATTCGTCTACACCATCGCTCCCGGTTTTGTAGAAACAGAAATGGCTGCTGCCGTACTGGCTTCACCGGAAGGCGATGACATTCGCAATCAAAGTACCGTGGGGCGGGTTGCACAACCAGAAGAACCCGGCAAAACCATCGGTTTTCTGGCGATGGACGCGGCGGAATTTATGGCGGGCTGTATCGTTGACTTGAATGGGGCATCTTATTTACGATCTTAAACTGTTTTTCTGCAACAACAGGAAGGCGTTATCGCCTGATCGGCATACACCAATACCTGTTTAAGCTGGTTTTCGATATTCTCTGCTTCTTCGCTTGAGCCTTTTCGATTGAGTATCTCTGAAAGACCATGAAGCGACCAAACATTGCCCGCGTGTTGTGCGCATCGATGTAACGTATCGCTTAGGCCGAGATCGGCCCGATAGACTTCTTCCGCTTCATCAATTTGATTCTGCGCCAGCAATAATGCACCCAAGGCGTGTCTGGGCGGATGCATCCATGGCCATGGCTCAGAATAGGAAAGATTGTCATTGCGTTCAACACTCTTTCGAAGGTAGCTGAATGCGGTTTCGTAATCTGTTTTGTGGTAAGCCGCTTCTCCTAACAACATCATCTCGGCGATAATAGCCGTTGAGCAGAAGAAAACAAGATTTTTTCCACGCTACGTTACTCATTACCCTGTCTTCGTTATCTAAACATTTTAGCCTTGCCTGATACCACTATAAACAAAGGTTTGCTGTTAACCCGCAATAGTCTCGATAGAAACAATTCGACTGAACTGCAATATTGGGTTACCACTGACAAGGGACCGGTTTTGCTCAGAATTGCTAACCAGAAACCCGTCTTCTTTGTTAGCCAAAGTCAGTTAGCAAATGTTGAAGCCGGTTTAAGAAAATCGTTTCCAGCTTGCTCGGTGAAGCTGCTGGAACTGAAAACGTTTTCTGGCGAAAGCGTATCGGCAATCTACAATTCAACCATTCATCAACACTATCGATGTCAGGATTTTTTGAAGCAGGCCGGAGTAATCGTTTATGAAGGCGATGTCCGGCTGCATGATCGATACCTGATGGAACGGTTCATTTGTGCAGGCATCGAGTTTAGCGGCGAGCCCGTTAGCCGCGGAAGTCATCTCGAGTATCACAACACACGATTAAAACCGTGTGACTGTCAGGCGAATTTGAGGGTGCTTTCTCTTGATATTGAATGTGACCTGGATGAATCCCTGTTTTCAGTTGGATTGTCGTCGGATAATTACCAATGCGTGCTGATGATTGGGCAAAAGGAAACTAACGTTACCCAGTCCATTTTGTGGTGTGGAGACGAAACGGCTCTATTGACACGACTTCGAGATGAAATCGTCGAATTCGATCCGGATGTGATTTCAGGGTGGAACCTGATCAATTTTGATCTTCGCATTTTGTTGAAACGTGCCAATCTGCATAGCGTCAGGTTTTCCATCGGTCGTGCGGGTGAAATACCCAAATGGCGTGAACTTCGCGGAGAAACCGACAAAGGCTTTGTCTGGATTCCCGGTCGGGTCGCAATCGATGGAATCGATGCACTAAAAACAGCGACCTATAACTTTCCCAGTTTTTCATTGGAAAACGTCGCCCAGTCGTTACTGGGTCGCGGCAAAAAAGTCGACCACGGCGTGGACCAGCGCGTTGAAGAAATTCGCCACAACTTCAGGTTCAACAAACCACAGCTCGCGGCCTACAACCTCGAAGACTGCAAATTGGTAGAGGCCCTATTTGAACAAACCCGTATCATGGATTTTCTTTTACTACGCAGCCAGATTACCGGGCTGGAACTGGATCGGGTGGGTGGTATGGTCGCAGCATTTTCTAATCTTTATCTGCCGCGCCTGCATCGAGGCGGTTACGTCGCGCCGAACCTGCAAAGTGAATCCGGCCCTGGAAGCCCTGGGGGTTATGTAATGGACTCGCGGCCCGGGCTTTACGACAATGTGCTGGTTCTTGATTTTAAAAGTCTGTATCCATCAATTATCAGGACTTTCAAGATAGATCCCATGGGTATGATTGAAGGACTTGCCAATCCCGAAGATAGCATCGAAGGATTTCGTGGCGCACGTTTTCACAGAACCCGTCATTTTCTACCCGAAATTATTACCGAACTCTGGCAGCAAAGAGATATTGCAAAACGCCAAAATGATGGGGTTCGATCGCAGGCAATTAAGATCTTAATGAATTCATTTTACGGTGTACTCGGCACCAATGGCTGCCGTTTCTATGATAGTCGACTGACCAGTTCTATTACCATGCGTGGTCACGAGATCATGCAAACCACCCAGCAATGGATCGAAGATTTGGGTTACACCGTGATCTATGGTGACACCGACTCAATTTTTGTCTGGGTCGAAGATAAAATGGATTTCGATGAATATCGGGGAATTGGTATCCGGTTGCAAACCGAAATGAATAAAAAATGGCAACTCAGGCTTCAACAAGCTTTTAATCTGGATTGCCAGCTTGAGCTGGAATTCGAAACCCACTTCAGTCGTTTTTTAATGCCGACGGTGCGTGGTTCTGATGCCGGCAGCAAAAAGCGCTATGCCGGGACGATTGGTACAGGCGATAGCGAAAAGTTGGTGTTTAAGGGTTTGGAAACCGTGCGAACCGACTGGACAGCATTGGCCAGGGAGTTTCAAACGACTTTGTTTCAGATGGTTTTTCACCATCAGGACCCCGCTGAATTCATAACTGAGATCGTCGATGAAACACTCGGCGGAAAGCGTGATGAAGACCTGGTTTATCGCAAGCAATTACGCAGAAAACTCACCCTGTACGTAAAAAATGTCCCGCCCCACGTTAAGGCTGCCCGTTTGGCGGATGAACGCAATGAAAAACTGGGCAAGCCTTTGCGTTATCAGAATAAGGGCTGGGTGGCTTACCTGTTAACCGTCAATGGCCCGGAGCCTGCGGAATATCGCGAAAGCCCTATTGATTATCAGCTATATGTTGAAAAACAGCTTAAACCCGTTGCAGATGGAATTCTGCCGTTCATAAACATGGACTTTGATTCCATCATAAGTCGTCAATCTGAAATATTTTGATCACTAAAGCGACCATTCCCAATACTGCGCTGATGCCTTAGAATTTATCGCCTTATTCCTTAGCTCCAATAGGATACTTAATATGAATACTGTTACGACCCCGGAAGACGCTAACCAACGCAAAGCAGCGCCACCGGTTATTTGCTACAGCGTTGAACAATTACCCCGGTTTAATGCGCCTTTTTATGAGGCTGCCAAAAAAAATATCGTCAAAGTGTCTGAAACGCGGGTTGCGCCGCGAGATGCGGAAACTTTTGAAGTTCCTGCCGGACATTTTTTTCGAATTGTGAGTGTCGAAGGCTCCCAGGTTGGTGATCTCAACCTGTGGAATCCGAGAGATTTGAGCGAACGGTTTTTCAGCGGCAAAACCCGCCAGTTACATGCCAGCCATGTGACCACGGGCGACCGGCTATGGAGCAATTTACCCGGACTGCGGATGATGGCGACGATTACCGAAGATACACTAGGCTGGTACGGCTGGGATGATGACGGCGCCGGCGTACACGATGTGATCGGTACGCGTTGTGACCCTTATACAAACCATATGCTAAAAGGGGTGGACTATCACTATTGCTGCCACTCCAACCTGACCCGTGCACTTTCGCGGTCTCAAAACCTGCCTCCTGAACAAGCGGAGCCGCATGTTCACGATGTCCTGAACGTTTTTATGTGTACCGGCTTTACCCACGATACCAAGCAGTATTTTATGAAAGCCAGTCCGGTACGGCCCGGCGATTTCATCGAGTTTTTCGCCGAAATGGATTTGTTGGGCGGCTTGTCTGCCTGCCCCGGCGGTAATTGTGGCAGTAGCCATTCCGATGATGCAACACCTTGTTATCCCCTAAAGGTCGAAGTATTCAAAGCAAATGCTGATGCCCTGCAAAACTGGCAACCCGCCACGCGCAACGGCTATTCGCGAACCCATGGCATATAACAACGCAGGGACTCACTAATGAATGCAAAAAAACGACTAGCTATCATCGCGTTCTGCTTTTCAAATTATTTTTCTGACACTAACGAGGCCAACATGAGCGAAATAGTCTGATCTTTGACATCGAACTACTCGACTTTGCTAACTGAATTTTCCGGGCTGCGCAGGCTGGCTGGCGCAGTTAATAACTTCAAAATGAACCGCTAGAGGAAGTGCGCGATTGCCGACTAGTCATTGTTAAGCAAGGCCTCCAGCAAAACATTTCCTGATTCTTCTGCTTTGGATTTAACTTCCTCTGCGAATGCGCGCGTGGCCGTTTGTTTAAGCGTTTGTGAAGCCAGATTTCTGACAACCGCAATTGCAATCACGCGCAGGGATACCCCCGGCTCTTTTGCCAGGCCTTTGATACTAATCTCGTCGATTGTGTCGGACCATTGCGCATCCCCTTTTTTCGCGCTGAGTTGAGTCTCGCTGATCCGTAATTGTTGTACGCTCATACGGTAGGGTTCGCTACGCGTCCCCGCAGTGGAATCAGCGTCATCATCTGCATCTTCCACCGTAGAAACCTGATCTCCTTCAACAGATTCTGTATTGTTTTCTGTATTTGTATCAGGTGACTTGTTTTTGGATGCGTGCGGATTATCCGGGTCGTATCCGGTTTGGGCATGACTAACCGCTAAAATATCCTGAACATTGGTTTGTAAATCCTCTTTGAACTCAAGGTTAACTTTGGTTTGGTCAATCAGAATGGCGTTAACCCGTAGAGGTTGGGAGAAAACTGAGCCAAGCTCTACGTCTATTGAAATGCTTCCCATTTCAAAAGCATTACGGTCACTGTAACCTTTCGGGTTCGGCACCTTGATTCCGTTGATTGTACCTTCGCCGTTGATGAGAGACAGCTCTACAGAGTCAACGGTTACTGCCACCCCCGTTAGATAACTTGCTGTTTCTTCAAAATCTCGTTCGAGTCTGCTGTCCAGCGTGACAACGAACCAAACCACAGCAGCAATAATAGCCAAAAGGGTAGTAGTAAATATTTTTTTCATGGTTTGTGAGTATCCAACTATGGGAGACAGATGCCTGATATATCGAATTATATCGCGGATTTGCAAAGCATGAAGAACAAGTCCGGATATTTCCCAAAACCAAACACCGCCGGGAGCCGGTTTAGCTAAATTCTGATCCGACCATTAGCTTCGGCGACAAATAACGATTCCGCCCAGTGAGATTAGCAGTATTCCAATAATACTCGCCGTTGACAATAACTGACCAAAGATCAACCCGTCGTATATCGCCGCAAACGATCTTCTGGTTCACGCAATTCTTCAGTCCTTCGGTACTGGATGTAAACTAATCTGCTGTATACTGCGCGGCTCAAAATTCAGCCAACGAGGCTTTTTCATGTGGTTTAAAAATCTTATTATCTACCAGTTCGAAACTTTGCCTGACTTACAGCACGAAGCGCTGTCTGCTGCTTTGGAATCCGGTCGCTTTACACACTGTGGACCTCAGGATGTAACCTCAATCGGCTGGACATCGCCATTGGGAAACCCGTCAGATGAACTGATTCATAGTGGTTCAAATTTTTGTTTATTAAGCGCCCGGCTTGAGCAGCGGCTACTGCCCGCAACGGTTGTACGAGAAGCCCTGAACGAGAAAGTTCTTCAGATAGAGGCTGCGGAGCAGCGTAAAGTGGGCAGAAAACAAAAATCTGAAATCAGGGATGAGCTGATATTTTCCATGACCCCGAAAGCGTTTACCCGGTCCACTCGGATCACTGGCATGATCTTGCCGAACGAAAACCTCCTGATCGTCGATAGTGCCAGCCGCCCCCGGGCAGAAGACTGGATTACCCTATTACGAGAGTCATTGGGCAGTCTTGAAGTGACGCCTCTGGAGTTCAACCAATCTGTATCCGCTCTGCTTACCGGTTGGTTAAATGGCCAAACCAGCTTGCCCTCGACCTTGCAGCTTGGCGACGAGTGCTTATTGCAGTCTCCGGATGATGTTAAGTCCAAAGTACGGCTGCAAGGTCAGGACCTCGGGGAAAACGAGATACGCGCTCACCTCGACGCCGGAAAATATGTAACGCGGCTGCAACTACACTGGCAGGAATCCCTCAGTTTTGTTTTTACTGAGGCGGCTGAATTGAAACGGCTTGTATTTCACCATGGCTTCACCGATCAGGCGGGCGATGCGGCAGCGGAACTTGACACCATTGCCAGCTTGATGAGTCTGGAGTTTACTCGTATTTTTGCAGTGCTTTTTCGGGCTCTCGGCGGCGAAGATTTAAGTTCTCCGGGTTCATCCTGACGATGACCCGGGGTGATCTCGATATCGCTATCGATTGAGTAGGGCAAGAAGGATGGAATCCAGGCTTGAATGATGCCGATAGTTTTTACGCGGCGGATGCCAACGAATTTTTAATTGGATTGCTTGACGACCTAGAAACTCGCGATAGACTCCAGCAAATCATGTTGCGTGATAATTCTGGGTCGGCTGTCTGAGTCTCTAACCATGACAGCGGGCGTATCGCGATTGATCATTGATGACAGCACATCCAGCGTTGTGTCAACCGGTACGAACTGAAATGGCTTTTCCATCACTTCATGAATCGCTTTTTCCTTAATAGATGGATCGTCAATCATTTGCGATAGTAGCTTTGAATCTCGTAAACTGCCGACAAAATCATCACCGTCAACAACGGGAATCTGCGAAACATACCCTGTGGTTAGCACCGCGATTGCTTCGGCCACGGTGGCATCTTTGGAGATCGTGGTAAGCGCATCTTCACCGCTTTGTTTGGAAATAATACCCGAAGCGGTGGAGTAATCCCGCTCTTCCAGAAAACCATGATCTTTCATCCATTGGTCATTGTAAACTTTTCCCAGATAACGCGTCCCGTGGTCAGGCAATATAATCACCATCACATCCTCTTCCTGAAGGTTTTCTCTGGCCCAGTCCAATGCTCCCCAAACAGCGGAACCGCAGGACCAGCCAACGAACATTCCCTCCTCACGCGATAACCGACGCGTCATCACCGCAGCGTCTTTATCGGTTACCTTGACAAAATGATCGATTAGGGAGAAATCAACATTCGCCGGCAAGATGTCTTCACCTATTCCTTCCGTCAGATACGGATAGATTTCGGTTTCATCAAAAACACCGGTTTCCTTGTACTTCTTGAATACCGAACCATAGGTGTCTATGCCCACGGCAACCACATCCGAATTTTGTTCCTTTAAATATTTGGAAACACCGCACATCGACCCCCCCGTGCCCACACCCGCAACATAGTGGGTTATCTTGCCTTCGGTATCTCTCCAGATTTCCGGCCCCGTTGTTTCATAATGTGCCACAGTATTGGAGAGATTATCGTACTGGTTTGGATAGTACGAGTTTTTAATTTCTTCGTTCAGGCGCTGTGCCACTGAGTAGTACGACCTTGGATCTTCTGGTGCAACCGCCGTTGGGCACACATGAACTTCGGCACCAACCGCTTTTAGAATATCGATTTTTTCCTGGGACTGTTTATCGGCCAGGGTGAAAATACAACGATAACCTTTGGCAATCGCGCCCAACGCCAACCCCATGCCGGTATTTCCGGAAGTGCCCTCAATTATGGTTCCACCGGGTTTCAAATCCCCTCTGGCTTCGGCATCTTCAATCATTTTGATCGCCATTCGATCCTTCATTGAATTTCCCGGATTAAAGTACTCTACTTTGGCGAGGATCGTCCCCTTGATACCTTTGGTAACTGAATTCAGTTTTACCATTGGCGTATCACCAATAGTATCGACAATTGAATTGTAGTATTTCATTCGAAATTTCCGTTGGAATGGTTAACTTTTCTGTGATTCGGGCTCATCCCGCATTTTGACGATTGATCTTGCCCGGGCAAACTGCAGTGAACCATGCAGTAAGATGTTTTCAATTATAACGACTGCTAAACCATCTGACTCGGTTCAATTTTCATCTTCCGGGACTTTGTCCATCGAATATCCTTATAGTTGAATGCGATACAATTGCTCAATCCAAAGGGGGAGATGAGAAAGACGCAGCCGAAATAGCCAATTCGGTAGAACAGGAATTCGCTCAATTTTCAGTCGAAAATGTGGTTTCAATTCCCGCTTCCATTGTGTTTGTACGCGCAAAACCGTCCTGAATTAAATAAGTTTCCCTTTTTATATACTCCCAGCCTATGTATACTTACTTGAGTTCTGTCGTAAATTGAGGTAATTGTTGTTATGAATATCCCCGCCCCTCAAAAAAAGATTTTTTCTATTGTTATCGCGTTGGCATTTTTTACCCTGTCACCGCTAACGCTGGCGAGAACCGTTACTGGAGTTACGCTTAACTGGGCACCGCACTATGGCGTTGCTATGCCTGATGACGGTGCCTTAACGCAAATTACCAAAGCCGTATTTGAGCGTGTTGGCCATTCCGCAGAACTCGACTTTATTGCCTGGAACCGTGCACTGAAAAATGTAGAAGAAGGCAAAAATGACTTTGTTATGGGTGCGTATTACAGCGAAGAGCGTGCGGCAACATTTCACATTAGCGACCCGGTTTATTATATTGATTTTGGTTTGGTCGCGCTGGAAAGTCTCGGCTTTTCGGAAATGGATGGTCTGCGCAGTGTTGAACCCTATACCATTGGTATTAATCTGGGGTACGCCCATACTGAAGAATTTGATTCCGCTGATTATCTTAAAAAAGAAGTCGCCCCCTCACCCAAACTCAACATCAGAAAACTCTATCGAAAACGAATCGATATGGTCATCGGGGCATTTGACGTGATTCGTTATGAAGCACAGAAAGAAAAAGTGAATACCAGGCAATTGGTTTTTATCCAGCCTCCGCTGCAACGAAATGCATTGCATTTGCTGGTATCTCGCGCGATTCCTGACGGCCAACAACTGGTTAAAGATTTCAATGTCGGATTAGCGGAAATCGTCGCTGACGGGACGCTGGACAAATTGCTGGCGCAGTATCTGGGCCGTTAGTTTGGGAACGGCTTTTGTATAATAAAAAGACCGCTTCTGTAGCGGCCTTTTATTGGTGATGTTTTGAAAATCGTTAGTGAACTGAAATATCAATTCCCGCTTCCATTGTGTTTGTACGCGCAAAACCGTCCTGACTTAAATAAAGCGCTCCCAGTATATTCCAATAGAGAAATGATACTGAACGGGAGTATTTGATAGTGTCCATATCGTACCAGCTATGCTGCCTGGTTGTCCTGTTCAGTATCATTTCGTATTGGAAGAGGCTCTCCCTTTTTATATACGCTTAACTCATGTATACTGGTTTTTTCTGTCGTAAATTGGAGCAATTGTTGTTATGAAGGACCCCTCAAAAAAGATTTTTTCTATTGTTATTGCGTTGGTATTTTTTACCGTGTCTCCGCTAACGCTGGCGAGAACCGTTACTGGAGTTACGCTTAACTGGGCGCCGCACTATGGCACGGCTATGCCTGATGGCGGTGCCTTAACGCAAATCACCAAAGCCGCATTTGAGCGTGTTGGCCATTCCGCCGAACTCGACTTTATTGCCTGGAGCCGTGCACTGAAAAATGTAGAAGAAGGCAAAAATGACTTTGTTATGGGTGCGTATTACAACGACGAGCGTGCGGTAACATTTCACATTAGCGACCCGATTTATTATGTTGATTTGGGTTTGGTCGCGCTGAAAAGTCTCGACTTTTCGGAAATGGATGGTCTAGGCAGTGTTGAACCCTATACCATTGGTGTTAATCGTGGGTACGCCAATACTGAAGAATTTGATTCCGCTGATTATCTTAAAAAAGAAGTCGCCCCCTTACTCAAATTCAACCTCAGAAAACTCTATCGAAAACGAATCGATATGGTCGTCGGGGTATTCGACGCGATTCGTTATGAAGCACAGCAAGAAAAAATGAATACCCATCAATTGGTTTTTATCCAGCCTCCGCTGCAACGAAATGCATTGTATTTGCTGGTATCTGGTGCGATTCCTGACGGCGAACAACTGGTTAAAGATTTCAATGTCGGATTAGCGGAAATCGTCGCTGACGGGACGCTGGACAAATTGCTGGCGCAGTATCTAGGCCGTTAGTTTGGGAACGGCTTTTTATTGGTGATGTTTTGAAAATCGTTAGTGAACTGAAATATCAATCTCTCGCGGTTCAGCCTTCGACAACCGGTTGTTGCAATGGCGTACTAATCGCTTGCAGGGTTTTACCGTTTTCGGGGTTGATCACAACCACCGCCAGACCGAGTTGATCTATATTCCAGTCCTCTGCCAAACCCAACTCAAAATCACTTGTCGAATTACCCGCCGAAATACGAATGGGATCGCTCAAGTGTCTTACAACATAATCGTGGTGCAGGGTTTTACCGCGATTTTCACCTGCTTCAATTTTTCGAACAATGTCATTTTCGTAAAGTGCAAAAAAAACTTCCGCATTCTGCGAAATGGACGCGTTGTCGATATCCAGTTTCGCCGTCAGCTCGCGGGTTGACGAAACAGTTACTTCGAGCATGATATGGACTTCGGAAAGCCGGCTGTTCGCTTCGGTTATTTCATCGTAGATCACATCACCGCCCCTGGCCTCCTTGCCGCTAACGACCAACTCCGGGGTATAGATCGAGCGCTGGTTATTGAGTTCAGCAATCCGCCTTTGCCGTTCGCTAAACCGCGCATCAGAAAAAGGGTCGGCCCAGCCGAGGTAGTTCCAGTAATCAACATGAAATGCCAGCGCCACTGCATGAAAGCTTTGATCAAATAATTTGCCCAGCTTACTGAGATATCGATCAACAGGCGGGCAGCTGCTGCAGCCTTCTGAAGTATACAATTCAACCAATGGTGTTATCGTTTTACTGCTGGAGATCTGTATTCGGGTTTGCGAATCAGCAAAAGAAACCGCCGTACCAAACAACAATCCCAATACGGCTTTCAGACAGGTTGACTTTGTAACAATCCCAAACATCATTATTCAAACAACGCGCTGTACTGACCATACCCCGCTTTTTCAAGATCCTCTTTGGCGATAAAACGCATCGCGGCGGAGTTCATACAGTAACGCAGACCCGTGGGTTGCGGTCCATCCTTGAAGACATGGCCCAAATGAGAGTCGGCGTGATGGCTACGTACTTCTGTTCGGGGGAGAAACCGCTTGAAGTCTGTTTTCTCGACAACATTCGCCTTTTCCAAAGGCGCGTAGAAACTCGGCCAACCGGTGCCCGAATCAAATTTTTCGTTCGATGAAAATAACGGCTCACCGCTTACCACATCGACAAAAATGCCCTGCCGCTTTTCATCATTGTATTCGTTTTGAAACGGTCTTTCTGTGGCATCATTCTGTGTAACATCGTATTGCATCGCGCTAAGTCGGGTTCTTAGCTCAGCTTCATCCGGTTTCGAATACTGTCTCGTCACTTTCGCTGATTGATTCATAAAAATGGCTCCCCTGAGCGGCTCTGATCATTAAATCAGACCCGACAATAACGCATCAGTTCCGCGAGGCTGGATTAATTTATGGTTGGGTTTTCTGCGTAAAATTCCTCAACAAAGCGGTTTTAGACGAGCTCCAGTATTCCGCAAATATCGGCTAATACGATGTCTGCGAACTTGACAAGCTCAGCGTTATTGTACGCCCCTGTCAGCACGCCGATAGATTTGTATACGCCGGCGTTTTTCCCCATGTTTAGGTCTTTCGGACTATCTCCAACCATGTAGATGTCGCTGTTGACAAGGGCGCATTTCTGGCAAAACGCATCGACCATTCCCGGATCCGGTTTAACGCCAAAACCACTGTCTGCGCCACAAACAAAATCAAAATACTGGCGCAGGCCCAACTGCCCAAGCATGCTTTCTGCATTACTTGCATCATCCATCGTAGCCAACCCCAGACGCAATCCCCGACTACGCAAAGTCTGAAGAAATTCGCTCAGATTATCGATGGCTGGAACGTATTCATTTGCTGCATGGGAAAAAATACTTTGTATATGATGAATTTGCGTATCGCTTAGTTTGAATCCGAGTTGCGATTGCCAGTACTCGAAAATTTGGCCGTTGCTCGCGGAGGCTAACAGCGAATCCGATTGCCAGGATTCTGTTTCAGCATGATAACCGCCGCTTCGCATCAAGTGATCGGCAAGCTCCGGTTTGTCGGCAAGGTTTGCGAGGTAATCCGATGCTTCCAAATAGGGTTTGAGCCAGGTTCCGTTGAAATCCAGCAGCGTTCCATCCTTGTCAAACAGAATGCCGCTAACCCGAGAATCTTTTCGCGACGACAATGTTCTGGCCTCTAGGATTTTTTCGCAGCCGAAGGTACCCAGCAATAACCATCTGGATCAAGAATAAAACATTCCCTCGTGCCGTGGGGTTTGTCAGCCGTCTCCATCAATACCTCATATCCGTTCTCATTCGCTGTTTTCTGCGCCAGATCGGGGTCTACGTTAAACAATCTCAGTTCGATTCCGCCGCCACGGGGAGCGCTTTCCGGTAACAGCGAAGGCAGGGGATTTTGCGAATAAGTATGGTCGGCGTGTAATTGGTAAATTTGACCGGTGAATTCCAGAAGCGCAAAGTCTTTTGACGAATTTAGCGTGTTGAAATGGAATACCGTTTCGAGAAAATCGCGCGCTTTAAAAACATCTGTTACGAGCAAATTAACACCAAAACCGGTTAAAGCCCTGCCAACCTGGTCAGCATCTTCGGAATCAAATGAAATCATTTTGTCATTAAGCAAAATCTTGTGATGAAAACGGAATATAACTCCAAAATCTAGTGTTGTGCGTTTTTTCACGATATTGACATCGTGATTGTCATCATAAACAATGCGGTTTGCGCTATATGCGCGTAGTTGTATTAGTAAAACCCGTTATAAAGAACACTTTGGGGAATGGCGGTCGTAAATCGTGGGATATTTTGAAGAACAACTCAATAGTGATGAAACAACCATTGAGTTGCAGCAAATTATTGCGAGCATTTCAGGTTGGCTAGAGATCAACGGCTTCTTTAACGATCAAATTCGAGAACGCTTCGAACGCATAGAAGGTTTGCTGTCCGATTCGTCACGGAAAGTCCTGTTTCTGGCTGAATTTTCACGCGGCAAATCCGAACTCATCAACGCCATCATTTTTGGCTCCATGGGCAAACGATTATTGCCTTCAACGCCGGGTCGTACCACACGCTGTACCACTGAAATCCAGTATAACGATAACGCATTACCGTCAATCAGTTTGCTGCCCACTTTAGGCACAAGTGAATCAAATCGCCAGCCGGTTTCGTTGTTAAAATCGGACTCCTCGCTTTGGGTAAAAATATCGTTCGCAAGCGATGATACTGAAAGTATCGTTGGCGCGCTAAAACAAATAGCAGACACCGAACGGGTGACACCGAACGTCGCCCAGGAACACGGCTTCCTTCAGTCTGCGAATCTGGAAGATCTGGAAACAAAAATCGATGTAATTGACGGCAAGATTGTGATGCCAAAATATCGCCACGCCATTATCAATTTCCCCAATCCTCTGCTCAAACAGGGGCTTTCCATAATCGATACGCCGGGTCTAAATGCGCTCGGCATTGAACCAGAGCTCACTTTGCGGTCGCTGGAGTCTGCGAACGCCATCGTTTTTGTTTTGTCCGCAGACACCGGAATCACGAAGTCAGAGATGGAAGCCTGGAATGAGCACGTTAAAAACCGCCCAACGGAAAATGTCCTTGTCGTTATTAATAAAATTGCCACGCTTTGGGGCGAGTTGAAAACGGAAGAGGAAGTTGAATTCCAGATAAAAAAACAGGTTGCAGAAGTCGCACGCGTCCTCGGCATTCCATCCAGCCGCGTATTTCCGCTCTCTGCACAAGAGTCCTTGCTTGCAAGACGAGACGGCAATTACAACCTCGAAAAACGTTCTCGTATCAACCGGTGGTGCGTTTCCAGAATGCAATTTCACCTATCAAAGAACTGGACGCTAAATTAAATGCACTTTACCAAAGCGTTAAGGATATTCTGGAAATCAAGGGCCTCACCCCCCGAAAAACTCATCCGGAAATTTATTTGGAGTCACTACAGAAATATAGCGACAAGCAGGCGAAATATGCCAAGGGTTTTTCCATGGCAATGACCGAACAAAACGCACTGCGTGATCGCTATCATGCTTCGGTAATGGTAAAAATTCGGAAACTCTACGTACAAACGCGAGATGAAACTGAACTGTGGTGCAGAAATGCACTGGTTCCTTTGGAACTGGAGCTCAAGGAAAAAAGCACACAACTTAAAAAGCGCTTAATCAGTCTGGAACGAATGCGGGCACAGGATAGCGGGATCGTCGATGAAGTCAAAGTTCTGGAATCACGCATGGAAGGTCACAGACAACGCAAAAACGCGGTTGATCACTTTATTCGCAGATTAGAAGAAGTTTCCCGGGAACGGAAGCCCGACATTAACAGTGTTATTGAAATGCGTGACCGAAAGTCGGCGGTTTAGCCATTCAGCATACAGTCCGAATCAACCGCTGGATTGCGTTTCGGTTTGCAGACGAAAATCCGGTTTGGTTCTAAACCCGGGCGTTTTCAATCGCGCGGATTCTTTCTGCTCTAATCGCCAGGCCAATTCGCTGTCCCAGCGGTTTTGTGTCCGGGTTTTCTTTTGTCATCCTGTCTACAATTTTTCCGCTATCCACCGCCAATACGGCGGCGTGAAGCGCCAGCAGAAACTGACCTGATTTGTCGCCATCATTCTCATGGCCGGTTCTGCCACGTCTATCAGCAAGACAGCAATTCGCAAATCGGGCGATCCGTTCGGGGTTTCTAAAACCATCGAGTTTTTCAAACAGCTTTAAAACGGTCGCAGGCTTGAGTTCCTCGATCCTGTGGGCTAATAAATGAAACTCGCAAACCCGCAGTGCAAATTCCCGATATTGAACCGGTACCGCGAGCCGTTGACTAAGCGCGTTAATGGGTTTTAGCCCCCTATTTTCGTGTTGTCTGTGGCTCGGCCACTCTCCTTTAGGGGTCAATGCTTTGCCGAGATCATGCACCAGTACTGCAAACATGACGATCGGATCGGAAGTAATTTTTCCGGCGGCATTCAGTGACATCAAGGTATGCACCCCCGTATCAATCTCCGGATGATACTTTGCGACCTGAGGAATTCCGAACAGTTTATCGACTTCCGGTAACACCGCCGACAACGCATTACAGTCTCGCAGCACTTCAACGAACCGATAAAAGCCTTCAGCCGACAATGCCTCCACCATTTCCTGCCAAACACGCTCCGCAACCAGCGCATTGGCCTCACCATTTTCCACCATCTCTTTCATTAGGCTGACGGTTGACTGATCTACCCCAAACCCGAGTTTGTGGAACCGTGCGGCAAATTTGGCAACGCGCAAAATTCGAACCGGGTCTTCTGCAAATGCGTCTGAAACATGGCGCATTAATCCAGCTTCTATATCTGCCCTGCCATTGAACGGATCGATCAGCTTTCCCATCGAGTCCATCGCAATCGCGTTCATGGTTAAATCTCGCCGCAACAGATCCTGCTCCAGCGTTACATCCGCGTCACAGGAAAAAACAAAACCGTGGTATCCGGGTGCGGTTTTTCGCTCTGTTCGTGCCAGTGCGTACTGCTCCTGGGTTTTGGGGTGTAAGAAAACCGGAAAATCTTTTCCCACCGGACGAAACCCGAGGTCAACCATTTGCTCAGGAGTTGAGCCAACGACCAGCCAATCTCTATCCTTGCCAACTTTAGGCAATCCGGCTTTCTGTCCGCTGATAATCTGGTCTCGCACCGCACCACCAACCAGATATACTTCAAGTTGTTTTTCCGGATTCAACATTGTTTAGTCATTTTATTGATTGCAAATTCCATAGCGCGATTATGTCACTATCCCGATTCTCGTTGGTACTTCTGTGCATCACGTTGGCTTCGTGTTCTAACGGCGGCTATTTCTGGCAGGCGACCAAAGGACAACTCAGCATCCTCAACAACCGACAATCGATCGAGCGCCTGCTAGCCGACCCGGCACTTGAATCCCAACTTAGAAACAAGCTCAGTCTGGTAAACGAAATTCGTGATTTCGCCACTAATGAACTGGCACTGCCCGGCAATCGCTCCTATCGTACCTACAGTGAAACAGGAAAACCGTACGCGGTGTGGAATGTGGTCGCTGCGCCGGAATTTAGTATGTCGCTAAAAACATGGTGCTTTCCCATTGCCGGATGTATTGCGTACAAAGGGTATTTCAATAAACCGGATGCCGAAAAACTAAACCAGCAATTGCTAGACCAAAACTATGATACTTTTCTATACGGTGTGTCTGCATACTCAACACTCGGTTGGTTTGCTGACCCCGTATTGGATACCTTTATTGACTATCGTGAGCCTTCACTGGCCAATCTGATATTTCACGAGCTTGCGCATCAGGTTGTATACGTCAACGACGATTCTGGCTTCAATGAAGCATTTGCAACGTCGGTAGGTAACGCCGGCATGCGCAACTGGATGAAAAGCCGTTACCCGGATAAAGACCTGTCAATATTATTCGAACAACAGTCGCGCAATACAGAAATTACAAAAATGGTCTTGCGCTTCCGGCAACAACTGGTCAACTTATACGCCGATTCCGCTCAATCGAAACTTGCCGAGCGTAAGCAGGCTGTTTTTCAGGCGCTGCGCAATGAATATAAAAAACGCCAAGACCTCAATCAGGGAACACCATACTATGACGGGTGGTTTAGCCTGAATCTGAATAATGCACACCTGTCTTCTGTCGCCACTTACCATGACAGGGTTGCTGCCTTCGATGCCTTGTTAAAGCAATCAGATGATTTTGAATCGTTTTACCAGTCCGTCGCTGAACTGGCAAAACGGTCTAAACCAGAACGTGATGCACGGATCGAGTCCTATTTAGACTCAATCCCATGATCGAGAAAATGCAACGGCAATGTAAGCGCATAACTTGCTGTGTTTATTGGTTAATTTTTGGGCCAATGTGTTGCTCGCCCTTGTCCCGAGACAACTTTATTTGCTTTTGCCGTTCCGCATATCGCTGTCGGTCTGAGTCGGTTTTTTTATCGTAGCAACGATGGCAGCTGACCCCCGGTTGATATTTTTCATTTTGTTTATCATTTTCAGTTAGGGGTAATCGACAAGCATGGCATTGATCGTAACTTCCTTTATCAAGATGATGGTCGACGGTAACACGGTCATCAAAAACGAAACATTCTCTCTGCCATTTAGATTCTGACTGCGGAATTTCTTCCAGATATTGAAGAATGCCGCCCTTCAAATGATAAACATTCTCAAAACCTTTTTGCTTGAGCAGCGCAGTGGATTTTTCACAACGAATTCCACCGGTGCAATACATCGCAATCTTTTTGTGCTTCTTTGGGTCGAGATGACTCTCGACGTATTCTGGAAACTCTCGAAAGCGGGTGGTTTTCGGGTCAATGGCATTTTCAAATTGGCCTACTTCGATTTCGTAATCATTGCGCGTATCGATTAACAAAACTTCAGGGTCCTCAATCAGAGAATTCCAGTCTTTGGCATCAACGTAGGTTCCAACCGAATGAGTCGGATCAATTCCTTCCACACCCATGGTCACGATTTCTTTCTTGAGTTTTACTCTGGCACGCTTAAATGGTGGATTGCGGGTCCAGGATTTTTTCACTTCCAGTTCCGCCAGGCCGCTCTGCTTCGTTAACCCGTTGAGAAAGCCCTCCATGTTTGGCTGTCGCCCGGCGACGGTTCCGTTGACACCTTCTTCGGCAAGCAATATCGTTCCCAGAATCTTGAGTTTGATCATCTGTTTGTGTATGAGGTCGCGCAGAGACACATAATCGGGTAGTGCGGTGAACCGATACAGGGCACACACCAGGATATCAGAGGATTTATTTGGCTTTTGGGATTGAGCTTTCATGGACACAAAGCGAATAGCGTAATTCTGCAACCGCAGATTATACTTTACAGCGTCGCTCAACAATCACAGCCAAACAAAAAAATGATTGGCTCGGGGCAATTTACCCATCCGTGCCGACAGGAGTATGATTGGCTCATTATGTTTACCGAATGCCAACTCTCGCAATTCACTGAAAGTGGATTTTTAATTGAACGCGGCCTCGCGCCGGAAGATTTGTGCGACCGTATGCTGCGGCTGGTTAATTCATCGATAAACCCAGCGCTTGCGCCGATGGAATTCGAAACCGATGTTCAATATCCCGGCTCACCCACCGACAGACTGTCTCCCGGTGGTGACACACCGCGGCGCCTGTTACATGCTTATACCCGGGATCCGGTCTTTCGTGAATGGGCCAGGGGTGAAGCGGTTTGCAATCGCGTCCGTCAGCTATTAAAAGCAGATCAAATTCAGGCTTCTCAGAATCATCACAACTGTATCATGACAAAATACCCGGGATACAGTAGTGCGACGTTATGGCATCAGGATATTCGTTACTGGTTGTTTGACGCTCCTGAACTCATCAGTGTCTGGCTGGCTCTTGGAAACGAGTATGAAAACAATGGTGGTATGCGTCTGATACCCGGTTCACACACAAAACATCTGGAGCGAGGACGTTTTGATGGTGCGTTATTTTTAAGGCAGGATCTGGATGATAATCAGGCGCTGATTAATTCCGCAGTTTCTGCAGACCTGACCAAAGGCGACGTTTTGTTTTTTCACTGCAAAACCCTGCACGCCGCTGGACAAAACCAATCGAATGAGGTGAAAACGTCACTGGTTTTCACCTACCATGCTGAGCAGAATCAGCCGCTTGCTGGTACCCGTTCCGCCGCCTATCCTGATATTCCCTGTTAAAGCTGACGTTTTTTACGCACATGATTCTAAACGACCATGACAACGGGCGCTAATGGCCGAGCAAACCAAACCGCTTTTATTTCTGCTGCCTGTAAATTTAGTTATTCTGCATTTTGGTCACAGCGCACAATAGCCGCCGTCAACAACCAGACTGTGACCGCTTATAAAACTCGAGGCCGAGGAACAAAGAAAAATAACGGGTCCAACAAAATCCCCCGGCTCTCCTCGTCGACTTAACGGCGTTAATTTCTGTACCTCTGCTTCAAATTCGGGAGACGTGCGAATTTCATACTTGCCGCCCATGGGGTTGGTTGTATAGCCAGGGTTGATTGTATTGACGCGAATATCATATTGCCCCCATTCAGCCGCCATCTGTCGACACATCATGTCGACTCCGCCTTTTGATGCACCGTAAGCGGTCAACCCCTCAAACGCCACCAGACTAGCGTTCGAAGATGTCAAAACCAGCGAACCGCCTTTGCCCTGCCGGATAAACTGGTTACCAACCGCCTGGGCGCAATAAAAACACCCGGTCAGGTTGGTTTCAATCACTCGGTGCCATTCTCGCTCGCTGGTTTCATGTGGCGTTGCCACTTCTATCACACCATGGCTGATCACGGCGCAATGCAATTCACCGTAAGTTGATACCGCAAAATCCACCATGTCGTCACAACTGGTTCGGTCTGCTGCATTGACCCGGCAATAGTCAGCGCTCCCGCCGCGCGACTGGATTTCCGCTACAGTCTCTTCGAGCTTGCTTTCGGTTCGCCCCGCGAGAATTAGTTTTGCACCAGCATCCGATAATCCCAATGCCATTTCCTTGCCCAGACCATAACCCCCTCCAGTAATAATGATGGACTGATTTTTCAAACTGAACCGTTCTGTGTAATTTGTCATGACGGCATATATACGTTAGAAAAAATAAAGAATTTGGACTCGAGCAAGTATCTCTTACCAGCGGCTCAATATCAATTCTGCTCGTATTCACACAATATATGAATCAATCCTTACCGATATCGAATAGCGTTAATAAAGTAGGTCTGCTGACTTCCACCGATCTGTACTACCACCTCATCGTCAACCTGCTTCTTTAACATGGCACGGGCCATTGGTGAATCAACACTGATGTAACCCTTACTGCTATCGCTCTCAATTTCGTCACCGCCGACAATTCGGTACTCCACTTCAGACCCATCTTCTTTTTCCAGCGTGACCCATGCACTAAAAAAGACCTTGGCTTCATCAGCAACATCGGAAACCACTGTCAAATCAGGAAGGCGTTTTTGCAAATAGCGAATTCGTCTGTCGATCTCGGCCAGCTGCTTTTTACGATAAATATATTCGGCATTTTCCGACCGATCACCCTCAGCGGCGGCGGCTGAAAGCGCTTTAGTAACTTCCCGACGTTTTTTCCAAATCGCTTTTTCTTCGCGCTGTAACGTCTCGAAGCCTTCGGCAGTAACGTAAGGGGTTGAAGGTTTTTGTGGGGGACGGCATCGACTCATGTTGACTCCTGCTGCTGAAGACGCCACATCTGAGCATACAAACCGCCTTGATCAATCAATGTTTGATGCGTACCACGCTCGCAAATCTGTCCTTTATCCAGAACCAGAATTTGATCCGCGTTTACAATTGTTGACAATCGATGGGCGATGACCAGCGTCGTCGTATCGCTGGAAACACGCTCCAATGCGCTGGCAATGGCTTTCTCTGATCGGCTGTCCAGCGACGATGTTGCTTCGTCAAATATCAGAATGCGGGCTCCCTTTAACGCAACCCGGGCAATGGCCACACGCTGTTTTTCTCCACCTGAAAGCTTCAGCCCCCGCTCTCCAACAAGAATGTTGTAGCCCTGGGGATGATTCGAAATAAATTCATGAATCTGGGCAATACGAGCCGCTTCTTCTATTTCTGCCTGGCTACAGCCGGGACGACCGTATTCGATGTTGTAACCAATGGATTCATTAAACAAAACGGTATCCTGCGGTACAACGCCCATCACCCCACGCAAACTATCTAAAGTCAGATTTTTCAGATTTTGCCCGTCTAAGGAAATGCTGCCCGAATCTGGATCATAAAATCGAAGCAGCAGCCGCGCCAATGTTGATTTTCCAGAACCTGACGGCCCAACCACGGCAAGCGTACCGCCGCCGGCCAAATCAAAACTAATATCTTTAAGCGTCTGTTTGTCTTCATTAAAAGAAAAATCAACATTTACAAACTGAATTCTACCTTCACTCAAGTGCAGCACTTTTGCTGATTTGTGTTCGACAACTTCTGGCTCAACATCAAGTAAATCGAACATTCGCTCCATGTCCACAAGCGAATGGTTCAGGTCCCGGTACACTGAGCCGAGAAAATTCAATGGTATATATATCTGGATTAAAAACGCGTTGACCATAACGAAATCGCCAATCGTAAGATCACCGCGGCTAACGCCGCTGGCCGCCATAATCATCAGGATCGTTAAACCAATGGCGATAATCAGCCCCTGACCTGCATTTAAACAGGATAATGAATAGCTGTTTTTTAGAGACGCTGCGGCCCAGGGTTTGAGAGACTCGTCATAGCGCTGCTTTTCCTGCTGCTCGTTGCCAAAAACCTTTACCGTTTCATAATTTAGCAACGAGTCAAGTATCCGGGTATTGGCGGACGAGTCAGATTCATTCATCTGCACACGAAACCGGGTGCGCCAACGGGTCACCAGAAAAGTGAATGCGGCATAGACCATGATCATCGCCAATGTCACCGCAACGTAACGAGGGTCCAGTTGACGCCACAATATTACCAGCACAAGTGCGATCTCAATGATTACAGGAATAATATTAAAGACAATGATGCGCAAAAAATTGGTGATCGCCACATTGCCTCGATCGATATCCCGCGATAGTCCACCGGTTTTACGATCGAGGTGAAAGGACAAAGACAGATCATGAAGATGGGCAAAAACCACTTTCGAGATATTGCGAATAATCTCAACACCAACCCGGGTGAAGACCATGTTGCGCAATTCGTTGAACAGTATCGCGCCAAAGCGCAACAGCCCATAAGCAACCAACAATGCCAACGGAACAGCGATGAGTGCTTTGTTGGTGATATCAAGCCGGTCGACGATCTGCTTTAGCGCCAGCGGCACGGTAACATTAGCCATTCTTGCCACCACCAGAAACAACAGCGCGAGTGCGACCCTGCTTCGATAATCCCAAAGATAGGGTATTAGCCGACGACTAACCCTCCAGCTTCCTTTCTCATCAGTGGTAACCAGTAATCGAGGTGACATGATTTATTGGAGAAATGCTCGTATGGCAACTACGTTGATGATTTATTAATTTCGTATTTCGAAATCATCACTGTCCATGGCTGCAGGGAAAAACCGTTTGTATTCATTTTGCGCCGAGCTGGACAAGGTTGCTGCGGCAGCCATTCGATTCTCGCCACAATCTACGACGGGCTCACCAAGATAGTTGAGAATGACACTCCCTCCTGAATAACTATCACCATTGGAATTCTTACCCAACCGGTTTACCCCCATCACATAAACCTGATTCTCAATCGCCCTGGCGCGTAAAAGCGTATCCCATGCGTACTGTCGCGCATCTGGCCAGTTTGCAACATAAAGCGCAACATCGTAGTCATTTCGATTTCGACTCCAGACCGGAAAACGCAAGTCGTAGCAGACAAACAGCGCTATACTCCATCCGGCAATATTGAAAATTGTTCGCTGGCCACCAGCGGTGTAGTTGTGGTGTTCACCACCGAAACGAAACAGATGACGCTTGTCGTACCAGTCGATCTCTCCTTCTGGTGTAGCCCAAAGCATACGATTTACGAAAGCATCGTCCTGCTGCATCACAACACTGCCCGTAATCACCGCATCAAAGCGCTGCGCGGATTCAACCATCCAGGCAACGGTTTCACCGTCCATCGTTTCAAATTTTTCTGTTGGATCAGTATAAAAACCGGTGGTAAAAAACTCCGGTAATACGATCAAGTCTGACTCGCCTGAGTTTTTAAAATGTTCTTCGCAGCGCAGACGATTCGCCGCTGGGTCCTGCCATACTATATCATCCTGTATCAGGCAGACTTTCAGATCTTCAGTCACACGCACACCACAGCGTCATACGGCGTTAATAATTTTCGCCGCTTCCGCCAAAGTCTCATCCTGTTTGGCAAAACAAAACCGGACTATCCGAGTATCCGGCGGTGTTTGATAAAAAGGTGAGAGCGGAATTACCGCAACACCTTTTTCCTGCGTCATCCAGTTGGCAAACCGAGTATCCGGTTTGTCTGAAATTGCGCTGTAATCCGCGAGCTGAAAATAGGTTCCCTGGGAAGGCCATAATTTAAAACGCGATGATTCGATCAGAGAGCAGAACAAATCACGCTTTTTTTGATAAAACTCGCCCAGCCCGAGATAGTTTTGAGGATTCGATTGCAGAAAATCAGCAATCGCCCACTGCATCGGGGTTGAAGTAGTAAACACATTAAATTGATGAATCTTGCGAAACTCAACCGTAACTTCCGGCGGCGCGACACAATAACCTATCTTCCAGCCAGTAACATGATAGGTTTTGCCAAACGAGAATACCGCCATCGACTTATCGCGTAATTCAGTATGCGTTAGAACACTGGCATGTTTTTCACCATCAAATATAATGTGTTCATATACTTCATCGCTTAGCACATAGCAGTTTAACGGGCGAATCGCTTCAGCAAGTTTGTCCAGATCTTCTTTTGTCAGAATACTGCTGCTTGGATTGTGTGGTGAATTAATAATCACCATTCGTGTGTTGCTGTTAAGCTTTTGTTGAAACGCGTCCCAGTCAATTCGGTAGTCCGGTACGATCATCGGAATATGAACGGTTTTGCCCCCTGATAAAGCAATGGCTGGCTCATAAGAGTCATAACAGGGGTCGAATACAATAACTTCATCGCCGCGATGCACCACGGAGTGAATTGCACAATACAAAGCCTCGGTAGCACCGCTGGTGATGGTAATTTCTGTTTCCGGGTTTACTGTTATGTGACTCGCTGATTGCAGTTTTTCGGAAATCGCCCGGCGGAGCTCGGGCACACCCATCATCGGCGGATACTGGTTTTTACCGTTGTGCAGATGGTGGTTTACACGTTCAAGCAAACCCTCGTCTGGCTCGAAATCCGGGAAACCCTGAGATAAATTAATCGCACCGTAATCCTGAGCCATTTTTGACATTACGGTAAAAATTGTCGTGCCAACATCAGGCAGTTTACTTTCAATATGTGTGGTCATACTGGATACTGGAAATGTAATCGGTTGCGGTTAATGGCGAATCATATCATTGAAGACGCAGACTTTTGACGAATTCATAGCACTTAAAGATTGAATTCCACCACGGTTCAAAACTAAACTAGCGCTACTTTAACTCAACCATAAACAATGAAAATTATCACCTGGAATGTAAATGGCATTCGCGCAGTGGAGCGCAAAGGCGAAATCCAGAACCTGGTCTCTAACCAGACCCCGGATATTCTGATGATTCAGGAAATCAAAGGCAATTCCGATCAGTTTAGTCAATATTTGACTGCGCACGAAGACTACCAGCAATACTATAGCAGTGCCGAGAAGAAAGGCTATGCGGGTACTGCGATATGGGTTAGCAATGAAATTGTCGCGGATCTGGACAACCTGCAGTTCAAAACAACCATTCCAAAAGCCCCTAATGCAGATGAAGGACGGATTGCGCAATTGTCTTTTGAAACAAACAGACAACAATGGGATCTGTTTTCCATTTACTTTCCCAATGGCGGAAAAAGTGCACCGGCGTGGCAACAAAAACTGCTTTTCTTTGATCGGGTTCATGACCATATGAGCAGGCTTCGGAAGGCCGGAAGCCATGTTCTGGTCGGCGGCGATATGAACGTCGCGCACACAGAGATTGACATTGCCAGACCTAAAGATAATGACGGTAAAATTGGCTTTCACCCGAAAGAGCGGGCGTGGATGGACCGCCTGGTTGAGGATGGTTGGGCTGATGTCTGGCGCGCAAACAATCCCGGGGTCACCGATGTCTACTCCTGGTGGCACCTGTTAACCAAAGGCCGTGAACGCAATGTCGGTTGGCGGATTGATTATTTCCTCATCGACAATGACAATTTGCCGCTCGTCAAAGATGTCGAATACCTGCACGATCAAATGGGCTCTGATCATTGCCCGCTATCAATTACTTTAAATTAAATGCTTAGACTATGACTATGAATATGAACTGGAACTACCCGACCTCGATGCGCGTAGGGGTCGGACGAATCAACGAAATTTCCGGGATTTGTCAGCAACACAACGTATCGGCACCGCTTTTGGTTACGGATCCCGGGGTCGCCGCACTGCCTATGGTGCAGCAGATCATCGATATCTGT
Organism: Candidatus Poriferihabitaceae bacterium; assembly: GCA_965261915.1. Lineage (GTDB taxonomy): Bacteria > Pseudomonadota > Gammaproteobacteria > Arenicellales > Poriferihabitantaceae > JAIBDK01. Next base: position 2,016,797 of record CBDHDW010000013.1, on the reverse strand, counting down.
CGCGATTCGGGGCTGAAAATTGCGCTATTCAGTGATGTGAAACCCAATCCCACCGGCGAAAATGTAGCTGCCGGTATTGCCGCTTATGCTGCAGGAAACCATGATGGTGTTATTGCGCTGGGCGGCGGCAGCGGTCTTGACGCGGGCAAGGCGATTGCCGTTGGTGTAGACCAGTCTTGCTCTATCTGGGATCTCGAAGATATCGGCGACAACTGGACGCGAGCAGATGCGAGCAAAATTCCTCCGATCATTGCCATACCGACTACCGCAGGCACCGGGTCGGAGGTTGGCCGTGCTTCTGTAATTGTAAAACAGGATGAGCATCGCAAAGTCATCGTTTTTCATCCGAATATGTGCCCTGATATCGTCGTACTGGATCCCGAGCTAACAACCGGACTACCCGCCATGCTTACAGCGGCAACCGGAATGGATGCGCTGTCGCACAGCCTGGAAGCCTTTTGCTCACCATTGTTTCATCCCATGGCAGAAGGAATCGCGGTGGAAGGCATCAGACTCGTCAAAGAATATCTACCGACGGCGGTGTCTGACGGCAGCAACATTGAAGCCCGTACTCAAATGCTCGTTGCATCATCCATGGGCGCAACCGCGTTTCAACGCGGACTCGGCGCAATGCATGCACTGGCGCATCCGTTGGGTGCAATCTACGATGCCCATCACGGCACCCTCAACGCGGTACTCATGCCTTATGTGCTGGTCGCCAATCGAAGCGAAATCGAAACACCTGTCAATCGGCTGTCCCGATACCTGGGGTTAGCAGAGGGCTTTGATCCGTTCTTGCAATGGGTCATGGATTTGAGACAGCAGATACATATTCCAAATACACTTGCTGATATTGGAATAGATGCATCACGCCTCGTGGAGATCGGCGAAATGGCGGTGGCTGATCCGTCAGCAGGCACCAATCCAATTCGGTTTAATGCCCAGTCCTACCGCAAAATTGCAGCTAATGCGCTGCAGGGTGTTTTGTAATATACTAGCTCGCGTATCGACGCGCGCCATACACAAAATAACTTAACGCAACCGCGGCGGAAAACCAGTAAATTGGTGTAAGGACTGCGGCGGTTTGATTCACTTTCAAAAGCACTAGCGCGAGCACGCCAAAAACCACCGCAATTGAAATCTGCGAGTAGTAACTTTTCAGCACAAGATAGTCGTGTGAGCAGGTGAGCTTCGCCAAATCGTAAAAGCGCTTGTTCATGGCCAGTCGGAAAAAAGCGGTGCAGAAAGTGATGGCGATAAGGAAGATATACAGAACTTCGAGCGACATTTCATCTTCCGTTAATCCGCGCAATGCCCAGGATAATGCGTACAAAACTACCGACAACTGGTACACACGATTTCGACCCATACGATCAATGGTGTTTTTCAGGAGATAAAAAATCGCACCGAATATAACGGCCAGCGATAAAACCATGATGCCTAACGTGGTAAAACTTTCATGGGCCAGGAGGAACAGTGTTATCACCCAAAAAAAGCTCTCTGCAAACAGAAAATATCCATCCACCAGGAATATGAATCTGGAATTGTCGGTATCTCGAAAACCAACAATGTTGCTGAAGCTTAAACTGTTGTGCTGGAGTAACGTCGGTGGATACTGTGGTTTATTTCGGGTATTGAGCACAAACCCAATCACCGCAATAACAGCGGACACGACGAGCAGGTAGATAAAGTTAGTTCGATCCAGCAACAATCCACCGATCAGGATACCAACCTGCAGCAGCATTCCAACAAAAATCTGGATATTTCCGTATTTTCTGCCCGATGACTCTACATCAATAAGGTCAAAGAACAGCGCACGCTGGGTGGTCCAGAAAAAACAATTATAGACTCCATAGGCGAATCCCAGCGCAAACAGGGTCGGTCGGTCCATTTCCAGAATATGAACATTGAACAGCAAAGCAATTTCCAGTACAAGAGAAATTGCGATGACACTGGTTAAACTTACCTTAAGCCGAAGCCGATCCCAGACCCATAGCCCCATGCAGAAGCCGATACCGGCGATAGATATAAACAAACAGATTTCGTCCAAGCCAAATCGCTGTTTCCACAGGTAGACGGGGATATAGAACGGAAAAATTCCGATCAGAAGAGAGTGCAGCCCAAGGTATTGGTAGAATGTGCTGTTATTTGGCGGCATTCAGAAAATGTCTTTGTCATCAATATCCAGTTGTTCCAGCTCTGCCAGAGAGTCGGCTAAGTCCTCGGCTTCACCATAACGCGGATAGTAATGCATTTTCATATAGGGCCGCGAATTGACTTCGATAAAGATACACTCTTGTTTGCTGTGTGGAATTTCGATGCCTTTTTCAAAGATAACATCAATTCCCAAAACATTGGCACCAAACAGGTTCACCACGCTTTTGAAAAGCGCTATGTTCGCCTGGGGTATCGTGGATTGATCAATAATCTCCACAACTCCGCCCGGGGCCAATGCGACTCGATGGAACAACTCGATTTGTTGTTGATCCTCCGGAACAGACGGGAAACTCAATCCCTGATTTTTCAGGTGTGTTACGACCTGATCCGACTTGGCAATCGGAAAAATAACAGGATGAAGATTCATTTCCCTGCGAATCTGATTCTCTGCATCAATCAGCTTGTCGATGCTGTCAGTACCATTTCCAATGACGAAAGGCGGATACCGGCGGATCACCGATATGAGCCCGGTTTCTTTCGTTAGGACCCGATAGTTTGCGCCCTGAAGATATTGCTCGATAACGGTTATCGGCCACCAGACTTTGGCCCAGAAAATCGCCCGATAAAGTTCTGCCATGGAATTAATCGGAAAATAGCTGCCTCTGGAATAGCCGCTAACATTCGGTTTTATCACCAACGGAAATCCATGTTGCTTTGCGAAACGGGCAGCGGTCCACGGCCAGAAGAAAATCATTCCTCGAGCATGCGGCACGCCGTTTTTGTCAAATATCGCACGACCTTGAGCCTTTGACCGGCAACCTCTACGCACCTCAACGGTATTGTAGTTGCTGCATCCATGCATATATTTTTCACTAATCCAGGCATAGAGCCATGCCTTAAACTTTCTCATGCGCGCGCTCGAATATAGTTCGCCAGAAACCCCCTACGATTGTAGAGCATCAGCTTTGTGTACACCGGCTTCTCTTTTAAAGTCTTGTCCCGAAGCCGAGTCAATTTCGCCAGTTTATACATGTAACCTAAAACCATTTTCGCCAAATCAACGAATGAAAATTTTTGATCGAGCATATGTATCGGAAACGGCGTGAACAGGTTCAATTCAATGACATGAAATTTTTCATTTAGCAGCGCTTCTAATGAATTCGCGCGGACGCTTAATCGACAGATCGAAAAGCTCCCCATGCTTTCCAACAACCGCCAAAGCGTTTGTTTCTGAGCGTTATTGAGCCGGTTGGTCTTATCAAAGTACTGCGTGTCCGGGTTATAAATACTGTTGACCGGATTAGCCTCAGCCTCATTACACGCCTCGGTGATCGTTAGCACTGAAAAAGTTGATTTATCATTGTGACTTCTCAGTGAAAAAATTTCAAACTCTCGGGATTCGCTTGCGCCCTGTTGAATCAGGTAAGCCACATCGGAATCCCTGATGCTGCTTCTTGCTTCAATCAACATGGCTTCGGAGTCGGCACGGTGAATTCCACCTGCATTCTGGCTCCATTCGGGCTTTAGGAAAACCGGGTAGTTTTGCGGGATATATCTACCGTCATCGTAGCGCTGATCGAGGCGCCATTTTTCGGGTATCAGTTTATCCAGATCCATTTTTGAAAATATCCCTTTTTCCTCATTAAAGAACGGAGAATTAAGCTGAAAGTATTTGCAGGGCTTGGTCCCGATGAGACAACAATCAAAAATGTAAGTCGCCACCATAACGGCCGTGATTTTCATATAGCGAAAGAATTCATCCCGGGTCGTTACGCCCGGGTCGTTGCAGGAATATTTGCTTCGGTTGCTACTTGCGAACGCTGGCGTTCATAAAAAACAGGATTATGCCGCACACCAGAATCGAAACAGCCGCGTAAAACAGGGAGCCGCCGTCGGATTTGCCTGCGTGCAATACCGCTATGCCAAGCGGTGTAAACAGATGGAAGAAAACAGCCCCTGCCATCACCACTGCCGCGAGGCCGCCACCAATCTGGTGCAGCCTGGGTCGCAAACCGACATTGCCGCTGCCCCCGACAAGTGAAAACAACCAGGTTAAAGCCGGCAAAATCAAAATAACGGATGTTAGGAGCTCAAAACTACCAACCATAAAGGCACCGTAGTTTGAAAAAAGCCCGCCAATTCCATCGCCCAGGAACCCGGACATCCACGTCCCTATGGTACCGAAGATGTGCTGGGTATCTGGATGATTGGTAAATTTATAGGGCAAAGAAAAAAGAAATACCTTGCACATCCACAACACCATTATCCAGCTAATAACAGCTATTACTTTGTTTTTCATAACGCCGACTCGGGATTTACAGATTTTAATTTATGGCCGGTTTTCGACTGACCAGTCGTTATAGTACTAAAACAGACCATTATGTATGCCTGAAGTTTCAATTTATCTAAAGCAGAACCGGTATTTTCTAACCCTGCCTCTTTTGGGTAACGCTATCAATCTTGTCTTGCATGGTTTGCGCCCTGTCCACACGGGTTCCGATACGTATTGTCGTACTGACTCGCGGCGCACCCATGTCATGTACTTTTTCATGACATTTTTTTAGTGCTGACATAACATCGTCCCAGTCACCCTCCACATTGGTTCCGTAAGCATGCAGTTGGGAATCGAGACCGGCTTCATTAAAGATTTCTTCACACGCAACCACATATTCAGATACCGACACTCCCACTCCAATTGGAATCACACAGATATCAGCCAAAGCTTTCATAGTTAATCTCTCGATATTTGCAACCATTATACTGCTTCGTGATCTGGGCTTAAATGAAATTCAGTAATTGGCGGCAGATTTTTATATTCTACCGAACTTGATGCCCAAACCCGGCCTCTAAAACAGCGTTAAATCATGCCAGCGCTCACTTTTCACTAAAACCGGATGCTCACCGTTGTCTTTAAACCAGGAATCAATGACATATTTTTGTCCGGAGGCAATATCCTCGACTTGTGCAGCCCAGTGCTGGTAGAGCAGGGATTTACGGTAAACCCGATCGAGTACTCGATGATATTCCAGAAAGCCTGCTTTTTCGATTTCACGTAAATAGGTGGTGGTATTGATCGATTCATCAATACAATCCATTTGCCCGGAGATCGCGTTGAGCGACTCGTCTTCGTGAGCCCAATTCATACCGACGTCACGATGCGTGGGCGCATACTGACCGACCAGACTTTCCATGAGCGCAATCGCATCCTTGATGCGTGCGCGTTCTTCTTTGGCGTTACCGCTCAACAGGAACAGATTTGACACACGTCGCCAGTCCGCCAAACTAAGGGTTACCTCGTTTTGTGATTTACAGGCAAAATCAAAACAGACCCTAACTGTGTCAGGAGGCGCTAATTCATTCGCTTCGCCCGGCATTGAGACAAACGGAGAAACCAGGGAACATAATGCGGCTGCAGCCGCAATCAATACTTTCGCAAACATGTCTTAAGGAATACGGTTTACTATTGGTGATTTGTGTAGATCGAATATGTATATGGCGTGGAGTATCGCACGGATGGCGCTATAATTAAAAAATTGCCACCCCGGGATCATCCTTCCTGACTTATGACATCTCCAGAAAATGTCCTGATTCTTTTCGTCGTTGTGGTTGGTATAGCGCTGATATTGCGCGTGCAGCAAAAAAAAGAAATTGCCAATCAGATCGCTGCGAAGTTTTGCCGCCAAAATGAACTGCAATTGCTGGATGGAACTGTGGCATTTCGCGGTTGGCACATCATCAAATCTACCCGCTCTGTTGCGTATCGATTCAAGTTCGAATATTCAGACAATCGGGTCGATCGGCACGGTGGTACCATTTCACTTGTGGGTGATTATGTACAAAACATCTTTGTAGATGAAGCCCATCTGGCGGCTCGTTGATTCATTGATACCGGGAACACAACCCATCACAAAGCAGTGAAAGGCAAAAAAGCATTGTCGGTAGAATGGCTGGGGGCGAAGCCTGGAACCGGATACTCGTTGAACAATAACCTCGCCTGATCACGGTTTTGATGCGGTGTTATTCTGGATGAATATCAAACACACTGATCTCATTCCGGGTTCCCAGGCGCATCAACGGTCCCCAGGTTCCCGTTCCCGATGAGACATATAAATACTGGTTTTCTTTTCGGTATAAACCGCAGATTCGTTTGAATTGTTGTTTAACGATCAGATTAAACGGAAAGATTTGTCCATTGTGGGTATGCCCGGACAGCATCAGGTCTATTCCGTGTTCGATCGCACATTCCCACCCCTGGGGGCGATGGTACATCAAAATATTGAAATGGCCTTTCTCACGATCTATATCTGGCAAATGGCGCCGCACCTGGTCGTGACTGTCCGCATCATCGATGCCGGATATCGCGAGTTCGCCATGTGTAATTGATTGCTGCCGAAGGGTCGTGATATTGAGACGCTTCGCAATGTCCAGAATTTTCTCGAGGTCCGCATATCGCTCGTGGTTTCCAATCGTAAAAAATGTTTTTGCTTCGATATTCGAAAGAGATTCCAACGCCTCAAAGTCAACCGCGCTACTATCTATCAGGTCACCGGTAATTAACACACAATCCGGCTTTAAATGATTCAGTCGATTTACTATTCTGCGCATGAAGCCCGCTTGCCGTGAACCGATATGTACGTCCGATATTTGTGCCAGTCGATACCGGCGGGTGACTTTACTACTGGGGATCTGTTGTCGTTTGACTGCCAATGCGTGGGCACTGGCTATTGCGAAAACCAGCAAACCGATCCAGACAATAACCGTCGCCCAGGCAATCGTGTTATCAGAGTAAATCGTCAATACTCTGATCAATTCTGCGAAAAGTACCACCGTCGCTAAAACAAAGCTGGCACCCATCCAGTGTACGACTATATAGCGCAGCCGCATTTTCGGCCCGCTAAATGAGCAGTACATACCCCCAAGACCGATGACCCACAACGCAGCCGCGCCTAAAAACCCTATGTCGCCTGCGACATCAAACCAGTCAGATAACCGCCAAATCGGGTAGGCGAAAACGTAGCAACAGGCTACAGGGAAAAGCAGATTAAATAGCTGTCGGGTCCGGCTGGTTTGTTTGGTCATTTCGATAGCGAGCCCACTACCAGGCAGGATGTTTATTGCAGTTGCGGAGCATTATTTTCAACCCTCCAGAATACCGCCGAAAAGCATTACCATTATTAACTGGTCTGGAAACTACGACCACTTTCCGCCGTAAAAAATCCCGAACCGGATAATTGGGCTGTTCGTTCAGTCAGGCGGGTCCTGGCGTGCCAGCACTCGCGTAATTTTTGGCTGTATGTACCAAACCCCGATAAAACCAAACCACATTGACATAAACGCGGCATAGTAATCGGCGAAACTGGCTTTCTGGTTCAGTTTGAATGTCATAAACTGTTTTGCGCTAAACCAGATGTTGAAAGCAAAGCTAAAAATAGCGACAAAGTGTAAATATACCAACCAGGAAGGCGAGCGCGATAGTTCGCCCTGATAAAGCGGCTGCAGCACAGCAAAAACAAAATACACCAGAATTAAAATGGGCAACGCCGAGGTAATAGTGAAAATGCTTTCAGGCAATCTTAAATCTGCCGGCAATTTACGGTTTGCACTAACGCCAACGCTATAAATCCAGCCCAGAACAACAAGCAAAAAGTACAAAACCAGAATACCCCACTCCAACGGATTGTGACCAAATGCGGAGAATTTATATACCAAATAAGGCGCAACCATCATCAGGCACAGCTGCCAGGGTTCCGCATTAATAAAATAGTCTGTTATCGATTTCATACTTGCCAACTGTATATCGGGAATATTATCCAGAATGGGTTTATTGTGTCGGGAAGAAACCAGATTGTAGTCGAAAAAAGCACGCTTAACGACTCAGCTGGGATTATAATCGCGCCCAGATTCCATTAGAGACAGCGCCCTGAAAACGCAACCCAAGCTCCGAAAAACTAAAGTTATCGCAACCATAGGTCCTGCTTGCGACGATATCGCGATTCTAGAAAAAATGATCAGCGCAGGCATGAACGTCGCGCGACTCAATATGTCACACGGCGATGTCGCATCGCATCGAGAAACCCTGGATCGTGTCCATACTGCAGCGGAGAATATGAACGCCTCCGTTGCCGTAATGGTAGATACCAAGGGGCGGGAAATCCGCACTGGCAAACTCGCCAATGAAAGCGCGTTACTCGAGCGTCATCAGGAATTTTCAATCTATTGTGATGACCGCGTCGGAGATGAAAATGGTGTCTGCGTTTCACACAAGAGTCTGTTCCGGCACGCTACACTCGATGAGCGAATCCTTCTCGACGACGGCCAAATCGAATTAGTCGTAACCGATATCGGCAATCAGGTTATTCATACTCGCGTGGAATGCGGCGGCGTGTTACGCAATACAAAAGGGGTAAACCTGCCAGACAATAGTACTGCGTTCAACGATATTCCCACCGATGACACTCGAGAAATCGAATTCGCAGCGGGAAATGATGTGCAGTACATAGCCGCATCATTTATTCGCAATGCCAGTGAAGTGGTGAACCTGCGAAACCTGCTAAAAGAGAAAGGCGCAGACATACCAATTATCGCCAAGATTGAAAACCGTGAAGGCGTTGAAAACCTAAATAGTATTATTACCGCAGCCAACGGCATCATGGTGGCGCGTGGAGACTTAGGCGTGGAGCTGGAAATGGGAGAAGGCCCAACCATCCAGAAACAGATCATTCGCGCCACCGTTTCTCAGGGCAAGCCGGTCATAACAGCAACCCAGATGCTGGACTCGATGGAACGCAATCCAAGGCCAACTCGAGCAGAAGTAAGCGATGTTGCCAACGCTATATTTGACGGTACTTCGGCCGTAATGCTCTCGGGTGAAACTGCGGTGGGCCGTCGACCTGTTGAAGCGGTTGCGACGATGGACGGACTGGCTAGAGAAGCTGAGGCCGGACTTCGCCGCTTTGGTTATCTTCAGCAAATTGAACCCAACCCGTCAAACGAAGTTACCGAAGCGGTTGCGCAGGCCTCCATTACCATGGCTAATCATCTTGAGGCAGCGGCGATTATTGCACTCACGGAAACGGGTTTGACGTCACGACTGATTTCCAAATATCGGCCTGATTGTCCAATTCTGGCGATCACATCCTCCAGAAAAGTGGGAACACAATTGGCCATGAACTGGGGTGTGCTGGCCATTCATTACGATGGCAAAGGCAGTGACGAAGATAAAATTGATTTCGCCGTCAGTCGGGCAATCGAGCTTGGCTACGTGCGCAGCAATGATTTGCTGATAATGACCGCCGGGAGTTTAAGAAAAGCGGGCAGCACCGACTTAATCCGCGTTCTAAAGGCCTGATCGAGCTGAATTTGCTCAGTCTCAATTACAGCACATCCTCGCGAGATAGTTGTTGAACTGCCAAAGATTTCGTTCAATTGGGTGGTAAGTGCCCCGCGGCAATTGCGAAGAACGGGTTCCGATATGTAAAGCCTCGACCAGTGTTTTATCTTCGTCGTTGGCCACATCCATATACTTTTTGAAATCCGAAATCCAGGTTTCGCGTTTATCTTCTTCAATCGAATCGATGACTTCCGGAGGAAACGCCACCCCCCACGTTGCGCGAAATCGGTCAACACTCGAAGGCTGAACCGAGATATACCAGAGATAATCCGGCATCAGTGTCACTAGATGATTGGGGAAGATACAAAAATCAATCATCATTCTGCGCCATTCCCCTTCCAGTCGGTCATTGTCTGGATAGGCGGACCCCAGACCGGTTTCATGGGGTTGGGGCGCACGATGATAGCAATAGTGTTCACTGTCTTCGCCGCAAATGTAGTCCGTTAACGGTTTATCGTGATTTGCGAAGGTTTGGGTGTGTGCGATGGGAACATGATAACTCTCTATGAAGTTCTCCATCAGGTTTTTCCAGTTAGCAGTCCATTCCATTGTTTCTCTAATCGTAACTGCCCAGGTACCCTAAGGAATAATTCTCTTGCCTGAGGAATCCCGATGTGATTCATTAAGATTATGATTTTTTCAAACGCACCCAAAGGTTATGTTTCCGTTGAGGCTTATGAAGAGCTGAAGCAGAAGAATGCACAAACGATAGCCCTGCTTGTGGCTCGCATTGAAGACCTTGAGCGTCGCCTCAGCTTGAACAGCAGCAACAGTAGCAAGCCGCCTTCAAGCGACGGCCTAAAGAAGCCCAAGGCTGAACCCAGAACCAAAAGCCTGCGGAGAAAATCCGGTAAAAAGTCAGGCGGGCAGAAAGGCCACAAGGGAAGCACCCTGTGCCAAACGGCAGATCCCGATCATGTTGAAGATCACTTTCCTTCTGTCTGCGGGCAATGTGGCACACCGCTGTCGCCATCAATGGCAGAGGATTACGCCGCACGACAGGTGTTTGACCTGCCCGAGCCACAGCCTCTGGTGACAACGGAACACAGGGCACATGTCTGCCTTTGCGGCCACTGTGGGGAAACAACCAAGGCGGCGTTTCCTCTGGAAGTAAAGGCACCCGTGCAGTACGGGCCACGCATCGCCGGAGTGGCAACATATCTCCAATGCGCCCATTTCCTGCCGGAAGACAGACTGGCGCAAATAATGGCCGATTTGTTCAACGCCCCTTTGGTTCCTGCCACTGTGGCCGCCATGAACCGCAAAGCATCAGAGCGGCTCAAGGGGGTTGCTTCTCACCTGCAGGATGTGATCGCCCAACAGGTCCACGTCAAACATCTTGACGAGACGGGTTTCCGGATTACGGGGTGCCTGCAATGGCTTCACGTTGCCTGTACACCGCTTCTGGCTTTCTACCGGGTCAGCAGCAAACGCGGTAATCTGTTATCCAATCTCACGGGCTGTATCGTGCATGATCATTGGCAGCCCTACTTCACGCTGGATGGTGTTACCCATGCGTTGTGCAATGCACACCATTTACGGGAACTGCAAGCGTTGGTCGAAATCGAACAGGAAGATTGGGCTGGTCAGATGCAAAGGCTACTGCGGCGTGCGCACCATGTCACACAGGCCGCGCGGGATAAGGGCGTGGCGGTTTCAACACCGCTTGTTGCGCTTATCAATCGGCGATACGACAGGATCATCACCGCAGCATTGGATTTCCATGAGGAATTGCCTCCACTCGTGCCGCCAAAACCCGGAAGACGGGGGCGCAAGAAGCAGCGGACAGGACATAATCTGGCGTTACGATTACGCGATCGCAAGGAAGGCACCCTACGCTTTCTGACAGATCCCGACGTACCCTTCACAAACAACGAAGCTGAACGCGACCTGCGGATGATGAAGTTACGCCAGAAAATATCGGGAGGGTTCAGGTCTGAACAAGGTGCAGAGGATTTTGCCACCCTGCGCAGCGTCATCACAACGGCGAGAAAACAAGGATGGAACATCATCGAAACACTGATGATGCCTGCCGATCAGATTATCGCAACACTGAAATACGCTTAAAAACAACCTGGGCAGTTACCTCTAATCATCGTTTGGTAACAACCCATATCGTAGCGACCGACCACCCCATCGGTGAACGGCTTGAGTACTTCATTTGGAACCGTGGTTGGTTGATCAGCGACAGAAACATAAACAAACCCTTGCCACTGTTCACAATGCAGCGGCTTTAGTTTGTGCTCAGTTTTATCAAATTCTGGCTTCATCTCCATATAGGGAGCGCCGATCAACGCCCCTGACGTGTCGTAGGTCCAGCCGTGATAGCGGCAGCTAAACCGTTTGGCAGATCCCCGGTTGTCGGAAAGCAAACATGCCGACCGGTGTGCACAAGCGTTTACAAATGCCGCCAGGGTGTCGTCCTGCTGGCGAATGACGACAACCGGCACATTGGCAATCTCGTGAGTCAGGTAATCACCCCAGTTTGCAATCTCATCCTCTCGGCCGATGCACACCCACTGGTTCTGGAAGATCGTTTTTTGTTCGTGCTCAAAGAATGCGACAGAGTGATTCAGCGAGGCCGGAATTGGCGCAGCAGATTCAAATTCAACATCGGCCGCTGATTTTAAACTGTTTAACGCTTGTTCAAGCGAAACATCTGTGTTTTGGTTATATGGCATAGATACGCTAGTGTATTACTTCAACTACTCCTGTTACTGGCAGTATTTTACTCAACTGTATTTCACTTGCACGGAAATCTTCAGCCATTGTTGGTTACAAAAGTTTGTCTGTTTTCTCGACTTCAAGGTGTAGCGTGCGGCTCAGACTTATTGTTGTTCTCCGCGGCATCGATAAAATAATTTGGCGCAGAGCCGGGCAAGCAATATGACGCCACACAAACCCAGCATAGGCAGCCAAACCAGAACCATTTCTTTCTCCAATACATAGCGGCCCCAAAAGTTGAAAAACCGTTTGATACCGATTGTCGATACCGGCAATGGTCGTGTTGAGAAAAAATATCGACTGTCATCGATTGGCCATGCAAACGCCACACCGAGACCGCCATAGGTCAAGGCATCAAGCAATCCATGCGAAACCATTGCGATGGTAAGAAAAAGAAAAATTATCACCGGCCTGGTTTCGAGCACACGAAAATAACAGGTCGCAGCGGCGGCGCAAAACAAAGCAAATACTACGGAGTGAGTAAAACCGCGATGGCCCCAGGGAGAGTAGTACGAGACCCCCAACTCAAAGCCGATGACGTCAATATCCGGAAGAATGGAAAACAAACAGCCCGCCAACAGGACGCGCCAGGGTATGGTTCGACGACCTAACCCCAACCCAACACTGAGTGGAACAACAACGTGTGTGAATACTGTAGACATATAAGCAGATTAGTGGTTCTTAGACAGCAGATATCGGATTAATTCAGCGTTGAGATCGCAAAGACGTTAGGGCAAAATTTGTAGCCGGTAATTCTGGGTTAAATGATGAGCGCAATAGATGTTAGCTACCGTGTCGACGGTTCGGGTCCGCCTTTGTATATGGTTCACGGAATCGGTTCAAGGAAAATTACCTGGGACAGCTTGATTGACGTATTAAAAGACAATTTCACTTGTGTGAGTTACGATCTCCGCGGCCATGGTGACAGCCCTGTTCCAGACACGCCCTATTCTCTTGACCAATTGGTTGAGGATCTCGAAGCGCTGCGCAATAAACTCGGCCATCAGCGGATTCACGTGATCGGCCATTCCCTCGGCGGAATGATTGGCCCCGCTTATGCCCGCGCCCACCCCGATCGGATCTTGAGCGTTGGCTTACTGAGTACCGCAGCAGGCCGAACCCAAGAAGACCGGGACAAACTGCAAGCAGTGGGTGATGCCATGCGAAACAAGGGCGTTATCCCGGTGATCAGCACTCTGGTCGAACGTTGGTACACTGACGAATTTATTAGCGAACATCCGGACCGGATCGAAATGCGGATTCAACAGGTTAAGGACACGCCAGAAAATGTGTTTCTTAGTGTTTTTGATATCTACGCAACCACTGAAATGGCGCCGTGGTTAAATGAAATTATTTGTCCCTGTCTTGTATTAACCGGTGAACTCGACGGCGGATGCAATCCCCGGTTAAACCTTTTTATTGATTCGCAGTTGCCGAATTCAACGCTCGTGATACTCGATCGCATAAAGCATTCGATACTGATTGAAGGGCCAGAGCGCGTTATTCCACACCTGCAGTCTTTTCTTGTGGCAAACAATACGGATTAGTTTGCAAAATGACCAATTAACGCGCATAGGTCCGCCAAAGGTACGTGCCCAACATCAACAGTGACATGATTACAATCGCTGGGCGAATTAATTTGGTCCCGCGATGAATAATGGCAAGTGATCCGAGATAAGCGCCCATCATTGTGCCGACCGTCATAACGCCGCCAACGATCCAGAGAACCTTACCGCTGAAGATAAAAACGAGCAACGCCGCTAAATTACTGGCGAAGTTCAATGCCTTGGCGTTGGCTGTGGCCTTCACCAGATTCTTTCCCAACAGAGCAACGCCGCCAAGAGTATAAAACGACCCCGCACCCGGCCCAAATGCGCCGTCGTAAAATCCAATGGCTGGTACGACAAAGTGATCATACGCCGCTTTTGAAGTTTGGGGTGGACGATCCTTATGCGACGGGGCTTTGGAAAACATGAAATACAACGCGATTGCGGTCAGGACGACAGGGATGACAATATCGACCAACCCCGATGGCATGCCCTGAATGGCTATCGCACCCAGAACAGCACCCGTTAGTGCGAGTACAAACGGTCTTCTAATGTCATCCATCGATACCATTCCACGCCGAATCATGGTCGTCGCCGAAGTTAACGTCCCGAAACTTCCCTGTAGCTTATTGGTTGCAATGGCCTGAACCGGTGGCACTTGTGCCAGTAACAATGCAGGAATGACAATTAAACCGCCCCCGCCAGCAAGGCTATCGACGAATCCGGCGATCATCGCCACACCTGCAAGCATAAGCAGGACTTCAGGTTGCAGGAACTGTTCCATAGGAGGCGCGTATTTGCGACTAATCCGTTTTTGTATCGACTGTGTCTTGTTCCGACGCTAAGGGTTGTTCATTCGAACCATCCGCAAGTGACTGTAGCGATGATGGCCCATTCATATATACAGTGGATGTTGGGAATGCGCATTCGGCACCATTGGCTTCAACTATCTTCAGCACCTGTAACATAATTTCCTGTTTCAGCTTATGGAAGGTAGGGCCGGCCCGGGTCTTGGTGAAACAATATATAAATAAATCTAGTGAAGATGGCGCGAAGGCAGTAAAGCTCACCATCAAGGTTTGTTGCTGATCTATGCCGTCGTGATTTTCCAAATACTCCGTCATTTGCTCAACGATAGGATCCACAACTGTTGCATCATCGTATCGAATACCAACAGTTTCGTAGATTCTGCGGTTGGTCATTCGCGAAACATTCTCGATGGAGATAGTCGAGAAGCTGGAGTTCGGAACATATAACGGCCGACTGTCAAAATTGCGGATACGGGTAATTCGCCAGCCAATTTCTTCAACTACACCCTCAATTTCCCGGTCCGGCGACCTAACCCAGTCACCGATTTTGAAAGGCCGATCAAGATAAATCATTAACCCGCCAAAAAAGTTTGACAGCATATCCTTGGCGGCGAAGCCAATTGCTATCCCGCCAACTCCGCCAAAGGTCAGAACCCCAGCAATACTAAACCCAAAGGTTTGCAAAGCCACCAAACCAGTGGCGATACTGATCGACAGTCTTATTAACTTCGCCATGCCCTGTACAACAGAGCGATCGGGCGATTTTCCCTTTGTATTCTCGAGTTCTACCAGGTGTTTTTCAGAGCGCCGAACAAACCGAAAAAGAAACCAGGCGATACTAAATATCACGCCACCGTGGCGAATCGCGATAATAAATTTTTCACCCGGGGTATCGTGAACAATCTGTGAAATCTCCATAGCCATCGCCACACCGACCGTCCAGATGAGCAACTGCAACGGCGAGCCGATTGATTTTAAAAACACATTATCCCAGGGAGTCACTGTTGATACTGCTCTGGATTTTAAAAACCTGACACCCAGCCCCATAACCAGGCTGAGAATCAACGTCACTCCAAACACCACAGCAGCCTTCGCCAGCAAACTGGTATTCTTGTAGTCTGGGACAAGCTCTTCGAGTAGTTCTATCGACATTATCTGGTATTCCGTTATTGCTTCACAAAAACACTTCTATCAAACTGCGTCAGGCATGCAACCCCGACAGGGGTTACAACTGTGGTTTCACTAAGCTCCATTCCCCAACCATCCATCATTCGACCCATCCAGACGGGAGCATTATCTGCGGCACGTAAAACGACCAGGCATCGAACCCGGTCAGCCAATTCATATTGGCCGAATCAGCAATTACCATCGCATCGAGATCTCTCTCAGTCATGCTTTGTCGTACCCGAGATAATCGGACTTCGTATTCTTTTTCGCTAAAGGGTGCGGGCATAGTTCTATAAAGGTTTAAATATTGTCAATGATTGGGTCCGGGCAATATTCCCGGTGCCGACAGGTTTGGCATTGGGGATTCGTTCCTGAATAACCTCCAGGTAAATATCCCGATTAAGCAGTAACTGATGCAATGATTGCTGCCGATTAAATATTATTACTGTTCTGCCCAAAGGGTAAAGCCGCCGTCGAGACTATACGAGCGTTCGAACCCTTGTTGGGAAAAAAAGTCCGCAGCTCCTTTGCTCATATTGCCATGGTAGCAACATACAATGAGCGGCAGCGACTTGTCAGCGTCTTCCAGAAATGTCTGAACATTACTGTTATCGATATGGCTCGCATTGTCAATATGGCCTAACTCATACGATGCCGGATCACGAATGTCGATAACCGTCGCGTTCTCGTTTTCGATTAAGGATTTTGCCTTGGGAATATCAATGCATTCAAACGACATGGAGCACACTCCAAATTATGGGTTTTGAATCATACCGCCAGGACTATGCCATCGCTACTAAAACCTTTCGATCTCCTGTAAACGGCTTGCATCCATACTGGGTTAAAACATTATCAAGTATCATAACATCCCCTTTTTCCACGGTGTAACGACTTCACAAGCCCGCGCCACGTCGCGAATATGATGTAAATCAGCCACATCAATTTCTGTACCGTCGCCATAAGTAGCATGGTTGCCGAGTGCTTCGACGCCAATATTTGAACTCGACTTTAACCCTTGCTTCCCCAAAGGTGTTGAAGATAAGTTACCCCCTTCGATTCAAAACGGTCACGCACCGCAGCATCCAGTGCTTGGTAGATTCTGCGGCCATCCGCAATGTGTGTCGCACCGCCCGTTTTTGGCGGCAGCAAACAACCAAAGAATACAAATTGAGGCGACCATCCAGCATAAGACAGCTCGTTATACAGCAAAACCTCAAGCTCGGCATCATACTCTGTAGAAGTGTAAACCTGATCCGTTACCCCTGTCCTTGGTGAGTCTCCGCCGGTATAGTTCTTTAACTCGCTGCAAACTTGCAGCACAAAGTCCTGTCAGTACCATGTGGCCGAGCAACCCAATGTGACCCCAGCCGCGGTGGTCATTCCGGCTTTCGCACCTTGGGTCATACCTCGTGACATTACCAATACCAGATCCTGACCGGGAACCATTATCACCGCCAGCGAGGTCAGGATAGAAAACAGTATTGGGGATTCATTCATGTCAGTGAACAGCCGATAAAAATTTAAGTGAAATTAATTTTACCCTGAGCGGGTCAAAATAATGACCGACCAGTTCATTTTCAATGTCGGTCGATTGCCAACAAGGGCATTCATTTCAAACGTTAAATAGCCTCTATCGCCTCTTCTGGCAGAACGCCGTTTGCTGAGAAGCACAACACTGACATCCAGCTGTTCCCCAGGATACCAGGGGCGAACCCACTGCAGTCTGTCAATTCCCGGTGCGCCAATTGCATTCGAGTCCAGCAGCACCCGCGTACAAAACTGTTTAAAACACAAAAGCAGTGTCTGAAAGCCCGACGCGACGAGGCCGCCGAAATGTGTGGCTGCCGCTTCCGTCTCATCAAGATGAAAGCGTTGTGGATCATGCTGCTTCGCAAACTCAATTATCTCGGTCCTACTCAGTCCAGTGACAGCGTAGTTCACGCTAAACCTTTCTTCAAAATCTTCGTAGTAAGTTTTAGTGCTCATTGTTACAAACAGCAGACTAATCGTGGTGGTTTAATGTTAACAAATAACCATTCTACCATTGATTTCAAGCAATCCTCAGCGGATACAATTTCGTTTATCATACTGACTGCTTCGCCAACAGAATCGACAAAACTGTTTTCATCGAATTGCTTTGGGTCAACGATTGCTGAATTGATAGTAACTGCCCAGGTTGTTTTTAAGCGTATTTCAGTGTTGCGATAATCTGATCGGCAGGCATCATCAGTGTTTCGATGATGTTCCATCCTTGTTTTCTCGCCGTTGTGATGACGCTGCGCAGGGTGGCAAAATCCTCTGCCCCTTGTTCAGACCTGAACCCTCCCGATATTTTCTGACGTAGTTTCAGCATCCGCAGGTCGCGTTCAGCTTCGTTGTTTGTGAAGGGTACGTCGGGATCTGTCAGAAAGCGTAGGGTGCCTTCCTTGCGATCGCGTAATCGTAACGCCAGATTATGTCCTGTCCGCTGCTTCTTGCGCCCCCGTCTTCCGGGTTTTGGCGGCACGAGTGGAGGCAATTCCTCATGGAAATCCAATGCTGCGGTGATGATCCTGTCGTATCGCCGATTGATAAGCGCAACAAGCGGCGTTGAAACCGCCACGCCCTTATCCCGCGCGGCCTGTGTGACATGGTGCGCACGCCGCAGTAGCCTTTGCATCTGACCAGCCCAATCTTCCTGTTCGATTTCGACCAACGCTTGCAGTTCCCGTAAATGGTGTGCATTGCACAACGCATGGGTAACACCATCCAGCGTGAAGTAGGGCTGCCAATGATCATGCACGATACAGCCCGTGAGATTGGATAACAGATTACCGCGTTTGCTGCTGACCCGGTAGAAAGCCAGAAGCGGTGTACAGGCAACGTGAAGCCATTGCAGGCACCCCGTAATCCGGAAACCCGTCTCGTCAAGATGTTTGACGTGGACCTGTTGGGCGATCACATCCTGCAGGTGAGAAGCAACCCCTTGAGCCGCTCTGATGCTTTGCGGTTCATGGCGGCCACAGTGGCAGGAACCAAAGGGGCATTGAACAAATCGGCCATTATTTGCGCCAGTCTGTCTTCCGGCAGGAAATGGGCGCATTGGAGATATGTTGCCACTCCGGCGATGCGTGGCCCGTACTGCACGGGTGCCTTTACTTCCAGAGGAAACGCCGCCTTGGTTGTTTCCCCACAGTGGCCGCAAAGGCAGACATGTGCCCGGTGTTCCGTTGTCACCAGGGGTTGTGGCTCGGGCAGGTCAAACACCTGTCGTGCGGCGTAATCCTCTGCCATTGATGGCGACAGCGGTGTGCCACATTGCCCGCAGACAGAAGGAAAGTGATCTTCAACATGATCGGGATCTGCCGTTTGGCACAGGGTGCTTCCCTTGTGGCCTTTCTGCCCGCCTGACTTTTTACCGGATTTTCTCCGCAGGCTTTTGGTTCTGGGTTCAGCCTTGGGCATCTTTAGGCCGTCGCTTGAAGGCGGCTTGCTACTGTTGCTGCTGTTCAAGCTGAGGCGACGTTCCAGATCTTCAATGCGAGCCACAAGCAGGGCTATCGTTTGTGCATTCTTCTGCTTCAGCTCTTCATAAGCCTCAACGGAAACATAACCTTTGGGTGCGTTTGAAAAAATCATAATCTTAATGAATCACATCGGGATTCCTCAGGCAAGAGAATTATTCCAAGAGAATTATTCCTTAGGGTACCTGGGCAGTTACAATTGATATTGGTAAAAATTTTGAACTCGTTGGAACAGCGAATATCGTATCCATAGCCAGATGTCCCGTAAGAAATCACCTTGCCGTTTTCGGATTCACGAATCTGTCCGGGTTCAAAGGGTTCTATCATTCTTGCGGTTTCAGCCATGCGCCGAATCCAGCGATCGGGTTTAATTGCCAAAGTGTTACCTAATTACCATCTAACCCAAGCCTATCTTCAGCAAGTTTTCCGGCATCGGTGGCGTTCTGAGTGCCGCGCAAGCAAGTCTGGGAATGAGGTCGTTCAAATCAAAACGACGATTGAAACGATACTGAAATTCTGCCAAGTATCGCTGAGCATATTTAGGTCGAATAGCATGATAGGTACTGCGTAAGGAGCTCTTTAAGTTACCCAGAATTGTATTGACCCAATAGAACTCGGGTTTTTCGACAGACGCTCTCCCGCCGCCGCACACCATCTTGTCATGCAAGCAACCTGCCTCGACAACGGCATTAAAGCACGCCAAACCATCGGAGATAACAGTACTGCCCTCGGTCAGATGTTGCTGACTCCATGACTTAATCGCTTCTGTGCGGAAACCCTTTACGACCGACAACTTAACCCGAACAGGGCAATGATCGGCCGTGGTCTCCACCGCCGCTACAAAAGGCGTCTTACCGGCAGCACCGCGTCCCGGCTTGCACCCGGTACGCTCGCCGCCCAGGTAGGCATCATCCAATTCAATCAACCCGGATAGTTTGTTATTGTGATCCCGCTCCATCATCACCTGCATAAGCTTGTGCTTCATCCGCCATGCGGCATTGTAGGAAATACCCAGGTGACGATGCAGTTTCATGGCCGAGATGCCTTTCTTGTCCTGTGTGATCAGATAGATACCCTGGAACCATAGCGTGAGCGGTAGTTTGGTGGATTCAAAGATCGTTCCAGCCGTCAGTGAAGTCTGGCGATTGCAGCGATTGCACTGCTGAAGTTTACGGATGGTCAACTGGCAGCACTTGTCGTGACCACAGGCCGGACACTGGAACCCTTTGGGCCACCGCCAAGCATAAAGCGCATCGAAGCATTGGTCTTCGGTACCGTACTGTTTGATAAAATCGTTCAAGCTAACCCCTTTCTGGAATTGCACCTTATTGCGCGCCATGACATACCCCTTATGAATTAAATAGATAGACTGTTATTATATACGGGGTAGAGCGACTTATCTATAGTGGTAATTAGGTTGGATTATGCTTGCTATTTGATACAGATCAAGGTTTTTTTGAGCATTAAATTAGCAAAAATGCGCTGCGGTCGTAGCATTTTTGACCACGTCTATTATTCCCCCGTTGTTGGCGGTGAAGGAATGAGT
This sequence comes from Candidatus Poriferihabitaceae bacterium, assembly GCA_965261915.1. Lineage (GTDB taxonomy): Bacteria > Pseudomonadota > Gammaproteobacteria > Arenicellales > Poriferihabitantaceae > JAIBDK01. The sequence continues at coordinate 1,995,954 of CBDHDW010000013.1, read as the reverse complement.
GTTTGCCCATCCCATTGGAATTTCTTTGTCATTGCTACTGTCGGGCAACATAGCGCATCGTCAATAACTGCGCCCAATAATATGCTTGTTTGAAATTTATTCATGGCATTTAGATAGTGTTTAGGTTAGTAAAAATTGTACCTACTCAGCAGGGGTAAATATATTGGGCAGCATGCCATTTAGTAATAACGTTAATGCGGTGGACGCACTAATTCCTTGCTTTTTGCAGCTCGACAGATAGCGACGAAGTCCAAAAAACATTTTTGCTCCATTCTCACTTCTAAAGCACCCTGATATTTTTTGTTGAACCTTTGCCATCCTCAGATCATTTTCACCTTGATTATTGGTGAATGGCACCGCTTCATCCGTCATGAATCTGAGCACATCACTTTCATAATTTTGCAGTCGCTCAAGTAGATTACGTGATTTAGTTCTCTTCGGCCGACCTCGTTTGCCTTTCACCTGTATCGGCGGTGGACTTTCCTTTTCTCCCGCTTTTAGCATAGCTTGATAGTTAAGTAGTAGCATGCCTTGTCTTTCAGGGCTAAGTAATCCGCCGGCGTTACCAACCTCCTGATTGAGCTCCAATAAAAACACGCGCATTGTTTCAGCCCAAACTTGGCCATCCTGTTCGTAAGCACAGATTAATTCACGCAAATGATGCGCATTACATAGCGCATGTAGGCTCCTCATGAGTACCGAGTTAGTCTCATGACACAAGCCTAAATAGCGCCATTCTATCAAGGTCTTGCCGTTGCGTGATGAATTTCGCGAAGTTTGTACGAGAATCCGTATCCAGGAGAAAATGCGGGAGGCTGCTGCGTAGCGCAGTGGCAACCACCAACTCGGACGGAGCTAGACCGGGCCGGATCGTTCGAAGCCAGGAGCCAAAAGAGTTCCAGACTAGCCGAGTGTGGCAAGATGCCAGGTAATGAAGTAGCCCTTGAGCAACAATCCCCGCGTGTACAAAGACGTGATAAGCCTTCAGTTTTCGCTTGACGCCATCGCGATATTTTTTTGATTCCCGGTGAAGGTGCTGATTACCATTGCGTCGCTCCAATGGCTTCATTACGCTCATCCAGAAATGGTATGAAAAAGAACCGATAACATGAACCGCCTGCTTGAAGGCATGCTCTATTTTAAATCGCAGACCGTAGAGGTGAATGATATCGAGGGCCGATAATGACGTATCAGTAGACATGAGTATACAGCGTCCCCTCGTTGGGTGAACGACAATGACAAACCGAACAATACTGCCGGTCGGTCTCCATAATAAATCATGGACTGCGTATCGGATAGCTACGTTTTTTTCGCCATAGACAGGGCTTTGAGCCTCCTCCATCAATGCGACCAACCCAAACAGTGATCTTGGTTTTACCTTGTCACCATACTTACGTGGCCGCCCTCTTTTTTTCGGCTGTTGCTGATGATGCAGCTGGTAGGCAACCGCATTTGATCTGGCGCGGGTGACCAAATGATTCCCCTCATTCAAAAGCCCATTAACGACTTTCTGGCTGGCATAATAGGCGTCGGCGACAAAATAATACGGCTCCTGAATACTGACTATCGCCAGTAGACTGATCATTTTGTCGAGCAGGGTACGCCGGTCACGATTCGATAACACGGTCCCCTCATGAATCCTCGCGGCAAGCGGCACAGCGAACACGCTATTGGCGGCACGAGAAAGAATAGAGACGGCCTGAAAGGAGTGTCCCATGATGTACTCCGCTTTGGTATTTGACTCGGATTCCTGATGTAGCAGCTTCACAGCAGGCATCTTTTTGCCCTGTTTGGAGACCTTAATGCCGTCCCCCACCAACACGAGTCGGCCATTCACTCGAACCAGACCAGGGAACAGTCGAAGTACAAGTTGAGACCACAATACCGTCATTGAGTCCAACTTAATGCCGGTGCTGTGGAAGTTATCCAGCAAGTTGTCATAAAACCGCCCCTGTAACCCCAGCGCCCGGACAATACTCGTCACCCCCATTCGTTCGGTACGAACCGTCAATCCCGCCACACAGACGGCGAACCACATAAATGTCCGGGTACGAGCGCAAGCCGGGCGAAGATAAATGATTGCATCCCACCAATAGATCCACAGCATAGACAGTGTCCTTTTGACAAACTAACATAGTATGTATATGCTATATCAATGACAAAGAAAAGGCTCGCACAAATTGAACGGCGTATGACAAAGATCAAAGGTGACATAGCATTACTGGGCGCTATGCGCCCTGGATCGTTGACGAAGCAATACAAGGACCGGGAGAGTCAGACTGGGCCTTATTATCAGGTCAGCTATACACTGGATATGAAGAGCCGGACGGAGTATATTCGCAAGGAATTTGTGGGCGATATACGCGGCCAGATAAGTAACTATAAACGGTTCAAGAAGCTCAATGCACAATGGGTGGCGCTGAGTATTGAGCACTCAAAGTTATCAATGAAACTCAAGCAAGCGTAGTGATTACAACGGGAAGCAAGCAAAAATCGTGGCCAAACTGGGCAGTAAAAAGAACCCATTGATTTTAAGAGTTGCCGATGACTCAAAAGTCGATATGATCGCCAATACCTGTCATGAAAACGGCTGGCATTTTATTTTGGGGTTTGAACCGGACAAGGAAGAGGATCTAACGGACCTGGAAAGAAAGCTATCGCCTCCCATCCATCATGAAGCCGCAAAGATCGGGCGAAATGAACGGTGTGTCTGCGGAAGCGGGAAGAAATACAAGAAATGTTGCGGAGCTGCCGCTTGACTGGTTTCGCTAAACAGCAAATAAAACAGAGCGCAGAACTCGGTACTCTCAAGTTAGGGATGACTTCTGAAAAATATCTATTATATTTGTTTGAAAAGTTGGGCGTGCAGTGATAGCTTATCGGACAATTCTTCCAATCAATTACACGTACACCCAAATCCTGCTTTGCTGCTTTCACAGATTCCTAATTTACTGACGCTAATTCGTATCGCGGTGTGCCCCGTGTTGGTGCTTCTGCTTCACGAAGGCAACTACCAAATGGCGCTCGTGCTGTTTCTGGCTGCCGGTATAACGGATGGGCTGGATGGCTATATTGCGAAGCGATTTAATTGTGAATCCAGCTTTGGCGCGATTCTGGATCCCATCGCTGACAAGCTGTTAATTGGTTCGGCGTACATCATGCTCGGCATTTTGGGTGATATTCCGTTTTGGCTGCTAATTCTGGTGATGTTTCGGGATTTGGTTATTGTCGTAGGGTATCTGGTGCTGGTGATGATGGGTAATGACATCCCAATGCATCCTACTTACAGCAGTAAGGTGAATACCTTTTTACAGATTTCGCTGATGGTTGGGGTTTTGCTTGAAAAATCGGGAATTGAACTGGTTTCTCCGGTTGTTGGACCGCTTATCGTCGGCGTCACCATGACAACCCTGGTGAGCGGTATACAATATGTATGGCAGTGGGGAATTCGACAGGAATTCAATAACTCGCCGAAATCATGACCGGACAAACCGTCATCCCCATCAGTGTTGGTGACGAATATACCTTGGATCAATTTCTCGGAGCGAAAAATGCGCCCATGATCAGTGAGCTGATTTCACTGGTTAGCGCTCAACGTTCGACGAACGTGATGTATATATGGGGTGACAATGGAGTGGGGAAAAGCCATCTGCTTAATGCGTGTTGCGAAAAAGCGAAGGCATTTGGCAGGCCCGGCCTTTATCTGAATTTGCAGCAATTTTCTGCTCAGCAATCTTTGGTGGATCTGCAATCTGTTCAGCCGAATATGTTCGTATGTATCGATAACCTGGATTGTGTCGTGAAACTTCGTCAACTTCAGCAGTCTGTATTTACGGTTTATGAAGCGATAGTTGACAGGCGGGGGAGTCTTCTGGTCAGCGGATTGTTACCGATTCGGGAGCAGAAAATTGAACTCGAGGACCTGAAGTCTCGACTGGCATCGGGTGGCGATTTCGCGGTTGAAGAAATGGCGGATAGCGAGAAAAAAGTGGCGTTACAAAATCGGGCGCAGAGTCGGGGATTTAATCTCGACGATGCGGTTATCGAGTACATTTTGTCAAGGTTCAGTCGGAATACGCATTCATTGTTTGCGTTGCTGGATAAACTGGATAGTGCTTCATTAAAAAACCAGCGCAAGGTTACTATTCCGTTTATTCGATCTTTGGAAACAGCGCAAAACCCAAATTAGATCATTCTGGTTTGGTAATATGCGGCGAGGCCTGACTAAATTTTGCTACAGGATAGCGCTTTGGCACAATTCGCTACTCTTCTGCCGAGTATTTCTGCCGCTAGCTGCTCATCATTGGATAAGGTTGCATCACCGGCCTGTCCTGCAACATGACTCGCACCGTACGGGGTGCCACCTGTTTCGGTATTTGAGATCGGAGAATCGTGAAAGGGGATACCGACCAGAACCATACCGTGGTGAATCAACGGCAACATCATCGATAACAGGGTGCTTTCCTGGCCGCCGTGGAGGCTTGAGGTGGACGTAAACACGCCAGCGGGTTTATCCGATAAAGCGCCCCTTAACCACATTGCAGTAGACTGGTCGAAAAAATATTTTAACGGTGAAGCTATGGAACCGAACCGGGTAGGACTGCCCAGTATCAACCCGTTGCACTCCTCAAAGTCTTCCAGCGATGCGTAAACGTCACCGCTTTCCGGGATTTCTGTTTCAACCGACTCGCAAACAGTAGACACCGCCGGTACGGTGCGTATCATTGCTTCGCATCCCGCTTGTTCAACCCCGAGTGCAACAGATTGTGAAAGATTACGAATTGAGCCGTGACGGCTGTAATAAAGAATCAGAATTTTACCCATGAATTCAATTTAGCATGGCAGGCAAGCTTGCTCAACAATTTGATCGTGATATGTTGAGGAATCCCAATTTAAGATTTTTTAACTATAATTCAAAACCGGTCTGGACGGTCGGGTAAAATTCGCTCAAACACAGGCCTTGCAAAAATTTACTCGTCAATGAATTCATTACCCCATATTCCTGCGCAATGGTCTGAGCAATACCAGCAATTTCACTCTGCGCCCTGGTATGGCTGGGTAATGAAATCCTATTGTGGAGCGGGCATCGATGAAGTGCTCGCTAATCCTCTGGTGTTGTTTGATCAAAACAACGTAATCAAGTGGTACAAAAACAAACGCAATCGGCTGGCGGAAGTGTCGTGGCCGATTGTTAACAACAATAATTCAAAATCGAACAGCGTGGTTCTGAAAAGCTACGAGGCAGGATCTGTTTTTAATTCGCTGCGTTTGATGCAAGGAGAGCTTCGATCAATACGGCACTGGCAAAATGTCTGGTTGCTAAATGAGCGCGGAATCAACACACCGCAGCCAGTGTTTATCGCTTTGCCAGAGAAAACCGCTAACGCTCAGGGTGTTATTGCAACAACAACGGTGACAACACACACGCGCATTCGGGAAGTTTTCTCCGGAGAGTTGTTGCCTGATAGTTCCTTATCAATTCCTGGGCATCAAATATCGGCGGGCGCATTTGCTGATCTCTGCGGCAAATACGCACGTGCATTCCACGACCGAGGGTTCCTGCATCGGGATTTTTCCGGTGCGAACATTCTGGTTCCGCAAAGCTGGGACGGAACCAGTGAGAATTTACTGAGCCAATTTGTCATACTTGACATTAACCGCATACGGCAGGTTGAACCGAGACAAATGGATATTCGTTTGCGGATTCAGGACCTTGAGCGGCTGTATATGCCGGATTCGCTTTTGAAATCGTACTATTTCAGTTATGCCGCAGGCGATCCTGATCTTGAAAATCAGTGGCAGAAATTTTTGAAGTATCGCAATGGCTATCGTAGAATCCGCGACACCCGCAATCCGCTAAGCCGTGGATTGTTGAAATTATTCACTTATTGGCCAAGAACGGGTTAGTTTATTCCTGTGTGGCAAGGCGAGTCAGCAAATATGTCTTCACCAATTACTGAACCATTACACAAGCTGTTCAATCACCCTGGTTTAAGAAGATTGTTTCTGAAACTACGAATTCCCATCGTTGTTGCGTTGGTTGCGGTGTGGCCGTGGTGGTTGGAGCCAGAGCTAATTGGTGTTGCAATTTTGATTACGCTATCAGGTGAGGCAATACAGGTTTGGTGCTTTGCCTGTATTGAGAAGGAAATGGTGTTGACGATTAGAGGGCCATACCAGCTTTGCCGTAATCCTATGTATCTCGGTCGTTACTTGTTAATTCTCGGGTTTATCGCCGCCACAGGGAGCTGGTTAGCCTGTACCCTGTACACGATTAGCTATTGGTTCTACATGGTTAATCGTGTGAAGCGCGAAGAGCCCGTGTTGGAGAATATATTTGGTGATTCCTATCGCGACTATTGCCGTGACGTAAATCGATTTATGCCGGGGACGAAGAGACTCGATAAAGATTTTTGGTTCTTTGACCGGGCGATAATGCTCAGCAACAACGGTCACTGGAATTTACTTTCCGTCATTGCCGGATACAGCTATTTACTAGGGATGTTTCATTTCGTCGTGAAGTAATACGAACCATGCAAGGGGTTGGGGTTGTTAATCAATTCATGGTTAGTGGATATTCAGGATTGGTGTTGAATCAACAGAAATTCCATTAATGCTTTCTGTGCGTGCAGCCGATTTTCTGCCTCATCCCATACGACGCTTTGCGGGCCATCAATTACTTCTGCTGTGACCTCACTACCGCGATACGCCGGAAGGCAGTGCATGAACAACGCGTCTTCGAGGGCGCATTTCATTAGCGCGTCATCCACTCGGTAGCCTGCAAACAGCTTTTCTCGCGCTTTCTTCTCTTTTTCGTAACCCATTCCGGACCAGGTGTCTGTCACCACCATGGCGGCACGATCTGCGGCTGCGTGAGGATCTTCGGTAAGGTGAATGTGGTCGGCGCAGGACTGTATTAATGCTTTATCCGGTTGATGGGATTTCGGGGTTGCAATGTGAAGCTTAAAGTCGAGCTGCTTGGCGGCATTCATCCACGAATGACAAACATTGTTGCCATCGCCAATCCAGGCTATTTTGCTGCCAGAGATATCGCCTCTATGTTCGGTAAACGCCTGAATATCAGCGAGTAGTTGGCAGGGATGATTAAAGTCGGACAAACCGTTTATAACCGGAACACTGGCGGCATTGGCCATTTGCTCAATGCGTTCATGGGGTCCGGTACGCATGATGATGAGATTGGCCATTCGGGAAAGTACCCTGGCGGTATCTTCAACGGATTCACCGCGCCCCAGATGCGATTCTGAAGGTGCCAGAAATACGGATTTTCCAGAAAACTGGCCAACCCCAGTTTCGAAGGAAACCCGTGTTCGGGTGGACGATTTTTCGAACACCAGTACAGCCGTTTTGCCTTCCATAAAGCGCGACACTTTGCCTTGCTGTACCTCGTGTTTCAATTCTATTGCACGATTAATCAGGCCTCGGAGCTCGGCGGTAGACAGGTCCATTAAGCTTAAAAAATGTCGTGTGGTCATAATCAGAATTCCTCTGCAAACAAAAAACCCCCATAAAGGGGGCAATACATTAACGAATGACAGTTACTCAGACGCTATATCAGAACTTCAATGATATAATAAAACGCTGTTGCCTTGCAAAACTCTATCAACCAAACTCTAATTGTTAATTTACCATGTCTGACGTAAAAAAAGCCGTTCTGGCTTATTCTGGTGGTCTTGATACTTCCATTATTCTGAAATGGTTACAGGATGAATACCAATGTGAAGTAGTGACCTTTACTGCTGATATTGGTCAGCGAGAAGATCTCGAACCTGCGCGCAAAAAAGCTGAAAAATATGGCATAAACGATATTTTTATCGAAGATTTAAAAGATGAATTTGCTGCGGATTTTGTTTTTCCGATGTTTCGCGCAAATGCAATTTACGAAGGGGAATATTTGCTTGGCACATCAATTGCCCGCCCCCTAATCGCTAAGTATCTGGTTGCGGCGGCAAAAAAGACCGGCGCCGATGCGATTTCACACGGTGCTACGGGTAAAGGTAACGATCAGGTGCGATTTGAATTGTCTGCCTATGCTCTGAATCCGGATATTAAGATTATCGCGCCGTGGCGAGAGTGGGATTTAACGTCGCGGGAGAAATTGATGGCTTATGCAGAGAAACACGGTATTGATGTTGAAAAGAAAAAGGATGGCAGTTCGCCTTACTCAATTGATGCCAATTTGCTGCACATATCTCATGAAGGTGCCGAACTGGAAAATCCTTGGAATACGCCAGAAGATGAAGTCTGGGGCTGGACAGCATCGCCCATGGAGGCACCCGACGAACCTGAAGAGCTTCTGTTGGGCTTTTCGAAAGGCGATGTCTGTTCGATAAATGGCGAAGACCTGTCTCCCGCGGCGCTAATCGAGAAGCTTAATGATATCGGTTCAAGGCACGGTATCGGCCGTGCAGACATTGTGGAAAATCGCTATGTAGGGATGAAGAACCGGGGTTGTTATGAGACCCCTGGCGGAACCATCATATTGAAAGCCCATCGCGTGATGGAGTCGATTACGCTGGATCGGGAAGTAGCGCACTTGAAGGATGAGCTTATGCCTCGATACGCTAAACTCATCTACAACGGCTATTGGTATAGCCCTGAACGCGAGATACTGCAGCAGATGATTGATGCTTCCCAGGAGAATGTCAATGGTGAGGTCAAACTTCGACTATATAAGGGTAATGTTGATGTGTTAGGAAGACAATCGTCCACCGATTCACTATTTGATGAAAAAATCGTCACTTTTGAAGAAGATGCTGGCGCTTATAATCAGGCTGATGCAACGGGCTTTATTCGTTTGAACGCACTTCGTTTAAGGATCGCGGCGAATAAGCGAAAATAAACTCTTTCGATTTGTGAGGCTTCTTGATTTCGGTCATCGTTCCACTATTTAACGAAGGCGTGCGAGTCGCTGAACTGGTTGCGCATTTAAAACGCAGTTCGGGTTTCGCGGAGTATATTCTTGTGGACGCCAGTGATGCGCCTGACTCACTTGCGATTTTTCAGAAATTCGCAAAATCAGCTTCGGATGATTTTATCTTCATCAAGTCAGAACAATCTGGCCGTGCTGCACAAATGAACCGCGGCGCTTCTCAGGCTGTTGGTGATATACTGCTGTTTCTGCATTGTGATACCCGACTGCCTGAAAATGCGGCGCAGCTTATTCGCAGTGTCATTCAGGGAGGCTCAAAGTGGGGTAGATTTGATGTTCGACTGGATGCGGCCGGATGGGCTTACCGTCTGATAGAAAGCATGATAAATCTGCGGTCTCGTACCCGAAGTATTGCCACCGGCGATCAGGCTATTTTCGTTGAGAGCGGATTGTTTAATGCGGTCGGTGGTTTCCCGGATACAGCACTAATGGAAGACATCAAAATTTCCAGAAATCTGGCGCAGCACCATTCCCCGGGTCTGGTTAGGTCAGCCGTAGTGACATCAGCGAGACGCTGGAAGAACCGGGGTGTCATCAAAACGGTGTTGCTCATGTGGCGGCTGCGTTTTCTAAACTGGATCGGTACTGATTCAGCGGAACTGGCGAAGCTTTATGGCCATGAGCGATAAACCCGCAATACCTTTGTATTTATTTGCCAAGCAACCGCTGGCGGGACAGGTCAAGACCCGGATGCAACCCCATATCAGCCAGTCTCAATCTGCTGAACTGGCCGCCATGATGCTGGAAAGATCGATGGAAAGGGCATTTCAAGGCTGGCCCGGTGTTAGAATCCTGAGTGCCGCGCCGGATTGTAATCTGGCTTTATTTGATTTGTTTGCCGAGCGCTATCAATTTCGCCTGGAAGATCAGGTATCTGGAAACCTGGGCGCAAGAATGAGCTCCTGTTTGGCCAAAGGGATCCATGAACACGGTGCAGCTGCGGTTATGGGTTGTGATATTCCGCAGATATCAGCCCGGATATTGAGCAATTTTTACAAGCAGTTGATGTCTGGCGAGGATGTGGTTGGCCCTGCGGAGGATGGCGGCTTTTATTTTTTGGGGCTGCACCGGTTTTCCGATGTCTTGTTTAAGGATATTCGGTGGGGTGAGTCATCCGTGTTATCGGCTTTGCTGCGTAATTCGGACGAAACCGATGTTGTGCTGCATCCATACTCACCGCTTCGAGATATCGATACATGGGCGGATTTGGACTGGCTGGCCACCATTGATGATGCATTTGCCGGATTTCGTGACGCCGGCACTATGTCGACAACTGCGGCATGAGAAGCGGATAAGCCAATGCCCAAATTAACTTCGGATCCCGGCGCATTTCAGCTTGAAATGCTCAAGCCCAAATTCTTGGGGACATGGATTCTGTTGGCGGTAATTTGGCTGATTCAATGGCTGCCAAGACGCTGGGTTATGGGAATTGGTGCCTGGGTTGGTGACCAGATGCGGTTGCGCAACCGAAAACGAAGACATATCGCCGAAGTGAATATTCGGCTATGTTTTCCCGAGTTGAGCGAAGATGATCGTGAATCGATGCTGGTGTCGCATTTTCGCCAATACGGAAGGGGGTTGGTCGATATGGGCTTGATAATGACCGCTTCCGTTGAACGGGTTGAAAATCATTCTATGGTGATCGGCCGTGAAAATCTGGAGGGCCACTCCAGGGATCAAAGGTTGATACTAATCGGCTATCACACGACAACATTGGATATGTGTTCAAGCTCAATGTTTGGCAATATCGACGTCGTATCGATGATGAAGCGAGACAAGAACCCGGTTTTAAATCGTTTTCTTTATCGTGCACGCACACGACACCGAAGGGCAGACATCCTGATGCGCGACAACGGATTGCGCAATCTGTTGAAAGGCTTGCTTGAAGGAAAGCTATGCTATCTGGTGCCGGATGAGGATTTTGGCGATCAAAAAAACACCGTATTTGCCCCATTCTTTAAGCAGCCAAGATCAATGCTAAATACAGTGAGTCGGCTCGCGGGTAAAACCGGGGCGCTTGTCATTCCTGCCATTTGCCGATTGAATCCGAAAACCGGGTTGTATACTACTGAAGTATCGTCGCCGCTTGAAAACTTCCCTACGGGGGATGACGTTGAGGATGCGGCTCGTATTAACGCCGCAATGGAACAATTGATTCGCAAGGCCCCAGATCAGTACTTGTGGACGTTTCGCTGGTTCCGTAGTCAGCCCGGCGGGTTGTCAAACCCTTACGAAGCGTCTTCGACCGAATAGTTGATGAATATTCTGGTTATAAAGCAAACGTCTTTGGGTGATGTGCTGCATTCTAGTGGCCATATTCGGGCCATCAAAAATCAGTACCCGGATTGCAGGCTTGTCGTTCTTACGGCTAATAGCGCTGAACAAATTTTCTCTAACAACTCGAGTATCGATGAGCTAATCCTGATCGATCGTTACGGCTTTAAGCGGAATTGGTGGAGAAAACCAATCTGGGCTTTTCGTGAAATCACTCGAGTTTGTCAGGAGGTCAGAAAGCTGCAATTCGATATCGCATTCGACTTGCAGGGCTTAGCCAAGTCGGTGTTGTTTTTGTACGCTGCAAAAGCGAAGCAAAAGTACGTCAAAGGAAACTGGATTGGCTTGAACGGGTTCAAGGATAAAAGCTTGCATGCGATCGATGAAATGAGTCGGCTGCTGGGTCTCGCCGGAATTCATACTGACGATGTGAAAATGGAATTCGGCGCGTCAGTGAAAGATCAACAAGCTGTCAATTTACTGATCGGTGATTTAAATCCGTCCGCGAAGCCGATTGTGGTGATGAGTCCTTTTTCCAGATGGCCCAGCAAGGACTGGCCGATTGATCGATATATTGAGCTGGCTGAGCGATTGTCTGCTAACTATCTGGTTTTATTCACCGGAGCACCTGACAAACAAACCGTGATCGATGAAGCCCTGACGCAACTGGAAAGCTTGCAAATTATTAATTTGGCTGGAAAACTATCCATACTTGAGTTTACGGAATTGGTACGCCGGGCCCGTTTTATGGTAACCGGAGACAGCTTCCCCATGCATGTTTCCTCCGCAACACAAACTCCAGTGCTTGCGCTATTTGGACCGACGAATGAAAAACGGGTTGGGCCAAGAGGTGAAGACGATAGAGTGTTGCGCGTAGATGGGTGTGAGCAGTGTAAAAAAAGGAATTGCCCTCGGTATTGTCTCGGAAATCTTCAAACTGATCGCGTATCAGAAATGATCAATGATTCCTTTTCTCTAAAGGAATAACATCTCAAACTCCTGTTGGGATATTTCCACTTCCTGTTTTAGCCAGTCTCGGAATGCCATGATTTGCGGCTCCGTTTCTCGACCTGGTATACAGACAAAGAAGTAGGATAAATTTGATTTGCTCTTTATTTCCGGAAACAAACGAACCAGCCTGCCTGCTTTTATATCATCAAGAACGTGTGCGCTTCGCGCCAGTGCGACACCCTGATTGTCGATTGCCGCTTGTAGCGCCAAACTGGTTTGGGGAAATTGCGTGCCTTTGGGCATTTTTTTTACGACCACACCGGCATCCTTAAACCAGTCTCGCCAACGCTGCAGTATATCCACCGCATTTCGGCGCAGTAGAGGCAAATCAAGCAGCTCTACGGGCTGTTCTGGAGTGCCGTATTCCGCAAGAAATTGCGGGCTGCAAACGGGAATGACGTATTCCTGGAGTAACAGTTCTTCGTATAGATTATTCCAGTTTCCGTATCCCAGTCGAATACCGACATCAGCATTTTTTGAATCAAAGTCCACAAGTTCGTCAGATGTCGAGATCCAGACATTCACATCGGGGTATTCGTGATTAAAGTGCCCCAATCTTGGCACCAGCCATTTGAAAGCAAATGACTGCAGCAAGGTTACTCTGAGTGCCGCGGGGTTTTCTTCAACTTGTGTGATTTCTTCTAATGTCGCGGTCAGACGCCGAATGAAATCCCGAACCACAGGTACGAGTAAGTGGCCGTTCTCTGTCAATAGCAGACACCGGCCCTTGCGCTCGAATAATTTCGTGTCCCATAGCGCCTCTATGTGCTTGATTTGATGGCTAATAGCGCTTTGAGTGACAAATAATTCTTCTGCTGCCCGGGTATAGCTCAGGTGTCGGGCAGCCGCTTCAAGGGCACGTAATGCAGAGATCGGTGGATATCTAATTGCCATTTTAATACATGAGGATTTATTCATGTATTGTATGAAAATTAATCGTTTGTGTATACCGGGTTCAGGCCCTATATTCTCACCATCGGCTAATTGCCACTTAACTCAAACCGTTGAAATTACTTATATAGAGGGTGTAAAAAATGGTTAATACAATGTTGATTAAAGTAGGTGCGTCTTACATCGGCGCTCTCGCAATATTAACAGTCATCATGACTGTAATCCATTAATCTGGATATTTTATCTGACTAGGTGACTAAAATGAAACAGTCTTCAAAAGTTTTAAAAGGTTCTTTCGAGCGCGGTATTATTGGCCGTCTGGTAGACCGTATCTCAATCTGGAATGAGCGTAGAAAAGCGGTTCAACAATTGAATATGATGTCTGATCGTTTGCTTCGCGACATCGGTATCGATCGATCTGACATAGATGCCGCAGTTAAGCGTCCGGCTGACTATTCACAGTTACCATCGACTTCTACTGTCGCTCCAATTTCGGCTGAGGAAATTTCCAAAGCCGCGTAAAGTTTTATCCTCCATTGGTGTTTATTGATTCAGGACGGCCGTCAGGTCGTCCTTTTTTTTGCCTGAATTTTGGCTCTTGCTGCTCGATGGACGCGACCGACTGGATTACCAAAGCCTGCTAGAATCTCCTGCTTTATTAGCAACCGTATCTTCATATGCTCTGGCTCAAAGCATTCCATATCATATTCATGGTTACCTGGTTTGCAGGGCTGTTCTACTTGCCCAGACTCTATGTCTATCATGTTCAAACGACTGATCAAACCAGCGTTGATCGATTCCGTATAATGGAGCGAAAGCTGTTCTATGGGATTATGACCCCCGGTGCGGTTCTGACGCTTTTGTCAGGGTTTTGGTTGTCGTTAGGTTATGGATTTTCCGGAAACTGGTTGTGGCTTAAAATGATGTTTGTCGGATTGGTTGTTATTCACCATTTTTGGTGTTTTCGCGAACTCAAACAATTCCAGACTGACGGAAACCGTCGAAGTCACATTTACTATCGCTGGATGAACGAGGTGCCTGTTTTATATCTCGTCGTGATCGTTATTCTGGTGGTGGTTAAACCTTTCTGAGTTTTCTTTGGTTCAACCGGATTATGTCTACAACGCCTTTTTCCATCGCCCTTTTTGAACCTGAAATTCCACCCAATACCGGCAATATTATCCGCCTGTGTGTGAACACGGGATTTGATCTTCACCTCATTGGTAAACTGGGTTTTAGTCTGGATGAGAAACCGCTGCGTCGTGCGGGCCTGGATTATCATGAATTTGCCCGCTTGAATCATTGGCAGTGCTGGCATGAGTTTCGTGAAAATGTTACTGCCAGACTGGTATCACTTTCAACGAAAAATCAAATCGCCTATAGCGAATTCAACTACCGGCCTGGTGATATTTTATTGTTTGGCTCGGAAACCCGTGGTTTACCGGAAGCTGTACGAGAAGCGGTGGAGCCGAATAATCGATTAACCATTCCAATGCAAGAAAACAGTCGAAGTCTGAATCTGTCGAACAGCGCCGCCGTGGTGGCTTATGAAGCCTGGAAACAGAACGGATTCTCCTGAGCGAGTTTTTTGTCTGCTGTATTAGCCGCCGATGGCTTCAGCTTTAGGGCCCCTTTGGATTAACGCTTTCACGGCTTGTTCAGGATCTTTGCCATTGTGAACAATTTCGTAAACCTGTTCAGTGATTGGCATATCTACTTTACGGTTTTGACTTAAATGGTAGAGTGCGTTAACCGTATGAATACCTTCTATTTCCTGTCCGATGTCCTGTATGACTCGGTCTGTTGGTTTGCCCTGTCCGAGTCCCAATCCAAATCGCCGATTTCGCGATTGATCATCGGTACAACTCAAAATAAGATCTCCAACTCCGGTGAGACCCATAAATGTTTCGGTTTTTCCACCCAATGCCAGTCCAAGCCGGCACATTTCCGATAACCCCCTGGTAATGAGTGCAGCACGTGCATTCGCTCCGTATCCGAGGCCATCAGATATGCCTGCCGCCATTGCCATTACATTTTTAATGGCTCCGCCGATTTGCACACCAATGGGATCATCAGTGAAGTAAACTCGGGTGGATTCCGTTCTAAACCAATCCGATATCGATTTCGCCACCTCATGAGATACACAGGCTACGGTTAGTGCAGTTGGTAAGCCTCTGGCGGTTTCCAGTGCAAAACTAGGGCCTGAAACAATGCCCTGTTTTTCTGATTGACCAAAGACATCTGTACAAACCTCGCTCAACAGTTCTGCATTTTTAGTGTCAAATCCCTTGGTCGCCCAAATGATGGTTGCATCTGATGGTTGTTTTTCAGCAACCAAAATTGCATGTTTTAAATCATTGAGAATCTGCCGGAAAGAGTGGCTTGGAGTGACAATTAAAAAGCAGAGTTCATCGTCTACGGTGTTCGCCAGATGTGACGTGACCGCCAGATTATGCGGAAATGTGACGCTGCCGAGATACTTATGATTTTCCCTTTGAGAATCGAGTAACGCAATTTGGTTTGCATCTCGACCCCATAACAAAACGCGCTTGATGTTATTACAAAGCAGTATGGATAGCGCAGTTCCCCAGGAGCCTGCTCCAACAACCGATATCTGGCTAGGCAGCATGATCACACATCAGAGCTGAAAGCCTAGTTGAGAGAACTCGGATTGATCTCACTGTTTTGAGCGGATTTTTGCTGGGCCTTTTTATTTTTAAACAATCCATCAAAGTTGATGGGTGCAAGCAAGAATGAGTTGAATCCACCTTTGGTGATTAAGCTGTTTAGTTCTTCGCGCGCAAACGGCAGCAGTATATGAGGGCAGGTGACTTCCACCATAATTTCGCGGGTGCTTGAATCCGGATGCTGCACCTGAAATATACCACCTTGCTCCACTTCGGCGAGATACAATGTGTGTTCTCCCTGTTTCGCTGTGATCGTTATTTTCAAAATCACCTCTAGTACGCCTGCCTTATCATCGAGCGCATTGTGTTCAACACGGATATCCACTTCGGATTTAGGCTTGTCGGATTTTTCGAGAAAAATCATTGGCGAGGAAGGCGCTTCGAAAGAAACGTCTTTGAGATACACTTTTATTGTTTCAAATCGTGCATCAGATGAAGCGCTATCAGCGGCTGATGGTTTGTCTGCGGCAGATTTAGATGGTTCTGTCATGAGTTTAATTCAGTATTGGTCCAGTTAATTATGAGGACTTCTCTAGTGGCAGATTGTCCTTGCGCCAGGCGGCCAGACCGCCAGCCAGACTGTAGACTTCGGTGAAGTCGTTTTTGCTCAAAACCGTTACCGCTTTTCTGGAATTTGCGGCGTTTTCACAAACAACAATAATCGGTTTCTTTTGATATTTTCGGACTTTACCAATGGAGTCTTCGAGCTTGGCAAATGGAATATTGAGTGACTGCGAAATATGGCCTTCGGCAAATTTGTCTTTCTCACGCAAATCAACCACCACCGCATGCTGCCGCGTTTGCAAAGGGGGTATTTGTCCAGGCGCAATGGCCTTCGAGCCGCCAGCACCTTTGGACGCAGGGTCCATACTGAGCAGGAAAACGATGACGAATAGCATGGCAAAAAAATACCAATATTCGGTCATAAAATCGATATACATGGGTTGAATCTGGTTTGTCGTTTGGAAATAAGATGTCCTGAAGCAGAATCGAAACAGGCTGGGAAACAGGCTGGGCGTAAACCGCCACTATAATTCCGGCGGATTATACACTAATATCCCCTTATAGCACCGGCGCGGGGAAACCAGAACTGTGAAATCCATCTATTTGTGTCACCTGCACAGAGACTTTCAAGGAAGACTGCATTTACGGTCATGATTCGAGTCTTTTGTCTGCTGTTGGCCGGCTTTCTTGGTTTTACCGAGTTAGCGGCGAATGAGAATACAGCTGGCGAAGAGCTTGAACTGCTGAGGGGTAAAATCGATGGATTGCAGCAGCGGTTGGGTCAGGCGCGTCAACAAACCAGTACGATTTCCGAAACCCTGGAAAATATCGAAAAGGAAACGCTAAGACTGAACCTCGAGCGAAAAAAATTAAACGAGCGGCTCGAAACATTAACCGTGCGCAGGATGCAACAAAATGTCAGTTTATTTAAGCTGAATCAGCAGCTTGATGTTGCAAAATCCAGAATAGATGATTTGGCGCGAACATCATTTATGCTGGCACAAACCGACGGATTGAAACTGGTTCTGAATGAAGGGGATTCATCCGAAAAGCTGCGGTCTCTGGTTTTGCTGCGCTATATGGTTGCTTCGAGTAATCAGTCCATTGCAGAAATCCACAAGCTGCAGCAGCAGCATAAGCAGGCTTTGGCCGGACTGGAATCTCAGCAACAAAAGATGGATCAGGTTTTGAAAAAACTCAATCAGAATGCGAAAAACCTGAAATCCCAGTCCAGAGACAGGAAGGAAAAACGGGTGTTGCTGCAAAATCAGGTGGAAAAAGACCAAAACCAGGTTGAAGTATTCAGGCAGCGAGAAAAAGAGCTGGAAATTTTGCTTACCGCCCTGAGGCAGGCAAGCCTGAAAAATCGGTCAAGCGAAAAATTTTCTCGGCAAACCCCTGAGCAGTCAGATAAGCATCAGATCGCGGCAAAGCAAACTGAATCGTCAAAAGAAGTTGGCAGTCTGGCGGATAGTCAGCCGAACGAGGCAGTTCAACTAAATTTCACCGGGTTTGGTAAAAACAAAGGTAAACTCGAGATGCCGGTCAAAGGTGAGTTACGAAAGAAGTTTGGCCAGGTTCGGCCTGAAAGCGGGCTAAAATGGGATGGTTTGATGCTGGATGTTCCATTAGGGGAAACTGTCACTGCAATCTACGGCGGGCAAGTGGTATTCTCTGATTGGTTTGGCAGCTTCGGTCAGCTCTTGGTGATTGATCATGGTGAAGGGTTTATGAGTTTGTACGGACATAATCAGGTACTGCACGTCGCACTTGGTGGTAAGGTTCAGGTCGGACAACGAATTGCTTCTGCCGGTAATACCGGAGGGCTGCAAAGGCCAGGATTGTATTTTGAGATCCGTGACAACGGTATTCCTGCCGATCCATTGCAATGGTGTCGTCTCTAGGTGTTGAGACGAATTCTTCAGGAAATATAATACTGAAAAACGGTGTAAAGTGCGCAGAAAACCGGAAATAAAATTTTATGTATAGATCAGGATTACGAACTGGATTCGCTATTGCATGCTTGATTTCGAGCCAGTGGGTATTTGCACAGGATTCTGAGGAGCCGTTGCCATTAGAGGAGCCGTTGCCATTAGAGGATTTGCAGATTTTTTCTGAAGTGTTCGGCAAAATCAAAAGTGAATACGTCGATCAGGTCGATGACAAAACCCTTTTGCAAAATGCTATACGCGGTATGCTATCCGGACTGGACCCCCACTCAACATTCCTGGATCCGGAAGAATTTGAAGATATCAGAATTACCACGGACGGAAAATTTGGCGGTCTGGGTATTGAAGTCACCACCGAAGAAGGTGTCATCAAGGTGGTCACGCCAATTGATGGTACGCCCGCTTACGATGCTGGCTTACAGCCGGGAGATTTAATTCTCGAACTCGATCACGTTTCAGTGCGAGGTAAAAGCTTGCAGGAATCCGTGGAGAAGATGCGAGGGGATCCAGGTACGAAGATTATCCTGACTATTTTAAGAGAGGGCGAATCAGCGACTTTTGAGGTTGAGCTGGTAAGAGCAGTAATCAAAGTGACCAGTGTGCGCAGTGAGCTGTTGGAGTCTGGTTTTGGATACGTTCGGGTTTCGAGCTTTCAAAGTAGTACAGCGCAAAGTCTGCGTTCACAAATTAAGAGTCTAGTATCAAAAAACGGTGCTGCGCTTAATGGTCTGGTACTCGATTTACGTAACAATCCGGGCGGTGTATTGTCTGGTGCGGTTGAGGTCAGTGATATGTTCCTCAGCAAAGGCGATATTGTAACGACTCGAGGCAGGACGTCGACATCAGAGCAAAAACTCGCGGCTAGACCAGATGAAGTGACGGATAATGCGCCGATGGTGGTATTGGTGAACGGTGGATCGGCATCGGCATCAGAAATCGTTGCCGGTGCGCTGCAGGATCATGATCGAGCCATTATCATGGGAACGAGAACCTTTGGTAAGGGATCCGTGCAAACGGTTATTCCAATGAATAATGGTGGTGCGTTGAAGCTGACCACTGCTCGATATTACACGCCGTCTGATCGCTCCATTCAGGCAAAAGGCATCGTTCCGGATATTATTGCAGAGCAAGCGAGCCTGACAAAGCCGGAAGAAAGAAAACAGCTTAGTGAAGCGGATTTGTCAGGACACCTTGAGAATGAAGAAGCTCAGGAATCTGAAACGGAAAATCGTAGTGAGCAGTTGAAAGACAGAATTGCCAGCGATTACCAACTAAAAGAAGCATTGAATCTTCTTAAGGGGATGTCTTTCATCAACAAACAGAACCGCGATTCGTAAATGCGATCAGTTTTTTACAGACTTACTTTTTTAGTTTGTGACGATCACGCCATTTTCGTAGCCACGAAACAATCGATAAGTGGCCTTTCCGGGCCCAGCGAAAATCGATGGACAAAACCATCAATCCTAAAGGGATCATCCAGAAGCCAAGCACCGGTAAAGCCCCCAATATGCCGCCCAAAAGCAGTAAAACCCCTAGAGTCAATCTATAATAAACCGACATGGATTTGATTTTGGCGAAAGCAGGTTTAAGGCGACGAAGTGCTACCAAGGGGTTTCTCCGATAACAATAAGGATTACAATTGGCGAAATGATGGGAGTATCGAAAAGGGCTATTGCGCCCGAATTAGGTCAGATGATTTTAAATACGCTCAACTGAGAAAATATGCAGTACAGTTTTACGAAAATGCAATCACTGGGTAATGATTTTGTCATGCTCAATGGAGTCGCGGAGGATATCAGAATTACCCCGCAAATCGCCAGATTTATTGCTGACCGTCGATTTGGGATTGGTTGCGATCAAATTATACTGGCGGAAGCATTGGCTGGTGCTGACGGATTTCGTATGCGAATTTTCAATTGTGATGGTAGCGAGGTCGGACAGTGCGGCAACGGCGCGCGCTGCTTTGCAGGTTATTTGACAGAGCAGGGCTTGACCGGTTCTAAAAGGATTGCCGTTACAACCGAGACCACGCAAATGGAATTGATTGTAAATGAAGATGGCAGCGTAACGCTTGGCATGGGGCGACCAGTAGTCGAACCAAGGTTGATCCCTCTGGATGTCGAACAGGCCCAACTGGTTTACGAATTGTCTGTAGATAAACACAAGGTGAATTTCGCGGCGGTTTCAATGGGTAATCCTCATGCGGTTATCGAGGTGGATGATGTTTCCAGTGCGCCAGTCGAAAGTCTGGGGCCGATTATGGAGCGTCATACCATTTTTCCAAAAAAAGCGAATATTGGTTTTGCACACTACGTTAGCAGAGCCGCACTTAATTTACGGGTTTTTGAAAGGGGGGCAGGCGAAACCTTGGGATGCGGTTCTGGCGCATGTGCCGCAGTGGTAGCAGGGATTCGGCGAAAAATGCTGGACCGGAAGGTTGTCGTAACGCTGCCTGGGGGTTCTATCGCTGTTGAATGGCCAAACGATGATTCACAGGTTT
The DNA here is from genome assembly GCA_965261915.1 of Candidatus Poriferihabitaceae bacterium. Lineage (GTDB taxonomy): Bacteria > Pseudomonadota > Gammaproteobacteria > Arenicellales > Poriferihabitantaceae > JAIBDK01. The sequence goes on along the minus strand of CBDHDW010000013.1, from coordinate 1,975,188 downwards.
TTCTGACCGGCTCGATTCATCGGGTATTTGAAAGCACGATTGAGATCCCTGAGTTATGACAAAGCTTCCAAGGAAGCCTATCGAAGGGCAGCCCGTATTAGTGGTAATCGATATTCAGGGTGGCGATGTAAGCATTTCGAGCAATGGTATTGGCTGCCATTACTGAAATTCGTAAAAACCTTGCACCCTGCTCGGCAGCAAAAGTTTCTGCCCTGTTTAGGAGCTGTTTGCTGACCCCGGTCCCTCTATGATCTGGAGCAACATGCAAATCTGAAATCAGGGCGAATTCAATATCACCATCTTCCAACTCTTCAGTTGAAACACGACTTGGTATCTGAACGTATCCAATGTTAATGTCGCAGTGTCCGGCGATAAAAATTTCACCATTCGAGGTTGTGTTTTTTGAAGGCATTTCGTCTATGTATGCGTCGGCAATACTTTCAATCTATATTTCGTTCGAAGTTTTGCAGTTCAACGACAAACTTGTAAAGATCTTTACGGTCTGTATCTGAATTGTATGATCGAATAATCAAGTCGGCTAATCAATTTCTGTTGGACTCATGCCAAACGAGAAATTGTTTCAATCTCGCCCAGATCGAAAAAGCCTGCGACGATTTGAAGCTGCTGGGTAGGGAGCGTTGATTGAAAATCGATCGTTATTTTAAATCCAGCGATGTATCCAGAAAGCGTTAAAAATGTACAAAACGATTATGCTCAATATGATGGCAATGTAAATTTTCCATTTCGAAGTATGTGACCGAGAGGAAGGCGAAGCTTTCACAGTTTTGATATACGCATCCTGAAATTCTTCAATCACGTTGCGCGCCAGTTCATAGTCTTCATTGTTCTTTACCCAGATTGCGGGTAGTGACCAACCAAATTTACCGGCCGAGGTTTCATAAAAATAGACCCCTGCATCTTCAAGGGCTTTTCTAACGCCATCCGCTTCTTCATCTGCAACTGAAGATAATCGAAACACTATTTTTACCATATAGAGATTATTCGTTTGGTGTCAATACTACCCAAGGTGCCTATTCCACGTAAAGTTAGATTTAGGCTCTCCGAATAATATCCCTCTGCAAATAACTTTTGACGCTCGCCAATAAACATATCAGCTTTCGAATTGTATCCACTTTCCAGATTGGAAATCTCTTTCCTCAAATTGTGAAATCCGATCAATCTTTTCTGGGCAGCTTTCTTTAACAACGCCAAGCTTCCTCAGTTTTTCTTGAGTATCAGTAAGATCATGGATGACACCCAATATGCGGGATATGCTGGGATCAGGAGATTGATAACTGGTTTTTTGAAAATCAAGCGCCTTTTGCCTTGCTTCTTCCAGAGTAATAAACCCAGGGGAGTTCTGTCCACTTTAACTTCGACAGGCACTAGGTAATATTGCTAATACACAGAATATGATTCTTATAATCATGACTGTTCCCTACCTGATTTCAAAAATGAAAAAAAAGTGTTGGTTGTTATAGCCAACTCGTAGACTCTCGTTGATATCGCATAACAAAAAATTCCAGCGGACAGCGCTACTCGCGCTGCCGCTGAATTTGGCGTTATGCGCTTTCGTTTTTAATGTATTAGTCTTCAAAGTGGTGTGTGTATCTTTCAAGCAGTTGGCTCATAACTTCAGCTCTAACCAAATCATTATTCTTAGTAAAGTCTGCATATCTTTTTGTCATTGAACGGAATATGAGCTGTTCATAATGGGAAGAATCAATATTAGGCAGAACAATCACCTTAATAAGGGCGACTAACATAATTCGGAATACCCCTAACCCCAATCCAATAAAGACTCCATAGAGATAGATGCCATAGGCGAAAATAACTAAAGTAAGAATCATTGAAAATATATGGAGTCTTGTTTTCCAAGGAGGGGTAATAGCATCCTGAAAACCAGTTTTACTGTCAGCACTGCTTAATTTCTTCCCTAAATATAGTGTTGCCTCCGTAAAGCGCAATAAGTAAGCAGATAAAAAGGCACTACTAATTAAAATTGATACAAATAATAATTCTGTCATTTAAATACTTCTTTTGGATCTACCTCTTCAGGTAATCGGGGCCCAATAGTTTTGTCAGAGGCGTGCCAACCGTTTTCAATACGGATTAGTTCTTTGCTGGTCAGTTCTGGAGTAAACTCCTTAATTTTTGCAGATGCTCCTTCCGTTTCATCTGCATCCATATATTCCATTGGGAAAGTTTTAAGTTGGTATCCTTCTTCCTCAATTAAACGTATGTGCTTTCGTGATTGAGGGTAACCCGGTTGTTTTCTACCTTTACGACTTATTGCCCAATCTTCGCTAAGAATTAGCGCGGTATTACCATCTTCGTGTTTATCCCAAGCTCCAAATATGATGAACTTTTCAGGCTTGTTAATGAATGACCAACTCCAGTACCAGTTTTTACAGGTTGCACCTTGAGACTCTATAAATTGCTTTCTACTCATAATAATGCTCTTTTATTCGCGAGATGGAGCAACCATTGCAATCTGCCTGCTCTACAAAAATATTTATATTATCAACGCCCCATTGTGTGCACACCACAATATCGCAATCTTTTAATCTAATAATATCTTTCATAAAATGTCTTTTATCAAGTTGGTTTTCATATTTCTTTTGAACAAATTTAAGTTCATTAAACACTCCGATTGATCCTTGGAGGTGTTTTGGGAATTTTTTTTCTAAATTTTCAAACGTTGTATTGGGATCGTGAGCAACAAAATCTTTGATAACTGCTAATACCAACCTTCTTTTACCATATTGCTGCTTTTTTAAAAAGATATTTTGTTGTATCTCTCTTTTTTACAGCAACATTAGACGGGGACATATTCGATGCTTTTGTATCAAGATCTTCAAAATAATCCAGTAATGTTTCTATTACCTTTGCAGGTGTATCAAATCCTTTAGCGTGTTGCTCTAGGCGCGAATATATGTTTTCTGGAATTCTGATTACTGGACTCATAACGTTTACCATATTAACTATTAAAGTTGTAACAAAGTAACATGTTTATCTGTTTAATGCAAACATTTTGGCGGTTAACAGTTTCTTCTACAACACGTGTCGTATATAAATGCTCGAATATTAGATTTTAAGCCTGGTCGTCTGGGCAAGTAACACCATGAGAAGTATATAAAAACAGCTTGATCTTCGTTTTTCTGTTTTTGGGATAGTGGCCGTACGCTTTGTATTCCAATATGTCTTACTTGCAAAATGGTGATATGGTGTCTGCAACATTCAAGCCAGACCATGAAAACCCGAGGTTTCCGGTAAAAACATCCCGCAGCCAATGCAGGTAGCGGGAATGATTGGCAGGCAGAGTCCAGAAAACCAGCATGGAAGTTCAGACTCATCTTAGCACAGCGCTGAACGCTTGCATGATGACGCAGAAATCAGCAGCAACCCTGCGAATCGCACGGGTTCGCTTAAAAGCCGCCGCATCGGGGTATAATTGCCGTTTCTGAAACTGGATTCAGGTGTTTATGACCACAACCGAAGATGTATTGCGATTCCTGAAAAAGAATCCGAATTTTTTCTCAAGCAACGCAGATGAATTGGCGAAATTGAATATTGCGGGTTCAAATGGCGCAGATCCTTTTGCTGCACGGCAATTAGCAGTTTTACGCCAACGTCAACGCGAGCAAACCGCAAAATTAAATCTGATTGTCGACGGTGCGAAACATAATCTAAAACGGGAAGATGATTTTCTCGAATTTGCGGTACGATTGGTCGGCGAGCGCAAGATCGGCATCGAAGCACAGAAAATGGCGAGCACACTGTTGATCAAGCAATTCAACGTCAAAGCGTCGGTTTTTGTGATGGACGAAGAAAATAGGGAAAATCGTCATCAAAACTTTCATGAGATTCGGCAGCGTGTTGCGCATAAAAGCAGTGTCTGTGATGATCGCGTTGCGCAGACGTTGTTAAAAAATATTTTTCGCGATGAAGCGGCGGATATAAACTCCATGGCGTTTATTCCGTTAATGTTTGATGACAATGTTCAAGGTGTGCTGATACTGGGATCGACCAGTGAAGACCGCTTTGCGCCCGGTGTTGGCGTTAATTTTCTGGACAAATTAGGGCTGTTGGTGGGTAGTTATATACAGGCCAGCCGTGAAAACTGATGCCGTCGAATTCGTCTAACATCCCATCCTGCTTGTATTGCTATATCGAGAACCTGCAAAGAGAGCAGCGTCTTTCGTTAAATACGATTGCAGCATACCAAAGGGATTTAATTCAGTTCGTGGAATTTATTGAACAACGTGAAATTACCAGTTGGTCAGAAGTGAACAACAAGGTTGCACGGGCATTTCCGGCGAAACTGCATCAAAAGGGCATTTCCGGTAAAAGTATTCAACGTATGTTGTCAGCCTGTCGGCAGTTTTTTGAACACCTGATTAAGCTGGAAAAAATAGAGATAAACCCGTTTCACGGCGTGTCTGCACCAAAATCACCTCGAAAATTGCCGGAAACCCTCAGCGTTGATGAATTGAGCAGCCTGTTGGCTAAGCACGATGGTTCCGTAATATCTGTCCGAGATCACGCGATGCTGGAATTATTTTATTCTTCCGGGATCCGCTTATCGGAATTGGCTTCGTTGAACCTCAAAGGGCTGGGTTATCAGCAAGGTGAAATTATGGTTTTGGGAAAGGGCAATAAACAGCGAATTGTACCAGTGGGTCGTAAAGCAAAGCAGGCGCTGGAAAGCTGGATCGAAAGACGCGGTGAAATCGCATTAACGGCAGAGCCTGCTTTGTTTGTGAATAATCTGGGAAAGCGTCTCAGTGTCCGCGGGATTCAATACAGATTGAATCACTGGGCCAAGGAGAAAGATTTGGGCAGACATTTACATCCGCATATGTTGAGGCACTCGTTTGCCAGTCACGTACTTGAATCCAGTGGTGATTTGCGTGCGGTTCAGGAAATGCTGGGGCATTCTGACATCTCCACAACACAGATATATACCCATCTGGATTTTCAGCATTTGGCAAAAGTTCACGAAAAAGCGCATCCCAGGGCACGGAAGACGCAAAAAATTAATGGAAAGCCTGATAAAGGAGTCAAAAATGGCCACAATACGGGCTGAATATAAGGTTTTTTGCCCGTATATTGGGCGTTGATATCCGAAGCTATCGCGGATATAGTTCGCGTCCAATTTTTTAGCGTCCATTTCCCACAAATTTTAAGTTGAGACAGATATGACTTCTTTACCTGTAATTTTAGGGCTGCTGGGTCTGGTAATGGCATTCGTGCTGTACAAAATGATCCTCAAGTATCCCGCCGGCACCGACAAGGTTGCCGCGATTGGTGACCAGATTCACGAAGGCGCAATGGTCTTCATGCGTCGTGAATATACGATTCTGACTATGTTTTTGGCTGCTCAGGTTGTCCTGACCTTCATCTTTTTAGGTGCAAGCGTTGGTATCGCCGTCATCGTCGGCGCGCTGTCTTCGTCTGTCGCCGGCTGGGTCGGTATGTATTCGGCGACCAAGGCCAATGTCCGTACTGCAATCGCAGCACAAAATGAGGGCGCATCCAGCGCGTTGACAGTGGCGTTCTTCGGCGGCTCGATTATGGGTCTGTCGGTGGCTTCTCTTGGTCTGATCGGTCTGGGTGGTTTGTACTGGTATCTTGGTGGCGATGCCCATAGCCTTGAAGGCTTCGGTATGGGTGCGTCTACGGTTGCACTATTCTCGCGTATCGGTGGGGGTATCTTCACCAAAGCGGCTGACGTCGGCGCTGATCTTGTTGGTAAAGTTGAAGCGGGTATTCCCGAAGATGATCCACGTAACCCAGGCGTTATCGCCGATAACGTTGGTGATAACGTTGGTGATGTTGCCGGTATGGGATCTGACATTTTTGAATCCTATTGTGGTTCGATGATTGCAACCATCGCCATCGCCGCGACTTTGGTGGGCACAGTTGGTGCAGATGTTGCGCAGTCGATGATGTTCCTGCCGCTGGCACTAGCCGGACTGGGACTGTTGTCATCCATCGTCATGATCTTCGTTGTTCGAACACAGTCTTCCAAGGCACCCGCCGCGGCTCTGCGTACTGGGACATTGGGAGCGCCAGTTCTGTTCCTGGTTGTCGCTTTCTTTCTGATTAAATCGATGGGTCTGCCCGCCACAATCTGGTTTGCCGTTCTTTGCGGTGCGGTGGGTGGCGTTATCATCGGTTTGATTACTGAATACTACACTGCGTCTACTCCAGTTATGAAAATCGCAGCTTCGGGTGAAACTGGTCCAGCGACTGTCATGATTACCGGTTTGGCTGTGGGTATGCAATCGGTTGTTGTTCCGATGCTGTGTATTGCCGCCATTGTCTACGTTTCAACCGATCTGGCTGGGCTTTACGGCGTCGGCATCGCTGCGGTAGGGATGCTTGCCACAGTTGGTATCACCATGGCCATCGACGCTTACGGGCCGATTGCGGATAACGCTGGCGGTATCGCCGAAATGGGTGAAATGGGTGAAAACGTACGCGAGATCACTGATAGCCTCGACGAGCTGGGTAATACCACTGCTGCAATTGGTAAAGGTTTTGCGATTGGTGCGGCAGCGCTGGCAGCGCTAGCCATTATCGCGGCATTCGTCGCCACGGTTAGCGCAAACAACGCTGGTTTCGAGTTGCGTCTGGATGACCCAAAAGTACTGGTTGGCCTGTTCATCGGCGGCACTATCCCATTCCTGGTATCTTCGATTACAATGACCGCTGTAGGCGATGCTGCATTCGATATGATCAATGAGATTCGTCGTCAGTTCAAAGAGATACCCGGTCTGATGGAAGGTACTGCCGATCCTGACAGTGCCAAATGTATTGACATTGCGACTAGCGCGGCGTTGAAGCGGATGATGCTCCCGGGCATTATCGCAGTTTGCGCACCGCCGGTAATCGGTTTGGGCTTAGGCGCAGCATCTCTTGGCGGCATGTTAGCCGGTGCATTGCTGGGTTGTGTTCTGATGGCACTGATGATGGCGAACGCTGGTGGCGCATGGGATAACGCTAAAAAGCACGTTGAGAAAGGTAATTTCGGCGGCAAAGGCACAGACACTCATGCAGCGGTTGTTGTCGGTGATACTGTCGGCGACCCGTTCAAAGACACTGCCGGTCCAGCCATGAACATTCTGATTAATGTCATGGCGATCGTTAGTCTGGTTATTGCACCGCTGTTGTAAGCTGTTTGCTGGCATCTGCCGCACAAATGTGCGGCAGATGCCAATACCCGCCCCTCGCTTTATTTTTGTTTTTCTCCTGCTGTTTCTTCGTATTTCACTAGCATTTTTTCAGCTATTGTTCTCCATCTGTCGTTGCGGTGGATATGGCGGTAACCGTTTTCTCCGCGTAGCTATCAGATAAGTGCTCAGGCTCGGTAGGTCTGTTCTCTGGTCTTGACGAAGCCGACCGGGATCATTCAAACCCGGCAATGGGTTTTACACTTTGAATCCGCTTTTCAGTTTTTTCTTGACGGCTAAATTTTTCAATCTGACGTAATCAGGCAAACCATTTTTGTACGGAGGATAATCTTCACCTTTCATCAACGGTTGTAAATAATCACGACAGCGCTGGGTAATCCCAAATCCGTCTTCGCTGATAAAGTTCCCTGGCATCATTTTTTCAACATTCGCCACACGATTCAGTTTGGTACTGCCAATTTTCCATTTATAGGGTTTGTTGCTCGTGCGAACAATGGTTGGCATAACAGAATTCTCACCTTTAATGGCAAGTTCAACCGCAGCTTTGCCAAGCGCATATGCTTGATCTACGTCGGTTTTTGATGCGATATGGCGTGCAGCTCGCTGCATGTAATCGGCGACCGCCCAATGGAACTTGTAACCCAGATCCTGCTTTACCATATTGGCGACTACAGGTGCTACGCCGCCGAGTTGAGCGTGACCAAATGCATCCGCCAAACCCTGGTCAGATAAAAATTTACCTTTTCTGTCCGCTACGCCTTCTGACACAACAATAGAAACGTATCCAAACTGTTTGACTTTTTGTTTTACCTGAGCAATAAACTTTTTGCGGTTAAACGGAATTTCGGGAAATAGCACGAGTATCGGAATTTCAGTTTTTTCGTCGGAAGCCATGGCGCCAGCGGCTGCAATCCATCCGGCATGGCGGCCCATTACCTCGATGACAAAAACCTTGGTGGAAGTTTCACACATTGAGGCAACATCGAAACTCGCCTCTCTGGTTGAGGTGGCAATATATTTGGCGACTGAGCCAAATCCCGGACAGTTATCGGTGATTGGTAAATCGTTGTCGACGGTCTTGGGAACGTGTATCGCCTGAATTGGGTATTTCAGGCTTTTCGAAAGTTGCGAAATTTTCAGACAGGTATCGGCGGAGTCACCACCGCCGTTGTAAAAGAAAAACCCGATGTTGTGTGCTTCGAAAACATCGATGAGGCGCTCGTATTCACGGCGGTTTTGTTCCAATGACTTTAATTTGTATCGACAAGAACCGAAAGCACCGGCAGGCGTATGGCGTAAACGGGCGATTGCAGACTTTGACTCTTTCGATGTATCAATGAGGTCTTCGGTCAGCGCACCGATGATGCCATTACGGCCCGCATAAACTTTACCCATTTTTTTGGGCCTGGCTCGTGCTGTTTCAATTACGCCTGCGGCAGAAGCGTTTATTACCGCGGTAACGCCGCCTGACTGGGCATAAAATGCATTTTTGGGTTGGTTCATTTGAATGTTTTCGGTTAAAAGCGGTTAACAGTAATTTTCAAAAACGGATTAGACGGAAACTCCCCGGATATGTGCTGACTGGTTGTTGAGTAATTCGATTACACATCGCTCAATGGCATCGTATTTTGCAGTTCCGCAGTCGAATTGTTCGTGCGGGGTGTAGTAATACTGTGGTTTGAATCGAAACAGGCCGAGTTTATATATAACAAAATTGGCGTCTTCTACAAACCAGGAAACGGCGTGGAACCGGGAATCTTCTCCGTCTACGGTCAGATCACACTCTGAAAGCTGGATGTCGATGTCTTCTGCATACCGCTGGCTCAGGATCTGGCGGATGAGATATATTTCGGAATCGGTGAATTGAATAGTCACTACAGCGGCTGTTTTCTGAATGAGGAAGGGATTTTACAGCAAGAATTACGATGAAGTCTGTGTCATCCTCGAATCATTTGAAAGGTTGCGTACGGAGTGCCGCAAAACCCTGATTTAACTTGAATTTTGTGAGTAAACGCGTTAGATTCCGCAACCCTTTTGACGGTCATTAGATTAAAGACTATGAAACGTACATTTCAACCCAGCGAAATAAAGCGAAAACGAACCCACGGGTTTCGTGAACGTATGCGTACTCGTGGTGGACGCGCAGTGATCAACGCCCGTCGTGCCAAAGGCCGAGCGCGTCTCAGCGCTTAGTCAGGAGCCCCTGATGCCGCAGCGATAAACTGCCCAATGCCGGTTTGGCCTAAAAGCAATTTTGGCCCGGATTGCAGCCTGGGTCGTAAATATAAATTGCTAAGTGCGCCCCAGTTTAAAGCGGTATTTCGGAGAAAAACATCGATACACGGGCGCTTCTTTAGCGTTCACGCTAGCAGGAATGAATTAGATACTCCAAGATTCGGCGTCGTTGTTTCACGCAAGGTGAGCAAAAAAGCGGTTCAACGAAACAGAATTAAAAGGCAGATTCGCGAATCATTCAGACTGAATCGCACGGAGTTGGCGTCGCTTGACTATGTCGTCGTTTCAAAGTACGGCTGTGCGCAACAGGATAACCCGAAATTAGAAACAGAACTCGATACGCTATGGCGCAAAGTCGCACAGAAATGCAATCAGAAATCCAATCTCGTCCAGAACAGAACTTAAAGGGATTGAGCGGAATAATTTCCGTTTCTGCCTCGTATCTGCTGGTTGCTCTTATCAAGGCGTACAAGCTGGTTTTGAGTCCGTGGTTAGGGCAGAATTGCCGCTTCCAGCCGGGTTGCGCTAACTACATGATGGAAGCTATCCAGATCCACGGCCCTGTGAAAGGGGTTTGGTTGGGGGTAAAACGTATTGGACGCTGCCATCCAGGATGTAAAGCCGGCTACGATCCGGTTCCCTGAGGTGTTCAGCAGTAAACAGGTTAGACGATACCGGTCGTTAGATTAAAAACAATAGAAAACAATTAACACAGCTATGCAATCTCAATTTCAACGAATCATGTTGTTTGTCGCCCTCGGTCTCGTGCTGGTGATGATCTGGCAATCCTGGAATGAATTTCGCGTAAATTATGACTCAAATGGAAATCAGGTTGTTGCTACTGAAAATTCTACGCAAGGGTCAGGCACGCTTACAGAAGATGTTCCCGACGCACCAGAAGTTGCGAGCCAGTCACAAGCTGGCAATTCTGCTGAAAATAGCACACTGGCAGACACCCCGGTTGTTGAAGCAGTCGACGCTGTGGGTGGCGACATCATTACAGTGGCCACCGATTTGATGAATGTTGAGATTGATACGCTGGGCGGCGATATTACCCGCGTCGAACTTATCAAGCATCCAGTAAGCGTGGAATCACCGGATATCCCTTTTATTTTGATGCACCGAGACTTGCCAAAGCTATTTGTGGCGCAAAGCGGTTTAATTGGGAAACACAGAAACTACCCTAATCACAACGTGCAGTATTCCGCTTCGGTTTATGAATACGACATAGCGGATGCCGATTCAGTAGCTGTTGTGCTGAACTGGTCCGATGGCGATGGTGTTGAATACGACAAGGTGTTTACCTTCACGCGAGACAGCTATCGGGTGGCGATCGACTTTAAAGTAGCGAACAACAGTACCCAAACCTGGACCGGATTCCTGTATGCCCAACTCAAGCAGACGGAAGTTGAGTCGCCGGGGTCGATGGGAATTTTAGGGCGACTACCGAGCTACAATGGGGCTGCGATCTATACCGAAGCTGAAAAGTACGAAAAAATTGACTATCAGGAAATCAAGGAAGAACAACCAAGCGTCAGCACTGCCGATGGCTGGGTTGCAATGTTGCAGCATTATTTCGTCGCCGCGTGGTTACCAATGGGCGCGGACAGCTACCAGTTTTATTCCGGAGTGAGTAAAAACAGGTCAAACCCGGAGTATCGCATCGGTTACAAATCGGAAAACCCGGTTAGTGTTGCTCCTGGGGAAAGCGGAGTGATTAACACCGCGTTATTTGTTGGCCCGAAAGAGCAAACCAGATTAGATGCACAGAACAAGGAGGGATTAAAGTTAACCGTTGATTATGGCTGGTTGACGCCAGTGGCGAATCCATTGTTCTGGCTGCTGCAGAAAATTCACAGTTTTACACTCAATTGGGGCTGGGCGATAATTCTGCTAACCTGCCTTGTTAAACTGGTGTTTTACCCGCTATCCGCCGCTAGCTACAAGTCGATGGCGAAAATGAAAAAACTGCAGCCAAGAATGGCAACGCTGAAAGAGCGTTATAGCGATGACAAGCAGAAGTTCCAGCAGGAAATGATGAAAATGTACAAGGCAGAGAAAGTGAATCCTGCCGGCGGGTGTTTGCCAATACTGGTTCAGATTCCGGTTTTTATCGCGCTATATTGGGTACTGCTCGAAAGTGTTGAATTACGCCAGGCCAGTTTTATGCTTTGGTTAACCGATTTGTCGTTGCCGGACCCATATTTTGTCTTGCCGGTCATTATGGGTGTTTCAATGCTTGCGCAGCATTTTCTCAACCCGGCGCCGGTCGATCCAATTCAGAAAAAAATCATGATGGCATTACCCTTTGTCTTTACTATTTTCTTCCTGTGGTTCCCTGCTGGACTGGTATTGTATTGGGTGGTGAATAACCTGTTATCCATTTCACAGCAATACTATATAACTCGAAAATTCGCCGACAGTTAGAACCGGATTAAATACGCAACGATACGGATATCGTGCTACTAATTTTGAGATTCGTTCGGCACAAGCGTGATGACGTATTCTGAATCCATCGTTGCGATTGCGACACCACCGGGAAAGGGTGGGATTGGGATAGTTCGAATTTCGGGCACGGATGCAGGGAATATTGGAAATACCATCGCGGATCAGGAGATCGCACCGAGGAAAGCCTGCCTGGTTAACTTCTATGCTGAAGAAAACCAACCAATCGATAGCGGTATCGCACTATATTTTCCCTCCCCCGGCAGTTACACCGGAGAGCCAGTGGTAGAGTTTCAGGGTCATGGAAGCCCCGTTGTGATGCGGCAACTGGTAGATCGATGTCTGCAATTGGGCGCGAGATTGGCGCGTCCCGGAGAATTTACCGAACGTGCATTTCTGAACGGCAGGATTGATTTGACCCAGGCAGAGGCGGTTGCTGATCTGATCGACAGCAGTACCGTTTCCAGCGCTCGTTCTGCGCTTCGATCTTTACAGGGCGAATTTGCAGCACGCGTTGATGAGTTAGTTGAAGCGGTGACAAAACTGAGGATTTTTGTTGAGGCTGCGATTGACTTTCCCGACGAGGAAATTGATTTTCTCGAAGATGAAAATGTGGTTTCCCAATTGCAAGCGCTGGCAGAGTTGTTTGATTCACTTCGTCGGTCACTGCGTTGCGGGAAAATTTTACGTGATGGTCTCAAAGTGGTTTTGACGGGTTTGCCAAATGCAGGAAAATCGAGTTTATTGAATTCATTGTCCAGAGAATCCAGGGCAATTGTCAGTGATATTCCAGGGACAACACGTGATGTGTTAGAGCAGTTTGTTGAGATAGACGGGCTGCCAGTGGAAATTCTGGATACTGCCGGTATTCGCGACACCGCTAATGAAATTGAAGCGGAGGGAGTGAGACGTGCACTCGAGGCTCAAAACTCGGCTGATCTAATTGTTCTGGTGTTGGATAATAGTGATTTTATCGAATCCAATGTTAGCCGTCTGGTGAAAGAGTATGAAGCGCAGGCGCCTGTTTTGGTGGTCAGAAACAAAATGGATTTGGCGGGTGACCGTAATTCCCTGTTTGCTGGAGAGGTTTTCGCGTCGGCGAAGTATCAGGACGGTATGGATTTGGTGCGGCAAAAGATACGCGCCCATGCCGGGCTTCGTGAAGGGGACGATAGTACATTTCTGGCCCGTCAACGTCATATTGACGCACTGCATCGAGCGCAGTCATTTCTCAAGCGCGGTCTGGAGCAACAGATCAACTATCGAGCCAGTGAACTGCTTGCGGATGATTTGACATCGTGTCAAAAAGCCCTGGGCGAAATCACTGGAGAAATCAGCAGTGATGATTTGCTTGGCTTGATATTCGGCTCATTCTGTATTGGAAAGTAGCGATTGCCGGGCGCGGATTATTCGAATATCCGACAAATCGGCTACAAATAATTTGCGAATTGTCCGGCACTGAAACCCCTATATTTATACCGGCGATATTGGTAGTATACGGCCTCGCAGAAATTACAACCATATCCAGCGCGTAAAAAACATGGCAATCAACATTAATTCTCACAACTATACTCGTAATATCCTGATGCAAATGGTGATGGTCGTGGTCTTGATCATGATCGCCTGCATCTGGCAACGCGATGTAATTTATCAAATCTATGTGTCGAATCAGGTCAACGCTGTTGGCTGGGTAGTCAACCTCGGAATTTTGACGCTTTTCGTTTGCGGTTTGGCGCAGCTCGTAAAACGCTTTGCGGAGTATCGAAACCAGGAACAGGCAATCAATCGTTTTAAAACGAATGTTACGAATAGCAAAGAACCTTTGCTTGGCATTCGTCAGGACAGTATGGTTGCCGAGCGGTTTTTAACTTTAAAGTCTCTCAATCAGAAAAAAGCAAATATAAATCAGGGGGCATTGGCAGCAACGCTGCTGGCTTCGGAATCAAGTCGTAACAGCTTTCTCAAATTTGTGCACAACGTGTTGATCCTGACCGGGGTATTCGGCACCATTATTTCGTTATCGATTTCCCTGTTGGGCGCATCGGATATTTTGCAGAGCGGCGGCCAGGCAGCAACCCTCGGTGGCAGTTCAGATCAGGCCAGCGGTTTGGGTACAATGATCTTTGGTATGTCCACAGCATTGTCGACAACGCTTACTGCGATTATCGCCTATTTGTTTTTCGGATACTTTTATATCAAGTTGACAGACACGCAGACATTTTTGATTAGTAAAATCGAAGAAGTAACCACAACTACGCTGATGCCGCATTTGCAGTTAAACCAGGATGCGGTGGTCAGGGATTATTCTGACAGTATCCGTTCTGCGAATGAGCTGATTCGAAAACTCGACCAATCTCAAAAGATCTACGCGGATGCTGCCGCGAAACTCGAAACTTCCATCGATGTACTTTCCGACAAAATTGCCAAATCGGATGAAGCCGCGACGGACAGCAAAGCACAACTGGACTTAATGAAGGAAATTGTTGAGCTGCAGCAAACAAATTCCAAACAGGGAGCGGGTGATATGGCTACAGTTGTATCGTTGCTGGAACGTGGATTCCGAATTAAATCTGACCGCCAGTTACTTGACTAACTGATTATGGCTGACCTAAACGGCTTTACCGATCTGCGAATTGGACACGGCGCTCAGGGTGTCGGCGATGACAGTGTTTGGCCATCGTTTACCGATGTTATGACCGTTATCGTGATGATTTTTCTCATGGCGCTGGTTGTTATCATGGTTCGCAATTTTGAACTTGATCGACAGTTGATTTCAACGATAACCAACAAGCAGGCTGCAGAAACGTTAAACAAGGATCTGTCACAGGCAAAATCCTTGCTTGAGGTCTCGCTGGAATCCACTCAGGGTGAACGTGACCAACTGAAACTCAAATTGTCTGAAGAACTGGACAAAATTGCCTTACTGACAAACGACCAGGCAAAACTTGAAACGCAGCTATCAAATTTGGTTGCATTGCGGCAGCAGTTGGAATCTGCCAATAGTCAGTTATCGGAAGAAAAACAGCAGGCCAATCAGGAAATTATCCGGTTGGTTGAAAGTGAAAAGGATCTGTCACAGGCAAAATCCTTGCTTGAGGTCTCGCTGGAATCCACTCAGGGTGAACGTGACCAACTGAAACTCAAATTGTCTGAAGAACTGGACAAAATTGCCTTACTGACAGACGATCAGGCAAAACTTGAAACGCAGCTATCAAATCTGGTTGCATTGCGGCAGCAGCTGGAATCTGCCAATAGTCAGTTATCGGAAGAAAAACAGCAGGCCAATCAGGAAATTACCCGGTTGGTTGAAAGTGAAAAAGATTTAAACAATCGAATCACCCGGCTTAGCCAACAGTTATCTGAACTGGAGATTCAGTCTAGCCAGGAAATCTCGGCTCTTTCCGAGGACAAACAAACACTGGGTGAGAAGCTGGATACCGTCTCAATACAGTTGCTCGAAGTCAAAGTATTGTTAGAAAAAGCACAGGCGGAAAACTTTGATCTTTCTCGTGAAGTAACCGAATTGCAGCAAACTGGTGAAGGCACTGAAGAACTTTATTCCATCGCAACAGACGAGATTCGCAAGTTGTTGGAGTTGATCAAAATTCGAGAAGCTGAGAATGCCGCATTGCAGGTTCAAGCAGATACCTCGACGGTTGAATATCGCTCATTGCAGCAAGAGTACGATTCACTGGACGAAAAGTATCGTGATCTTATTCGTCCTGCAAGAAGTACAGCAGGAAAAGTAGTGGTTAATGTTTGGCTGGAAAAGCAAAATGGTGCATTCGCCTTTAAGATCAGAAAGCCGGATCAGTCTGACCCCGTATATCTGCTGAGGTCGGAGCTGGAAGCACAATTGGCTGACCTGAAGGCACAACACGGTCAGGCGCTTTACACACGGATCATCATTCCTGGGGAAAGTAATATTTCCTACAACGATGCCTGGGACTTCACTCAGGATATTCTCAACAAATACGATTACTACTACCAGCAGTAGTGAGTATGGCTGCCAGTATCGGTGGCGATAAAGTAGTAAAACCCACTTATGGAATACCCTGATCAATTTGACGTCATTGTAATTGGTGGCGGTCACGCCGGTGTCGAAGCGGCGTTGGCTGCAGCTCGTATGCAATGTGCAACCCTGCTGGTGACCCATAACATAGAAACCATCGGTCAGATGTCCTGCAATCCTGCGATTGGCGGAATTGGAAAAGGGCATATCGTCAAAGAGATAGACGCATTAGGCGGGGTAATGGCGAGAGCGATTGACCAGGCTGGAATACATTTCAGAATTCTCAACTCCCGCAAGGGGCCGGCGGTTCAGGCAACGCGCGCTCAGGCTGACCGCGCTCTTTACAAAATAGCCATCCGCAGGGAAGTCGAACATCAAGCCAATCTAACCATTTTCCAACAACCTGTGGATGACTTGCTGGTTTCGGGGGATCGGGTTTGTGGTGTGCGTACTGAATTGGGGGTTTGCTTTCACGCACCGACAGTTGTGTTAACTACCGGGACATTTCTAAACGGTAAAATTCACGTTGGTATGGATAACGCCAGTGGCGGCCGCGCAGGAGATCCACCGTCCATTGATTTGGCGAATCGATTAAGAGAGTTGCCGCTGCAGGTTGATCGGCTGAAAACCGGCACGCCGCCAAGGATTGATGGCAAATCGATTAACTATAATGGCTTGGAATCCCAACCTGGTGATGACCCGGTTCCGGTATTTTCGTTTAGCGGCAACGCAGCAGATCATCCTCAGCAGGTGCATTGTCATATTACCCATACCAACAGCCAAACCCACGATATTATTCGCCATGCCTTGCATCGGTCGCCATTATTCAGCGGTGAAATAGAAGGCGTTGGACCACGCTACTGTCCATCTATTGAAGATAAGGTTGTGCGCTTCGCAGAGCAGCAAAGCCACCAGATTTTTATTGAGCCAGAAGGCCTGAATACCACGGAAGTGTATCCCAATGGGATTTCCACCAGTTTGCCGTTCGATGTGCAGCTCGAATATGTCCGCAGTATCAAAGGATTTGAAAATGCGCTTATTACAAGAGCAGGCTACGCCATTGAATATGATTTTTTTGATCCGAGAGGTTTGAAAAACTCTCTGGAAACAAAGTGTATTGAAGGGTTGTTTTTTGCAGGTCAGATTAACGGAACCACCGGTTATGAAGAAGCGGCAGGGCAGGGACTGATAGCGGGGCTAAATGCTGCACGAAAAATAAAAGGTGCGTCTGCGTGGTGCCCTCAAAGACACGAAGCATACATCGGAGTGATGATTGATGATCTGGTAACCCAGGGAACCGCTGAACCCTATCGCATGTTCACATCACGAGCAGAATACCGGCTCCAGTTGCGTGAGGACAATGCTGATCTGCGTCTAACGCAAACCGGCTACGAACTTGGGCTGGTCAATGTACAACACATGAACATGTTTGAATCAAAACGGAGTCGAATTGATCAGGAGAAATCTCGTTTCGAAAAGACCTGGATCAGGCCCGAAAGGACAAACCCCGAAGAAGTGAAACGCGTTTTGGGGCAACCATTGCAAAGAGAGTCAAACCTGCTGGATCTATTGAGAAGACCGGAGGTGGGCTATCATGAGCTTGTGTCTCTGGCCGGGTTACCAGAGCCGTTAGATGATCCGCAAAGCATTCGGCAGCTAGAGATTCAGGCACGTTATAGCGGATACATTAAACGTCAGGTAGCTGAGATTGAACGTCTAAAGAAAAGTGACCACGTTGTCATTCCCGCGACATTCGATTTTCAGGCAATACGCGGACTTTCCAGCGAAGTTCAACAGAAACTCAGTCAAGTAAAACCGCAGACCGTTGGACAGGCATCGAGAATTCCCGGAGTGACGCCCGTGGCCATTTCGCTGCTGCTAATTCAGATAAAAAAGCATAGTCAGGCTGCCTAAGCTTGCAATAAAACGAAATCTGACAGATTACGCAGGCTAGAGCCTAACAATGAGTTGCTGAAATTTTCTCATTAACGTGATCCAGACAGTTTGCTTTCGCTGGCATCTTGCAGCCGAGTGACTGCACTATGACCAAGAACATTCAGTATCCCCGCAAGGTAAATTTTTGTAGATACGGTTTTTCTCGACAAGATATTGATCCTCAATCGGTTTAGATAATATAAACGTGGTTTATACGGGTTTAATGATCCGGCAAAGCGCTGATTTTGCCAATGCGCAAAAGATCCACATATTTTATCTTTTCTCCCACAACATTTCGGTAAAATAGCGGTTTCCCTGTTAAATGCCCATGCAAACCGCTTCGCAAAGTCAGCCATTTCCCACCACGCCGATGCTTAACCAGTATCCGCTATATTGGGCTGAGTGCTTCGGAACCGTACCATTCTTTCCGACCAGTAGAGAAGAAATGGACAGTTTGGGCTGGGACAGCTGCGATATTATCATTGTAACCGGTGATGCCTATGTCGATCACCCCAGTTTTGGCATGGCGATAATCGGCCGGCTGCTTGAGGCTCAGGGTTTTCGTGTCGGCATCATCGATCAGCCTGACTGGCAATCCAGTGAAGCGTTTCAGGTGCTGGGCAAGCCAAACCTGTTTTTCGGTGTTACCGCTGGAAATATGGATTCAATGATCAATCGTTACACGGCGGATCGAAAAATCAGATCAGATGACGCTTATTCACCAAATGACATTGGCGGTAAGCGACCGGATCGCAGCGCTATTGTTTATGCGCAAAGGTGTCGTGAGGCCTACCGGGACTCAGCAATTGTGATCGGCGGAATAGAGGCTTCACTTCGCAGGATCGCGCATTATGATTATTGGCAGGATAAAGTAAGGCGATCCATTCTTTCCGATGCCAAGGCAGATATGCTGGTGTTTGGAAACGCCGAGCGGGCGATTGTCGACATTGCTCACCGAATGTCGGCAGGCGAGGAAATTGCATCGATAACCAATATTCGCGGTACTGCGTTCTGTTTACGCGATATTCCTGAACACTGGCGAATTATGGACTCGACCAATGTTGATAAACCCGGTCGCATTGAAAAACCGCTCAATCCATATGCGTTCGGTGGTGAAGTTGTAAACGAAGCCGCTGATTCTGAATCTTCTCCAAAATCAAAATCTGTCGTAGTGGCGTTTGAAGATAAAAAAGATCGTTTAAAGCAGCGTTTGTCGCGTCGGGCGAATACGGTTATTCGCTTGCCTTCTTTTACCGATGTAGCACGCGATCCGGTTTTGTATGCCCACGCAAGCCGGGTATTACATCAGGAAACCAATCCGGGTAATGCCCGACCGCTGGTTCAAAATCAGGGTGGTCATAAAGTCTGGTTCAATCCGCCTCCTGTACCGCTGAGCACCGAGGAGATGGATTTTATTTTTGGTTTGGAATATGCCCGCGTACCTCATCCGAAATATCAGGGGATGCGAATTCCGGCTTACGAAATGATTCGATTTTCTGTGAACATTATGCGGGGGTGTTTTGGAGGTTGTACATTCTGCTCGATAACCGAACATGAAGGCAGGATTATTCAAAATCGTTCTGAAGATTCAATTATTCGTGAAATCGAGCAGATTCGAGATCATGTTCCGGGATTCACCGGCGTCATTTCTGATCTGGGAGGTCCCACTGCCAACATGTTTCGCATTGCCTGCAAATCCCGGGAAATAGAAGCTGCTTGTCGATTACCTTCCTGTGTTTATCCGAAAGTTTGTGACAACCTCAATACGGACCATTCCGCCCTGATTCGCTTGTACAAACGAGCGCGATCATTAAAAGGAATCAAGAAAGTGCTCATTGCCTCCGGGCTGCGTTATGACCTGGCGGTGGAGTCTCCTGAATATGTTGAAGAGTTGGTCACTCACCATGTAGGCGGATATCTGAAGATAGCCCCGGAACATACAGAACAGGGACCGCTTTGCAAAATGATGAAACCCGGTATGGGCAGCTATGATCGGTTTAAGGAATTGTTTGAAAAATTTTCAAAAAAAGCCGGTAAGAAACAGTATCTAATTCCTTACTTTATTGCCGCTCACCCAGGAACTACAGAACAAGACATGATGAACCTGGCGCTTTGGCTTAAAGCGAACGGGTTCAAAGCAGATCAGGTGCAAAATTTTTACCCGTCGCCCATGGCAACTGCCACGGCGATGTATCACACTGGCAAAAATCCTTTACGAAAGGTAAATCGTCACAGTGAGGAAGTGGAGTCTGCAAAGGGGGAAAAACAAAGACGTCTGCATAAAGCGTTTTTACGATATCATGACCCGGATAACTGGCCGCAACTCCGCGAAGCATTGCGGCGTATGGGTAGGGAAGATTTAATAGGCAACTCACCGAATCAGCTGATTCCAGCTTACCAGCCCGTGGCTAGATTTGACTATTCCGGCTCGAATATGAAGAATAGGGCGGCAAATCGAAAACATAAATCTGCCAAAGGGCGAATATTGACCCAGCATACCGGCTTACCGCCGCGGGAACAGGGCAAGTAGATTCGCTTTTTGCAAGATTCAAATAAACGTGCGAGGAGAATGAGCAAAAATGAGTGCGAGTAACAAACAAACCCATCAAAGTAAAACGGCAATTCGAGGATTGATAAAATTGCTGTCGGTACTGGTCGTTTGTTTTATATTAGTCCCGCAAGCATGGTCACAAAATTATGACAGTGCGAGCATTGAAGCATTGGCTGAATCTCAATCTGTTTCTGAAGCTGCAACTGTCGAAGAAGAAGAATCAAACCATGACGTTCTGGACGATGGCGCTGATGGTTATGGATATGATCAGGAAACCATTTCAAGCTGGAGAAATTCCAACACCAATCAGCTCGGCGAACGCCTTGAGATCCTGTGGCAAGAATTGCCGTTGCTGGATGAGCGGTTTTCCGAGGCGTTTAGTCTAACCGCTAATGCCGGGCTGGGATGGAGCGGTTTAAAAATCGCCAGTAGTATCGTCCTGGTGTTTGGTATCGCGCTATTGATCGAACTGTTTACCACTCGAAAGCTTTTTACGCGATTATACAACTACGTTAATAATCAGGAAAAAACCCGCCTGCTTAGATATAAATTCATCGCCACGCGTATTTGTATACAGCTGATCGGAATCGCGATCCTGGGTACCGTCGCATATCTTCCCGGTTTGATTTTCGTAAAGCAAAACCCTTATCTGGAAGTACTGTTTGTAGAGCTGCTAACAGCGTTTATCCAGTTTCGGCTCTGGCTGATTTTGATTCGCAACATTTTCTCTCCGCTGCGCAGTGAGTTTCGACCGATTCCCATGGAGGATGCGCCAGCCAAGCAATTGTATTTTTGGTTCGCAATATTTTTTGCCGTTATCGAATTTGGTGCGGCGTTTAGAACTTATCTGGCTAGCGCTGAACTCGATCCCATACTGCTCGCAGGACTGCTGATTCCGTACACGCTTATCTTGAATCTGATCATCCTGTCACAAGTCTGGTTGATGAGAGATAAAATTACCAATATGTTTGTAGCTGAGGAAGACCGGGACAAACAGGGGTTTGTAAGATTGTTTATTATGCAGTCCTGGCCATTTGTTTTTACCGCTTGGATGGTGCTGCTGTGGATGTTGTGGTTGTATTTCTCCTTTTTGGGCCATTGGAACCAGGCTGCTGAAGTTGGCAAAAGTTGGTGGATAACCCTTGCTTTCCCGGTGTTTGATCGAATGTTTAATGGACTGATTTGGAAGGTGGCAGATATTGAATGGCTGCAAAGCCCGCATTTTCCCGCCAGAGCATGTCGATTTATTCGGGTGGTACAAACAGGTTTTCGTTTTGTCTTGATCGGTATTGCCTTGTACTTATTGAGCAATGCGGCCGGATTGGGCACGGATATGCTCATGCCCGAATCCGGTTTTAGCGTTGCCATCCGGCGTTCGGTGGACGCAGCATTTTTTGGTGTGCTCGCTTACGTAATCTGGGAGATGATGCATGCGCTGATTGAACGGCGTTTACCTGTGGAGGAAGTGGATGCCATCGCCAGTCTCGAAGGCGATGGGGGTGGAGCAGGCGCCACTCGGGCGGAAACACTGGTGCCGTTGATGCGTACGGTGATGACCGTCATTTTGACCCTATTTTTCCTGCTGACTGTTTTGCATTCTTTGGGGATTGCCATTGCACCGCTACTTGCGGGTGCCGGGGTAGTTGGTATTGCGATTGGCTTCGGTGCGCAAAAACTGGTTCAGGATGTTATTAGCGGAATATTTTTTCTGATTGACGATGCATTTCGAAAAGGCGAATACATTGAGCTGGAGGGGCTGAAAGGAACGGTGGAAAAAATTTCGCTGCGATCAATGCAGCTGCGACATCACCTGGGCGCAGTTCAAACTGTGCCATACGGCGAAATCAGGACGGTGAAAAATCTCAGCCGTGACTGGATTACCATGAAACTCGAACTTCGGCTTCCCTATGATACAGATATTGAAAAGGTTCGGAAAATTATTAAAAAGGTTGGGCAGGAAATGCTGCAGCACCCGGTGATGGGACCCAGCTTTATACTGCCATTGAAGTCTCAGGGGGTTATGCGGGTTGAAGAGTCTGCGCTGATCGTGCGTATGAAATTCACCACTAAACCGGGTGAGCAATGGGTTATCCGCCGTGAAGCCTACCGTAATGTCCGTGATGCACTTGCCGCAGCAGGAATTCATTTTGCCCATCGTGAGGTTAGAGTGTGGGTTCCGGAACTTGACTCGGTAGAGACCAATGGAAAAGACTCAGCGCAAGCAAGATCCTCTGATCAAGAGACCAGTGCTGAAGAAACCTCAGGAGAGGCAGGTGCAGAACCAGGCGATGTTAAATCTAAAGCAGAGCTGCACGAGAAAATCGCCAAAGCGGCAGGGGCTGCGGTATCCGGTGTTATTGCAAGCGAGGCCTTAAAGCAGGGTAAACTTGATGCAGAGGATTTTGACGACGAAATGTAGTGCCCGGATAATTGTGCGCAGGGCAATCTACAGCGTATACGCCTGAAGCGGGCGATCAATACCTTTGAGTTGGTGTTCTCCTGCATCTACCCAGTCGCTATTCAGATTGTTCGCAAATTCAGAGCTTACCAGTGTAGGGGGGGGGCTGGTTCCTTGGTTAAAGATTCGATTTGGATGAATTCTTCCTGTTCAATGAAGCCAACGATAAACGCAAAATAGTCGGTATAACCCTGATCTTTGAAGTCATGAAGGACGTCAAAGTCGAGAATGGCTTCCGGTTTATCGCAGTGTAACCAATTCTTCAGCCGCGGTCGGGTGGATTGCGACGGTATCGTCAAAATCAGCTTTAGTCGCACCCATTTTAAGCGCTACGGCGAAGCCCTGTATCATTTCATCAGCACCTCTGCCGACGACATGACAGCCAACCACTTTTTCATTTTCACCCTGAACAATAAGTTTTACCAGCGTTCGGGGTTTGTGATCACACACCGCATAGTACATGTCAACAAAGCTGTTTTTGTAAATTCGGATGTTTTTTCCACCGTGCTTTTCGATTGCCTCAGCTTCGGATAAACCCACGGTTCCAATGGGCGGGTGAGAAAATATCACCGTCGGGATATTCTCGTAATCGAGTTTGCTATTGGTTTGGTTATCAAACAATCGATTGGACAATTTTCTGCCGGCAGCGATTGCCACAGGGGTGAGCTGTGCCCGTGGTGTGACATCGCCAACGGCATAAATTCCCGAAACAGCAGTGTTCTGGAATTCATCGGTATCAATGTATCCTCGGGTATTTGGTGACAGACCCGCTTTATCCAGAGCAAGGTCTTTCACATTGGGCTGCCTGCCAATGGCCCAAATAATACAGTCAAAACCGCCGAACTGTTGTTGATCTCCGTGAATAACAGATAGTTTGTCGCCATCCTTGCGCAGTGCTTTCAAGTCGATATTAGTGAGAAATTCAATGCCACTTTCCTGCATCTGCCGCATCACCATCTCATGGGCATCCTGATCGAATGACCTCAATAATTTGTCCTTTCTCAACAGCATGAAAACCTCACTACCGAGGCCGTGCATCACCCCGGCGAGTTCTGTGGCGATGTAGCCTGCACCGATTACAAGTATTTTCTCAGGTTGCACAGAAAGTTCGAAAAAACCATCGCTGGTGACACCCAATTCCGCACCTTCTACATCGGCTATGGAAGGCTGGCCGCCGGTGGCGATGAGAATGTGTTTGGCGGTGTATTCTGAATCTCCGACCACAATGCTGTTCGCCGAGGAAAATTTTGCGTACCCCTGAATTATCTCCACTCCTGAATTGTCAAGATTCCGGCGGTAGATACCATTAAGCCGTTCGATGTACTGATCTCGTGCCGATTTTATGGTGCCCCAGTCAAATTTTACCGAATCGGCGGAAAAGCCATAATGCTGCGAGAGGTCAAAGGTTTCGTTTATTTGTGCGGTCGCCCACATAACTTTCTTCGGAACACAGCCAACATTGACACAGGTTCCGCCAAGCCGACCGGATTCCACCACCAGAACACCGGCTCCGTTTTGCGCTGCTCTGCGAGCAGAGGCAATTCCACCACTTCCGCCACCGATCACGATAAAATCATATGCTGTTGTCATAACCTGCTTAACCTGTATTAATTTTGCCTGGACACATGCCGCTCAATCACTCAATACTTTCTGAAAACCCGATGCTCAGTTTACATTCTTTACCGGATTTTGAGGCAATAAAGCCCGAGCAGATTGAACCTGCTTTGCACTATATTCTGGAAAGCAACCGTAAGCAAATAGAGGGGTTGCCAGAGCAAAAAGTTCAACCTGTCCGGGAAAATTTTAGAGTCCCGCCGGAAGAAATGTCAGACTGGCTGGATCGCATCTTAACAGCGTAAAAGATGTAGATGAGCTCGACCGCGTATGAGAACTGTTTGCCAAAGTTAAGTGACTATGCCCCGACGTTGGTCAGAACCAGCGATTGTTCGCAAGATTTGAAATGCTCAGAAATAGTGATCAGTTCAATGATTTTTCCGTCGCGATGAAAAAATCCGTCGATAATGATCTGCGGGATTTCCGGTTGTCAGGTATTGCTTTGGATGCTGATAAACGCGAACGCTATCGTGTGATTTCGAACAAGGATGGATAAGCGTCAGACATCCAGTTCTTTTAGAACTTCCTCAGATTTCAGAACTTCAGTATGTGATGACAGTTTCTCGATGTTTTCCCAGGTTACACCATTACGCTTCTTTTCCGGGTAGTCAAAAAGTCGTTCGATCTTGCAGATATAAATGATGCAGCGACCGTCACCAACATCACGAAATAGAATCTTATGATCGTTCTTGTGCCAGTCAGCGCCACCATAATTTTGGTCATCTTTCTTGGGTGTGCTGATCATGGCACTTTTTGGGTCGGTGTAAGCTGATACATGACATAAGCCCCAATTGGCAGTACGAACAGTTTCCTTAGGGTCGATAGTTTCGGCGTTTAAATGCTTGGCAATAAATTGCATTGCCAATTTTTTATTTCTTACTTGATTACCGTTACCAAGCTTTAAAACACGTACTGCTGTTTGGTCCATCTCGGATTTCCTCATTGGTGGTTGTTTGCTAGTGCTAATAAAGGGTCGTAGCTTCTCGATCAGATCATTAGGTATTGCAGGTTTTCGAGGTAGAGGGTCCGGTACTTCATTCAAGATGTCTAGAAGTTTGAACGCTGTTTCTTCAAAACGGTTGACCCAACGGGCTCGTCTGACTCTCTCTGCGGATGTCATTGGTTTGTCGCCATAAGATTCTCGAGGTGCCATATTACTCTCCGTTTAGTTACATAAGGGGTGTAACTAATAATAGGTCAATAACAATCAAAACGCAACACTCTGTCCTGGTTCATAACATCAAAGAAAAAATCATCAATATGTCCTATTGAGACTTTTGCATAATCCACAAAACACCCCTCGCAATTCACAAACAACGTGATTTTTTATAAATTTGCCTCATTTTTTCGCCCATGTTCTCTCAACTCATCAATACGACACCCAAAAAGCCTCTATTTCGGCACTTTTAACCGCTTTTAGTGGGTTTTAATCTGTTTTATTGCCCATTTAGGCGCATACTCTCCTTTAAACGTTGCAGTTCTTTGAAAATATTCATCCCAGTTTTAAGGTTATGGCTCATGGCAATCAGATGTGCGCGGGTTTTGTTTCTGGCTAACCCCATGTATCTTGCCTTGCCTAATCCGTGATGCAGTTTGAGCAAACCAAAGGTGCGTTCAACCACATAGCGGACACTGCTATACCTTTTATTCTACGTTTTTTGTTGCTCCCTTAATGGCGTGTTGCGATAAGCCCGGTGCAGGATTCTATTGTTTTCTTTACCCAGTTTCTCGTCATTGTCTTTGTTGGCATAAGCACTGTCTGCGTAAACTTGTCCGCGGCTATCGCCTAACAGATGGTCAAACTCCTGTGAATCATGCACATTGCCAGGCGTAGTGGTCATTTTCTTGATAAAGCCATCTTCATCGGTATTGGCGTGCAGCTTAAATCCATAGGTGCTTTTACGCTTACCGTCCGCCGCCGTTTTCACGTTCCAGGCCGCTTCCGGGTCTTGGGTATTGTCGCCTTGTTGGTTCTTTTTCCTGACTTCGACGGTCCACCCCACGCAGATCGCCTACAGCCCAGTCAATACGGGGGTCTTCTGTTGAGATCGATTTGTAGTGCCTATCTTAATATTTGTGTTGGCTTCGGCGATAGCATGGTGTAAGCTCACCCCATGTTTGTTCGCGTTAAATCGACACCCAATAGCCCAAGACAATCGGTTCAGATTGTTTCATCTGTGCGCGTCGGCGATAAGGTCAAGCAAAAGATTGTCCGTTATATCGGCATTGCCATGGATGACGATGAGTTAGTGCGATTGAAAGAGCTGGCCGAAGTCGTCAAGGCGAAGCTTGAAGCCCAACACCAGCCCGGTTTGTTTCCGCCTGAGGCGGTCGCCAAACAAGTTATTGAAGCGAAAGCAGCCAAAGCGTCCAAAGCCACCTTGAATGTTGACCTGATGCAGATGGTGGAAGAACAACGGGTGGTACTGGGCATCCATGAAGTGTATGGCGCGGTCTATCGCCAGTTGTCATTCGATACCCTGTTGTCGCAGAGGCGGTATCGTGCTTCCCATGAAGCCCTGTTCCATTGCGTGATGGCACGCATTGCTAATCCCCCCAGAGCAAGGCAAGCGCAAGCGCGGCAGCGTGCAGCACCTGGAGCAGGACTCATGCGTTTCTTTAGTCCTTAGAGAAAGTTTATCGGATGATGGATCAGCTTGACGATAACACCATCAGCCGGCTGCAAGCGATGACCTGTGAAGGTACGCGATCCTTGTTGCCTGGTGCCCTTGATGTGTTGTTTTTTGATTGTACGACACTGTATTTTGAGTCTTTCAAGGAAGATGAGTTAAAACAAAATGGCTACAGCAAGGACTGTCAAGTTAA
This sequence comes from Candidatus Poriferihabitaceae bacterium, assembly GCA_965261915.1. Lineage (GTDB taxonomy): Bacteria > Pseudomonadota > Gammaproteobacteria > Arenicellales > Poriferihabitantaceae > JAIBDK01. The sequence goes on along the minus strand of CBDHDW010000013.1, from coordinate 1,947,913 downwards.
TCAGACACAGGTCAATCAGCCGCAAGTATTGCTGGCTTTGCTGGTCACCCATGAAGGCCTGCCGGTCGGCTACGAAGTGTTCCCTGGTGCTACTTTTGAGGGTCATAGCCTGATCAGCGTTTTGCAGACGATGCAAGCGCGCTATGATGTCAGGAAAATGATCTTTGTCGCTGATCGGGGCATGCTGAATGAAGACAATCTAAGCGCCCTGGATGAGGCGGGCGCTTATTACATTGTCGGGGCGAAACTAAAACAATTGCCAAGTGCGCTACAAACCAAAGTATTGGATAAATCAGCTTATCAGCCGCTTGGCAAAGGCGGGTCAAGCGCAGCCGAGCTGACGCACAAGAAGAGACGGCTCATTGTCTCGCATTGTCCAAAGCGTGCGGATAAAGATCAACATGACCGACAAAAGGCGGTCGATCGGCTCATCAAGAAAATAGGTAAAAGCCAGAATCCCAAGGACTTATTAAATAACTACGGCTATAAAAAGTTTCTGATTATCAAGGGAAAAACCAGCTTAAGCATCAACCAGGACAAAATTGATGCCGAAAGCCGCTGGGACGGCTTGCATGGGGTGATTACCAATTTGCCCGATACGCCGCACCAAGAAGTGTTATCACACTATCGCGGCTTATGGCAGGTTGAAGAAAGTTTCCGCATCACTAAGCACGACTTGAAAGTACGCCCCATCTATCACTGGACACCCTCAAGAGTGCGTGCCCACATCGCCATTTCGTTCATGGCTTTTGCCTGCATCAGACAGCTAATGTATCGAATCAAGCTACAACATAAAGCCTTATCCCCTGCTGTTATCCGTAATGCCTTGATTCATGTGCAACACAGCGTGTTCAAACACAAGCGCACCAAACAGCGTTATGTCATGCCTTCTCAAATCAATCCAGAGGCAAAAAAAATCTATGCTGTGATGGGATTAAAAGCGATTACCACAGCTTACCCACTGTACTAATTGACATAATTCTTCAATATCTGGGCATTTGTAGTGCCTAGGTATTTTTGTGTTTCCTTATAAATCAATGAGTTATGAGTGTGAACCGTCGAAGTCAGGAGGCCGCTTCCGGGTCTTGGGTATTGTCGCCTTGTTGGTTCTTTTTAGGACGGCATTGCTTCGCTTCAATCACAGTCGCATCGATAATATTGACCGAGCCTTGAGCAACAATAAGACTGTTTTTAGCGAGATGATGATTGATTTGTTCCAATAAAGAATCAAGCAGATTTTCGGTGTAATAAGTTCCGAAACCGCCAAATAGTGGAATGATCGGGTACTGCATCACTGAGACTCAAACCAATAAACCGGCGGAACATTAAATCCCGGGCTATCTGCTCTTCTAAGGCTTCATCGCTTAAGTTATACCAGGCTTGTAAAATGAGTATCTTAAACGTAACTGCCCAGGTTGTTTTTAAGCGTATTTCAGTGTTGCGATAATCTGATCGGCAGGCATCATCAGTGTTTCGATGATGTTCCATCCTTGTTTTCTGGCCGTTGTGATGACGCTGCGCAGGGTGGCAAAATCCTCTGCCCCTTGTTCAGACCTGAACCCGCCCGATATTTTCTGACGTAGTTTCATCATCCGCAGGTCGCGTTCAGCTTCGTTGTTTGTGAAGGGTACGTCGGGATCTGTCAGAAAGCGCAGGGTGCCTTCCTTGTGATCGCGCAATCGTAAAGCCAGATTATGTCCTGTCCGTCGCTTCTTGCGCCCCCGTCTTCCGGGTTTTGGCGGCACGAGTGGAGGCAATTCCTCATGGAAATCCAATGCTGCGGTGATGATCCTGTCGTATCGCCGATTAATAAGCGCAACAAGCGGCGTTGAAACCGCCACGCCCTTATCCCGCGCGGCCTGTGTGACATGGTGCGCACGCCGCAGTAGCCTTTGCATCTGACCAGCCCAATCTTCCTGTTCGATTTCGACCAACGCTTGCAGTTCCCGTAAATGGTGTGCATTGCACAACGCATGGGTAACACCATCCAGCGTGAAGTAGGGCTGCCAATGATCATGCACGATACAGCCCGTGAGATTGGATAACAGATTACCGCGTTTGCTGCTGACCCGGTAGAAAGCCAGAAGCGGTGTACAGGCAACGTGAAGCCATTGCAGGCACCCCGTAATCCGGAAACCCGTCTCGTCAAGATGTTTGACGTGGACCTGTTGGGCGATCACATCCTGCAGGTGAGAAGCAACCCCCTTGAGCCGCTCTGATGCTTTGCGGTTCATGGCGGCCACAGTGGCAGGAACCAAAGGGGCATTGAACAAATCGGCCATTATTTGCGCCAGTCTGTCTTCCGGCAGGAAATGGGCGCATTGGAGATATGTTGCCACTCCGGCGATGCGTGGCCCGTACTGCACGGGTGCCTTTACTTCCAGAGGAAACGCCGCCCTGGTTGTTTCCCCACAGTGGCCGCAAAGGCAGACATGTGCCCTGTGTTCCGTTGTCACCAGGGGTTGTGGCTCGGGCAGGTCAAACACCTGTCGTGCGGCGTAATCCTCTGCCATTGATGGCGACAGCGGTGTGCCACATTGCCCGCAGACAGAAGGAAAGTGATCTTCAACATGATCGGGATCTGCCGTTTGGCACAGAGTGCTTCCCTTGTGGCTTTTCTGCCCGCCTGACTTTTTACCGGATTTTCTCCGCAGACTTTTGGTTCTGGGTTCAGCCTTGGGCTTCTTTAGGCCGTCGCTTGAAGGCGGCTTGCTACTGTTGCTGCTGTTCAAGGCTGAGGCGACGCTCAAGGTCTTCAATGCGAGCCACAAGCAGGGCTATCGTTTGTTCAAGCCGGGCATTCTTCTGCTTCAGCTCTTCATAAGCCTCAACGGAAACATAACCTTTGGGTGCGTCTGGAAAAATCATAATCTTAATGAATCACACTTGGATTCCTCAGGCAAGAGAATTATTCCAAGAGAATTATTCCAAGAGAATTATTCCTTAGGGTACCTGGGCAGTTACTCTTAAACATCATCAAAGGCGGATAGGCCGGCACACCGCGCTTGGAGGCATAAAGATGACTGAGCGTTTTTTCGATCTGTTTCCAATCGATAATTTCATGCACATCATCTAACTTAGACAATGCTTTATGCTCCACTAAAAGGGCATCTGCGAACGAGTATTGGGCGGTTTGTTTCCAAGACATGTGACGGTATCCTCATGGTTTAGTGCTCAAGCGTTTAGTGAATGAACATCTTTTCACCATTTTAACGCTGCCCTGGGTAGATTTATGCAAAGGTCTCCTATTGTTTTATTTTTCGCCAGCTCGTTGTACCAGAAATCCACTATTTTTTCCTGTTCTAATGCCGTTTGAATTGCCAACGACAATTCGCAAAGAATTTCATCGGTGACAGCTATTTCATAACCCGTAAACAATTGCCTGGTAACACCGTAATAGGCACAGGCTTCATCATTTTCGCTGATGCTGTCCGGCACATCATCATGTTCCTTGGAAGCCACTGAATCACGAATTTTGCTTACCTTGCTGAGATAATCGAGATCAGAGATGCGACGCGCCTTGAAATCATCAATGGCCTGCTGGATCAGCTTTGAAAACTTCTCGTAGAGCGCAGGGTCTTCATCCATTTTTTCGTTGATGACCTTTTTCGTGGCATGCGCAATCGTATCTGCCCTGGCAACGGTGGGTCTGCCGGAGTAAATGCCCCGACCTTCTTTGACGGCATCAAAGTGGTGATCATCCAGTATATCAACCGGCGTATTCAGCTGAATAACCTCATTGGCCTGAATATGCGTATCCAGCAGTTTTTTGATTTTTGGCTCGTAATCGCGATATTCAATGGCCTCTGCATAGCGGAGCTTCACGGATGCTTTTAGGTTTTGAAAGCGCTTGAGATCAGTCTTATAGGTTCGTAATTTGGCCTCATCTGTTTTCATGATGAATTTATCCGTTGACAGGGCGATGCCAAGGGTCTTGCTGTAGTCGGCGAGGCGTTCGTAGAAATCCTCCTGACTTCGACGGTCAACCCTCATAAGTCATTGATTTATAAAGAAACACAAAAATATCTAGGCACTACAAATGCCCAGATATTTAAGAATTATATCAATCAGTACAGTGGGTAAGCTGTGGTGGTCGCTTTTAATCCCATCACAGCATAGATTTTTTTTGCTTCTGGATTGATTTGAGAAGGCATGACATAACGCTGTTTGGTGCGCTTGTGTTTGAACACGCTGTGTTGCACATGAATCAAGGCATTACGGATAACAGCAGGGGATAAGGCCTTGTGTTGTAGCTTGATTCGATACATTATCTGTCTGATGCAGGCAAAAGCCATGAACGAAATGGCAATGTGGGCACGCACTCTTGAGGGTGTCCAGTGGTAGATAGGGCGTACTTTTAAGTCGTGTTTAGTGATGCGGAAACTTTCTTCAACCTGCCATAAGCCGCGATAGTGTGATAGCACTTCCTGGTGCGGCGTATCGGGCAAATTGGTGATGACGCCATGCAGTCCGTCCCAGCGGCTTTCGGCATCAATTTTATCTTGGTTGATACTCAGGCTGGTTTTTCCCTTGATAATCAGAAACTTTTTATAGCCGTAGTTATTTAATAAGTCCTTGGGGTTCTGGCTTTTACCGATTTTCTTGATGAGCCGATCGACTGCCTTTTGTCGGTCATGTTGATCTTTATCCGCACGCTTTGGACAATGTGAGACAATGAGTCGTCTCTTCTTGTGTGTCAGCTCGGCTGCGCTTGATCCGTCTTTGCCAAGCGGCTGATAAGCCGACTTATCCAATACCCTGGTTTGTAGTGCAGCGGGCAATTGTTTTAGTTTCGCCCCGACGATGTAATAAGCACCCGCCTCATCCAGGGCGCTTAGATTGTCTTCATTCAGCATGCCTCGATCAGCGACAAAGATCATTTTCCGGACATCATAGCGCGCTTGCATCGTCTGCAAAACGCTGATTAGGCTATGACCCTCGAAAGTAGCACCAGGGAACACTTCGTAGCCGACCGGCAGACCTTCGCGGGTGACCAGCAAAGCCAGCAATACCTGGGGCTGATTAAATTTACAGTCCTTGCTGTAGCCATTTTGTTTTAATTCGTCTTCCTTGAAAGACTCAAAATAGAGCGTCGTACAGTCAAAAAACAACACATCCAACGCACCAGATAACAAGGATCGCGTGCCTTCACAGGTCATCGCTTGCAGCCGGCTGATGGTGTTATCGTCCAGCTGATCCATCATCCGATAAACTTTCTCTAAGGACAAAGAAACGCCAAAGTCCTGCTCCAGCTGCTGCACACTGCCGCGCTTACTTTTAGGATTGGCAATGCGTGCCATCACACAATGGAACAGGGCTTCTGTGGAGGCACGATACTTCTTTTGCGGCAACAGGGTATCGAACGACAACTGGCGATAGACCGCGCCATACACCTCATGAATGCCCAGCACCACCCGTTGTTCTTCCACCATCTGCCTCAGGTCAACATTCAAGGTGGCTTTGGACGATTGAGCTTTTGCTGCTTTCGCCTCAAGCATCTGTTTGGCGACCGTCTCAGGCGGAAACAGGCTGGGCTGATGCTGGGCTTCAATCTTCGCCTTGACAACCTCGGCCAAAGCCTTCAACTGCGCCAACTCCTCGTCATCCATGGCAATGCCGACATAACGCACAATCTTTTGCTTGACCTTATCGCCGACGCGCACGGATGAAACAATCTGAACCGATTGTCTTGGGCTATTGGGTGTCGATTTAACGCGAACGAACATGGGGTGAGTTTACACTGTGCTATTGCCGAAATCAACACAAATATTAAGATAGGCACTACAAACCAGTTTCTCTACCACCCCCGCGTGTTTATTGGGCTGTGGGCGATCTGCGTGGGGTGGACCGTCGAAGTCAGGATGAATTTATCCGTTGACAGGGCGATGCCAAGGGTCTTGCTGTAGTCGGCGAGGCGTTCGTAGAAATCCTCACGCAGTTCATCATCTGCTAAAAGCACCTCAAACGCTTCTTCATCGCGCTTGTTTCTTACCTTGCGGAAAAGATCCCATAAATCCGAATAGCGCTGCGACAGTTTTTGCACTTCCTCATTGACAGAGGTCAGCGTGCCCAAGAGGTCTTCCTCGTCAAAGCCTTCGAGCGCGTCGTACATTGTCAGCGCTCTATCCAGCTCACCCAGAACGCTGGCGTAATCGACTATATAACCAAAGTCCTTGCCTTCATGCAGTCGGTTTACCCGCGCAATCGCCTGTAGCAAGGTATGCTCGCGCAATGTCCGGCAAAGATAGAGAACCGTGTTCTTGGGCGCATCAAAACCGGTGAGCAATTTATCAACAACAATCAGGATTTCTGGCTCCCCGCCATGCTTGAACTGGCTGATAACCTGCTTGGTGTATTCCGCTTCGGAACCAAAGCGTTGCATCATTTTGCCCCAGAACTTTCCAACCTCATCCGTTGGGCCTTCGTCGACTTCTTCGTGCCCTTCACGGGTATCCGGTGGTGAGATAATGACCTCTGAAGTCAGCAAGCCGATTTCCTTGAAAGACTCGTGATACTTCAGTGCGGCAGCCTTGCCGGGGGCCGCCAGCTGCGCCTTGAAGCCTGTGCCTTGCCAGTTGGCGCGGTAATGCTCACTGACATCAAAGGCACGCATGTAAATCACCTGATCGGACCTGTTCAGCATCTCGGCGCGGGCGTATTTCCTTTTCAGGTCAGCCTGCTGGTCTTTATTCAGATCTGATGTGTGGCGCTCAAACCAAAGGTCGATAGCGGCCTGATTTTGAGCCATTTCCACATGCCGCCCCTCATAAAGCAAAGGCAGCACAGCCTTGTCTTTCACCGCCTGTTTGATGGAGTAATGCGGTTTAATCAGCCCACCGAATCTTAAGAAGCTATTCTTCTCTGTTTTGAGCAGAGGCGTTCCTGTAAAGCCCAGATAGCATGAATTGGGAAGCATCTGACGCATTCTGGCAGCAAACAATCCAAAGTTTGTACGATGGCTTTCGTCCACCAGCACAAAAATATCAGGAGATTCATCGACATATTTCTCAGACGCCCGGCCTTTATCAAACTTGTGAATCAGGGTGGTGATAATGCCGACCTTGTCTTTCAGGTGCTTCACAAGGTTACGGCCAGAGGTGGCGCGTTTTTTTGAAAGACCACAGGCAGCAAAGGTATTGCCCAGCTGCTTATCCAGATCATCACGATCTGTGACTAGAAGAATTCTTGGGCTTGATAATTCCCTGCTTAACGCCAAGGCACGTGTCAGCATCACCATGGTCAGGGATTTTCCTGATCCCTGGGTTTGCCAGATCACACCACCAACCCTTTTTCCTCCTCGATCTCGCTGCATAATACGTTTCATAATTGAGCGGATGACAAAGAACTGCGGGTAGCGGGCAATTTTCTTAATCCCGGCATCAAACAACGTAAAACGATAGGTCAGCTCTAGCAGGCGTTGCGGGCGGCAGAGGCTATAAAGCGCTTTATCCTGTTCGGTCAGCAGGCGCTCGCCTTCATTTTTCAGCGCATCGAAAAAGCCGCGCGCCGCTGCAAATTCACCTGAGAACAAAGCATCTTTTTGCTCCTCACTTAGTGGCGTGTTGATGATAGAGGCGATCTTGTCCTCTTTATCCTCCAGCTCGTTCCAAACACCCCAGAACCTAGCAGGCGTGCCTGCCGTTGCATACCGGGCGGTATTTTTGTTTACGCCCAGCACCAACTGAACATAGGTAAATAGCTTAGGGATATACTCATCACCCTGATTACGGATGTTTTGGGAGGCGGCTTGATCAGCTTCCACTTGGGGGGATTTACATTCAATCACCGCCAAAGGGATGCCGTTCACAAACAGCACTATATCCGGTCTGGCGGTTTCCACGCTGCGGTTTCGCTCGACTGCGAATTCAGGCACCACATGGAAAACATTATTGGATGGTGCTTCCAGTCGATATAATTCAGATTAAAGCTCTTGCTGTTGCCCTCAACGGTTTGTTCCAGCGCAGTACCGAGCGTGATTAGATCGTAGATGATTTCATTGGTTTTTTGCAGGCCGTCATATTTGGCGTTTTTGATTTTCTGAATGCCTTGCTGGATGTTGGCTTCGGAAAAATGGTATTCCTGACCTTTATAATAGATGCGATTGAACTTTTGCAGCTGCTCGCGCAAAACGCTTTCCAGTAGAACATTGCTGGTTTTGCCACCGCGCAAAGCCAGCGCCTGCCCGGGTGAGAGGTATTCATACCCCAGCGCAATCAGCTCCTGCAGCTCCGGGATTTGCGACAGATATTTTTCGTTAAAACGGAAGCCCTGTACAGTGCTCTGTGACATTATGCGGCTGCCTTGTTTTTGATGTGCCATTCGCCGGACAGCAGCTTTTGCATCAGGCCACGTTTTTGCGTGCGGTATTGATCAGCCAGCTTTTTGAGGAGGTTGATTTCGTCTTGGGCTGTATTCAGGATTTCAGCAATGCGTTTTTGTTCTTCAATTGAGGGAACAATTATTTCGATACTCTGAAGCGTTCCAAGCTTAATGTAAGACATTGCTCCTTCTTGTTTTTCTTGAGCAATTTTCTTTTGCAAACTTCTTCTAAGAAAGTAATTAAGGTATTCCGCATCTACATCTGCAAAGTCATGCAAAATATATGTTCTTTGATATGCCTCAAACTTTCCGCGATACAAAATTGGATTGCCAATGTATCCATTTCCAGCAAGCAATATTGCTTCCATGTCATAAGAATAACTGTCGCTGAAAGTATGCTCTTTTGCACAAGTAAAGAAAGGGTATTGTCCATCAGGATTCCCTTGGTTGACATCTTTCTTGCCCGTCCTAATTTTACAAATATCAGGTAGAAGCTTTTTATTGTTTTGATATCCTACAGCAACTGATTTTAGTAATTTAGACTTCAACCACCCGAACTGACGCTCTTTGGCAGCAATCAACGCTTCGGTTTTTTCAATGGCTGTGTCCCATGTTTGGAGCGTGTCAGCAATTGCTTTTTGCCCATCATATGAGGGAAGATATATTGGCAAAGTAGCAATTATCTCTGCATTAAGATTCAACATTGTTTGCCCGAGAGCATTACTCTCAAGCCATTTCACCACGTAATCCAATTGAACATATTGATGGATAAAACTGGGTAGCACATTTTCGCCTAGACGCGCCCTTAAACAGCCTGTACCACAAATCCAGCCTTCATTAGCCTCTTGCGCTAAAGCTATACGACCCAAATTCCCTCTTCTAGGGAATAGAATATCGCCAGCTTTAATAAGGTCCTCATGAGTACCGAGTTAGTCTCATGACACAAGCCTAAATAGCGCCATTCTATCAAGGTCTTGCCGTTGCGTGATGAATTTCGCGAAGTTTGTACGAGAATCCGTATCCAGGAGAAAATGCGGGAGGCTGCTGCGTAGCGCAGTGGCAACCACCAACTCGGACGGAGCTAGACCGGGCCGGATCGTTCGAAGCCAGGAGCCAAAAGAGTTCCAGACTAGCCGAGTGTGGCAAGATGCCAGGTAATGAAGTAGCCCTTGAGCAACAATCCCCGCGTGTACAAAGACGTGATAAGCCTTCAGTTTTCGCTTGACGCCATCGCGATATTTTTTTGATTCCCGGTGAAGGTGCTGATTACCATTGCGTCGCTCCAATGGCTTCATTACGCTCATCCAGAAATGGTATGAAAAAGAACCGATAACATGAACCGCCTGCTTGAAGGCATGCTCTATTTTAAATCGCAGACCGTAGAGGTGAATGATATCGAGGGCCGATAATGACGTATCAGTAGACATGAGTATACAGCGTCCCCTCGTTGGGTGAACGACAATGACAAACCGAACAATACTGCCGGTCGGTCTCCATAATAAATCATGGACTGCGTATCGGATAGCTACGTTTTTTTCGCCATAGACAGGGCTTTGAGCCTCCTCCATCAATGCGACCAACCCAAACAGTGATCTTGGTTTTACCTTGTCACCATACTTACGTGGCCGCCCTCTTTTTTTCGGCTGTTGCTGATGATGCAGCTGGTAGGCAACCGCATTTGATCTGGCGCGGGTGACCAAATGATTCCCCTCATTCAAAAGCCCATTAACGACTTTCTGGCTGGCATAATAGGCGTCGGCGACAAAATAATACGGCTCCTGAATACTGACTATCGCCAGTAGACTGATCATTTTGTCGAGCAGGGTACGCCGGTCACGATTCGATAACACGGTCCCCTCATGAATCCTCGCGGCAAGCGGCACAGCGAACACGCTATTGGCGGCACGAGAAAGAATAGAGACGGCCTGAAAGGAGTGTCCCATGATGTACTCCGCTTTGGTATTTGACTCGGATTCCTGATGTAGCAGCTTCACAGCAGGCATCTTTTTGCCCTGTTTGGAGACCTTAATGCCGTCCCCCACCAACACGAGTCGGCCATTCACTCGAACCAGACCAGGGAACAGTCGAAGTACAAGTTGAGACCACAATACCGTCATTGAGTCCAACTTAATGCCGGTGCTGTGGAAGTTATCCAGCAAGTTGTCATAAAACCGCCCCTGTAACCCCAGCGCCCGGACAATACTCGTCACCCCCATTCGTTCGGTACGAACCGTCAATCCCGCCACACAGACGGCGAACCACATAAATGTCCGGGTACGAGCGCAAGCCGGGCGAAGATAAATGATTGCATCCCACCAATAGATCCACAGCATAGACAGTGTCCTTTTGACAAACTAACATAGTATGTATATGCTATATCAATGACAAAGAAAAGGCTCGCACAAATTGAACGGCGTATGACAAAGATCAAAGGTGACATAGCATTACTGGGCGCTATGCGCCCTGGATCGTTGACGAAGCAATACAAGGACCGGGAGAGTCAGACTGGGCCTTATTATCAGGTCAGCTATACACTGGATATGAAGAGCCGGACGGAGTATATTCGCAAGGAATTTGTGGGCGATATACGCGGCCAGATAAGTAACTATAAACGGTTCAAGAAGCTCAATGCACAATGGGTGGCGCTGAGTATTGAGCACTCAAAGTTATCAATGAAACTCAAGCAAGCGTAGTGATTACAACGGGAAGCAAGCAAAAATCGTGGCCAAACTGGGCAGTAAAAAGAACCCATTGATTTTAAGAGTTGCCGATGACTCAAAAGTCGATATGATCGCCAATACCTGTCATGAAAACGGCTGGCATTTTATTTTGGGGTTTGAACCGGACAAGGAAGAGGATCTAACGGACCTGGAAAGAAAGCTATCGCCTCCCATCCATCATGAAGCCGCAAAGATCGGGCGAAATGAACGGTGTGTCTGCGGAAGCGGGAAGAAATACAAGAAATGTTGCGGAGCTGCCGCTTGACTGGTTTCGCTAAACAGCAAATAAAACAGAGCGCAGAACTCGGTACTCTCATGTAGATGAGACTTTTGCATAATCTACAAAACACCCATCACAAACAACGTGATTTTTTATAAATTTGCCTCATTTTTTCGCCCATGTTCTCTCAATCATCAATACGACACCAAAAAAGCCTCTATTTCGGCACTTTTAACCGCTTTTAGTGGGTTTTAATCTGTTTTATTGCCCATTTAGGCGCAACTCTCCTTTAAACGTTGCAGTTCTTTGAAAATATTCATCCCAGTTTTAAGGTTATGGCTCATGGCAATCAGATGTGCGCGGGTTTTGTTTCTGGCTAACCCCATGTATCTTGCCTTGCCTAATCCGTGATGCAGTTTGAGTAAGCCAAAGGTGCGTTCAACCACATAGCGGACACTGCTATACATTTTATTCAGTGCTTTTTGTTGCTCCGTTAATCGCGTGTTGCGATAAGCTCGGTGCAGGATTCTATTGTTTTCTTTACCCAATTTCTCGTCATTGTCTTTGTTGGCACTTGTGCCCTGTGGGTATAGGCACTGTCTGCGTAAACTTGTCCGTGCCTATCGCCTAACAGATGTTCAAACTCCCCAAAATCATGCAATCAATCATGCACATTGCCAGGCGTATAGGTCATTTTCTTGATAGCCATATTCATCAGTATTGGCGTGCAACTTAAATCCGTAGGTACTTTTACGCCTGCCATCGGATGCCGTTTTCACGTTCCATGCCGCTTCTGGGTCTTGGGTATTGTCGCCTTGTTTGTTCTTTTTAGAACGGCATTGCTTCGCCTCAATCACAGTCGCATCGATAATATTGACCGAGCCTGTGGCAACAATAAGACTGTTTTTAGCGAGATGATGATTGATCTGCACCAATAAAGAATCAAGCAGATTTTCGGTGTGTAATAAGTTCCTAAACCGCCAAATAGTGGAATGATCGGGTACTGCATCACTGAGACTCAAACCAATAAACCGGCGGAACATTAAATCCCGGGCTATCTGTTCTTCTAAGGCTTCATCGCTTAAGTTATACCACGCCTGTAAAATCAGTATCTTAAACATCATCAAAGGTGGGTATACCCAAAGGGCACAAGTGCCGGCACACCGCGCTTGCTGGCATAAAGATGGCTGAGCGTGGTTTCGATCTGTTTCCAATCGATAATTTCATGCACATCATCTAGTTTGGACAATGACTTATGCTCAATTAAAAGGGCATCTGCGAACGAGTATTGGGCGGTTTATTTCCAAGACATTTGACGGTATCCTCATGGTTTAGTGCTCAAGCGTTTAGTGAATGAACATCTTTTCACCATTTTAACGCTGCCCTGGGTAGATTTATGCAAAGGTCTCACAAAGTATTGATTTACCCGGGTTTATGGATCATTCTACAAACCGCTATGATATTTAGAGAGGTTAGGTAGCGATAATGATCTACGCCTATATCAGGGTCAGTACAACGGATCAAAATACAGCCAGACAAGAAGACGCAATCTCTGGGTCGGGATATTGTGTCAATAAAACATATACAGACAAGGCGAGCGGTAAAGATCCTAACAGGCCTCAGCTTCAAGCGATGTTAAGCGCGGTCAAGTCCGGTGACTCTATCGTTGTTTCTTCAATTGACCGGCTGTGCAGAAATATGATGGACATGTGTGCCATCACGGTAAACATCAGGGATAGGGGTGTATCGTTGATGTTTTTGAAAGAGAAACTGACATTCAGTGCGGGGGAGCCGAATGCGATGCAAGAGCTACAGCTTCATATGATGTCTGCATTCAGCCAGTTTGAAAGATCACTGATCAAAGAGCGTCAAGCCGATGGGATCGCCGCCAAGAAAGCCCGGGGAGAAAAGACAGGCAGGCCAGCAGCTGATGTTAACAAAGTAGCAAAGGTGGACGTACTCACCGCTAAAGGGGTCAAGTTGAAACTGGCTTGTGACCATGTAGGCCTTGGTGTTTCGACCTACTACAAGCTGCGCAAACAACTGGCAGGGAGCCATTGATATTACAGAAAAATAACGAAACGGATTCAGTGCGGGTGCATTTTTTTGTAGTGGCACTGAACCCCAACATAAGGGGATATAATATGCAATTTACAATTCAAGTGAGTGTGAAAGACGATTTCGGTGAAACCAAAGTCGAGGATATTATCAGCCTGGATAAACCAGTCGATAATGCCGACGATATCGGGTTATCCCTTATGGATTCAAAGCATCTTTTGAAATCACTCCAAAACATGACCTAATTACCATCTAACATAAGCCTATCTTCAGACGCTCTCCCGCCACCGCACACCATCTTGTCATGTAAGCAACCTGCATCGACAACGGCATTAAAGCACGCCAAACCATCGGAGATAACAGTACTGCCCTCGGTCAGATGTTGCCGACTCCATGACTTAATCGCTTCTTGCACAGTCTCATAAGCTTGTGCTTCATTCGCCAGCCGTCAGTGAGGTCTGGCGATTACAACGATTGCACTGCTGAAGTTTGCGATTGGTCAACTGACAGCACTTGTCGTGACCACAGGCCGAACACTGAAACCCTTTGGGCCACCGCCAGGCATAAAGCGCATCGAAGCATTGGGCTTCGGTACCGTACTGTTTGATAAAATCGTTCAAACTACCCCTTTCTGGAATTGCACCTTATTACGCGCCATGATATACCCCTTATGAATCAAATAGATAGACTGTGATTATATACAGGATAGAGCGACTTATCTATAGTGGTAATTAGGAAACATGATGGTCACCCATCAGGCTGCACTCTATACCAAAAGGCATGTTGAGTGCCCCCATTGTCAAAAAAAGCGACGGGTGAAAGGCCACCATGACATCCAGTACCGAACATTGTTCGGGATTGTGCCAGTCTCAAGTCTTCGGGTCTATTGCTGCGATTGCCAAGCCTCCGCAACCAAGACAGTGAGCGTGTTAACGGGATGGATCCCCGATCATAACAGCCCCGAATTACAGTATATCGAGACGAAGTGGGCCTCTTTAATGGCCTATGGTTTGACGGCCAATTTGCTGAAAGACATTCTTCCTGTTGGGGCCGCCCTCAATGCCTCAACGGTTAGAAATCATTTACATCAGGTTGCCAGGCGTCAGGAACGGGAACTGGAAGGAAAGCCTGAGTATATTTCAGGATGCCCTTATGAGTGGGGGGATTTAGCCAAACCAGGCAAGCCGATAACTGTTGGCATTGATGGCGGGTACGTCCGGAACTGGCACGCCAAAAATACACATTTTGAAGTGATCGTCGGCAAATCTTTTTCAAAAGAAAAGGCACCGAAACGCTTTGATTTTGTTCAGAAAATAGAGGATCATTCGAGAAGAAAGCTTATGAATATGCTGTCTGATCAAGGGATGCAGGCCAATCAGCAAATCACCTTTTTGTCCGATGGAGCAGATAATTTAAGAGACCTGCAATTTAGAATGTATCCGGAATCTCGCCATGTTCTCGACTGGTTCCACGTGACAATGCGGCTCACTGTCCTCAATCAGTTTGCCAAGGGATTGGAAAAAAAGGATATTGATGCCGGGGCCACAGTGCTTAAGTATCTTGAGAGTGCCAAATGGTACCTGTGGCACGGAAATGTTGAAGAGGCCCTGGATAAAATAGACATGTGCTGTGCGATTTGCGACGATGTTGAACTATACTCCCGCGACTGAATTGACCTGATTTTTATGTGATCAGATGATTTTGTATTCGTCGTGTGAGATGATGCGAAAGTTGTCACTGACGGTATCGCGGAAATCTTTCCAATTTGCGGGCAGGGTTTGGCGGAAGAACTGTAGAATTGCCTCGGTAAACTGGTTGAATGTGGCGTAGTGCTGATTGTGCGTCACCCATTTGTGCATCACACTCCAGAGGCGTTCTATCGGGTTCAGATGTGGCGCGTATGGTGGCAGGAAGTGCAGCTTCACCTTACGGTTGGGGTTGTTGAGCCATGGCTGGAGTACTTTGGCATGATGATACCGAGCATTGTCCATAAAGACGTGGATTCTCGTCATTGTCGGATTGTTGCGCTCCAGCTTTTCCAACATCTGTCGCGTTGTCTGCGCGTTTATCTTTTCGGCTTCGACAAAGGTGAATTGGAATGTCTCAAGATCAAGCGCACCTTGGATGTTCAACCGCTTGCGACCTGATGTGGATTTGATCGCGGTCTTCTGATCTTCGGGAAACCAGCCATGGGCTGGGCGGCTTTGGTGTGTGGGATGCACCGCATCCGAGAACACAACCATCTCATCATCATCTAACCCTGTCATCAGCGCCTCATAATCTGCGATGAAAGCTTCTTGTGCTGACTCATCGGCCTGAGCAGGCAGGGACTTGGGCTTTTTATACACAAACCCCAAGCGGCCCATCAGCTTCGCAGCACCTGACGAGCAATAGTTCTGGCCGTATTATGCACGAATATACGCGCATATTTCAGAGGTATTGCGGACGGGGTTTGCGCTGAAATGCGCTTTGATCATCCCCTCTTGTGCCACTGACAAATGGCCCTGACGCTGGCTATAATCTTTCAGGCCGAAAAATGACAATCCCTGAGCGGCAAAGGCAAACTTCCATTCCGTCAGAACCGTGGGGCCGATGTCCAGAATTTCACAAACCAGTTTGGCATCATAGCCCGCATCCAGCAGCAAAAAAGCCCGGGCTCGCTTCCACTCAAGGGCATCCACCTTGCGGCGGCGGCAGATCGCTGCAAGTTCCATGCGTTGGTTGTCAGTCAGGTTAAGGGTTTTTGGGTACTCGCTCATGCGGGCACAATGCGATAGAGTTTCAATAAATGCGCCGCGTCAAATTGACTCGATAAACCAAAAATGTTCAGGTCAATTCAGTCGTGGGAGTATAAACTACGAAAATCGGAAAAAATTTTACAAACATCTCGTTGAAATATATACATATATTGACAACAACCAAGTGATGATACCCAATTATGGCGAGCTGTATCGATATGGGGAATTCATCTCGACGGCCTTTGTGGAATCAACGGTTAACGAGGTTGTTGCCAAGAGGATGGTAAAGAAACAACAGATGCAGTGGTGCCACAAAGGCGCCCATTATCTTTTGCAAACCCGAACTGCTGTGCTTAACGGCGATCTGAAAAACATATTTTTATGGTGGCGCCCAGGGTTGAAAATAGAAGGGCAAGTCAGAGAGCAAAATGTATCAAATCTGAAACTGGCGGCTTAATTGCCCCCCACTTTTTTATGCTCTCCAAATACGCCGCAGCGATGCAAAGTGGTACCGCCGATCCTGAAGCTATCCTACGGCGGTTTGCGCGATCAGATGTGATGCACCCAACATACAAAGCTCTCAGCGAGTTGGGCCGCGCAATTAAAACAATTTTTCTGTGTAAATATCTACGGCAAGAAAGGTTTCGCAGGGAAATCCATGCAGGATTGAATGTTGTTGAGAATTGGAACAGCGCCAATGGGTTTGTGTTCTTTGGCAAGGGTGGTGAGATTGCAACCAACCGTCGGGAGGATCAGGAAATATCCGTGCATGCGTTACACTTGCTTCAGGCATCTTTGGTTTATGTAAATACGCAGATGATGCAATCTGTACTGGCAGAACCGAAATGGACAGAGCATCTAGCTCCTGAAGATTATCGGGGGCTTAATCCGTTAATCTACAGTCATGTTAATCCCTATGGGCGCTTTGAACTGGACTTGGATAACAGGATGGTTTTTGGATGAATACTTGCTAGGCTGGTAGGTTGTTATAATTCAAACGCTTTTTGGAGCGAAATCAAATCACCTTTAAATTTATTATCAACTTCCTCATTGCTGATTGTATCGTCAGCTACAAATTGAAAAAATCGAATATTTTGCAATGAGAAAAGGCAATCGGCTAAAGATTTAGTGCTTACACCTTGGCCAAGCTTATTGTCGTTTTGAAGCGCTACAAGCAGATCCTCCATCTTTTCTATTAAGACAGCGTCAAGCCGCGTGTAAGTTTTTCCGAACTCTCGACTTCCCTCTTGAATCGAAGCGGCGATGACTTCTCTCCAAGTAGGTTTTTGTAGATAGGCCATAGCATGTCGCCGTAGAATTCTTCCGAACTTTTGGACGGCAGGTATTATGCCATCATGTTTTTCGTTTATTAAATCGTCTATTTTTTCGATTAACAGAACATCGCTTTCGCCAACTAATGCAAGAAGTAGGCCAGCTTTGCTGCCAAAGTAATTGTAAACGGTGACTGCAGATACTTCAGAAGCATGCGCAATATCTTCGATCTTTACATTGGAATACCCAGCCGTTTGGAATTTTTCTTTTGCAGTATCTAAAATGCGCGTGCGTCTGGATATTTTCTGCCGTTCTCGTAAACCTTGCATATCTGGATACCTTTTCGACCAATATTACACATAATCTTTTAGTCACTCAATAAAATTATTGACTCTATTAACTTTAGTGACTATAGTATTTAATTATCTAAAGTGGAGGAAGCTATGAATTTTTCAAAATTAACATCATTTGCTGCAAGCCTATCGGTTTGTGGTGCTGTCTTGGCATCAACTGTTGGTATCGCAGCAGCAGATGAATTCCGTGTTGCAATTGTTTTACCTGGGGTGGTGACAGACAAGTCGTTCAATCAGGCAGGTTTTGAGGGAGTGCGGAGAGCCGCAGATGAACTGAATATCGAATTTGCCTATTCAGAAAAAACAGCCCAACCCGATCAACCACAGGCATTGTCCGATTATGCACGTCGTGGTTACGATCTTGTGATTGGCCATGGTGGCGAATTTCAGGAATCTGTCAGTAAGATCGCAGCGCGTTTTCCTGATACGCAGTTCTTAATTGTGAATGGTACAGAGCCAGGCGACAACACAGCTACAATGAGTTTCGACTTCCTAGGTTTGGGCTATGTAATGGGCTATGCCTCTGGCAAGGCTTCTAAAACTGGTAAGGGTGGCTATATCGGTGCTCAAAAGCTTCAGTTCTATGTTCAGCTGGGTGAAGGTTTCGAAAAAGGGTTTTTAGCCGCTCGTCCAGATGGCGAAGTTTTCACAGCATGGACCAACGATTGGGATGATGTTGCAAAGGGTAAAGAAGCCGCTTTGAATCTTATCAGCCAAGGTGCTGATGTCGTATTCCCTTCAATGGATAATGCGGTTGTCGGGAGCCTTCAAGGAGTTCGAGAAAAAGGTGCGATGGGCATCGGTATATATTACGATGCGATTGTGGATTGGCCTGAAACAGTTATTCAATCTGCGATTTTCGATATGCGCAGCGCATTGGTGCACGTGATTACCCAAGCCAAGGCTGGTGAGTTGAAAAATGAAGCTACTATTTTTGGACTCGAAACACCTTCAGTTGTTCGGATCGGTAGTTATTCTGATCGCGTATCCGCAGAAGTACAGACCGAAGTCGCTGATGTGATGGCGAAGGTCAGTACTGGTGAAATAGAAACACGATAAGTGTAGGGTCTCTTAATAATTAGAGCATGTGAACTCATGCATGGGCTCTAATTATATTAATAGAGACCTTTGCATAAATCTACCCAGGGCAGCGTTAAAATGGTGAAAAGATGTTCATTCACTAAACGCTTGAGCACTAAACCACAAGGATACCGTCACATGTCTTGGAAACAAACCGCCCAATACTCGTTCGCAGATGCCCTTCTAATTGAGCATAAATCATTGTCTAAGTTAGATGATGTACATGAAATTATCGATTGGAAACAGATCGAAACCACATTCAGTCATCTTTATGCCTCCAAGCGCGGTGTGCCGGCCTATCCGCCTTTGATGATGTTTAAGATACTCATTTTACAAGCCTGGTATAACTTAAGCGATGAAGCCTTAGAAGAGCAGCTAGCCCGAGATTTACTATTCCGCCAGTTTATTGGTTTAAGTCTCAGCGAAGCGGTACCGGATCATTCCACTATTTGGCGGTTTCGGAGCTTATTACACACCGAAAATCTGCTTGATTCTTTATTGGAACAAATCAATCATCATCTCGCTAAAAACAGTCTTATTGTTGCCACAGGCTCGGTCAATATTATCGATGCGACGGTGATTGAGGCGAAGCAATGCCGTCCTAAAAAGAACCAACAAGGCGACAATACCCAAGACCCGGAAGCGGCCTGGAACGTGAAAACGGCGGCGGACGGTAAGCGTAAAAGCACCTATGGATTTAAGCTGCACGCCAATACCGATGAAGATGGTTTTATCAAGAAAATGACCACTACCCCTGGCAATGTGCATGATTCACAGGAGTTTGACCATCTGTTAGGCGATAGCCGCGGACAAGTTTACGCAGACAGTGCTTATGCCAACAAAGACAATGACCGTAAACTGGGTAAAGCAAACAATAGAATCCTGCACCGAGCTTATCGCAACACGCCATTAACGGCGCAACAAAAAGCACAGAATAAAATGTACTCCAGTGTCCGCTATGTGGTTGAACGCACCTTTGGCTTACTCAAACTGCATCACGGCTTAGGCAAGGCAAGATACCTGGGGTTGGCCAGAAACAAAGCTCGAGCACAGCTCATTGCCATGAGCCATAACCTTAAAACAGGGATGAATATTTTCAAACAACTGCAACGTTTAAAGGAGAGTTGCGCCTAAATGGGCAATAAAACAGATTAAAACCCATTAAAAACGGTTTAAAGTGCCGAAATAGCGGCATTTTTGGTGTCGTATTGATGATTGAGAGAATATGAGCGAAAAAATGAGGCAAATTTATAAAAAATCACGTTGTTTGTGAGTTGCGCCGAGTGTTTTGTGGATTATGCAAAAGTCTCTAATAGATTCCAAAACCTAAATAAATTCAAAAACGAGGCATCTTATGACTCGGATTGCGCTTAAGCTTGACGGGATTGCAAAGCTATTTGGTGAGTTTCGTGCATTAGACGGAATAAACATGGAAATAGAACGTGGGTCAATACACGCTATTCTTGGTGAGAATGGGGCCGGTAAAACCACGTTAATGAATATTCTTTTCGGACTGTATCAACCTGAAGAGGGTGCCATTTACCTGAATGATAAAAAGACGGTAATTCCTTCGCCAAAAGTGGCCATGGAGATGGGTATTGGGATGATTCACCAGCATTTTATGCTGGTAGACACTCTGACTGTTGCTGAAAATGTTGCTCTTGGCTTGCCAGATCAAGGCATAAACCTTGATCTGGCAAAGATCGCTGATCGCCTTGCCGAGCTTTCTAAAGATTACGGATTTGATATTGATCCGCATGTCGAAGTTTGGAAGCTTCCAATAGGAATGCGTCAGCGGATAGAAATTTTAAAAGTCTTATTCCGTGATGCTAATATAATTATTCTGGATGAACCGACAAGCGTTCTTGCGCCCAATGAGATCTCCAGTTTTCTTGATGGGTTATCGCGCCTGAAGGCGGCGGGAAAGACAGTAATATTCATTACTCATAAGTTGGATGAAGTTGCTGCGATTGCGGACAATGTGACAATCCTTCAGCACGGGAAAGTCAGCGCCGAAGTGAATGTGGCAAATTCTGACGTGCGTGAAATGGCGCGTTTAATGGTTGGACGTGAAGTCGTGCATGACATAATGGATCGCGGAAAAAAAGAGCCTGGCGAAGTTATACTTAAAGTATCAGGGTTAAGGGTACGGGATAATCGCGGAATTGAAGCCCTTAAAGACGTTTCGCTTGAAATTCGTGCCGGAGAAATCTTGGGTGTTGCTGGCGTTGACGGAAATGGGCAGGCGGAATTATCAGAGGTTATTACGGGATTATTACAACCCGATGAGGGCGCAGTTTTTGTCGATGGGCAGGATATAACACATAAATCCGTCCATGAACGTCGCCATGATCATAACCTGTCTTTTGTTCCCGAAGATCGCCACCATACTGGGCTTGTGTTGGATTTTACCATCGCCCAAAACTCTATGTTGCGTGATTTTCACGTTGAGCCGTTTTCAAAAAAGGGCATCGTGAATGTCGCAAAAATACGGAAAATGGCAAAAGACTGGGTCAAACGTTACGACGTGAGAATGCGTACAATTGATCAACACGTACGTTTTCTTTCAGGCGGCAACCAACAAAAGCTTATCTTTGCCAGAGAGGTCGAATGTGATCCACGTGTCTTGGTCGTCATACAGCCCTGCAAGGGTTTGGACGTAGGCGCGATTGAAGCGGTTCAACGCACCGTTATGGCTGAGCGCGCCGCGGGCAAAGCAATTCTTTATATTTCCACCGAACTTGAACACATCATGACGGTTGGAGACCGAATTGCCGTCATGTGCTCAGGGGAAATCACTGGAATCCTAACGCCGGACGAAGTCACGGATGAGCGCATCGGCACCCTAATGGGTGGTATCAAAGAAGAGGGAGCAGCATAATGCTAACAGTTATACGATATTTCTACATGCTTCGTCCTGTTTGGGCCATTTTAATGGCCTTGCTGGTTGGCTCAGGTTTAATTCTTTTGGCAGGCGTTTCGCCGATTTCGGCCTATTATGAATTGTTTAAAGGGGCGTTTTTTGATTACTGGGGACTGGCTGGCACACTCGTTAAAACATCCCCAATTCTGCTGGCGGGCCTCGCCGTAATATTGCCTCTTCGGGCCGGTCTTTTGAATATCGGCGTTGAAGGTCAGATATATATGGGGGGGCTGTTTTCAGCAATGGCAGCACTCTTGTTACCTGAGATGCCAATACCACTTCATATTATAATTTGTGTTTTAGCAGGTGCGTTCGGAGGTGGTTTCTGGGGTCTTATTCCAGGATACTTGAAGGCCTATTACGGAATGAATGAAGTCATTTTAACAATTTTGATGAATTTCATTGCAATAAATATCGTCAGCTATGTTGCAGGCGGACCAATGATGCAGGAAGGTGCGCCCTATCCTTATTCCGAAGAAATTAGAGAAGGCTTGTGGTTGCCTTGGATCATGCCAGGTACTGACGCTCATGCTGGTGTTGTCATTGGTGTTTGTCTGGCAGTGATTATGTATTTCGTCTTGCGGTTTACTACCGTTGGATTTGCATTGGATACAATTGGTAAAAACGCTACCGCAGCACAATATGCTGGAATCCCAGTCAAGCCCTATATTGTCGGCGTAATGTTCGTCGCGGGTGCACTCGGTGGGCTTGCTGGTACTTTTGAGGTACTCGGCTTGAAGTACCGTCTCTATCACCACTTTTCACCTGGGTACGGGTTTGATGGAATTATCGTGGCTTTTCTTGCAACGCTTAATCCTATCTTAGCACCGCTGTCCGCCTTTTTCTTATCTGGCTTAAAAGCTGGCGCCTTGGTGATGCAACGTGCCGTTGGATTGGAAAGCACAGTGATAGAAGCCATTCAGGGCCTTGTCATAATCTTTGTAGCCGCAAGTTTGGGTTTCAAATTTCAAGCTGCAAAGTGGACGCAATTTTTATCGCGGCGAAGAAAACTCGACGCAGAAGTAGGTGACACGTTTATGTCTAAATCGAAGGGGGATGAATAATGGATTTCTTACTAGATCCGCAAGCACTGAGCGATTTTTTGGGAACCAGCCTTAGATTGTCCATTCCTATTATTTTTGCAGCCGTAGGCGGTGTGATCTCAGAACGTTCAGGCGTATTTAACATAGCACTTGAGGCCTGTATCCTTGGGGGTGCATTCGGTGCAGCCGTTGGTGCTTATCTAACAGGCATGCCATTTGCTGGACTAATTTTGGGTGTAGGGGTTGCGATGTTCGCTGGCCTTATTCTTGCAGCCCTTGCAGTTGGGCTTGCGATCAATCAATTGGTTGCTGGTATTGCCATTAACATTCTTATGATTGGGCTTACGTCCTATCTGGCACGCTTAATACTGGGTGCGGATGCAACGTCAACGCTTCCAGGATTTAGCCCGATGGCAATTCCTGAGTTGTCGTCCATTCCCATTATCGGCCAGGTATTCTTTAATCAGGATTTCATCACCTATCTGATGTATCTTTTGGTACCTCTGACTTGGTGGGTTATATACAAAACCCCTTGGGGATTGAACTTACGTGCGATCGGCGATTACCCCGTTGCTGCTGACAGTGCAGGGATAAATGTTTCAAAAGTACGCCTATGTGCAGTACTTGTCAGTTGTGGAATGGCAGGCCTGGGTGGATGCTATCTCGTACTAAGCCAAGTACATGTCTTTACCGAACACATGAGTGCAGGCAAAGGCTTTATTGCTCTTGCAGCCCTTATTCTGGGGCGCTGGAACCCTATGGGTGCTTTGGCCGCTTGTTTGTTTTTCGGAATGTCGGATGCCTTACAATTACGCCTGCAGTTTACCAGCCCTGATGTGCCCTATCAGCTGTTCTCAATGGTTCCTTATCTTGCATCATTCCTTGCACTGGTCTTGTTTGCCGGAAAAGTGCGGCCACCAGCTGCTATCGGTATCAAATATGTTCGGGGAGGCAAATAAATGAAAGATTTTCAAGCAATGATAAGCAACCCTGTCCCTTGGCCCAATGGTGCAAAATGTGCATGCTGTGTGACTTTTGATATGGATTCAGACAGTCTGATCCATCTTGATCATCCAAAGGATGGTTACACAAGAGCCTCAGCAATTTCTATGTTGCAATACGGGCCGCAAATTGCCATCCCGCGCATTGTGGAAACCTATCGCAGACTGGGCATCAAGCAGACATTTTTCATTCCAGCCTGGTGCATGGAAACCTACCCCGAAACGGTGGATATTATTCTTAAGGGTGGGCATGAGATTGGCCAACATGGATATTTACACGAAAATCCAGTTGGGCAAAGTCGTGAGGAACAGGCTGGATGGATGGACAAGTCCATGGAAGTGATCGAGCGGATGACGGGTACCAAGCCACGCGGTTGGCGTGCACCACTTTATAATTTCTCAAATGAATCAGCAGATTTATTGGTTGAGCGCGGGTTCAAATATGACGCCTCTCTTATGGGGGATGATGTTCCCTATATCGTTGACACGAAAAAAGGATCGTTTGTAGAACTTCCGTCCCATTGGGGATTGGATGATTGGCCGCAATACGTGCAGTCAATGGATCTGGATTATATGATGCCAATCCGCTCTCCTAAAACAGGATGGGAGCCTTTTGAACAGGAATTCGAAGTGGCCTACCGCCACGGCGGTCTCTGGATACCTGTCGTTCATCCTTTCGCAACTGGGCGACTATCTCGATGGGAAGTGGTGTCGGATTTCTTGGAAAAAACCTTGTCACGTGGGGACGTCTGGTTTGCCTCAATGGAAGAAATAGCAGCCCACATAGAAATCGTGACCGCGAATGGAACATATGAACCGCGTCGCGTTTCCATGCCTCAATACAACGCACCTGTTACTGCTGCTCTTTAAGGAAAATATACTATGTCAAATCACGGATATGAATCTGGTCGCCTAAATCTGCCTTTCGTAGGTATTTGTACATTTGGAAAATACCCCTATGTGGAAGATTGGGATAAAATCGATGCGGATGTGGCCGTGATGGGCGCGCCTTATGATTTTGGTTGCCAATGGCGCAGTGGCGCCCGTATGGGGCCGCGTGCAATTAGAGAAGCTTCAACATTGTTTTCGTTCGGACATGCGGGCGCTTATGATCATGAAGATGATATAACGTACCTTGATCCGACCAAGGTTAAGATTGTTGATATTGGTGACGCGGATATTGTTCATACTGATACGATGAGAAGCCATGCGAATATTGAATATGGCGTTCGTAAGATTCTTGCGGCCGGTGCGCTACCCGTTGTTATGGGAGGCGATCATTCAATTAACATCCCTTGTATCAATGCGTTCGACGACCAAGAGCCAATCCATGTTGTGCAAATTGACGCCCATCTTGATTTTGTGGATGAACGCCACGGTGTAAAATACGGCCACGGTAACCCGATGCGCCGTGCGGCAGAAAAATCTTATGTGACAGGGTTAAGTCAAATTGGAATTCGCAACGTTTCCTCTACAGCGCGTGATGGATACGAAGATGCACGTTCAATGGGATCTGATATTCAATCCGTGCGTCAGTTTCGCAAGTTGGGTGTAGAAGGAATGCTGGATCGTATTCCAGAAGGGGCGCGACACTATGTGACAATCGACATCGACGCTTTTGATCCGTCGATTGCTCCAGGAACTGGAACACCAAGCCATGGCGGGTTTATATACTACGAAGTTTTAGAATTATTGGATGGCTTGACGAAACGAGGAAATATCGTTGGATTGGATTTGGTGGAAGTTGCGCCCGATTATGATCAAACTGGATGTACCTCTACACTGGCAGCACAGGTCTTGATGAATACAATTGGGCGAATATTGCATCAAAAAGGCGAACGCAGTATTTAGTCCATATACCTGCATAAACCCCAATCCCCAGATAGAAATCTCTTAAACGCAGGAAGCCTTGGCTGTATAATGGTTTGCTCTCAAACCCACCATCACCCAATGGGTGCACAGCTCAAGGCTGATGACTATTCTACCCTACAAACTCGATACAACGAACGATTTACTCACCTCTCGTGCCGGTTTATTGGCGATTGCTCAACTAATGGACTCCCTGAACCTGTCTGAGCGAATCGACAAGCACTTCCCCCAGCCTAAAAGCAATCGTGGGTATAAGCCCTCGGAGTTCATCAAGACCCTCATCCTGATGCAGCATGAAGGCAGTTTTCACCTGGATGAGGTTCGCCACCTTCAGGATGATGAAGCACTGCGCACCGTGCTGGATCTCAAGAAACTTCCCCAGGCGACCACGATTGGAGATTGGCTCAGGCGAATGGGAAGCCAGCCGCAAATCCAGGCTGCCTGGGTAAAGGTGAATAAAGCCTTATTGAAGGTAGCCTTGCATCGCTGTAAGGAAGTCACACTGGACATTGATGCCACCGAGATTATTGCCCATAAAGCGGGTGCACGGTGGACTTATACCAACGGCTCTATTGATTGACCGTTTTGGCCCAATTACGTGATGTAATTGATGTGATTGCCTGTTTGTCCTCTGCGAAGAAATTCTAGGCATCGCAGCATTTGTCGACGATCTCATCGTAAGTTTCAAACACAGAGATTGCCAGCTTGTTGGCACGCAGGTAGGCCCAAACGTTTTCCATCGGGTTGAGTTCCGGCGAATAGGGCGGGAGTTTGAGCAGGGTGATGTTGTCGGGTACTTGCAGTTTTGCTGATCCGTGCCAGCCTGCACCGTCGAGGATGAGCAAGGCATGGGCACCTGCCGCGACCGTCCTGGCGATCTCGCACAGATGTGCATTCATAGCGGACGTGTCCGCATGCGGCATGATCAGCGCAGCAGCCTCGGCGCGTTCGGGACAAACCGCGCCGAAGATATAGCCCGACGTATAACGTGTATCACGCGGCGCACGCGGCCAGGTTCCCCGTTCGGCCCATATACGTGTCAGCGTCCCTTGCTGACCCACACGAGCTTCGTCCTGAAACCAAATCTCCAATGGTTTGCCGCAGGCCGTTTTGGCCAGAACGGCCGCTACCTCTGCAGCGAAGTTTTTTTAAACACATCCTGCGCATCCGGGTCGGATTTCGGATGCTGCGGGCGCACAGACAAGCGTCGAAAACCAAGTTTTACCCGTTGTTTGCTAACGGTCCGCTCATGCATGACAACGCCAAAGTGCTCCTCAATCTTGCGCTTGAGGTCAATGCGCCGCCAGCGCACCACGCCGTCCGTTTCGGGATCCGGCCCCTCACGCACAAGGATGCCAACTCCGCCTTCTGTGCCACGCTGAGCAGGAGCTGCCGTCCTGGCGAACGCCAGTTCGAGAGACCCTCAATCCCCGCGTCATTGTAACGGTGTACCCAGTCACGCAACGTCTGGCGATCCATCCCGCAGTTCGCGGCCGCCGTCTTGCGGTCAGTGCCGTCCAAAATCAACGCAATCGCCAGCATCCGTCGGGCCGCTTTCGCGTCCCTGCACGCCGCAGCGGCGCGCCGAAGATCGCAGGCCGACTTGTCCGTTCGCATAATCTCTACTGTCATCAATACCTCCTATGATGATGACTACTGAATCACTTCAAATTCCCCGTGGAAAGCACAAAGTGTCAAATACTTGGGCCGTTGGTATTACAACAAGAACAAGGGCTTTATGCCGATGGTCGGGCATATTGCGGAAACCGGGCAGATCGTGGCCGTGGATTTCCGTCACGGCAATGTGCCGCCAGCGAAAGATAATAAGCCGTTTATCCAGCAATGCCAGCAGTCGCTCCCGGAAGACTGTACCGTGAAGGCGTTGCGTATTGATGCCGCCGGCTACCAAACAAAAGTCATTGAGTATTGTGATAAGCAGGGTATCGAGTATGCCATTCGCGCCAAGACCAGCGCCGCACTGCGCGCGCAGATAGCAGCGGCAAGCGCTTCGGACTGGCAGCCTTTGCTGGATAAAAAAGGCAAAGCGGTCAATGGTCAGGATACCTACCGCACCAGTTTCTGCATCGGTGAGTATGAAAAACCCTTCACCCTTATCATTCAGAGAACAGCCGTTACCGGCCAGGCGAGTCTGGATTTAGATTCATCAGATAATTCAGAAGATAATTCAGAAGATAACTCAGAAAACAGTTCAGAGGAAATAAACTCAGGTGCTTATATTTATCGTGCGATTGCCACTAATCGGGATAGCCTTAGCGATAGCGAGATTGTTCACTGGTACAATCAACGTGCCGAGGATAGCGAGAACCGGATTAAGGAACTGAAGCGGGATTTTGGCGGTGACACCCTGCCGTGTTCAGATTTTGCTGCCAATGTGCTGTACTTTTTAATCTCCGCACTCTCCTACAATCTATGTGCCCTCATGCGTCCTCTGCTGCCGGTGGAGTTGTCCCGGCACCGTGCGATAACTCTGCGCTGGCGTCTGTACGCCATCGCGGCAAAAGTGGTCAGGACGGGACGTCAACTCTTGGTAAAAATGCGGGAAAACCACCGACTACTACTGGAACGAGTGCTGCTGGCACTGAAGGAGTTTGAAGCGCCGCCCATTTAACCCGACATAGAACAAGAATAACGGCTTCTGCAGGACAGGTGCGTCAAAAATAGCCGATTTAGCACTGATAATGCACCGAACAGCGGTTTTTGAGTAAACCTCTCGGCACTAGCTACCATAATTTGCTGTAATGGCCAGCCACAAGGCTTGAAAGAGGGATTCACCGAGCCTTGAAGCGCTGATGCTACTCTATCTGGGGATTTGGGGTAACTGCCCAGGTTGTTTTTAAGCGTATTTCAGTGTTGCGATAATCTGATCGGCAGGCATCATCAGTGTTTCGATGATGTTCCATCCTTGTTTTCTGGCCGTTGTGATGACGCTGCGCAGGGTGGCAAAATCCTCTGCCCCTTGTTCAGACCTGAACCCTCCCGATATTTTCTGACGTAGTTTCATCATCCGCAGGTCGCGTTCAGCTTCGTTGTTTGTGAAGGGTACGTCGGGATCTGTCAGAAAGCGCAGGGTGCCTTCCTTGTGATCGCGCAATCGTAAAGCCAGATTATGTCCTGTCCGTCGCTTCTTGCGCCCCCGTCTTCCGGGTTTTGGCGGCACGAGTGGAGGCAATTCCTCATGGAAATCCAATGCTGCGGTGATGATCCTGTCGTATCGCCGATTGATAAGCGCAACAAGCGGCGTTGAAACCGCCACGCCCTTATCCCGCGCGGCCTGTGTGACATGGTGCGCACGCCGCAGTAGCCTTTGCATCTGACCAGCCCAATCTTCCTGTTCGATTTCGACCAACGCTTGCAGTTCCCGTAAATGGTGTGCATTGCACAACGCATGGGTAACACCATCCAGCGTGAAGTAGGGCTGCCAATGATCATGCACGATACAGCCCGTGAGATTGGATAACAGATTACCGCGTTTGCTGCTGACCCGGTAGAAAGCCAGAAGCGGTGTACAGGCAACGTGAAGCCATTGCAGGCACCCCGTAATCCGGAAACCCGTCTCGTCAAGATGTTTGACGTGGACCTGTTGGGCGATCACATCCTGCAGGTGAGAAGCAACCCCCTTGAGCCGCTCTGATGCTTTGCGGTTCATGGCGGCCACAGTGGCAGGAACCAAAGGGGCATTGAACAAATCGGCCATTATTTGCGCCAGTCTGTCTTCCGGCAGGAAATGGGCGCATTGGAGATATGTTGCCACTCCGGCGATGCGTGGCCCGTACTGCACGGGTGCCTTTACTTCCAGAGGAAACGCCGCCCTGGTTGTTTCCCCACAGTGGCCGCAAAGGCAGACATGTGCCCTGTGTTCCGTTGTCACCAGGGGTTGTGGCTCGGGCAGGTCAAACACCTGTCGTGCGGCGTAATCCTCTGCCATTGATGGCGACAGCGGTGTGCCACATTGCCCGCAGACAGAAGGAAAGTGATCTTCAACATGATCGGGATCTGCCGTTTGGCACAGGGTGCTTCCCTTGTGGCCTTTCTGCCCGCCTGACTTTTTACCGGATTTTCTCCGCAGACTTTTGGTTCTGGGTTCAGCCTTGGGCTTCTTTAGGCCGTCGCTTGAAGGCGGCTTGCTACTGTTGCTGCTGTTCAAGCTGAGGCGACGCTCAAGGTCTTCAATGCGAGCCACAAGCAGGGCTATCGTTTGTGCATTCTTCTGCTTCAGCTCTTCATAAGCCTCAACGGAAACATAACCTTTGGGTGCGTTTGAAAAAATCATAATCTTAATGAATCACATCGGGATTCCTCAGGCAAGAGAATTATTCCAAGAGAATTATTCCTTAGGGTACCTGGGCAGTTACTTAAATTCTTCCTCATCCACATAGACAAAACCATAGCTGATACTTGATTGTATCCGATTGATGTCTTCGCACCATTGCCGTAGGCGCGCCATCTTTGGTGATACGTCCAGGTCCGCCTGCCCTTTGGTTTCGACAATGATAATGCTTTTGTTCTGCAATTTGACGATAAAATCGGGGTAATAATTGGAAATGTTCCCATCGGCGTTGACATAATCCAGCTTGAAATGAACGGCGAGGTAATTTTTTGCATAAGACACCACATCCGGGCAATTATCCAGAAAATTCGCAAACTCAAGTTCCAGCCGGCTGTCGCCGATGATGCGGTTGAAAACACTCTTTTTTGGGATTATAGAAGCCTGATTTTTCACCACAAAAGGGCGCGTCTGGCGTAATTTGATGGTCGCGCGTATTTCGGCACCCCCCGTATCCTGCACGGTTAAGGCATTGATAGCCTTTTTGAAAGTCTCGATTAGCGTTTTGGTGGCGGGCAGTTCCGATAAGTTGCGTAGCGTATTCGGGTGTTCGAGTTCTACAGCCTGGGCAAATAGCTCGGTCTGCACAAAGGTCTTGATTTTGCCGTAGAGTACGTCATAGCCGCTGACCAGTCGCAATTCCTGCATAACAGTCTGGGCGAAATATCCGATTACGCTACGATAGTCGGCCACGCCGGCACTATCAAGGATTGTGGTGTGGGTTATCTCGCTGGTGGTGATGTCGCGGAAGACAATCTCCCGCCGCTCTTGCGCGCTGAATGGTTGGTAAGGCACCGGGTTGTGCGTCATTGCGCTGGTGTCCAGTTTGGTCAGGTTTTTGTATTCACGATAGATACGCGGCGTAAGTACGGGTATCTCAATGTCCAGCGCATCCATATCCTTCTGGTCGTTTTCGTTGTCAATTTCCACCACAAGCGGCAGCTTTGAGTCGGCACCTTCCCCCATCGCGGCGCGTTCAAGCTCCACGCCTTCTGCTTGAATCGACTCGACAAAATCCATAAACGCATCGGTGCCGACGACACTGACGTATTCCTCCAAGCCACCGGGGTACATCTTGCGCAGGCCGCGCCCGAGGGTTTGTTCCGGCAGGATATTGCTTTTGGACGTATAGGCGCGCAAACCAACAATAGTGGTGACGTTGCGAACGTCCCAGCCTTCCTTGAGCATCAACACGGAGACAATGGCTTTGTAGGGGCTGTCCGCTTCATCAATCGTGTTGGCTTGTTGGCGTAGCTTTTCCAGCTCCTCTTTTTTCCTGCCCGAGGTCGCTTCGGAAATATCGCCATTATTTTTGGTGTGAATAACCAGCACCGCATCTTTAAGGTCGGGGTAGCGGCCTTCCAGATATTCGGCCACGTCATCACAGTTGCGGGTGTCGTCGGTCATCACGAATAGAATCGCTTTTTTGCCCATCTTCTGATGTTCGGCATACGCCTTACGCCATTCAATGACAGCAAGATCAATGTAATCGCTGTATTTTTCGGTAAACTTTGCGCTGGTGTGTTCCGCTAGTTTTGCACGGCTGGACGCATCCGGCAAAACCGGATGTTTGACCACGTTCTGGGAAATTGCCTCGACCAGCGGGTAGTCGGACACGGTTTGCACGAAAATCGCGCCGTTGTTGTGCTTCGGCGTGGCGGTTACATCCACCTGTAATGCCAGTGCCCCGCCTTTCTGCAACAGCCGATTGTGAATATCTTCTATGGATTTGAACCATGCCAGCTTTTTATCATGGATATGGTGCGCCTCGTCGTTGAGTATCATCAACTCGTCAATGTCGCGCACAATCATACCCAAATCCACTTTCGAATTGGTAGTCGCGCCGCTCGGACGCTTGCCCAGAAAATAATCCATCGTGTTGTCGTCATTGGGCGAGGGCGGGATGTCATTGCCTGAATAGACGCGGTGGATATTGGTCAGGAATATATTGCCGATGGGGCGGGTAACGCGCACCTCGTCCTGTTTGTGCAGGGTGAGCTGGAAGTCCTCACGCCAGTTGCGTCCGTCAAAGCCGTTGTCGGGCAATACCGGGTCGGTAAAGAAAATACGCAAGCTCTGAAAGTCATGGTAAATGCGATCCAGCACAATAATGTTGGGGGTGATTACCAGAAAATTACGCGCCAACTCCGAGTTCGGTTCGTAGAGTTTGTGAAAGAAACTCCAAGCCAGCACCAGGCTCATTACTTTGGTTTTGCCGCTGCCGGTTGCCATCTTGATAACAAACCGCCGCCAGCTTTCGTCAAACATATTAGCGGATACGGCACCTGAACTATCGAAGCGCATCAGGTCAAAGCTGTTCTTCATCCGCTTCACGTCATACAGATAGATAATCGTTTCCAGTGCCTCGCGCTGGGCGAAGAAATATTGGAATTCCGCCATCGTGCCGTCTGCTTGCGGTAGCCTATGCGGTTCCCTGAACCACCAGTTGAGCAGACTTTTGCTGGTGCCGCTTGCGCCGCTGTAACCATTGTCGCGAAACGCCTTTACCTGCTTACGAATCTGTGCCACCAGCGGCGGCATAAGCTTATCCATGCTGGTCTCGCGCAAGGTCTCGTCCGCTGGAAACCAGCGCAGCTCCGGCGCGAGGATAGCGTGCGGTGATTGGGGAAATTTGGGGTGGAGTGCCATTTTCTAACCTTTATTTTGCAAGGATTTTGCGGCAAAAATCGTTAAATGCGTTTTGCACGATAGCGCCTTTGTCTTCGGGATTAAAAGCGGTCTCATTCGGGTTATGGGAATAGTTGCTGTTATGTAGTGCAAGAGCAATTATAGTCATTTTACACAGAGAAACATCTTTATCGTCGCCGGTCAACTGATATGCGGTGTTGCGAAATTAAGCTGTCGATGTCAGTACCGAAATCAGGGGGCACTCATGTTATACAGCCTTTTTGGTGGCTTGATGTCAACCCAAGGTTTAAATACTTGATTTTCGGTTATAAAGCCTTATATTGATGGGTATATATGAACGAAATACTCTCAAAAATACTAGGAGAAATAGCTATGTACGGAATATCGACTTTTGCAATTGTGTTGATAATAGTTGCGATGCTGATTGTTTTTAAAGGCGTTGTAATAGTAAATCAGGGTTATGAATACACTGTAGAGAGGTTGGGGCGATTTATCCGTTCCTTACGTCCGGGGTTTCATATCATTATTCCGTTTATTGACTCAATTGGGGCGAGAGTGAATATGATGGAAAGAGTTCTGGATGTTCCGTCACAGGAAGTCATTACCCGTGATAATGCAGTGGTAAGGGTGGATGGCATCGTTTTCTTTCAGGTCCTGGATGCGGCGAAGGCGAGTTACGAGGTTAGTCAGCTGGAGCTTGCTACCCTGAACCTCACAATAACCAATATCAGAACGGTATTGGGCGCTATGGACCTGGATGAGTCCCTGTCAAAGCGCGATGAAATCAATGTGGCTCTGCTAACGGTAGTTGATGCGGCAACAACGCCCTGGGGGATTAAGGTTACGCGGATTGAAATCAAGGATATAACTCCGCCAGCGGATTTGGTGGACGCGATGGCACGTCAGATGAAAGCTGAGCGGGAAAAGAGAGCGGCTATCCTGGAAGCCGAAGGGCTGCGTCAGTCGGAAATTCTAAGAGCGGAAGGTCAGAAAGAAGCGTTGATCCTCGATGCAGAAGGTGAAAAACAAGCTGCGTTTAGACAAGCCGAAGCAAGAGAACGTCTCGCGCAAGCCGAAGCGGAAGCCACCCGAATGGTATCGGATGCAATCGCAGCGGGCGATATGCAGGCGGTTAACTATTTTGTCGCAACGAAATATATCGAAGCCTTATCTACCATCGGTGCGGCAGAAAATCAGAAAGTACTGTTTTTACCAATGGAGGCGACGAGTTTAATCGGCTCGATAGGTGGAATTTCGGAATTGGTTAAACAAACTTTTTCGGAAAATGGTTCGGATACAGAATCAAATTCAGGTTCTTCAGAAAATAGACGAAAATAGCGCATGGCAGACACGTTTACTTTTTGGGGCTGGTTGATATTTGCCTTTGTTTTGTTTGGCTTTGAACTACTGGCACCACTAACTTATTTTTTATGGCTTGGAGTATCAGCACTGGTGACAGCAGCGGTGAGCTTTTTTGCGCCTGATCTGGCATGGCAAGCACAATGCCTGGTTTTTTCAGTTCTCGCGGTCTGCAGCATATTGCTTTCCCGGAAATATCTGGTGAAACGGCAAACCAGTTCAGAAGTACCGAATTTGAACAGGCGTGCTCAACAATATATTGGAAGGGTCTTCACTCTGGTAGAGAGCAGCGAAAATGGCAAAGGTAAAATCAGAGTTGATGATAGTTTATGGACGGTAACAGGTCCGGTATTGCCGCAAGGGACTGAAGTCAGGGTAGTTGCGGTAGAAGGGGCGGTTTTCCAAATAGAACAAGTGAATCCCTAAGCGATTATTTTTCCAATAGGCGCGGCATCATTTCAACAAGGTTGCATGGTCGGGTTCGGTAGTCGAGTTGCCGAGAAATCAGTTTTTCCCAGGCGAGTTTCACGGCACCGGGAGAACCCGGTAAGACAAAAATATAAGTGCCGTTGGCAACACCAGCCAGCGTGCGTGACTGTAGTGTGGAAGTCCCGATATCTTCGTACGACAGCACGCGAAACATCTCCCCAAAACCATCAAGCTGTTTGTCTAATAGTGGCGTGACGGCTTCAGGCGAGCCATCACGGCCGCTAACGCCTGTCCCTCCAGTGGTGATTACCACCTGCACTGATGGGTCCGCGATCCATCGGGAAACCGGTGCTCGAATCTGGTAGATATCATCGGCAACAATTGTTTTCTCGTGGAGTCGGTGACCCGCATCGATGGTACGTTTGACGATGGCATCTCCAGATTTGTCATCCTGATCTGTGCGCGTGTCAGATATCGTTAGTACTGCAATCCGGGTCGGTATAAATGCTCGCGTGGACTGTTCGCTCATGTAAATATTAAGGCTTTGTGCCGATGCTAAACTAAATTAAAAAAGCAGTGCCACAGTATTAGAATACAAATGATATAGTATCGCAATCCCATTTGTATTTTTGAGCACCGATTTGATGACAATTTCTGTACGATTTTTCGCCAGCCTGGGAGAGCAGCTGGGCAGACGTCAAGTCGATGTTAACGCGGAGGATGCCATGAGCGTTCTGGAGGTGTGGAATAAGGCGACAAACTTTCACCAGCCACCAGACAATCTGCTGTGTGCACTCAACCAGTCTTATGCGGCGGCGGCGGATTCGGTTAAGGATGGTGACGAAGTTGCTTTTTTCCCTCCGGTTAATGGAGGCTAGATGCGGGTCGAAATTCGCAGTACCGCATTTGATCCATGGAGGGAGCTGGCGAACTATGAAGCAGGGGATCATCTGGCTTCTGGCAGCTATGGGGCATGCGCAACATTTGTCGGCACTATGAGAGACTTTAATCAGGGCGAGAGCGTTAACTCATTGTATCTTGAGCACTATGAAGGTATGACCGAGAAACTGCTCGAAGAAGAAGCTCGCAGGATAAAACTGGAACTGGGATTGCTGGACTTTCTTGTGCTGCACCGAATTGGAGAAATACTGCCCAATGACCCCATTGTACTTGTGGCGGGCTGGGCTGCGCATCGGGCACCTGCATTTGACGGTTGTCGAGCACTAATGGAGTATTTAAAGTCCAAAGCAACTTTCTGGAAAAAAGAGACGCTGGTCACTACCGATGAAAATAACCAACGATGGGTTGATAACGTAAGCTAAATTTCAGCGTAGCAGAAGCCTAAAAATAGTGACGTTGTGACTGTCTTCCTAGAGTAGCGGATGAACCATTTCTTGCAGTTCGGGTAGGGAAAGCAAGCCTAATTTGGTGCTCGCCAGATTTCCATTGCGATCAAATACTGCGGTAAACGGCAGGGCTCCTGAGCGTTTATTACCATGCGCTGACAGCAGTTCGCTGCCACCAACAATCGCAACCAGAGACGGGTATGTCATACCGATTTCATCGCCAAAAATTTTCACCGGGTCGAGTAAATCATGCGCCACACCAATCACCTGAACACCCTGGCCTGCCATCAAATTCTGAAACTCGATTAACATCGGTATTTCTTCTCGGCAGGGACCGCACCAGGTGGCCCAGTGATTTACGATTACGACATTGCCAAGCCATTCGTCGCCGGTACGAACAACTTTATCAATATCTGGAAGGTTTAAGGCGACGAGGCTGGAAAGGTCCGGCGTTTCGGTGTTGGTGTCAAACTGTTTTAAACTAAAAAATCCACCCATCAGCAAGCTGAAAATTGCGATAGCAATAAATGTAATCTTATTTTTCAAATCAGCCTCAAATAGTACGCACGATTGAAAAGTCAGGAATCCGGTTGTATCGATCCGGAGACTCCCTGTTTCAGCGTTTCCGTGTCCTATAAAGAATCCAGCAGTGTCAGAAATTCATCAGCGTTCCTATAGCCATAAAAATTCGCTTGCTCAAGTATATTTCCTTCGGGATCGACAAATATTGTTGCCGGTGGGCCAAATACTTTGTAACGCCGTTTCAGCGCCTTGCCGTATTCGTCATTCGGATCAGTCACATCAACTTTTAACGTCACAAAACGGTTTTCGAGAACGGCTTTTACCGGTAAGTCGCTAAACGTGGTTTTTTCCATACGAACACAATCGACACACCAATCGGCATAGTAATCGATGATTGTCGTCTTCTGTGTCATTTTAGCCTGGCCAAGTTCGGCTTCGAGCTGTGATATGGAATTGATGTAAGTGAACGGGTAACTTTGCGAACCTGAAAGTCCTTTTTCAACTTGTAAAATTCTGCCAAATAGATCAGTTGGTATTGGCTTGAACAGATCCCGTTGGCCTAAAAAGCCACCTAACATCAAAACCATCCCCCATACCAACAAAACAATCCCAATGCCTTTTTCCAGTCGCTGCCAGGCACGGGTCTCGTTGCTAACCGATTGTGTAGACCCCAGGAATATACTAAGGATAATAAAAAACCCGCCCCAAACCAACAAGACTGGAATTTGTGGTAATTGTCCAAGCAGGTAGATTGCAACGCCGATGAGCAGAACGCCGAAACCCTGTTTGATTTTTTCCATCCATTGTCCGGCCCTGGGAACAATGTGCCCGGCTCCAATTCCTACCGCAATTAACGGTACTCCCATCCCCAACGCCATGGCGGTCATAAGTTGAGCTCCGAGTACTGGATTTTGACTGGCCATGGCAACACCCAGAAATGAAATTAATACAGGAGAAACACATGCCCCGACAATTAATGCTGAAAAAATACCGAGAATCAGGACAAGCGGAATGGATCCGCCCAGACGGCCGGTTTTGGTTTGAATTCGTTCCTGAATGAATCCCGGCATTTGTATTTCGTAAAGGCCAAACATCGATAAAGCCATGATGAAAAACAGAATACACAAAAAGCCAATGGCCCAAATATTCTGAAAATAGGCCTGTAGCTGGTCACCGGTAGCGCCCGCAAGCGCCCCCATAGCAGCATAGGTAATCATAGTGCCAATAACGTAGACAACTGCCAGTAATCCGCCGCGTGTTCGGGTAATGGTGTTCCCTTGTCCTGCGATAACGCTGGACAAAATCGGAATGAGCGGTAGGACACAAGGCGTAAAAGTCAGCAAAATCCCGGCGAAGAAAGCGCCGATGAGCAGTCCAAATAATGGCTCAGCGGTTTCACTGACGGGTGTTTGCGTTACGGCTGTATCAACCTGATTTGTGGTTCCTGTTTCAATACGGGTGTTAAAACTTGCGGCTATAGCAGAATCCGAATTCTCAGCCGTTGTATTTTCAGAATTATTGACAACATCTGAAATTGAGAATTCCTGTGAAACTGGCGCATAGCAAATCCCCTTGCTGGCACATCCCTGGTACGTTGCAGACAGGATGCCTTGTCGATGGGTAATCTGAACAGTAGCGCTAAAATTTTCCTCGAATGTTTCAACTTCACCAAAATATTCATCCTGTTTGAGCACGCCCTGAGGAAAGGTCGTTGCTAAAAGCTGGTTGTTATATCGAAATTTGATTTTATCCCGATACAGGTAATAGCCTTCTGCAACCGCAAATCTGGCCTTGAGCGAACTATCGTCATAGGCTTC
This sequence comes from Candidatus Poriferihabitaceae bacterium, assembly GCA_965261915.1. Classification (GTDB taxonomy): domain Bacteria; phylum Pseudomonadota; class Gammaproteobacteria; order Arenicellales; family Poriferihabitantaceae; genus JAIBDK01. The sequence goes on along the minus strand of CBDHDW010000013.1, from coordinate 1,909,850 downwards.
CATTTGCAGTTGAAAGGCATCATCTACGGCAAGAAATTTTTCCTGATTGAAACCGACGGACAGCAGCGAGCGTAGCTCGCTGGCCGAATCCAATGCAGAAATGAGTTGATTTTGAGATGCTGGAAACTGGCGATCGGAGTCCGCCGATTCTGGTGTTGTCGGGGTTTTGTCTGCGAAAACAACAAACTCGCCATTTTCTTCCCGGCTATACTTTATCGTTCGAACCATTGGCGGATAGCACACCCCAATGGGCTCGTTGCAGCCCTGTGCTTTAGCAACCAATACAAATTGCCCGGATTCTGCCAGATTGGTTTGTAGGCTTACTGCGAAATCTTCCGTATATACTTCAACCTCGCCAAAAAGATCATCCTGTTTAACGATTCCGGCCGGGAGTTGGTAGGAAACATCCAATTGATTGCCATCGGTGGTTTCAAAGCTGACCTTATCTTTGTAGATATAGTAGCCATCCGCAATTTGCCACTTTGCTTCCAGGTTGCTGTCGCCTTTTACATCGCCAATGAAAACAAAAGCTGCATCTTCAGGTAACAACGCATCCTGGGCAATGGCAGTGTTTGCCAAAACAGCCGCCAGGCTGCAGCCAAGCACGACCAAAAATGCCAGGATCAGGTTTCGTAAACTGATCGAGGCAATGTTTTTGCACTCTGCTGCAGGGTCTGTTGGAAAAATGGAACGGGGATTAAACATTCGCAATAACGCCTAAGGACGGTTTGTAGTTGACTGTGTGGATTTATGATAGTTCAGTATCGCTTGAGCCGGAATAGGGGATATAATTTTGGGTAAATTTTTATAGTCGTATCGTATAAGTAGAAATATCGTGATTAATCCCCATATTCGGGGGTTCAATCATAAACTTTTAATGGCCGGAATATTATACCCTTAGGGGGGCTACCATTGCGCTCTGAATGGCGGAGTAAATTATGCGTTCACTTTTTCTGATATTTCTTATCGTCCCTCTGGTCGAAATCTATTTTTTGATCAAAATCGGTTCCATTGTGGGCGCTGGCTGGACAATTTTTCTGGTTGTATTTACCGCAATGCTGGGGGCATTTTTGGTCAGGACACAAGGTTTTTCAACACTTGCCCGAGCACAAATGCAGCTTGCCCGAGCCGAAGTTCCAGCCATGGAAATGATCGAAGGATTTTGTCTTTTTCTTGCTGGAGCGTTGTTGCTTACCCCTGGATTTTTTACTGATACGGTTGGATTTATTTTGCTGACCCCGCCATTACGCCGTAGCGCAATTCGTTATTTCATGACTAATCGAGCACCAGTCCATGGCCAACCGGGTTTTCGAACCACAGATCAAACGGCAAGTGCCCGTTCGCCAACATCTCAACACAATCGAATTATTGATGGTGAATACAAGAATCTGGATTAATGGCTGATGCCCTTTAACAGGCTGATGCCCTTTAACAATGGTGTCTAGCCCTACACCAACGGATACGCTTCACCGTGATCATGCTTTCGTTAGAGCGGAGCTGCTGGAGCATCAAATTCGTGCTTTCAAAACAGCGGGCAGTACTCGAGCGGACGTCATTTTAAGCGAGGTAAATGGCCAAAAGGTAATATTCAAGGATTACCAGAATTCCAGCAAAGGGTTTTCATTGTTGCTGGCACCCTGGCTGGTGTATAGAGAGTGTCGGGCGTTACAGCAATTAGACGCAGTTGACGGCATACCCCGTTTTCTGGGCAAAATCGACTGTCGCGCATTCGCGATGGAATACTTGCCGACATGCAGTATTCGCGAGGTTGCCGAATCACTGGACTGGGGTAAATTTATTGGTGAAGTTGAAACCAGAGTTTACGAACTGCACCACGCTGGAGTTGTGCATGGAGATCTGCGTAACGCCAGCAATATTCTGGTTAGCGATGATCAGCGTCCGGTTTTTGTGGATTTTGTTTCAGCGGTTAGGCGAGGATTAAAGCTGAATCCTTTTTCCAGGTTGTTATTTGATGCTTGCGTTGCCATCGATTTAGGTGCAATTCTAAAGCTTAAGCGCAAATTTGCCCCAGAGCTGCTGAACGCCGAGGAGCTTGGAAAGCTCGAACACAAAGGGGTATTGGAAAAGTCGGTGCGCTGGTGGTCTCACCGAATTCGCCATTCAGTTCAAAAGTTGTTTCCCTGATTGAAGCTGAAAAGATTTTGGTTCGGCGCATTGAATTAAAGCGGCGGACTGCCAAATTTCGGGCTTTTAGTGCGTTTTTGGAAGAATCCTGCCCCAAAACAGAAGATTTTTCCAAATTAACCATTGATTTTTTAAAACTTGCCACTATTATTAGCACTCACTCGAGGGGAGTGCTAACAGTGCTGATTTTCAGCCGGTTAAATCCCCATTTTTCAAGTAATTTTTAATAACTGACAGGAGATATGAGCGTATGAATATCCGTCCGCTTCATGACCGCGTGGTCGTTCGACGTGTAGAAGATGAGCGCACCAGCCCCGGTGGAATCGTAATTCCCGATTCTGCTACCGAAAAACCAATGCAAGGTGAAATCGTTGCTGCTGGAAACGGCAAAGTTCTCGATAACGGAGAGCAACGAGGCCTGGACGTCAAAGTTGGCGACACTGTGCTGTTTGGAAAATATTCCGGCACTGAAGTCAAAATCGACGGCGAAGACCTTTTGGTAATGCGCGAAGACGACATTATGGGCGTCATCGAAAGTTAATCTATAAACAGACAGAGATAGAGGAAATATAATCATGGCTGCTAAAGAAGTAGTATTCGGCGAAAGCGCACGTGCGCGCATGCTTAAAGGTGTAAACACCCTGGCAGATGCCGTAAAAATAACACTGGGCCCGAAAGGCCGTAACGTGGTACTCGATAAATCGTTTGGCGCTCCAACAGTGACCAAAGATGGGGTATCCGTTGCAAAAGAAGTTGAGCTTAAAGACAAGATTGAAAACATGGGCGCACAGATGGTTAAGGAAGTTGCTTCCAAGACATCTGATGTGGCGGGTGATGGAACAACCACTGCGACTGTACTGGCGCAGGCTATTGTTCGCGAAGGCATGAAAGCTGTTGCCGCTGGCATGAACCCAATGGACCTGAAACGCGGTATCGACAAAGCAGTTGTTACGGGCGTTGCCGAATTGCAGGATCTTTCCAAACCTTGTACTGACCACAAAGAAATTGCTCAGGTTGGTACAGTTTCTGCAAATGCTGACGTTCAGATTGGTGACATTATTGCAAAGGCAATGGAAAAAGTGGGTAAAGAAGGCGTAATCACTGTTGAAGAAGGTAACGCCCTTGAAAACGAACTTGAAGTTGTTGAAGGTATGCAGTTTGACCGCGGTTATTTGTCGCCATACTTCATCAACGATCAGGACAGCATGGCGGTTGGTCTGGAAAATCCGTTCATCCTGATTCACGATAAGAAAATCTCCAACATCCGCGATTTGCTACCAACCCTTGAAAGTGTTGCAAAATCAAGCCGTCCGTTGATGGTTATCGCGGAAGATATTGATGGAGAAGCGTTGGCGACTCTGGTTGTTAACAACATCCGCGGCATCGTCAAAGTATGCGCAGTAAAAGCCCCGGGTTTTGGTGATCGCAGAAAAGCCATGTTACAGGATATTGCTATCCTGACCGGCGGACAGGTGATTAGTGAAGAAGTTGGTATGAGCCTGGACGCAGTTGCTCTGGATGATCTTGGTGAAGCCAAACGCATTCAGGTAACCAAAGAAAACACAACTGTCATCGATGGTGCTGGAAGCTCAGACGAAATCGAAGGCCGAGTGAACCAGATCCGTGCGCAAATCGAAGAAGCAACTTCCGAGTACGACAAAGAAAAAATGCAGGAACGCGTTGCCAAACTGGCCGGCGGTGTTGCCGTAATCAAAGTTGGTGCGGCCACTGAAGTTGAAATGAAAGAGAAGAAAGCACGCGTTGAAGATGCGCTGCATGCAACTCGCGCTGCGGTTGAAGAAGGCGTTGTCCCGGGTGGTGGAACGGCTTTGGTTCGTTGTGTCGCTGCTGTTAGCAAGCTATCAGGTGACAATCCTGATCAGGATATGGGTATCAAAATTGTGCTTCGCTCTCTGGAAGAACCACTTCGCCAAATTGTTAGCAACGCCGGCGACGACGCTTCAGTTGTGCTTAACAACGTTGCAAGCAATGAAGGAAACTACGGTTACAACGCGGGTTCTGGTGAATACGGTGACATGATCGAAATGGGTATTCTCGACCCAACTAAAGTGACTCGTGCAGCGCTGCAAAACGCAGCATCTATCGCGGGTCTGTTGATCACAACCGAAGCCATGATTGCTGAAATTCCTGAAGACAAGCCTGCACCTGCAATGCCTGATATGGGCGGCATGGGCGGCATGATGTAATTCCAGCGCTTAAGTGCTCGAAAAAGGCTCCTTCGGGAGCCTTTTTTGTGCCGATGTGTAATCGTCTTGTTCCCTAATCATTGTTACAATAACAGTCAATCAAAAAGAATCAGGGTGAATCAGATGGTTGAAGAGTTTAAGAAATTTGTTATGCGCGGCAATGTCAAGGATAGGGCTGTCGGAATTGTTAAAGTTTTGAAATAGTAGTAGTTTGAAGCAAGGTTGCTTCATTAAAACACGGGATAGGGAATGTCGAATCGAATATATCTGGCGTTGTTTTCTTTTGGTGTGGTTTTGCACCGTTTCTTCTGGCAGTTACCATCAACTGGCGTTCTGGTTGGTGTGTTTCTATCCTGTTTATGTTGTGTCTATATTGTTGAGTCCGGGCGTATCAGGCAGGCATTTGTTCTGACTGCCGTGCTGATCTCAGGGTTAGCGTGGGCGAACTGGGTTGCCGGGAATATTCTGGAGAACGGGTTTGACGTGGCTCTGGAAAAGCAGGATGTCGTGGTTTCGGGAAAAGTGACCGGTGTTCCGGTGCAAAAAGCCCGCTATAGCCAATTCGACTTTGTTGTGAATCAGCTTGAATTTAACGGAAATGTGCATGCTCACCCGAACAAAATCCGATTAAAAAGCTATCACAAAATCGCCGGCTTTGGCGTTGATCAAAACTGGAGACTGACTGTTCGATTAAAGAGATCGCGAGGGCTCCACAATCCAGGAGGCCAGTTCGACTATGAATCCTGGCTCTATTCCAATCGATTTGGTGCCACAGGTTACGTCAGGGAAAGCGCGCAAAACCAGATGATTAGCAATCGTTTCCCGGTAAACTCTTTTTCAAAACTGCGTAGCGAAATCGCGTCTTTTCTTTCTGAGAATTTTTCTGGTTCCACCGAATCTGCTGTGTTAAGCGCTCTGCTGGTTGGGGTGCGTGGAGATATCCCGGCAAAAATCTGGCAAACTTTTCGAGATACCGGAACAATTCATCTGGTTGCAATTTCTGGTTTGCATATCAGTTTTGTAACCGGACTGGTGATTTGGTTAACCGGTAGGGCATTTCGTCTGACGGGTCGTTGGCAAACTACAATTTCAAGCCGTGATTTTGGTTTGGTCTGTGGAGTTCTTGCCGCGGTACTCTATGCGCTATTGGCCGGAATGACGATTCCAACGCGTCGCGCACTTATCATGGTTGTGGTTATCGCAACTGCATATTTGGGGAGAAGGAATGCGTCAATCGTTGATTCTCTGAACGTTTCATTATTTGTCATTCTGGCAGTTGATCCATTGTCTGCGGTTGACAATGGCTTTTGGCTGTCGTTCTCTGCGGTGAGTATCATTGCGTTGGTGGTCACGCGCGGCCGCGAACTGACATCAGGTCTGCTGTCAAGATGTGCAGCACGATTGAAACAGTGGTTAACAATCCAACTTTCCTTAAGCATAGGGATGGCACCGATACTGATCGTGCTGTTTAATCAGGTTTCTATAATTGCGCCACTGGCTAACTTCATCGCCATTCCGGTTGTGACATTTTTTGTCATTCCGCTGGCAATGATGGGGTTATTTCTGAAACTGCTGGGTGCCCCCCAGATCTCATTGGCTTTCTTCGGCATGGCCGCTGAAGGTCTGGCGGTCTTACTGAAAGCGCTCGAATTACTTGCAGCCATTCCCGGGGCAGTCTGGTTATCATCAGCAAAGCCTGTTTGGCTTCTGGTGTTCGGCTTGATTGGTATCTTGATTTTACGGTATCAGGCTATTCGCTTGGCACCAGTGCTTGCCATTGTGCTAATTGTGCCTGTTTTTATTTATACGCCGCTTGCTCCCGCCCACGGTGAATTTCGCTATACCATGCTCGACGTGGGTCAGGGCCTGGCGAGTGTGATTGAGACTGAGAACCATACTTTAATATTCGATACCGGCCCGCATTATCAAGGCGGACTGGATTCCGGGTATGACATTGTACTTCCCTTTCTGCAATTCGCGGCGATCGATAAAATTGATAAGCTGGTTGTTTCTCACAAACACAATGATCACGCAGGTGGACTGAATGCGATTATCCAAAGCATCGATATTGATGAACTTTGGTCAGGTGCGCCGGAGCAAATCAAGGGCTCCAGAATTTGTCTGGCAGGTCAGCAATGGCAGTGGGACGGAGTTGAGTTTTTTGTGTTATGGCCGACAAAAGATCATTACCTGTCTGCGGATGGGGGAAACAATGCTTCCTGTGTCATTCGGGTTCAGTCCAGACAAACCTCGTTGCTGCTCACGGGTGATATAGAAAAAGAAGTTGAAGCGGTTTTAGTAGAACAATACGGTGATAACCTGAAATCGGACTTTCTACAGGTTCCGCACCAGGGAAGCAGAACTTCTTCTACTGCCGGTTTTCTTGCCAGAGTCGAACCGCATACCGCATTCGTTAGCGCGGGCTATAAAAACCGGTTTAAACATCCGCACAAGACGGTTGTTGATCGCTATGAACAAAGCGGAATCGGAATCTTCTCTACTGCGATATCCGGGGCCCTGATATTGGAGAGCCGTCATCAGTATGATGGTGAATATCGGGTTGCTGGTGAAAAGGATAATGTTGTGGGCTACTGGTATAATCGATAGGCTGAATCAGTATACGGCTGATCGCCAGTTTAAAAATTAATGAAATTAAGGGTAATATGTCTCAAACTGTTTTGGTAACCGGGGGCGCTGGTTACATAGGTTCGCATACCACGCTGCAGATTCTCGAATCCGGCAGGGAGCTTGTGGTATTGGATAATTTGTATTCTGGACATGAATGGGCAATCCCGGGTCAGGCGACGTTTTACCAGGGTGACATCAAAGACCGAAAGCGGGTCTCGCGGATCATTCAAAACCACTCCATAGACGCGGTAGTGCATTTCGCCGGACATATTGTGGTTCCGGAGTCGGTCGAGAATCCAGCCAAGTATTATCAGAACAATGTTGTAGGGTCGCTTGAATTGATCAAGGCCTGTGTAGAAAACAAGGTAAATAAATTTATCTTTTCATCCAGCGCAGCGGTTTACGGAGTTGCCGAAATCTGTCCGGTAGACGAAACGGCACCGCTTGAACCGATAAACCCTTACGGTGCGACAAAATTGATCACCGAATGGACGTTGCGCGATATGGCGGCGGCGGCTGACAGCAATCTCAAATATGTGGCGTTACGATACTTCAATGTCGCAGGAGCACACATGGGCGGATTGGTTGGTCAGGCAACTCCGGAAGCAACTCACCTCATTAAAGTGGCTTGTCAGACAGCTTGCGGGTTGAGGGCGGAAATGGCTGTTTTCGGGGACGATTACGAAACCCCGGACGGTACCTGTATTCGTGACTATATTCATGTTGACGATTTGGCGGCGGCACATATTTCAGGTTTGAATTATCTGGACGACGGTGGTCCAAGCATGCAGTTGAATTGTGGCTATGGCAATGGATTTAGTGTTCATGAAGTCATTGATTGTGTGAAAAAAGTGAGTGGAGTAGACTTTCCGGTCACGATTGAGCCAAAAAGAGCGGGTGATCCGCCGCAATTGATAGCGGATTGTGGGAAAATCAAACGTATTCTGGATTGGAAACCGAACTACAATGACCTCGAAACAATTTGCCGGTCTGCCTATGAGTGGGAGCGAAATCTGGTTGATCGCCAGCGTCAAAATTGACGATTTTCCTATAACCACACAAGCTATACCTGCAGTATGAAACTCGCATTCTGCCTCTTTAAGTATTTTCCCTATTCCGGTCTTTCCCGGGATTTGATGCGTGTTCTGCAGGAGTGTCATAAACGCGGTCATGAATTACATGTTTATGTATCAGCATGGCAGGGTGAGCGACCGCAAGGCGTGAATGTCAATGTGCTGAGTGTATTGCCGCTTGCGAATCACACTCAAAATGCCTCGTTTTATAATCAGTTTAAACAGCAGCGAGCGTTGGCCGATTTCGACGCTGTTATCGGCTACAACAAGATGCCTGGGCTGGATATATACTACGCTGCAGACTATTGCTATATCGCCAGAGCAGTGCCGCGCTACGGTCCCTTATATCGATTGACACCGCGTTACCACAATTTCTATGCGTTTGAACGCGCGGTGTTTGATGCGCGCTCATCAACCACGATTCTTTCTTTGTCCGAGCGTGAAAAAGGAGTATATCAGCAACACTATGGGACACCGGAAAATCGTTTTGAACTGTTACCGCCGACACTGGATCGTGGAAGGAAGCTAAAACAGCCCCGTGATTGGGTGCTTCGCGACAAACGAAAAGAATTTGGGATCGCTGATGAGGACAATCTTGTTTTATTTATCGGCTCAGGATTTAAAACAAAAGGCTTGGATAGAGCCATAAAAGCGGTTGCGTCTTTACCGGACGAACTCAGAAATAAAACTCGGCTACTGGTCGTGGGACAGGACAGTGAGCACAGTTTTCAACGACTGGTTGCGAAGTTGAAGTTGTCTGATCATGTGCGGTTTATGGGTGGCAGGGATGATATTCTGGAAATCATGACTGCCGGTGATTTGCTCATTCATCCGGCTTATAACGAGACTGCTGGTACGGTTTTAATCGAGGCAATTGCTGCGGGGTTACCGGTTTTGGCAACCGATGTTTGTGGTTTTGCACCGCATATCACCAAAGCGAATGCCGGGATGATCCTGCGTTCTCCGTTTGAACAAAAGCAACTGAATGAAATATTACAAACAATGATGCTGTCGGATGAGAGAATCCGTTGGCATGAAAATGGCCTCGAGTACGGACAGGATCCAAGCTTATACCGAATGCCTGAGACGGTGACAGATATCATTGAAAAATGGGTCGAAAATAAGCCCCTCGGACAAGTACAGCATCGTACTCGCGAAGTTGATGATGCTCACATCTACATTCGCCGGGATCTAAAAGACGCTTTTACCCAGGGCTCGGTTTTTGATCAGGTCATGGCGCTAAAAGGCGAAGAAGTTCGTAAGGCACCAGGGCGCAGAACGGTTCGATTCGACATTAAGGACAAATCTTTCTATTTGAAAACCCATACTGGAGTTGGATGGCAGGAGATACTAAAAAATCTATTGTATTTCAGGATGCCGGTATTGGGTGCCATGAACGAGTGGCACGGCATTCATCACCTGAACCGACTGGGTATAAAAACGTTAACTGCTGCAGGATATGGAACGCTTGGCGGAAATCCCGCAAAGCGCCGCTCTTTTATACTGACTGATGAAATTGTTGATACGGTCAGTCTTGAAGAGTTGTGTGACGAATGGAGCGTATCGCCACCGCGCACTGTTGAGGAAATTAAATTCAAACGATGGTTGATTACCCGAACCGCACAGATTGCCCGCGACATGCATAATAGCGGGGCAAATCATCGAGACTTTTACCTGTGTCACTTGCTGTTAAACCGGGGTTACACCGATGGAAATGTTGATACGCAGAAATCACAGCTTTACGTCATTGATTTGCACCGTATGCAGATTCGAAAACGCACCCCTGCTCGCTGGGTTGTAAAAGATATTGCCGGGCTCTACTTCTCGAGCAAGGATATCGGTTTAACCCATCGGGATTTGTTTCGATTTATGAAAGTATATCGATCTTGTTCACTCAAGGAGGCATTGTCAGGAGACCGGTTGTTTTGGCGGCGAGTAAAGTATCGGGGAGACAATTTGTATGAGTCAGAAAAACGTTGGGCGTTAGTGCAAAAAGAAACGCCTAAAGCAGTTGTTAATCTAAACTGATTCGCCATGGCGCTAAAAATTTGGTATGCCAGCCCCGATTTGGCGAGTGCTGACCTCAAACAATTATGTTCCAGCCCGGATGAAGGATTTGAGCCATCTCGTAGAATACTGAAAGATGATAAAACAACCACTTTGCAAACGCTTGTAATCGATATGGGTAAAGTGGTGGTGAAACGTTACAACACCAAAAATATCTGGCATTTACTAAGGCGAAATTTTCAGACAAGTCGGGCATTAAATTGTTTCCAAATGTCCAAATCATTTATTGAAGCCGGGGTTCCGGTTGCGGAGTCTTTGGCGTCAGTCGAATCGACTTCAGGTCCATTCAAGGGCAAATCCTGGTTTGTTACAAAGTTTCTCGACGGTAAGCCGTTAATGCCGTATCTGCAAGAAAATCCAGATTCAAAATCAGTTGACAGGGTGGTGATACAGATAAAGCAGGCTTTTAAAATACTGCTCAAGCACAAACTGTCTCACGGTGATATGAAGGCGACCAATCTGGTAATGGTTGGCGACACTTTGCACTTTATTGATCTGGATGGGGCGAAGGGCCATCAATTTCGCTGGAAACATCGTCAGGCCGTGCAAAAAGATGCGAATCGCTTTATGAAAAATTGGCAAAATAATCCCATGCTGAAAGAGAAATTCGGTTTGGCGTTGGTCGATTGCGGGCTTAAGGACATAAAGTGACCGGGCCTGCACTGTCAAAAAATGTATCAGCGGATTGGGTTGCAAGACTTAAGCGCAAGGACGTTTCGTTATGGGACGGTGCTCAAACAGATGAGTCAGTTGCTGACCGTCTTGGGTGGCTGGATGCTTTACCCTGGATGACAGACCACGTTCCCGATATTCGAGAATGGGCCGATAATGTTGTTCAGAATAATAGTGTTGAAACTGTTTTATTACTTGGGATGGGCGGCTCGAGTCTGGCAGCGGAGGTGTTTTATACCATTTTTGAAAGCGCACCGGGCTACCCGGAACTAAAGGTGCTCGACAGTACCTGTCCAGATCAAATACTTGCACTCGATATTGATCTCGATAAAACTTTGGTGATGGTTTCGAGCAAATCCGGAGGGACAGTGGAAACGGCGGATTTGATGGCGTATTTTTTTCACCGTTTCGAAAAAAATGTTTCAGACTATGCGTCCCATTTTGTGGCAATTACTGATCCTGGTTCAGCGCTTGAGCAATATGCCGATGAGCAAGGGTTTAGAGCGGTTTTTCTGAATCCGCCCGATATTGGAGGGCGATATTCTGCACTGAGCTATTTTGGTCTTGTCCCGGCAGCATTGTTGGGAATTGATCTGGATTTAATATTGGCCAGGATCAGGCTGTTTGAGGAAAATAGTGAGCAGAATCCGGACATAATAACTGATTTGGCGGGCCTCATGTCTCGGTTGGGCAGGGATGGCATTAATCAGTTGATACTCAGATTAGCGCCTGAGATAAGCATGCTATCAATCTGGATCGAACAACTGGTAGCAGAAAGTACCGGCAAAAACGGCTTTGGGGTGCTTCCCGTGCTTGAAGAATTTTCCAGAAGTGCTGAAAGCCGTATTTTGATTGAGATGCAGATTAATGGAAAACCCGGGAACTGCGATAGAACGGAGTCTGAACTCCCTGATCTAAAAATAAATCTGCAAGACCGCTACGACATCGGTGCTGAATTTCTGCGTTGGCAAATGGCAACCGCACTGGCTGCGTCACGCATCGGAATCAATCCGTTTGATCAGCCTGATGTTGAAGAGGCAAAAGTGAGTGCTCGTGCCCGGATTAGCCATCCGCAGCCGATACAAAGTACAGTGGCAAGCGAGCTGGATGAGTTTGATATTCTGGTTTCTGATGCAATCGCTTGGTCGAAAGATGGAGGGCAGAACTTTGGCGACCAATTCCTTGAAATTCTGGCAGGCCATTCGCGCTATCTGGCGGTATTGGCGTATTTGCCGATGGATTCAGCTATTAATGATCAATTAAACGCATTTTGTTTGACCGCCGCAGAGAAAACGAATTGTTCAGTTACGCTGGGTTATGGGCCCCGGTATCTGCATTCCACTGGTCAGCTTCATAAAGGCGGTCCGGCGATTGGCGGGTTTATTCAGATTATTCAGTCAAATTTGACATCACTCTCTATTCCAGGAAAATCATATGGTTTTGATACATTAAATCAGGCGCAGTCTGATGGTGACTATACGGTTTTGGTGGAAAAAAACCTTCCAGTAATGCGAATCTGTCTAAAAAACGATAGACTTCGGGCGCTCGATAAACTGCTCGAAATCAGTCGATATTAACCATACCGCTTTTTAATGATTACATTTCAACAACTGATTATGACGCTGCAGCAGTACTGGGCTGACCAGGGCTGTGTCGTAATGCAACCCTACGATATGGAGGTAGGTGCAGGCACGTTCCATCCGGCTACGTTTCTTGCTGCCGTGGGCCCTGAGCCAATCCGGGCTGCGTACGTGCAACCCTCGCGTCGCCCTGCAGATGGACGATACGGTGAAAACCCTAACCGTTTACAGCATTATTTTCAGTTTCAGGTTGTCCTGAAACCTTCCCCTGAAAATTTTCAGGATCTTTATCTCGGGTCGTTATCCGGTCTGGGACTGGATATGCTAAAAGATGACATACGATTCGTTGAAGATGACTGGGAATCACCCACGCTGGGGGCATGGGGATTAGGTTGGGAGATTTGGCTCAATGGAATGGAGGTATCGCAGTTCACTTACTTTCAGCAAGTGGGCGGACTCGATTGTAAACCCGTAACCGGCGAGATCACCTATGGTCTTGAACGAATCGCAATGTATCTTCAGGGAGTGGATTCCCTATATGATCTGGTTTGGACCAACGGCGTCAGCGGATCAGGGAGATACACCTACGGTGACATTTACCGGCAAAATGAGATTGAGCAATCCACCTATAATTTCGAACATGCCGATGTCGATGTGCTGTTCGAACAGTTCGATTCTGCGGAGCGTATTGCGGAAAAATTACTCGTCGCAAAATTACCTTTACCGGCCTATGAGCAGGTGCTAACGGCATCCCATAGTTTTAACCTGCTCGATGCCCGTCACGCTATCGGTGTCACCGAAAGGGCGCGTTATATTGCTCGAGTTCGCAATCTCGCACGGGGTGTGGCTCAGGGGTACTACGATAGCCGGGAACAGCTTGGATTTCCGCGCGGCCAGAAAAAAAGGAAAAAACGCAGCGAATCTACAAAAGCAAAAGCACAAGCGAAGGCGAAGGCGAAGGCGAAGTAATGGCACGGTCGAAAAACGTAACCGGGCGACGCCGGAATCTATTGATTGAACTGGGTACTGAAGAACTGCCTCCTAAAGCGCTATTAAGGTTGTCCGAGGCATTCGCTTCAACTTTTTATGAGGGAATGATTGCGGCGGGCATGATCGAGAACAGCGCTGATCATTGCAGAGCGTATGCCACGCCAAGAAGATTAGCGGTTTGGTTGAAAGGCGTATTACCGAAACAACCGGATACTAAGGAACTGAGAATCGGCCCTGCGGTTCAGGTGGCCTATGATGCGGATGGTAAGCCCACTGCAGCAGCAGAAGGTTTTGCAAGATCCTGCGGCGTTTCCGTTGCCAGACTCAAGCCCGTATCCACTGAAAAAGGAGAGAGACTGGCTTATAACCAGAAAGTAAAAGGGCAAAGTCTTGGAATTCTGGTAACAAAGTGTTTGGCGGAGAGCGTGAAAGCGCTGCCTATTCCAAAACGAATGCGTTGGGCCGATAAGGATGATGAATTTGTTCGGCCAGTTCACTGGCTATTAGCATTGTATGGAAGTGATTTGGTAAAAACCGCTGTTCTTGGATTAAAGTCAAATCGATTCACACTGGGTCATCGCTTCCATTGCCCCGGAAAAATCAGAGTTGCATCCGCTGATCGTTATCTGAATACACTTAAAACAACGGGTTTTGTAATAGCGGATTATCAGACGCGAAAAGGTTTGATTGAAAAACAGGTGCTGAGACTGGCTTCAAAAAATAGCGCTAAAGCTGACATTGACCCGGCATTACTGGAAGAAGTGACCGGGCTTGTGGAGTGGCCAGTCGCACTTCTGGGTGAATTTGATTGCCGATTTTTGGCATTACCGCGGGAAGTCCTGGTTTCCACAATGGCGGATCATCAAAAATATTTCTTTCTCACCACCGAGAAGAATAAACCGCTGCAGAAATTCATTGCAGTCAGTAACATTAAAAGTAAATCACCGAAACGTGTCCGCCAGGGAAATGAACGTGTTCTTCGGGCACGGTTATCGGATGCGGAATTTTTCTGGACCACAGATCAAAAACAAACGCTGGAGCAAAGAATTGATAGTTTGAAAGGGGTGTTGTTTCATTTCAAGCTAGGCTCTATCTATGACAAAGTTCAACGAGTCACGCAGCTTTCCGAACACATCGCCAGTCAAATTGGGGCGGACATTGAAAAAACCTCCAGGGCGGCGAGCTTGTGTAAAACTGATCTGGTGACAGATATGGTGGGTGAATTTCCCGAGCTTCAGGGCACCATCGGTCGTTATTACGCACTGAATCAGGGGGTGGACAAAGCGGTTGCTGTCGCGATCGAGGACCATTATAAACCGCGTTTCGCGGGTGATACTTTGCCGACTAATGCGCTGGCGAACTGTCTGGCGCTGGCTGATCGTATTGATACCATGGTTGGTATCTTCGCGTGTAATGAAATCCCCAGCGGAGATAAAGACCCTTTTGCGCTTCGTCGTGCGGCACTGGGTATTCTTAGAATTCTGATAGAAGGTAAACTCAAATTAGAGCTTCGACCGCTGCTCGAGAAGGCGCTTGATAACTATCGAAAATCCGCGCTGGAGAAAATTAGCACTGATGAAAATATCGCGGCTCAGGTGCAGCAGTATATTGTTGAACGCCTAAAAGGGTATCTTCAATCCATGGGCTATAAACCGGAGTATTTTGCTGCGGTTGAAGTCTGTGCCCCTGCGAGCCCGCTGGATTTTTCCATTCGTGTTGAGGCGATTGCCCGATTTTTCAATAAAAGAAAATCGTCGGCGGAATCTTTAGCTTCCGCTAACAAAAGAATCGCGAATATGCTTGAAAAAGCAGACTGGCACGGTTCGCCCAAATTGGTGAAAAAGCTGTTCGAAGACAGCTCAGAACGTGAACTGGCAGATAAAACATTAACGTTATCAAGGGAAGTTGCCCAGGCATTTGATGGCGGAGATTATGCTGCTGGTCTGGAAGCGCTGGCCGGGCTTAAAGCGCCGGTAGATGCTTTTTTTGACAACGTCATGGTGATGCATGAAAATTTGGCAATACGCAATAATCGATTAACCCTGCTCAGCATGATTCGAGAGCTGTTTCTGGGCGTGGCTGATATCGCCAAAATTCGGGTGGAATGATGAACCCTGATTCATTTGAATCGATGCTGACTCGGGTTCGTGAGTTTCACAACAAACACCACTTTAACGAAAATGGTGGTGAAGATATGGTCTATCGCGTTGCCTTAATGGCCGAAGAACTCGGTGAGATTTCTGCTTGTGTCAGTAAGGGAAAAGCAACGACTGAATTGGCCGAAGAATGCGCCGATCTGCTGATTTTATTAATCGGAAATGCCATTGCCGCAGATTTTGATCTTAAATCAGCATTTTGGCAGAAGATGGACAAAGTCATGCAGCGTGACAGCAAAATTATCGACGGACGGATACGGGTTTCTGAATTTAAACAGGACTGACTGCAATCATGGAGATGACAAAAATAGTTGTGCTTGATCGGGACGGTGTTATCAATCACGATTCAGCGCAATTTATTAAATCTCCCGAAGAGTGGCACGCAATTCCCGGTAGTCTGGAAGCCATTGCGCGTTTGTGTCGGGAGGATTACCGAGTGGTGATTATGACTAACCAGTCAGGCATTTCACGAGGATATTTTTCAATCGATACGCTGAATCGTATTCACCAGAAATTGCTTGACGAGCTGAATCACTATGGTGGAGAAATCAGTGCAATATTTTTCTGCCCACACAATGCAGAAGCAAATTGCAGTTGCCGAAAACCTGACCCCGGTATGTTTCAGGAGTTATCCGAGAGAAGTAAATGTGGCTTAACGGATGTTCCTGCGGTTGGAGATTCGATGCGGGATCTGGAAGCGGCCGCAGCGGCCGGGGCAAAGCCGATATTGGTTCGTACCGGGAAAGGACGAAAAACAGAGCAACAACTTCAGCGTAACAATATCGATTGGCTCACTGATATCCCGATTGCTGTTTTTGATGATTTGTCTGCTTACGTGGATTACCTGTTGCGCACTGACCGTGTTGAAGTGAACTAGTCAATGATCTTTATACGTTCACTTCTATACCTGCTTGGACAGATTCTAAGTTCAATGGTGATTTGCATTTCCGCATTGTTGTGTTTTTTTCTGCCTGCGATGAGCAGAACAAAAATGATCACTCAATGGGCAAGATTCAATATCTGGACGCTTGGCTGGCTCTGCGGTATCCGCTATCGCGTGACTGGAAGGGAAAATATTCCAGATAAACCGGCCATTATTATTGCCAACCACCAGTCATCCTGGGAGACATTGTGTTTTCAACTGGTTTTCCCGGCGCAATCTTATTTGTTGAAACGGAACTTGTTGTGGATTCCATTTTTTGGCTGGGGACTGGCAATGAACAGGCCCATAGCCATCGATCGATCACAAAAAACCAGAGCCCTGGATGTATTAACCCGGGAGGGAAAGATCCGGCTCGATGAAGGCCGCTGGTTGGTGATCTACCCTGAAGGGACGCGAATGTCTCCAGGGTCGCCTGGAAAATTTCAGGCTGGAGGCGCATTTGTGGCATCGAAAACCAATGCGGATATTGTCCCAGTTGCGCACAACGCCGGGGTTTTTTGGCCTAAAAACAGTTTTTTAAAATATCCCGGAGTGATTGATCTGGTTATCGGGCCGGTAATCGAAACTGAAGGTAAGAAAATTCGGCAAATTAACCAGGAAACGGAAGACTGGATTTTGGCTGCCTTGAAAAAAATTTCATCAACACTACCCTGATCAGGAATTTCCGGGTCAAGTATTGGCTAACCGGATAAAGTCGTCAACGCCCAGATTTTCAGCTCGCCATGAGCTTGAAATATCGGCGTGCAAAAACTGCTCTTCCGTGACCAGACTTTTGAGTGAGTTGCGCAACGTTTTTCGACGCTGAGAAAAAGCCATTTTGACAAGCTGCCTAAACCGCATCATATCGTTGATACTGGCGTTCTCCTGTTTTGGAATTAGCCGAACTACGGCTGAGTCTACTTTCGGTGGTGGATTGAAGGCTGCGGGGGCGACTTCAAATAGAATTTGCGAATTTAGCGAAAGCTGAGACATCACTGAAAGGCGGCCGTAATGCTTCCCGCCAGGATTAGCGCACAATCTGAGGGCGACTTCTTTTTGTACCATAAACAACATGTCTCTGATCACTGCGATAGACTCGATCAAATGAAACAACAGCGGTGTTGAAATATTGTAGGGCAGGTTGCCGACAATACGGAGTTGCGCCTCATCTGATTGAGAGGATGAAGAAAATAAATTCGAAAGATCAAAATTTAAAATATCCTGCTGAACAATTTTGAGGCTTTCCGAAGCAAATTTATTCGCTAGAAATTTTGCCAGATCCCTGTCTAATTCCACAACGGTAAGGAAATCCAGATGTTGCAGTAATCGTTCGGTTAAAACACCTGTTCCGGGTCCGATTTCAACAACCTGATCGTCTCTGGCCAGGCCCAAACAACGGGTCATTTGATCAAGTACCGACTGATCGATCAAAAAATGCTGAGCGAATCGTTTTCGCGGGATAATTTTAGTCAAACCGGTGTTCGATTATGGGCAAACTGAATGGCAAGATTGATGGCTGCGATCAAGCTGTTCTCACTGGCTTGTCCGGTTCCAGCTAAATCCAGCGCAGTGCCATGATCAACCGATGTTCTGATAACAGGAATGCCCAAAGTAACATTAACCACCTCACCAAAGCCGCTGTGTTTAACAACGGGCAGACCCTGATCATGGTACATTGCGAGCACAGCATCGAAATTTTTCAGGTTATTCTGGGTGAAAATCGTGTCTGCCGGAACCGGGCCAAGCAAATTCAATCCCTGTTGTTGCAGTTCTTTTATCGTCGGTTCAATGGTATCGATTTCTTCCGTTCCCAAGTGCCCGCCCTCTCCAGCGTGAGGGTTCAGTCCGCAAACCGCTATCCTCGGAGCGGATATATCATACAGACGGCTTAGGTCGGTGTGCATTACTTGCAGCACTTTTCGTAAACTGTCTTTGGTGATTGACTCGGAAACTGCGGATAGCGGGAGATGCGTTGTCGCCAGACAAACCCTTAAATTAGTGTCAGCCAGCATCATAACCGGGCTAAAACCCCCACAGCGATTGGCAATCCATTCAGTGTGACCGCTAAACGCAATGCCGGCATCATTGATAATTCCCTTGTGCACAGGGGCAGTGACCACGGCGTCAAATTTGTCATCCAAACAACCGTCAGTTGCCTGGTTTATACAATCGATAACGTATTGGCTGTTCCCGGTGTTCAGCTCCCCGGCTGCAACGGGTTGCCGGGTTTCTGTTGATATCAGGTTGACAATGCCCGGTCGGTGGTTCGGAATAGGGCTGGAGCCTGACAATTTGTTTATTTGAAACGATAACCCGAGTGTATGGGCACGATGGTTGAAAAGTTTCGGGCAGCCGACTACCGCGATTTCAGCATCATATTCCTGCAATAATGCCTGAAGTGTGATATCCGGGCCGATGCCTGAGGGCTCCCCGGAGCTGACGATAATCCGTGCGGTCACGGTGCAGTCAACTCCATTTTGTTGCCCACCCGACTCATATTCAAGTGATTCAGAAAAGTACCACCGAGCAGGGGAACATCGGGGAAATGACCACTAACAACGCTGATCTGGATGTCATATTGTGTGATTCCGGCCACGGTAAGTTTTTCCAGGTAAACTGTTTTAAGCGGAGCTATGCCGGATGCAGTGGAAGCGTAGCCGTCTTTTCCCGACTGATAGTTGATGCCAATGCGGTCGGCCAAAGTGCTGCTCAGGGTAACGATATCTGCCCCTGTATCGACAAGAAAATGGATCGAATGCCCGTTTATCTGTCCTTCTGCAAAAAAGAAACCACTGGAGTCCGCCCAGAGTGTTGCGGTCTTGTTTTCCCGATCAATCGGGTTCGCTCTTGGGGACTCCGCATAAATCAATGCAGAATGGCTGTCCACGTTTAATGTCAGTTCACTTCCCAGATGAAGAACGGTAACATTACTGCCATCACTGTGTAAAAGCGCTACGCCATTGGAAACAGGTTCCTGCTTACTCAAAACAATTCGCTCGCCATCCAGTTCCAGCACAACTCGATCGGTGCCAACGGCAATGAGTGAAATCAAATTTTTGCCAAAGCTGGAAGGCATACAAGAAATTTGCAGTAAAAAAATGCCAACCCATAGCAGATAACCGGGTTTTACGGGATCCGTGTTCATACTTTTAAATCATCCGCAAAGTCTTCAGGCCAAAATGGAAGCTCGGCTTCTGCCCAAGAATATTTTTCAAAATCGATTTTACCGTTTTTGTCGAAAATAATGCCTTCAGAAATGAGCAGCCTTTTTTGTGCGCTATCGCCGTTGCCATCGTTTCTTGCGCTTATTTCGCCTCTGCTGTTGACAACCCTGTGCCATGGCACATCGACTCCTTCTGGAATGGCCGCCATCGCGTATCCCACCTGGCGTGCACCACAATTTACAATCTTTGCCACTCGCCCATAGGTCGTCACTGATCCCGTTGGGATACGGCGGACAATATCGTAAATATCAGCGTACAGACTCAATGGCGTTAATCAGCTTGACTTGAATTCACATCATAAGCGCAAGGTGTTATGTTGTCTGAACTGGTTTCGGAATCCACAAATTCACCGCTAGACCCATTGTAGGTCAATTCAATCCATGGCTGAGGAGTAGCCGCGAACGTATCGGTCATTTTCACCGACAGTAACGGAATATCCTGTTCGATAGTCCACGAATACGTTTTATCCCAAAGCACCTCGCAACCAAAGTTTTGTGCGCTAAACTCGGCTGCTTTTTCGACCAAAAACGGGTAGTACGGAATCGATGAACGCAGGCGATATTGGCTGATTTTAATCGTTGTATTGATTCGTTCATAGCCCGATGTTCCAACCCGATCATCGGCCAATGGACCCGGTTCTCCGACGACAGAAAGAATTAATCTTGCATGCTCCGGTTTGATGTCACCCTCCACCTCAATCTGTGATTTCAAATCGCTACCCAACAAACTGAAGCGCGGGCCGCAGCCTTCCGCAAGCGGGCATTTGGCCGCATCAACCACCTGCAGCATTCCTGTTAGTTCCCTGGTATTGCCATCGCCCCCAGCATTGGTGTCGGAAGATCCCCGAAAGCCCGGATTTTTCATATCAGCCGTTTTGTCTTTCACACCGCAACCGGAAAGCAAAAGCAGCGCACTAATTATTAAAATAGCAGGTGGTTTGATCATGGCTCTGATTCTATGTCTTTCTGTGTCTGGATATCATAGCGTACCTGGTTCAGCTATGGATGTATCTGATCCCCGTTATTTATGTTGCCAATATTGGGCACAACCGCACCGAGTATAACGATAAATTTTGTAATTTTGTGATTGATCGGGTTTATCAAACCCCTGAATATTGAGCCATGGAATTTAAGGATTCATTTGTGTAGACTCGGCATTCCTCAAAAAAATACGTGATAGTAGAGTTGGTATGTTTGAATTGCTAAGGGCGGGCGGATTTTTAATTTGGCCAATCCTGTTATGTTCCGTTATTGCGCTTGCCATTGTTATTGAGCGTTTCGCTTCATTGCGAACCAATAATATCGCACCTGCGGCGTTAACGGAAAAAGTGGGGAAGTTGTTAAAAAAAGGAAGTCTTGACAGTAAAACCATACACGAAATTGAAGAGCATTCGCCTCTCGGTCAGGTATTGGCTGCGGGCTTAAAAAATCCAAATCAACATCGCGTCGTAGTTAAAGAAGCGGTAGAAGAAGCAGGCCGCCATGTTGTGCATGACCTTGAAAAACATTTGCAGACTTTAGGGACGATAGCGGCGGTTACGCCTTTGCTCGGGCTACTTGGCACGGTCATTGGCATGATAAAAGTTTTTTCTGCAATAACGACTTTTGGCGTAGGCGATCCTCAAGCGCTGGCAGAAGGAATTTCAGAGGCACTGGTAACGACGGCTGCCGGATTGTCTGTGGGCATTCCAAGTTTAATGTTTCATCGGTATTTTCGAGGTCGTGTTAATGAGCTTACAGTGGACATGGAACAGCAGGCTTTACGCTTTATGAAAATTTTGCAAAAAAACCAAAAGGCCTGGAAAGTTTCCGATAGCGAGCAATGAATTTCAGGGCAAGACAAACCGATATCGAGTCAGAAATAAATCTGACGCCGTTGATAGACGTTGTGTTTTTGTTGCTGATTTTCTTTATGGTAACAACGACTTTTTCAAAAGAGGCGCAGATCAGGCTACAGCTGCCAGAAGCAACATCAGCAGAGAAATCAAATCCTGAAGATCGGTTTTTAACTGTCCAGATTACGGAATTTGGAGAATACGCGGTAAAAGGCGCCGATGACGACGCGCCGAGAGAGCTCATTAATTCAAGTCACAAAACGTTACAAAGAACGTTGAAACAGGCGGCACGAAATATGACAGATCCAGTTGTTTTGATTCGTGCAGACAGGCAGACACCGCATGAAGCCGTGGTTAAAGCGATGGATGCGGCAAGGCATCAGGGATTTTACCAGATTACTTTTTCTATCGATAACGCCGAGTAAAATGGTTGATGCAGGGTGAAGCCGGGAATTTTTCCAGTTATTCTTTACTCCACTGTTACCGATTTCGCCAGATTTCGCGGCTTATCGACATCTGTTCCCTTGATTAATGCGACGTGATACGACAGCAACTGAAGGGGAATCGTAAATATAATGGGTGCGATGGAGTTATCTACCGGTGCAACATTAATGACCTGGAGGTTTTCCTGGTCAACCATTTTTGCACTTGAATCGGCAAATACGATTAATTTGCCGCCGCGCGCACGAACTTCTTCGATGTTTCCCCGGAGTTTGCTTAGCAGCTTGTCATTTGGTGCAACGGAGATTACCGGCATATCATTGTCAACCAGTGCTAACGGGCCGTGTTTGAGTTCGCCGGCGGGGTAGGCTTCTGCATGAATATAGGAAATCTCCTTGAGTTTTAATGCGCCTTCCAGAGCGATAGGATAATGCGCGCCACGGCCCAGAAAAAGGGCATGCTGTTTATCGGCAAATTGCTCGGCGATTGCCTGAATGACGGGTTCAAGTTGTAGGGCTTGTTCCACTTTCCCCGGTAACTCACGCAATTCCTTAACCAATCTTGCTTCATCCGTTTCGTTCATATTGAAACGTCGGCCGAGTGATATGGCGAGCAGCCTGAGTGCCGCGAGCTGAGTGGTGAATGCTTTGGTCGAGGCGACGCCGATTTCGGGTCCGGCATGCGTCATAAAAACAAGATCAGATTCCCTGACCAGCGAGCTTTCCGGGGCGTTACAGATGGTCAGACTGTGACCATAACCCAGTTTTTTAGCATAGCCGAGTGCAGACAGCGTGTCGATGGTTTCACCGGATTGAGACAGCGTTACCACCAGGCAGTTCTTAGGTACGGCGTGGCTGCGCGAATGAAATTCACTGGCAATCTCCACCTGACAGGGAATTGCAAAATCCTCGAACCAATGCCTCGCAACCAGCCCGGCATGAAAGCTCGTGCCGCAAGCTATGATTTGCACCGATTGTGTCTGATCAAAAATCGGTTCAGCTTCGATGCCAAAACTGGCTTCCAGAACACGCGTGCCGGTAATGCGTCCTTCCAAAGTATCAGCAATGGCGACACCCTGTTCGTGAATTTCCTTCGACATATAGTGTCGATATTCGCCTAATTCCGCTGCCTCGGCTGAAAGATTGCTGGTTTTTTTCTCACGAAACTGCGGTCTCCCTGACTGGTCGATAATGGCAATTTGATCACCTTGTATATCAACAATGTCACCATTTTCCAGAATAAAAAAATCACGTGTTACTGAGATGAGTGCTGACATGTCCGACGCGATAAAGGCTTCGTTATCGCCAATACCGACAACCAGGGGAGAGCCTCTTCTGGCGCCAACAAGTCGGTTTGGTTCGTGAGCGCTGAGCACGCCAATCGCATACGCACCCTCCAGCATAGCAGTAGTTGCTTTAACCGCGTCCAATAAATCCATTCCCGATTGGATATACTGATCAATCTGATTAACAATGACTTCGGTATCGGTATCGGAGTGAAAAACCACTCCCTTGGCAATGAGTGCCTGGCGAAGTTCGTCGTGATTTTCAACAATTCCGTTACAAACGAGAGCCAAATGTTCGCCGCTCATATGCGGATGAGCATTTATCTCAGTTGGCGGGCCGTGAGTTGCCCAGCGGGTATGGGCGATACCGGTAGTGCCTTGAATCACGCCTGAAGAACCAATCGCGCGCTCCAATTCCATGATTTTGCCAACGCTGCGTATCCTGGAAATCTGTTGGCTGGAGTCGATTACGGCAACGCCAGCAGAGTCATATCCGCGATACTCCAGTCTGCGAAGCCCATTCAGCAATACCGGCATGACATCTGATTTTGCAACAGCACCGACTATTCCACACATGGCTTTAATCTATCTCTTAATGATTATCGGGGTTAGTGACATCAAGGCTGTTTTTTCGGCCGCCGCCAGTTTTTAATTGCCCGCTGTCGATTACGACTTACCGCTAAACTCTCTGCAGTCACATCATCCGTTATGGTTGATCCGGCACCAATTGTCGCGCCGCGGCCAATTTTCACTGGCGCAACCAACTGACTGTCTGAGCCAACAAAAACGTCATCACCAATTCGGGTTTTATGCTTGTTGGCACCATCATAATTACAGGTAATGACACCTGCGCCGATGTTCACATCTTTGCCAACCTCACTGTCACCGACGTAACTGAGATGATTCACCTTGCTGCCCGAGCCGATATCGCTTTTCTTGGTTTCAACAAAATTACCAATTCGTACGTTGCTGTCGAGTATGGTTTGAGGGCGAATGCGCGCGAATGGCCCGATATTACAATTTTTGCCAATAACCGCATCGTCAATCACCGAGTTTGCTTCGACTACAGTACCATCGCCAATTCTAGCGTTTCGAATAACCGTATTCGGACCAATCACAACCTCATTCCCAACCTTAACACTGCCTTCGAATATTACATTGATATCGATCAAACAATCATTACCAAATGTACAGGAACCGCGAACATCGATGCGGCTGGGATCCATAACGGTAACCCCGTTTTTCATTAACAAATGAGCTTGCCCTGATTGGTAGATACGCTCCAGATTTGCGAGGTCGATCTTACTGTTGACTCCCAGCGTTTCACTAACCGTATCCGCTGACACAGACCGAACTTCGATACCATCATCAACCGCCGCTGCGATGGCATCGGTAAGATAGTATTCTTTTTGAGCGTTTTCACAATCAAGGCCGACAAGCCAACGCTGCAATTGTTGCGCATTTGCCGCAACACAGTTGGTGTTGGTTTCGCGGATATTTTTCTGCGATTTGTTCGCATCTTTTTCTTCAACGATAGCGATTACTTTGCCTTTATCGTTACGTAAAATCCGACCCATCCCGGTGGGATTATCAAGCGCCACCGTTAACAGTTTAAGCGAATTTTTGATGTTTGAAATTCGTCGAAGCGTTTTCGCCGAAATCAGCGGCGTATCGCCATTGAGTATTAATACCGTAGAATTTCGCTTAACCTTTGGCAGCGCCTGCATCACCGCATGGCCGGTTCCTAACGGTTCACGCTGTTCCACCCAGTTAAACTCTTTTGTTATGGCCTCTTGTTTATTCGACATCGCATTCCAGATTGTATCGATTACCTGATCTTTGCCGTGACCCACAACAATGTGAGTTTTCGCAGGCTTCAGTTTTCGCGTTGTTTCGAGAATATGTTGCAACAGCGGCTTGCCACCAATCCGGTGCAAGACCTTGGGCGTAGATGAACGCATGCGAGTGCCTTTTCCGGCAGCGAGAATGATAATTTCTAATGGCATGTTAATGTCGTTTCATTGTGGCCAGCACATTCCACTGGCGATGGGCAAAATACACTGTCAAAATGCAATGTCTTGACTCCCTGAGTCGGGTTAATATTCGCAGATGCAGCAGTTCCAGTTGCCGATGCTAGTTTTTCTGCTCAGCAAGAAACAACCAGGTATCGATTACCGTATCGGGATTCAAGGAAACACTATCTATGCCCTGTTCTACCAGCCAGCGTGCCAGATCCGGGTGATCAGAAGGGCCTTGCCCACAAATTCCGATATATTTGCCCATTTTACGGCAGGCTTGAATGGCCAGTGACATCATTGATTTTACCGCGGCATCGCGTTCGTCAAACAGATGAGCAATGATAGCGGAATCGCGGTCCAACCCCAGGGTAAACTGGGTCAGGTCATTTGAGCCAATGGAAAATCCGTCAAAGTGCTCGAGAAACTGATTCGCCAGGATTGCGTTGGATGGGATTTCACACATCATAATCACCTTTAAACCGTTGTCGCCTCGTTTCAGGCCATTTTCAGCCAGTAAAGCCAGGACTTCCTGAGCCTGACCGACGGTTCGAACAAACGGCACCATCACCTGAATATTGCTCAGCGCCATCTCATCGCGTACTTTTTTAAGCGCCTGACATTCGAGATCGAAGCAACGCCTAAAAGCACTCGAAACATAGCGTGACGCGCCACGGTAGCCCAGCATCGGGTTTTCTTCAATCGGTTCAAAGTGCTCGCCGCCCACAAGATTGGCGTATTCATTCGATTTAAAATCTGATAGTCGAACAATTACCGGTTTGGGGTGAAATGCGGCACCTAGAGAACTGATTCCTTCAACCAGTTTTTCAACGTAGAAACTGACAGGGCTGGCATATCCAGAAATCCGATGATTAATCACTTTTCGGGTTTCGTCCGGCATTTTGTCAAACTCGAACAATGCCTGAGGGTGTATGCCAATGGTATGGTTGATGATGAATTCGAGTCGTGCGAGACCAACCCCGGAGTTGGGAATACGGGATAGAGAAAATGCGCGCTCTGGATTACCGATATTCATGTAAATATCGAATGGGATTTGCGGCATTTTCCCGAGATCAGTTTTTACGATCTCAAACTTGAGCTGGCCGTTATAAACAAATCCGGTATCACCTTCGGCGCATGACACCGTTGCATCCATGCCATCCGATAATCGGGTTGTCGCATTTTCACACCCGACCACCGCAGGCACACCAAGCTCTCGGGCGATAATAGCGGCGTGGCAGGTTCGCCCACCGCGGTTGGTGACAATGGCAGATGCGCGCTTCATCACCGGTTCCCAATCCGGGTCGGTCATATCGGTGACCAGAATATCGCCGGGCTGAACTTTATCAAGCTCTCCGATAGCGGATACCAGACGGACTTTTCCAGCCCCGATTCTTTGACCGATACTCCTTCCTTCCACCAATACTTCGCTGTGTTCACGCATGGTATAGCGTTCAAGCGTATTGACGTTTGCACGACTTTCGACAGTTTCCGGCCGCGCCTGAAGAATCATCAGTTCTCCGCTAACGCCGTCTTTGCCCCATTCTATATCCATTGGCCGCTGGTAGTGTTTCTCAATGGTTATCGCCATATTAGCCAGAGCGCCAACCTCATCATCGCTTATCGAGAAACGCAATTGATCGGATTCGTCAACCTTAATGATTTCGACTTTCTCACGAGAAGCCGAATCAGCATAGATCATTTTTATCTGCTTGGAACCACGAGTCCGGCGTAAGATAGCGGGTCGATTTTTCGCTAACGTAGGCTTGTGTACATAAAATTCGTCCGGGTTGACAGCGCCCTGGACAACGCATTCTCCGAGCCCCCAGGATGAGGTAATAAACACCGTATCTTCAAAACCGGATTCAGTATCAATCGTAAACATAACGCCACTGGAGCCCTGATCACTTCGAACCATACGCTGTATTCCGGCGGAAAGCGCAACATCGGTATGATCGAACCCCTGATGTACACGGTAAGCAATTGCACGATCATTGAACAGCGACGCAAAAACCTCTCGAATACAAACAAGCACATCATCGATACCAGAAACGTTTAGAAAAGTTTCCTGTTGACCCGCAAAAGAAGCGTCGGGTAAATCTTCGGCGGTTGCTGATGAACGAACCGCTACGTCAGATTGGCCGCCTTTTGTTAAAGCGGTGTAGGCGACCTTGATATCGGTCGCAAGATCCTCGGCAAGCGGATGGCGCATCATCATTTCGCGGATAGCCGAACCCGTTGCCTGTAATTGGTTGACATTTTCGACCTCCAGCGAACCCAGCAGCGCGTATATTTTTTCATCGAGGTTTTGAAATTGCAGAAACTGACGAAAAGCATCCGCCGTCGTGGCAAATCCATTTGGAACAGCTATTCCCGCCCGCGACAGGTTTGAAATCATTTCCCCCAGTGAGGCATTTTTACCGCCAACACGCGGCACATCATCCATGCCAAGTTCAGAAAACCACAGAATGTTTTTGCTCACAACTGACGCTCGTCGAAAAACCAGGGATCATAACAGAGATAACGCAAACCATAAATCTGATCCTGAAGAAGTCGGTATAACCATTGCTGATAGACTACAATCGGGCTATCAAAAACCGCCCGCACCGATCTCGCCAGATGGAAAAATCTGTACAACAGCCCGTTTTTATCATTTCTGACCGAAGTGGTTTAACGGCAGAGACAATGGCGCATACGCTGTTGAGTCAGTTTCCTGAGACCCGTTTCAGACAAACGTCTCTGCCGTTTGTGGATTCTCCAGAGAAGATTTTACAAGCCATCGAAGCCATCAACGCTGCTCGACTGGAGACGGGGTTGCGAGCATTGGTGTTTGCAACATTTGTAGAGGATTCTTTGAATGTTATGCTGGCTAAAGCCAATGCGGAATTATTCGATTTGTTCGATCCTTTCATTGGGCGAATCGAAACCGCGTTAGGCCAAACCTCTTCTCATCAGCCGGGGCAAGCGCATGGTATGGCGAATGCGCACTGGTATCACAAGCGAATTAACGCCGTTAATTACGCGTTACGTTGTGATGACGGGCTGCATGGAAAAGACTACGACAATGCAACCATGATTCTGCTTGGCGTATCGCGCTCAGGAAAGACGCCAACCTGTCTGTATCTGGCTATGCACTTTGGTTTTCACGCGGCGAATTATCCTTTGACAGAAGACGATTTCGAAAAAGAAGATTTGCCGGATGCGATAGTAAAAAACCGTGAAAAGGTATTTGGTTTGACAATCGATCCGATACGCCTGCAGCAAATCCGCTCCGAACGCCGTCCAGACAGTCGTTATGCGTCGTTTGTGCAATGCAAGTCTGATGTTGCCGCGGCAATGCGGATGTACACGCGCTACAACATTCCCCATACCGACTCGACCGCCTACTCAGTGGAAGAACTTGGAAGTGCGATCAAACATCAGATGGGGCTGGAATCGGAATTATACTGATGAACAGAAAAGCGCAATGACACAAGCAAACATCAGTCCGGGAAAAGTTGGCTTTGTCAGTTTGGGTTGTGCCAAGGCTACAGTTGATTCGGAGCGAATTCTCACCGAGCTGCGGGTTCAGGGGTATGAGATGTCAAATCAATATGATGGTGCTGATCTGGTCATTGTCAATACCTGCGGTTTTATAGATGCCGCAATCGAAGAATCCCTGGAAGCCATTGGCGAGGCACTGGCTGAGAATGGCAAAGTCATTGTCACCGGTTGTCTGGAGGCGAAGGGTGATATCGTTAAGGATGCGTATCCGAATGGATTGGCGGTTACCGGCCCCCATGCCCCCGATGAGGTGATGCAAGCGGTTCATCATCACATACCGCCCACTCACGACCCCTATATTGATCTGGTGCCTCCAGGGGGCTAAAGCTAACACCCCGTCACTATGCCTATTTGAAGATTTCTGAAGGCTGCAACCGCCGCTGTTCTTTTTGTATTATTCCGCAAATGCGAGGTGACCTGGTGAGTCGCCCGGCCGAATCGGTACTTGCCGAAGCTGAGGTTCTGGTCAGTGCCGGGGTAAAGGAACTGCTGGTGGTTTCCCAGGATACCAGTGCCGATGGCGTGGGCCTTAAGTATGCAACCGGTTTTCACGGTGCAAAGCCAGTACGCTCACATATTCAGGGCTTAAGTGAAGCACTTGGAAAACTCGGCGTATGGGTTCGATTTCGATTAAGCCCCCTATGGGTTGACGCGGCGTGGCCCGGACACAAACGGTCTCGACACATAGCGAGCAGTTTCCGTATTCCTTATAGCCCGGTGTGGATAACTAACTGATTTGACCGAAAATAGAGGGGAAAAAGCGGGTACGATTCGGGAATGAGAATGGATTTCGAGAAAATCCAGACTGCGGCTAATCAGGTTGGTGTCGTCATAATTGCCGGTGGTTTGGTTCAGGGTTTTTTTGGAAATGTGGGGGCAATATCTATTCGGCGTTTGATTGGTATTGGTACTTTTAATTCTAACTTCGAGTCTTCAAAGAGAGGGATGAAAAATGAATCCAGTATTACGGGTTGCCATAGCCGCTGCGGTTCCGCTGATGATTATCATGCTGATCGGTCTGTATCTTGAAGGAAAGCATAAATACCCTCCATCCAATCACACGACGCGCGTCGATTGAAATGAAATGAAAATCAAACTGAGAATACCCGTTGATAAAGAAGCCGCGAAAGAGGATGCACGCAAGATTGGTGGGCTAATGTTCTTAGCCGGTATGATGGGGTTATTTCTTGAAGGCCATATTAATAGCAGTCAAGCGCTATATTTTACCGCTCTTGGGTGTATACTGTGGTTGATTGGTATTTATAACAGAGGAAAATAATTATGCTGTTCTATGCCGTAGTTACTATAGTCTTTCTGGTTGTTGCTATCCCTGCACTGTTCGGTGACCCTCCGCCTGAATAATGATTTCACTAAACCTGTTTTGATGAGTACGTCTCAGACAGATATGATGCGTACACTGGCGGCATTAGTGGCGGCGGTGGATGGCTTGAAACAGAGTATCAGTTGGTGGCTTCCATTGACTTTAGGGGTCATAGTTACCATTGGCTGTTTTAGTTCTTATCTTGTTGCGCAATAATCACGCGCAAGATTAAGAACACAAAAGAATCTTCAGATTAACCATTTGCGATTAAAGTCCATACATGCCTTCTAACGCAATCGCCTTTGATACCCACCGTTTTGTCAAACGTATGACGGCGGCTGGCATGCCTGAGCAACAAGCCGAAGCACTTGCCGAATCTCAAGCTGACCTGCTCAATTCCAATCCGGTTACAAAATTGGAACTCGATAAAGCGTTGGCTAAAATAGAAGCCCACCTAATCAAATGGATGGTTGGCTTGACGATGGGCGGCGTAGGTGTGATAGTTGCACTGTTCAGCTTTTTCCTCCGCTAAATAATTGGTTTATGATGGTCAATCTCCGTTTGTGCCCAGCCTTTTTCCTGTTTAAGCTAAACCATATCAAGAATGGAAAAATACAACTATGAGCGATAAATTAGTATCGGTAATCATTCCGGTTTACAACGTCGAAAAGTTTGTCGAACAGGCGATTGCCAGCATCATCAAGCAGACCTATAAGCACTTAGAGATCATCGTTATTGATAATTCATGTCAATTCCGATTACAGGCAAGCCAGCATTTTGAGATAGACGGAAAGGTTTGGCAGATTCACTAATCCGGTTCCTCGACGTTTCGAGTGGATTAGGTAGTGTTTCAGTTTAGCCCTTTTCAGGAAAACGGATGCAGCAAAATGATGTCTTAATGCTCGACCTTGGCCTGGCCTCGCCGTGGAAATTACTTGACCAGCATCTTGACATCGAAGCCTCTCCAAACGAACTTCAATTAAACCTTGGAACGGAGAGGGGCACACCGTTTCAATGCCCAAACTGCGCAAAATTGTGTCCGGCTCATGATGACCAACAGAAGAAAGGGGGGCGCACCTTTAACGGTGAACCAGCCTGCCGCACGGCAACCACTCATTGACGCTGGCACCCATCCGTCTGCGACTGTGCAAGAAATCCTACTCAATCGCATTACAGGTGGAAAACCCTTGCGGGTTTGATTGTTTTACGGGGTTCCTGCTTTCGCAGGAACGACGAATATTAGATTCTTGCACCGTCTCGTCTGTGGCTTGGCAAGTGAAAGAAAAGCGGCTCCTGGATTAGGGTTGCCAATACGCCTCAAGCGGCCCGTTGGAGGATGACCCACTTTATTAAGTGCGCTGTAGCCTAATGGGTGATGAGCCTATATTTGAACCCATGAGAAAGGCTATAGCGACACGAGAGCGACATGCTGAACGGCTTGTTCGTCGCTGGACGACCTATACAAATGCCCGGTTGGAAGGTTTGAACAGCCTATTTCAGGCGGCCAGAGCAAGGGCACGTGGCTACCGAACAAACCAGAACTTCATTGTTATGATTGATATCATCGTAAGCCCCGTTGGGCAGATCCTAAACATCACCTAATCCACTCGAAACATTATCCACTCGAAACATTGAGGAGCCTTAATTTTATATGCCAGATAATAGAAGAGTAAGAGAATTTTAACGCGGTGCTTAAACTGGTAATCAATTGAACATATGTTCTCCTGTATATATATTCTAAAAAATCTCAACATTGGTCGTTTTTTGTTTTTCGCTATGCTGTCGTAAAATTGACTTAATTCTTGTAATGACGCTGGTTTATTCGCATCAAACAACAATTCGGCATATCCGTCCGTATCACTGCCAAGAAAATACGCCATATAGTCTTTTCGTGCCATATTCGCATATTCTATTTGTTCATTTCTTTTTGTAATTGAAATGTTGTTGCCGTGCCAATGGTAATTCAGTAATGGGGTTTGTAGGTTAGCAAATTTTGCTCCATTTTTTGCCAAGTCTACCCATAATTTATAATCCACTGCACTCCGATATTTCAAGTCGTATTCCATATTGTTTAGCGCTGTTTTTCTGATCATTACCGTAGGATGAAAACAGCATGGATTAACAACAAGATAATGCAAGCATTGTTCATGTAATTCGGGCCGGCTGAGTAGTTTTTTTTTGTTATTTACAACAAAAAACATTGCCGTCCCCAATACATCAATGTCTTGATTTTTTTCCATAAAATCAATCTGCAAATTAAACCGTTCGGGTAAACTTTCATCATCGGCATCGACTACAGCAATATATTCACCTGTTGCGATATTCAACCCGTCATTTCTTGCTAAAGAAATTCCAGCATTTTGCTTTTTGTTTATAAAAATGATTCTATCATCAGTAAACCCTTGAATAATTTGACTTGTTTTATCCGTCGAGCCATCGTTGATAATGATAAATTCAAAATTACCATAGGATTGACTGAGAATTGATTGAATAGCTCGGGCAACAAACTTTTCTGCATTATAAGCAGACATCACCACCGATATTAAGGGATTATTCATAACCGAATCCATTCATTTGGAATGATATCTTTATGTATCCAGAGAGACATCATTAAACCAATTTTGTGGTGCGATAATGATTTTATTGAGGTTTTGATTAAGCCATGCACCCCACCAACTAAAGGAACTGTTTGCAATAATATTGTGTTGACACAAACTCATTAAATACATTTCTTCCTGCTCTGGGGTTGCTCCGTCGTATTCTATGAATGTCATATTGCCAATAAAATCAAGGTTTTCTTTTGCCCAAATTATATCATCGAGACCTTTGAATAATCCACAAAGAATTATCTAATTACCATCTAACCTAAGCCTGTCTTCAGCAAGTTTTCGGCATCGGCGGTGTTCTTTGTGTCGCCAAGACGCAGTTATTTGCTCTGCTCTATTAAGTCAGATAATATACGACACTCAGAATAACAAGCAGGACGAATACGGCTGAGTTCAGATGCGTTAAGAAAGAATTTAGTAATGCTGTCATTATCTGCTCATATCAACGTATGTTTTGAGTTTTGGCGACGATTTGTTTACAATGTTAACCCTGTCAGGCGAATATGCCCCTAATCTACCTCATTCACCCATAAATGTCAGGCAAACCAACATTACTGGCGTTATTGGCGGCGCAATTTCGTAAATATGCTGGTGCGCAGGTGTTTGCTTTTGATAAGAGCGCGTCAATAGTATTGCTTGACCAAGGCATTCGGTGGCGACCACTATGATATTACGGCAGAGGATCATACCCCGACGGTCTTTTCGCCATTAGATTCGCTGCACAACAAGGATGATCGTATTTGGATGGAAAATAATTATCGATTATCCATCTTGAATGAACTCAAACCACTAGACGAAAAAACATGCATCTCCTCATATCCATCTATAGCCTCAGGTTAGGCGGCGCCGAGCGCGTTACCGCAAATCTTGCCAATTATTGGGCCGAAAAAGGCTGGCGCATAACCCTGGTTACCACGATAGGGGAGGCACCGGATTTCTACGAGCTTCACCCAGCGATTGAACGCATCGCCTTGTCCCATCCTAGCGGCAGTCATACCCCATTAAATACAATCAAACGTACTTATCGGCGTATAAAAACCTTACGCAACATACTCAAACAGCAACAACCCGAAGTAGCACTTGCCATGATGGTCGGTGCCAATATCTTGCTCGCCATGGCCGCAAAAGAGCTGGGTATCACTGTGATCGGTTCAGAGCATATTCATCCCCCTATGGACCATGAGGGTAATGTGGATGAGTGGTTGCGCCGCCATACTTATGGGCATTTAGATGCGGTTACTGCATTAACCACTGAAACTGCAGATTGGTTAAAGAAACAGACCAATGTCAAAGATGTGCCCATCATTGCCAATGCGGTTACTTATCCTATACCATCGCATTCGCCCAAAGTTCGTCCTGATTTGTCCAGCAATCGTTTTAACCTTATAGCAGTGGGACGGTTGGTGCCACAAAAAGGCTTTGAACGTCTGTTATCGGCGTTCACAGAATTAGTCGCACAGTTTCCAGATTGGCATTTGACCATTCTTGGCGAAGGTGTCGCGCGTGATGCTTTGGAAAAGAGACGCTCGGCACTCGATTTAGAACAATGTGTTTCATTACCAGGGGCAGTCGGCAATCTCGGCGATTGGTATGCAGCGGCAGATTTGTATGTCATGAGTTCTCTTTTTGAGGGGTTTGGCAATACCTTATGCGAAGCAATGGCGTATGGTTTGCCGGTTGTGAGCGTTGATTGCGATACCGGTCCGCGTGACATCATTCGCCATGAGGTTGATGGCTTGTTAGTGCCACAGAATAATCAGGGCGCATTGGTCGAGGCGTTGGCGACTTTAATGAGTGACAAGGCATTGCGTCAACAATACGCTACTCGTGCCA
The DNA here is from genome assembly GCA_965261915.1 of Candidatus Poriferihabitaceae bacterium. Taxonomy (GTDB): domain Bacteria; phylum Pseudomonadota; class Gammaproteobacteria; order Arenicellales; family Poriferihabitantaceae; genus JAIBDK01. The sequence goes on along the minus strand of CBDHDW010000013.1, from coordinate 1,875,308 downwards.
TTGAAATTAGAGAGAGGCTATCTATGGAAAAAATTGCTGGGATGTGGGAACAGGTGTTTGTCAAACTTGCGGGGGACTGAGTGACAAGTCCCCCTGACAAGGGGGATTTAGGGGTTAGGTTTTCCACTTTAAGCTAAACCGTATCACGCATGGAAAAATACAACAAAAATACAACTATGAGCGATAAATTAGTATCGGTCATCATCCCGGTTTACAACGTCGAGAAGTTTGTCGAACAGGCAATCGTCAGCATCATCGACCAAACCTATAAGCATTTAGAGATTATCGTTATTGATGACGGCTCAAGTGATGCCACCTATCAGATAGTCGCGGATTTAGCCATTCAAGACTCCCGCATTAAACTTTATAAAAATGAGAGAAACTTAAAGATCGTGAAAACGCTTAATCGTGCTTTGTCGTTGGCTCAAGGCGAATACATTGCACGCATGGATGGAGATGATATATCGGCACTGGACAGAATAGAAAAACAAGTCGCTTTTTTAGAATCGAATCCTGACTATGATTTGGTGGGATGTAGTCTGATTTCAATAGATGAAAATGGCATGGAAATAGGTCGATTAATTAAGTTTTCAGAACAGGAGTTGTTGATGAAGTTGACAATGTATCACACGCTTGTTGCTCATATATGGGTGGCAAGAAAAAGTGTTTATACCAAGCTAAATGGCTACCGTGAACTTTCGGGTGCGGAAGATCGTGATTTTTTACTGCGTATGACTTCAGCAAAATTAAAATATACCAATCTTGAAACCTATTTTGGATTGGAGTATCGGATAAACAGAGTTGGGAATACGTTCAATAGTTTGGGCATACGGCGAAAAAAACTAGCCAGTTATGTTAATAAATTGTTTATAGAAAGACAGAAAACTGGAATGGATAGTTTTAGCGAGGAAAACCTAAAACAAGCCACCGTCACAAATATATTTTGGGAAAAATTATATCGTTTTTCGGGTAGATTTCTGTTTAATGCGGCTAAACATAAACAGAATAAAAACTTTATTAGAATGGTTGCATATTGCTTGCTTTTGTTGATTTCACCGCATCAGGTGCGCGGATTATTCAAATTTATTCAATACAAGCTCATAATTATGCAACATCAACATAAATCAACCAGGAATCGTATTTCTTGAAGATATTACACATTAATCGGAGGGCTAGATGTTGGTGGTGCTGAGATAGCACTCAAACGCCTGATCGAATCGCATCAGGATAGCCCCGATTACGGTCACTCAGTGATTTCGCTCAAAGAGGTCGGAAAGATTGGGCAACAATTGCAAGCTCTGGGGATTGAGGTTCAAGCGCTGAATATGCGCCCTTCTGGACTGTTTTCTGTTTTGTCCGTCCCAAGTGCCATTTTAAAGCTGGTTCGCGCTATTCGGCGTAGTTCTCCCGACATAGTTCAGACTTGGATGTATCACGCCGATCTGTTAGGCGGCATAGCATCCAGAATAGCGCGTAACCGACCTGTAATCTGGGGCATTCATGCTGGTGAAACTGATCCTGATTGCCGTGTTACTTTAATGGTGCGATATATATGCGCTCGGTTATCACATTGGGTGCCACATACGATTGTCTGTGTGTCAGAAGCCAGCCGGAAACGGCATCTGGCGTTGGGCTATGATGCCAGACACATGGAGGTGGTGGCCAACGGCTTTGATATGTCACAGTTAATTGCAACCAAAGCGCAACGTCAGAATATTCGAGCCCAACTTGGCTATCGGCAGAAAGAACAGGTGATGGGTTGTGTAGGGCGGTTTGATTATAGTAAACACTATGAGAATTTTGTGCGGGCGGCTGGAATTTTAGCGCATAAGCATCTACAGCTACGTTTCTTGATGGTGGGTCGCAATCTGGATTCTGATAATCAGGTATTGGCTCGTTGGATTAGTCAGACCGGTCATGCTGATCGATTTACCTTATTAGGCGAACGTGATGATGTGCCAGTCTGCTTGTCGGCAATGGATATTTTTTGTTTGAGCTCGCGAACAGAAGGTTTTAGTCTTGTGCTGGGAGAGGCAATGGCGATGGGGCTGCCGTGTGTGACGACCGATGTTGCCGATACCAAACTATTGCTTGGCGATAAAGGAGTCGTTGTGCCAAAAAAAGACTCGAAAGCATTAGCAGCAGGGCTTGAAAAGTTGTTGGCGTTAACATCGGATGAACGTATTTCACTTGGGCAACAAGCGAAGCAGAGAATTCAAAGCAAATTCACCATATCTCACACACGCAAGCGATTTGAGGAAATCTACAATAGAATCATGAATATTGAATGATGAATATTGACATGAGCTAATAAACATTTTTTTACTATTTTAACCGCCCTGAGTGGATTTATGCAAAGGTCTCGAAATAATAAATTTGAGCGAGTATGGCTATTTTTTAATATTGCAAGGTTTTGCAAGAAATATTGACATTTGCACAATTTGCTATATCATGCCTGCGATAGGTTTATTTTCTAATGAGGTGTGATTATGACTACTACATCGATAAGCGTTTCTGCCAATATCCCCGTAGAGTTGGGAGAAATGCTAGACAAGGTTTCACGGGCTGAGGAAAGGTCTAAAAGCTACTACATCAAAAAAGGGCTGGAGCAATTATTGAGAGCCAGGCTAGCCGATTTAGAGGATTATCAAGACGCAAAACAGGCGTATGATGAGTTTGTGGCTTCTGGTGAAAAAGCGGTGCCTTTTGAAGCCGTTTTTAGAAACGTAAAATAGCCAATATGACGTGGACGTTTGAATTTTCAAAAAAAGCGGAAAAACAGTTTAAAAAGATTGATGATCAAATACAATCAAGAATTAAAAAGGCTGTTTTTGAAAGGCTGGTTGTCAATCCTAAATTAGCCCTTGTGCCTTTAACTGGCGATAAAGCAGGGCTTTATAAGTTCAGGATAGGGAATTATAGGCTTTTGTGTCAAGAGATATATAAAGCTTCATGTTTTGGTTCTTAAAGTAAAACATAGACGAGAAGTTTATAGAGGGTAGATTTATGCAAAGGGCGCTTTATAATGCTTCGGAGTTTCAAAATGACAACGATAATTTCTGAAGTTTATGCGGCATTTATATCGGCTGGCGTTCCAGAGAGACTGTGCAAAAAACCAATATTCGTCATTCCTGCACCGCCCCGTCATTCCTGCGAAAGCAGGAACCCAGTAAAACAGCCAAACCCGCAAGGGTTTTCCACCCGCAATGCGATTTAGTGGGATTTCTTGCACAGTCTCAGAGGTAGAAGCCAGAAAAGCAGCAGAAGCCCTACCGGAAGATAGTGTGGCGACCAAAGGAGATATTGCTAACCTCTAAAGAGCGTTAGCGGTTGTCAAGTGGATATTGGATATTGTTATCGTCGCTCAGATAATGTCATTACTGCGCTTGCTAAACCTGTTTTGAGCACGGTATGCCGTTTGGGTTCTTAATCGTGTTGTTTAATAATCACGAGCAGGGCAAGGACGCAAAAGAATCTTCATATTGACCGTACCCACAAAAATCCGCGCCTGGTTCCCTTTAACAACAAACGCCGTTGGCATTGATTTGAATCGGGAGCCGTAAAGCGAGGGTCAACCAAAAAACCGCTATTTTAAGCACTTTTGGTGGCTTTTAATCCGCTTTATTTCAAACCATCAAACACCAGATTCGGTTATAACTCCATGGGAAAAGGTCGGCCCGAAGTCGCTATAGCGTGTTTTGATAAGCGCTCGTTAAGCGTTTTACCTGCCGGATACTTAAATGTAGTTGCTGTGCCGCTTGCGCTTGCGTAAGCCTGCGATCGATAATGGATTGAATAACCGATACCCGGTCAAGCGCTGTTTTGCTCAAGGTAATAATCTCCTCTTAAATGTACAGGACGTACTGTATGCCGGTTTTGCAGGAGCAAAAACCGGTGTCATAACCCCTCCTGAAGAAGTCAAAAGGGGACATGACTGCCTTGGGTTAACAAATCGGATTTCAGACTTTAGAAAAATAGATATTTATCTTATACTTCCGCACAGATTCACCTATTTAACTTGAGAAATGACATCGGGAGATTAAATTGTACATTGAATCTATTAAACTGAAAAACTTTAAAAGTTTTAAAAATGTGCAAATGCAGAATATTCCGCATTACTGCGTGGTGGTCGGTGCTAATGGAACGGGGAAAAGCACCTTATTTGATGTGTTTGGTTTCCTCAAAGATTGCTTAACTCACAACGTCCGAGTGGCTCTTCAAGGTCGTGGCGGATTTTCTGAAGTGATTAGCCGAGGAGCAGGAGCGGGAGCATTGATCAAGATTGAGATCAAATTTCGCATGGAGGTTACGGGTAAGGATCGTCTGATTACCTATATCATTCACATCGGTCAGAAAGGAAATAAACCAGTCGTTAAGCGGGAGATATTGCGATATAAGCGGGGGGCCTATGGCTCGCCATATCATTTTCTTGATTTCTCCGATGGTTTTGGCTATGCCGTTACCAATGAAGAGGACTTTGACAAAAAAGACGAACAACTGGATCGTGAGGAGCAGTCCATCGGCAGTGATGTGTTGGCAATTAAGGGCTTGGGGCAATTTGAAAAATTCAAAGCGGCTAATGCTTTTCGGCGACTGATTGAAAACTGGCATGTCTCGGATTTTCATATCAATCTCGCACGAGGAAGTAAAGATGCCATCGGTTACGATGGTCACCTTTCAGTTACTGGTGATAATCTTCAATTGGTGGCACGTCATATCCATGAAAATTCGCCCGAAATCTTTGAAAAAATTATAGCAATTATGAAAACGCGGGTTCCCGGAATCAGCGATGTGCAACCTATAGTAACCGAAGATGGCAGGCTGTTGCTGAGATTTAAGGACGGTGCATTTGAAGACCCTTTCATTGATAAATACGTCTCCGATGGCACCATTAAAATGTTTGCCTACCTGGTGTTGCTTTATGACCCGGAAGCACATCCGTTGTTGTGTGTCGAAGAGCCAGAAAATCAACTCTATCCAAATCTGCTGGAAGAGCTGTCGGAGGAATTTCGCGCCTATTCGGAACGTGGTGGGCAGGTTTTTGTTTCCACCCATTCGCCTGATTTTTTGAATGCAGTGGCAATTGAAGAAGTATTCCAGCTACTCAAGCAAGATGGTTATACTGAAATTAAACGAGCATCTGATAATTCGCAATTAGTCTCATTTATGCAAGCAGGAGATAAAATGGGGTATCTGTGGAAACAGGGTTTTCTGGATGGAGCTCATTCACAATGACTGAGTTGGTGTTTTTTCTTGAAGAACGTTCCGCCAAGGAAATGTTGCAGGGGTTGCTACCCAAATTTCTACCGGACAACATTTTCCCGATTTATGTTGTCTTTCAGGGCAAGCAGGACTTGGAGAAACAACTGCCTGTAAAACTTAAGGGATGGTCAAAGCCGAATACCGTTTTTATCGTTATGCGTGATCAGGATAGTGGGGATTGCTTGGCAATTAAACAATCTCTGGTACAGAAATGTGTTGCTGCAGGGAAACCTGATGTATTAGTAAGAATTGCTTGTCATGAACTTGAATCTTGGTATCTGGGTGATTTGCAAGCGGTTGAAAATGCAATTGGACCAAGCAATATTTCCAACAGACAGCAAAGATACAGAAGCCCAGACGACCTTTCTAACCCATCTCAAGCCTTAAAAAGGATCTCGTCAAAATACCAAAAAATCAGTGGTTCTCGTGCCATTGGCGAGAAACTAAATATTGACGATAATCGGTCACGCAGTTTCAATGTTTTTATCGCTGGAATACGCCAACTAACACACTCTTTGGAAATCAGCGATTAAAATTTAGTGTGTGTTAGCCTTTGAATTCAACCCATAAGTGCAACGCGGTGGTTAAAAAAACAGTCTTTGCCAATCCTATCAGCAAAGACCTTGAAAGGGGGCTTAAACCCCAGACACTTTCCGGGTCTGTTATTCATTAAATCAATGGCTATTTTTATCTCTTTTTTCAGTAACCACACCCAAGGGTCGCCAAAATGTTTAGACCACCAGCCGAAAACAAGTGCCAATACTACGAGACCGTATAGCGGTAGCGACCAATCATTCAAGAATTTGACCGTCGATAAAATTAACGTTGGCCAAGTGCCGTATGGCGACAGTTGTGAGTCAACATCCGTCTGAGGTGTTGACGAGAGTAACCGCTGCTCTTCATCAGATAACGGATCATCACGCCCTTGCTCTGGCGGCAACAGGTCAGCTAGCGGAATCTGACCGGTTCCCCCTGAACCCGGCGGTAGCAGGTGGCCTTGTCGCTGATCACTGAAAAAGCCACTGCCTGGGTGCCTGCCAGGAAATCGGCAAGCTGATCAATGGTCGTTAAGTCTTCAAGTTTCATGCTGGTTTTCATCCTCCCATCATGAACCGATCGCTATTTGCTGTCAGCCCGCTCCAGACGCATTTTATATTGGACAAGGCTCCAGCTAGCACTTATATAATTGACTCCATGTCACTCGTTATTTGGGACAGGTCAAAGAAAGTAAATACAACTTAACGGCTACAATCTGAGAAATTATCTTGCCAATGCCATCAAACATGAATAAGTTGAATGAAATTTATGCGTTTTTGGAAGAAAACCAGGAACACAATAAAAAATTACAAAATGCCACTTGCGAAGATATTTTTGGTCGCAATGCAGGAAGTCCCACAGATCATCTAAGGGCAATACTTTTTGAAGCCGTACATACACAGCGAAACCCTATTTTAGACAAATTGAAGAATTTCTGGATCGATTTTGATCAATACAGTAAAACGCTTAATGGTGGTGATTTGAGTTTGGATGACTTTTTAAAAACAGTTCTCAACCCCGACTTTGAAGGCAGTAATTATTTGGAAGCACTATACTCGGGCTTGAAAGCAGTAGATGGATGGGGCTGCAAAACGGCTGCCATGGCAACAAAAAATCTATTTCTAATTAGTCAAAATCATTGTTTGGAATTCCCATTTGATGAAAAAGAAAAATTGAAAGATAAGCAGCATGAACTTAATGTTCCCGTTGACACAGTTATAAACTTTATATTTAAAGAGCTTGGATTAGTCGATAAAGGCAGTGGTGATGCTGTTTTTAGAGAAATTAATAGACAATTAAAAATGGTAAAAGGTTCGAGCCCGATAATTTGGGACGATTTGTGGTTTTGGGGATTTATTACACAGAGAAACAAAAAGCCAGGTCCAGGCAGAGATATTGTTTGGAATCCCGGTAAACTTTACGGTTTAAAGTATGCTTATCTGCTTGATGCTGAAGAAATAAAATCAAAAGCAAAGGAATTTATTGAACTATTGTGAGACCTTTGCATAACCCACAAAACACTCGGCGCAACTCACAAACAACGTGATTTTTTATAAACTTTCCTGATTTTTTCGCCCATATTCTCGAATCCATCAATACCAAACCAAAAAACCGCTGTTTTCAGCCTGGCTCATGTATCTTCGCTTGCAAAGAAACAGGATTTTCACGAATTGCCCGCCCCGCCCGGGAGTGATATTTTAAATATATTTTTGTAACGTTCAGCACAGGCGCGCCAGGAATACCTGTCATGGACTTCGATATAGGCATTTTCGACAATTTGGCTGATCAGGTCCGGGCTTTGGTGCAGCGAAATAATTTTATCCGATATGTTTTTGGGTGAAGTGGAGTCGCAAATGATTCCGGTCTTGCCGTCAGTAATCAAGTCTTCGATACCGGGTATATTTCCGGCAATCACCGGACATTTGCAGCCCATTGATTCCAATACCGATACCGGCAGTCCTTCAATATCACCGTCTTTTGACTGCACAAAAGGCAGTACACAGATTTCGGCCTGCTGCAGCAGATTAGCGATGGATTTGTGCGATTGAGCGCCCTGAAATGTCACCGCATCCTGCAAGTTGAATTTTGTGCAAAGACGTTTTAAGGCGGCCTCATCCGGGCCATAGCCGGCAATGGTGAGACTAAACCGGTATCCTGAGTTTCTAAGAATAGAGATTGCTTCAATCAGGTACGAAATCCCTTTCTTTTCCACCAGCCTGCCGACAAACGCAATTTTACCGGACACTCTTTTGTGCGAAGCACCCGGCACAAAAGTACGCTGCAACTCCACACCCATGGGACCGATGGCAATTTTCTCAGCGTTTATATCAAGATTTTCAACCGCAAATTCGCCCATGACTTTGCTTACCACACATAACCTGTCGCAGGAGCCGACAAGCCATTTTTTCAAACGCGTGAAGCTGGCGTTTTTGAAACCATAGATATCGCCGCCATGGGCGGTGACAATAAGCGGAATTCGCGCCTTTTTTGACCATCTTCGAAGCGCGCAAGCGGAGAAAGACTGCGGAATTATCCAATGCGAATGAATAATGTCAGGTTTACACGTCGAAATTGCTTTGGAAACGGCGAATATCTGGGCAATAATAAAAAGCGGCACCAGCAGCCACGCCAACGGATTTTGCTTCAGGGTATTGAGCATCCCGCCTGATTCTGACAGGATTTCCATAAACTCCGGGGCGTATCTAAACCGCATAACCCGTATGCCATGATAATATTCTTCGGTTGCGGTTCCCGGCCGGTGTTGGGTTAAAACGACAACGTCATGGCTCTCGAGCAGATTCAGACAGAGATCCGCGACAAATCGGGGTTCATGGTCGTCTTCAAACCGCGGAAAGGTTGACGTTAAAACAAGGATGGACGGTTTCACAACGACAGATTTTGACCCTAAAGAGCTTTGCATAATGATCGGAACTGCGGCTTCAGCCGCACAAAAACCGTTGTCAATGGTAGCAGGGGGATTATCAAGCAAGTCCCGCTTCCGAGACTATGCAAAAAACCAATATTCGTCGTTCCTGCGACATTTGTCATTCCCACGAAATTCGTCATTCCCGCGAAATTCGTCATTCCCGCGAAATTCGTCATTCCCGCGGAAGAGACTGTGCAAAAAAACCAATATACGGCGTTCCTGCACCGCCCCGTCATTCCTGCGAAAGAGACTGTGCAAAAAAACCACCACCCTTGGTCACATTCTCATTACTGCCCTAATTCACCGACGTTGCTGGCATTTCAAACCAATACACCATCCCTGCAAAAATACCCAATAATGACGGTAATAAACATCCAAACCCTAGCTTAATTATGATATAATAACAAACCTAACTAGCTGATTCTAATCATTAAATAGAGGCTTTATGAGTGATTACATACGTGGATTAAATCGCCAACAACAACTGTTATTTCCAGAGCGGCTAGAGGACTATGTCGGCGAGAATGATCCAGTTCGTGTTATTGATGCCTATGTCGATAGCTTAGAGGTGGATGCCTTAGACTTTAAGACCAAATACAGTGACAAAAACAACAATGGTCGCCCCGCCTTTTGCCCAAAATTGATGCTGAAACTCTACATTTACGGCTATACCAATAAAATAAGAAGTTCCCGCCATCTGGCTCGGGAAACCCATAGAAATATCGAGCTTATCTGGTTATTGCAAGGCTTAAAGCCCACCTATAAGACGATTGCTAATTTTAGAAAAAATAATGCCGCAGCACTCAAGAATACGTTTAAGGAATTTGTTTTGCTGTGCCAAAACATCAATCTCATTGAAGGTCAATTAGTGGCACTGGATGGAGCGTTTTTGCGAGCCAATGCGTCCAAAAATACCTTGATTGTTAAAGCCACTGTGGATAAAAAAATAGCCAGGGTAACGCAGGCTATTGAGGACTACCTGAACTTATTAAACACCACAGACCAGCAGGAGGAACCGGAACAGACTCTGGATAATCCTGATTTGATTGATAAAATACAAGCACTTAAAGAGCGCAAACAAAAGCTGGAAGAGGATTTGAATACCTTAGAGCAATTGGACAAGAAGCAACATAACACAACCGACCCGGATGCCGCATTGATGTGCAAACCAGCGCATCATCTGGTCGCTTATAACTGCCAAATTGCGGTGGATGACAAAGCAAAGCTGATTGTCGCAACGGATGTATCAAGTCAAGGCAATGACGCACAGCAGTTGCATCAGATGGCAAGTCAGGCGAAAGAAACCTTAGCCCTTAAGACTTTGGCTGTGGTTGCCGACAAGGGCTATCACAGTGCAAAAGAGATAAAGAACTGTGTTGATGACAAAATCTACCCGATTATCCCGCCGATTGATACACAACAGAAACAAAAGAAAGCCGGCAGATACACGAAAGATGAGTTTGTCTATAACGAGGAGCAAGACGAATACACCTGCCCTAACGACAAAACACTGAAAAAAAGTGCAACCAAAAGCCTATCCAAAGGCAAGCTTGGGTTTATTTACAGCACCAGTGCCACAGATTGCAAGGCTTGCCCTGTGCGCAGTGAGTGTTTAGCAAAGCAAACGCCGCACCGAAGAATATGGCGGTGGGAACATGAAGCCTTTATACAAGCCTATCGCAAGTCTATGCAAACAGAATCAGCCAAGGCGATTAGCAAAAGAAGAGGGGCGATTGTGGAGCATCCTTTTGGCACCATAAAGCGGTCATTAGGCTGGGATCACTACCTGGTCAGAGGCAAAGAAAAAGTATCCGGTGAAAACGCATTGATTATGTTTTGCTATAACTTTAAGCGTGTTTTGAACCTGCTAGGCACAAGGCTGTTCAATCAACTGCTGTTGGCTATAAAAGCAGGCGATATTGCAGTCGTCATGCAAGCAATCAAGCGACATCTTCCTTTTTTGCGTCCACTATTCGATTATTTATGCCAGAAATACTTATTGTCGCAGCAAACAAACTTATTTCACCCGCCTGCTTTTAATAAGAACCTTTTTACCCGTGCCTGACTCAAAAGTCTCAATAGTGGGTGAGTCGGCGTTTGTTGCACAGTCTCGCAGGCAGGAATCCAGTAAAACAGCCAAACCCACAAGGGTTTTCCACCTAACACGATAGTGGGCAGTCTCGCAGGGGCGAATAATCATTCGCCCGATAAAACACCATCCACCCGATAACATGAAAGTCAGGACGGAAAATTTTCCGCCCCTGCGATTATTGGGTTTCTATAATGGTTTGACAATAAAAAAGACCCCTTTTAGTAGGGGTCTTAATGATACAGTATAATGGACACCCACAAAAATCTGGCTTTTCGGTTACGAGACTGTGAAAAAATCTCCTGCCAGGTAGTGTTACATTGGGTACGGTGATTTGGTGTTCGATAAGCAATGGCGATTATTTGGCAGTTTTGAAGCAATGTCCGGTTTGCTTTGCTTTGGAATGAGTGCCGCCGATCTGATGACAGTAATTGGATTGGGTATGAGGAAGTTTGTAGTTTTTACCCGGAAAGAAGGTTTACTTATGCGCGGTACCTGCCTGAATAATCTTCATCGATAATGCGTTGAAATCCTGATCAGCCGATAACCTGAGGAAATTCCGGGCTATCGAGTTTATCTCCGTGTTTCAGCAGGCAATCCGGAAATGGCGGAGAGGTCTTACCTTGACGTATTGCGAATCTGGCATCATCGCCAACCCATCGACTGGAAAACGCTCTGCGCCGAATATGGGTTGATTCGTTTCCGGGTGAGCCGTGTAATGTTAAAAAATGAAACGCCACAGCATCGCCCGGTTCAACCGCCCAACCCAGTACATCGTACTGATCCCGGTTTTCGTCTATATCGGGTAGTGGCTCAAATCCATCATTGTCATACAAGGGTGTTTTGTCAAATCTTTGTGGGCTGAACCACTTTCCCAGACGATGCGATCCACTAACAAACTCAAGTGTCGTATTTCTATCAACAGGGTCTAATGCTAACCAGAGACTACAGTTTTGAGTACCGTCCACGCAGTAATATGGCTGGTCGTGGTGCCAGGGCGTGGCGATGGCGGTAGCGGTTTCCTTCACCAGTACGTGTTCGTGAAAAAGCCGAACCGATTGCGATTCCATAAGTTGTCCTGCAATCGAAGCCGCGGGCGAATGGAACAAAAAGTTTCGATATTCTTCAATACGATCCCAGTTACAGTAATCTCCAAAAAATCTTCCAGCGTTGTTGTCGTTGTAATCTCTAACGAATGGCCCGGGGATGGCGAGATTTTTTTCGATACCTGCTTTTAAGGGTTCAATCCAGCCGGGAAATGCGTTACGGATAACCACGGCACCGTGTTTTTTAAAATCGTCAATTTGTTGTTTGGTGAGTTGCATTGTAGATGACATTGGAAACTGAATTTGCCCACGCTGTCGCTGGGTTTATCAGCACCCTGGTTGGCAAGTGACGTTGCGCCACTTGCCAATATAAACCCTGTGGTTTAACTTACTCAGAAGTCGGCATTTCATCCGGATCGATTCCGGGAACATGTGTTACACCGGAAAGCTCTTTCCAGTTAACCGGATATGCCGCATAGAAGATGACACATTTACCGTCTGATTCGTAAATGACGTGGTTGTCTTTGGGTATGTACATCAAATCACCTGGATTCAGTTCGTATTTTTCGCCGTCTACGACCATGCGAAACTTGCCTTGATGACAATAAATGAGTTCATCACAGGTTAAATCCCAAGGAATTGATGCATTGTTTAGGAAGTTGAGTCCTCCCGCCATGCTTGCACCCATCTTGGTGTTGACGAAAGGCTTGATGAATGTACCGCCTTCGGGCAGTGAGTCGAGCCTGTCGGCTACTTCGTTAATTCGATATACGGATGGTTTTGCCATGAGTGTTTTCCTGAATTGAAATTAAAAAGGATTAAAAAACATTTGCTCGGCCCTGATCTTATGGGGTCTGATTTCGCGAATCCCGAATACTATTGAGTAACTATGCGGATTACAATTGTTGTTTGCCGGATTTTGGAACTTAAATTCAGTCAATGACATCGGGATGGCTCTCTCTTTTTATCGGTTCTTTGCTTGCATCGACAGTGCTGCCCGGTGGCGTAGAGGTCTTGTTGTACTATTTGTTTCAGTCCGGTGACTATGCTTGGCCTGGTTTATTATCAGTGGCAACCATTGGCAATACACTGGGTGCCATGATTACCTTTTATATGGGGGCATTGCTCGCATTAGGGCTATCGAAAACAGATTGGCACAAAAAAACTGAGCGGCTTTTCACGTTAAGCCCTTCCGCGCTTGAGCGGGTAAAGAAAATAGGGGTGCCGGTGCTGTTTTTTAGCTGGATGCCAATCATTGGTGATCCATTGTGTGTGGCAGCGGGCTATTTGAAATTACCGCTATGGCCAAGTGTGTTTATGATTTTTCTGGGTAAGCTGGTTCGCTATGCCGTTTTGCTTTGGCTATTCGCTCAACCATGGGTTTCCGTTCCGCCATAGTTAGCAATTATTTTTACACTATGTGAGCGCGCCGCCGCAGCTGCTGCCCGCACCAGCAGTACAGCCGTAACAGTGTTTGGCAACGGCAATAGGGCCGTTTTCCAATGTGCTTCCTTGAATTTCCCAAAGTTGTGTTTTTCCACTGATCGCCAATGGCATTTCCAGCATTTGATTGAAATCGCAATCATAAACGTAACCCTGCCAATCAACGCTGATTAGGTGTCGGCACATTAATGGTGGGACGGTTGAAGGATTAAAGTTGTCCACGAGTAATTGTATGTAGCTTGTCAGCTGTCCTGTTCGTTTCAGGAAATGCTCATAGCGTTTAATTGGTAAATTGGTAATCGTCAGTAAATTGTTAAAAACAATGCCAAAATCGTTTTGCAGTTTTGCCTTGTACTCCTGTTCAAGTTTATTTTGTGCCGGCGGCAGGTGCGGACCGACCGGGTTATAGACGAGATCGATGTTCAACTCCGGATTTATTCCGTAACCCACTGAGTTAAGTGCCTGTAAACCGGATATGCTCTTTCCAAATACGCCCTTGCCGCGCTGTTGATCAACATTTTCCTGACGGTAGCAGGGTAGGGAACAAGCCAGTCGAATCTTCCGGTCGGCGTACCATTGTGCAAGATCCTCCTGACCGGGCTCGTATTGGACGGTAATATTGCAACGCGAGGTTATCTGAATGCCTTTAGCGATAAACGCATCGCAAAACTCGCGAAAATTCGGAATCATCTCGGGAGCGCCACCGGTAATATCCACTGATTCAATCTGGTTTTCTCCTGCCCACTGGACAATTTTGGACATGATTTCCCATGACATCATTTCAGTTCGCTTGGGACCCGCTTCCACATGGCAGTGCTCACAAGCCTGGTTGCAAAGATAGCCAATGTTTATTTGCAGTTGTGACAGCTTTGCCCGTTTCAGGGGGAAACAGTCGTGCAACTTTAGAGCGTCATTGAAATTATGGCTTACAGTGGTATCCATTTATAAATTTAGTCTCGATTTGTAATGCTAAAGTGAGTCGTATCTTAGTGCGTAAATTATAGACGAAGTTCCTAATGCTCCGTAAAAAAGCTAGCCGTATTCAAATGCGGAATCGCATATATCGCTCAAAATACATCCCCGACATTTTGGCTTTCGCGCAATACAGGTATACCGCCCATGCAGGATTAGCCAGTGATGAGCGTCGAGTTTGAACCGCTCCGGAACGCGTTCCAGCAGTGCTTTTTCAACTGTTAATACATCTTTCCCGGGAGCGATGCCTGTTCGATTTGAGACGCGGAAAATATGGGTATCTACGGCAATGGTGGGCTGTCCGAATGCCGTATTGAGAATGACATTTGCGGTTTTTCGGCCCACCCCGGCAAGCGCTTCAAGCTCTTCGCGAGTTTGTGGGACCACGCCATTATGTTTTTCTATCAGAAAATCACAAGTTTTAATGACGTTTTGTGCTTTAGTGTTAAATAGGCCAATGGTCTTTATATATTGCTTGAGGCCGCTCACCCCAAGCGCTTTGATGGATTCAGGTGTATTCGCCACAGCGTAGAGTTTGTCGGTGGCCAGATTGACCGAAACATCCGTTGCCTGTGCCGAAAGAATGACGGAAACCAGCAGTTCAAACACAGTATTGTAGCTGAGCTCTGTTGTAGGGTCAGGCATTTGTTTTTTAAGCCTGTTGAAAGCAGTAGTGATTTGTCTCGGTTGCATCTGAAGGCTAAAAATTGATTTTAGGAATGATCCGTCCCGGATTGCTGATGCGTTCGGATTCCTGTTTTTTACGTTGTATTGCGTTCCTGATTTCTTGCTGCAGTTGTTCTTTTTTGGCGATTTGTTTTTGCCTAGCACGCTCGGTTTCACGCTTCGAGATACGAATCAGGCGATTTTCAGTATTAACTCTTGCGCGGGCGACCTGAGCCTGACCGTAGCCCAGCCAGCGGCTTTCAATATCACTGGCAAGCGCCGCAGGTTGAACCAAATCGATACAGTCTGTAGGACAGACCGGAATGCAAAGTTTGCAACCGGTACATTGATCTGCAACCACAGTGTGCATGAGTTTTGGGCCGCCGATAATGCAGTCGACAGGGCAGGCCTTGATGCAAAGTTTGCAGCCGATACATTGATCTTCTCTAATAAATGCAACCACTTTGTTTTCATGCATTCCATGATCTTCATTCAGCGGTTCGGAGTCGACTTTGAGTAATTTCGCCAATCCACCAATAGTGATATCTCCTCCTGGCGGGCATTGGTTGATCGGCGCATTTTCAGTGGCAATTGCTGTTGCATAATCTTTGCATCGAGGATAGCTACACAAAGTACACTGGGTTTGCGGCAGGCATTGATCGATTGCTTCGATCAATTCTTGGGAACTTGACAGATTCATGGCAGGGGATTCTATACCGGAGTCGCATTGGAGTTAAGAAAGAAATAGGGCGGATATAATAAGAAGGAGACAGTAAAGACGCTGAAACCATCGAATAATGATAGAATCTCCCGCCCCATTTCAAAAACCGTTCTTCTTGTATTCATGGCTTCATTGCAGCGAAATTATGCTGACAAATTCCACAAAATTGTCGGGCAAACGCAATTTAACTTGTTGTCGATGACGGAACAGCGATTTATTCGTGAAAAAGCCGAAGCGTTGTTATTTACCCAGCAGGAATTACGCCTGGTTAGCGAGATGGCTTTGGACAGAACACGCTGGAAAGAAGCACCGTTGTCAGATGACTGGCCAGCCGATTTGAGTGCCCACAGCGGAGGCTCTGACAGGAAGGCGTTGAAGCAGAAAATATTCTCGGTTTTGCAAGATGCCCAATCTAACCTGACTGACAACGCAAAGCGTTATTCAAAGCTGTCACTCGAGGACAAGCCCAAAACCCTGAAGCCGGTGTTGAAAGCGCGCATCCGGCCTCAGTTGGGCCTGGGCCGATGCCCGGTCGCATCGGAAAAGACCCGTTGTTGTAACCTGCTGACCCTGGATGCAGTGGAAAAATGCGGTTTTGACTGCAGTTATTGCAGTATTCAATCTTTTTATCATGCTAATGAAGTTACTTTCGACAGCAGTTTTGCCGATAAGCTTTCCCGTTTGAAACTGAATTCGGATCAGATCTACCATATTGGTACGGGACAATCCTCTGACTCACTGATGTGGGGCAATCATCAGGGCGTGCTGGAGGCATTGTGTGAGTTTGCACGGACTCATCCAAATGTTATTTTAGAACTTAAAACAAAATCAAAAAACATTTCCTGGCTTTTGAAGAATCCAGTTCCGGAAAATGTTCTGTGTACCTGGTCCATGAACCCACAGACAATCATTGATCACGAAGAACATTTGTCTGCGAATCTGGGTCAGCGTATTGCCAGCGCCAGAGCGCTTGCTGATAAGGGGTGCGTTGTTGGATTCCATTTTCATCCGATAATTCATTACCAAGGATGGCAGCAGGATTACGCAAATATTGCCCTAAGGTTAACCAGTGAATTTTCGCAGGAAGAAGTGGCATTGATATCAATGGGAACGTTGACATTCACCAAGTCAGTGATGAAAACCATTCGAAACCGGGATTTAACCAGCAAGATTCTACAAATGCCGATGGAACCTTCGGCTGGAAAATGGTCTTATCCTGAACATATCAAGCTGGAATTGTTTGATCACGTATATCAGTCGTTTGAGCCATGGCATGACGAGGTTTTCTTTTATCTTTGTATGGAGCCACAGTCGTATTGGAAACCCGTTTTCGGGTTTGACTATGAAGATAATTTGACCTTTGAGTCGGCGATGAAGTCCGCCTATCTTGACAAGATTGAGTTGGCGAAAAGCCGAAACGCATCTGCTAATTGAAGTTTCAAAACATATTGTATGACTAAAATATCTGCGGTAACCGGTGTAGCGTTGCTGCACAACGCTTCACTTAATAAATCAACTGCTTTCACAGAAGAAGAGCGAGATCGTTTGGGGTTGCGCGGTCTGTTACCGCCCACGGTGGGGTCCATGGACAGGCAGATTGAGCGAGTGCTGGCAAACCTGCGCCGCAAGGATAGCCCAATTGAGAAATATATTTTCCTTTCTGCTTTACAGGACAGAAATGAAAGGTTGTTTTACCGACTGATTATCGAAAATTTTCAGGAGATCATGCCGCTGATTTATACCCCAACGGTGGGTCAGGCATGTAAAGAGTTTGCGAATATTTTCCGTACAGAAAAAGGCTTTTATGTCACCGCAAATGACCGAGGCCGGATTAAAGACATATTGCAAAACTGGCCGCATAAAGAGGTAAAAATTATCGTCATCTCTGATGGAGAGCGAATCCTCGGGTTGGGGGATCTCGGTGCAAACGGCATGGGAATACCCATAGGTAAACTCAGTTTGTATTGTGCCTGTGCGGGGATACCACCTGAACAAACCTTGCCGGTCATGTTTGATATCGGTACCGACAATGAAGAATTATTAGATGATCCGATCTATCTTGGGTTAAGGCAAAAACGCTTGCGCGGGAATGACTATTTTCAGTTAATGGATGAATTTATCCAGGCTGCAACTGAACTCTATCCCGGCGTGCTAATTCAGTTTGAAGACTTTGTGGCAAACAATGCGTTTACCCTGTTGAACAAATATCGTGAGAATACCTTTTGTTTCAACGATGATATTCAGGGTACCGCAGCGGTTGTACTTGCCGGTGTATATGCGTCAACCCGATTATCCGGGGTAGCGTTTAAAGATCTGAGATTTACTTTTCTGGGTGCAGGTTCGGCGGCATCGGGGATAGGCTCAATGATAGCGCTGGCATTGATGGAAGAAGGGCTCAGTTTTGAAGAAGCGCATCAGCGACTATGGTTTTTTAATCGAAAAGGCCTGGTGACGAAGTCGAGAGAGAATTTGCCAGATCATATTCAGAACTTTGCCCACGATTTACCTGATCATGAATTTCTCGAAGCCATTGATGTTCACAAACCCGATATCCTGATCGGTGCCACTGGATCGCCTGCGACATTCACACGGGAGATTGTTGAACGACTGGCAAAGATTAAATCTCGCCCTGGAGTATTTGCGTTATCGAATCCAACCAGTCGTGCAGAATGCACTGCCGAAGAGGCGTATCAGTGGAGTGACGGCGGTGCGATATTTGCAAGCGGGAGCCCTTTCGATGAAGTCAATTTCAATGGAAAACAGTTAAGACCGGGTCAGGGGAACAACGCTTACATTTTTCCCGGAGTCGGATTGGGTATGATCGCATGTGAAGCCAGAACCATTCCGGATTCGGTGTTTTTGGAATCGGCGCGTGCTTTGGCCGTGTCGGTCACCGAAGATGATCTTGCGCTTGGATCCATTTATCCGAAAATTGATGAAATACGCAGTGTTTCATTGAATATTGCCAGTGCAGTCGCAAAGTTTGCCTACGATAATGGTTTAACCGATCAAGCCCGTCCAGAGGATATACCGGCAATGATTTCAGCGATGATGTTTGATCCGCACTATTAATGGTTAGTGGCCGGATTGTTTTCGGTCATTCGAATTAATCGTAAAAGTAAACGAGGTGATCGATTTCCAGCTTGATTCCGAGATCTTCACCGATCGCATGGTTGTGGTGAGACGGTACCAAAGAGAGTAGTTGATTGCCGCTGGGCAGCATTAGCGTATACAGATAACTTTCACCACGAAACGCTTTTTTACGAATCTTCGCCGTCATTTGGCTGTCATCGTCATGAATAATGTCATCCGGGCGCACCAGCAGTTTTATCTTTCTGCCTGTTTCGATATCTTCACCAAGGTCGCCGTTTAGCGTTGCCAGCTCACAGGAAATGGTGTCCTGTGCGGTTATTTCACCATCCAGAAAAACGCCATCACCGACAAAGTTAGCGACAAACCGTGTTTTTGGTTCGTGATATAGATTGTATGGGGAGTCCCATTGATCTATCCGACCCTGATTCATGACGCCGATAACATCACTAAATGTAAAAGCGTCCTGCTGGTCGTGGGTAACCATAATGCAGGTAGTACCAATTTCCTTAAGCAGATCTCTAACCTCCTGCCCGAGACTATCCCTAAGTTCCAGATCGAGATTGGAAAAGGGTTCGTCCATCAAGAGTAAACCGGGTCGCGGGGCAAGTGCCCTTGCTACGGCGACGCGTTGTTGTTGTCCCCCAGATAATTCGTGGGGGTATCGATTACGATATCCCTGCAGTCGCACATAATCGAGCATTTCGTCAACGGTTTTATCTGCCTCTGTAGTGGATCTGCCGTGTAACCCTGCGCTGATATTTTTTTCGACGGTGAGATGCGGAAACAGCGCATGATCCTGAAATACCATACTCAGGTTTCGCTTTTCAGGTGCGAGATTCCCCGTGGTATTGGATATGGATACACCGCCCAACGAGATGCAACCCGCATGCAGTTGCTGGAAACCAGCGATAGCTCTCAGGATAGTCGTTTTGCCGCAGCCGCTGGGTCCTAACAGGCAGGCCAGTGTCCCTTCTTCTACCTCAAAGCTGGCAAAATTTACTGCGCTTTCGGTTTCATACCGACAACTAATGTTGTCGACCTTGAGTAGTGGGTTGAGAGGCGAGGACATTTTAACGATTGTGTTTATTTATTGCCGGAAACCGGTTCCAGCGATCGAGAATACGCAATCGTTTGGCTTAATACAATCACCGGTATCAAACCTGTCAATACGATGGCGAGCGATCCCAAAGCACTTTCGCCAATCATCTCGTCGGATGCAAAAAGGTAAACATGGGTTGCAAGTGTTTCAAAATTGAATGGTCGCAGAAGTAATGTTACGGGCAGCTCTTTCATGCAATCGACAAAAACAATTAATCCCGCTGTGAAAATTCCGCTTTTGATTAGTGGTAAGTGGTGAAGTCTCAGCGAGCGCAGCGGCGGATGCCCCAGGGTTCGGGATGCCATGTCAATTGAAGTCGGAATTTTTGAGAAACTGGACTCAATGCTGCCAATGGAAATTGCCAGAAACCGAATCACGTAAGTGATGATCAGGGCGAAAACCGTGCCACTGAAAATTAAGCCACTGGAAACACCAAAATTCGTTCTAAGAAACCCATCGATGGCATTATCAAACGAGGCCAGAGGGATAACCACTCCAACCGCAAGTACAGCACCAGGAACAGCGTAGCCCAATGAAGCGGTACGTGAAACTATCTTGACCCAGCGTTTTTGTTCGATTCGTCTGGTGTAGGAAATCGTTACCGCAATCGCACAACAGATAAACGCGGCGATGGCAGAAATGTAAAAACTGTTGAATGCGTAGATTCTGAATTCTGGGGTCCAGCTACGCGAAAAATAGTGAATACTATAGTTGACTAATAAACCAACGGGAACAAAAAACCCGAGCATCACGGGAAAGAAACAGACCGCGAATGCCAGCCATCGTTTGCCTCCAGTCAGCCTGATACGCGGTCTTTCACTAAATTGTCCGGATTTTTGATAAAACCCGACCCGCCTTCTAGCGCTGTACTCGAGACCCAGCAGGATCAGCACAAAACCCAGCATCGTCATGGCAATTTGTGCAGCACCGCCCAGATTGTTCATGTTCAGCCAAACATCGAATAGCCCGGCGGTTAAGGTGTGAACTGCGAAAAAATCCACCGTGCCAAAATCGTTCATGGTTTCCATTAATGCCAGTGCAACACCCACTGATATAGCGGGTCTGGCGATCGGTAGCGATACGAAAAGGAAGGTCTGCAAACGCGATTTGCCCATGAGTCGGCTAACATCCTGCAGATAAGGAGATTGTTCCAGAAAAGATGTTCGTGCCATTAAAAAGACATAGGGGTACAAAACCAGCCCCATCATGGCAATGGCACCACCCATGCTGCGTACGTTCGGAAACCAGTAGTCTCGGGCAAGCTGCCAGTCAAAGATATGTCTTATTGCCTGCTGAACCGGGCCGGCAAATTCGAGCAAATCGGTATAGAGATAGGCGATAACATATGCCGGAATAGCGAGCGGCAGTAATAACATCCATTCGAAATACCTTCGAAGCGGAAACTCAAAGTGGCTTACCAGATAAGCCGTGGACACGCCGGTTAGCAGCACACTGACACCAACGCCCAGCATGAGCACAACAGTATTGGTCAGATATCGAGGGAGTGAGGTCTTGATGAGATGCGGCCAGATATTTTCGGTGGGAAATAATGCTAACCAGGCGATGGCGAAGACCGGCAACACGGCAACCAGACATAAAAAAATGGTACCGGCTCGCCAAAAGCCGGTACCAGACAAAAACGAAGCTGATGATATTGAAGTATTCAATACAGGACACCAGAGAGGCTACAAACGGGCGAATCCGCTTCGTGAGGATTGGGTTTTAGGTGCATTTATTCGTCATAGGCAACTCGATCAGCCATTTTCGAGGCTTCGCTGCGATTATCAGCAATTTGGGTTAGATCAATTGAATCCTGCTTGAATTCCCCCCACGCTTTAACAATGTCAGACATGGGAATACCCGGTTTAACCGCGTATTCGCCATTTAACTCAGCATACATTTGCTGCGCTTGAGCGCTGGACAGGAATTCCATTAGTTGCAGTGCATTTTCCTTGTTTGGAGCATGTCTGGTCATCGACATGCCGCTGATATTCATATGGCTCCCCCGATCATTCTGATTCGGGAATATCACGTTCACCGAATCTGCCCAGGCTTTTTGTTCGGGATCAGTAATCATTTTGTACATATAGTAATGATTAATGACGGCAATATCACAGACGCCTTCGCTAATCGCTTTCACTTGAGCACGATCATTCCCTTCCGGTTTTCGAGCCAGATTGGATTTCATCCCGGCAAGCCATGCTTCAGCATCTTCAACGCCGTGATGAGCAATCATCGAAGCACTTAACGCAACCATGTAAGCATTTTTTGCGGACCGCGTACAAATCAGCTCTTTTAGGTCGGGATTCGCAAGATCTTCGTAACGGCTGACCCTGGCGACATCGATTCGATCTTTCGAGGTCACAATAATTCGCGCCCGTGAGGTTAAACCAAACCAGTGATTTTCTGAGTCACGCAAATTCTCAGGAATATTGCCATTGATTACTTCGGAGCTGACCGATTGGCTAAGCCCAGCATTTTTAATATCGGACAGTCGGCCAATATCGACGGTGAACACCAGATCGGCGGGACTGTTAGCGCCCTCGCTTTGGAGTTTTTCCAGCATGCCCTTCTTGGCAAATACGACATTGACGTTTACCCCGGTTTGCGCAGTAAATTCATCAAACATCGGTTTGATTAGATCAGGCTTCCTATAGGAGTAAACGTTAACTTCTTCAGCGGCAAATACGGTGTTTGTGGTTACGCTGATAATGGAGATGGAAAGAAGCGCGGTTAGCGTTCCAAACGAAGAAACTAAAAGTGATTTCATTGGTAAATTCATTGGTAAATAGGATAAATAAGTTAGGTGAATACAAATCTTAATCTAAATGATAATGATTATCAATAACATTAATGTTAATTTTTTGGTAAATAGAAAAAATAGAGCTGCTTAGCTAAATATATCGGATTCTTTTACTGTATTAGCTTCTACTTAAATTGCGGGAAAGGTAAAATCCGCCTCCCTCTCGATGTCGGGTTACATTACAGGATATGAAACAAATTGCCGCTGATTTACTGCTTCAGGCCGCTCAATCACTTGAGGGTAAGGGAGCGATGCCTGCAATCAACGAAAGCGAGATCGTTATCGAACGCACTCGAGATGCTTCCCATGGGGATTTTGCCAGCAATCTGGCGTTAAAACTGTCGAAACAGGTGGGCT
The DNA here is from genome assembly GCA_965261915.1 of Candidatus Poriferihabitaceae bacterium. Taxonomy (GTDB): domain Bacteria; phylum Pseudomonadota; class Gammaproteobacteria; order Arenicellales; family Poriferihabitantaceae; genus JAIBDK01. Next base: position 1,852,294 of record CBDHDW010000013.1, on the reverse strand, counting down.
GCAATCCACGTCAACTGGCGCAAAAACTGGTAGACGAAATTGAGCTGCAGGGAGCGCTGGAAAAAGTCGAAATCGCGGGCCCCGGGTTTATCAACTTTTATTTATCAAAAGACGCTTATCTCAATTTGATAGACAGTATTCGCGAACAGAAAACAGAATATGGAAAATCTGATTTTGGGCAGGGCAGGCGTGTCATGGTGGAGTTTGTGTCAACGAACCCCACTGGGCCTTTGCATGTTGGTCACGGGAGAGGTGCCGCTTATGGTGACGCGCTGGCACGAGTGTTGTCGGCAGCAGGATTCGACACCCATTCAGAGTACTATATCAATGATGCAGGTCGGCAAATGGATATTTTGGCGCTCAGCGTTTGGCTGCGATATCTTGAAGCTCATGGGCAGGTTGTCTCCTTTCCGGAAAATGCATATCAGGGCGGTTATATCAAGGACGTTGCACAACAATTGGTCGATTCTGATGGCGATGCTTTTGTGGCCGAAGCCGATCAATTGTTTTCAGATTTGCCAGAAGATCTGGAGCTATCCATCGATGAATTGATTACTCGATGCAAGTCAGGCCTGGGAGCAAAAAATTATCGAGTCGTTTTTGATGCTGCGTGTAATTCTCAGGTCGATGACATTAAACAGGATTTGGCGGAGTTTGGTGTTGAATTCGATGAGTGGTTTTCGGAGAGAAGTCTGGTAGACAACGGCGATATCGCCCGGTCCATAGAACGATTGCAAGAGAATGGACACATGTTCGAAGACAACGGTGCGCAGTGGTTTCGTTCTACCCGCTTTGGCGATGAAAAGGATCGAGTCGTAACTCGCGCAAATGGCGCAAATACCTATTTTGCTTCGGATATTGCCTACCACTATAGCAAGGCCGAACGCGGCTTTGACAAGATAATCAATATATTTGGGTCGGATCATCATGGCTATATCAAACGAATTCTCGCGTCTTTTGAAGCGTTAGGAAACGACCCTCAACGTCTGCAGTTTTTGTTGGTTCAGTTTGCGATTTTGTATCGCGGAACTGAAAAAGTGTCGATGTCGACCAGGGGCGGGAAATTCGTCTCACTCCGCGAATTGCGTGATGAAGTAGGCAATGACGCAGCGCGATTCTTTTACGTACTTCGAAAACCCGATCAGCATATGGATTTCGACCTTGATCTGGCTAAATCGCAATCTTCTGAAAACCCGGTGTATTACATTCAATATGCGCACGCCAGAATATGCAGTGTGTTCAGACAGTTAAAAGAAAAAAACCTGGAAACGCTGGATGATGCTACAGCAGATTACCGTTTACTGAAGGAGTCTCAGGAGCTGGATTTGTTAAAAATCCTCTCGCGTTTTCCTGAAGTGGTTGAGTTGGCGGCGAGTCGTTGTGAACCGCACCAGCTTGCTTACTATTTGCGAGATTTGGCAAATGCCTTTCATACCTATTATAACGCCCATCCGTTTTTGGCCAGCGAAGACCGGGTCAGATTGGCGCGCCTGGGTTTGATTGATGCCGCTCGACAGGTCATTTGTAACGGTCTCGACATGTTGGGTGTTAGTGCACCGGAAACCATGTAGTTCAGTTCGCATGGATAAAGTAAGGCAACGAAAATAGTGGCGCAGGCAAAAAGAACTCGTCCAACTAAACCGACTCGAAACACCAGTCCGTCAGCAAAGGGTGTCATGATGCTGCTGGCCGGGGTGGTTATTGGTAGTTTGGTCACAATCCTCTGGCAGGGAATGCAGTCATCGGACAGCGAAGTCGGCGCGGGCATTCGCAACATGATGGAACAGTCTCGGATAAAGGATGAGGTGCAAACTGAAGTGAAAATCTTAACACCTGAGAATGTACCCGTAAAACAGGAGATCGGTTTTGACTTTTTTAGTGTCTTGTCCAAGAGTGAGTCCGTTGTTCCAGAAACCCCACCTGAGCCGCCTAAAGAACAACAGCCCCCGGAAGAAGAATCCACAGATAGCGTAAAAGTGGAAGATAAAAGCCCACAAATTACGCACGGCAGTGCGTTTATGCTGCAGGCTGGTTCTTACCAAAAACTATCTGATGCTGATAGATTGAAAGCACAATTGGGTTTTATTGGGCTGAGTTCAACCATTCAGAAAGTAACGATTCAGGGTAGGGGGGACTTTTACCGGGTTCGGCTTGGTCCGTTCGCGACTCACGCCCAAATGGCCAAAGTTGATCAAACCCTGGCGGACAATGGTATCAAAGCGCTTCCACTGAAAATTTCGAAAGGAGGCTAGTGTGTGTTCTCCGCTTGGGCATTCTCTCGCCGCTTTGGCGATTGCAAGATCCTGCGCCTCGAGGACTTCAGATAGGATGGCCGTTCAGCAGCGAATTTTATATATCACCTATAACCGTTTTCCCACGATTTTTGCATCATACTACGGGCGCAGATATGATCGGAATGATTACGGCGCTGTTTAGCATCGACAATTTTAAAACCATGCTGTTTGAGGGCATCGTATTGCTGCCGATTGTATGGCTTGTCTATCGATTCAACCGAACCATTGAGACACATTCATGACAACAATCAAGATTGGAACCAGAAGCAGTCAACTCGCAGTTTGGCAGGCGTACTACGTACGTGATCGTTTGCTCTCTGCCTGCGATGATATTCAGGTCGAGTTGGTTGAAATTGTATCCGAAGGAGATCGTACGCTTGATATTCCACTGCATCAGGCTGGAGGTAAAGGGCTGTTTCTGAAAGAGCTCGAAGCGGCTTTACTGGATGGCTCCATCGATCTTGCGGTGCATTCGATGAAAGATGTAACCGTCGCCCTGCCTTCTGGGTTACATATACCGGTGGTATGTGAACGTGAAGACCCAAGAGATGCTTTTGTCTGCAATCATGTCGATTCGCTGGACGGACTTGCCGACGAAGCGGTGGTCGGAACCTGTAGTTTGCGCAGGCAATGTCAAATTTTGGCTGCGTATCCTCATTTGCGAATGAAAAATCTCCGGGGCAATGTTAATACCCGATTAAGGAAACTCGATGATGGTGAATATGACGCTATTGTTCTGGCTGCCGCCGGTTTGATTCGATTAAACATGCACAACCGCATCGCCCAATTCATAGAAACGGATATATGTTTGCCAGCGGTAGGGCAGGGTATTGTCGGTATTGAATGCCGAGAAGACAATGAGCAGGTCAATCAGCTCATAGCACCGCTAAATGATCTCGATGCTGAAATTCGGTGTCGCTGTGAGCGTGCAGCAAATTCACGGTTGGATGGCGGTTGTCATGCCCCAGTGGCGGTATATAGCGAAATTCTGGAAAATGGTGAAATGGATATACGCGGATTAGTGGGCAGCCTGGATGGCACTTGCATTTTGCGGGCGCAGAAAACGGGTATGGTTTCGGAGCCTGAGGCATTGGGTATCGCCGTCGCTGATGATCTTCTTGATCAGGGTGCTGAGAAAATGTTGAAATCGATCAATTGACAACGACAAATCAGAATATTCCGCTGCGAGTTCTTTGGACGCGCCCTGAGGGGCGTGGTGATGATCTTTTGCGGTTGATTCAGGACGAGGGTATGGCGGTAACCCAGTTTCCGGTTATTGAAATTGCCGATCCATTTAATTTATCGGCTTTCAGCGATGCGCTGGATAATTTACAACGATACGATCTCGTCATTTTTGTTAGTGTAACTGCGGTTCAGAAGGTCGGGAAGCGATTGCGCTGGCAGCGCAGAACCCACTCCCGGTTTCCCGATATTGGCGTGGTTGGTAAAGGGACGGCCAGGTCCTGTGTCCGCCACGACTTAGCCGTACGTTATTGTCCGGAAAAAAACATGACTAGCGAAGGGTTGCTGGAAGTGTTGGAGGGTGTTGCGCTCTCAGGAAAACATGTCGTCATATTCCGGGGTCAGCAGGGCAGGGATTTGCTGGAATCAGAACTGCAAAACAGAGGGGCAAAAGTTGATGCGATCGAATGTTACAGAAGAATTACGTCGCGGAGGCCATTTCGGTCAACACTGCAGGAATGGAGAACCAAAGGTTTTGATATCGTTGTTATTACCAGTGCATCAATTCTTGATGGGTTGCTGCGATTGCTCGGGCAAGGCAATCGAGACCTGTTGAAGGAGACTTGTATTCTAACCATTAGCGAACGCATCGCCGATATCTGTAGAGAATCCGGATTGGAAAAAATCGCTGTTGCAGAGTCGCCGGAAGCCGGGTCTGTGATGGCGTGTATCCGTCAAATAGAGGTCAGTCATAAATGGGTGAAAAAATATTAACGATTGTTAAGTGATTGCTGATTGGTATGACAATGTTTTTAAGTTAATGTAGCATCCATGTATCAATTTATGGCGAGCGAATATCGTGGTAGAGAATAAATCAAGTGACGGGTCGGCTAAGAAATCGTCAAAAAAGAAAATGGCAGAGAAGACAACGGCCGGGTCAACGGCAGTAAAAACATCACAAACGCCAAAAATTTCCGCCGCTGAAGAGAAAGCTCAAACTGTTTCCGCTCAGGCCGATACGCGTTCAGTTCAAGTTCAATCAAATCAGCCTCAATCCGCTCAGCTTGCAGCGAACGAAAGCAAATCCGGTAGCAGCGCAGTTTCCTGGATTGCCCTTATTTTTAGTCTCGCTGCTATCGCGGGTGCAGGTTATGCCGGATATTTAACCGCTATTGACTCCAAATTGAATCAGAGCCAGCAGGCCAACAACTACAAACTGATGGATCGGCGAGTCGATGGATTCGAACAGCTGCAAACTGATTTTGGATCGCAAATTTCCCAGCTTCGAACACAGATCACCCAGTCTGAAAGTGACATCAATGAACGAATTCGAAAAATTCGAAGAGAGCTGGATGAGCAAACAGGGAGAATGGATGAAAAAATTGCCGAAGCTGAGTCAACCCTGTCAGGACAATCAGACGCATTTCGAAGTGAATTCAACACATTATCAGATTCAGTTGTAAATCTGCGCTCAGAACTGGGTCGAAGTCTCGACAGTTGGGTAATTGAAGAAGCTGCGCAATTGATCTCAATCGCGGATTATCAATTGCGTTTTACTGGTGATAGTGAATTAGCAAAACAGGCTTTGGAATTGGCTGATACGAGGCTCGAAGAACTGGCTGATCCGACTTTGCTTGGGGTGCGCAGTCAATTGGCAAAGGATATCGAAAAACTCGATTCTGTAAAACTGTCTTTATCGACCAGTGTGCTTGATCGACTATCAACGCTATCCGAATCGATCTACGATTTACCCTTGCTGGGGGATGTGGATTTGCCGGAAATAGATTCATCGACCAGCGAGCGATCAACCGCGCAATCCGTGAATGAAGATCCCGTATCGGCCTCGAGCGGTTTCGAGCGGTTTTTACAGGTAGTGGGCGATGCATTTTCCAGTTTGTTGAATAGTATTGGTGATCTTGTTCAGATTGAGAAAAATGGCAAGTCTGTAAAACCCGTTATTTCGGACCACGAGCGACAATTAACCTATGAGCGAACCCGGTTGTTTCTGGAGGGAGCGCAAATAGCCTATGTTCGAAAAGATGCAGCCCTTTACGGAAATCGCCTTGGTCGAGCTCGTCAATGGGTAGAAAAACATTTTCATCCTGAAGCGACACAGACCGGTGATTGGCTGCTGCGACTTGAAGAAATTCAAACTGCCACTGTATTTACCGCCACGCCGGATATTTCCGAATCAGTGCAGTCTATACAACAGGCGTTGCGGCGCGGTGAATAGGCTCCAGGGAAAGATTAGATAGGTAAACAAATTTTATGAAACTGTTACTCGTCATAATTTTGACATTGGTCGCTGCGGTTGGGCTGGGTCTGATGTCGCTGGATGATCCAGGGTATGTGGTGTTAACCAGGGATCCCTACGTTGTTCGTTTGCCTTTGCTGATGTTCGTTCTGCTCCTCGTGGTGGGATTCCTGCTGTTTTATCTGCTGTTCAATTTTATTGCAGGTATTTTTCGGGCTCCCAAAAAGTATCGAAAATGGCGTGAGCAAAGCAACCAAAACGCGGCACAAAAGCATACTATGCAGGGTTTTGCCGGGTTAATAGAAGGCAATTGGTCAAATGCTGAGCGGTCATTGTTAAAGAAACTGGATCATAATTCGACGCCGTTGCTGAACTTTTTGGGTGCGGCATACGCGGCGCAGCAACAGGCACATCTGCCGAAGCGAAACCGTTACCTGGATGAAGCGCTGGCGAAACATCCAGATCAGTTCACCGCAATTACCCTGACTCGTGCACGGCTGCATTTCCAGGCTGGAGAAATGACCGAAGCCAGAGATTGCCTGGAAAGTATTCGTAAATCCTCTCCAAAGAATGCCCCGGCGGTAAAACTGCTTGGCGAAGTATACGAAAGTCTTGGAGATTGGGATTCTCTAACCCAACTTCTTCCTGTAGCACGTCGTTTGAAACTCTTCCCCGAACAGGAGCTGATCCAGCGCGAACAATCTGCTTATGCCGGATTGCTTTCGTCTCCTGCGCTATTGCAGGGCGAATCTGATCGCCCCGCAAATACCTGGGATACATTACCCAGAGCGAAAAAAAGTAATCCGGTGGTTATCGAAAGCTATGTTAAGCAACTGGTCAATTTGGGTGATACCAAACAGGCGGAAACAATTCTTCGGTGGGCGCTGAATAAATCTTATAGTTCTGGGCTAATCCATTTGTATGGCACGGTGCATAGCCCATTTGTAGAATACCAGATACAGTTGGCAGAGGCGTTCTTAAAGAAACATGGCGATGACCCGAGTCTGCTTCTGTGCCTCGCGCGCCTACATCGTTATAACGATAATTTTGAAAAATCGGTAGGACTATTCAAGGATGCCTTAAAAGCGGGTGCCGCGGAGGAAGCGTATGCTGATTTGGCTTCCTTGCTGGAGCAAATGGGTCAAACCGATACCGCGCTTCACTTTTATAAAAAGAGCATTGAGGCGATGACCGCGAATGATAATGTGAAAGGAGAGCTTGTTGTTCTTGAATCTGATGAACAGAACTCGGCGGCAATGCCCGTTGTTCGTTAAGTGGTTGCTGGCTTAGGCTGGCGGGCCGGCGGCGCAAAATCAAACGAATCGAAATAGAAGCGCCCCAGATCAAGACCTTTTTCTTTTAGACTATCGCGAACGGAGTCAACCATAATGGGCGGTCCGCTGGCGTAAACGTCATAACCAGAAACATCATCATAACCACGGCACACCGCTTCGTGGACAAAACCGGTTTCGCCTTGCCAGTCTGAGTCCGTGCTGTCCGATAGTACAGGGGTATATTGAACCCCCGGATATTTTGAAAGCCAGTCTTCAACCAGGTCATTCATATAGAGATCCTGTTTGTCGCGAGCACCCCAGAATAAGTGAATATTAAAATCCGGGCTTTGTTCCATGGCTTGTTCCATAAGCCCTTTTACCGGTGAAAAACCAGTGCCGCCGGCAATCATGATAATGGGTTTTTCCGGTTCAGACTGAAGGAAGTAAGTCCCAAACGGGCCTTCAAACCGCAGCAAATCCCGTTCCTTCATAGAGTCGAAAACCCGTGGCGTGAAATGCCCGTCAGGAACGTGACGAATGTGAATTTCAATGCCTTCTTCAGCCGCAGCTGCGGGAAGATTGGCGATTGAAAAGCTTCGACGCTGACCGTCTTTTAAAATGATATCGATGTACTGCCCGGCGATGTAGTTGAATTGCTGGGTTTTCGGCAGCGTTAATAGCATTCGAACGACATCTTCCGCTTTTCGCTCAATAGCGCCGACGCGGCAAGGCAGCATTTTTATCTGGACGCTGGTACCGGTTCTGATTTCTTCAACGTCAATCACCACATCTGCCAAAGCAATGGCCTGGCACAGCAGGACTTTACCCTGTTTTTTTTCTTCATCCGGGAGGGCGAAATCTTCATAATCGCCGTAGTCAACTGCACCTGATATCAGATTACATTTGCATGCACCGCAAACACCGCTGCGGCAGCCGTACGGATAAATTCGATTGTCCCTCAATGCGCCATTGAGGATGGTTTCCCCAGCGTTGGTCTGAAAGCGAGTGTCGTTACGTTGATTGGTAATGGTATGTGACATGGCAAATATCTTTAAAAATAGGCGACATCCTCAGGGCTTTTGAACCTGAGCTTCTCTATAATTGCAGCCCTTATATAGAGTCATCATAACCTTGTCAATAACATGCCTGAGTTGCCAGAAGTCGAAACTACTTTACGAGGGATCTCGCCTTACTTGCTGAATCGTAAAATCGATCAGCTGGTTGTGCGGGAATCCAGGCTGCGCTGGCCGATTAAACGCAATTTGCCAGCTATCGTAAAGGGCAATACAGTAACCCGCATCTACCGTCGCGGTAAATATATCGTCATCGAAATGGAAGATCATGGCATGTTAATTCATCTGGGTATGTCAGGAACGATGCGGGTTTTGCTGGGTGCGGAACGCCCGGGCAAGCACGACCATTTTGATTTGGTCAATGATCTAGGGCAGGTTATCCGGTACCGTGATCCGAGAAAATTCGGCAGTTTGCTGTACTTTCGAGGGGATGTGGCTGCACACCCGAGAGTTGCAGGTATGGGGGTTGAACCGTTAACTGAAGACTTTCACGCGAGCTATCTCTATCTCGTCTCCAGGAAAAAATCGGTTGCCGCGAAAACCTTTATTATGGATGGGCGTGTAGTAGTCGGTGTTGGCAATATTTATGCAAGTGAAGCACTGCATATTGCTGGAGTAAATCCGTTAAGATCCTGCAATCGAATATCAAATCAGCGATACGTCAAAATTGTTGAGGCGATACAACAAGTCCTCTCTCGAGCAATAGAGCAGGGAGGCACAACGTTGAAGGATTTCGTTGGTGCGGACGGTAGTCGCGGGTATTTTGAGCAATCACTTTCTGTTTACGGACGCGAAGGAAAGCCCTGTTTTAACTGTGGGAATTTGATTCGTCGAGTTGTTCAGGCGCAGCGTGCGACCTATTATTGCAGAACCTGTCAAAAATAAATGTATCCCTGTAATCGCCTGATTTAATGAAATACCTGATCTCGATTTTTCTCGATTTCATTGTTCGAAACCGAATCGCGCTATCGCTTGGATTGTTCGGTTTTACGCTGTTTCATGGTTCATTGCTTTTGCTGAAAACAAGTGCAATCGAGACGGATCTCAGAAACCGGGTTTTTGAGACATTGGAACTGCGGGGGTTTGCTCGAATTCAGGCTAATAGTACTGGACGCGACATCACTTTATCAGGAGAAGTCTCCAGTGAATCGGCGGCGCAATCCGCAATTCAAATTGCTGAAGCGGTATGGGGGGTACGAAAAGTTCGATCACAACTGGATATAAAGGCATTACGGTTACCGCATCTGCTGGTGTTCCGTACAACCAGGGGAGCGCTTAGGCTGGAAGGGGAATTGCCAAATCAAAATCAGCTCGATGAGGTGAGCGGGTTTGCCAAACAGTATTATGAGCATGAAACATTTAGTCAAAGTTTGCGCGCCAATCCAGAGGTCACCAACCCCAAGTGGTACGGAATCGTTCCCGGCTTGATGCAAGAGACTAATCAATTGCAAAGTGTGGCAATCGAATTTGGTGCCGGCACCATCGCGATTGGCGGACTGATTGAGTCTGAAGCGAATTATCGGGTTTTCAACCAGCGGATGACGCAGTTTGTCGATGCCAGCGGTCATGAGTATATAAATCGAGTCGGTATTCTTCCCGATGAAGAATCATTGGAACTGTTGATCGTTGTCGAAGAAGTAGAAAAAGCAGAAGAAATTAGCAAGGAGAGTACGAACTTCGTATCTTCCGCTTCGGACGAAGAAACATTAATTGATTTACATATTGATGAGCCAGTTGTTAGCGAATCCGGGACTCTGGATGAAGCTCTCGATTACGAGAACGACAATGGTGAAAATCGGGATGCGGAAGCAGAGGTTATCCCAGAACAGGAAGACGATATGCTCAACACAGAATCCAGTGGTTCGAGTTCCGGCGAAGTCATTATTTCCGAAGAAGCGGACACCGCTGTAACTTCCATCCAGAATACCTCTCTCGAGGAGGAGGTATTAGAATCCAGTGAAATTCCGCCGAAAATAGCGGTGTGTAATCTCAATCTAAAACAAAGCCTGTCCGCTGAACCAATCGTTTTTTCATCGGGAAGCGCTAAAATTACTGTTAATAACTCCATATCAGCAGATAATATTGCCAATATATTAGAAAAATGCCCCGCTTATAGCGTTTTAGTGTCTGGTCATACGGATTCTTCAGGGAATGTAGAGGCTAACCAGGTATTGAGTCAGCTTCGTGCCGAGCGCGTTCGAGCGCGATTAGTGGAGAGAGGTGTTGAAGCCGCTCGTATCACGGCCCAAGGTTTTGGTTCCTCGCAACCTGTTGCGTCAAATGAAACTCTGGAAGGTCGAAATAAGAATCGGCGAATAGAGATTGTTTTGAAATAGATAGCACAGCGTATAAATTGAAGCTACATGGCATCGTATGCCTTGGTAAAACCGCTAAGTGAAAGCGAAGCCGTAATTGTTTGACCAGACAAATCGTTAAAGGACAGGTGATTTTTGATAGCTGTTTCGGTCGAAAGGTAGCACATAAGACAGGTGAATGGGCCAGAGGGAGAACCGGATACGCAAGCTTCACAATATACGAATTTCTTAATGTGGATTGATATTCTGGAAGTTTATTCAGTAAACGCTTATAATAGGCGCTTGGGGAGCAAAGTTGATAACAGAGTTTGTTATATAAATCAGTGGATTATCTTAAGAATGATCTCGGCCAATTATTTTAGCTGGAAACGTATTTGGGTGCTGTTGGGCAGTGTTACGGGGCTTTGTCTGTTTGTAAACTGCGTAACTGCCTTTGCAGATGAACCCGAAAATATTGATGACCTGGGGTTTTCTGCGATTATTGATAACCGGTTGTTTTCTTCCAGTGTTTCTCTAAAGAACCAATCCGGCTTCAAGCTTGGCACCAACTTAAATCGCATTGAGTCAAACATTGAGATTGAATCAGATGATTCATTGTTTGTATCGCCTTCCTCCATTACACCGATCAACGACGATAATCTTGATAGTCTGGCGTCAGATTATCATTCACAGGGTCTCAGGGTTAAGCGACTGAGTACTTCCTGGAAATCGGGTGCAGGTGCACTTACAGTCGGTAGTGACTGGGCAAATTTTCAGGATTTTCTTGGATTTGACAATAAAATTAAAACAATTGGCGGTGCCAGAGATTCGGTCGCCAGTCAGATTAAATGGTTGTCACCCAATGATTTTTCTATCGCACTGGAAGACTCTCCAGTCACTAACGCGTTACCTGCGGGACAGCTAGGTGCCGATTTTCAAAGTGCCCCTAGCGTCGTGTTATCGTGGCAGGGAGGTATCGGAGATTCTGCCGGGCAGTACCGGGTATCGGCGATGGGTACGAAAATCGATGCCAGTTCAAGCGGGCAAAGTTTCGATGGTTCAGATCCTATTGGTTGGGGACTGAATCTGGAAGGCGGCTGGCAGATTGGTGATTTATTTGCGGCGTTATCCGTTACCTACGGCAAAGGTATCAATAGCTACGTGCTACGCCGTTTTGGGAATGAGCTTTTGGTCACACCGAATGACTTCGGTGAGAATTCAGACGCTTACAGTATTCGTCCAAGTTTGCATTATTCGCTAAACGAAAATTCAAATTTTCACGTTGCGTTAGGCCGTTACAGTACTGCCACTGATTCTGGAACAAATGCTGATACGCTGGATACCATACACATGGGTTATATCTGGAGGCCATGGCCGAGCACGCATTTTGGGTTTGAAGTTGTAGATCAAAACGGTGTTGGAAGAACCGGGCTGGACATCGACGACACCCGCGTAAAAGTTGGCGCACAAAAGTCATTTTAAACCCGATTTTTAAAATCGGTCTTCTTGGTATCGTAAGAACTATCGTGTCGTATTCCTTATAGTTTCCCCGTTTTTCCGTAGAAAAGTCGAACTTTAACTTTAAGCAACTGCTTATATCTGACTGCCCTCAGCCTATCAATGGAATTTCACCAAACTTCCTGCTGAATCGGTTTTCCGGTGGAACAAACGGAAATTTCTTTTCCGATTTTTTCCGAAGAGGTGGTTCTTTCGCATTTTCTTCATTTGAATCAGCGCGTTGGTCAGCTGATGCCGTTGAAATAGGCGCATCTGTTTGCGGGTTTTCAAGCTGTTGAACACCGCGTTCTGCTGGTGAATCGCTAAAGGAGGTTGTTGACGGTGCTTTTGTATCAGCGGAAACGTCGGAGGATGCTGTTTGAGACTCCATCGATTGCCTTGGGGTCGGTTGATTGGTTTTGCGCGAGCGGCTTTCCTTTCGAGGTTTTCGATCTTTTGCCCCGCCTCGTTTCGGCCGTTCTGCTTTTGCAGGAATCTCAACTGCTTCCAGCATCCAGCCGTCGATGGTTCTTTTTGGAATGGTATGATCAATATAGGATTCGATATCCATAATCGAATAGGCATAACGTTCGCACAGAAAACTGATCGCTTCACCACTTTCTCCTGCACGAGCCGTCCTGCCGATTCTATGTACGTAATCTTCGGCATCCTGAGGTAAATCGTAATTAAACACGTGACTGACTTCGGGTATATGCAAACCCCTGGCGGCAACATCAGTGGCCACGAGGGCTTTGTATTGGCTTTGTTTAAATCCTTCCAGTAGTTTTTCGCGTTTCTTCTGCGGAACATCCCCGGATAACGCAGCGCTGGTGATACCGTTCGCGTTAAGACAATTTGCAACAAATTCAACTGCGTGGCGGGTATTGACGAATACCAGTCCGCGTTCCAGTTCTGACTTATTGATCAGGTTAACCAGAAGCCGGGGCTTTTCATCATCAGAGGGATAAAAACAATGCTCTTCAATTTTTCTCGCCACCCTGCTGTCAGCGTCAATTTTGATTTCGACAGGATTGTTCATGTGTTCGTAAGCCAGTTCCATTACCCGGAAAGACAAGGTCGCCGAATACAACAAATTTAAACGCTTCTCGGGCTGAGGCATTTTGCGAAGCAGGTAGCGAATATCCTTGATAAAACCGAGGTCAAACATCCTGTCAGCTTCGTCGAGGACCAGAGTCTGGGCGTAGCGTAATCCAAATAGGTTTTGTTTGTAGAAATCAATCAGACGACCCGGTGTTCCGATCAGGATATCAGCACCGGCGGCGAGCATGGTTTTTTGCTCTTCATATCCGGTGCCGCCGTATACCAGACCAATTTTTAATCCGGTGAACTGGGTAATGGTTTGAGCATCTTTGTGAATTTGTATCGCAAGTTCCCGTGTTGGCGCGAGAATCATGCCTCGAACCTGAGCGTCTTTTTTCTCGGGATCGGATGGATTGCTGAGTAAATAGTTGCAGCAGGCTAGTAAAAACGCAACGGTTTTTCCGGTACCGGTTTGCGCCTGACCGGCCACATCTTTGCCTTCCAGTGCGACGGGTAAACTCTGCTCCTGAATGGGTGTGCAGAATTCAAATCCGGCTTTTTCCAGGCCCTGTTTTAATGTGTCAGCTAAGTTTAAATCACTAAACTTTTGATCAGTAAGATGTTTTTCCGTCATAATGTATGTGGGTCAAATGTTTCTCTAAAAGAGATGTAAAATAAGTTGTGTAAAGTGCTTGATTACTGTTCGATGTGACTGCATATTCTACTTCTCTGCAATCCTGATTTCTTGTAAAAATCCTATGTCAAACAATATAGTTCATGTAAGCGATGCGTCATTCGAAGATGATGTTTTAAATTCTGATGTACCTGTCTTAATAGATTACTGGGCTGAATGGTGCGGGCCTTGTAAAATGATTGCGCCAGTCATCGAAGAGTTAGCTGTTGAATACCGGGACAAAATCAAAATTGCCAAGTTCAATATAGATGAAAACCCGGAAACGCCACCAAAATACGGTATTCGAGGCATCCCTACTTTAATGTTATTTAAAGGCGGAAATGTCGAGGCTACTAAAGTCGGGGCGGTATCAAAATCACAACTGGCAGAATTCATCGACAGTAACATCGCCTAGCCTGTCTTTAATATTCACGGTTCTGGTAGCATGAATCTTTTACCGGGACCGTGTTTGAGTTCAGCTTGAAAAATGATGCAATGAACTCAACTTTTCCTGAGAAAATTGTTTAAAACCTAGTCAGGTGAATCTCACGAAGGCCGGAGTATACCTTAAACTCTGGACATTCCCGATTAGTATTTTCACTAACATTTTTGTATCTGTGGCTAGACATATGAGATCAAGGCTTATATCATAGGCACTGTTTCACACATTTTGATCATTCCGATCAGATTGTTTCAAATTTTTACTCCCAAAATCTTGGCTCAAGTCCGGTAATTCACGTGGACATTAGGAGCATTTTATTCCTGATTATCTTTATTCTCTCAATACTACTACCCATGCCAATAAACATTAGTGATTTAAAATCAAAATCCCCCACAGAACTGGCGGAACTCGCGCGATCCCTGAAGCTCGACAATATCGGCCGAATGCGCAAACAAGACCAGATATTTGCAATACTAAAAGCACAAGCTAAGCAAGGCGAGAAAATCGTCGGCGAAGGTGTTGTCGAAATTCTCCAGGATGGTTTTGGATTTTTGCGTTCCGCAACGTCCTCCTATCTTGCCGGTCCAGATGATATCTACATGTCTCCTAGCCAGATTCGTCGTTTTTCTTTACGAACCGGCGACACTGTTGCAGGTCAGATTCGACCGCCAAAGGATTCTGAGCGCTATTTTGCATTACTGAAAGTAGAGCAGATCAATTTTCAATTACCAGAAGAAGCCAAGAAAAAAATTCTATTTGAAAACCTGACTCCGTTACATCCCGAAGAGCGTATGCGTCTGGAACGTGAAAACGGTTCAGCAGAGGCGCTAGCCGGGCGAGTGATTGATTTGATTGCTCCCATTGGTAAAGGTCAAAGAGGTCTGCTGGTATCCGCTCCGAAAACGGGTAAAACTGTTTTGCTTCAGCAAATTGCACAATCCATCACTTCGCTCAATCCGGAAACCATCGTTATGGTACTGTTAATTGATGAGCGCCCTGAAGAAGTGACGGATATGCAGCGAACTGTTCGTGGTGAAGTAATTTCATCTACTTTTGACGAGCCCGCCTCACGCCATGTTCAGGTAGCGGAAATGGTTATCGAGAAAGCAAAACGACTCGTGGAACATAAAAAAGATGTCGTTATCCTGCTGGACTCGATTACCCGTCTGGCGCGAGCCTATAACACCGTTGCGCCGGCTTCTGGAAAAGTGTTAACCGGTGGCGTGGACGCCAATGCGTTACAGAGACCCAAGCGATTTTTTGGTGCAGCACGAAATATCGAAGAAGGTGGAAGTCTGACGATACTGGCCACCGCCCTGATCGATACAGGCTCAAAAATGGATGATGTTATTTACGAAGAATTTAAAGGCACGGGTAATATGGAAATCCATCTTGATCGGCGAATCGCCGAAAAGCGTGTTTATCCTTCAATTGTTATCAACCGCTCCGGTACAAGGCGGGAAGAACTGCTCACGGACCCAGTTGAATTGCAGAAAATTTGGCTGTTACGAAAACTATTGCATCCAATGGATGATTTGCAGGCGATTGAATTCATGATAGATAAGCTTAAAGCCACTAAAACAAACGAAGAATTTATTAAATCAATGAATCGTTAGTTGCTGTTAATAACGTTTATTTTGGCTTGATTTGGCCAATGATTTTGACTATTATCGCGGCCCCTGAATTTTCAACGCTGATGGCGGAATAATCAGGCAACAAACAGGTTAACTGAACTTATTGAATAACCGGCATTACCGGGAGAAAGACCATGAAAGCTGATATTCACCCAGAATATTCTGATATTAAAGTCGCTTGTGCATGTGGCAATACTTTCGACACCAAATCGACTTTGGGGCAGGAATTAAACGTCGAAATTTGCTCAGAGTGTCATCCATTTTATACAGGAAAACAAAAAGTCATGGATACCGCTGGTCGAGTCGGAAAATTTCAGGCTCGTTACAAGCGTAAGTAATATTTTCGCCAGGACAGATCCCAACGCTAACTGGATGCGAAAAAAGTTTTATCTGAAGGCGCTCTTCGTGAGCGCCTTTTTTATTGCCTCGGCAGTTTTGCCGCTGCACGAGCCGTTAATTTCCATTTTATCTGCAAACTCTGCTGCGACGGTTGTCTATGTAATCGATGGAGATACCGTTGTGTTAGATGATGGTCAGTTTAGATGAAAGTTGAAGAAAAAGCGCTTCAAGTCGCCGCGGAGCTGAACGAAGCCAATCTTCACTTCGGTCAGGGGCTTGATAATGCCGAAGACGAAGCGTTGTGGATTGTTCTCCATGGCTGCGGTATTCGTTTGCCCACTTATTTTGAACAGCCTGAGAATGTGCTGGTCAGCACAGTCAGTGAAGAGCAGAGTGAGGCAATTCATCGGTTAACCCGATTGCGTATTGATTCGAACAAGCCTCTCGCGTATCTAATTCAGGAATCATGGTTTGACGGTCGACAATACTTCATAGATGAGCGCGCTATTATTCCCCGTTCGTTTTTAGTGGAATGGATATCCGATGGATTTGCGCCGTGGGTCGAAGCCGATGAAATCAGTTCCATACTTGATTTGTGTACCGGCAGCGGGTGCCTGGCCATTACCTGTGCCTATTATTTCGACAATGCACAAATCATTGCCAGTGACATTGACGCCGATGCTTTGGTTGTGGCTGCGGAAAATATACATCTGCATGGAATGGAGGGTCGGGTAGCACTGAATCAGGCAGACGGGTTTGGTAATCTTAATCAGCGATTTGACCTCATTATCTGCAATCCTCCCTACGTGTCGGACCACAGTATGGATCAGCTTCCGCTGGAATTTCAGGCAGAGCCTGATCTTGCATATCGGGGAGGAGAAGATGGTCTCGACTTTATTCTGCCCATGTTGCGTCAGGCACTAGAGTACCTCAATGATAACGGTAAGATTATTGTGGAAGCTGGCTCCGCTTCAAACGCGCTGGAAGATCGATTTCCAGCATTTCCGTTCACCTGGTTGTCGACAGAATACGATGAGATGGTTGTCTTTATTATGTCGAAAGAAGAATTGAAACTGTTCGCGTCGATGCTATGATGCGCCTCAATACGCCTTTTGGATCGATTGAAACTCTAGTGAAAAGTTAAAATGAAAAATTCAGAACTGTTCAAGCAAGCCAAGCGATACATTCCCGGCGGCGTCAATTCTCCGGTGCGAGCCTTTAAATCTGTTGGTGGAGATCCGGTATTCATTAAATCAGCATCTGGCGCCTATTTGCGCGACGAAGAAGATAACCAATATATTGATTATGTTGGGTCCTGGGGAGCAATGATTTTAGGGCACGCCAACGAACAGGTTATTAGTGCAGTACAGCAGCAAGCAGCTTCGGGGCTAAGCTTTGGTACACCAACGGTGTTGGAAACCGAAATGGCGCAATTGATTTGCCAGCGATTGCCCTGGGTCGATCAGGTTCGTATGGTGAATTCCGGAACAGAGGCGACGATGTCTGCAATTCGATTAGCCAGAGGTTTCACTGATCGAGACAAGATAGTCAAGTTTGAAGGCTGTTACCATGGCCACGCTGATAGCTTGTTGGTGAAAGCAGGTTCTGGTGCGTTAACATTCGGTGTGCCTACTTCACTTGGTGTCCCTGCATCCATGGCAGAGCACACGCTCACAGCAGCGTTTAATAATCTGCAATCGGTTGCCGAAATATTTGCGCAAATTGGCGACCAGGTCGCGGCGATCATACTTGAACCGGTTGCCGGCAATATGAATTGTGTGCCGCCACAACCGGGTTTTCTGCAAGGGCTCAGAGACTTGTGTGATAGCGCAGGAAGTCTGCTTATTATGGATGAAGTGATGACTGGGTTCCGGCTAGGGCCTCAGGGGGCACAGGGGTTATATGGCGTAACCGGCGACATCACTGCACTCGGTAAAATTGTCGGTGGCGGTATGCCTGTTGGCGCTTTTGGAGGGCGTGCCGATGTGATGGATTGTCTGGCACCGGCAGGAGGTGTTTATCAGGCTGGAACCTTATCCGGAAATCCCATCGCAATGGCAGCGGGTCTGGCCACGTTGAAGCAGCTGGATAATGGAGGGTTTTACAATACGGTAACAGAAAAAACCACCGGTCTGCTCGAAGGCATCACTCAGGCTGCGAAGGAGTCTGGAGTGGCGATGACGACAAATCAGGTTGGTGCGATGTTTGGATTATTTTTCACCGAATCAGATTCCGTTGCTGGCTTTAACGATGTAATGGCTTGTGATGGGGATAAATTCAATCGCTTTTTCCACGGCATGCTGGAAAACGGGGTATATCTGGCACCGTCAGCGTTTGAAGCCGGATTTGTTTCTGCTGCGCATTCCGATGCAGATATTGACGCGACAATTGAGGCGGCGCGGAAATCTCTGTCAGCGATATAAAAGATTTCTGCGAGCAGCAGCAATCAACAGCAGCGGTATCAGGCTTGCGCGTAGAAGATAACGCGGCCAAGCCTGAATAAACAAGAAGTCTGAATTCGTTAATCGCCTTTTAGTCGGCTGACCAAAAAACATCCGGATCTGTTGGTCAGCCGTGAGGCCAGCAAGAATCAATCTGCTAATGCTTAAATCGCTTCAACCTTCACAACGTTTTCCGCAGCAAAGCCGCGATCACGAACAATTAAACCAAATTCTACTCGTTGTCCTTCAAAAAGCGTTTTAAAACCGTCGCCCTGGATTTCTCTAAAATGAACAAAGACATCTTCACCTTCGGGTTCGCGTTGGATAAATCCGTAGCTTTTGCGGTTATCAAACCACTTTACTGTACCGCATTCACGGTCAGACATGTTACACCTCCGAAATAGTCTGTTTCAACACTGCTGCACCCGCGATCATTTATAAGTTATAGGCGAATGCAATTACACGGAAGAGGGCTTTTTTAGTATTGTTTCCTTATCCGATTTGTCATTTTATCGAGCAAACAATGCAACGTCCAGTTGTTTGCATGAATTATCTCTGTTTCGGTCTAAATTGATGTAACTGACTGACTTGAGAGTACCGAGTTCTGCGCTCTGTTTTATTTGCTGTTTAGCGAAACCAGTCAAGCGGCAGCTCCGCAACATTTCTTGTATTTCTTCCCGCTTCCGCAGACACACCGTTCATTTCGCCCGATCTTTGCGGCTTCATGATGGATGGGAGGCGATAGCTTTCTTTCCAGGTCCGTTAGATCCTCTTCCTTGTCCGGTTCAAACCCCAAAATAAAATGCCAGCCGTTTTCATGACAGGTATTGGCGATCATATCGACTTTTGAGTCATCGGCAACTCTTAAAATCAATGGGTTCTTTTTACTGCCCAGTTTGGCCACGATTTTTGCTTGCTTCCCGTTGTAATCACTACGCTTGCTTGAGTTTCATTGATAACTTTGAGTGCTCAATACTCAGCGCCACCCATTGTGCATTGAGCTTCTTGAACCGTTTATAGTTACTTATCTGGCCGCGTATATCGCCCACAAATTCCTTGCGAATATACTCCGTCCGGCTCTTCATATCCAGTGTATAGCTGACCTGATAATAAGGCCAAGTCTGACTCTCCCGGTCCTTGTATTGCTTCGTCAACGATCCAGGGCGCATAGCGCCCAGTAATGCTATGTCACCTTTGATCTTTGTCATACGCCGTTCAATTTGTGCGAGCCTTTTCTTTGTCATTGATATAGCATATACATGGTATGTTAGTTTGTCAAAAGGACACTGTCTATGCTGTGGATCTATTGGTGGGATGCAATCATTTATCTTCGCCCGGCTTGCGCTCGTACCCGGACATTTATGTGGTTCGCCGTCTGTGTGGCGGGATTGACGGTTCGTACCGAACGAATGGGGGTGACGAGTATTGTCCGGGCGCTGGGGTTACAGGGGCGGTTTTATGACAACTTGCTGGATAACTTCCACAGCACCGGCATTAAGTTGGACTCAATGACGGTATTGTGGTCTCAACTTGTACTTCGACTGTTCCCTGGTCTGGTTCGAGTGAATGGCCGACTCGTGTTGGTGGGGGACGGCATTAAGGTCTCCAAACAGGGCAAAAAGATGCCTGCTGTGAAGCTGCTACATCAGGAATCCGAGTCAAATACCAAAGCGGAGTACATCATGGGACACTCCTTTCAGGCCGTCTCTATTCTTTCTCGTGCCGCCAATAGCGTGTTCGCTGTGCCGCTTGCCGCGAGGATTCATGAGGGGACCGTGTTATCGAATCGTGACCGGCGTACCCTGCTCGACAAAATGATCAGTCTACTGGCGATAGTCAGTATTCAGGAGCCGTATTATTTTGTCGCCGACGCCTATTATGCCAGCCAGAAAGTCGTTAATGGGCTTTTGAATGAGGGGAATCATTTGGTCACCCGCGCCAGATCAAATGCGGTTGCCTACCAGCTGCATCATCAGCAACAGCCGAAAAAAAGAGGGCGGCCACGTAAGTATGGTGACAAGGTAAAACCAAGATCACTGTTTGGGTTGGTCGCATTGATGGAGGAGGCTCAAAGCCCTGTCTATGGCGAAAAAAACGTAGCTATCCGATACGCAGTCCATGATTTATTATGGAGACCGACCGGCAGTATTGTTCGGTTTGTCATTGTCGTTCACCCAACGAGGGGACGCTGTATACTCATGTCTACTGATACGTCATTATCGGCCCTCGATATCATTCACCTCTACGGTCTGCGATTTAAAATAGAGCATGCCTTCAAGCAGGCGGTTCATGTTATCGGTTCTTTTTCATACCATTTCTGGATGAGCGTAATGAAGCCATTGGAGCGACGCAATGGTAATCAGCACCTTCACCGGGAATCAAAAAAATATCGCGATGGCGTCAAGCGAAAACTGAAGGCTTATCACGTCTTTGTACACGCGGGGATTGTTGCTCAAGGGCTACTTCATTACCTGGCATCTTGCCACACTCGGCTAGTCTGGAACTCTTTTGGCTCCTGGCTTCGAACGATCCGGCCCGGTCTAGCTCCGTCCGAGTTGGTGGTTGCCACTGCGCTACGCAGCAGCCTCCCGCATTTTCTCCTGGATACGGATTCTCGTACAAACTTCGCGAAATTCATCACGCAACGGCAAGACCTTGATAGAATGGCGCTATTTAGGCTTGTGTCATGAGGCTAACTCGGTACTCATGAGTGACTGACTATTCAGCCCTAATTATTATGCAACCTCAGCTTGATTGCCTTTCTTGCTTAGCCAGGCTTTTCGGTCCGGCGAACGCTTCTTTGCCAACAGCATATCGATCATTGCGTGGGCACCATCGCCTTTTTTCACTTCGAGCTGCATCAAACTTCGAGTTGCGGGATTCATGGTTGTTTCACGCAATTGCGGCGGGTTCATTTCACCGAGCCCCTTAAATCGCTGAATATTTATTTTGCCGCGAATTTTTTCGGATTCAATTTGTGCGAGAATTTTTTCCTTATCGATATCATCCAATGCGTAGAATACTTTTTTAGCGACATCAATTCGGTACAGCGGCGGCATGGCAATACACACTCTTCCGGCTTCAACCAAAGCAGGGAAATGCCGAAAAAACAAAGCACAAAGTAACGTCGCAATATGGGCACCGTCCGAATCTGCATCTGCGAGGATACACACACGCCCATACCGCAGGCTGCCCAGTTCTTCAGAACCGGGATCAACACCCAGCGCGACGGCGATATCATGGACTTCCTGTGATGCCAAAACTTCCGCTGAATCGACCTCCCAGGTATTGAGAATTTTTCCGCGAAGAGGCATAACGGCCTGAAAGATACGGTCGCGTGCCTGTTTAGCTGAACCGCCTGCAGAATCCCCTTCCACCAGAAATAACTCGGTTCGCTCAAGGTCATCACTGGTACAGTCTGCGAGCTTTCCGGGTAAGGCGGGGCCAGAGGTGATTTTTTTGCGCTGAACCTTTTTACCGGCCTTTAATCGACGCTGTGCGTTGTCGATAGCGATTTGTGATAGGGCCTCGGCATCAGCGATATGTTGATTTAACCACAGCCCGAATGCATCTTTAACCGCATTCTGGACCATTGAGCTGGTTTCGCGGGAGGACAATCGATCTTTCGTTTGACCGCTAAATTGGGGTTCCTTTATGCGTACTGACAGGATATAGCTGCAGTTGGCCCAGACATCTTCCGGGGTAATTTTTGTGCCGCGTGGAACAAGATCCCGATATTCACAGAATTCTCGAATGGCTTCGGTAAGCCCCGTCCTAAAGCCGCTGACATGGGTTCCCCCCTGAATTGTAGGAACCAGGTTGACATAACTTTCCGTGGCAAATTCGCCGCCATCGGTAACCCAGGTAACTGCCCAGTCAATCTCACTGGCGGTATCTCTGAATTCGCCAATATACGGAACTTTCGGTGTGGCTTCGGCGTCGCCGAGTGATCCGACAAGATAATCTTTCAGGCCGCTATCGTATTGCCAGCTTGCGTTGTTTTTTTCGTCATTCTCATCAAAAAAGCTGACGTAAAGCCCCGGGCAGAGTACAGCTTTGGCCCGTAATACGCGTTTTAGTCGAGAAACATTAAACCCGGGGGATTCAAAAAACTGCGGATCTGGATAAAAACGAACAACCGTTCCTGTGGTCTTTTTCGCTACCTTTCCCGAAGCTTTTAGCTCGGATTTCAATTCCCCATTCGCGAAACCGATATGATACTGCTCGCCGTTACGCCGTATCCAGACTTCGAGACTGCTTGATAGCGCATTCACCACCGACACGCCAACGCCATGCAGTCCTCCAGAATACTGGTAGTGTTCTCCGGAAAATTTTCCGCCGGCGTGCAGCCGTGTGAGGATGAGTTCTACACCGCTGACACCTTCCTCTTCATGAATATCTACCGGCATGCCGCGGCCATTGTCAGCCACCGTTAATGAACCATCGTCGTGGAGGTGTACTTCAATGGAATCGGCAAATCCGCCAATCGCTTCGTCCACACTGTTGTCGATTACTTCGTGTGCAAGATGATTCGGTCGGTCGGTTTCGGTATACATGCCCGGTCGTTTTCGAACGGGTTCGAGACCGGTAAGAACTTCTATGGCTGAGGCGGTATAGTGGCTACTCATCGTAATTTACTGTGGACGGATTCTGTGTGCCTGATTTTGCAGGATGCGATGATACCTCAAAATTAAAACTCTTGAATCCGTTGCCGTTGAACTATCTAAGGACTTCAATAAATAATATACTTGCGCCACCCAATTTCTTGGCTCAACGAATATGTGTCCCGCGAAAAAAACATCTAATGATTTTGAAAAATCTCTGCTGGAACTTGAGAAAATTGTCGATAGAATGGAACAGGGCGAGCAGTCACTGGATGACACAATGAAGGATTTTGAACGCGGCATGCAGTTATCTCAGCAATGTCAAAAAAGTCTGGATGAAGCACAGCAGAAAGTCGAGAAACTGGTGAAGAAGCATGGCGGCTACGAGCTCGAATCCCTCGATGATGAT
Source organism: Candidatus Poriferihabitaceae bacterium (assembly GCA_965261915.1). Lineage (GTDB taxonomy): Bacteria > Pseudomonadota > Gammaproteobacteria > Arenicellales > Poriferihabitantaceae > JAIBDK01. The sequence continues at coordinate 1,828,843 of CBDHDW010000013.1, read as the reverse complement.
GACGAGGAGTACGAACAAGGCTAATCACCTTTTTGACTTTTTGAAGGGGCTTTTGAATATGATTCTGATTCGCGGCAATCTGAATTGAGTAATTTCGCGATTGCATGGAAGAAGTATAGTGATCGGGCGGAGAGCGCCCTGAATCAACGGCTATGCCCAGCAACGACGACACCTGCGCGTTTACATGAAGCCATGCGCTATGCTTGTTTAGGTGGCGGAAAACGGTTTCGTGCGATGTTGGTATACGCCTGCGGTGAGCTTTTCGGCGGAACTCTGGAAAAACTGGATACGCCGGCTGCAGCGGTGGAGATGATTCATGCGTATTCACTTATTCACGATGATTTGCCGGCAATGGATGATGATGAGCTGAGAAGGGGACAGCCAAGTTGCCATATTCAATTTGATGAAGCCACCGCTATTTTGGCTGGAGATGCATTGCAAAGCAGAGCTTTTGAGATTATTGCATCGAAAAGCTGGAATGCGGTGAGCGATAGCAACCGTTTGCAAATGATTGAAGCACTAGCCAACGCGTCAGGGTCTGTCGGTATGGCGGGCGGGCAAATGCTGGATATTGAATCGACAGCCAGACAGATATCGATAGAGCAGCTAGAACAGATGCATAAACTAAAAACCGGGGCGCTAATTACGGTATCTTCTGTTTTAGGCGCACTTGGCTCAAACAGTATTTCCACTGATTCCCTTGATCGAATTTCGGAATTTTCAACCAAAATAGGTCTGGCGTTCCAGATTACCGATGATGTTCTTGACCATACTTCGAGCAGCACAACTCTCGGGAAACAGGCGGGCGCAGACCAGCGTTTGCAAAAATCAACCTATGTCTCTTTATTGGGACTGGGCGAGTCAATAGCCGTTTCAAAGAAACTGGTGTCGGAAGCTATCGAAACTCTGGCTGGTTTGGGAGATAATACCGATTTCCTCGAACAATTGGCAGAGTTCGTTGTGACCAGAGAATATTGATATGTACACGCTAATATTGGCAGGTCTCAAAACCGTAAAATGAGCAGTTCAAACAACCACTACCCCATACTTGACCGGGTCGGCGCCCCGGCGGATTTGCGTGACCTGGATTCACAGCAATTGCACGATCTTGCCGATGAATTACGGACCTATCTGATTGCAGTCACCTCACAAACTGGCGGTCATCTTGCGCCAGGTCTTGGCACAATTGAGCTGACGATTGCTTTACACTATGTTTTTAATACTCCCCACGATCGGTTGGTATGGGATATTGGGCATCAGGCGTATCCGCATAAAATCTTAACCGGCAGACGCAGTCGATTTCCGACCATCAGGCAAAAAGATGGATTGTCTGGATTTTTGAAGCGAAGCGAAAGTGAATATGACACTTTTGGTGCAGGACATGCCAGTACGTCGATAAGTGCGGCACTTGGGATGGCGGTCGCCACGAGGCAGAAGCAGGAGGATCGTGAGGTTGTGGCGATCATCGGTGATGGCGCATTAACTGGCGGCATGGCTTTTGAAGCCTTAAACAACGCCGGGGATCTGGATGCAAACCTGCTGGTAATTCTGAATGACAATGAGATGTCGATCTCACCGAATGTGGGTGCGATATCCAGTTATCTCGCGCGAATACTGTCGGGGCACGCCTATACCACGGTTCGTGAAGGCAGTAAGACGGTGCTGAGCACATTGCCGCCTCTGGTAAAAGACTATGCGCGCCGCTGGGAAGAGCATATGAAGGGGATGGTCATGCCCAGCACGTTGTTTGAAGAGCTTGGGTTTTACTATATCGGCCCGATTGATGGCCACGATCTGGATTCGGTTATACGTACTTTACAGAACATGAAAGACATGAAAGGCCCGCGTTTTCTGCATGTCGTTACCCAAAAGGGAAAGGGATTTGAACCCGCAGAAGGAAACCCTTGTGTTTTTCACGGCGTCACTCCTTTTAACCCGGATACAGGGAAAATGGAGGTAAAGAAAAAAGGTCGGTCTTATACCCATGTTTTTAGCGATTGGCTATGCGATATGGCTGAGGCCGATACAAGTTTGGTCGGGATCACACCGGCCATGCGAGAAGGCTCCGGGCTGGTAAAATTTTCTGAATCGTATGCAGAGCGATATTTTGACGTGGGCATTGCAGAACAGCATTCCTTAACTTTTGCGGCGGGTCTGGCAAGCGAAGGTTTAAAGCCGGTGGTTGCAATCTATTCTACATTTTTGCAGCGCGCATATGATCAGGTCATACACGATATATCCATTCAGGATCTGGATGTATTGTTTGCCATCGATCGTGCCGGATTGGTTGGCGCCGATGGCGCAACACATGCCGGAGTCTACGACTATTCTTATTTGCGCTGTATCCCGGGAATGGTCATTATGGCACCAGCGGATGAAGCTGAATGCCGTAATATGCTCTATACCGGTTATATGCATTCCGGCCCCGCGAGTGTTCGTTACCCCCGTGGCGGCGGTCCCGGGGTGACTGAATCCAGTGAAATGGTTGCGTTACCCATCGGTAAATCTGAACTCAAAAGAAAATCAAATACCGGTTCCGTCGTCATTTTGTCGTTTGGGACCATGTTGCAAACAGTTATGACGGTAGCGGATGAGATTGATGCGACCGTTGTCAATATGCGCTTTGTTAAACCGCTGGATACTCAAGTTGTCCAGGAATTTGCCAGCCGCTGTGATCTGCTTGTAACCGTTGAAGAGAACGTTATCATGGGTGGTGCGGGTTCGGCTGTGAATGAATGTCTGGCGGAGCATCGAATCACCGTTCCAGTATTAAATCTCGGTGTCCCGGATGAGCATATTGATCACGGTACCCAGGCCGAACAGCACGCGCAGATCGGTCTGGATGTCGATGGTATTCGCCAACAAATTGAAACAAGACTGAAGCCACTCGGCATACAGCTCGAAAATATATCAGTGAAGGCCGTCAGTTAGATTAACTCTAGTCTGATGTATGGAAAAACCATAGTGTTTTAAAGTAATCCTTAGCGAAATGTTTCTTGCAATACCTGTACAGGGTCAGAATCGCTGAGCAGTTCTATCAGCGGGATATTTTGTGACTCCATGAAGGAGTTGATACTTTCTTTCCGTTTCGAAAAAGCACGGGAATACTGATTCTGGGTTTTGGTTTTATGGGTATCCAGTATGAGTCTTTGCTGATTATTAGAAGCGTCAACCAGTACGTACCTCCCAGGTGCCGGAGGAGACTTTTCCAAAGGATCGAGAATTTGGCAAACGATGATATCGTTGTGTTGGTTCATGACAGAGAGGTGTCGCTGGCTGGCTTCATCAAACCCATAGAGATCGCTGAAAAGAAAAATCAGACTTCCCGGGTGTGCAACTTTTGATAAGTGCGATAGCCCGGAATTGAGATCTGATTTTCCGCTCGAATGCGGAATTTCATGAGTTGATTCTGCGAGGAGATTGAGCATGGCCAAGGCACCAATTTTTCCGGGTCGGGGCTTTAGATCATGCACGTTGCCATTTTCAACCACGACGCCCCCTAACCGGTCGCCATTTTGAACCGCGGCCCAGCTGATCAATGAAGCTGCGTTAGCAGCACTTACGGTCTTAAAGGATCGTTTTGTGCCAAAGTACATTGACGCGCTAAAATCGGCCAGCAAAAACACCGGCCGCTCCCGTTCCTCTATAAAAACCTTTGTGTAGGTTTCTCCAGTACGCGCACTTAGTCTCCAGTCAATTGTCCTGACATCATCACCCGGCTGATAGTGTCTGGATTCGGCATAATCCATGCCGCGACCCCTGAATTTTGAGCGGTGCTGGCCGGCGATAACAGAGCGGGCTCCTCGGCTCAGTTTGAGTTTTAAGGATTGCGCATCGGATTTGAATTTGATGAGCGAATCAAGATCTGCGGTTATACCGTTGCCGTGAGAAGGCTTCATTGCGGAATTAAACGGACAAGCAAAGGTTGTTGAGGTTCGACTTAAGGGACAGGAACCAGATCCAGTAATTTTTTGATCACATCGTCGGTGGTTACGCCTTTGGCCTGGGCGCTAAACGACAAAATGATTCGGTGTCTCAGAATATCGAATATCATACTTTGCACATCATCTGGTGACACGTAATCTCTGCCATTTAACCAGGCATGCGCACGGCTGGCTCGTTCAAGGCCGATAGTCCCGCGTGGACTTGCGCCGTATTCGATCCAGCCTGCAAGCGTCTCGTCATAGGCGGCGGGGTTTCTGCTGGCGATAACTAATTGCACAATGTACTGCTTTACTGGTTCGGCAATGAACAATTTCAGCGCCTCGGATCTAGCCTCAAATATTGCGCTTTGTGAGATTTTTGAAGATGCTGATGCTTTAGGTAAGTTGGGCCTGTTTGACAAGTCGGCTTTTGCTTCCGTGATTGCTAACTCAACAATCTCCCCTTCGATATCTGAATCAGGATAGTGAATGTTTATCTGCATCAAAAATCGATCCAGCTGGGCTTCCGGCAAAGGATAGGTGCCTTCCTGTTCAATCGGGTTTTGTGTTGCCATGACCATGAACAGGTTGGGTAGCGGATGGGACGTTTTACCGATGGTTATCTGCCTTTCTGCCATAGCTTCCAATAGAGCGGATTGAACTTTCGCGGGGGCACGGTTAATTTCATCGGCCAGTACAATATTATGAAATAAAGGCCCTGCCTGAAAACTGAACCGTGCATTTTGCGGTTCGTATATATCCGTTCCCGTCAAGTCTGAAGGGAGTAAATCCGGTGTAAATTGAACGCGGTGAAATTCGCCTTCAATGAGTTCAGAAAGACATTTTACCGCCCGTGTTTTTGCCAGACCGGGTGCGCCTTCAACTAAAAGATGACCATCGGATAATAGGGCAACGATGAGCTGCTTGCTTAGATGAGGCTGACCGAGAATTTGCTTTTGCAGGTCAGCTAACAGGGATTGAAATTTTCTGGATAAATCGGAGTTTAGTGATTGTTCTTCTGTTGTCATTTTTTGAATTGCAAATTCATCGCTATTGAATCGGATAATAGTTTAAGATTATCTCACGATCAGGCAAAAAGTTTATTTTCAGGTTAGATTAATTTTATTATTTGGAGCGTGCTGTGAGCAGTTTGTTTTCTATTTTGTTGTTGGGTGCCAGAGTAGTGCTTGCATCGGTGATTGGTCTCGCAATCCAGTTGGTTTTACTGGTTAAACAATCGGATCATCTGCTGCAAATTCAGGAGAGCATGAAAAATCTGGCGTCGAGTGTATTTGACAATATTGCAGTCAATTCGCAGTACCATGTTGGGTACAATTTAATTGGCGGCGACAATATTATTGTCCATACATTTTTTGTATTAATTGCCTATATCGCTATATTGCTTATTCTTTTGCTGTTTAAAAAGTCTAAACGCCGCAAATACTAAGAGTTGGACACAATACTAATCGAGTTTCACCCCCGTCGATATACTACCGTTTAGGCTGAATCGCTGATGAATACTGAGGGCTGCAATTTTCTAATGTTGTTGTTGCGTTCTGATAAAATTCAACAATAAGAATTTAATTCAATCAACCCGCCAAATGTCCACAGCCGCTTCTAGTCCGGATTCGATTCAATCCCGAAACAATGATTCACTCGTCATTGCGGAAGGTGTGCATTTTTCGTTTGCGGATCGACGAGTCTACAGCGGCCTCGATCTGACCATTGAAAAGGCTAAGATTACCGTGATTCTCGGTCCCAGCGGCTGTGGGAAATCGACATTTTTAAGTTTGCTTGGAGGCCGAATCCACCCCGATTCAGGCTCAATAAAGTTTGCAGGTAAGTCGATTCCAAAGAAAGGCTCCGCATTGCTTGAAATGCGTAAGAAAATGGGCATGTTGTTTCAAAACAGCGCATTGCTGACCGATCTGGATGTGTTTGAAAATGTTGCTTTCCCGTTTCGTGAGCAAACCGATTTACCGGATGAGATTATTCGTATTCTGGTGCTGATGAAATTGGAGATGGTTGGCTTACGGGGCGCACGTGATTTGATGCCCTCTCAGCTTTCAGGCGGCATGGCACGAAGAGTCTCATTGGCGCGGGCAATTGCACTTGATCCCGAGTTAATTATGTATGATGAGCCTTTTGTTGGTCTGGATCCGGTTTCTATGGGCATCATCGTTGAGCTTATTCAAAAGCTAAATCAGGCGATGGCAATTACTTCGGTTGTGGTAACACACGATGTTGCCGAGGGCTGCAGTATTGCTGATCATGTTTATTTACTGGATCAGGGGAAAGTTGCAGGGCAGGGTACGCCAGAAGAAATGCTGAATAGCGATGATCCGGGAATTCGTCAATTTATGCAGGGGCTATCTGATGGACCGGTGGGATTCCATTATCCCGCAATGGAATATCAAAAGGACCTTGGGGCTGGTTAATGGTTTATCTAATCCAAAATCTCGGCAACTGGGGCATCAGATTCATTTCCCGTTTGGGTGAAGCCACGGTGTTTTTGCTCGACGCACTAAAAGGTGCTGCTTTAAGTTTATCTCGTGGCAAGCTTATCGTTCAGCAGTTGTATTCCATAGGTGTTTTGACCATGCTCATCATCCTGGTCTCTGGCTTATTTGTGGGTATGGTTCTGGGCTTGCAGGGGTACTACCAGCTTGTAAATTTTAGTGCAGAATCGAGTTTGGGAATGGTTGTGGCATTATTTTTAGTGCGGGAGTTAGGGCCGGTTTTAGCGGCGCTATTGTTTGCCGGGCGGGCTGGGTCAGCGTTAACGGCAGAAATCGGTTTGATGCGCGCCACCGATCAACTGGCGGCTATGGAAATGATGGCGGTGGATCCCATGCAACGGGTAATAGGACCAAGATTCGTTGCTGGAATTATCGCGATGCCACTATTGGCTGCGATGTTGAGTGGCGTTGGTGTGATTGGCGGGTATCTGGTTGGCCATGGGCAGTTCGGTGTTGATCCGGGTGTCTACTGGTCTTCCATGCAGAATGGTGTTGATTTATATGACGATGTTTTAAATGGTGTGATAAAAAGCATGGTGTTTGGGGTGATTGTTGTATGGGTTGCGTTATATGAAGGTTATGTTGCAAAACCGACATCAGAGGGAGTCAGTCGTGCGACAACAAGAACAGTAGTAACATCGTCGCTTGCCATTCTGGGCGGCGACTATATTTTGACAGCGATTATGTTTGGAGGTATTTGACGGATATGCGTAGCAAAACTTTGGAAATATGGGTGGGAATTTTTATGCTTCTTGGAATAGCGGCGCTCACCATGCTCGCGTTTCAGGTAAGTGGCCCTGGCTTGGGTTCGGAAAAAAGCTATCGAATAGAAGCCAGATTTGACAATATAGGCGGACTGAATGTTAAGGCTCCAGTCATGATCGGTGGTGTCAAAGTAGGCCGGGTTGGCGGAATCTGGATTGATAAAGAAGACTACGTTGCGGTAGTCGGACTCGACATCAATGCCGAATATGATTCATTACCCGATGATACTGGCGCGGCGGTTTTGACTTCAGGATTGTTGGGTGCGCAGTTTATTGGCTTATCCCCCGGTTCTGCAGAATTTTATCTTGAACACGGGGATCAACTCGAGTTCACCCAATCGGCAATACAGCTCGAATCACTCATCAGCCGGTTTATGTTTAATCAGGGTAAAAGCGACAAAACAGGAGCAGGGCAATGACACGATTTTTGAAACCGATAACAACTACATTATTTTTAGCCGTCCTTCTGCTTAGTACGGGTACGGCAAGTCGGGCTGCAGCGAATGGAGACCCTGCTACGCAAATCGATGCAACAGTAAAGCAGCTGTTTGGCGAGTTTACCGACTCAAGAGCAGAACTTGAAGCCAATAAAGCTGAACTTTTCAAGCTGGTTGACCGTATTGCCAGCCCGCTATTTGATTTTGGTTATATCGCTAGACTGGTTATGGGAAAGAACTGGAAAAATGCCAGTGACGGCCAAAAAACTGAATTTGCCGAGGAATTCAAAAATCTGCTGATTGTGACTTACGCAACGGCACTGTTTCAGTATACCGGTAAAGAACAGATGAACTTTGGTGAAACTGTTTATCGAGAAAAAAAAGGGGTTCAGTTTGCCAAGGTAAACACGGAAGTGATTAGCAGTGAAGGCGGAAAGTCCGTTCCTGTGGTGTACGATATGATTTTGCGCGACGCAAAAGACTGGAAGATTTATAACCTGACTGTCGGTGATCTGAATATGGTACTGAATTATCGAAGTGTTCTGCAGTCATCGATACACAGCGAGGGGCTGGATGGCACCATAGCCATGATGAAAGAAAACAATAACAGGAGCTATCAGTAGCGTGCGTTGTGCTCTAAATTGATGAAAATGGCTATCCAAATGAAAAATAACGCGCTCGTGCTAAGCGGAGATTTGAATCTTTCCACTGTCGCATCACTGCACAAAAATGCTTCACCATTCTCAGAAAAGCAATACCAGGCGGATTTGTCGAATATCGGTGAGGTGGATAGTGCCGGACTCGCATTTCTTGTATATCTTCGTTCGAAGTGTATGCGATCAGGTGGTGAACTCGTTTTTCGGAATATCCCGGAGAAGCTCACTGAAATTGCGGAGATAGCGGGCGTTCAACAAATTTTAAACCACTAGCACTGCTGAGGCGGTTGAATTTGGGTGGTTTATCCACATATACTGAATCGCATCACGCGAATCCGAAACTTACGTTAAATCGTTCAAACCCTATTTCTTATGACCACTCCCGAAGATATACAATCCTGGATTTCACGGGGATTGGAAAACAGCACCGTTACAGTACAAGGTGACGGACAACATTTTGAAGCAGATATTGTATCTGCCGCCTTTGCAGGGAAGTCGTTAATCCAGCGACATCAAATGGTTTATGGTGTGCTTGGCGATAAAATGAAAGCGGAAATACATGCATTATCAATGAAAACCCGAACCCCAGATGAAATATAATCGGGTTCAATATTTTTAAGAGATTAGTATCCATGTCTATTCAAGAACAACTTAAAGAAGTCATCGACAATAACGAAGTTGTATTGTTTATGAAGGGCTCGCCCGATTTCCCCCAATGCGGATTTTCAGGACGAACAGCACAAATGCTGCAAGCCTGTGATGTGCGTTTCGTTTCTGTTGACGTTTTGGCAGATAACACCGTACGCGAAGGAATCAAGGCGTATTCAAATTGGCCTACGGTCCCGCAACTTTACGTGCGCGGAGAGTTTGTTGGGGGTTGCGACATCATGACCGAAATGTATGAATCCGGGGATTTGCAAAAAACCCTGAAGCCCGAAGAGCAGTAAAGCCAGGTTATACTTTTTGCGTAAATGATCAGGTAAGCAAGATGGTTTTAAAAACTGCAGGTGATTTAATTGCGAAAGCACAAGAAACTATTTCATGCGTCGATGTTGAAACGGCAAAGGCGATGTACGATGCGAAATCGTGCAGCGCCGTAATACTGGATGTTCGTGAATCGCAATCTGCTGAAAAGTCCAAACTCGCTGAATCGGTAAATATTTCCAGAGGGTTGGTGGAGATGCAGTTACCAAAAATTTGTGCGGATGCAGATACCTTAATCCTCACGCATTGCGGCGGCGGCGGACGAGCTTCACTCGCAGCAGCTTCGCTGGTGGAAATGGGTTATACCAATGTCCATGCGATCACCGCCCCATACGAAGACATACTAAAGGCTTTTGGTTAGGGCCATCAACGCGGCCTTATCCCCGTAGATTTAATTACCAATAAGCTTTTCCCAGCCTTTCGCTGGACGGAATCGGTCTCCGTGTTGTTCGGAAAGTGATTTCTGGGTCTGCAGAAGGACCTCTGCGCCAACTTGTTGTATATAGCGCATCGGCCCCCCGCGAAAAGGCGCGAAACCGGTGCCAAAAACCAAAGCCGCATCCAGTGATTTTTTATCATCCACGATGCCGTCATCAAGACAGGCAATACATTCGTTTAAATAACGGCAAACCAACCGGGACTGAATTGCTGTTTCAGGGTAGGCATTTTCAACTGATTTATATTGAGCCTTACCTTTGATCCAAGTGTAAAAGCCTTGCCCGGATTTTTTCCCCAACTCACCCTGTTCTACCTTTTTAATGAGAATTTCCGGAATTTCAAGCCCAACGGTGTCTCTGAGATTTTCCGCAACATGTAAACAGATATCCAGGCCGACGGTATCGGCGAGGGTGATTGGTCCCATGGGCATACCAAAATTTGTTGCTGCCTGATCAATGGTTGGGGCTGGAATTCCCTGTTTAAGTAATTCAACCGCCTCCATGGCATAAGGCATCAACACGCGATTGACCAAAAATCCGGGACTGCTTTTTACCATGACTGGTAGTTTGCCTATTTCCCGACTGAACAAAGCAGCAGCCTGTTTTACCTTTTTAGCGGTTTTTTCTCCCTCTACAATTTCGATTAGTTGCATTTTTGCCACTGGGTTGAAAAAATGAATACCGACCAGTCTGGATGGCTTTTTTAACGCTTCGGCAATATTCTCAAGTGGAATGCTGGAGCTATTGGTTGCCAAAATGGCGTCCGGTTTTACATTTTGTTCAACTGCTTTGAAAAGTTGTTGTTTCACTTCGAGATTTTCAAAAACGGCTTCAACAATGAGGTCTGCCTGCCGTACACCATCTCCGCTAGTATCTGCACTAAATCTGTCCATGGCGCGTTCAACCAAACGATTATTCTTTAACTTGTATTGAAACAGGTCATAGGCTCGTTTCGATGCTCGAGCAAGTGCTGCCGGACTGCGATCATGCAATGTCACCGAAAAACCTTTCAACGCGCACCACGCGGCAATATCACCGCCCATGACACCTGCGCCAATGATATGAACGCGCTGAATTTTTGGATGTTTTGATGCTTTTCCAGATTGTTTAAGATGGTTTTGCAGAAAAAATACTTCAACAAGGTTTTTCGAAGTGCTGCTGGTCAGCAGTTTCGATATCGTTTTTTGTTCTTGCTCAAACAATGATTCTCTCGATCCACCATGGATACTCCAGTTTTTTATGACCGCAAAAGGTGACGGATAATGTTTTGGGTTGGCCTTTTTAGTGATTTGATATTCCAGGAATTTAGTCAACAGTTTTCTCGCTGGAGCGAGTTTGCCCAGTTCATAAATCAACCGTTTATTTTTGCGTTTTGCGGGATGGTTGATAAGGTAGACGGCGGTTGAAATGAGCTGGCGGGGGGGAACAATATAATCCACCATTCCAGCCTTTCTGGCCGAGTATGGCGATACCACCCGGCCAGCCAGAATTAATTCCATGGCTTTGATAATGCCGATTGTCTCCGGTAGCCTGACGGTTCCTCCAAACCCTGGGTGAATGCCCAATTTGACTTCAGGAAGACCTATTCGACTGTCGTGCTGATCGACCATTACTCGAAAGTCACAAGCCAGGGCAAGTTCATAGCCGCCACCAAAGCAATGGCCGTTTATAACCGCAACGGTGGGTATCGGTAACGATTCTATGCGGTCGAGCACTTTATTCGCATATGCCGCCTGTTGTTTTGCCTGTGCAGAATTTTCTAAATTTTTGAATTCCTCTATGTCAGCGCCGACGATGAAGCCATCGGTTTTCCCGGAACTAAAGATAAGGCCCTTTATTTTAGATTTTAAAATAGTGGTAATCGCTTCATCGAGTTTGGCGATTACTGCTGATGACAATACGTTTTGAGTCACTCCCGGCGAGTTCAGGCATAGCTCAACAATACCGCTCTGTGGGTGCTCGATAGTTATCCAGTGCTGGGTACCGGATTTACTCATGATGGTATTCGCTCAATCAGCATCGCACCTCCCTGTCCGCCACCAATACATAGTGTGGCAATCGAACTATTCCAGCCATTTTGTTCGAGTGTATTCAGGCTATGCAAGACGATTCGTGCGCCGCTGGCACCGACGGGGTGGCCTATACTTATACCGCCACCATGAATATTTAACCGATCTGTACTGATTTCTCCTAGTGCGTCTTGCAGTCCCAGTTCTTGCAAGCAATATTCAGGGGACTGCCAGGCTGACAGACAGCCTAAAACCTGCCCGGCAAACGCCTCATTAATTTCCCAGTAGTCGATGTCGTCTATGGCAAGATTAGATCTGGTCAGCAGTGGGGTGGCGGCGTGGACTGGCCCCAGTCCCATTTGTGTTGGATCGACTCCAGCCCAATGACAATCGACTATGCGTGCTCTGGGAGTTAGCTCATATTTTTTGATGGCATCTTCATTGGCAAGAATTAACATGGCGCTGCCGTCCGTAATCTGCGCACTGTTTCCAGCCGTTACCCGTCCCGCAGGCTTGTCGAATACAGGTCGTAGCTTTGCCAATTTTTCCAGTGAAGAGTCACGACGTACGCCATCATCAAAATCGTAGTGATTTCCATGATGATCAAATATTGCCGTTAACTCGTTGGAGAAAAGCCCCTCGTCCGCAGCTTTGGCGAGCCGATGCTGGCTTGTATTGGCGTACTCATCCATTTGTTGACGGGTAATACCAAACCGATGAGCGATTTTTTCTGTAGTCTGTCCCATGGATAAACCGCATACCGGGTCAGTAAGTCCTCTTAACAGGCCAATTACCGGCGTCAGGTAACCAGGTCTGAGTTGACCAATGGTTTTAATTTTTGCCGGTAGAGTTCGAGCCTGAGTCCATTGTCCGAGCCATCGAACGAACTCGGTTGAAAATAATACGGGTGCATGACTCATGGCTTCGGTGCCGCCTGCAAGAACCAGATCCGAACGCCCCACGGCGATATTGGTAGCGGCGCTGTCCAATGCCTGTAATCCGCTGGCGCAGTTTCGTGCAACCGTCCATGCTGGAGTAGATTCTCCGCATTCCAGGCGAAGTGAAACGATTCTCGCAATATTGGCTTCATCCGCGGTAGGCGCAACACAACCTAAAATAACTTCATCGAAAGCGCTGGAAGGGAAGGATTGTCGGGCCAGCAACGGCTTGGCAGCGGCGAGCGCCAAATCAGCTGCCTTAAAAGGTCCAGGGACAGCCCGGACTTTCAGAAATGGGGTACGGCACCCATCAACAATATACACATTCTTGCCGTTGAGCATAAATTCCTCCGAATAGGTACGATTACCCAATAGTATACCGAGTATAACGCAACTGCAAAATAGGCGGGTTCATAACTTTGGCTGCCGCCTTTGCAGTAAGATATAATTGCCCATCATACTCAGGCCGAACGCTGGAAAATGGTTTCCCGTTTAATCCCCCCTTGACTCCTGTGGAAAAAGCGCATCGTAGGTCAATTCGTAGTTTCATCATTCGTGAAGGTCGTTTAACGCCCGCACAGGAACGAGCTATCAATACACTTTTCCCGGTCTATGGTATTCAGTCACTGGATTGTGCTGGACGGTCTTTCGATGCAGGGAAAACGTTCGGTAGGGGTCAAACATTGGTTATGGAGATCGGATTCGGCAATGGTGAAGCGTTACTTGAAGTGGCGCGTAACAATCCAGAAACCAATTTCGTTGGGATTGAGGTCCACCGACCCGGTGTAGGCCGTCTGCTGCTTGAAATTGAAAAGCGGGAATTAGGAAATATCAGGGTCTTCTGTGAAGACGCAGTTGTCGTACTTGATCAGGCGTTTCCTTCGAATTCTTTCGATAAAATTTGTTTGTTTTTTCCAGACCCATGGCCGAAGAAAAAACACAACAAACGCCGTATTCTTCAGGAAGACTTTATTGTTCAGATCAGTCGTGCGCTAAAACCGGGTGGCATATTTCATTTTGCATCTGATTGGCAAGCCTACGCAGATGAGGCTTTGGAGCGATTGTCCGTTGTTGACGATTTGAAAAATCTTGCTGGTACAAACCAATTCCATCCTCGACCTGATGATCGGCCGCTAACCAAGTTTGAAAACCGCGGTATAAAAAGAGGGCATGGCGTTTGGGATATTTTAATGAGCAAAAATTCCTGATTTTGCTAAGGGGCAAGAATATCGAGTTGTGAGATCAATTTATCAAGGCTGTTTTCCGGCGCGAGGCACTGTGTGCCATTGCATATATAAGCGACTGTTTGTTTGATGGCCTTATGTATTGCCAGACCGGCTGGTAAGTTTCTCTGATCGGTATCAATTGCGTATACGCTTACCAGCGGTCTGTAGTTTTCCTGTAGTTTGTCTTTCCATGTTTCTATTTCGCCAGTCTCGCCTCGAATGATGACACTCGCGAACTCCGCTCGGGTGAATTGACAGGCGGTCGTCATTGCTGCGTTTACAGAAGGTTGACTGGACAGTTCATCGGCGAACAACGACAAAGCGCGGTTTGCACTTTGTAAATATTTTTCTTCACCAATCAGGCTGCCAAGTTTCAGTAAGCCTTGAATCGCAACCGCATTGCCAGAAGGAATTGCGTCATCTGGCCCGGCTTTGTTCCTGTACAACAACGCTTCATGGTCATGGGAGGTAAAGAAATATCCGCCGTCTTTCGTATCTTCAAACTGTTCCAGTATAGTATCTGCCAATAACACGGCGAACTCCAGATCTCGTGTTCGCCATTTTGTGCTAAGCAGTGTGAGCAGCCCTTCCAGCATAAAAGCATAATCGTCGAGATAGCCATTCAGTTTGGCCTGCCCGTCCGTGGAAGCGGCCAACAGCCGACCATTTCGCCAAAGATTGCTGCGGACAAAATCGGCAGACAATTGGGCCGATTCGATGTGTTTGGCGATGCCGAGAACACGACCAGAACTGGCCATACCCTTGATCATAAGACCGTTCCATCCCGCAAGAACCTTACCGTCCAAATCTGGAGATACACGTTGTTTCCGAACATCCAGCAAGATTGATTTCGCCGCTTCTATTTCTTTTTCCAGGTCTGGGTTATCGGCTAGTAATTCATGATGGGTTTCCGGGTTAATGTTAAAGTGCCAGTTACCCTCAAAATTCTCTTCTCCGAACAGACCAAAGTAATTTTCAATGAGGTTATAGTGACTTTCGGATAACAGGGCACGTAAATCAGTTTCACTCCAGACGTAGTATTTTCCTTCTTCACCTTCGGAGTCTGCATCCAAAGTTGCGTAGTATCCGCCACTCGGAGATTGCATCGAGTTCATAACCCAATCCGCGGTTTTTTCGACGCCTCTTCGAAATTGTGGGTTATTAAACTTTGGGCAGGCATTGCTGTATAGTGTGAGGAGTTGGGCATTGTCGTAGAGCATTTTCTCGAAATGCGGGATCGTCCATTTTCTGTCGACAGAATACCGAAAGAAACCGCCGCCTAATTGATCGTAGATACCGCCGTCAATCATGCTTTGCAGGGTGGTTTTGGTCATGCTTTCAGCCAATCCAGAAAAATGGGCGGAACAGCAAGAAGATAGTAATAACAATTCAAGTTGGGAGGGGTGTGGAAACTTCGGCGCATCTCCAAATCCGCCAAATGTCTCGTCATATTGCTGTTGTAGAATCTCAACGGCAGATTCAAGCAACAAAATATTGTCAGGAATAGCGGTTTTAGTCGGTTTTGGGTTGAGCTGATAGAGGGCGCTCTGGAAAGAAAGGTGATAGTCGGACAACGCCTCTTTTTTGCGGGTAAAGTGGTTAGCAATTTGATTCAGAAGATCCCCAAATCCTGGCATGCTCATTCTGGGTTCTGGGGGAAAATAGGTGCCTGCAAAAAATGGCGCATGACCGGCCGGCGTCAAGGCTACAGTTAAGGGCCATCCACCGGGCCGTTGCGTAAGCATTTGATGTGCTAACTGATAAATTTTATCGAGGTCAGGTCGTTCTTCACGATCCACCTTGACACAGATGAACAGGTCATTCATCATTTCGGCGATTTGCGGGTTTTCAAAACTTTCCCTTGCCATGACGTGACACCAGTGGCATGCCGAATAACCAATGGACAAAAGAATGGGTTTGCCGGCAGATTTCGCATACTGCAATGCCGTGTTATCCCATGGCTGCCAATGGACTGGATTGTTTGCGTGCTGCAGTAGATACGGGCTGGATTCTTCTTTTAATCGGTTCGTCAAGTTTGCACTGTTACGCATAGTCAGGTTGCCCGCCATCGTTCGGATTGGGTAGGGATATGAAGATTGATCAGTTAAAATGACTGAAAATAACTAACCGCTGTATTTGAGATTACTAAAGTTGATTGTACATCCAAATTTTGATCCTGTAGCTGTTTCCATTGGCCCATTGTCCATTCATTGGTATGGTTTAATGTATCTGTGCGGGTTCGCAATGGGTTTATGGCTGGGTAAATATCGCGCCAAACAGCCCGAGTCAATATGGGATCCGGAAGAGGTGATCGATTTTCTATTTTACATCGCCGTTGGAGTAATGGTTGGTGGACGGCTGGGTTATGTGGTTTTTTACAACCCTGCATTTTACGTCCAGAATCTGCTGGATATATTTGCAGTTTGGGACGGTGGAATGTCATTTCACGGCGGGCTATTGGGCGTGCTGGCTGCGCTTGGGATTTACGCAAAAAAAACCCGGCGCAGCTACTTTTCAGTATCCGATTTTCTGGTCCCGCTTTTACCGCCAGGTTTGTTTTTCGGGAGAATAGGGAATTTCATTAACCAGGAGTTATGGGGGCGAACAACGGAACTACCGTGGGGAGTATTGTTCTACACCGCTCCCGATGGACCGCGGCATCCTTCGCAGATATACGAAGCATTGCTTGAAGGTATCGTACTATTCTGCGTATTGTGGTGGTTTTCCAATCGAAAAACATTTCCGGGACAAATTTCCGGTTTGTTTTTATTGCTGTACGGTTTATTCAGGATATTTGTCGAATTTTTTAGAGAGCCTGATGGCCATATTGGTGCGCTAGCATTCGACTGGTTAACGATGGGGCAGTTGCTGAGTTTGCCAATGATTCTGTTAGGGCTTTACTTAATGCTTGGAAAACGGTTTAATCATTAAAGCGTTGATAAGTTCGGTTTTACTTGCAGCGCAAATGTAGACAATTGCGGAACGGGTTTTTAGTAATCCATTCAGGCTGTTGTCCGGGACGGAAATACGGGGTGTCACCATTGCAATTTAAATTGATTACTTCTTTCGCAGCAGCCGCTGTGGTCTCGGTGTGTGTGTTGCCGGGCCAGGCCGCTGGGATCAAAAAATGTCAGGACGCAGAGGGCAACTGGCACTATGGTAATTTTGCCGATGAATCCTGTATCGAACGCGGCGATGTTACCAAACTGAATAATAAAGGCAGTGTTGTTGGAGTGGAGAAACCGCCCCCGACACAAGAAGAGTTGGATGCCGGGAACAGGAAAAAACAGGAAGCTGAGCGCAACAAAAATGAGGTTGCTCAACAACGGAAAAAGGACGAGAGTGTCGTACAGATTTATGGCTCTGAAGCCGTTATTAGCTCGACACGGGATCGTAAACTGGAATCAATTGATAATAACCTGGAAGTCACCAGAGCTTTGTGGCGGGGGATTGAATCCGACCTTGAGGAACTGCAGAGCAGAAAGAAAACCAAAAAAGTTAAAGAGCTTATTGCTGAAAGAGAAAAGGTAATTAAATCTTACGATCATGTTGTAAAACAATCGTTGGACGAACGGGATAAGCTGGTGAAAAAGTATGATGGAATTATGAAAAGTTTCCAGGAAGCCTCCGCTCGCTTAAATTCAGGAAACTAAATTGGATTAGTGATTATCACTTTCAGAGTCTCAATTGAGCAGAAAACAGAAGCCGGAAAACTCCCGGCTTTTTTATTTAGAAAATCCGGATCAAAGTGTCGTTTTTTCAGCGAAAAATAGTTCCATACTGTATAATCGAAGCTCCGAGAACAGGAGATGTTCGCTTTATATTCAATAAGTTACAGAAGAAGATTTTCTTTTCTAACGGATTGATTAAAAATCAAACTTAATTAAAAAAACAAAAAAGCTGAATGCAACTAAAAAAGCTACTCGTTTCAGGATTTAAATCCTTCGTTGACAATACCGATATCCGCCTGCCATCTCACCTTGTTGGGGTAGTCGGTCCAAATGGGTGCGGTAAGTCGAATGTTATCGATGCTATTCGGTGGGTTATGGGGGAATCTTCTGCAAAAATGTTGCGCGGTGACAATATGGCAGATGTTATTTTTAATGGATCGTCTGCAAGAAAACCCGTGGGTAAGGCTTCAGTAGAACTGATTTTCGATAACAGCGACGGTCAGGCACCAGGAAACTACCGGCAATTTGCTGAAATCTCGGTAAAACGTACATTAACCCGTGATGGCATTTCAACATACCAGATTAATAATTTAAAAACCCGTCGCCGCGATGTGCTCGATTTATTCAGGGGGACAGGATTGGGCTCGCGTTCTTATTCCATTATTGAACAAGGAATGGTTAACAAGATTGTTGAGGCTCGGCCGGAAGACCTGCGGGTATTTGTCGAAGAAGCAGCGGGTACTTCCAGGTATAAAGACCGAAGAAGGGAGACCGAGAACCGAATCCAGCGCAGCCGGGAAAACCTTGACCGGGTGGGGGATATTCGTGATGAGTTGGGAAAACAATTGCGACGCCTGAAACGGCAGTCTGCATCAGCCCGCCGTTATAAAGCACTGAAGACCGAAGAACGTGAGGTCAATGCTCAACTGCATGTTCTCAAATTTCGCGCTCTGGATAGCCAGCTGCTGGATCAGGATCGGCTAACGGCGAGTCATGAAAACGCACTGCAGGCTACCCTGGCAAAGCAGCGCCAGGTTGAAAGTGAACTGGAGTCACTGCGTAGCAAACAATCTGCAGCAAATGAAAAAAATAGTCAAATTCAACAGGATTTTTATCGAATTGGCGGCAGGATTTCCAATCTGGAACAGAAAATTGAACATAACAGCGAAACTCGTCAACGACGCGGCGAAGAGGTAGACAGGTTAGAGTCCGGGATCAAATCCGGGCAGCATCAGATAGAACATAATCAACTAAAACGCGAACAGTTGAATCAACAACTCGCCAATGTTGGTCCAAATCTGGAACAGCTAAATAAACTCAGGGAACAAGCCAGTGCAAATTTGGCAGAGTCAGAAAAAGTACTGCAGGAATGGTTGTCAGAAATGGAGGCATTTACCGAACAGGCGAAAAAACCAGACCAGCAAATTGAAGTACAGAAATCCAGAATTACTTATCTTGAACAAAATCTGGAACGTCTGGCGAACCAGAAAGTTGACATTGAAAATCAACTGAGGGGTGCGCATCAACTGGTGAACTTGGACGCACTGCGCGAACTTAAAGAGCAAGTAGAAGGCCATGATCAGGAATACGAGCTCGCCGAACAGGGTTTTCGGAAAACAGAATCTGAAATTAAGGAAATCGGTGAACGGACAGAGGCAAAACAAAATCAGGTCTCTGCACACAAAAAGCGTATTCATGAATCCGCTTCACGTTTGGCCTCGCTTAGAGAGATACAGGCAGCTACCGTTACTGGAGACAGCGCTGCGCTTGATGACTGGCTCGTTGGCAATGGTTTGCAGGATGCCTCTCGTTTGGCGTCGCAAATCAGTATTGAGCCTGGCTGGGAGCGAGCTGTGGATCGTATTCTGAGTGAATTTCTTGGTGCAATTTGCGCTGAGGATTTATCGCTTAAGCTGTTAAGGGATCGGCCGGATTATAGTTTTACGGTCATTTGTGAACCAAAAGATCAACCCCACACTGACACTCGCGAAAGTTTATTTCCAAGTCTTTCACAACGAATTTCTACGGCGAAATCGAAGATTCAATCGTTGCTGCAGGGAGTCTATATCGCAGAAACAAGCGAGTATGCTATCCAGAATCAACACCATCTGAATGGCAGAGAATTATTTGTAACTCAAACGGGTACCGTTGTTGGAACAAACTGGGTCAGTTTTGCGAGTCAGTCTCAAATGGAAACCGGAATTCTGGTTCGGGAAGAAGAGATACATCAGTTGGAGCAAGACATTCAGACTTTCCAGTCCGGTTTGGAAACTGTAGAAGCCGCTATTTATGCTGACAAACAACAGCAGCGCGGGTTGGAATCTGAACTGGACGTTCAACGCAGCCTCATAGCAGAGATGCGTTCGAAGAACTCAGCGTTGCACAATGAATATGGCCGTAAGGAAGCACAAAACAGTGAAACAGGAGCTCAAATACAAAAATTGGGGGATCAGCTTTCACCGTTATCAGAACAAATCCATGGTGATCAGGCTGAATTGGAAAATGCTCGAACATTACTCATCACTGCTCGAGAAGAATCCGGGGATATAAACAAGCAACGTCAAACCCTGGCTCAGAGAAGGACGCAATTAAGCGAGGCAGTCTCCGGCAAACGAGATCAGCTTAAAACATCAAATGATAACTACCATCAGGTCTCGCTGGAAAAACAGAAGCTTGAAGCGGGAGTAGAAATCGCATTTCAGAATATCGAAAGAATCAGAAAAGAGATTGCACAATCAGAATCTCGTCTATCCATGCTCAGCTCATCCGGGAATCTTCCTGAGGAAATCGAAAAAGATCTCAGGGATGAACTTGAGTTGTTACTGGAACAAAAACGGCTCATTGATGCGCAATTTTCGGTATCGCAGGACGAAGCCGCGGCATTTGATAATCAAATTAGTCAATCCGAATCGATTCGATCCCGGCAAATTGAGACGGTTAATCAAGCTAGAGAACAACTTGAGGCGCATAAAATGACTCGTCAGGAGTTAGTTGTCAGGAAAGAAACACTAATGGAATCAATCAACCAACAGGGTATCCAACCGGATCAGGCGGCAGAGGATATTCCTGATGAAGCAACATTGGATGTTTGGCAGGAAAAGTTGGAAGATATTGAACGCAAGATCACCCGAATTGGTCCGGTAAACCTGGTGGCAATTGAAGAGTTTGACGAGGAGCAGGAAAGAATGGAGTATCTGGATACCCAGCATAAAGATTTAACCGAAGCGCTGGATACGCTAGAGAGCGTCATCAAGAAAATAGACCGTGAAACGAGAACTCGATTTCGCGAGACATTTGAAAAGATTAATGAAGGATTCAGCGCCTATTTTCCGAGATTATTTGGTGGCGGTGTCGCCGAGCTGGAACTCGAATCTGATGATTTTTTGACTACCGGGATTCGCGTCATGGCGCGCCCACCAGGGAAACGAAACAGCCATATCCATCTTCTGTCAGGCGGGGAAAAAGCACTTACCGCAGTTGCTTTGCTGTTTTCTTTGTTCGAATTAAATCCTGCACCATTCTGTGTGCTTGACGAAGTGGACGCTCCTTTGGATGACAACAACGTTGACCGTTATTGTGATGCGTTAAAGCAATTGGCGACACGTAGCCAGATGATTGTCATAACACACAATAAAATCACCATGGAAGCAATGGATTTACTCGTTGGTGTGACCATGGCTGAAGCGGGAGTTTCGCGGCTGGTGTCGGTCGATATAAACGAAGCAGTGCAAATCGCAGCCCAGTAAATTCAGGACAGCGCCAGATAGTTATAGTAAAGTCAACATCCAGTATTAAATTCTATCGATTGAGGTCGACGCATTAGTGAGTTTACAAACGGCATTGATAGGGCTAGGCATCATTCTGATGTCATTGGTCTATGTTGTTTCAAAGTTCTATGACCGGCGAAGTAACTCCGGGAATGATGCGGCCGGCGAAGATGCGCATAGAAATCAGTTGGATCAATTTCCGACAGATCCGGATGCGCTGCTGTATACGATGGATGATCGTTTGGATTATGAATTTGATGATCCGAATGCGGTCAATATCAATATTGACCTTCAGGATAATGAGATCGATTCGGAAAATCAGATTGATCAAAATTCAGTTGATCTTGATTCGAAATCGTCAGCTGATATTGGCGATACAGGAGATTTAAAAGACCGAGCAACAGGTTTTGATCCCGAGCACGAGCAACTCGGTGGGGGAGTTGAAAACTCAAGAATCGAGCCGGTATTCGATTCATTTGACTGCTCCGACGATGAAATTGAAAATGACAGGGAGAATGGGAATTTGGTCGAGAGCGGTAGAAACGGCAGCGGTTCTGGTTATCAGGAATTGCCATTAAATCCTGCTTCCCCAGAACAAAGTCAGGCGATAGAATCGGATGATCAATCTGCGGTCGCCAGAGCGCAGAAAACACAATCCACCCCTTTTAAATATCCGCAGATTGCAGGATTTGAAAAGATTAGCCAGATTGATTACTGGGTGAAAATATCGGGTGATCGAGACGTCGGTAGAGAATCAGTATTGGCGCAGTACCGGGATTCGGCATCAGGGATTGGCAAACCCACGCGAATATACGGTATACGAATTCCGGATCAGAACTGGTGTGATCTGGAGATGGAATCAGAAGAAACCCGTTTTCAGGATATTATAGTAACGGTGCAGCTAATCGATGATGCTGGACCGGTTTCTGACAGTGATCTCGATAAATTTACCATGCTGGTTTCCGGATTGTCCGAAGGTACGGGTAGAGGTTTTACGTTCATGGCGTCAATCGAAAGCGCCAGCGAGCAAGCGCAGTCTATTGCTTCATTTGTGCAACACTTTGATTTGGTTTTTGTCGTTAATGTGCGCCCCACAAACGATGAATATCTTGACGGTGGATCGATTTTGAGATGTGCAACCCAGCTTGGCCTGGAACAGGGAGAGAATCGATTTTTTGTGCGAAACAAAATGGTTGGTAAAAACAAGGTTTGCTTGTATAGCCTTGCGAATTCCTCGGAAACCGGAGAGTTTGATTTTGATAACATTCGGGCATTGAGAACAAAAGGGGTGACATTTTTTACCAAGCCATCGGTGAATCGATCGCCGGGAGCCGTTTTCTCGGAAATGGTCGATACAGCAAAAGCATTCGCTGCGAGAATAAAGGGAGAAGCGGTTTCATCACGATCAGAAGACCTTTTCCAGGATGACATCGACGAGATTCGCCAATCCATAGAGCAAGTGGCTGCGCAAATGGAAGAGCTTGGTATGGCGGCTGGAAGTGATGAAGCAATGCGGGTATTTAAGTAGTTCCATTGAAACGAGCGGTCGCGCATGTCCGATAATCCGGAAACCGAAATCCGGCTCTTGAAAGAGCGCCTGGAATACCACAATTACCGCTATCATGTGTTGGATGATCCGGAAATCCCGGATGTAACCTATGATCGTCTACTCCGGGATTTGGGAAAACTGGAGCACGAATATCCGCAATTTGCGACTCCTGACTCCATTAGCCAAAAAGTGGGTGGCAGACAATTCAATGGAGTAAAAACCTTCTCCGAAGTCACGCATGCGCTGCCGATGCGATCTTTGGGAAATGCGTTTGATCTGGATGAAATTCGAAATTTTGATCGCAGGGTGAGAGAAGGGCTCAGTAAAGACTTGATAGAAGGGAAAAATATCCCGCTATTGGTGGACTATGTGGCGGAGCCAAAACTGGATGGGCTAGCGGTAAGTCTACGCTTTGAAAAAGGCTGGCTGGTTCAGGCAGCCACCCGAGGTGACGGCTCCACGGGAGAGAATATTACCCACAATATGCGTCAGGTTCTGGCTGCGCAAACACAATTAAAGGGAGAAGCAATACCAGACGTATTCGAGGTGCGTGGCGAAGTGTTTATGACCAGGCAGGATTTTGATGAGTTAAATGAAAGGCAAAAAAAGGCCGGCCTTAAAACATTTGTCAATCCGAGAAACGCCGCAGCTGGGGGGCTTCGTCAACTGGATCCGGCGGTAACGGGATCTCGGCCGTTAAGTTTATATTGTTATTCTCTGGGCGATGTTCAAGGAGGGGATGTTCCAGAAACCCATCTTGAATGTTTGCAGTGGATTAAATCTTTGGGATTACCCGTTACCGATCTGACTCAACCGGTTAGTGGAATTGAAGCTTGTATTGATTATTACGAAAATTTGCTGCAGCAGCGTGACGAGCTACCGTTTGATATCGACGGAGTTGTTTACAAAGTATCGAGGCTTGACTGGCAGCATGATCTTGGCTTTACAGCACGAGCTCCGCGCTGGGCTATTGCTCACAAATTCCCTGCACAAGAGGAGATGACAATGGTCGAAACTATTGATGTTCAGGTGGGACGCACAGGCGCGATAACCCCGGTTGCCAGACTCAAGCCAGTATTTGTCGGTGGTGTAACTGTATCAAATGCGACGTTGCACAATCAGGAGGAGATCCAGCGTCTGGGAATTCATATTGGTGATACCGTTATTGTTAGAAGGGCGGGGGATGTCATACCAGAAGTGGTTTCCGTTGTGACTTCTAAAAGGCCTGAAGGCGCACAGGAATTTGAATTTCCTGTTGAGTGTCCTGAATGTCAATCAGAGATTGTCTATGAAGGGGACGGCGTAATCGC
Organism: Candidatus Poriferihabitaceae bacterium; assembly: GCA_965261915.1. Classification (GTDB taxonomy): domain Bacteria; phylum Pseudomonadota; class Gammaproteobacteria; order Arenicellales; family Poriferihabitantaceae; genus JAIBDK01. The sequence continues at coordinate 1,804,653 of CBDHDW010000013.1, read as the reverse complement.
GAGATGCAGCGGTGGACTATTTTGCCGCGCTCAAAAGAAACAAAGCATTAAGCATTTCGCCAGCCGTAAAGCGATGGATATTGAGGGCCTGGGTGACAAGCTGGTGGATCAGCTCGTTGACGAAAAGTTAATCAGTGATGTTGCAGATTTATACCAATTGGAGCTTGGGGATATTACCGGACTGGAGCGTATGGCGGAGAAGTCGGCAATGAATCTCCTGCTGGCTATTGAAACGAGTAGCGAAACGACATTGGCTCGATTCTTGTATTCACTGGGAATTCCGCTCATTGGAGAAACGACGGCAGAAATTTTGGCAGACAGCCTGAGAGAGTTGAAAGCAATAGCCCGGGCAGATACTGAAACTTTACAACTTATTCCTGATATCGGTCCAATCGTTGCGCGAAGCCTTATTACCTTCTTTCAGCAATCCTATAATATTGAGATCATTCAGCGCCTGCTTGATTCAGGTGTACATTGGCCGAAAATCGAGTCTGGCGTTCATAATCACGAAGGATTTTTCAGTGGAAAAACCGTCGTGCTTACCGGGTCGTTATCGATATCCAGAGCGGATGCCAAGAAACGATTACAACGGCAAGGTGCGAAGGTTAGCGGTAGTGTTTCTGCGAAAACGGATTATGTCATTGCCGGAGAAGATGCCGGTTCCAAGGCGGACAAAGCGGCGTCGCTCGATATTACGATATTGGATGAGGCGCAGTTTATGGAGATGGTGCAGCAGTCTTGTCAACCCGTTCTGGAAAATCAATCCGTTGGGAGATAACGGTTTATAAATGACAGTTTTTCTCGACTTGTACTACAAAGACGATTGCGATTTGTGTGTAAACATGGAGACTTTGCTGACAAAATTTATAGTTGATTCCAACAATGGTGATTGGCTGAAACTGCGAATGCACGATATTGAAGAAAGTTCAGCAATGTTCGAAAGATATCGAGAATACATTCCGGTGCTGGCGCTTGGTGAAGAAGAGATTTGTCACTATTTTTTAGATATTGAAGAACTCCAAACCGCACTATCCAAACTGACCAGGTGAATCTTGCGATAGATCAGATAATTTCCGCTAACTTTCCCTATTTTAAATTTTGCTGAACGTTATTTCAGATCAATGTGAGTATATCCCTGACTTTATGTCACCTTCGGATGGCTACAGGTTATTCGAGTGTTTGCTGGAAAACGTATCCTGGCAACAAGAGGTAATTCGGCTTTTTGATCGACAATTACAATGCCCCCGTCTCTCCGCATGGTATGGGGATCCAGGTACAGTTTACCAATACTCCGGCATCGTGCGAAATCCTGCTCCGTGGCCGCAGTATCTCTCAAAATTATGTTGTTCGATCGAATCACGGGTAGAGTCAGAATTCAATAGCGTGCTTTTGAACTACTATCGGGATGGAAACGATAGTATGGGCAAACATAGTGATGACGAAAAAGAGTTGGGTAAAAACCCGGTCATCGCATCATTGAGTCTTGGCAATACGCGGCGATTCCTGCTTCACCCAAAAAGTCAATCTGCAGGAAAACCCTGTGCAGTGAATCTGACCCATGGTTCGCTGTTAATTATGAAGGGAAATTGCCAGCGGAACTGGAAACATGCTGTTCCAAAAACAAAATCCGCCGTCGGACCGCGTATTAATCTTACTTTTAGAAAAATACAAACTTAAATTTGATCGACCGGCTATCTGGAGTTTAGTAGTACATACACAGCGCCGGTTCCACCATCTTTGGGAAGCGCAGAAGTAAATCCACGGACCTGTTGAATCTGTTTTAGAAAGTCGATTGTAAGCGGTTTAAGAACGCCTTTACCATCTGCTGAACGATACCCTTTTCCATGGATAATCAGAATACAATTTTCCTTTTCCAGGATGCTCTCTGAGAGAAATGCTTCAAGCTCCTGATGCGCTTCATGACTCTGAAATCCGTGTAAGTCGAGAACAGCGTTAAACAGGATTTCTCCTCTCTTTAAGCGACGCAGGACTTTGTTTTGAAGTCCTCCGCGGGCAAACGTAACGGATTCTCCGGTATTAGTATCATCCACAAGAATTCCAGACTCGCTGGATGAGCGGTTGAGACTGGACAGAGAGCGACTATTGCCCGACCAAAGTCCGGGGCTGGGTCTGGGTTTTGAATCGGTTACCGAATTCGTATGTTTTCCATGAGTCTGACGAACACCCGCCATCGCCTTGCGAAATATTTCAACATCATTATCGCGTGAATTATTCACCGCACTGGGTTACGTATTATTCTTAAGATACCGATCAGCATCCAGCGCTGCCATACACCCTGTGCCGGCAGAAGTAACCGCCTGGCGATAAATATGATCCATGACATCGCCGGCAGCAAAAATACCGCTCACACTGGTTTCTGTGGCATTGCCGAGAGTTCCACCCGCCGTGGTTATATAGTCACCCTGCATATTAATCTGACCAGTGAATAAGCTGGTGTTAGGGGTGTGCCCAATGGCAATAAATACCCCCATCAAACTGATATCTTCAGTTTGTTCTGTTTTGACATTCTGAATTCGCATACCCGTTACACCGCTATCATCGCCGAGAACTTCGTTCAGTACATGATGCCACTTAATTTCTATGTTTCCGCCATTTTCGATGGTCTTGGCCATTAAGTGATCGATCAATATGGCTTCCGCTCGAAGTTCGTCCCGACGATGAACAAGGGTTACTTTTGAGGCCAGGTTAGAAAGATATAACGCCTCTTCGACCGCGGTATTACCACCGCCGATGACAGAAACTTCCTGATTGCGATAGAAAAAACCATCGCAAGTTGCGCAAGCTGAAACCCCTTTGCCCTTGAAGGCTTCTTCGGACTCGAGCCCAAGGTACTTTGCCGATGCGCCCGTTGCGATTATCAGGGCATCACAACTATAGGAGCCGGAATCGCCTTCGAGAATAAACGCTCGATCTGCCAACTTTGCAGTATGGATATGGTCAAAAATTATTTCGGTCTCAAATCGTTCAGCATGACGTTTCATTCTTTCCATCAATTTCGGTCCCTGAACGCCTGCATCATCACCTGGCCAGTTATCAACATCAGTGGTTGTTGTGAGTTGACCGCCTTGTTCAATACCCGTAATTAACACCGGGTTGAGGTTTGCTCGGGCTGCGTATACTGCGGCACTGTAACCCGCGGGCCCGGACCCCAGTATAAGTAATTTGCAATGTTTGATAGCAGACATATTGAGGTGGTTTGAGTATTTTGTGGATTTTGATCTTGTTTAGTGGTGAAGGTTATATCGCAAAATTGATCCAGGATAAAGCGAATTTCTTGCTGCCGGGTTCGAGCAAACGAGTATTCGCACTTGCGCTGATAATCACGTAATATGCGCCAATTTCAGAATGAAACTGACTTCATGCGTGGCGACTCAAGATAGCGGATACTTGATACCGGTGGTGCAGGATTTTTACAAAAACCTGGACATTGGAGTTAAAGTTTTCGAAAAAGTCCGCGATAAGTATGAAAATACAGGTTTAGTTCATCTTGGCAGACAGTCTAACGTTTCGATTCAAGCAAAATCAATTTTGAAAAGAGATTAAACTGTTTTTGAGTTCTCAGAATTACCCCGCTTGATGGTCGCGTTGCTATATAGGGTTGTCGACTGAATCAAACTGGGATGACTGGTTATTATTGGATACAGACCAGCCAGAATTTTTAACCCTGGGAAGATTGATAGTGTTCCATGAGGATTTGCGCGACTTCAGGGCGTGAAAACTCTTTTGGAGGGGCAATCCCTTCGGATAACATTTCTCTTACTTTCGTTCCGGAAAGAATAACGAAATCTTCCATTTCGTGTTCCGGTGCCTCGCGCATCATCACGACTTTATTAAGCTTTTTCGACCACGCTGTGTGGTCTGCATTGAAAATTTCTATTTCAAGCGCATCGGCCGGTATCTCGTCGTCGAATATGGTTTGTGCATCGAAGGCACCATAGTAATCTCCGACGCCGGCGTGATCGCGGCCGATGATGAAATGAGTAGCGCCCATGTTTTGTCTAAAAACCGCATGCAGTGCGGCTTCTCTCGGCCCCGCATACAGCATATCGAAGCCGTATCCGCTAATCATCACGGTATTTGGCGGAAAATAAATTTCCACCATTTTTCGGATCGCGGCATCGCGAACGCAGGCTGGAATATCGCCGGGCTTTAATTTGCCCAATAGCATATGAATAACGCAGCCATCTGCGCCGACGCGCTCCATCGCTATTCGGCAAAGTTCTTCGTGGGCAAGATGCATTGGATTTCGGGTTTGAAACGCGACCGTTTTTTCCCAGCCATTGTCTGCAATTTGCTGACGTATTTGACCTGCTGTTCGAAAGGTATCTGAGAACGCTGTTTCAAAATAGCTAAAATTTAATACCTGGATAGGACCGGATAACAGTATTCTGCCCTGGGCAAGAAACTCAGCCACCCCCGGATGCTCGGGATCGCGAGTTCGGTAAACCGAATCGCATATTGTCATCATCTCTTCTTCTGCCATGGATTCCGCAGACTCCAAAGAAAGAATGGCAATGACTGGATTTCCATCGACGTTAGGGTCAGTCAATGCCAGTGATTGACCGCTTTCCGGCAGCTCTGCATTGTCAACCAGGCAAAGTACGGGTGTTGGCCAAAACAATCCATCTGTTGTTTTCATGGAAGTTGCAACTGATAGTGCATTGGCCTTGTCCATATAGCCCGTTAACGGAGTGAAATATCCAGCACCTAGCATTACTGCATTTGCAGCTCCAGCAGAACTAAGCTGTACGCGCGGTAGATTAAGTGCGTTTTCCTGCAGTTCCGCTCTGAGTCGAGCGTCTTCTACAAATCGTGGCAGCAGTTCGGTTGAACCATGGGGTTTGATCATGATTATTGACGCGTATTTTTTATGACATTGATTACTTTTGTCTTCTCTGACGGACAGATTGTGCCAGGATTTCAATAATTTCTTCTGTCGTTTCAAAATCAACGCAGGCATCGGTGATGCTCTTGCCGTAGATCTCGGCTTTACCGTTAACCACATCCTGTCTGCCGGATTGAAGATGGCTTTCCACCATCACACCCATTATACGACTGTCTCCTGCAGAAATTTGCTGACCCACATCTTTGGCAACGGCCGCTTGATTTTCAGGAATTTTACGGCTGTTCGCATGGCTAAAATCAATCATTACCTGTGGAGTCAGCCCGGCAGATGACAGTTTTTCGCATGCAATATCGACGCTTTCCTTATCAAAATTGGGTTCTTTTCCGCCGCGCAGGATAATATGACAATCCTCGTTTCCGGTAGTGGTAAAGATTGCAGATTGACCCTGCTTGGTCAGTGACAGAAAGTGATGTGGTCGTGCAGCGGCACGAATACCATCGACTGCAATGTCGAGATTTCCGTTGGTGCCGTTTTTTAATCCCACAGGGCAGGAAAGCCCGGAAGTTAACTCCCGATGAACCTGGCTTTCAGTGGTTCTTGCACCAATAGCGCCCCAGGAAATGAGATCTGCAACGTATTGCGGTGTAATGATATCGAGATATTCTGTGCCTGCGGGTATCCCCATATTGTTTAAGTCCAGCAACAGTTGACGTGCGGTTCTTAAGCCTTTGTTAATATCAAAGGTATCATTCAGATCCGGGTCGTTTATCAGCCCTTTCCAGCCGACTGTTGTTCGCGGCTTTTCAAAATAGACACGCATCACAATTAACAAATCTTCCGCATAGCTCTCTTTCAAAGGGAATAATCTTTCAGCATAATCCAGCGCGGCTTTTGTATCGTGTATAGAACAGGGGCCGGTTATAACCAGCGCACGGTCGTCATTACCTTGCAGAATTTGATGAATCTGCTCGCGGGTTCCGATGGTGGTTTCCGCGGCTTTTTCCGTATTCGGCAGCTCTTTGTTGATTTCGCTGGGGCTGATTACCCGCTTGATTGTCGAGATTCTGAGATCGTCAGTAGTATTACTAGTCACGTTTATTATGTGGGCGGTAAAATATAAAGGCCGGATTGTACGGTTATCGCAATTCAGTGTTAAGTGATTACTTTAAAAAATACCACTAATTCAGCAAATTACTACCATTATTTCATTAAGTAATGAAAAATATTAAGTTTTGACCCGAATACCTGAAAAGATTATAATCCTGCGGCTTTTCAGAACTGGCATCGGGGCAGCCTGGTACTATCATACCGGGTTGTTGAGGACAGGATACCCGGCACCGATTTATGCGGTAGCCTGAACTGAAAGATTTAACGTAATTTATATTTATTCGAGGGCATTATGGCCGTACAGAAAAATCGTAAAACTCCTTCTAAACGAGGTATGCGTAGATCACACGATGGACTAAAGTCATCTGCTTTGTCAATTGATCCGGTTTCCGGAGAACTACACCGTCGCCACCATGTAACTGCTGGCGGTTACTATAAGGGCAAAAAGGTAGTCGAAACCCGCGCAGAAGACTAGTTTTCCTTGGCCTTTTACCAATAGTCGCGAAATACATTCGCGGCTATTGATCTCGCCATGATCACAATTTCAATTGATGCCATGGGTGGTGACCATGGATTGGACACAACCATCCCCGCGGTCGGCGAGTTGCTGTCTGAAGCTAGCCAGGTCAAGCTTGTGCTGGTTGGTGATGAATCACGAATTCATAAAGCAATTGACCGTCACAGGCTAAAGGACAAGCTGGACAACAATCAAGGAATAATCATTCATCATGCGTCCGAAGTCGTTGAGATGGACGAGAATCCTGCGACAGCATTACGCAGGAAAAAAGATTCCTCAATGCGTGTGGCGATAAATCTGGTGAAAGATGGCCAGGCCGACGGCTGCGTTAGCGCAGGTAATACGGGTGCGTTAATGGCGACAGCCCGATTTGTATTAAGTACGCTTCCAGGAATTGATCGCCCCGCGATTTGTGGAATTCTGCCGCGTACCAATGGCCATACACATATGCTGGATCTGGGTGCAAATGTTGATACACCGCCGGAGATTCTCTTGCAGTTTGGGATGATGGGAACAGAGCTGGTTAAATGCCTTGACAACAAATCCAACCCCAAAGTTGGTTTGCTTAATATCGGTGTTGAAGAAATCAAGGGTAATGAAACAATCAAGGCAACATCTAAATTATTCAAGGAAAGTCGATTAAATTACGTGGGTTTTGTTGAAGCCGATGAAATTTATCTTGGAAATACAGATCTTGTGGTTTGCGATGGTGTGCTTGGTAATGTGGCATTAAAAGCATCAGAAGGTGTTGCGCAAATGATTATGACGGTTATGAAAGACGAGTTTTTGAAAAACGCCTTGACCAAAATATCCGCAACCGTGGCCAAACCTGTGATTAACTCTATCAAATATCGACTCGACCATCGACGGTATAACGGTGCCAGTTTGCTTGGATTGAATGGAACGGTAGTGAAATCCCACGGTGGCATAGACGCGTTAGGTTTTAAACACGCCGTCGCAGTGGCGATAAAAGAGATCGAAAAAAATCTCGTTAAGCAGATTCAGGAAACGTTATTGGAATATAATCGTTAGCTTACGAAATACTCCAAACTCAAATATCAATTCTGAATGCGTTACTCGCGAATCATTGGCACTGGTGGATATCTTCCAGAAAAGGTCGTCACCAATGCTGATCTGGAAAAACTTGTAGACACCAACGATGAGTGGATTCAATCGCGCTCTGGTATCAAGGAAAGGAGAATAGCCGCTGATGATGAATTTACCTGTGATTTGGCGGAACAGGCATCACTTAAGGCTATACAGGCTGCAGGAATTAGAAATCAGGATATCGATCTCATCATTGTGGCGACAACGACTGCGGATCAGGTGTTTCCCAGCACGGCATGCTTATTACAACATCGTCTGGGCATAGAGGGACCGCCGGCATTTGATGTTCAGGCGGTTTGCGCCGGGTTTCTATTCGCCGTTGACGTAGCGGATAAATTTATCAGAACCGGTAGTGCAAATTGCGCACTGGTAGTTGGTGCTGAAACCTTTTCCCGAATAATAGATTGGTCTGACCGCCGAACCTGTGTATTGTTTGGTGATGGTGCGGGCGCTGTCGTTCTGAAAGGTGATACCGAACCAGGGATTTTATCAACCCACTTACACAGTGACGGCAAATACAAGGATTTGTTATGTGTGCCGGTGGGGGTATCCAGGGATTACGAGAGAATACAGGCAGGTACAGCATACACCACAATGGAAGGTGGTGAGGTTTTTCGATGGGCTGTCACTGCGATGAGTAATATCATCGGCGAGACGCTGGAAGCCAACCATATGACCCGCGACGAGATTGACTGGCTGGTTCCGCATCAGGCCAATATTCGTATTATTAATGCGGTGGGTAAGCGCGCTAAAATACCCGCTGAAAAAGTGATCGTTTGTGTCGATCGCCACGGAAATACATCGGCGGCTTCTGTTCCGCTAGCACTGGATGAGGCAATCCGTGATGGACGAATTCAGCCGCGACAGAATGTCCTGATTGAGGGATTTGGAGGCGGTTTTACCTGGGGATCGGCATTAATCAGGATTTAGGTCAATACCCTTGTTCGATAAAAGTACATATTAAGAAGTGAGAAATTAATGATGAGTCCGTTAATGCAGGACAAGGTTTGTTTAGTGACCGGGGCTAGCCGTGGGATAGGAAAAGCGATTGCCTTGGCGCTTGCCAGAGAAGGGGGCATTGTTTACGGTACCGCCACCAGCGAAGCCGGGGCGGAAACAGTGGGCAAGAATTTTTCTGACGCGGGAGTAACGGGATTTGGTCGTGTGCTTGATGTAAATGATGCGCAGGGCGTAAGTGATCTGGTTGCCGAAATCAATGAAAACTCAGGATCGCCTCTGGTTTTAGTGAACAATGCCGGTATTACGCGGGATAATCTCCTGATGCGTATGAAAGAGACAGAATGGGATGACATTATGTCGACGAATTTGAAATCCGCGTATACTGTTAGCAAGGCCGTGCTACGAGGCATGACCAAGGCGAGATTTGGGCGAATTATCAATATTGCCTCGGTGGTGGGTGTGACTGGAAATGCGGGCCAATCCAATTACGCTGCGGCAAAAGCCGGGTTGATCGGATTTTCCAAGTCACTGGCACAAGAGGTCGCATCCAGGAGTATCACCGTCAACGCTATCGCGCCTGGGTTTATCGCCACGGATATGACTGATGCGCTTACCGATGATCAGAAGCAGACAATTCTCAAAAATGTACCGCTGAACGAGCTTGGGTCAGTAGATGATATCGCATCCGCGGCATTGTTTTTGGGCTCTTCAATGGCATCGTATGTGACCGGTGAAACGCTTCACGTTAACGGCGGAATGTTTATGCCGTAGTAGATAATTCGTGTTGGAAAAATAAATAATACCATCAAAACAATAAGTTGAAGACTTGTCTGCAAAAAACTATTGATTTTTAAGGTCATTTATTTCGTAAAATATTTCAATATTCCATGGACTTGTACGGTTCTATTGTTTACTATCCGTCCGTCCAAAATCCCGTTGATTCGTTTTAGTTGTATGTTTGTGTGGATGGGTTGGTTTTTAACTGGCTCACTAGAATTAGCGGATAATTTTTCTCATTTACGTGGAGGCCAATACTCGAATGAGCTCAATAGAAGAACGTGTGACGAAGGTTGTAGTTGAACAGCTTGGTGTTAATGAAAATCAGGTTACTGCTGCTGCATCTTTTGTTGATGATTTAGGTGCAGATTCTCTGGATACTGTGGAACTGGTAATGGCGCTGGAAGAAGAATTCGACGCAGAAATCCCAGACGACGACGCGGAGAAGATCACAAAAGTTCAAGACGCTATCGATTACATCAAAGCCTCAGTTTCTTGATGTAGATTTACTTTTGGTGGTTTCCACAGGAAACGCCTGAAAGTAACTGGTTTCGAAGACCGTTACCTGTAAAAAGGTAGCGGTTTTTGTGTTTTGTGGGCCTGCATAATTAAGCCGTTTATTTAGGCGCTGTGATCAGCGGCGTGCCAAATCATCTAGTATAATTCTCCGAAATAACAATTTTCTCAAGCTATGAATAACAGACGTGTAGTGGTTACCGGAATGGGTGTAGTTACCCCTGTCGGTTTTGGGTTAGAGACCTCCTGGCAGGCGATGGTGAATGGTGAAAACGGTATCGCACCGATAAGCCAGTTTGACGCATCAGAATTCCCTTGTAGTTTCGCAGGTGAAGTTCCAGAGTTTGATCCCTCAGAGTTCGTTTCTGCAAAGGATGCGAGAAAAATGGATCGATTTATGTTACTCGGACTGTTGGGTGGGATTGAAGCGTTCAGGGATTCCGGGCTGGAAGTTAGCGAGGAAAATGCGCATCGAATGGGGGTCTATATCGGCTCCGGGATTGGCGGTATCAGTACCATTGAAAATACCGCTGAACTGCTTGCGACGAAAGGCAGCCGCAGAGTATCGCCGTTTTACATTCCGATGACGATAACCAACATGATCTCGGGAAATCTGTCCATCCAGTTTGGATTGCAAGGTCCTAATCTTTCCATGGTTACCGCTTGTAGCACCGGAACCCACGCAATCGGCGAGGCCGGGAGACTTATTGAGTATGGTGATGCTGATGTAATGGTCGCCGGCGGCGCCGAGGCGCCTATCTCCCCGACGTCGTTGGCAGGTTTTAGTTCTGCCAAGGCCTTAAGCCGTCGAAACGATGATCCGGCTACCGCAAGTCGGCCCTGGGATACCGGGCGTGATGGTTTTGTCATGGGAGAGGGGGCCGGAGTTGTTGTGCTCGAGGAATATGAGCATGCTAAAGCACGAGGTGCCCGTATCTATGCTGAATTATCAGGCTTTGGAATGAGTGGTGATGCGTATCATATGACCAGTCCGTCGCCCGGAGGCGAGGGCGCGAGTCGTTGTATGGATGCAGCGCTTAAGAATGCAGGAATTTCCCATGACCGCGTACAGTATCTTAATGCACACGGAACATCGACGCCACAGGGAGATGTTGCGGAAACTTTAGCGGTAAGGAAATCTTTCACGAGCCATGCGTCAAACTTGAAAATTAGCTCAAATAAATCGATGATTGGTCATTTACTCGGCGCCGCTGGCGGAGTAGAAGCGGTGATGACGGCGATGTCAATTTACCATCAAACCATTCCGCCCACAATTAACCTGGTGGATCCGGATCCGGATTGTGATCTGGATTACGTTCCAGGGGAAGCTCAGCAACATAAAATCGAGGTTGCCTTGAGCAATTCATTTGGTTTTGGTGGAACCAATGGCACATTGGTTTTCAGTAAAGTTTAAAAAGCAGCCTCGAATCCTTTGATTACCGCGACTGGTTGATGAAAAGTGGGTCTAAAAAAGTACTGGGAACGATAGTACTACTCGGCCTGGGAAGTTTGGCAGCGGCAACGGTTTATTATGATAGCGAAATTAATCAACCACTGCTTGATCTGCCGAATCCCTTCCTTGTCGAGCGCGGTGACACCCTTTCTTCGCTGGCCCGGGATCTGCTCAGGGCCGGAAATATCAGCGAGCCTTATACGCTAAAGATCTATGCACGCCTCAATGATGTAAATCATATTAAGGCAGGTGAATATAAGTTTCCGGAGCATATTTCACTTGCCGACTTTGTTCGCTGGTTGGAAAAAGGCAAAGGACAGGTTGGTATAAAAGTCACCATAGTTGAGGGTTGGACTTTTAAACAAATGCGGGGTGCGCTGGCAACCGCTAATAATCTTAAACAACTTACAACAGGCTGGACCGATCAGGATATCATGACCGAATTGGGCTACCCTGACGATCACCCTGAAGGGCAATTTTATCCTGATACTTATCAATATCGCGCTGGAGACAGCGACTTAAATATTCTGCGGCGTTCGTTTGAATTAATGCGAACCATACTGGACGATGCCTGGCTTCAGCGAAAACCAGATATCCAGATCAAGAACACATATGAAGCATTGATTATGGCTTCAATTATTGAAAAGGAAAGCCAGGTTAGAGATGAGCAGCCTGAAATATCCGGCGTGTTCGACAACCGTCTGCGAATGGGTATGCGCCTGCAAACAGATCCAACGGTAATCTATGGTGTTGGGGATGCTTACGCTGGTGATATAACGCGTAAGCATTTAAAAACGGATACGCCCTATAACACTTATACACGGTATGGATTGCCGCCTACGCCGATTAGCCTTCCCGGTGAGCAGGCGATTCTGTCAGCAGTAAATCCAATGACAACAGAGGCGTTATATTTTGTTGCCAAAGGCGAGGGCCGGCACCAGTTTTCAAAGACCCTGAAAGCGCATAATGCCGCGGTAAAAAAGTATTTGTTGAGCAGAAAAAAATCGGGGTAATACAATGGGCAGATTCACTAGTGACTAAAGGTCGATTCATAACAGTCGAAGGCGGTGATGGCGCAGGAAAGTCCACACATATTCCGTATTTGAAGAATTTGGTAGAACAGTCCGGTTTTGAGGTTTTGTTAACCCGAGAACCTGGCGGTACGGAATTAGGGGAAAAGCTCAGGGATATTTTGCTGAAATCCGACCCCATTCCGATAAGCGATGATGCTGAGCTGTTGCTGATGTTCGCGGCACGGATGCAGCATATAGAAGAAATCATTAAACCTGCCTTAAACAAAGGTAGCTGGGTTATTTGCGATCGATTTACGGATGCCACTTATGCCTATCAGGCAGGGGGACGAGGGATAGATCAAAACCGCATTGCGAGACTTGAGCAGTGGGTGCAGCGCGGGCTACAACCCGATTTAACCGTGTTGCTGGATTTGCCCGTCGAAACAGGAATGCAGCGTGTTCGTTCTCGCGGAGAACCCGGTGATCGATTTGAGAAACAAAAACTGGAATTTAAATCTGCGGTCAGACGGAATTATCTGCACCGGGCCAATGATTTTAGCGATAGAATTAAAATTGTCGATTCCAGTCAATCGCTATCCAGAGTTTCCGATGAGATTTCTAAGGTTTTTTCGACGTTTTTGACCATTACGCTGCAAACAGAATCCTTATGATATTGCCCTGGCATCAAGACCGCTGGCAAAATCTCACCGCACGCACGCGGTCGTTGCATCACGGTCTGCTGATTTCCGCCAATCCCGGAACCGGGCTTCGGGAATTCGTCACTGAATTGAGTCATTATCTGATTTGTGAGATGGCTTATTCTAATCAAAGATCACCTTGTCTAAGCTGTCAGAATTGCAAGCTGTTTGAAGCCGGATCCCATCCGGATTTTCATGTTATTACCTCTGAAAACGAATCTGCAAACGGTCGGATTGAGTTGTTGTCCGCTTACAGCGAACGGTATCTGGATGTCAAACAAAGAGACCGAAAAGCCAAGCCAGGGAAAGTAGTTTCGGTCAACCAGATTAGACAGCTGATCGATCGTTTCACGACACATTGCCACATATCAGCAACAAAAATCGGCTTAATTATTCCAGCAGATAGAATGAATATTAATGCTGCCAACGCGTTATTGAAGCTGCTTGAAGAGCCGCCCGAAAATACGATACTAATTTTGGCTGCTTCGGAACCCGCGCGATTGCCAAGAACCATTTTGAGCCGGTGTGTGAACGTGAAACTTAGCGAGCCGGCAGTTGAACAATCGGTTTCCTGGCTTTCCGACTATATGCCAGAGAATCAGGCGCGAATTGCAATACATCTTTCCGGTCAATCACCAATACAGGCAAAGCAGCTTTACGAGTTCGGGGAACTGGAGGCACGTGAAAGTTATTTAAAATCCTTGATTTCTACGGTGGCGAATCAGTCAAACCCATTGGATGTGGCGCAGCAATTGGCTAAAATGGAGTTCGAAACCACCTTGCTGTGGATGCAGCAATTTATTAAAGATTTGACCGTTTGGTGTACTACTCAACAGAAACCTTTTTGGAAAATACCGGAAGCATTAAGCATCAGGCAGGTATCTGAAAATCGGCTGTTCGCTCTTTATGATAGAATCACCCACTACAAAAAAATTGCTCGGGGTAGTATAAACGAACAACTGGCCCTGGAAGATTTGCTGATTGCTTTAACACGGGTTTCGAGATAATGCGTTTTTTATAGATGAATAATTGGTAAATAGATGGCAGAAGAAAACACCGTTCCAGATAAATCTGTAGACGCTAACAAGCCTAAGTCCAGGGACAAAACCAAAGCGTCGCACAGCCGCTCCGAAACTAAATCGGCAAACAGTCCAATGGAGTCCGGTCGCCCTTCTGTTGTGCCGCTAAGTTACGCTGATAAAGACGATCTGCACAAAGCTTATATGCCCTATGTGAAAGGCGGTGGTCTGTTTATTCCGACTAGCAACCCTTATCCGATGAATGAAGAAATCTTTTTGTTGGTTACGCTGCCTGGTTCGAAAAAGCCCTTACCGGTTGCCGGCAAGGTAGTCTGGACCGCACCGGCTGGGGTAGGTGGAACCATGAAGCAGGGTGTTGGTGTGGAATTTAAGGGGCGAGAAGGAAATTCTTTGCGAAATACCATTGAAGGAATGTTGGGTGCAAGAATTAGCAGTACCGATGACACATTTACGATGTAAAGCGTAGCCAAGTCAGTTTAAGCATCAACGTTTGTTTTACCGAAATCCTATGGAACTTGTTGACTCCCATTGCCATATTAACTTCGATCCTTTGTGCGATGACTTTGAAGGAATCATGGCTCGCGCACAGGAAAACGGTATTCGATACATGCTCTGTGTCGCTGTTAACCTCGAACAATACCCTGAGGTCGAAAAACTGGCCGAAGAAAATGACCATATTTTCAGTTCGGTTGGTGTTCACCCAAATTATACAGACGGTCAGGATCCCTCAACTGATGAGTTGCTGGTTTTGGCTGACAACCCAAACGTAGTGGCCATCGGTGAGACTGGTCTGGATTACTTTCGCAACGAAGGTGATTTGCGTTGGCAACATCGCCGATTCGAGAACCACATTCAGGCAGCACGGCAATGCGGCAAGCCTTTAATCATTCACACCCGATCAGCTGCTGCGGATACGATGGACATGCTGGAGAACGGTGGAGCGGAAGATTGTGGCGGCGTGATGCATTGTTTTGCCGAAGATTGGGAAACAGCCAGGCGAGCGCTGGATATTGGTTTTTATATTTCTTTTTCAGGAATTGTTACTTTTAAAAATGCGGAAACCCTGCGAGAGGTGGCGAAAAAGACGCCAATTGATCGGGTTCTAGTGGAAACAGATTCACCTTACCTTGCACCTGTTCCCTTTCGGGGAAAGACCAACGAACCCAGCATGGTAAAGCATACTGCAGAAAAAGTAGCCGAGCTTAAAAATCTCTCGCTGGAAGAGCTGGCTGAAAAAACAACGGATAACTTCTTTAGATTATTTTCTACTGCAACACCAATATCTGCTTAATACGCTCTACTGGCTGACGATTTTTCTCGTCTGGCCGGTCACGAGTTTACTGTGGGTTGAATCCTTCCGGAACCTGACCATTATCGCCTTCGTTAAAAAGAAATCCCACCAGGTGTTTTTCGATCAATTCCTGATTCGCGGGATCCGCCGAATTGAGTTGGTATTCGTTGATGATCATCACCGAACGTTCGAGCCATTGCTGCCAGGCTATTGTCGAAATATTTTCATATATTCGAACCCCTAATTCCCCGGGATAAGGGGTTTTTTCCAGGCCTTCGGCTTCCTCGCCAAGAAAGACGCATTGAACTTTTCGAGTCATTTTTTTCTCTAAGCTGAGCGATATTTAAGTGATAATCGGAACGTTTTCATTAAAGTTAGCAAGCACAGTCAATGGTTGCTAGAATGTCGTGAAATACGGGCTTGTTGAATGCTTGATTATGTATAAAATAGCACTATCTAAATAGCGTCGAAACGACTTTTTTCAAGCATTTTTAAAATCATTGTCTGTTACGGCACTTTAATTAGCCAATGTGGCTGAATTTATACGTTTTCGAGGGTTAGTTTTATGAGTGAATATAGTCAGGTCCTGTCAAATAGCGATCTTCTGGTAACCGAATCTGCAAGAAGCAAAATCGCATCTTTAATTACTGATACCAACGGCGAAGCGGCTGCAGTACGAATTTACGTATCCGGCGGGGGGTGTTCGGGGATGAACTATGGAATGACCTTCGCTGAAAAAGCCGAAGAAAAAGATAGCATGATGCAAGGAGATGAAGGATTTAAACTGGTGGTTGATCCGTTTGCAATTAGCTTTCTCGGTGGCGCTGAGGTTGACTACGTAGACGATGGAATGAATGCGACATTCGTATTCAATGATGTATTTCAGTCTGTTGGCGGTAGCGGTGCTTGTGGTGGTTGCGGTGGCGGGGCATTCTAGATAACATTGGAATCTACACCATGATGTTTCTCGATGTCTCCAGAACGAAGCTGTCCACTGAGCCTCCTGAAGGTCCGGAGAACCCTGCTGGACCTATAAATCCCGATGGCGCTGATTCGGATCAAGGGACTGGACTTGTTGCAGAAAAAACCAGAGTTGTTCTCAAGAAGCCCCCTTTATACAAAGTTTTGTTATTGAATGATGATTACACCCCCATGGAATTTGTGGTGATGCTTTTAATACGATTCTTTGCAATGAATCAGGATGAGGCTGAACAGATAATGCGCCACGTTCACACAAAAGGTGTTGGGATTTGCGGAGTTTTCAGCCGGGAAATTGCTGAAACAAAAGTTCGATTGGTGATGGATTTTGCCAGCGAGAATCAGCACCCGTTACAGTGCACTTTAGAGCGCGAGTAGCTTGAGTGAAGCAATAGTATGCTCATGACAATAACTTCTACGAAACAGGCCAGCTAATGCTATCAGAGCAACTTGAAATAGTTTTGGGGAATGCAGTTTCTCTGGCGCGAAAGGAGCGCCATGAAATTATTACTGTAGAGCACCTGCTTTATTCATTGTTGGACGACAAGGAAACCCGCACGACTTTAATTTCCTGTGGTGGTGATATTCGCAAACTGAAATCTTCCCTTGCAGAATTTCTGGAAACCCGCGTTCCCCATTTACCAGAAGATTCGGAGCCGCAGCCTGGCCTAGGATTTCAACGCGTATTGCGAAGGGCCATTATGCACGTGCAAAGCTCTGGTAATAAGGAAGTAAAGGGAAACAATGTACTGGTTGCCGTTTTTAGTGAAAAAGAATCCTTTGCAGTCTATTTTTTGAGTCAACAGGAAATCACCCGTTACGATATTGTGAATTTTATCTCCCATGGGATTGCAAAAGTGCCCGATGGCGACCGTTTGCCTGCACCGGAAGTTGAAGAATTTGACGAAGCAGCAGGGCAGGCTGATTCTGAAGGCCCGTTGCAGGCCTATACGGTCAATCTTAACGAACAGGCTTTGGATGGCAAAATAGATCCGCTTATTGGTCGTCAAAAGGAACTTGAAAGAACGCTGCAAATATTGTGCCGAAGACGAAAAAACAATCCGTTGTTTGTCGGTGAAGCCGGCGTCGGAAAGACGGCTATTGCTGAAGGGCTTGCGAAAAAGATCGTCAACGGCGAAGTCCCCAGAGTTTTGGAGGCGTGTACAATTTATAGTTTGGATATGGGCGCTTTACTCGCAGGGGCGAAATATCGAGGTGATTTTGAACAAAGACTCAAAGCCGTTTTAAAAGCGCTCTATGATGAGCCGGGGGCGGTGCTGTTTATCGATGAAATTCATACCATTATTGGAGCCGGTGCGGTTTCTGGCGGCACCCTTGACGCATCAAATTTATTGAAGCCCATGCTGGCATCTGGTGAACTAAAATGTATCGGCTCGACAACGTATAAAGAATATCGGGGGATATTTGAGAAGGATCGTGCATTGTCTCGACGATTTCAAAAAATCGATATAGTTGAGCCTACGGTAGATGAGGCAGTCGAAATTTTACGCGGCTTGAAAAGCCGGTTTGAAGAACACCACGAAGTGAAATATACAAATCAGGCGTTACGTTCAGCGGTGGAGCTGTCGGCACGATATTTATCTGATCGACAATTACCGGATACGGCCATTGATGTGATTGATGAAGCCGGTGCAAAAACGCGATTGTCAGATGAGAAATCGCGTAAGAAAACGATTGGCGTCAAGGAAATAGAAGCGATGATTGCAGATATTGCACGGATTCCGCCAAAACATGTTTCTGCATCCGATTTGAAGTCTTTGAAAAATCTCGAACGTGATTTAAAAATGATCGTGTTTGGTCAGGATCAGGCAATCACAGCACTATCATCCTCTATCAAAATGGCACGAGCAGGAATGGGCGGTGATGAAAAACCCATCGCCTCTTTTTTGTTTTCTGGACCCACAGGTGTCGGTAAAACAGAAGTTACCAAGCAGTTGGCAAGTACATTGGGGATTGAATTTATTCGCTTTGATATGTCAGAGTACATGGAGCGGCACACAGTGTCTAGATTGATTGGCGCGCCTCCCGGGTATGTGGGCCACGATCAGGGTGGCTTGTTGACGGACTCCATCAACAAACATCCGCATGCAGTGTTGTTGTTTGATGAAATCGAAAAAGCACACCCCGATGTGTTCAATATTTTGCTGCAGGTAATGGACTATGGTAGCCTGACCGATAACAATGGCAGAAAGTCTGATTTCAGAAACGTCATCATTGTCATGACAACCAATGCTGGAGCTGAACAGGCTGCTCGTGAGTCAATTGGCTTTGTCACTCAGAACCACAGCACCGATGACATGGAAGCGATTAAGAAAATGTTTACGCCTGAATTTCGTAACCGTCTGGATAACATTATCCGATTCAATGGGTTGAATAACGACACAATTATCCACGTCGTGCGGAAATTTATTCTCGAACTGGAACAACAGCTCGCAGAGAAACAGGTTACGTTGGATGTCGACGATGAAGTGGTCGAATGGCTTGTCAAAGAAGGATACGATGCAACAATGGGCGCGCGCCCGATGTCACGCGTCATTCAACAGAAGTTAAAACAACCATTGGCAGAAGAATTATTATTTGGAAAATTGTCAAAAGGCGGATCCGTGTCAGTTGGTCTGAATGAGAAACAGGAAGTGGAATTTGAAATTTCTGACAGGTCCTGAGTCGGACTGATTCAAGCAACCAAATTGCATCCATGCAATTTGTATATTTGGTGGAGGTGGCGGGAATTGAACCCGCGTCCGCAAATCCTACGCACACCGGCGACTACATGCTTAGTCTACGCTTTAAATTAACCAATCAGCCAGGAGGTAGACGTACTTACTGATCGGCGAGCTCTCTTACCTTTAGCAGCCTGCTAAAGAGCACAGCAGGCGAGCGATCCTGTATGAGTTGACCTTCCGAACCCAAGCCTACAGGAGAGCCGAGTGGAAGGAAAAGCGGGATTAAGCCGCTAATGCGTAGTTGTCGTCGTTGGCAACTATAGTTGTGTAGCTGGATTTACGAGGACATCTACACCTCGACATGCTCCGATGGTTTCGCGATCGACGTCGAAGCCAATCACCCCCAATGGAAAGCCAATTATATCATTGATTTGTGAAAATTTGCTGAATTTGATTAAGCGCGTCATAGTTACCCCTAATGTGTGGCAACGTATCTGATCGCAACAGGTTTTCGGTTACTTTTTGTTATCAGTCAACGCAAAAGGTCTGATCTTATCTTCTAGGCTGACGATTTTAATGGCTACATTAAAGTTCCGACGACGCAATTCTTCAAAATAGCTATTAATCTCGAAGAATTCTTCGGGCGCCCATACGCCTGGCATAGGGTCTGTGTTTAATAGCAATTGTGCAGCGATTGACACGTTCATAGAAGTCGCAGCATCTACGTAAGGAGTGTACATTGGGTCGGGGTGAACCCTCACTTCACAATGCACTTCAGTTTCCACGCCACCTTTCTTCCCGCGCCCGATGGCTAAATGAATCTCGTGTCCTTCCTGGTCGGGGATTTTGTCGGTGTTACGTTCGATGTTTCGATTAATCGTAGCATTGAGTACGTCGAGCGGTTTTACTTGTACACCATTAATTTCAACCGGATCGTCAAAATCACCAAACCCTGCTTTGACCAGCCCAATCCATGCCTCATGCTCACGGTGTGGTAAATGCAGCTTCCATGTGAACTCTTGAATCCCTTTTTCTTTGATGCCTTTTGCCAGCGGTACGGTCAATTGCTCCGAATGCGGCGAGTACATAAATTCGGTGCGGCCCCAAGGCTCAGGAAGTTCCAGAAACTCTATGCCGGTCATGGGTTCGCACTCGATGTGTTTACCATCAAAAAATTGTGTGCTGGGGTAGGCGTATTCGGCTAAGACCGTCGATACGCTGTAGGGTGGAATCAGTACTGGATTTTCCGGGCCAACCACTGTAGCAGCCCAGTAGAGGTTGATCTTGTCGATGCTGTCGAGTTCATTGGCGACCGCCCGACACAACACATTCGACATGCCGGGGTCAGCACCTGTACTCAGCACGGCAGTGACACCTGCTACGACGAATCGCTCGTGCCACTCTTTTTGTTTGACCGTATAAACGCCGAGGCCGCCAAGGTCGATATACGGCACATGCGCATCTAGTGCGGCTTCGAAGATCGTCATCTGCAATCCAGCTAAAGTGGGCACTGAATTAATGCACAGATCGGCACCGTCAAGCGCGGCCTTGAGCTGAATCGAATCTTTCACGTTTAGCGGATGGGATACCAATCTTGAATCACTCAGCTCAGCTATAAACCTGCCGATAACATCAGCGTCCATATCACAAACGCGGATACTGGTGATATCGCAAATGGCACGGTCGGAAATAAGATCGCGAATCACGCCAGAACCCATCAGTCCAGCACCGCCAAGCACAGTGATTGTAGTCATGGTAAATTTGTCTCAAAAAATATAAACGGGGAATGGTTAGGTGTCTAATCGTCGACCACCGGACACATAGAACCAGTCGTCGGGATAGGGATACCACCATTTTTGAATTTGTGGTTTGTGGTCGATAATGACCATTTTCGGTCGACGAAATGCGTCCAGACCCTGGCGACCTAATTCACGACCGAGACCGGATAATTTCCAGCCACCAAACGGCAGGGCATCGTTATCGATCAGTGGGTTATTGACCCAAACAAGACCCGTTTGCAGGCGTTCGGCCGCCTCCATCGCTTCGGTTAAATCGGTGGTGAATATGGCGGCACCGAGTCCGAAATCAGTGTTGTTGGCTTGTTCCAAGGCTTCTTCAAAATCCTTCACCTGGCAAATTGCCGCGACTGGACCAAAGCACTCTTCATGCATAATGCTCATTTCGGGCGTTACATTGGTGAGAATTGTCGGCTCATAAAACCAACCGATAGCCAAACTTTCCGGGCGTTTGCCACCACAGGCAATTTGAGCACCGGCAGCGACAGCTTCGCTCACCAAACGCTCAACTTTATTGCGTGCCGCTTCACTAACCAGTGGGCCAATTTCAGATTTTTCCATGCCATTACCGATGCGTAATGTACGTGTCATCGCAGCAAATTTCTTGACAAACTCATCGTGAACGTGAGCAACAACATAGAAACGTTCGCTGGAGGTACACACTTGTCCGCTGAGGTGGAACGCCGACGTTACGCAACCTGCTACAGCAACATCCATTGGAGCATGTCTGGAAATAATCATTGGGTCGCTGCCACCATTTTCGATAACGCAGGGCTTCATCAATCGTGCGCAGGCTGCGCCGACTTCACAGCCCGCAGAGACGCTGCCAGTGAAAGCCACCGCATGGGTTCCGGGTGAGGCTATTAAGTTTTGTGCAACACAGGCGTCGCCGGGCAAACACGATACCAATCCTGCGGGCAGGTCTCTAAAATGGCTCATAAATGCCAATGTGGAAAGCGTAGTGACTTCGGCGGGTTTGACAATGCAAGCGTTACCTGCAGCCAATGAAGCCGCCACTGTCCAGCACATCAGCAGCACCGGAAAGTTAAATGGCTGGATATGCACGGAAACACCGAGCGGGTGGTAACGGCTGTATTGAAATGAACCGGTTTGTGTTGTACCCGCCACTTTGCCCGCATCGTCACGTGCCATTTCAGCGTAGTAGCGAAAGATTGCTCCACAGTTAGCGATTTCACCAACAGACTCTGGGTACGGTTTACCCATTTCATGTGTCATCAGCACACCGACATCACTCGGGTCGGCACACTCGATACTGTCGGCAATTCTATGCAGTGCGTTAGCGCGCGTTTTGGCATCTAACGTCGCCCACTTTTTTTGTGCGGTATTTGCCAGCTCGACCACCTCAATGAGGGTGATATCATCACAAATAAGTCGTTCGCCAACCACTTCCAACGTAGCTGGATTGATGACTTCGGCACACCTCGAGTTGAGTGCTGTTTTGAAGTCCGGTGTTACGAAGTAACGTGCGCTCGTCATACTTTTATCAATCATGGTTACGACCTCGATGTGGCTGGAATAATCAAGTGTTTCAGGCTTTGCAGCGAATAGTGATCAAGCGCACGACTTAACAGCAATACGATTAGCGAATCATGTACACCTTGCGCACAGTTTCATGCACGGTGCAAACGCCTTTCCAGTCTTTCGGGAAAAAAGCGGCGGTGTCGGGTGTGATTTCAATCACTTCACCGTCTTCGTGAACATAGGTACAGTGGCCTTCTATAAAATGGCAAAACTCATCGTTGGTCACATGGCAAAACCACTCACCCGGGGTGCATACCCATAAACCGCATTCGGGTTGACCCTCCGGCCCTTTGTACATGACTTTGCCGCTGATGTGAGACGAACCTTTAATCATGGTAGGTATCTCGCCCCAATCGACCAGATCTTTTTGTTCCAGTGGGTTATGCAAAACGGGTGTTGGCATTATTGTGTTCTCCAATTTTTTTACGACAGTATGTATAGGCGAATATGAGTTTCCATCGATGGCATCGGGTTGGTCTCCTCAGTCGACAATGTTACTGACCTGTGTGGCGTTGGGAAGAGAAGGAGTTGTTTTAGGGAGAATTTTTGCCACGATTAACCCAGCAGGTTGTCAATAATTGCGGCGGCTTTTTCGGTGCCGACACATGATTGCATGTGCGTGCTGGTGGCATCAAGTTTTGCGCGAATATCAGCGTCGTTCAGACAATGTTCGATTTTATCGGACAGATCAGCGTCATTCCAATCGTAGCGATCGAGTTTAAATCCGTGCAGTGTTTCTTCCACTCGAATGGCGTTGTCATGACCATCCCAAACATAGGGCATGATGATCGCCGGTTTGCCGAAATACAGGCATTCGGTAAAGCTATTGTTGCCACCATGATGTATTACGCAGTCGACTTGCGGTATCACCGATGGTTGCGGATACCATCCGTCGAGCAGGACGTTGTCGGGAATATTGTCATAGCTGTCAATGTAATCGCCAACGTTGACGAGCGCGCGATAGGGCATATTGCTTACCGCCGAGATGATGCGTTTCAGCAATTCGGTATCGCCCGCACCGAGGCTGCCAAAACTAATGTAAAGCAGTGGTTTGTCGTTGTTAGATTTGAATATTGGCACGTCGTAGGCAACCTCTTCGCGGACACAACCTTCGAGGTATTGAAATTGTTCAGGGTCGAGCGGGTGAGCGCGGTTGTACTTGGTGGATTCTGGATACAACAATAAGTTCATATGTGGTGAGGCTTCAAAAAATTGCCCGATGGGATACGGTGCTTCATTGCGCTCGGCCAGAAAGGCGTTGAAGTCATCGTGAATTGGCTTGATGACTTCGTTAAAACGATTGCGGTATTTCTGGTGGGCGACTTTATCGTTTTCACCACAGCCGGATAAGTGCGGCGGAATATCGGGGTCTTCGATTTCGTTTTCGGAGCAGGAGATAACCCGTATCCAGGGCTTACCGAACTGTTTAATCGCAGGAAACAAAATAACATTGTCGACGCAAATTAAATCAGGTTGAATCTTTTGTAATACGCCGGGCAAATCCTTTTCGGCCCACTTGGCACTGTCGACGATATTCTCCCAGCATTCTTTGACATAGTTTTCGATTTGATCGTAAGGCGATTTACTAAAATTAGGGATATGTCCATTGATAAAATTTTCCCAGAACTTAGCCATCTCTTCGTCGGACATTGGCTCGGATAAATTCACTGGATACGCTTTGAAACCATAACCGCGGTAGATTTCCAGAAAACCGGGATCAGATAAAAAAAGGGCTTTGTGCCCGAGTTTTTCGCAGGATTGCGCGATACCCACAGAATTCAGCGCGGGGCCAAATGCAGCTTCTGGAAAAAAGGCAATTGTTTTTTTCGTCATGGTTTTAGCTCCTCTAAAAGAGTTTGTATTAACAGCATCTATGTCTAATTGCGTAAAATACGCGAATGTTCAGCTTGCCACCCGATATGCACGTGACTGCCCTGTTGCATTTTGAGTTGGTCGCTGGCGTTGGCCGGAATTCGAATCATCACGGCGGTTTCGCTGATGCCGGTTTTTACCGACAAGGTGACATCCAAGCCATGATAGGCAATGCCAATAATTTCACCTTCAATTTGATTAGGATTGTTTCCTGCCTTTGTCGGATACAGTATGAGCCGCTCAGGTCGAACGGCTAATGTAACGGGTGTGTCTATGGGGATGTCTGCCGCGATATTTCCAGCAAAGTAAGTGCTATCATTTATTTGTACACCGTTGCCCGAGATTTTTCCGTGGAAAAAATTCATCACGCCGATAAACTGAGCGACAAATTTATCCTGTGGAAATTCATACATTTCATGAGGTGTACCCACTTGACGTAGTGCCCCGCCTTGTAACACGGCGATACGGTCGGCCATTACCAGCGCTTCTTCCTGATCATGGGTAACGACGACAAAGGTAATGCCTATTTCGTGTTGCAATCGTTTCAGTTCGAGCTGCATTGATTCGCGCAGTTTTTTATCCAGCGCACTGAGGGGTTCATCGAGCAACAACACGCGCGGACGTTTGATTACAGATCGCCCCAGTGCCACTCTTTGGCGTTGCCCGCCCGAGAGCTGTGCGGGACGTCGGTTAGCGACATCCGCGAGACCAGTCACTTCAAGAATTTCGTCGACACGTTGCTTGATTTCTGCTTTTGGTCGATGCTCCATTTCTAGTCCGTAGGCGATATTGCCACGCACTGACATGTGATTAAACAGGGCGTAGGACTGAAACATTAAATTGAGTGGACGGCGGTTGGGTGGAATCGGTGCGATATCCTCACCGTCCAGTAATATCGTCCCGGAATCTGGTTTTTCAAAACCGGCAAGCACGCGCATCAATGTAGTTTTGCCGCAGCCAGAAGGCCCAAGCAACGCGAAAAACTCGTTTTCACGAATATTCAAACTCACATTATCAACAGCGGTTAAATTGCCAAACTGTTTTGTTATACCATGAAGCTCCAACACGTTTTTTTCCATATTGCTCACGATATTAATACCCCTTTATTGAGCCGTTGTGATACGAATAGAGCAACAAAACTAAATAGCATTACCAGCGTAGCTAATGCATTAATTTCAGGTGTGACACCAAAACGAATCATCGAATAAATCTGCATAGGCAGAGTTTGTGAGGAAGGGTTTGCACCAGAAACAAAAAACGTAATTATGAACTCGTCTATCGACAGTGTTAGTGCCAACAATGCCCCTGCGAGTACACCCGGGGCTATCGAAGGAAAAGTTATACGCCAAAATGTGGTAAAAGCACTTCCTCCTAAGTCAATCGAAGCTTCAATCACCGAAAAGTCGAAATTACGCAATCGCGTGCGCACCACCGCAAACACAAAGGCGATGTTGAACACCACATGGCTAATCACAATTGAATGCAGACCCAGAGTAAATTCTAAAAGGCTGAACAGACTCAGCAACGCAATCGCCAGAACAATATCGGGAATAATCATCGGCGCGAATAACAAAGCATCCAATAAGCTGTTTTGTTTTTGTCGCATTTCGATGCCCAATGCCAACAAGGTGCCAAGCACGGTGGCGATTAGCGTGGAGCTGAGTGCGACAAGTATTGTGTTTGTAGCTGCGCGTTGAATGGTTTCGTTTTCAACCAATGCGCCGTACCACTTAAATGATGTCCCTGTCCAAACGGTGGGCAAACCCGCTTCGTTAAAGGACAAAATAATTAAAACCACAATCGGCACGTATAAAAATAAATATACGAGAATTAGATGACCGCGTAAGACTATCAGGCTGCCACGATGACGCGTGTCAGCCATGTGCAGACCCTTGCGCCCGATTCGTGAGAGTTGCCTGAGCAAATAACAACGCCATCATTATGCTGATTAAAACGAAAGATAGTGCCGCGCCGAATGGCCAATCACGCGCCGTGAGAAACTGGTCGTAAATTAGATTGCCAACCATCTGCACGCGCCCACCGCCGAGTAAATCGGGCGTGATAAAATTACCAATCGATAATACAAACACAAAAACAAAACCGGCGGAAATTCCTGGTGCGGTTTGTGGCAGAATAATTCGATAGAACGTATTCAGCATTGATGCGCCAAGGTCTTCCGAAGCTTCCCATAATTGAGGATCGAGTCGCGAGATCGAAGCATAAATAGCCAAAATCACAAAAGGGATGTAGTTGTATACTAGCCCAAGAATGACGGTATTTTCACTGTAGAGCATATTAATGGGGTCACCACTGTAGCCCAGCATTTCAAAACCCTGATTTAATAACCCTTCACGGTTGAGTAGCACAATCCATGCGTAGGTGCGAATCAGGTAGTTGCTCCAAAACGGCAGGATAGCGAGGAAAAGCAAGGTTGATTGATACGATCGCGGTGCGCGCGAAATTGCGTAGGCTGCAGGGTATGCCAATAGTAGTGCAGACAGGGCAGCCAAACCCGCAACACGCGCGGACTTAAGGAAAATATTCAGGTAGAGAGGATCAATAGCACGGCTAAAATTCTCAAGCGTAAAGATGTAATCAATGCCACCATAAATACCGCGTTCAAAAAAACTAAGCCCAAAAATCAGTACGCAAGGCAGCACCATTAACAACGCCAGCCAACTGAGTCCAGGGGCGATTAACAGCGTTGACTGAAGTCGTGACACCTGCATGTCTTAATTCATCACTACTCTGCGGACATGATCTCCGTAGAGGCGCGTGAATAATGTTTTTGCGCACGACCCAAATCACGCATCAATTCCATGCTCATCAGTTCACTGGGTGTGATACCCATATTCGGAAATTTGGTGGCGAGATCTGCACCTACTGCGTCCATTGCGGTTTTATTCGGCACCTTGTACAAAATATTCTCCGCTACCCAAGCATGGTTTTTCGGGTCTAGAACAAAATTGACGAAAGCGTAAGCGGCCTCTTTATTCTTCGATGCTTTCATCACTACCATCGTATCCACCCACAAATCGGAACCTTCCTTCGGCACGATAAATTTGATGTCGGCATTCTCACCGATACCGTAATTGCACCAGCCGTCCCAGGCATGGGTGAGAACCGCTTCACCGGAAACCAGCTTGGCGTAAAACGTCACATCGTCGTAGGCCAACAATTGGCGTTTAGCAGAAATCAACAAATCGCGAACCTGGGCGATGTGAGCCGGATCGGTGTCATTGACCGAATAACCTTTGGCAAGAAGCCCTGCCGCCATCAGCCAACGCTCAGTCGAAAGCATGGTGACTTTGCCTGCGAGTGCGGGAGAAGGTGATAGCAAATCGCTCCAACTGTCGATGTCTTCAGAGACCAAGTCTGAGCGATAGCACAGACCTGTGGTGCCCCATGCGTAAGGTGCCGAGAATTTGTTGCCAGCATCGTAAGCAAGTTGCTTGGCTTCAGGGAAAAGGTGCTTTAAGTTGGAGACTTTTGCTGGGTCCATTGGGGCTAGCAGGTCGAGTTTTTGCAGTACTTCTGCGAATGGTGAGGAGACAAACACAACATCGTAGCCCTGACCTTTGCTTGCCGTAAGCTTGCCCATGATTTCTTCGTTGGTGGCGTGTAGCGATAATTCGCCTGAGTAATTTGTGGCGGCTTTGAATTGCTCCATCATGTCGCCCGGCATATAGCCGTCCCAGTTGGAAACGATGAGATCGGCGGAGTTCGCCATGGTGCTACTGAGTGTTAATGCCAAGCTAAAAGCACCTACGATGAAGTTTTTGCAATTTTTCTCAAATGGATGGCACATATCTGAATCCTCATAATGTAAAGGGTTTATGCTAATTGTTACGGAAAATACTGGACAGACGAGTTTTTAGCCCAGTGTAAATAGTGTTTCTGTTAAAACGACCATAGATATACCATATGACGGAATAATATATCAAGGTGTGTTAGTCCAAAGCAGTAATGTCCCCTTTAAGCAAAGCTAAAATGTCCCCTTTTGACTTATTCAAGAGGGATTATGACATTGAGTAAAACAGAACTTGACCGAGTAGCGGTTATTCAGTCCATTATTGAACGCCGGCTGTCGCAGGCGCAGGCAACACAGCAACTACACTTAGGTGTCCGGCAGGTAAAACGCTTAACCCGCGCTTATCGAGCCTGTGGTGCGACTGGGCTTGCCTCCAGGCGGCGCGGGCGACGGCCTGGCAACGCCATTGGCGATGAACGACGCCAACAGGCACTCGCCATTATCAGAGCGCACTAGGGTGACTTTGGTCCGACTTTCGCGCACGAGAAACTCACCGACTTACATGATGGCCAATTCTCGGTGGAGACACGGCGTCAATGGATGATTAAAGATGGGTTGTGGCTAAGGAAACAGCGTAAAAGAGCAACCATCCACCAAAGCCGACCGCGGCTGGGTGAGCTGGTACAGATTGATGGATCACCGCATGACTGGTTTGAGGGGCGTGCACCTCGTTGTACTTTAATTGTCTTTATTGGTGATGCAACCAGTCGGTTATATGTACAGGACGTACGGGCAAATAAGTGCTCCTGCATTATTTACACTTCCTCTATCCATGGCGGTCGTATGCCGGTTTTGCAGGAGCAAAAACCGGTCTGTCCTTGCATTTTGCCCCAACAGAGACCACTCAAGCGTCTATGGAAACCCGCCATCAGTAGCTTAACCAGCACGGTCGCCCAATCGCTATATATAGCGATAAGCACAGCATCTTTCGGGTCAATCATCCCCAGAAAGAGAAACCGCAAGAGGACGAATTAAGCCAATTTACCCGTGCCCTTAAAACCTTTGGATATTGAGCCTATTCACGCCAATACCCCACAGGCCAAAGGGCGAGTAGAACGTGCCAATAAAACCCTGCAAGACCGGCTGGTAAAAGAGATGCGCTTAGAGAACATCCACTCTATTGAGCAAGCAGACGCCTTTTTGCCACAGTTTATGGAGGACTATAACTTGCGCTTTGCCGTTACCCCACAAGATCCAGATAATGCACATCGTGCGGTATTACACAGTAAAGAAGAACTTAAACTGATCCTCTGCCTGCACCATCAGCGTCAACTGTCCAAGAACCTGACTTTGTCGTTTCGTAACAGCGAATATCAGCTGACTGGCTATGGCAAAGGCTATCGTTTGAGGGGGGCGACCATCACGCTCTGCGAGGACGGTGCTACCAGTTTGGTTACATTACTATATAAAGGCAAAGCATTGACTTACCGAACGCTCCAAAAGGGAGAGGCCGCCGTTATGATTGCCGATAGTAAGACCCTTCATAACCACGTTGAGCAAGCACTTCATCGACAACAAAACTCTACCTGGAAACCTGCACCAGATCATCCCTGGCGACAACCACAGCTGTCAGTTCTTCAGCCAACCACACCCTAATAATGAATACAAAAAAGGGGACATGACTGCTTTGGGCTAAAGGGGACATTTGAGCTTTGGGTTGACAGTTGTAACCAAGCGGGAATGGGTTGAATTTCCAGTTTCTGATGTCAATAAATTCAAGTTCGTCCGAAATTTTAGACTGATTGCAACACGCAGTCCGCACTTTTGCAAGACGATTGTACAGTTGATTCTGACGATTCCAGCGTAGATTACTACGACATTGTAATCTGCTTCCATTTTACAATCCGACCAAAATGTCGGGTAACCATATCGCTATTTTCGGGAATACTATGATCGTAATCAGAACAAGTATTTGCGTAGCCACAAAGGGTAGAACCCCCTTGTACATCTGACCGTAGGTCATGCTGAGCGGCGCAATTGAACGCAGATAAAATATCGATGGTGCCATTGGCGGTGTTAAATAAGAAGTTTGGATGACCACCAACACCATCATTGCAAACCAAACGGGGTCGATTCCAGTTGTTTTAATGATTGGTGTAAAAATCGGGATGAATATCAACACAATTGATACCCAGTCCAGAACAAACCCCGCGAAGAATACCACCGCTAAAAAGAAGGCCACGACCCCTGCATCGCCGTACCCGATTACACCGACTGCATCGCGCACCAGTGCGCCACCACCCGTAACTGCGAATGTGCTGGTAAACATAGTGCCGCCGGTCACAATCAACATGATCATTGCGGTGATTTTTAATGTCACTCCGAGGGCTGACTTTATCACCTCAAAGGTCAATTCACGAAACGCCGCCGCCAGAATTACAGTACCTGCAGCCCCCACTGCAGCTGCTTCGGTCGCGGAAGCCATTCCGGCTAATAAGGAGCCAAGAACCATAACAATTAACACCAACGGAGGTAACAGTGCTGTGAGCGTGATTTTGATTTTTGTTTCCGTTGGAATGGCACGTTCGGTCGTGGGCAGGGGAGGTGCATCCTCGGGGCGCAAAAAGCTACGGATCAGAATATACCCAATGAAAAACGCCACCATCAGCAATCCGGGTAAAATTGATGCTGCGAACAACGTTCCAATCGAAAGCTGGGCGATCGAGGCATAAACCACAATTATGACTGAAGGCGGAATAATAGTGCCCAAGGATCCGCCACCGCAAATTGTTCCAGCAATCAAATCGTTTTTATATCCCGCGCGTGTCATGGCTGGTATGGCCATCAGGCCCACAACAATCTCGACCGCGCCAACAACTCCAGAGGCTGCCGCAAAAATCGCACACATCGCGATGGTCGCAAGTGCCAATCCACCGGGCAAGTCGCCCAACCACAGTTGCAAGACTTGGAACAAGCGGCCGGCAATGCCAGATCTTTCAAGGATAGCACCCATAAAGATGAACAGTGGAATTGCGGCCAAAACGAAGTTTGATGCGGTTGACAGGACTGGACCGTAAAGTTGTAAAAAGATCAAATCGCCAAATACAGTGAAACCGAAACCGACAGCGACAATGATCAAAGAAAATGAAACCGGCAGGCCAGAAAAAACCAGCAGGAAAAGTGCAGCAAACATAAAAATTGGGATTAGATTCATGACATTGTGTTCGTAACATTTGTATCAGAATTGATTTTTCCGCTTATATATTTCAGCCCTTCAGCCAGAAACTGTAGTGATAAGGCAAGCAAGCCCACCGCTATTACGGAGTAAAACGGCCAAACAACGGGTGCCCAAGGGCTGACGCTTTCCAGCTCGCCAGTCAGAAAAGCCTTTAGGGTTTTGCTGACGGAAATATAGGCAAACATGCCGAAAATCGGGGCCATGACCAGAATATATAAGATCCCGTTTTGTATTTGCTGTGCTCGAAAAGGCAGTTTTTGGGATAAAAAATCAATCCTCACATGAGCGTCTTGTTGCAAAGCATAGGCTGCGCCAAGAATGAAAATCGAGCCATTGAGCATGTAGGATATATCGAATGCCCAAAGTGTAGGGGCATCAAAGACATATCGTGCCAATACCTCGTACAGCATCGCGACAACAAGGATGACAATTGCTAATCGACCCAATATGGCTAAAAAATTAGAAAACCCATCTGCAATTGAAATTAGTTTACGCATCATTCTTCCCTTTGATACTTGAGTTCATATAATTAAGATGCTCTTTAAGTTAGAATTTTTGTAAAAATTTGCTAAATTTTCGTTAAAAACACATCATTTGAGACTTTTGCATAATTGCTGGAAGCGAGGATTCAGCCGTGCAAAACGATTGTAGATGGCGGGACTAAAGTCCCACTTCCGATCATTTTTTGAATTATACCCACAGGGCACAAGTGCAAAGGTCTCCATTAGTCGATTAAGCGTTGCATTTTATACAAAGGTTTCAAATAGTATTTTCCAAAGGTCACGCTTTGGGTAAAATCTCTGAAAAAAACGTATTTGCGGCGGTGGATACCATGAATCATCAACCGCACAGAGGTATTTATTGAGATTGCTCTGGCAAATACCATTTCCGAAACTAGTGACATACCTATGACCTGAATTAGCCATACGAGCGACCGAAAGGGTCGCCCGTATTACGATTGTCGTCGGATATTATTCAGCCGTGTCACGCACCAAATAACTCGAATTAGCAGCCCAAGAGGACTGATAATTCAGGTAGTTATCCAGCACATTTTGCATGCGCGGTTTGCCTGCATCGCTTTGGATTTTTGCTTGTGCCTTTGCCCAGTCACGCCCCGCAACGCGGATTTTTTCGGATTCATCTGAGTCCATAATCACAATATCAACTTTGGTTTGCCGGTACTCTGCCATTGCCTTGATGTCTTCATGTCCGAAATGGGTGAAGCTCTCATAGGTCGTCAGTTTAGCCGCCGCAGTAATCAATGCTTGCAAATCTTGTGACATAGCATCCCATGTTTCCTGTTTGACAAAGACTTCCCAAACGAAAGATGGCTGGTGTACACCTGGCATAATCATATAGGGCGCGACTTCATGAAACCCAGAGCTGAAATTAGCACCAGGGGTAGACCATTCGACCGCATCTACACCTTTACGCTGCAACAGTGTGTATATCTCGTTCCCAGGAACCACCGTTGGAATACCACCAAACGATTCTTTCAGAACTGCTGCAAACGCACCAGAGGTTCTGAACTTTACACCCTTTAGGTCATCGGTTGTTTGGATTTTGACATTTGAATGTGCCATGACTTCCGAGGTACCGACACCCACGACCATAGTGTGAAGCCCCATTTCCTCGCGTCTAAAATCTTGTAACATTTTTTCACCACCGCCTTCATAGATCCAATGTAATGTGGTTTCCCCCGACATGCCGCCCGGAAAACTTGCGAAAATTGCATTGGTCGGATCTTGGTTGACCAAATAAGACGGTGTCGAATGACCCGCTTCTACTGTGCCGTCCTGTACTGCTTCAAAGGCTTTGAAAGCAGGCACCAGAACACCTGCGCCAAAGGGTGTTACATCGACACGCCCACTGGTCAGTGTTTCAACGTTGGCGGCAAACCGTTCCATAAAGTTCTGGTAAAAAAACGATCCTTCACCAATCGCGGCAGTCATTTTCCAGTTCACTTCGGCTGCACTTGTTGCCGAACCAAATGATGCAGCAAATACAAACGCAACGGCTACAAGGTTTAACTTATTTCTCATTGTAATCTCCTGTTGAGGTTAATGACCCTAAGGTCGGTGAAAAACCTGTGACACAAAAACGGCACAGATTAAATTTTAGTTGCGGCAATGTGTAGGTCGTTTTAACGGTGGTATAGAATTCTGCGACACACATCCCGTTATTCGTACGGACAACAGCCGGATTCTTTGATCCTAGCAACGGTACACAATAATCAACGCCTGCTGTGGGCGGATTGACCATCACCATGCGATTCTGTGCTTTGAAGTGGTGCATTTATTATATGGGTGCTTTGCACGAATATATTGAATTGTCATTAGAACACAAATTGTCGACAATTTGCAAGACAATTTGTATATTTTGTAAAATGCTGTACTTCCTCGTCAGGTAGAGTCTAATCCTGCGACACGGTAAAGACATGGTTCTTGAGGAACGAACTTTTTAAATGGGGACTTTGCATCATTGTCGGAAGTGCGGCTTCAGCCGCGCAAAACCGTTGTAGATGGCGGACTAAAGTCCCACTTCCGATCTTTTTTTGAATTATACCCACAGGGCACAAGTGCTAAAGTTCTCAAAATGTAAGGTATTGCATTTGTTTCCGCACTGCGTGCTCAAAGTAAGATAGGAAAATCATCCATAAGTCGTGACCCAAGATAATTGAGAAACCGTTGCTGCATCTCTTTGGTGTGTTCATGTGCTAGGCGTTCCGCTAAATCTACGTCCTGCGCATAAATAGCGTTAATAATTTGCTCATGACCATTGACCATATCTTTAGGTAATATGTCGTTGTAGGATTTAAAATACAACATTAGGGATCGTCGCCCATCGTCAAGTAGTTGACGATAGCTCTGTTCAAGATACCTGTTATTGCTGGCCTTTGCGATTGCCAGATGAAAATCTCGATTGCTAATAATCATTCCCGGCATGTCTTCTTCATCAACATACTTGATAAACCTGTCCTGTTCTTCACGAATATGCTTCAGATCGGTGGAACTTCTAAATTTAGCAGCCAGACGTGTTACAGCCCTCTGTGCGATGTCTAATGCATCCACATATTGTGGAAATTCCTCGATTCGTAAAGGGGCTACGATCGTTCCTTTGTTAGGTAAAGTTTGCAGCAATGATTCCGAGACAAGTCTGACAAGTGCCTCACGTACCGGAGAACGTGATACCGAAAAACGCTTTGCCAAGCTCGCTTCATCGATGGATTGGCTTGGTTCCAGCACCAACGAAAGTATTTCATCATGTAGCGTTTCGTAAATGGTAACGGCACTAAATCCCTTGGCACTTCGTTTCTTTTCAGTTTGGATAGATTTCTTTGTCATTTTTTAATCCGTGCATTTTAGCTATATTATTCCACACTTTGCATCTTGAATTCAAAATGGATTCCCTATAATATTGTATTTGTGTACAAAATGTCGGCAAATATGCGGACGCTTATTCGATGATTATTGGGAAACAAAATGTGGGAGATAAAAATATGAGATTCGAAGGAATCTACACCCCGATCATCACCCCATTCCACCCGGGGGGAATGATCGATTGGGACGGCTACGCCGAAGTGATCGAATGCCAGATTGAAAACGGTATCGCTGGTGTCATTGTGGGTGGCTCCACGGGTGAATTTTATGCTATGTCGAAAGAGGAGCGTATCCAGCAGTTTAAATTCGCAACCGAACGAATTAGTGATCGG
Organism: Candidatus Poriferihabitaceae bacterium; assembly: GCA_965261915.1. Classification (GTDB taxonomy): domain Bacteria; phylum Pseudomonadota; class Gammaproteobacteria; order Arenicellales; family Poriferihabitantaceae; genus JAIBDK01. The sequence continues at coordinate 1,769,734 of CBDHDW010000013.1, read as the reverse complement.
GTCGAATTGATGGCCGGCATCAACGATATACGTGTTGACGAATGTCTGGCAATTGCGGTGGCTGCACGTGATGCCGGGGCGCGATCGCTATTGGTTGCGGCACCCCCTTATTCATTACCGTCGGAACGTGAACTCGTGGCGCACGTCATGAAAATTGATCGGGTCGCCAATTTGTCAATCATGCTTTACAACTATCCGGGCCGAACTGGAGTCGAGATGGGCGAGGAATTTCTCCGCTGTGTTGCCGGAAATACGAATATTGCGGGCATCAAGGAATCAAGCGGTGATATCAATCGCCTGCACCTGCTAGCATGTGAATTTCCACAAATTGAATTGGTCGTTGGTGCTGAAGATCAAGCGTTGGAGTTTTTCAGTTGGGGTGCCAAGGCTTGGGTCTGTGCTAGTGCAAACATATTTCCATCTGAATGCGTTGAGTTTCTTAATATCGTCGCTAGGGATGGTAATTTTGAACGTGGCAAGCGGATTATGTCTGCCTTTCTGCCGTTGATGCATTTGTTAGAGCAGGGCGGGAAATTTCTACAGTGTATTAAGTATGGTTGCGAGCTTCAGGGTCGACATGGCGGTATCGTACGTCCGCCGTTGTTGCCCATGAATGAAGAGTTCATGCAGCAGATGGGAGAAATCATCCGCAATACGCGCACAACGGTCAATGCAATCATAAAGGAACGAGAAGGAGGGCAAAGTCTGTAAAGAATATCTGTTTGGAAAATCGACAATTCGCCAAATTGTTTTATATGTAGAAAACCCTAACGGGTTTGGTTGTTTCACTGGATTCCTGCCTTCGAGACTGTGCAAGAAACCCGTATTCGTCATTCCTGTACCACCTCCGTCATTCCTATACCACCTCCGTCATTCCTGCGAAGGAGACTGTGCAAAAAAACCACCACCCTTGGTCACATTCTCATTACTGCCCTAATTCACCGACGTTGCTGGCATTTCAAACCAATACACCATCCCTGCAAAAATACCCAATAATGACGGTAATAAACATCCAAACCCTAGCTTAATTATGATATAATAACAAACCTAACTAGCTGATTCTAATCATTAAATAGAGGCTTTATGAGTGATTACATACGTGGATTAAATCGCCAACAACAACTGTTATTTCCAGAGCGGCTAGAGGACTATGTCGGCGAGAATGATCCAGTTCGTGTTATTGATGCCTATGTCGATAGCTTAGAGGTGGATGCCTTAGACTTTAAGACCAAATACAGTGACAAAAACAACAATGGTCGCCCCGCCTTTTGCCCAAAATTGATGCTGAAACTCTACATTTACGGCTATACCAATAAAATAAGAAGTTCCCGCCATCTGGCTCGGGAAACCCATAGAAATATCGAGCTTATCTGGTTATTGCAAGGCTTAAAGCCCACCTATAAGACGATTGCTAATTTTAGAAAAAATAATGCCGCAGCACTCAAGAATACGTTTAAGGAATTTGTTTTGCTGTGCCAAAACATCAATCTCATTGAAGGTCAATTAGTGGCACTGGATGGAGCGTTTTTGCGAGCCAATGCGTCCAAAAATACCTTGATTGTTAAAGCCACTGTGGATAAAAAAATAGCCAGGGTAACGCAGGCTATTGAGGACTACCTGAACTTATTAAACACCACAGACCAGCAGGAGGAACCGGAACAGACTCTGGATAATCCTGATTTGATTGATAAAATACAAGCACTTAAAGAGCGCAAACAAAAGCTGGAAGAGGATTTGAATACCTTAGAGCAATTGGACAAGAAGCAACATAACACAACCGACCCGGATGCCGCATTGATGTGCAAACCAGCGCATCATCTGGTCGCTTATAACTGCCAAATTGCGGTGGATGACAAAGCAAAGCTGATTGTCGCAACGGATGTATCAAGTCAAGGCAATGACGCACAGCAGTTGCATCAGATGGCAAGTCAGGCGAAAGAAACCTTAGCCCTTAAGACTTTGGCTGTGGTTGCCGACAAGGGCTATCACAGTGCAAAAGAGATAAAGAACTGTGTTGATGACAAAATCTACCCGATTATCCCGCCGATTGATACACAACAGAAACAAAAGAAAGCCGGCAGATACACGAAAGATGAGTTTGTCTATAACGAGGAGCAAGACGAATACACCTGCCCTAACGACAAAACACTGAAAAAAAGTGCAACCAAAAGCCTATCCAAAGGCAAGCTTGGGTTTATTTACAGCACCAGTGCCACAGATTGCAAGGCTTGCCCTGTGCGCAGTGAGTGTTTAGCAAAGCAAACGCCGCACCGAAGAATATGGCGGTGGGAACATGAAGCCTTTATACAAGCCTATCGCAAGTCTATGCAAACAGAATCAGCCAAGGCGATTAGCAAAAGAAGAGGGGCGATTGTGGAGCATCCTTTTGGCACCATAAAGCGGTCATTAGGCTGGGATCACTACCTGGTCAGAGGCAAAGAAAAAGTATCCGGTGAAAACGCATTGATTATGTTTTGCTATAACTTTAAGCGTGTTTTGAACCTGCTAGGCACAAGGCTGTTCAATCAACTGCTGTTGGCTATAAAAGCAGGCGATATTGCAGTCGTCATGCAAGCAATCAAGCGACATCTTCCTTTTTTGCGTCCACTATTCGATTATTTATGCCAGAAATACTTATTGTCGCAGCAAACAAACTTATTTCACCCGCCTGCTTTTAATAAGAACCTTTTTACCCGTGCCTGACTCAAAAGTCTCAATAGTGGGTGAGTCGGCGTTTGTTGCACAGTCTCCTTCGCAGGAATGACGGAGGTGGTATAGGAATGACGGAGGTGGTATAGGAATGACGAATACGGGTTTCTTGCACAGTCTCTTGCGCAGGAATGACGGCGCGGTTTGGGGACTGCCCACTGCCAACAGTTGTTCAGGTTACTGCTTAAATAACCTTTGCTTTTGGCGATCCCATTCGCGTTGTTTAATAGACTGTCGCTTATCGTGCTGTTTTTTACCTTTGGCCAGAGCGATTTTGAGTTTGGCCCGGCCATTCTTCCAATACAAACTTAACGGTGCAATGGTATAGCCATCACGCTCAGTCGCGCCAATTAACTTGTTAATCTCTTTTGCATGGAGCAGAAGTTTGCGATCACGGGTAGGGTTTGGATTTACGTGGCTGGATGCGGTTTTGAGTGGTGAAAAATGTGCGCCAACTAAAAATACCTCGCCTTTTATGACCATGACATAACTTTCTTTCAGTTGGGCGCGTCCCTCTCGCAGACTCTTGACTTCCCATCCTTCCAGAGCAATGCCGGCCTCGAAATCGTCTTCCAGCGCATAGTCATATCGTGCTTTACGATTCAGTGCAATCGTGTTGGAGTTATCAGGCTTTTTAGATTTTGCCATTGATGTTCAGTTATATCTAACAGGTAGTCTCGATCAATGAAGTATAATTCAGCAAAGCAAATTTTTCTGCATCTTATTTTTCTAAATGTCTTCAGTCCACCGGTCTGCGCTTGTCACACATAGCTCAAAACGTATGTTTGAGTTGGTAAATGATGTAGAGCGTTATTCTGAGTTTTTACCCTGGTGCGGCGGCTCTAATGAGCTTAATCGAACGGAACATAAGGTGACTGCTTCAGTGATGATTGACTTTAAGGGGATTAAAAAGTCATTTACTACGGAAAATCATTTATTTCCATATGACAGGATCGCATTAATTTTGGTTGATGGTCCTTTTAGTGAATTATCCGGCTCATGGGAGTTCTTAGCGCTAGATGAACGGTCTTCGAAAGTTGTGCTCAATCTGGATTTCGACTTTTCGAACAAGATTATTGGCAAAGTGGTGGGGCCTGTTTTTAGTGGTATCGCTGATTCGATGGTAGGGTCATTTTGTACTCGCGCGGATGAGATTTACGGGTCAAAATATGACTGAAGAAATTGTGATTGAAGTTGCGTGTGCTACGCAGGACCGGCAGGTCGTTCTGGAGCTGGTGTGTGTGCAAGGCACAACCTTATCTGTTGCGTTGCGGCAATCTCGAATTCTTGAGCAGTTTCCCGAATTGATTATTGAGGATTTGCAATTCGGTGTTTATGGATTGAGACAATGCGGAGATTATGTTCTGGAAAATGGTGATCGGATTGAGGTATACCGCTCGCTCGCAGTGACGCCTACTGAGGCGCGAAGGTTGCGGGCTAAGGCGAAGAAAATCAAATGAATTGAGAAAAAATGCTGCTGATAGAACGGTTTCCACGATTCAGAATGGTTGTGTAGAGGGCAGAAAATAGCGGCGAACTGTTTGCTTGTAAAGAGACTCTAATCTGTCTGAAATTCTCGATTGCAAAGTACTAGGGGTTTTGGTATAACGCCGTCCCCGAATTTTTCGGTTTCCGATACGAATATAGAGAATAATATTCTATCTTATTGTTTTTAAAAGATATTAATAAGTTATGGCTGCGAAGAAAAAATCAGAATTGTTGATTCACGGAATTAAACCGTACAAACCAAGAAAAACTGAAAAATATATGAGTGATGCGCAACTCGTACATTTTAATGCAATACTTTCGGCATGGCGTGGAGAGTTAACGGATGAAACTTCTAAAACCGTAAACAATATTCAGGACGAAACGGCGAATCATCCCGATCCGACTGATCGAGCCAGCCAGGAAACCGATATGGCGCTCGAACTGCGCGGTAGAGACCGTGATAGAAAGCTGATAAAAAAAATTGAAGCTGCAATTGCATTGCTTTCGACAGGCGACTTCGGATATTGCGAAAATTGCGGCGAAGAAATCGGATTGAAAAGGCTTGAAGCTCGTCCAACGGCTGAGCTTTGCATCGATTGTAAAACCCTTGACGAAATTCGTGAAAAGCAACTCTCCTGACACTAAATCGTTCTAACAGCCGGTTCGACTAAGGCGAGCTCGCCATTTATGTGACTTGTTTGGGTCAGGGTAAAGTCAACGGTTCTGGACTGACAATCACACCGTCCTCGTCTGCATACACGTATTCTCCAGGGGTAAACGTCACGCCGGCGAAATTTACAGGAACATCAACCTTTCCCAGACCTTCTTTAACGCTTCTGATCGGAATGGTGCCGAGCGCTTTTACGCCAAATGGCATTTGGTTAATATCCGCACTATCGCGAATTAACCCAAAAAATATACCGCCGACCCAGCCGTTGTCCACACCCATTTGTGCGAGAATGTCACCTAACATAGCGCAACGCATTAAGCCGCCAGCATCGACTACCAATACGCCGCCATCTGACTTTTCCGACAACGTCTGACGGATAAATGTATTGTCCTCGAAGGCTTTAACCGTTCGAATTTGACCCCCAAATCTGGGATTTCCACCAAAGGATTGAAAAATCGGTTGACAAATTTGTGAATCGGGATATTTGTCTGACAGATCAGCTGTTTTCATCGGTTTTTCTCACTAACAGGATTGAGTTCCTGGTTTTTATAGAGATCGGGGTATCGTTGATTGAATCGTCTATTCTGATGATAGGGAAATACGTCGTGGCGTTTTTTCTCAACAATATCTTTTTGAATTTGCTTCCAGTATTTCGGTTCCAGCAGTTCTGGATGTGCCTGGAGGAAGCGCTCTCGAACTTTCGGGTGATTTACGACGAAGTGCTCGAACTGTTCGGGGAAGAAATCATCTTCGCCGACGTGAAACCAGGGCTCGGACGACAGTTCTTCTTCTTCAAACCGGGCTTTGGGGATAGCTCGAATTTTGATCTCTGTCATATGGCAAATTTCGTCATAATCGTAAAAAATGACGCGTCCGTGTCGGGTGACGCCAAAATTCTTCAAAAGCATATCACCGGGAAATATATTGGCAGCAACCATTTCCTTAATCGCATTCCCGTAGCTGGTAACACCTCTGTCCAGCATTTCTTCATCAGCATTATCCAGATAAATATTAAACGGTACCATTCGCCTTTCAATATAGAGGTGCCGAATGATAACAAAGTCCTGTTCAATCGTCAGACTGGAGGGGATCATTTCCTTAAGCTCTTCAAGCAGCTCCTCAGAAAATCGGTCGATTGGAAATGCAACATGGGAAAACTCAAGTGTATCCGCCATTCGACCGACCCGGTCATGCATTTTTACCAGCTGGTACTTTTCTTTAACGGTGGCCCGGTCTATATCCTTGGGAGGTGGAAAATGATCTTTTATGACTTTAAATACGAAGGGGTAAGAGGGCAATGTAAATACACTCATCACCATGCCTTTTATTCCCGGGGCGATGATTAGCTTGTCGCTGGAATGTTCGAGGTGATAGAGGAACTCACGGTAAAACAGTGTCTTGCCCTGTTTCTGGAAACCGATGGAAGTATAGATATCCGCGCGACTGCGGGTGGGTAGTATTTTTTGCAGGAAACTCACCAGCCCGGCTGGAACCCGGGTATTAACCATGAAATAGGCGCGTGTGAAACTGAATATCAGGGCAACGTCATCTGGATCAGTAATAATGGTGTCTACAAATAGTTGCCGATTTTCGGTAAGCAGGAGCGGGATCACAAAAGGCTGTCGATCGTGTCCAATCAGTGCACGACCTACTATGTAAGCAGCTTTGTTTCTAAAGAACAGAGAGGATACAACCTGAATTTGACGATGCGGTGTTGGCCGGATGGGAGATTCGAGTTTGCCTTTGAAATTTTCGACAATAAGATCAAGATCACGATCAAGATTCTGCCAGTTATTACTCAGCTTGAAGCTGTTAAGAATTTCACTGAAGCAGGATTTCAGGTCAGTTTGATCAGGGTAGTAGCCGTTATATGCTGGATCTTCCATATCGAGAAAATCGATCGCCATGCCAGGCTTAACGAAAATATGACGATTGTTAAAGTAGCTGCGATCGAATAACCGGCAGAATACCGAGTTGTAAAAGCTTTCGGCAAGCTCAGGTTGTTTGTGGTCATACAACAACCACATGTATTGCCTTTTTAAATCCTGCCAGAATGACTTATCGAGATTTTCAAGGCTGAGGTTATCGTTTATATATTCGACAGTCTCAGTGACGCGCTGATCATAGAAATAGATGCGTTCTTTTCGGGCGTGTACTTCGCCTTCCCAGTCTGCGGTTTCAAACCGGTGTTTGGCATCACGGGTGATTTCAAGAAAACGAGTGTAGTGGCGATTAAAACCATAAAGAATGGTTTCGGCAATCTGGGTTACAATTTCAGCACTCATCGCCGGAACATACATCAAACAGGCGACCTCGCGCCACTACGGGGTCGCCTGTTTTTAAACGTTTATCTAGAACTGATCTTCTTCAGTTGAACCGGTCAGCGCAGTAACAGATGAACTGCCACCTTGAATCGTGGTGGTCACATCGTCAAAATATCCAGCACCAACTTCTTGCTGGTGAGCAACGAAAGTGTAGCCTTTGGATGCAGCAGCAAACTCCGGCTCCTGAACTTTCTCAACATAGTGACGCATACCTTCGCCCTGAGCGTATTCATAAGCCAGATCGTACATGTTGTACCACATGTTGTGGATGCCAGCTAACGTAATGAATTGATATTTATAACCCATTGCGGCAATTTCATCCTGGAAGCTGGCAATCTCCGAATCATTAAGGTTTTTCTTCCAGTTGAATGACGGTGAGCAGTTGTAAGCCAGCAGTTGCTCTGGGTGTTCAGCACGAACCGCTTCAGCAAATTCTCTGGCAAACCCAAGATCAGGCGTTCCGGTTTCACACCAAACCAAATCGGCATAAGGTGCATAAGAAACTCCTCGAGAGATTGATTGTTCAAGACCATTCTTAACACGGAAGAAACCTTCGTTTGTGCGTTCTCCAGTCAGAAATGGCTGATCCCGGGAATCGAAATCTGAAGTTAGTAAATTAGCCGCTTCAGAGTCTGTTCTTGCAAGTATTAATGTCGGTGTACCTAACACATCAGAGGCCAATCTTGCAGAGATAAGCTTTTGAACGGCTTCTTCGGTAGGAACCAGTACTTTTCCGCCCATGTGTCCGCATTTTTTTACCGCCGCCAGCTGATCTTCAAAATGGATGCCTGCCGCACCATTAGATATCATGTTCTTGGCAAGTTCGAATGCATTTAAAACGCCACCAAAGCCCGCTTCTGCATCAGCAACGATCGGTAGAAAATAATCGATAAACTCATCCGATTCACTGTCGATGCCGCGAGACCACTGAATCTGGTCGGCTCGTGCAAAGGAGTTGTTAATTCTTCTAACGACGGTAGGAACAGAATCGTACGCGTAAAGTGATTGATCCGGATACATGGTTTCTGAGCTATTGTTATCCGCAGCGACCTGCCAACCTGAAAGATAAACTGCCTCGATGCCCGCTTTCGCCTGTTGTACAGCCTGACCTGCAGTCAATGCACCCAGACAATTCACGTAGCCCTTTTTAGACGTGCCATTGACCAGATCCCATAGTTTTTCTGCTCCGCGACGAGCATAAGTCAGTTCTGGTTGTACCGAACCGCGAAGACGTACGACATCTTCGGCTGAATAACCACGTTTTACGTTGGCCCAACGAGGGTTCGTTGCCCAATCATTTTCAACGGCCTTGATTTGATCCGCTCTAGTCATGCTAAATACCTAAAATTTAAAGTTAAATGGGTTAAAAACAGGGTGCGAATCTTGTTCCAACGGTGGCTAATTTTCAATGGTGTAATTGATGTATTCTTCAATCTCTATCATTGAAAAAATAAATGATAATCGAAATTGATCGTGAAAAAGTTAATACTGCGAAAAAAATCAGGGTTTGTGGATATTCGCGGATGTTTATATTGGGAGGATTCTGACGACGCAGAACAATTGAGGCTATTCCCCGAGCTCAGACTGGATATGGGCGTTGATCTGGGAAATGATATTCGCATTGGCACCGAAATGTGTCAACATATGAAATCGTATTGATGGACTCTGTTTAATGAGCCGCTGCATTTCATCCGGAATATCTCGTTCAACATGATTTCCTTTAGCAAGAAAGTACGGGAAAACAAAAATTTCGCGTGCGCCAGCCGCTATTACCCTGTCCAGCGTTGTTCCAATATCGGGTTGAGCGAGTTCAAGAAATGCGTGTTCTACGAGATCAAAATCAGAACCAGATAATTTTAGCCGCGTAACCAGGTCTTCAATTTCACTATTAGAAGCGGTGTTTCGACTACCATGTGCAATGATGACTAATGTTTTCATAAACCATTTTCGATAAGAAGTTTTTTCATCATTTCAATATGCTCAGGTGAAGAATTCAAACAAGGAATATATTGGAATTGTTTGCCACCCGCTTGTAGAAATAGCTCTCGATTTGCCATTGCTACATCTTCCAGTGTTTCAAGACAATCAGCACTAAATCCTGGGCAGACCACCTGAACCGATTGAATACCGTCATGGCCCCATGCTTCCAATGTTTTATCTGTATAGGGCTGAAGCCATTGCTTGGGTCCTAATCTTGATTGAAATGTCAGTTGCCATTGTTCAGGTGCAAGATTTAGCGCTTGCGCCAAAAGCGTTGCAGTAACCTGGCATTGCTCGGCGTAGGGGTCGCCGTCGTCGGCATATTCCTGAGGTATGCCGTGAAATGAGAACATGAGCTTATCGGGGCTGCCCTGTTCAGACTGAAAGTTGCGGATGGATTTAGCTAAAGCGCGGATATAAGGAACAAAGTCATGATAGTCGTTGATCAGGCGGCAGGATAATTTTGGTGTATTCAATTTCTTTACAACACGATTCACTTCATCTTCAACGGACGAAGCAGTCGTAAATGAAAATTGTGGATATAACGGCAAAACTAATATTTCATCGACATCGTGTGCGCATAATGCCTGTACAGCAGATTCAATTGACGGCGTTCCGTATCGCATACCCAGTTCTATGGGAACATCCGTTATCGCTTCGGCTAGCTTGTCTTTCTGTTGTCTGGAGATAGCCAGAAGTGGAGACCCTTGATCGCTCCATATTGACGCGTAGGCTTTTGCCGACTTTTTTGGCCGGGTATTGAGAATGACAAAATTTAATATAACCCACCATGCTGGACGCCACACTTTGATAACTCGCGGATCCCAAAGAAACTCGGCAAGATAGCGTCGCACGTCCTGTACAGAAGGCGAATCGGGCGTTCCCAGATTTGCAAGCAAGATTCCTTTTGGCATAGTGTCGGTATAAATAAAACCGCTAAGACGGCAGTTTGGACTGACCGAGGCCGTAGAACAGGATAGCACTCACGGCGAGGACTCCGGAGATTATGTGAAACTTGTTATAGGGTTCCCGAAAAATGACCAGTCCAACCCCGATAGAAGTGGTGAGAATCGATAGCAATGCATAGACGATATAGCTGGTTGCGCCTTGCTCGCTGTATAGCCAGTAAAAACCGGTAAACGTTATAAAAAATCCGATGCCGCTGATGATGATAAAGCGTAAATTCTGCATCACATAGTTTGGATCGATTGGTGCTTTATGGATCAGTGCTGAGGCAATAAAAAGCGCAATACAAACTATCAACGTTATCGTTAGAAAGAAAAATGGATTGTCCGCTGTATTCGACCCTCGTTGTCCGTAAACGAATAAGGCATTTCCAATTGCGGCGATGAAGGCAAACAGAAAAACTTTCATAGTGGATAGCAGATGAGATTATTGTCTTGGCGAAGCCCGATTTTACACTCCCTTTAGGTGTCATGGCGTTGATAATAGTGAAAACCAAATATAGCTCAGATTTCGTTGTTGAAAATCGTTAGAATCCGTGGAAAGGAATTGACCTGATTAAATTACATAATAATGAATACAGACTCAGCTGCTGACAGTCCCCCCACCTATCTGGAATTCCCGGATCAAACGGTTTCAGTGCGTGACGTTTTTGGGATCGACAGCGATTTACAAGTACAGGCATTTGCTGAACGAGATGATCACACTCCGGAAATTGACACGGCTTATTACTTTAATCACGATGTGACGTTGGCGTTATTAGCCGGGTTTACGAATAATCGCCGGGTATTGGTGCAAGGCTATCACGGCACCGGAAAATCAACTCATATCGAACAAATCGCCGCTCGTTTAAACTGGCCTTGCGTTCGTGTCAATCTGGATGGACATATCAGCCGTCTGGATTTGGTCGGTCGAGATACCATCGTTGTGCGCGATGGAAAACAGATAACTGAATTTCAGGAGGGTATTGTCCCCTGGGCATTGCAACGGCCCGTGGCATTGATTTTTGATGAGTTCGATGCCGGTCGACCCGACGTTATGTTTGTCATTCACCGAATTCTCGAACGAGATGGAAAATTCACATTACTTGATCAGAATAAAGTAATCCGTCCGCATCCGTCATTCAGATTGTTTGCCACCGCTAACACTATCGGCCTGGGCAACCTGAATGGTTTGTATCATGGGACACAGGTTCTCAATCAGGCGCAAATTGACAGATGGAACATTGTTACAGCACTGAATTATTTGCCTGCAGCGGATGAAAAACACATCGTTATTGCTCAGGTTCCCTCGTTCGCCAATCAGGATTCAACTATTGAGCGCATGGTAGCGATGGCAAATTTGACTCGAAAAGGTTTTGCGTCAGGTGATATTTCCACCGTCATGTCACCGCGAACGGTAATCTCATGGGCGGAGAATAGCGAGATTTTCCATGACGTCGCATTGGCCTTCAGACTATCTTTTTTGAACAAATGTGATGAAGCTGAGCGTTCTATCATCGCGGAATACTATCAACGTACCTTTAACGAAGAGTTGGAATACTCTGTTGCCAGCCAGATTGAAGCTTGAAGTTTCTTTGGGTTCGATCATCCAGATTATGAGCGAAGAAATTCGTAGACGGCTTATCGAGCGTCATTGTGCGGCAACTATCCGTGCATTATCGCAAAACCCCGATGCGGAATATCGTCGGCAGCGTCTTTTTGTTAAGGGTAAGGCCAAAGCGCTTCTAATTCCGCATCTTGCGGTTGATGTGCTCACCAATTCGGTTGCAAGAAACCGCGGCGTGGCGGATGCAATTGCCATGCGGCTGGTGTTTAATGATGAATCCCTGCATGACGATCTTGTCCCAACAGAAGGGGTTGCCCGCCTGGTATTCGAGATTCTCGAACAACTGCGTTGTGAATCGATGTCGCCAGATAGCTTTAGCGGAATTGCAAGCAATCTGGATGAGGCGTTTAATCAGTGGTGTCGGCAATCCAGAGGTAATGGATTGGTGGAAAACGAACTGGGTTTGCTTATCTACAGTATCACGCAGATTGCTCGAACACGCCTCACCGGTAGTGTGCAGGATGAAGCGGTTGAGGGTTTGATCGAATCAGTTCGTTTTCGACTTGGAGCGGTTATTGGAGACGATCTGGCTATGTTGAAAAAGACTCGGTTCGATCAGGATAAATACGCCGTCCACGCACTTTCTATCGCCGAAGCGATTGAAGAAATAGCCAGATCTTTAGGGGTTGATCTGGTAGATCAACACCTCGCCGCATTGAGAAGTCGAAATTTGCTGCCGCCATCAAATGAAGAGGATGACAACTATGTTGAATCCGAGAACGCAGAGGGTGAGATTTATAGTTTCGATGATATCGATGATGATGGATACCGGATTTATTGTAAGGAGTTCGACAGGCAGGTAACTGGGGACACGTTATACAGGCTGGAACAAAGACGTGACCTTAGAACTCGTCTTGATGCTTTAGTTGCTGCACAGGCAGTAAGTATTCCACGTCTTGCACAACGTTTGAAATGGTTATTTGCCGTGGCTCATCAATCCGCTTGGCACGAGGCAGAAGAAGAAGGGTATATTGACGGCAGAAGGTTAAGTCAAATTGTTACACAGCCTGGTTATACGCGCATATTCAAGAAAGAGAAAAATATCCCGGGTTGTGAAACCGTGGTGAGTTTCCTAATCGATAATTCCGGATCAATGAAGCGGCAGCGATATGAAGCGGTTGCTGTGCTAGTGGATATATACAGTCGAGCGCTTGAACTTGCCGGAATTAAAAATGAAATTCTCGGCTTTACAACGGGCGGGTGGTCCGGGGGAGAATCGATAAAGGTTTGGCGTAAAAATGGAGAACCGGAGAATCCCGGCCGCTTAAATGACCGGCTGCATATTGTGTACAAGGACGCAGAAACCAGCTGGCGTCGCTCTCGACACTCCATTTGTTCTTTGCTCAACCCAATACACTTTCGAGAGGGGCTGGATGGAGAAGCTTTGATTTGGGCAGCGAACAGGCTTCGTCAACGAACCGAACAAAGAAAATGCCTGGTTATGATTTCTGATGGTGCACCAATGGAAACGGCCACCAGCAACTACAATTCTGAGTATTATCTGGAATCACATCTGAAACGAGTAGCCGGCGCGATAGAGAATTCGGCGATGCTAGAGCTTAAGGTTATTGGTATTGCTTTGGATATGGATGAGTTCTTTCGGGATTCGATATCTTTGGATCTTACGGGGACATTGGGTAATAGCGCTTTTAGGGCATTGGAGCTGCTTTTTAAATCATAGCGATCGACGAGGCTGATCTGATAAAACGTAATAGAAAACAGGTTGTTCCCAATCCAGTAAAGCATGAGTGCAGATGGAAGGTTATTGTCAAATCTGGTGTTTTCAGCTTCTGAATCAAGCGGCGATCGGGTCAACGTCTTTCACCTCGATTCCATCTTTAAATTCTATTCCTGTTGCATGGCCAACCTCGGTGCGGCGATCAGCGTACTGCTCAAGTTGTGCATACAGCTCGGCCTCGCCGCTTGGTGGATCAGTTTCTGTGTCTCGGCTTGTAACCGTTCATTCAATGGATCTGTACTCGCTTCTCGATATTCAAATTCAATAATGTTATTCTTGCTCACGGTGGCGTGTCTGGTTGCTTGATTGTTTGGTAACTTCCAATCAACCAGATACGCCGCTTTTTTTCAATTGTTCAAACACCAGATTCGGTTATAACTCAAGAGTACGAGTGTACCCTTTGACTGACTTAGGCGTGTTGCACTTATTATGTGAATTCAAGGCCATTAAGTTTAAACGATTTGAGCTTTATCTAAGGCATGTACAAAAAACGAAAGACAATTTGGAAAAGCGTGGGATTAACTTGGATGCGGATGCAACGAGAGCCGTACCTCCAAAAATTGCACTACCCATTTTTGAGAATGCGTCACTTGAAGATGATGATGAACTGCATACGCTTTGGTCAAACTTATTGGCAAACGCGATGGACCCTAACTTTATAGGCGACGTAAAAAGCAAGCATGTATCAATTTTGAAAGAATTGGAGCCATTAGACCTGCGCGTGTTGCATTCTTGCTATGAAGAAAAGATTAAGTATCGCGCTGACAAGAAGTTTGATGAAGCGCTTTTTGACAAGGCAAAAATTGTTGCGGTCTTTGGAATCGCCGATGATTTGATTGAAGTGGCTTTACTGAGTCTAATGAGACAGGGATGCATTAAAGGTGGCAACATTAAAACGAACCTTAGTTTCGGCGATACGCCAAATACAATTTACACAGGGACGAATAGCTTTAGTGTCTCTTTGTTGGGTGCAGAGCTTTGCAGGGCGGCATTAACGAGTTAGATCAGACCTACCGGAATGCGACCCGTTTTCAGGGTTTACCGGGTTTAGTTTCCGTGGTTCAGTTTTGCTGTAGTCGGAAGGTGTCAACCTCATATGGACAGTTATTTTAAAGATAACATCTATTTCACATAACCAGCGGCCGTGAGTGTCGGGAAGTTAACACGGTCGCAACGCATAGTCCCATCATTGCTGGACTCTACGGGGTTGATTGCCACTGTTGCTGGTGGCAATGATGCTCTCGGTCGTCCTCGAACAAAGCGTTCGGGGTTCTGCCGGTAACGTTCATCAAGCGCTCGCTGCTTTTGCTCGACCACGTCACGATATCGTCCTGTAAAGACCTGTTCCGGGGTAAACCCTGCCAGCCCACTGTGATGGTGTTTGAAGTTGTACCAGTGGAAATAACCTTCACACCAGAGCCGCGCGTGTGACATCGTGTCAAAGCGACCGGGATAATCCGCTTGGTATTTCTGCGTCTTAAACTGACTTTCACTGAACGCATTATCATTGCTCACTCGAGGGCGGCTATGGCTACAGGTAACATCCCATTCTCGCATCAAGTCCAAATACCCGTGAGCGATCATCGGTGAACCACGATCCTGGTGTAGGGTAAGTTGACCAGGCTCAATACCATAGCGGGTGGTGGCCTCGTCCATCAGCTGCCTGGCTAGCGCGCTATTTTCCTTGCGTGAAACCATCCAGGCCACGACAAAGCGGCTGAACAGGTCGAGCACCACATATAGTGATAAGTAGATGCCCCGTCGCACCAGCGGCAGTTTCGTAATATCCCATGTCCAAACATCGTGCGGGCCCGTGGCTAACAGCCGCGGTATGGCATGGTGCTGTGCAGGCCGCTGATTGCGCCGATCACCGGTCTCCTGCAGGCTGCGAAGTAGCCGGTGCAGGGTGCTCACCGAACACAGATATTGCTCCTGCTCAAGCAGGCGGTGATAGACCTCAGCGGGTGGCTGATCACAATAAGGTTCACTGTGCAGCGTATCGATTACCGTTGCGCGTTCCTCGGCACTCAGTGCTCTTGGTTGCACAGCGTACTGCCGAGAACGTTGCGGCTCTAGATCACTGTCAGCTCGTTTTCTGTGCGCATAAACACTGCTGCGATTGAGTCCCAGCGCACGGCACGCTTGCGACAATGGCAGTCTTGCAGGGCGATGGGTAATCACGTTATTCACACATCCTTCCCACTGCGTAAACGATCGAGCATCGACAAGGCTTTTTCCTGACTTCGACGGTCCACCCCACGCAGATCGCCCACAGCCCAATAAACACGCGGGGGTGGTAGAGAAACTGGTTTGTAGTGCCTATCTTAATATTTGTGTTGATTTCGGCAATAGCACAGTGTAAACTCACCCCATGTTCGTTCGCGTTAAATCGACACCCAATAGCCCAAGACAATCGGTTCAGATTGTTTCATCCGTGCGCGTCGGCGATAAGGTCAAGCAAAAGATTGTGCGTTATGTCGGCATTGCCATGGATGACGAGGAGTTGGCGCAGTTGAAGGCTTTGGCCGAGGTTGTCAAGGCGAAGATTGAAGCCCAGCATCAGCCCAGCCTGTTTCCGCCTGAGACGGTCGCCAAACAGATGCTTGAGGCGAAAGCAGCAAAAGCTCAATCGTCCAAAGCCACCTTGAATGTTGACCTGAGGCAGATGGTGGAAGAACAACGGGTGGTGCTGGGCATTCATGAGGTGTATGGCGCGGTCTATCGCCAGTTGTCGTTCGATACCCTGTTGCCGCAAAAGAAGTATCGTGCCTCCACAGAAGCCCTGTTCCATTGTGTGATGGCACGCATTGCCAATCCTAAAAGTAAGCGCGGCAGTGTGCAGCAGCTGGAGCAGGACTTTGGCGTTTCTTTGTCCTTAGAGAAAGTTTATCGGATGATGGATCAGCTGGACGATAACACCATCAGCCGGCTGCAAGCGATGACCTGTGAAGGCACGCGATCCTTGTTATCTGGTGCGTTGGATGTGTTGTTTTTTGACTGTACGACGCTCTATTTTGAGTCTTTCAAGGAAGACGAATTAAAACAAAATGGCTACAGCAAGGACTGTAAATTTAATCAGCCCCAGGTATTGCTGGCTTTGCTGGTCACCCGCGAAGGTCTGCCGGTCGGCTACGAAGTGTTCCCTGGTGCTACTTTCGAGGGTCATAGCCTAATCAGCGTTTTGCAGACGATGCAAGCGCGCTATGATGTCCGGAAAATGATCTTTGTCGCTGATCGAGGCATGCTGAATGAAGACAATCTAAGCGCCCTGGATGAGGCGGGTGCTTATTACATCGTCGGGGCGAAACTAAAACAATTGCCCGCTGCACTACAAACCAGGGTATTGGATAAGTCGGCTTATCAGCCGCTTGGCAAAGACGGATCAAGCGCAGCCGAGCTGACACACAAGAAGAGACGACTCATTGTCTCACATTGTCCAAAGCGTGCGGATAAAGATCAACATGACCGACAAAAGGCAGTCGATCGGCTCATCAAGAAAATCGGTAAAAGCCAGAACCCCAAGGACTTATTAAATAACTACGGCTATAAAAAGTTTCTGATTATCAAGGGAAAAACCAGCCTGAGTATCAACCAAGATAAAATTGATGCCGAAAGCCGCTGGGACGGACTGCATGGCGTCATCACCAATTTGCCCGATACGCCGCACCAGGAAGTGCTATCACACTATCGCGGCTTATGGCAGGTTGAAGAAAGTTTCCGCATCACTAAACACGACTTAAAAGTACGCCCTATCTACCACTGGACACCCTCAAGAGTGCGTGCCCACATTGCCATTTCGTTCATGGCTTTTGCCTGCATCAGACAGATAATGTATCGAATCAAGCTACAACACAAGGCCTTATCCCCTGCTGTTATCCGTAATGCCTTGATTCATGTGCAACACAGCGTGTTCAAACACAAGCGCACCAAACAGCGTTATGTCATGCCTTCTCAAATCAATCCAGAAGCAAAAAAAATCTATGCTGTGATGGGATTAAAAGCGACCACCACAGCTTACCCACTGTACTGATTGATATAATTCTTAAATATCTGGGCATTTGTAGTGCCTAGATATTTTTGTGTTTCTTTATAAATCAATGACTTATGAGGGTTGACCGTCGAAGTCAGGAAAAAAAGTGCAACCAAAAGCCTATCCAAAGGCAAGGTTGGGTTTATTTACAGCACCAGTGCCACAGATTGCAAGGCTTGCCCTGTGCGCAGTGAGTGTTTAGCAAAGCAAACGCCGCACCGAAGAATATGGCGGTGGGAACATGAAGCCTTTTTACAAGCCTATGGTGAGGTAATGCAAACAGAATCAGCCAAAGTGATTAGCAAAAGAAGAGGCTCGATTGTGGAGCATCCTTTTGGCACCATAAAGCGGTCATTAGGCTGGGATCACTACTTGCTCAGAGGCAAAGAAAAAGTATCCGGAGAAAACGCATTGATTATGTTTTGCTATAACTTTAAGCGTGTTTTGAACCTGCTAGGCACAAGGCTGTTCAATCAACTGCTGTTGGCTATAAAAGCAGGCGATATTGCAATCGTCATGCAAGCAATCAAGCGACATCTTCCTTTTTTGCGTCCACTATTCGATTATTTATGCCAGAAATACTTATTTTCGCAGCAAACAAACTTATTTCACCCGCCTGCTTTTAATAAGAACCTTTTTTACCCGTGCCTGACTCAAAAGTCTCAATAGTGGGTGAGTCGGCGTTTGTTGCACAGTCTCGAAAGCGGGAATCCAGTAAAACACACAAACCCGCAAGGGTTTTCCACATTTAATGTCTGCCTAGCGAGGGTTTCTTGCCGTCTGGGAAGAGGCAATGCGAAAATTTAATATTCGTCGCTCCGTAGGAGCGGTATTCCTTAGTAGCCAATCCAATGACATTGTTTTAGCTCCAATTGTCCATTCTCAATTGTCCATTTCCATTGTAATGGGTGTCCATGATTATGGGTTAGCGGAGGAAAAAGCTGAATAGTGCAATCATCACGCCTACGCTACCCATTGTTAAGCCAACCATCCACTTGATGAGGTGTGCTTCGGTGTTGGCAATTTCTGCGTTAGTTTTGGCGATTTCTACGTTAGTTTTGGCAATTTCTGCTCTAAGCGTGGACTCGGTGTTGGCAATGTCTGATTTAAGCGCGGCCTCGGTGTTGGCAATTTCTGCGTTAGTTTTGGCGATTTCTGCTCTAAGCGTGGACTCGATTTTGGCAATTTCTGCTTTAAGTGCGGCCTCGGTGTTGGCAATGTCTGCTTTAAGTGCGGACTCGGTTTTGGCAATGTCTGCTTTAAGTGCGGACTCGGTTTTGGCAATGTCTGCTTTAAGTGCGGACTCGGTTTTGGCTAATTCGTTTTTGGTGGCGAGGTTGGCGTTGAGCAGGTCAACTTGAGATTCGGCCAGTGCTTCGGCTTGTTGTACGGGCATACCGGCCACCGTCATACGTTTGACGAAACGGTGTGTATCAAAGGCGAGCGCATCAGAAACCATACATGAACTTTAATACAGGCGCGATTGTTTGTCCACCGTTTGGGAATTGAGTAAATGGAGAATGGGGAATACCGGTTAGGTCTTGGTAAAGCCATTTGACTGGATTCCTGCTTTCGCAGGAATGACGGGACGGTGCAGGAATGACGGCAGGGGGGTTATTAAACAAGTCCCACTTCCGGTTATTTTTTGAATTAGGCAAAGCTCTCCCTAAACAGCGTTGACCGCCATATGAGACGGTGCAAAAAACCAATATTTGTCATTCCCGCGAAAGAGACTGTGCAAAAAAACCACCACCCTTGGTCACATTCTCATTACTGCCCTAATTCACCGACGTTGCTGGCATTTCAAACCAATACACCATCCCTGCAAAAATACCCAATAATGACGGTAATAAACATCCAAACCCTAGCTTAATTATGATATAATAACAAACCTAACTAGCTGATTCTAATCATTAAATAGAGGCTTTATGAGTGATTACATACGTGGATTAAATCGCCAACAACAACTGTTATTTCCAGAGCGGCTAGAGGACTATGTCGGCGAGAATGATCCAGTTCGTGTTATTGATGCCTATGTCGATAGCTTAGAGGTGGATGCCTTAGACTTTAAGACCAAATACAGTGACAAAAACAACAATGGTCGCCCCGCTTTTTGCCCAAAATTGATGCTGAAACTCTACATTTACGGCTATACCAATAAAATAAGAAGTTCCCGCCATCTGGCTCGGGAAACCCATAGAAATATCGAGCTTATCTGGTTATTGCAAGGCTTAAAGCCCACCTATAAGACGATTGCTAATTTTAGAAAAAATAATGCCGCAGCACTCAAGAATACGTTTAAGGAATTTGTTTTGCTGTGCCAAAACATCAATCTCATTGAAGGTCAATTAGTGGCACTGGATGGAGCGTTTTTGCGAGCCAATGCGTCCAAAAATACCTTGATTGTTAAAGCCACTGTGGATAAAAAAATAGCCAGGGTAACGCAGGCTATTGAGGACTACCTGAACTTATTAAACACCACAGACCAGCAGGAGGAACCGGAACAGACTCTGGATAATCCTGATTTGATTGATAAAATACAAGCACTTAAAGAGCGCAAACAAAAGCTGGAAGAGGATTTGAATACCTTAGAGCAATTGGACAAGAAGCAACATAACACAACCGACCCGGATGCCGCATTGATGTGCAAACCAGCGCATCATCTGGTCGCTTATAACTGCCAAATTGCGGTGGATGACAAAGCAAAGCTGATTGTCGCAACGGATGTATCAAGTCAAGGCAATGACGCACAGCAGTTGCATCAGATGGCAAGTCAGGCGAAAGAAACCTTAGCCCTTAAGACTTTGGCTGTGGTTGCCGACAAGGGCTATCACAGTGCAAAAGAGATAAAGAACTGTGTTGATGACAAAATCTACCCGATTATCCCGCCGATTGATACACAACAGAAACAAAAGAAAGCCGGCAGATACACGAAAGATGAGTTTGTCTATAACGAGGAGCAAGACGAATACACCTGCCCTAACGACAAAACACTGAAAAAAAGTGCAACCAAAAGCCTATCCAAAGGCAAGCTTGGGTTTATTTACAGCACCAGTGCCACAGATTGCAAGGCTTGCCCTGTGCGCAGTGAGTGTTTAGCAAAGCAAACGCCGCACCGAAGAATATGGCGGTGGGAACATGAAGCCTTTATACAAGCCTATCGCAAGTCTATGCAAACAGAATCAGCCAAGGCGATTAGCAAAAGAAGAGGGGCGATTGTGGAGCATCCTTTTGGCACCATAAAGCGGTCATTAGGCTGGGATCACTACCTGGTCAGAGGCAAAGAAAAAGTATCCGGTGAAAACGCATTGATTATGTTTTGCTATAACTTTAAGCGTGTTTTGAACCTGCTAGGCACAAGGCTGTTCAATCAACTGCTGTTGGCTATAAAAGCAGGCGATATTGCAGTCGTCATGCAAGCAATCAAGCGACATCTTCCTTTTTTGCGTCCACTATTCGATTATTTATGCCAGAAATACTTATTGTCGCAGCAAACAAACTTATTTCACCCGCCTGCTTTTAATAAGAACCTTTTTACCCGTGCCTGACTCAAAAGTCTCAATAGTGGGTGAGTCGGCGTTTGTTGCACAGTCTCTTTCGCAGGAATGCCGGGGGGCGGTGTGGGAATGATGGGGGGGTGCGGGAATGGCGGGGGGGTGTGGGAATGGCGGGGCGGGGGGGTGTGGGAATGATGGGGGGGTGGGGATGATGGTCGGGGGGTATTCAGCAAGTTCTGCTTGCGGTTATTATTTGTATGCGGTAAAGCGCTTACCTGAAAAAAATCCCCTGGCGGATTTTACCGGACAGGGGATTTTTTGGGTTTAAAACCCGGTTAGTTTTTCGGCCGGTGTTCGGCTTTTGCTGTGCCAGTAACTGTCCAATCTATCTTCGTTCCAGAAGTAGCATCAGGCGTGTAAACGACTGTAAGGCCAGAAGATGCTCCTAACTCACCAGAAGTTTTCAGCGTACAGGTGGTCACCCCACCCGTACCAACGTTGATGGTAGACACGTAATCCCCCGAAAAATCCCCTGGCGTATCACTGATCCGTGGCAGTGCAACCAAGGTGTCTGCCAAGACACCATTTTCACTGTAGGCAAGAGACATGTCCGTTTTGATAGCTCCGAACAGCGAGGCACATTCACTCACTTTGGTGCGGATGGTGTAATCGCGGTAGACCGGCACCGCAATCGAGGCTAAAACACCGATAATGGTGACGACGATCATCAATTCGATCAGGGTAAAACCTTTTTGTCGGTGCATTTGCTGCTTGTGCATTTTCTTGTGCATTTTAAATTCTCTTTAGTTTACGTTAATCGTTGATGAGATCGCCATACCGTCCGGTCTCATCCTTTAAGAGGCGGTGCAAGACATCCTGCTCAATCGCGTTAGCGGTGGAAAACCCTTGCGGGTTTGTGTGTTTTACTGGATTCCTGCTTTCGCAGGAATGACGATCATCACAGGTAACGGCGATATTCGCGGGTAACGCCAAATTTCGCGGGTAACGGCGATATTCGCGGGTAATGACAAAATTTCCGCCGGAATAACGATGTTCGCAGATAACGCCAAATTTCGCTGTTAATGACAAATTCCGCAGGAACGGCGATATTGGGTTTTTGCACGGTCTCTTAAGCAGGATAGAAGCAATTTTCATGCCAACTTTGCCGGTAAAGCAGGCGAGCGCTTTGCGTCATGCTCGCAAGGGCGGCTTCAGCCGCGCAAAACCGTTGGAAATGGCGGGGGTTGTGTACCGGGATGGACGGTATGCCGATTTTGCAGGAGCAAAAAATCGGTTATGTACAGGACGTACGGTATGCCGATTTTGCAGGAGCAAAAAATCGGTTATGTACAGGACGTACGGTATGCCGATTTTGCAGGAGCAAAAAATCGGTTATGTATAGGGATGGACGGTATGCCGATTTTGCAGGAGCAAAAAATCGGTTATGTATAGGGATGGACGGTATGCCGATTTTGCAGGAGCAAAAAATCGGTTATGTACAGGACGTACGGTATGCCGATTTTGCAGGAGCAAAAATCGGTTATGTACCAGGATGGACGGTATGCCGATTTTGCAGGAGCAAAAAATCGGTTATGTACCAGGATGGACGGCCGATAACGGCTGCTGCGTAATCGGTAAAGTTCGTTTGCGACAAAAATCGCGTTTTTTACGGTCTTTGCTGACGTATTTGGTCAGTCTGAGTGACAAAATTTGTCACTTCGACGCTGCATGGCAATCCATCGCAATCTTCGCTAAGATCGAAAACTGTTTCATCAAAACTATTTCACCAAAACTATTTTAAAGGGGGATTTGCCGGCATGACTTGCGCACTCAGCATCGTATTACCTGCTAAAAATGAACGCCTGGGGCTTGCCGATTTACTGCTGGAAATACGGTCACTGTTTCCCGATGCCGAGCTTATTGTGGTCGATGATGGCTCCACCGACGAAACCGCGGATATTGCCGCGAGACACGCCACCCGGGTAATCAGCCACCCTTACTCGCTGGGCAACGGCGCGGCGATAAAAAGCGGCGCGCGGGCATCGACGGGCGCCATCATTGCCTTTCTTGACGCGGATGGTCAGCACAAGCCCGCCGACATCCCGAAACTCATCGACAAACTCGGCCAGGGGCATGATATGGCGATTGGCGCGCGCGATATAAACTCGCATGCGAGTTTCGCGAGAAGAGTGGCGAATGGCGTGTTCAATCGGTTTGCGTCATTGATGACCGGCGTTCAAATCAGCGATTTAACCTCTGGTTTTAGAGCCGTCAGCGCCAACAAATTCAAACAATACCTGTATCTGCTTCCGAACGGCTTTTCTTACCCGACAACCATCACCATGGCTTTTCTCAGATCGGGATACGCCATTGGCTATGTTCCAATCGAAGCCCTTAAGCGTCGGGGAGAAAGCAAAATTCAGCCCATTCGCGATGGCCTGAAGTTTCTCATGATCATCCTGAAAGTCGGTTCGCTGTTTTCCCCCTTAAGATTGTTTTTGCCGATTAGCGGGCTGCTGTTTCTGGCCGGAATTGCCTGCTATGGTTATACTTACCTTGTGTTGAACCGATTTACCAATATGGGAATGCTGCTTTTTATCTCCTCGCTGCTGATATTTTTAATCGGCATTGTTTCAGAACAAATTGCCTCGCTACACTACCAGTCTTCTGCGAAAGAGACTGGAAAGCATTAGAGACTGTGCAGGAAACCCTCGCCGGTATGCGTTACAGGTGGAAAATCCTTGCGGGTTTGTGTGTTTTACTGGGTTCCTGCGGAAGCGGGAATGACGGATTTCGTGGGAATGACGGATTTCGTGGGAATGACGAATATTGGTTTTTGCACCGTCTCATATGGCGGTCAACGCTGTTTAGGGAGAGCTTTGCCTAATTCAAAAAATAACCGGAAGTGGGACTTGCTTGATAATCCCCCTGCCGTTATTCCTGCCCCGTCCCGTCATTCCTGCGAAGGCAGGAATCCAATCCAATCGCTTTACCAAGACCTAATCGGTATTCCCCATTCTCCATTTTCAAACGGTGGACAAACAATCGCGCCTGTATTAAAGTTCCTGTATGGTTTCTGATGCGCTCGCCTTTGATACACACCGTTTCGTCAAACGTATGACGGCGGCCGGTATGCCTGTACAACAAGCCGAAGCACTTGCCGAATCTCAAGTTGACCTGCTCAACACCAACCTCGCCACCAAAAACGAATTAGCCAAAACCGAGTCCACGCTTAGAGCAGACATTGCCAAAACTAACGCAGAAATCGCCAAAACTAACGCAGAAATCGCCAACACCGAGTCCAGGCTTAGGGCAGAAATTGCCAACACCGAAGCACACCTCATCAAGTGGATGGTTGGCTTAACAATGGGTAGCGTAGGCGTGATGATTGCACTATTCAGCTTTTTCCTCCGCTAACCCATAATCATGGACACCCATTACAATGGAAAATTGAGAATGGAGAATGGAGAATGGAGAATGGAGAATTGGAGCTGAAACAATGTCATTGGATTGGCTACAAAGATACCGCTCCTACGGAGCGACGAATATTAAATTTTCGCATTGCCTCTTCCCAGACGGCAAGAAACCCTCGCTAGGCAGACATTAAATGTGGAAAACCCTTGCGGGTTTGACTGTTTTACTGGGTTCCTGCTTCCGCAGGAATGACGAATGTCGCGGGAATGACGAATATTGGTTTTTGCACCGTCTCATATGGCGGTCAACGCTGTTTAGGGAGAGCTTTGCCTAATTCAAAAAATAACCGGAAGTGGGACTTGTTTAATAACCCCCCTGCCGTCATTCCTGCACCGTCCCGTCATTCCTGCGAAAGCAGGAATCCAATCCAATCGCTTTACCAAGACCTAATCGGTATTCCCCATTCTCCATTTACTCAATTCCCAAACGGTGGACAAACAATAGCGCCTGTATTAAAGTTCCTGTATGGTTTCTGATGCGCTCGCCTTTGATACACACCGTTTCGTCAAACGTATGACGGCGGCCGGTATGCCTGTACAACAAGCCGAAGCACTTGCCGAATCTCAAGTTGACCTGCTCAACGCCAACCTCGCCACCAAAAACGAATTAGCCAAAACCGAGTCCGCACTTAAAGCAGACATTGCCAACACCGAGGCCGCACTTAAAGCAGACATTGCCAAAATCGAGTCCACGCTTAGAGCAGAAATCGCCAAAACTAACGCAGAAATCGCCAACACCGAGGCCGCGCTTAAATCAGACATTGCCAACACCGAGTCCACGCTTAGAGCAGAAATCGCCAAAACTAACGTAGAAATCGCCAAAACTAACGCAGAAATCGCCAAAACTAACGCAGAAATTGCCAACACCGAAGCCCACCTCATCAAGTGGATGGTTGGCTTAACAATGGGTAGCGTAGGCGTGATGATTGCACTATTCAGCTTTTTCCTCCGCTAACCCATAATCATGGACACCCATTACAATGGAAAATGGAGAATGGAAAATGGACAATTGGAGCTGAAACAATGTCATTGGATTGGCTGCAAAGATGCCGCTCCTACGGAGCGACGAATGTTGTATTTTCGCATTGCCTCTTCCCAGACGGCAAGAAACCCTCGCTAGGCAGACATTAAATGTGGAAAACCCTTACGGGTTTGGCTGTTTTACTGGGTTCCTGCTTCCGCAGGAATGACGAATTTCGCGGGAACGACAAATATTGGTTTTTTGCACCGTCTCATATGGCGGTCAACGCTGTTTAGCCCCAATCCCCAGATAGAAATCTCTTAAACGCAGGAAGCCTTGGCTGTATAATGGTTTGCTCTCAAACCCACCATCACCCAATGGGTGCACAGCTCAAGGCTGATGACTATTCTACCCTACAAACTCGATACAACGAACGATTTACTCACCTCTCGTGCCGGTTTATTGGCGATTGCTCAACTAATGGACTCCCTGAACCTGTCTGAGCGAATCGACAAGCACTTCCCCCAGCCTAAAAGCAATCGTGGGTATAAGCCCTCGGAGTTCATCAAGACCCTCATCCTGATGCAGCATGAAGGCAGTTTTCACCTGGATGAGGTTCGCCACCTTCAGGATGATGAAGCACTGCGCACCGTGCTGGATCTCAAGAAACTTCCCCAGGCGACCACGATTGGAGATTGGCTCAGGCGAATGGGAAGCCAGCCGCAAATCCAGGCTGCCTGGGTAAAGGTGAATAAAGCCTTATTGAAGGTAGCCTTGCATCGCTGTAAGGAAGTCACACTGGACATTGATGCCACCGAGATTATTGCCCATAAAGCGGGTGCACGGTGGACTTACAACAAGAACAAGGGCTTTATGCCGATGGTCGGGCATATTGCGGAAACCGGGCAGATCGTGGCCGTGGATTTCCGTCACGGCAATGTGCCGCCAGCGAAAGATAATAAGCCGTTTATCCAGCAATGCCAGCAGTCGCTCCCGGAAGACTGTACCGTGAAGGCGTTGCGTATTGATGCCGCCGGCTACCAAACAAAAGTCATTGAGTATTGTGATAAGCAGGGTATCGAGTATGCCATTCGCGCCAAGACCAGCGCCGCACTGCGCGCGCAGATAGCAGCGGCAAGCGCTTCGGACTGGCCGCCTTTGCTGGATAAAAAAGACAAAGCGGTCAATGGTCAGGATACCTACCGCACCAGTTTCTGCATCGGTGAGTATGAAAAACCCTTCACCCTTATCATTCAGAGAACAGCCGTTACCGGCCAGGCGAGTCTGGATTTAGATTCATCAGATAACTCAGAAAACAGTTCAGAGGAAATAAACTCAGGTGCTTATATTTATCGTGCGATTGCCACTAATCGGGATAGCCTTAGCGATAGCGAGATTGTCCACTGGTACAACCAGCGTGGCGAGGACAGCGAGAACCGAATCAAGGAACTGAAACGAGATTTTGGTGGCGACACCCTGCCGTGTTCAGATTTTGCTGCCAATGTGCTGTACTTTTTAATCTCCGCACTCTCCTGCAATCTATGTGCCCTCATGCGTCAGTTGCTGCCGGGGGAGTTGTCCCAGCATCGTGCGATAACACTGCGCTGGCGGCTGTACGCCATAGCGGCAAAAGTGGTCAGGACGGGACGTCAACTCTTGGTAAAAATGCGGGAAAACCACCGACTACTACTGGAACGAGTGCTGCTGGCACTGAAGGAGTTTGAAGCGCCGCCCATTTAACCCGACATAGAACAAGAATAACGGCTTCTGCAGGACAGGTGCGTCAAAAATAGCCGATTTAGCACTGATAATGCACCGAACAGCGGTTTTTGAGTAAACCTCTCGGCACTAGCTACCATAATTTGCTGTAATGGCCAGCCACAAGGCTTGAAAGAGGGATTCACCGAGCCTTGAAGCGCTGATGCTACTCTATCTGGGGATTTGGGTTTAGGGAGAGCTTTGCCTAATTCAAAAAATAACCGGAAGTGGGACTTGCTTGATAATCCCCCTGCCGTTATTCCTGCACCGCCCCGTCATTCCTGCGAAGGCAGGAATCCAATCCAATCGCTTTATCAAGACCTAATCGGTATTCCCCATTCCCCATTCCTAAACGGTGGACAAACAATAGCGCCTGTATTAAAGTTCCTGTATGGTTTCTGATGCGATCGCCTTTGATACACACCGTTTCGTCAAACGTATGACGGCGGCCGGTATGCCTGTACAACAAGCCGAAGCACTGGCCGAATCTCAAGTTGACCTGCTCAACTCCAACCTCGCCACCAAAAACGAATTAGCCAAAACCGAATCCGCGCTTAGAGCAGACATTGCCAAAACTAACGCAGAAATCGCCAACACCGAGTCCAGGCTTAGGGCAGAAATCGCCAACACCGAAGCCCACCTCATCAAGTGGATGGTTGGCTTAACAATGGGTAGCGTAGGCGTGATGATTGCACTATTCAGCTTTTTCCTCCGCTAACCCATGATCTATAGACACCCATTACAATGGAAATTGAGAATGGAGAATGGAAAATGGACAATTGGAGCTGAAACAATGTCATTGGATTGGCTACTAAGGAATACCGCTCCTACGGAGCGACGAATATTAAATTTTCGCATTGCCGCTTCCCAGACGGCAAGAAGCCCTCGCTAGGCAGACATTAAATGTGGAAAACCCTTGCGGGTTTGGCTGTTTTACTGGATTCCCGCTTTCGAGACTGTGCAACAAACGCCGACTCACCCACTATTGAGACTTTTGAGTCAGGCACGGGTAAAAAGGTTCTTATTAAAAGCAGGCGGGTGAAATAAGTTTGTTTGCTGCGACAATAAGTATTTCTGGCATAAATAATCGAATAGTGGACGCAAAAAAGGAAGATGTCGCTTGATTGCTTGCATGACGACTGCAATATCGCCTGCTTTTATAGCCAACAGCAGTTGATTGAACAGCCTTGTGCCTAGCAGGTTCAAAACACGCTTAAAGTTATAGCAAAACATAATCAATGCGTTTTCACCGGATACTTTTTCTTTGCCTCTGACCAGGTAGTGATCCCAGCCTAATGACCGCTTTATGGTGCCAAAAGGATGCTCCACAATCGCCCCTCTTCTTTTGCTAATCGCCTTGGCTGATTCTGTTTGCATAGACTTGCGATAGGCTTGTAAAAAGGCTTCATGTTCCCACCGCCATATTCTTCGGTGCGGCGTTTGCTTTGCTAAACACTCACTGCGCACAGGGCAAGCCTTGCAATCTGTGGCACTGGTGCTGTAAATAAACCCAACCTTGCCTTTGGATAGGCTTTTGGTTGCACTTTTTTTCAGTGTTTTGTCGTTAGGGCAGGTGTATTCGTCTTGCTCCTCGTTATAGACAAACTCATCTTTCGTGTATCTGCCGGCTTTCTTTTGTTTCTGTTGCGTATCAATCGGCGGGATGATCGGGAAGATTTTATCGTCAACACAGTCCTTTATCTTGGTTGCGCTGTAATAGCCCTTGTCGGCAACCACAGCCAGAGTCTCAAGGGCTAAGGTTTCTTTCGCCTGGCTTGCCATATGATGTAACTGCTGTGCGTCATTGCCTTGACTTGATACATCCGTCGCAACAATCAGTTTTGCTTTGTTATCCACCGCGATTTGGCAGTTATAAGCGACCAGATGATGCGCTGGTTTGCGCATCAATGCGGCGTCCGGGTCGGTTGTGTTATGTTGCTTCTTGTCCAATTGCTCTAAGGTATTCAAATCCTCTTCCAGCTTTTGTTTGCGCTCTTTAAGTGCTTGTATTTTATCAATCAAATCAGGATTATCCAGAGTCTGTTCCGGTTCCTCCTGCTGGTCTGTGGTGTTTAATAAGTTCAGGTAGTCCTCAATAGCCTGCGTTACCCTGGCTATTTTTTTATCCACAGTGGCTTTAACAATCAAGGTATTTTTGGACGCATTGGCTCGCAAAAACGCTCCATCCAGTGCCACTAATTGACCTTCAATGAGATTGATGTTTTGGCACAACAAAACAAATTCCTTAAACGTATTCTTGAGTGCGGCGGCATTATTTTTTCTAAAATTCGCGATCGTCTTATAGGTGGGTTTTAAGCCTTGCAACAACCAGATAAGCTCGATATTTCTATGCGCCTCCCGAGCTAGAAGGCGGGAGCTTCTTATTTTGTTGGTATAGCCATAGATATACAGTTTCAGCATCAATTTTGGGCAAAAAGCGGGGCGACCATTGTTGTTTTTGTCACTGTATTTGGTCTTAAAGTCTAAGGCATCCACCTCTAAGCTATCGACATAGGCATCAATAACACGAACTGGATCATTCTCGCCGACATAGTCCTCTAGCCGCTCTGGAAATAACAGTTGTTGTTGGCGATTTAATCCACGTATGTAATCACTCATAAAGCCTCTATTTAATGATTAGAATCAGCTAGTTAGGTTTGTTATTATATCATAATTAAGCTAGGGTTTGGATGTTTATTACCGTCATTATTGGGTATTTTTGCAGGGATGGTGTATTGGTTTGAAATGCCAGCAACGTCGGTGAATTAGGGCAGTAATGAGAATGTGACCAAGGGTGGTGGTTTTTTTGCACAGTCTCCTTCGCAGGAATGACGGAGGTGGTATAGGAATGACGGAGGTGGTACAGGAATGACGAATACGGGTTTCTTGCACAGTCTCGAAAGCAGGAATCCAGTCAAATCGCTTTATCAAAAACCCTACCATCATTCCCGCACCGCACCCCGTCATTCCTGCGAAAGCAGGAATCCAGTCAAATGGCTTTATCAAAACCCTACCATCATTCCCGCACCACCCCGTCATTCCCGCGAAAGCAGGAATCCAGTCAAATGGCTTTATCAAAACCCGCCCCGCCATTCCCCATTCTC
The DNA here is from genome assembly GCA_965261915.1 of Candidatus Poriferihabitaceae bacterium. GTDB lineage: Bacteria > Pseudomonadota > Gammaproteobacteria > Arenicellales > Poriferihabitantaceae > JAIBDK01. The sequence continues at coordinate 1,739,431 of CBDHDW010000013.1, read as the reverse complement.
AATTCCCAAACAGTGGACAAACAACAGCGTCTGTATTAAAGTTCATGTATGGCTTCTGATGCACTCGCCTTTGATACACACCGTTTCGTCAAACGTATGGCGGCGGCCGGTATGCCCGTACAACAAGCCGAAGCACTGGCCGAATCGCAATCTGACCTGCTCAACGCCAACCTCGCCACCAAAAACGAATTAGCCAAAACCGAGGCCGCACTTAAAACAGACATTGCCAACACCGAGGCCGCACTTAAAACAGACATTGCCAAAATCGAGTCCACGCTTAGAGCAGAAATCGCCAAAACTAACGCAGAAATCGCCAACACCGAGGCCGCGCTTAGAGCAGAAATCGCCAACACCGAGGCCGCGCTTAGAGCAGAAATCGCCAACACCGAGTCCGCGCTTAAATCAGACATTGCCAAAACCGAGTCCACGCTTAGAGCAGAAATCGCCAAAACTAACGCAGAAATCGCCAAAATCGAGTCCACGCTTAGAGCAGAAATCGCCAACACCGAGTCCACGCTTAGGGCAGAAATCGCCAACACCGAAGCCCACCTCATCAAGTGGATGGTTGGCTTAACAATGGGTAGCGTAGGCGTAATGATTGCACTATTCAGCTTTTTCCTCCGCTAGCCCATCACAATGGAAAATGGAAAATTGAGAATGGATAATTGGAGCTGAAACAATGCCATTGGATTGGCTGCAAAGATGCCGCTCCTACGGAGCGACGAATGTTGTATTTTCGCATTGCCGCTTCCCAGACGGCAAGAAGCCCTCGCTAGGCAGACATTAAATGTGGAAAACCCTTACGGGTTTCCCGCACCCCCCCGTCATTCCTGCGAAAGCAGGAATCCAATCCAATCGCTTTATCAAGACCCAACCGGTATTCCCCATTCTCCATTCCCAAACGGTGGACAAACAACAGCGCCTGTATTAAAGTTCATGTATGGTTTCTGATGCACTCGCCTTTGATACACACCGTTTCGTCAAACGTATGACGGCGGCCGGTATGCCCGTACAACAAGCCGAAGCACTGGCCGAATCGCAATCTGATCTGCTCAACGCCAACCTCGCCACCAAAAACGAATTAGCCAAAACCGAGTCCGCACTTAGAGCAGACATTGCCAAAACTAACGTAGAAATCGCCAACACCGAGGCCGCGCTTAAATCAGACATTGCCAAAACCGAGTCCGCACTTAAAACAGACATTGCCAAAATCGAGTCCACGCTTAGAGCAGAAATCGCCAAAACTAACGCAGAAATCGCCAACACCGAGGCCGCGCTTAAATCAGACATTGCCAAAACCGAGTCCACGCTTAGAGCAGAAATTGCCAACACCGAGTCCACGCTTAGGGCAGAAATCGCCAACACCGAAGCCCACCTCATCAAGTGGATGGTTGGCTTAACAATGGGTAGCGTAGGCGTGATGATTGCACTATTCAGCTTTTTCCTCCGCTAACCCATCACAATGGGAAATGGACAATTGGAGCTAAAACAATGTCATTGGATTGGCTACAAAGATACCGCTCCTACGGAGCGACGAATATTAAATTTTCGCATTACCGCTTCCCCGACGGCAAGAAGCCCTCGCTAGGCAGACATTAAATGTGGAAAACCCTTACGGGTTTCCCGCACCGCCCCGTCATTCCTGCGAAAGCAGGAATCCAATCCAATCGCTTTATCAAGACCCAACCGGTATTCCCCATTCTCAATTCCCAAACAGTGGACAAACAATCGCGCCTGTATTAAAGTTCCTGTATGGCTTCTGATGCGCTCGCTTTTGATACACACCGTTTCGTCAAACGTATGACGGCGGCTGGTATGCCCGTACAACAAGCCGAAGCACTGGCCGAATCGCAATCTGATCTGCTCAACGCCAACCTCGCCACCAAAAACGAATTAGCCAAAACCGAGTCCGCACTTAAAGCAGACATTGCCAACACCGAGGCCGCACTTAAAGCAGAAATCGCCAAAATCGAGTCCACGCTTAGAGCAGAAATCGCCAAAACTAACGCAGAAATCGCCAACACCGAGGCCGCGCTTAAATCAGACATTGCCAACACCGAGGCCGCGCTTAGAGCAGAAATTGCCAAAACTAACGCAGAAATTGCCAAAACTAACGTAGAAATCGCCAAAATCGAGTCCACGCTTAGGGCAGAAATTGCCAACACCGAGTCCACGCTTAGGGCAGAAATTGCCAACACCGAAGCCCACCTCATCAAGTGGATGGTTGGCTTAACAATGGGTAGCGTAGGCGTAATGATTGCACTATTCAGCTTTTTCCTCCGCTAACCCATCACAATGGAAAATGGACAATTGGAGCTGAAACAATGTCATTGGATTGGCTACAAAGATACCACTCCTACGGAGCGACGAATATTAAATTTTCGCATTGCCGCTTCCCAGACGGCAAGAAACCCTCGCTAGGCAGACATTAAATGTGGAAAACCCTTACGGGTTTCCCGCACCCCCCGTCATTCCTGCGAAAGAGACTGTGCAACAAACGCCGACTCACCCACTATTGAGACTTTTGAGTCAGGCACGGGTAAAAAGGTTCTTATTAAAAGCAGGCGGGTGAAATAAGTTTGTTTGCTGCGACAATAAGTATTTCTGGCATAAATAATCGAATAGTGGACGCAAAAAAGGAAGATGTCGCTTGATTGCTTGCATGACGACTGCAATATCGCCTGCTTTTATAGCCAACAGCAGTTGATTGAACAGCCTTGTGCCTAGCAGGTTCAAAACACGCTTAAAGTTATAGCAAAACATAATCAATGCGTTTTCACCGGATACTTTTTCTTTGCCTCTGACCAGGTAGTGATCCCAGCCTAATGACCGCTTTATGGTGCCAAAAGGATGCTCCACAATCGCCCCTCTTCTTTTGCTAATCGCCTTGGCTGATTCTGTTTGCATAGACTTGCGATAGGCTTGTATAAAGGCTTCATGTTCCCACCGCCATATTCTTCGGTGCGGCGTTTGCTTTGCTAAACACTCACTGCGCACAGGGCAAGCCTTGCAATCTGTGGCACTGGTGCTGTAAATAAACCCAACCTTGCCTTTGGATAGGCTTTTGGTTGCACTTTTTTTCAGTGTTTTGTCGTTAGGGCAGGTGTATTCGTCTTGCTCCTCGTTATAGACAAACTCATCTTTCGTGTATCTGCCGGCTTTCTTTTGTTTCTGTTGCGTATCAATCGGCGGGATGATCGGGAAGATTTTATCGTCAACACAGTCCTTTATCTTGGTTGCGCTGTAATAGCCCTTGTCGGCAACCACAGCCAGAGTCTCAAGGGCTAAGGTTTCTTTCGCCTGGCTTGCCATATGATGTAACTGCTGTGCGTCATTGCCTTGACTTGATACATCCGTCGCAACAATCAGTTTTGCTTTGTTATCCACCGCGATTTGGCAGTTATAAGCGACCAGATGATGCGCTGGTTTGCGCATCAATGCGGCGTCCGGGTCGGTTGTGTTATGTTGCTTCTTGTCCAATTGCTCTAAGGTATTCAAATCCTCTTCCAGCTTTTGTTTGCGCTCTTTAAGTGCTTGTATTTTATCAATCAAATCAGGATTATCCAGAGTCTGTTCCGGTTCCTCCTGCTGGTCTGTGGTGTTTAATAAGTTCAGGTAGTCCTCAATAGCCTGCGTTACCCTGGCTATTTTTTTATCCACAGTGGCTTTAACAATCAAGGTATTTTTGGACGCATTGGCTCGCAAAAACGCTCCATCCAGTGCCACTAATTGACCTTCAATGAGATTGATGTTTTGGCACAACAAAACAAATTCCTTAAACGTATTCTTGAGTGCGGCGGCATTATTTTTTCTAAAATTAGCAATCGTCTTATAGGTGGGCTTTAAGCCTTGCAATAACCAGATAAGCTCGATATTTCTATGGGTTTCCCGAGCCAGATGGCGGGAACTTCTTATTTTATTGGTATAGCCGTAAATGTAGAGTTTCAGCATCAATTTTGGGCAAAAGGCGGGGCGACCATTGTTGTTTTTGTCACTGTATTTGGTCTTAAAGTCTAAGGCATCCACCTCTAAGCTATCGACATAGGCATCAATAACACGAACTGGATCATTCTCGCCGACATAGTCCTCTAGCCGCTCTGGAAATAACAGTTGTTGTTGGCGATTTAATCCACGTATGTAATCACTCATAAAGCCTCTATTTAATGATTAGAATCAGCTAGTTAGGTTTGTTATTATATCATAATTAAGCTAGGGTTTGGATGTTTATTACCGTCATTATTGGGTATTTTTGCAGGGATGGTGTATTGGTTTGAAATGCCAGCAACGTCGGTGAATTAGGGCAGTAATGAGAATGTGACCAAGGGTGGTGGTTTTTTTGCACAGTCTCCTTCGCAGGAATGACAGGATAGTGCAGGAACGATGGGGCAGTGCCGGGATGACGGATGTTGGTTTCTTGCGCAGTCTCTAAAGCGGCTGTGCAAAAACTTAATATTCGTCGTTCCTGCGAAAGCAGGAACCCAGTAAAACAGTCAAACCCGCAAGGGTTTTCCACCTGTAACGCACGCCTGAGAGGGTTTCTTGCCTGTTCCTAAAGCGGCTGTGCAAAAACCCAACCCCCTAAATCCCCCCTGATAAAGGGGGCTAGGGGGTTAAGAATGACGAATATTCGTCTGGTTTCAGGGGTCAGGGGGGGGGGGTATTATACCTGATCTGCAGTTTTTTAATTCGATATCGAAGCGATCTGAAGGTTGTTCCAAGGGATTTGGCGGCGGCGGTGATATTGCCTTGATTTTCTGCTAACGCCGAACGAATTCGTTGCTTTTCCACTTCCAGAATATGGTTGTCTATCGGCAATGCAGAGTGGTCATGCCGGCGGAGGGGATTGCTAATCGGCCCTGACGACAGCATGATATCGGGTTCGGTGATCACCTGATTTTCATGCAGCGCGATAGCCCTCTCCAGGATATTTTCAAGCTCTCGGACGTTACCGGGAAAGTCGTGGCTGGCCAGCGCTGCCAATGCGCCGCTGGTGAAATCAGGCGGAGCGAAGCCGTGTTGCTGCGATATTCGATGAGTAAAGTTTTCAATCAGACATGAAATATCTTCTCGCCTGCTGCGTAACGGCGGGGCATGGATTGGAATGACGTTAATCCGGTAAAAAAAGTCTTCTCGAAAAGAGCCGTTGTCAATCATCCTGTTGAGATCTCGATGGGTGGCGCTGATCAACCTGATATTGGTTGACACTTCGGTGGTGTCTCCCACCGCGCGAAGTCGTTTCTCCTGAATGACACGCAGCAGTTTTACCTGCAACTCCAATGGCAGCTCTGCCACCTCATCAAGAAAAAGCGTGCCTCCCCAGGCCGCCTGAAATAATCCCGCTGTGTCTTTGTGCGCGCCGGTAAAACTGCCTTTTTTGTGACCAAAAAACTGGCTTTCCATTAACTCTTTTGGGATTGCGCCGCAGTTTACCGCAATAAACGGATCATCCGCTCTGGCGCTTTGCTGGTGTATCATCCGCGCAATGAGTTCTTTTCCGGTGCCGGTTTCCCCCGAAATCAGTACCGGAGCGAGATTGCGCGCGACTTTGCCAATGATGGATCGAATCGTGGCTATGGCATCCGATTTACCGAGTAACACGACTGATTTCTCATGCTCATTCTGCTCGCCGCCGGGTTCAGATTTCCGGCCATTTGCAGCGCTGTGCTGTAGTGCGTTTTTGACCAATGATTCGAGATCTTCTATTTCCAGCGGCTTGCAAACATAATCGTAGGCACCGGCTTTAAGTGCCTTGACCGCGGTAGCGGGGTCGCCAAATGCGGTGATCACCGCGATCGGGGTATTTCCCTGAAGTTGACCAACATGCTCGATTATTTCAAGGCCGCTGCCATCTGCAAGGCGTAAATCCGTCAGACACAAATCAAAACGGTGTTCGCCAAGCTGCTGTTTGGCGCTGGAGATATTTTCGGCTTTAACCGTTTCGATGCCCATGCTGCCGAGAGAGATTGCCAGTAAAGACAACAGGTCAGGTTCGTCGTCGATAATGAGAGCGAGTTTTTTGTCGTTTGGCATGGCGTTAAAACAGGTCTTGCAGTCGAAAGGAAAGTCTGAATCCATGATGCCCGAGGTTGGTAAAATAGTCCAGATCCGCACCATTCAGGTTGCAGAATTCGCGCGAAAGATAAAGCCCAAGTCCGGTGCTTTTTGAATCGGTTGTGTAAAAAGGTTCAAACAGTTGCTCAACCTGGCGGTCGGGGATTGGCTTGCCGTTATCGATGATATCAAGGTAAGGAGTGTCATCTGTATCAATCCCGGTATGGAAAGTTATTTGCAGCGTTTCGGTCCGCCGCTGAGTATGCTGAATGCTGTTTTGGCATAAATTGGTCAGTACCTGATCGAGTTGAACCTGATCGAAGTCAATTGTGATGGGATCGCCTGCAATAATCATTGAGATATGGTGATCGCCTAAAGTCTGTTGAAACGTATCGCTGAAAATCGCTAACCAATTGTGTAATACCAGTTTCTTCTGCTGCGCACGGCCAGGCCGGCTTCTTTGCAGAACGGATTCGATAATGCCGTTTATGCGTTTGACGTGCTTGCGGATTATCGCCACCAGTTCTGTATTTTGAGCGGCGCTGGCGTTCGGACCAACAAGCTGGGCAGCATGGTTGATGGCGTTCAGGGGATTGCGGATCTCGTGAGAAATGGCGTTCGCAAAACGTCCCACAGTGGATAGTCTGGTTTGATTTATCTTACGAGAAATTTGCGTGCGATCTTCAATATAGACTAAAAATCCATTACGCATTGTCGTTGTTGTTAACCTAAAAACCTGGTCTTTATGTCGGAATGACAGCGCTGCGTTACTTTCGACAGCGACACGGGGTTGCAGAAGTTCAGACAGTTTGCCGGTGGTTTTTGAGTCTGCCATGAACTCTCCGAGCAGATTTGTTGCCGTATTGTTGATCAGTTTTACCGACATGTCATGATCCAGAAACAAAACCCCGATTTCCAGTTGATCGACTATGATCTGGTTAATATCATCCAGGTCAGCGAGGTCAAGCTCCTGCTTTTCCAATACTGATTGAACTGCCCGGGTGTGTTTGGCAATTCGGCTAACGATGACGACAATGGTCATTAACCCGATTGAGGTCAGTGCTGAAAAATAGAGGTCTTCCAGCTTCGCAATGCCTGATATTATGTCGGGTGAATCTCGCAGATAAATGACAAAGATGGCAATGATTGAGTACGCCAGCGCTGTTTTCGTGCGAAACATCACCGCGGTGGCACCAACCGTTGTTACATAAAATACGATGATATTGGAATCGTGCAGCTCACGGGAAATCGCCAGTAAGCTGATGAACACAATGTCTAACAGAAACAGGCAATGCGCCTGAATGTGAATCGCCGGAGATTGCCTGCGGATGGTAAAGTAGGCGGTTACCGATACTGCTGCGAACCCCGCCATTGCGAACTGCAGTACCCCGCTGGAGTAACCTGTGGTAAACAGGTTGTAATTCGGAAGTGCCAGCGCCGCTAAAATCAGCGCCAAGCCGAATCGGTACAGGTTGTAGTAAAAAAGCAGTTCCCAGCCTTCGTCACCGCTCCAGACATTCGCCGCCTTGACGAGTTGGGATTTGCTGTCCGATATCATGTTGAATTATGCTTGCGACGGGGGCTTTATCCGTATATCAGGTTTTCGCAATCGCCCAAACCGATACCGATGCCGCGCCCGCTTTTAGCAGGGCTTTGGCGGCATAACGTGTCGTGCTACCGGTCGTTACCACATCATCCAGCAATGCGATGTGACCCGATAGGGGCATTGTTTTCACTCGAAAAGCGTTTCGATTATTTTTCATGCGTTGTGTCATATCGAGTCCGGTTTGTGATGGTGTATGCTGATATTTTTTCAATAAGCCGTTTGCAACCGGAATATCAAGCGTGCGTCCGAGCTGCGTTGCAATCTCACCAGACTGATTAAATCCTCGCGTCAGATATTTTTTCCAGTGAATCGGAATGGAGACGATTATATCGGGTAATGCCAGATAAGAGGATGCCGAGTATTGCTGGTGAATCTGCTCGGCAAGGGCTTTTGCCAGAATCGGTGCAATATCCAGTTGTCCATGATATTTTAATTTGTGAATCAGATCTGAAATCGGGGGCTGGTACAGAAACGGAATTACCGAGTGGTGGATTGTGTGGGGGGTATTCTGGCAATTGCCGCATATCACAGCGTTTGGCAGGGGGGTTCCGCAGCGAAAACATGAGGACACTATCCAGGGGAGCAAATCTTTGCAATGCGAGCAGAATCCAGCGTTCGATACCTCGCGGCACAGCCCGCATCGATAGGGCAATATCCAATCGAAGGCTTTGCCAAATATTTTATTGATGCGGTGCTGAAAGCCGTTTTTGATTATCATAGCATCCTCCCTGATACTCTGAGCAAGCCCTATTGAACCTTGATCTGCAACATTTCGCAAGTACGCGGCAGAAGATTGCTGATAAGCAGCACAATCTTTCGTATTTACTGGGCCCGGTGCGTGCAGAGCTTGCCCAACGATTTGACGAACTGCGGCCGGAAATTGCGAGCGATGGTCTGGATATCCTTATCCTCGACTTCCAGCCCGAGCAGATTCACATCACCGCTGGTCATGCTCATTACGCGGTGCAGAATCTTGCGATGCTTGATCAAACAGGCAAACCCGGTTGCGCGCTCGAAGCCATAGCGCCACGGCGATTTGACGCCATCGTTGATAACCTCAATCTGTCGTGGATGGAATCAAACCATCATATTCAGCAGATGTTTGGTTTATTGAAACCAGGCGGAGTGTATCTGTTCTCGTGTTTTGGTCCCGATACGTTGTACGAAGTGGCCGAAGCCTGGCGGCGGATCGACAGTGCGCCGCATATCCACGATGCAATCGATATGCACCATTTGGGTGATCAGTTATTGCAGGCCGGCTTTACCAAACCCATCGTTGATGCTGACTGGTGGTTGATTGACTACCCGGATGCCGAGACCCTGTTTCTCGATATAAAAGCGGAGGGATTCGCTAATATCCATTGCCGCAGAAGAAAATCCCTGACCGGAAAGAATCGCTTTGCGGCGTTTCAAAAAAACCTGACAGCCCCCGGCGAAGCACTTGCAATTACATTTGAAATTGTCTACGGATTCGGTAAAAAACCGCTCGCCGCCAGCGCAGCACAAATCCGGGTAGCTCCCCCAGAGTTCGGTAAGCCGCTTTAGAGACTGCGCAAAAACCAACGTTCGTCATTCCTGCACCGCCCCGTCATTCCTGCACCGCCCCGTCATTCCTGCGAAGGAGACTGTGCAACAAACGCCGACTCACCCACTATTGAGACTTTTGAGTCAGGCACGGGTAAAAAGGTTCTTATTAAAAGCAGGCGGGTGAAATAAGTTTGTTTGCTGCGACAATAAGTATTTCTGGCATAAATAATCGAATAGTGGACGCAAAAAAGGAAGATGTCGCTTGATTGCTTGCATGACGACTGCAATATCGCCTGCTTTTATAGCCAACAGCAGTTGATTGAACAGCCTTGTGCCTAGCAGGTTCAAAACACGCTTAAAGTTATAGCAAAACATAATCAATGCGTTTTCACCGGATACTTTTTCTTTGCCTCTGACCAGGTAGTGATCCCAGCCTAATGACCGCTTTATGGTGCCAAAAGGATGCTCCACAATCGCCCCTCTTCTTTTGCTAATCGCCTTGGCTGATTCTGTTTGCATAGACTTGCGATAGGCTTGTAAAAAGGCTTCATGTTCCCACCGCCATATTCTTCGGTGCGGCGTTTGCTTTGCTAAACACTCACTGCGCACAGGGCAAGCCTTGCAATCTGTGGCACTGGTGCTGTAAATAAACCCAACCTTGCCTTTGGATAGGCTTTTGGTTGCACTTTTTTTCAGTGTTTTGTCGTTAGGGCAGGTGTATTCGTCTTGCTCCTCGTTATAGACAAACTCATCTTTCGTGTATCTGCCGGCTTTCTTTTGTTTCTGTTGCGTATCAATCGGCGGGATGATCGGGAAGATTTTATCGTCAACACAGTCCTTTATCTTGGTTGCGCTGTAATAGCCCTTGTCGGCAACCACAGCCAGAGTCTCAAGGGCTAAGGTTTCTTTCGCCTGGCTTGCCATATGATGTAACTGCTGTGCGTCATTGCCTTGACTTGATACATCCGTCGCAACAATCAGTTTTGCTTTGTTATCCACCGCGATTTGGCAGTTATAAGCGACCAGATGATGCGCTGGTTTGCGCATCAATGCGGCGTCCGGGTCGGTTGTGTTATGTTGCTTCTTGTCCAATTGCTCTAAGGTATTCAAATCCTCTTCCAGCTTTTGTTTGCGCTCTTTAAGTGCTTGTATTTTATCAATCAAATCAGGATTATCCAGAGTCTGTTCCGGTTCCTCCTGCTGGTCTGTGGTGTTTAATAAGTTCAGGTAGTCCTCAATAGCCTGCGTTACCCTGGCTATTTTTTTATCCACAGTGGCTTTAACAATCAAGGTATTTTTGGACGCATTGGCTCGCAAAAACGCTCCATCCAGTGCCACTAATTGACCTTCAATGAGATTGATGTTTTGGCACAACAAAACAAATTCCTTAAACGTATTCTTGAGTGCGGCGGCATTATTTTTTCTAAAATTCGCGATCGTCTTATAGGTGGGTTTTAAGCCTTGCAACAACCAGATAAGCTCGATATTTCTATGCGCCTCCCGAGCTAGAAGGCGGGAGCTTCTTATTTTGTTGGTATAGCCATAGATATACAGTTTCAGCATCAATTTTGGGCAAAAAGCGGGGCGACCATTGTTGTTTTTGTCACTGTATTTGGTCTTAAAGTCTAAGGCATCCACCTCTAAGCTATCGACATAGGCATCAATAACACGAACTGGATCATTCTCGCCGACATAGTCCTCTAGCCGCTCTGGAAATAACAGTTGTTGTTGGCGATTTAATCCACGTATGTAATCACTCATAAAGCCTCTATTTAATGATTAGAATCAGCTAGTTAGGTTTGTTATTATATCATAATTAAGCTAGGGTTTGGATGTTTATTACCGTCATTATTGGGTATTTTTGCAGGGATGGTGTATTGGTTTGAAATGCCAGCAACGTCGGTGAATTAGGGCAGTAATGAGAATGTGACCAAGGGTGGTGGTTTTTTTGCACAGTCTCGAAGGCAGGAATCCAGTCAAACAGCCAAACCCGCAAGGGTTTTCCACCAGTGACGCAACCCAGCGAGGGTTTTTGCACAGTCACGAAAGCAGGAATCCAGTCAAACTAAATCTTCATATAAACCCTTCCAATACCGGTTCTTATCTTCAATCAACTTCCGTTTCCATGCTCGCTTTCATTGCTTGATTTGCTTTTCGCGCGTAATCGCCGCATACCTATCGCCATGCAACTCGAAATAGACCAAAAGGGTCATGTTATATTTCTCGCTAAATCCTTTGACCAACTGATTTTTATGTTCCCAAACGCGTTTAAGTAAATCTGAAGTAACACCAGTGTATAAGCTGCCATTAGGCTTGCTTGCCAGAATGTAAACGGCGGCTTGTTTGTGGCTCATGGCATGAGTCACTGGATTCCTGCCTTCGAGACTGTGCAACAAACGCCGACTCACCCACTATTGAGACTTTTGAGTCAGGCACGGGTAAAAAGGTTCTTATTAAAAGCAGGCGGGTGAAATAAGTTTGTTTGCTGCGACAATAAGTATTTCTGGCATAAATAATCGAATAGTGGACGCAAAAAAGGAAGATGTCGCTTGATTGCTTGCATGACGACTGCAATATCGCCTGCTTTTATAGCCAACAGCAGTTGATTGAACAGCCTTGTGCCTAGCAGGTTCAAAACACGCTTAAAGTTATAGCAAAACATAATCAATGCGTTTTCACCGGATACTTTTTCTTTGCCTCTGACCAGGTAGTGATCCCAGCCTAATGACCGCTTTATGGTGCCAAAAGGATGCTCCACAATCGCCCCTCTTCTTTTGCTAATCGCCTTGGCTGATTCTGTTTGCATAGACTTGCGATAGGCTTGTATAAAGGCTTCATGTTCCCACCGCCATATTCTTCGGTGCGGCGTTTGCTTTGCTAAACACTCACTGCGCACAGGGCAAGCCTTGCAATCTGTGGCACTGGTGCTGTAAATAAACCCAAGCTTGCCTTTGGATAGGCTTTTGGTTGCACTTTTTTTCAGTGTTTTGTCGTTAGGGCAGGTGTATTCGTCTTGCTCCTCGTTATAGACAAACTCATCTTTCGTGTATCTGCCGGCTTTCTTTTGTTTCTGTTGTGTATCAATCGGCGGGATAATCGGGTAGATTTTGTCATCAACACAGTTCTTTATCTCTTTTGCACTGTGATAGCCCTTGTCGGCAACCACAGCCAAAGTCTTAAGGGCTAAGGTTTCTTTCGCCTGACTTGCCATCTGATGCAACTGCTGTGCGTCATTGCCTTGACTTGATACATCCGTTGCGACAATCAGCTTTGCTTTGTCATCCACCGCAATTTGGCAGTTATAAGCGACCAGATGATGCGCTGGTTTGCACATCAATGCGGCATCCGGGTCGGTTGTGTTATGTTGCTTCTTGTCCAATTGCTCTAAGGTATTCAAATCCTCTTCCAGCTTTTGTTTGCGCTCTTTAAGTGCTTGTATTTTATCAATCAAATCAGGATTATCCAGAGTCTGTTCCGGTTCCTCCTGCTGGTCTGTGGTGTTTAATAAGTTCAGGTAGTCCTCAATAGCCTGCGTTACCCTGGCTATTTTTTTATCCACAGTGGCTTTAACAATCAAGGTATTTTTGGACGCATTGGCTCGCAAAAACGCTCCATCCAGTGCCACTAATTGACCTTCAATGAGATTGATGTTTTGGCACAACAAAACAAATTCCTTAAACGTATTCTTGAGTGCGGCGGCATTATTTTTTCTAAAATTCGCGATCGTCTTATAGGTGGGTTTTAAGCCTTGCAACAACCAGATAAGCTCGATATTTCTATGCGCCTCCCGAGCTAGAAGGCGGGAGCTTCTTATTTTGTTGGTATAGCCATAGATATACAGTTTCAGCATCAATTTTGGGCAAAAAGCGGGGCGACCATTGTTGTTTTTGTCACTGTATTTGGTCTTAAAGTCTAAGGCATCCACCTCTAAGCTATCGACATAGGCATCAATAACACGAACTGGATCATTCTCGCCGACATAGTCCTCTAGCCGCTCTGGAAATAACAGTTGTTGTTGGCGATTTAATCCACGTATGTAATCACTCATAAAGCCTCTATTTAATGATTAGAATCAGCTAGTTAGGTTTGTTATTATATCATAATTAAGCTAGGGTTTGGATGTTTATTACCGTCATTATTGGGTATTTTTGCAGGGATGGTGTATTGGTTTGAAATGCCAGCAACGTCGGTGAATTAGGGCAGTAATGAGAATGTGACCAAGGGTGGTGGTTTTTTTGCACAGTCTCCTTCGCAGGAATGACGGAGGTGGTATAGGAATGACGGAGGTGGTACAGGAATGACGAATACGGGTTTCTTGCACAGTCTCCTTCGCAGGAATGACGAACGTTCGCAGGAATGACGGATGTTGGTTTTTTGCGCAGCCGCTTTGAAGAACATGTGGTTTAGAGAGCAGGCGGTCGATTTCAATATGGCCGAAAAGCCGGTGCCTGAATGGGCACTGCCGTATCCATAACCGCCTGATAAACTTCCAGCGCCTGGTAGTCGGCGCTCTGTGGCGGCAAAGGGGCGGCGCCTGAGCGAATAAAACACAAAGCATACTGGTCATGCAAACTTACCCAGGATGTATTCGAACTGCGGATCACTTTTTGCAGGCGCTGTACTTTTCCGGGGCTGAATACCGGGAAATTTCCAGACTGCCCCAGCGAGGCGCTGATAATCCTTTCTGCCAGACGATTTCCGGCATTCTTTACGTGGCAGGAGGCGCAGGAAAAATTTTGTTGTCCGCGTTTTGACCAAAACAGGTGCCGACCAAGCTGAAAAGCTTTTTTTAGATCGTTATCAGCATATCGGCTCTGTCTCGGCTTCCCTTTAAATGCTTCACGAAATACCGCCGATAGCCGGTTCAGCTTGTCTGAGTGGTATGAAAGCGCGGATTTGCCAAGCGCTACGAGGCAGCGATTGATTGCGTTTTCCACTGTGATGATTTCGCCATTGAATGCGAACGGAAATTGCTGCGCCTCGGGATAGCGCTGCATACATTCTGCGATTGAACCCTGGCCGTCGATGGACTGCGTGAACTGATGACGAATTTTATCCAGATTGTGCTGGTAGGGCGGAATGATGGACAACAGGTCGCGGCTGAATTTTTGATCTGAGAATTGCGGCAAGCCATAAGCGCCTTTGGCAAAATCAGCCAGGCTTGTTGCGGCAAAGCGTTGCAAAAAATACTGCTGATAGTCTCTGATATCGTTTTCGATATCTTCAGCGGACAGATTGGAGCTGGAAACAAACGCTTGATCCTGGGGCAGTATATTTGAAACCGGAAAAGCGGCAAGGGCTGCAAAAATCAGGATTTTTCGAAAACCGGCAAATCGACCTCGCATGATCAGCAATCGCGACATTAACTTCATCGGAGTGACAAACTTTGTCTGTAGTCTTTGTCTTTGCCCGGCCATCAGATTTGGTATCGCAGGGTCGATTCGCCCATTTCACCACTGGTGGAAAACCAGCGAACGCTTATGTAGTCGCCTGGAAGCAGTTCTGCAACGTGTACGCCAATCAATGGCTCAGCCGAAACATTTGGCCCCATGTCAATCTCGGCAATGAGGCTGTCATTTTTCTCGAATCGCACCCGATTCAAATGATGGCTGGCGGCATTGGGATAGGACGGATGGATTGAGCATATCGCATCAAAACCACTTTCGGCGGCAACCAGTTTGAGCAAAGTATTAGAAGCCATAATTGACCAATTCACCGCATTGCACTGACCGGAACGCGAAGCCGTCGCGAGTGTTTGTATAATTGCTGCTGACGAAAAGTATAGACGGAAACAACCGAGGATTGCGCCAAATCCATGGTACCGATGATTACGCCATTGGCATAGTGGTTTGAATCAACGGTCAAAACCAGCGGATGCCGGTTTTGTTCAACCAGTAGCGCAATTTTATCCGTATACGGTGCGGTGATGCGAAAAGGTATCCTTTGACGGGATTCTGCCTGCGGCGACAATTCAATATTGATGCCGCCGTCTTCTCCGGCATCGGTTGTTCCAAATAAAATCTGCAGCACCTCTGAAACCGATTCGCTGCGAAACGCATCTAGCGGATAATCGGAACTCGCCGGTCTGGGGAGCGCGGTCAATCCGCTAACGTAAACCAGACAGCATTGTCCTGCTTTAATAATGGTGTGCAGAAACTGGCGTTTATTGCGGTTAGTCGTACTCATGCGATTGTGCAAGAAACCCTTGCGGGCTTGACTGTTTTACTGGATTCCTGCTTTCGAGACTGTGCAACAAACGCCGACTCACCCACTATTGAGACTTTTGAGTCAGGCACGGGTAAAAAGGTTCTTATTAAAAGCAGGCGGGTGAAATAAGTTTGTTTGCTGCGACAATAAGTATTTCTGGCATAAATAATCGAATAGTGGACGCAAAAAAGGAAGATGTCGCTTGATTGCTTGCATGACGACTGCAATATCGCCTGCTTTTATAGCCAACAGCAGTTGATTGAACAGCCTTGTGCCTAGCAGGTTCAAAACACGCTTAAAGTTATAGCAAAACATAATCAATGCGTTTTCACCGGATACTTTTTCTTTGCCTCTGACCAGGTAGTGATCCCAGCCTAATGACCGCTTTATGGTGCCAAAAGGATGCTCCACAATCGCCCCTCTTCTTTTGCTAATCGCCTTGGCTGATTCTGTTTGCATAGACTTGCGATAGGCTTGTATAAAGGCTTCATGTTCCCACCGCCATATTCTTCGGTGCGGCGTTTGCTTTGCTAAACACTCACTGCGCACAGGGCAAGCCTTGCAATCTGTGGCACTGGTGCTGTAAATAAACCCAAGCTTGCCTTTGGATAGGCTTTTGGTTGCACTTTTTTTCAGTGTTTTGTCGTTAGGGCAGGTGTATTCGTCTTGCTCCTCGTTATAGACAAACTCATCTTTCGTGTATCTGCCGGCTTTCTTTTGTTTCTGTTGTGTATCAATCGGCGGGATAATCGGGTAGATTTTGTCATCAACACAGTTCTTTATCTCTTTTGCACTGTGATAGCCCTTGTCGGCAACCACAGCCAAAGTCTTAAGGGCTAAGGTTTCTTTCGCCTGACTTGCCATCTGATGCAACTGCTGTGCGTCATTGCCTTGACTTGATACATCCGTTGCGACAATCAGCTTTGCTTTGTCATCCACCGCAATTTGGCAGTTATAAGCGACCAGATGATGCGCTGGTTTGCACATCAATGCGGCATCCGGGTCGGTTGTGTTATGTTGCTTCTTGTCCAATTGCTCTAAGGTATTCAAATCCTCTTCCAGCTTTTGTTTGCGCTCTTTAAGTGCTTGTATTTTATCAATCAAATCAGGATTATCCAGAGTCTGTTCCGGTTCCTCCTGCTGGTCTGTGGTGTTTAATAAGTTCAGGTAGTCCTCAATAGCCTGCGTTACCCTGGCTATTTTTTTATCCACAGTGGCTTTAACAATCAAGGTATTTTTGGACGCATTGGCTCGCAAAAACGCTCCATCCAGTGCCACTAATTGACCTTCAATGAGATTGATGTTTTGGCACAACAAAACAAATTCCTTAAACGTATTCTTGAGTGCGGCGGCATTATTTTTTCTAAAATTCGCGATCGTCTTATAGGTGGGTTTTAAGCCTTGCAACAACCAGATAAGCTCGATATTTCTATGCGCCTCCCGAGCTAGAAGGCGGGAGCTTCTTATTTTGTTGGTATAGCCATAGATATACAGTTTCAGCATCAATTTTGGGCAAAAAGCGGGGCGACCATTGTTGTTTTTGTCACTGTATTTGGTCTTAAAGTCTAAGGCATCCACCTCTAAGCTATCGACATAGGCATCAATAACACGAACTGGATCATTCTCGCCGACATAGTCCTCTAGCCGCTCTGGAAATAACAGTTGTTGTTGGCGATTTAATCCACGTATGTAATCACTCATAAAGCCTCTATTTAATGATTAGAATCAGCTAGTTAGGTTTGTTATTATATCATAATTAAGCTAGGGTTTGGATGTTTATTACCGTCATTATTGGGTATTTTTGCAGGGATGGTGTATTGGTTTGAAATGCCAGCAACGTCGGTGAATTAGGGCAGTAATGAGAATGTGACCAAGGGTGGTGGTTTTTTTGCACAGTCTCCTTCGCAGGAATGACGGAGGTGGTATAGGAATGACGGAGGTGGTACAGGAATGACGAATACGGGTTTCTTGCACAGTCTCTTTCGCAGGAATAACGGATGTTGGGTTTTTGCACGGTCTCTCATGGGCGGTGGCTGCTAAATACGCAACAAAAATTTTACCACCAGATCAATTTCAGCCGGGCTGAGAATTTGGTGTTTTCCGTAAGGTGGCATGACCGTGTCGGGGAATTTGCCCGATGCCTCGACAATGACAGAACGCAAATCACTTCGATCACGATAGGATTTCGACAATTCGAACAGTACCGGGCCAAGATTCCCCGCAGACGCGGCGTTAATCAAAGTCGAGCCATCCGATACGGCGTGGCAACTCAGACAATGACCTTTACTGTCGTCCAAAACAAGACACCAGCCTTCTATTTCGGGTTTTATTTGGGCCGATTGTTGCCAAAGCGTTCGGCATTGTTGTTGATTCGGCAGGGTTTGTGCAAATACCGGATTATTGACCGCGCATAATGCCAATCCCAAAAAGACCATCGTCAGAAAATCAAAGTTTCGGAATTCGCTGGACAGGGTTGTATTCAGCATGCAATTCAAAAGTGGTGCAGCCCGACCGGCAAGCGATATCAAAATTCGTTTGCCGAAAACACCCACGGGTTCGCAGCCGGCGTTAAAACTCAAGTGCCAGCTTCTGCAGCCGTTCAAGTTCTTCCAGTTGCGGAATTCTCGCCTTGATGCTTTGCCCCAGATAGCTATTCGGGTCTGTTTCCTTAAGGGACTGTTTGAGGATGACAACGGCGCGCTCATAATTGCCGAGTATGGCGTGATATTCGGCTTTTGCCTGATGCGCCTCTGCCACCAGCCCCAGTTTAGCGTTGCTATCGGATAACAGCGAATAGAGCTCATAATTTTCGGGGTTTCTGCGAATATGATAGCGTAAGGATTTTTTTGCCAGCTCGGCCTGATCGTTGTCGAGATAGGCCCGTGCGAGATTATAGGCGATAAACAGTTTTTCAGGATGCGCCTGCTGCACCTGAAGCAATCGATCAATGGCTTGCTGGTGCAGCCCAAGATTAAACTCGATTTCTGCCTGAAGCACTTGAATCCACGGATGGTCGGCATATTTTTGCCCCAGTGTGCCTAACGCAGTTTGTGCTTTTTCTGCCTCGCGCTTATCAAGATAAACCGCGGCAGCGCCATATTGGGCTGCTTCGCGTTTCAGTTCATTGGCTGATTTAAGCTGGTCGTCAAAAAATAAAATGGGGTCATCCTGTCTGTCAATTAACAGCGCGCGAATACGTGAGCGCGCAAGATAGTATTCGAAGCTGCTTTGGTGATTGACTGTCGGGTAGTCTTTTGCGCGAATTTCAGATTCGGCCACTCGGGAATACGATACCGGGTGGGTTTTTAAAAAATCCGGAACAGCGGCGCTATCGTGCCGGGTAAAGCGTTCGAGTTTGCCGAAAAACGCCGCCATGGCATTAGGGTCATACTGCGCCTCAGCAAGTAATTTAATGCCAATGGCATCCGCTTCCTTCTCAAATTCCCGAGAATAGCGCAGCCGGTTTCCCGCCAATGCGGCACTGGTAGCCGTAATCCCGGCGACTCCAGCCTGACCGCCAATCAGTATGGAACCCAGTATTACCGCGATAGCCGGCAGTTTCTGGGCATCGGCTCGAGCCAGCAGGCGTGGCAGATGACGCTGGGTGAGGTGGGCAATTTCGTGACCGATTACCGAAGCCAGTTGACTCTCGGATTCGGTCGACATGATTAACCCGGAATGGAACGTGATATAGCCACCGGGTACGGCAAAAGCGTTCAGGCTATTATCTTTAACCAGACTAAAAGTGAGTTCAAGGCCACGCAAATCCGCATGGATACCAACACGCTCTCCAAGGTTTTGCAGATAGTCGCGAAGTTCGTAGTCGGTAATAAAATCCGCATTGGTAAGCAGATGACGATAAAAATTTTGACCAATCGCCGCCTCCTGAAGGGGATTCAGATGCCGGGTAGCGCTATCGCCGAGTTCCGGAAGTGGCGCTGTCTGGCTGTGCGCTATTGGTGAGACGATCACAATAGCGCAGATCAGGCAAGCCAGTCTGCTGAAAAATGCTGACCGCATTAATCCCGTTCTGGTTTTCGGGGTCTCGCTCAAGCGGGTTTTTTTTGAATGATGCAAAGGGTTTTCGGTATTAAAGTTAAGTCAATATCAGTCCGTAAAACGGGTGGTTCTTTCGTTAGCATCGGCGCTAGAAAAAATCCCCTAAATGCGCTCTTGCCCATTCCGCTGAAGTGGCTCTCCAGGTATCATCCTGGTAAACGAAACTGACCTGAAACTGCATCAACTCGGCGCGCATACCGCTAAGGGATTCGGCTGATTTTATGGGTTTTGCCGCTATTGCCACAAGCAGATCCAGATCCGCAGACTCGTCCTCGACAAAATCGATTTTTGTGATGTGTTTGTAAACGTGCAATTTTTTGTTTCTCAGTACCTGCAATTGTGCGATACGCCGGATATCTTTCCAGCCGCGCGACTGGCTGTCATGATAGTGTGGATCAATATGATCCATAAATGAATCAATGTCACGGTTCTCAATTGCCTGCTCCATGGCAGCGAGCATTTCCTTGAATTGGGATTCGGAATCAAGCGCGTCCGAGCAACCTGTCAGGGTTGCGAGAAATCCGCCAAGGAGGGCGGCTCTAAGCATTTTCAGATTAAGCATTTTCGTATTTTGTAACACCCTGTTTTCCACCGAGTAAAAGCACATCCGCACCCCGATTCGCAAACAGGCCAACGGTGACTACGCCGGGCAATTTATTGATCTGGTTTTCCATTTCTGGCGGATTTTCAATGCTCAGATTTCGCACATCAATAATCACATTGCCGTTGTCCGTGATAAAGCCGGTACGAAGCTGAGGCTGCCCTCCGAGGCGAACCATTTCTCGTGCAATCATGCTTTGTGCCATCGCGATGACCTCCAGAGGAAGCGGGAATGCTCCCAGACGATCCACCAGTTTACTGTCATCGGCAATACAAACAAATTTTTGCGAAGCGTGGGCAACAATTTTTTCCCGCGTGAGGGCACCGCCGCCGCCTTTAATCAGGTGCAGATGGCGGGTGGATTCGTCAGCACCATCGACATAGATTGGCAGACTGCCAACACTGGATAACGCCAGAACAGGGATGCCGTGAGACTTCAAGCGTTCTGCACTGGCTTCAGAACTGGCAACGGCGCCGTTGATTTTCCCCTTGATGGAAGCCAGTGCATCAATAAAGAAATTTGCGGTTGAGCCGGTACCCACTCCAACGACATCGTCATATTGAATGTACTCCAATGCGGCCTCTGCTGCCTGTTGCTTGTGATTGTCTGAAGCCATATTATATTGTGTTCTCGTATTTTGTATCAGTTGCCGGATGCGCGGGGTTTTCTGTAATAGCTGCCAGGTGTATTAAAACAGTGATGCACTCAATTCGTGTACCGCTTTTAACATTTCCGGGTCGTCTGTAAGGGTTTCAGAAATTGCGCTGCGGCAAGCGGTTTGCGGCGCAATCCCGCTGCTCATCAACTTTCCAGCGTGAACAAGCAGCCGGGTACTGGCACCTTCTTCAAGGCCACTGCCTTTAAGATTTCGTGTCATGCCGGCAAATTTAACCAGACGAGCCGCCATTTCCTCCTGTAAGCCGGATTCTTTCACGATGATTTCGGTTTCCTGAATGGCCGGTGGATAGTCAAATTCGATGGAAACAAATCGTTGCCGAGTGCTTTGTTTCAGATCTTTTAAGACACTCTGATAACCGGGGTTATAGGAAACAGCCAAACAAAAGTCTGCGCATGCGGTTAAAAGTTCGCCGGTTTTCTCAATCGGTAATGCTCGTCGGTCGTCTGCCAACGGATGGATCACCACTGTGGTGTCTTTTCGGGCTTCGACGATCTCGTCCAGATAACAGATTCCACCGCCACGAACCGCTCGGCTAAGCGGGCCGTCGCACCAGCGCGTTTCACCACCGACAATCAGATATCGTCCAACCAGGTCGGCGGCAGTCAGATCGTCGTGGCAGGAAACGGTAATGAGCGGTCTTTTCAACTTCCACGCCATATGCGCCATGAAGCGAGTTTTCCCACAACCGGTCGGGCCCTTGAGCAGTACCGGAATACCGTTTCGACAGGCGGCCTCAAAAATCCCGATTTCGTTATTTTGCGGAGCGTAGAAAGGTTCGTCGGGAATTTCGTATTCCACCAGATTGAATTCTGTGGTCATGGCATTAAAAGTAAATGATCTAACGGTATAGAGGGTCAGATTTTATCAGAATTCAATAAAATCTGACCTGGGGTTGTGGATAGGGGGATTCAGTCCGGTTAATTGAAAACGCGAATCTCATCACCAACGCGAATGCTTCCGCTGGATTGCGGAATCATGTTTAAACCGAAATATACCTCGCCATCATCTTTTTGCCGATAGGTCGAAAGCGTGTGCATCGGTTCAGGGCCGGTGAGCGCGCCGGTTTCCGGGTCAACCGTTGGAACAGAACAGCGTGAACAACCGCCTGCGCCGCGCAGCCCTGTGTTGCCGATTTCAATGTTTTTCCAATGGTCTTCGGCAAAAGGGTCGCCGCCCTGAATCACAATATTGGGCCGAAACCGATTCATTCCAACGGCCGAATCCAGTTTGTCGTTCAAGTCATCCAGTGACTCCTGCGAGATAACCAGGATTGGAAAAGCATCGGCAAACAAAGTGTGGTCACCCTCAGCAGACAGCGTGAGATCGCATTGGCGTTTTTCACTTTGCGGGAATGACAATAGTTTGCAGTTCTCGCCCAATGCGTCGCTTAACCATTCACTGGTAGCGGATTTGTGGACGATGCCGTTTACACTATCTCCCCAAACGTCGGTTTTTAATCGTTGCGGGTTGTTCTCATCGGTATTGTCAACCGTATAATCTTCCATAGCAAAACTCGATAGCACCAGCCGACCCTGTTCAATTCGGCTTTGTAGCAAAGCCATTTGCGGGTGGCTTCTTTGTGTCATAAACTGCCCATCTGGCTTAACCACCATCCACTGTCGATCGTATTGAAACCCGCTGCGAGTCAATTCGGCGGTTTGCAGCGAGAATCCGGCGAGTGATTTGACCGGATACGTATATAATTGTGCAACTTTCATTTAATTTTTCCTGACATCGTACGGCAATCAATAGACAAACTATTCAACTAACAAACATATTTAATGGTAATCTGACCTATGCAACCTGATCAGTCAACCCTGGATTTATTATCGAAGCTCATTGCATTTGATACTACCAGCCGAAACTCTAATTTACAGCTAATTGAATTTATCCAGTCGCTGCTTGAGCCCCATGGGGTGCAGTCAGAACTGACGTTTGATGCAGACCGCAAGAAAGCCAATTTATTTGCAACACTTGGCGCCAGTTGCGAAGCCGGAATCGTGCTGTCCGGACACACCGATGTCGTACCCATTGATGGCCAGGAGTGGTCAAGTGATCCCTTCCAGACCGAAATCCGAGGTCACCGACTGTTTGGTCGAGGCGCTTGTGACATGAAAGGTTTCATCGCAATCTGTTTGATGAAGACGGAGGAGATTCTCAATGCTGAGCTTGATATTCCGATTCATTTTGCGTTTTCCTACGATGAAGAAATTGGTTGTTTAGGCGTGACGGAGTTACTCGCTGAACTCAAAAACAAACCGGTTTTACCCAAAGCCTGTATTATCGGTGAGCCGACCGGTATGGCGGTCATTCGCGCTCACAAAGGGATGTTGTTCAAACGCTGCTGTGTACACGGAAAATCAGCGCACTCTTCTTTGGTGAATCAGGGTGTGAACGCGAATACCGTAGCATCGCGAATCATTTCCAGAATGGATGATATGCAGCGCCAGATTCAGCAGCAGGGGCCGTTTGACGAGCAGTTTGATCCACCATATACCACCCTGCATTCGGGCGTGATTAACGGCGGAACGGTGAACAATATTATTCCAGACCACTGCCAATTTGATTTTGAGATTCGCAACCTGCCAAATCAGCCAACGCTGCCGCTGTTCAAAGCGCTGGAGGACTATACGAATCAGCAACTGATACCGTCAATGCACGAGGTGGACCGCAATACCGCTGTGGACTGGCATACGCTGGCCGATTATCCGGCAATGAATACGGCGGAAGATGACCCCCTGATTGCAATGATTTCAGCATTGCTGGGAACGACTGAAATCCCGGGAAAAGTAAGTTATGGCACTGAAGGCGGGCATTTCCAGCAAGCCGGAATATCAACCATCGTTTGTGGCCCCGGCAGTATCGAGCAAGCGCACAAACCGGATGAATACGTCGAGCTGGATCAGCTCGCCCAGGGCGAACATTTTGTCAGTGCGTTAATCAGGAGTCTGGCGTAAGAGACTGTGCAAGAAACCCTCACCAGGTCGCGTTACAGGTGGAAAACCCTTGCGGGTTTGGCTGTTTTACTGGGTTCCCGCTTTCGCGGGAATGACCCATTTCGCGGGAATGACGAATGTTGCGGGAATGACCCATTTCGCAGGAACGACGAATATGGGATTTTTGCACAGTCTCGTAAGGCAATGCGCTCGATGGTGTTTTTCTGCCCTGTCTTTTCGTTCGCCAACGGATGATTTATCTGGGACTGGGTTCGAACCGGGGGAATCGCAAACGCAACATCGCAAAAGCGATTAAGCGGCTTGTCTCAGAGGGTTTTGAATTGGCAGCGATTTCGCCGTTGGTGGAGTCTCCTGCGCTATTGCCGGACGCTGCCCGACCGGAATGGAACCGGCCGTATTTAAACTGTGTTGTTTGCGGTAATACCGTCTGGTCGGCAGAGCAGGGACTGGCGATTGCAAAAACAATCGAATCCGGGCTCGGACGCCAGCCTGCGGAGCGCTGGTCACCCAGGCCCATTGATATCGATCTGCTGGTCTGGCATGAAGAAATAATTCGTCATGAGAATCTGGTTATTCCGCACTGCGGAATAGCGCATCGGGCTTTTGTCATCACGCCTTTGTTGCATATTAAACCTGATTTGACTATTCCCGGACTGGGGAAAACGGTATTTGAATTGAGTCAGTCCATCAAACCAATCCCGTTATGGATGGGAATTTTAAATCTGACCGCCGATTCATTTTCAGATGGAGGGGCATTGGACAGTATTTCAGAGGTGCAAAAAAGACTCACGGAAATGGATCACCATACGGTGCAGATTATTGATCTTGGTGCGGAATCTACTCGACCAAATGCGGCTTCAGTTTCCACTGAGGAAGAGTGGAGGCGGCTAAGTCCGGTTTTTGAGCTGATTCATGAGCGGTTTGATCATCACGTTTTAAAGCCGCAGATTTCAATTGATAGCCGAAACTGGAAAACGCTGCTAAAGGCTATCGATAGCGGCGCGAATATCATCAATGATGTCACCGGCCTGGCCGATCCAAATATTATTGATTTGGTTAAACACAATGGCTGTCACGCCGTCGCCATGCACAGTGTGACGGTCCCTGTAGACCCAAAGGTGAAACTGCCAACAGATGAATCGGCGGTGATGCAAATTTGCCAATGGCTAGAACGAAAAATGGAAAACTGGCTTGATGCCGGACTGGATCTGAGCAAACTGATTGTTGATCCAGGCATCGGGTTTGGTACCAATCCGCTGCAGTCCCAGCAGTTGCTCGGTCAGTGCCAGACGCTGCGTCAAGCGGGCTTACGATTGTTGATTGGGCATTCGCGAAAATCGTTTATGGGCAGTTTTACCGATACGCCTTCGCAAAACAGAGATCTCGAAACATTGGGGATCTCGCTATCACTGTGCGCTCAGGGTGTCGATATCATTCGCGTTCATGATCCGGTGAGCCACGTAAGGAGCTACCGCGCCTGGTCGCATATTGAGCATGGCAGGCTGCTGAAATCATAAATTAACCGCCGTTGTCGGTATCTTAGTGAAAAGTGATTTCTGCAGACAAAGTAAAGGCCGGAATTTGCGCGTCGAACAGATCACCGTTTTCATTGCGCATTTGATAGCTGCCCATCATCGATCCCAACGGGGTTTCCAGTATTGCGCCGCTGGTGTATTGAAAACTTTCCCCTGGTTTTAAATGCGGCTGTTCTCCGACAACACCGGGGCCGCGAACTTCTGCTGTTTTTCCATCGGAATCGGTGATAACCCAATGTCGGGTTAACAGCTGTGCCGCCGTTTCTCCCTGATTTTCCATCAGTACAGTATACGCAAAAACATACCGATTGTTTTCCGGAATAGACTGGTCTTCGAGGTATTGCGGGACTACCGTGACCTTGATTTGTGCATTTTCAGACATAAATTCGATTAGAAACCAACCTGCATTCTGTTGCAACCCAGTGAGTTGACCCGACTATTCTGATCAAAAATAGCGCACAAGCATTGAGAATATGCTGTCTAAATGATATCGTTTGCCTATAAAAATGCTTGAAACCGGATTTTACATTATCGGACAAGTACAAAATAGAGGTAAAACAGAACTTTTAGATGATGCCAATACAGGAGAATTAAGATGCTACGATCACTCAACATTGACCCGGAAAAATGTACAGGCTGTTTGCAATGCGAAATGGCGTGTTCGTTTGAGAACGAAGGAATTTTCAACCCGGCGAAATCCCGAATCAAGGTTTTTACTTTTCACGATGAAGGGCGTTTTGTGCCCTATACCTGCACGCAATGCGACGAGGCCTGGTGTTTGCACGCGTGCCCCGTAGAAGCCATAACAATGAACAGGGAGACCGGCGCAATGGAAGTCAGTGATTCGGTTTGCGTCGGCTGTAAAGTCTGCACCATTGCCTGTCCATTCGGAACCGTGAACTACAACCAGGATTCCGGCAAGGTTGTGAAATGCGACCTTTGCGGCGGCGATCCAAAATGCGCAACGGCCTGTCCTACTGAAGCGATAACCTATGTTGATGCAGATGCTACGGGGCTCGATAAAATGCGAGCCTGGGCTGCAAAAACGGACAACGCTGCTTCGGCGTAGGGGGATATCATGAGCTGGACAGAAAAAATTCTCCGCGTTAATCTGAGCGAAGGTACCGTAACCGCCGAACCTTTAAATATGGAGTGGGCTGCGGAATATATTGGTCAGCGCGGGCTTGCAACGCGCTATATGTTTGAAGAAACAGACCCAAAATGCGATGCCTTAGGGCCGGATAACAAAATTATATTTGCAACCGGGCCACTCACTGGAACCATGGCCTCTACGGGCGGGCGCTATTCGGTAATCACCAAAAGTCCGTTGACGGGTACGATTGCCTGTTCTAATTCTGGCGGTTTTATTGGCGCTGAGATGAAATCAGCAGGCTGGGATATGATCATCTGCGAAGGCAAGTCGCCTTCACCGGTGATGCTTAACATTATTAACGATAAAGCAGAACTCGTTGCCGCGGATGACTTGTGGGGCAAATCAGTTTGGCAAACGGATAAGCTGATTCACGAAAAAGCCAATGATTCACAAACCCGTATCGCCGCGATTGGTCGCTCTGCGGAAGCAGGTTGTCTGTACGCTGCGATTGTAAATGATTTGCATCGTGCCGCAGGCCGATCCGGTGTTGGTACCGTCATGGCATCGAAAAATCTGAAAGCGATTGCGATTCGGGGTACTCAAGGCGTTGGTAACATAAAAGATCCGGCACGATTTTTGGCCAGTACTATGGAACAAAAGCAGGTGCTGGCTGATAATGCCGTAACCGGACAAGGATTGCCGGCGATGGGGACGCAGGTTTTAATGAACGTCATAAATGAAGTTGGCGCGCTGCCGGCTCGAAACATGCAGGACGTGCAATTCGAAGATGCAAATAAAATTTCTGCCGAAGCGATGGCTGAACCCAGAGAAAGTGACGGCAAGCCAAACCTGACAACCAATGCGGCGTGTTTCGGCTGCACGATTGCCTGTGGGCGAATATCGACCATCGATAAAGGCCACTTCTCTGTTGAGAATAAGCCTGAATACTGGAACAACTCAGGTGGCTTGGAATACGAAGCAGCCTGGGCAATGGGTGCAGATACCGGTGTCGGTGATCTCGATGCATTGACGTATACCAACTTTATTTGCAACGAAGACGGTATGGATCCGATTTCCTTCGGCGCCACAGTCGCGGCAGCGATGGAGTTGTTTGAGAAGGGCGCCATCACCACCCAAGAAACCGGCGGTATGGAATTAAATTTCGGTTCAGCAGAAGCGCTGGTCTGGTGCGCCGATGTTGTCGCCAGCGGCGAAGGATTTGGTGCGGAATTGGGCTTGGGTTCCAAGCGTTTATGTGAAAAATATGGCCATCCGGAATTATCCATGACAGTGAAAGGCCAGGAATTTCCGGCTTACGATCCTCGCGGTATTCAGGGTATGGGCTTAACGTATGCAACCTCTAACCGTGGTGCCTGTCACCTCAGAAGTTATACTGTTGCCTCTGAAGTTCTGGGGATTCCTGAAAAAACCGATCCGTTGGTTACCGAAGGTAAAGCCGGTCTGGTTAAAGCGTTTCAGGATGCCACAGCAGCGGTTGATTCAATGGGGCTTTGTATTTTCACAACCTTTGCCTGGACACTTGATAATATGGCTCCGCAGATTGATGCGGCGTGTGAAGGTGATTGGAGCGTTGATCGATTGCTTGAGGCCGGGGAGCGAATCTGGAATCTGGAACGTGAATACAACATGCGTGCCGGTCTCACCGGAGCAGATGATACGTTGCCCCCCCGATTGTTAAAAGAGGCGGCGAAAACCGGCCCTGCGGAAGGTAAAGTTAGTGGTTTGGATGTAATGCTGCCTGAATACTATGAATTGCGAGGCTGGACAGCGGAAGGTCAATTAACCGACGACACCCGCAAGAAATTTTCGCTACCCGCATGAAGCATGTCATTGTAGGCGCCGGCCCTGCCGGGGTCGTCGCCGCTGAAACCATTAAGAAGCTGGATCCTTCGGCGGAAGTGACGATTGTTGGGAATGAGCCTGAGCCACCTTATTCGAGAATGGCTATCCCTTATTTGTTGATTGACAATATCGATGAGCGCGGTACTTATCTGCGAAAAACGGATTTACATTTTGACAGTGCCGGGATCAGCGTCGTGGTTGATACTGTGGAATCAGTTGATGCTAAAGCGAAGAATGTCAAACTGGCAAGCGGTGGAAGTCTCGACTACGATGCGCTTCTCGTGGCCTCCGGATCCACTCCCATTTTGCCGCCGATTGCCGGAATCAATCATCCCCGGGTGACGAATTGCTGGACGCTGGAAGATGCCCGAAAAATTAGCGGCGGAATAAAACCCGGCGCATCGGTTGTGCTTATTGGAGCGGGTTTTATCGGCTGCATTATCCTTGAGGCGTTGGTTTCTTCTGGTGCGAATCTGACGGTGGTTGAAATGGGAAATCGCATGGTGCCGAGAATGCTCGATGAAACCTGCGGCACTATGCTTGAAAAATGGTGTAAAGGAAAAGGCGTAAATGTCATGACCCGTTCCCAGGTCGAAGCGATTGAGCAATCAGGCGACAACGTAACGGTCAGGATAAGCGGTGATCGGGAGGTTGAAGCGGAGTTGGTGATATCTGCCGCCGGGGTACGTGCCAATGCTTGCTTGCTTGAAGGCTCTGACGTTGAGATGTCGAATGGCGCCGTTGTCATTGACGAAAACATGCGTTCGTCTGTAGCGGCAATCTATGCCGCTGGCGATGTCGCCTGTGGCAAGGATTTTTCTACAGGAGAATATAGTGTGCAGGCGATTCAACCTACAGCCGTGGATCACGGGCGTATTGCGGCGAGCAATATGGTTGACCATGGCTCGGTGGCGCACCAGGGCGCGGTGCTGATGAACGTTCTCGATACCATGGGTTTGATTTCTGCTTCGTACGGTCAGTGGGAGGGAGTTGAAGGCGGTGATTCGGCCACTCTGGTTGATGAGGATAATTTCCGCTATCTGCAACTTCAATTCGACGGTGATCGTTTAATTGGTGCAAATACCCTGGGGATGACGCAACATATTGGTGTTCTGCGCGGTCTCGTACAGGGGCGTTTCCCTCTGGGAGCCTGGAAAGACCGATTAATGGAGAACCCTTTACGGATTATGGAAGCGTACCTTGCTGCTACCCAGGGAGTCTGATTTGTAGCGGTCAGCGGTACATTGTAGCAAATCAGGCTTTTGCGAATTGTATAGCCGGTTTCTTCTGACCCGAATCATTTTCTGGTATGCAGGTTCAATTCAAATTATTCGCTTCCCTTGCCGACTATCTGCCGGATAGCGCAGTGAAGAATGCTGTTTGGCTTGAAGTGGACAATAACACCACTCCAAATCAGCTGATCGAACAACACGCAATGCCAAAACCCGAAGTTCATCTGGTATTGTTAAATGGTATTTATCTCGAAGACGCTGCTCGAGATACGCCGATGAAGGAGAAAGACACCCTGGCAATTTGGCCTCCGGTAGCAGGCGGATGACCGATTCTAAGCCAGACTACAGGGCAGAGATGGGATTTACTCACCGCGAACTGTTAAAAGGGCTGCCAAATGCGGTAGCCCCTTATTCCGTGAGCAAGTCAGCGGATCTTGAATACCGAATCACACACAAAAATCAGACTGCTGTACTGACGATAAGCCCGGAACGAAGTCGAAAAATTGCCGCAATAGCACTGCCTGTTATTGATGTCATGATTCAGTTTGAAAACTTTAACGAATTACAGTATCGGACATTTCTCGATCGTTTTAAAAAATATCTCCACCGTGGAGGAGGATAATGATGAGAATCACGCTTAAGCTTTTTTCCGGCTTAATGGAATATTTGCCGAATTCCTCCGATGACAATAGTGTCGAAATTGATCAGATTGCCCCCATTTCTGCGCTTGAAATTATGCAAAAATTTAATATTCCTGAAAATGAAGTTAGAACAATGATGCTAAACGGCAGATTTTTGCCAGAGGACAGGCATTCTGATTCGTTGCAGGACGGAGATGTATTAACCGTGTGGCCAGCAATACAAGGTGGATAGTGTGCTGCTTGATACCCTGAACAGGCCATTAAGAGATTTAAGAATATCGGTAACGGATAGATGTAATTTTCGTTGCGGATATTGCATGCCAAAAGCAGTGTTTGGCAAAGGCTATCCTTTCCTGAGACCTGATGCACTATTGTCTTATGAACAAATTTGCAGGCTCGTCAAATTATTTTCAAAACTGGGTGTGAGTAAAATTCGATTGACCGGAGGCGAACCATTACTTCGAAAAGATCTCGAAAAATTGATATCTGGAATTTCGAGTATCGATAATATCGATGATATCGCGCTAACAACGAATGCATCACTTTTGACAGCTCAGCGTGCGAATACACTTCGGCAAGCCGGTGTCAGAAGGCTGAATATCAGTCTGGACGCACTATCTGCCGATATTTATCAAACCATCAATCCAATACCCGTTCCGTTGGAAGATATTCTGTTGGGAATAGAAAATGCAATGGCAGCGGAGTTTGATGTGGTAAAGGTTAATATGGTTGTCCAAAAGGGGGTCAATCATTCGGATATTTTGCCGATGGTAAATCATTTTAAGGGAAGCGGCGTAATTTTACGTTTCATCGAATTTATGGATGTTGGCAATTACAATAACTGGAACCTGGATAAAGTGTTCACAGCAGCTGAGATTATTCAGACAATCAGAACAGAGCACGCTCTCGAAGCGGTGGACCGTAACTACAAAGCTGAGGTGGCTCGTCGTTGGCACTTCCAGGACGGCAGCGGCGAGATTGGGGTTATTTCTTCGATTACCCAGCCATTTTGCGGAGACTGCGCCAGGGCGCGACTGTCCGCAAGAGGTGAGCTGTTTAGTTGTTTGTTCGCAGCCAACGGCTATGATTTGAAATCAGATATTGAAAGCGGTGACTCAGATGAAGCTTTAATTCAAAGGCTTGGCAAAATCTGGAGCAATCGTGAAGATCAGTATTCCATGCGCCGAAAACAGGGTGATTCAGTAATACCGGAAACAGGGAATTTGCAAAAAGTTGAAATGTCCTATATCGGCGGTTAGCGGGACAATTCGTTACCCCTTAATGAATAGACAGGGATAGTTCCCTGAAGTGAATTGAAAATAGAGCCGAGAGGCTTGGTCCCTCGGCTTTTTACGAGCCGGGATTCAGCTCTGGAAAGGTAACCGGAATCTTAAGCCCGGCTTGTTCGATACCAGGTTGCGTACCAGCAGTATTTGTGCAGTGTGATTAATCCTGTACTGGGGTAAAATAAACCACCAAATAAATTAACGTCGCTATTTTACCTTTAGAAATATTATGGAGTTGCCGAATTGATAAAGAATCAGTATAGCAGGGAAGATTTGCTCGAATGCGGACACGGCCGATTGTTTGGACCTGGAAACGCGCAACTGCCATTACCCAATATGTTGATGTGTGACCGGATAACGCATATCGATGATGACGGCGGCGCAAACAGCAAAGGGCTGGTTATTGCTGAACTGGATATAACACCTGATCTCTGGTTTTTTGATTGCCACTTCGACGGAGACCCAGTGATGCCGGGATGCCTTGGTCTGGACGCTTTGTGGCAGCTGGTCGGGTTTTCGCTGGGTTGGCGTGGTGGAGAAGGCCATGGTCGTGCACTGGGTGCTGGAGAAATCAAATTCAGCGGACAAATCACACCGGATTCCAAATTGGTTACCTATAGAATAGATTTCAAGCGGGTGGTCATGAGAAAACTGGTTATGGGAGTCGCTGACGGAGTGGTCGATGTTGATGGTCAACCGGTATATAAGTGTAGCGATTTACGGGTCGGCCTGCTGAAGAACGCCGAATCCTTTTAAGTGTCAAATAGATTTACTGCTATTGGCTTGAAACTGAAAGTGAGAACCGAAAACAGGCGTTTTTGCCGTTGTAATGATCACCCCAGCCCCGATTTTATAAGGTTCATGCGTGCAATAATGATATCAGGCCGTTTGGCCTTGATAACCACCCCGATATACGCGGGCAACAAAATATGAAAAGAGTCGTTATAACCGGATACGGTATCGTTTGCAGTCTCGGTAACAACAAAGAAGAGGTTCAGCAGTCTTTGATCGACGGTCGCTCTGGCATCGTCAAAGCCGAAGATTATGCAGAACTCGGGATGCGCAGTCAGGTGCATGGATCGATAGCGATTGATGCACAATCGATGATTGATCGCAAGCTGTATCGATTTATGGGTGATGCCGCGGCTTATAGCTATATTGCGATGCGGGAGGCGGTTGCTCATGCAGGGCTTGATGAAGAATTAATCAGTAGTGAACGAACCGGGCTGTTATTGGGAACCGGCGGCGCATCCCCGGAAAATATTGTTAAGGCCGCAGATGCGTTACGCGAACGCGGCGTCAAAAGGGTTGGTCCGTATATGGTCACAAAGACGATGGCGAGCACAATTCCTGCCTGTGTCGGCACCGCATTCAAAATTAAAGGGGTATCCTACTCAATCAGTTCCGCTTGCTCCACCAGCGCACACTGCATAGGTCACGGCGCGGAACTCATTCAGCTTGGCAAACAGGATATTATTTTTGCCGGTGGTGGCGAGGAACTGCACTGGTCATTGTCGGTATTGTTCGATGGAATGGGCGCATTGTCTTCGAACTACAATGATACCCCTGAGTTAGCTTCCAGACCTTATGATCGTGATCGTGATGGATTCGTTATTTCCGGCGGAGCAGGCGTTGTTGTTCTCGAGGATCTGGCGCATGCACAAAAACGCGGTGCCAATATTATCGCTGAACTGGTTGGCTATGGTGCAACCTCAGACGGTTATGACATGGTTCAACCATCCGGAGAGGGAGCGGCTCGTTGTATGAAACAAGCGATGCAGAATCTGCACTCACCGGTTCAGTATATAAATGCACACGGCACCAGCACCCCCGTCGGTGATACCAAAGAGCTTGAAGCGATTCGAAGCGTATTTGGGCAAGATATCCCCTTAATCAGCGCTACAAAATCGCTTAGTGGCCACGCACTGGGTGCAGCCGGCGTGAATGAGTCAATTTATACGCTGTTGATGATGCAGCACGGCTACATTTCCGCTTCAGCCAATATCCAGAATCTGGACGAAAATGCAGCAGGATTCCCCATTGTCGATAGCACCATGGAGGTAGCGGATCTGAATCTGGCGATGAGTAACAGTTTCGGATTTGGCGGCACGAACTGTTCCCTGATCTTTCAAAACTGGGCCGACGGTTAGTTGATTTGTTGAAGAGATACGTCCTCCCGTCTGGACTGTTTAACGGTCATCTTTACCCGCACACTTAAGTAAGGGTTGCTGTTGGACTTTATGATTTTCCCCGCTTAATGGATTGACTTGATAGCCACTGCAATGACAGATCGCACACGTAAGCAGCTTGTAATCTGGCTGGGGGTTTGTTGTCTGTTGGTGTTTTGTATGGTGTTGTTTGGCGGCGCTGTCAGACTCACCGGCTCCGGACTTTCCATGGTCGACTGGCAACCGCTAATGGGAGTATTGCCACCGTTATCTTTACAGCAGTGGCAATATGCTTTTGATCAGTACAAACAGTTTCCCGAGTACAAACTGGTCAACGCTGCCGTCGCGCCTGGATACTTCAGGTTTATCTATCTGATGGAGTACGGCCATCGACTTTTGGGGCGCATAATCGGTTTGGTGTTTTTCGTGCCCTTAATTTATTTTAGTTTACGCGGGAATTTGCCGGGGGCGCTAAAAATCAGATTGTTTGGTCTGTTTATTCTCGGCGCTGTGCAGGGGGGGCTAGGCTGGTATATGGTAAAAAGCGGCTTGGTGGATAATCCGGCGGTTAGTCAATACCGGCTCACTTTACACTTGTTGGTTGCAGTTCTGATTTACGGCTACCTGTTGCGTTGTATTGTCGGTTTAACTCAAAAACCCGCCGCCGATTTCATCGAAAATTGCCGGCCGTGGGGGGTAGCTGTTCTGGTTATGGTTTTCGTGATGATCGGAAGTGGCGGATTTATGGCCGGCACTCATGCCGGGTTTATTTTCAACACATTTCCAACAATGGAGGGTGTCTGGATGCCGGATCAAATCTGGTCGATGCAGCCGGTATGGCTGAATATTTTCGAAAACCCTGTGGCAATTCAGTTTTTTCATCGAGGTCTGGCGTTGATAATTAGCATTACCGTGTTATTAATGGCAATCAAAATGTTTAGCTCGGCTGACCGGGGAAGCGCTCTGATCCCGGTTATTCTTTTATTTTGCCTGGTGCTGCAAATTGGACTCGGTATTAGTACGTTAGTACTACGAGTTCCTGTGGCGCTGGGTGTCGCTCATCAGGCTGGCGCATTGATCCTGTTTGGGTTTCTTTGTCACCTATTTGCCAAACCATTTCATTTTATTCGACCGTAGCTGCCGCCGAAGCCCGCATAACTCGGCGCAGTGTTATCGCTGTAGTCGACAATTTCCCCAAAATCGGCTATCGTTTCACTATGAATTGCAATAGATCGAAGTTTTGGGAGGGATTCATTGCGTTGTCGGCAGCAGCTTTGCTGACATGTCATTCAGCGGCTATATTGGCTGATGGCGATGAAACCGACAAATCATTCAGGGAATTCAGGGAAATTGAACAGCAACGCGACTATCCTGTACGCGGCATGAGTGTGGCTGCCGTATTGAAAAAATATGGAGAGCCAGATTCAAGATCTGACCCTGTGGGCCGCCCGCCGATATCTTCCTGGCACTATGCTGATTTTCTCGTTTACTTTGAACATAGGCTGGTTATTACCACCGTTGCAATAAAGGATCATTTGCCAACTGAACCAGCCGATATTCAGTAGTTATTCACTGCATAACGCTATAATTTCTCTCCGCTAGTCTCTATAATCGCCGCTCGGCCCGCTCTGTGGGAACTTGCTGCGTTCGCCGTGGGACTAATGAAAACAAATTCGATTTATCGTCAGCAACCGTCGAATCGATGCAACACAATGAATATCCAGCCACACTTGATAACTAAACTGCCATTTTTTCGGCTGCCACCAGCATTTTGCCTGTCGGTACTGTTCGCGTGTTCGACCGCTTATGCGGATACGTCGTGGAAGATTGAAGCATTGATGGAAGCGTTTTCTCAGGTAGAGCACGCCAAACTTGATTTTGTGGAAACGAAAAAATCCATTTTTCTGATCACTGATACCGTTTTAAAAGGTGTGATGGAGTACCGGGCGCCGGACTATATCGAGAAACAAACGCGCACGCCGTTTAATGAGCGAGTGGTAATTGATGGTGATTCCATGACCATTGAAAAGACGCCAAGCATGGGAAAACAGGAAGACGTGGTGATTGTGCAAACGTATTCAGTGGAGTCTCATCCGGTTCTTAAAGCCGCAATTGAAAGTATCCGGGCGATGCTTGCTGGTAACTACGAAGTTCTGTCTGACAATTACAGTATCGAGTTGAAGGGGCAAAAACAGGCCTGGGAGTTAACATTAAAACCGAAAGCAGATGATATTCTTCAACATATCGAAGCGATAAATCTGTCCGGATCTGATGTCAGGATCCGGAAAGTTGTTACAATCCGGCCTGATGGTGATGAAGCTACTCTGGAACTGTCATATAAATTTGTAAACTAACCAGCGCGTATTACAAACCGGGTTACTTAATCGCCCCAATAGGAGTCGAGTGTGAAATCTGCACAGTTGAAAGCAGGCCTGTTAACGAGTCTACTGATCGCCTGCTTTTTTACCATTTTCCAACGCATCGAAGTCTCTACCGACCTCGGCCTGTTTCTGCCAGACCCCGAAACACGATTCGACAGGTTGCTTCGACATCAACTCGATAATGGAGCCTCTAGCAATATCGTGCTCCTCGGTTTTAGCGGACTGCCCGGCGAGCAACTGGCAGACTTTAATATTGAATTTTCCGCTGCGTTGAATGAATCTCCATTCTTTAGCAAGGTAACCAACAGTGCAGCCGCGCTGGGTGACGAAGCGCTGGCGTTTCTTGAATCAAATCGATACCTGCTGACTCACAACGATTTATCCGAGTCGTTTTCGGTTTCTGCACTGAAAACTGCGTTGCAGTCCCGGTTAAACGGCCTGGCATCGTCGGCCGCTGCGCTTGAGAAAAAATATTTACAACGAGACCCCAGCGGCGAAATTATGGGTTTACTTAAAGAGTGGCAAGGCAAAATCAGTCGCCACAAGCGGCCGCTGGAAAAGTATGGAGCCTGGTTTTCCAATGATGAACTCCGTTCTCTGGTGCTTGCTGAGATTGCAACTGACATCACTGACATGTCGAACCAGATTGATGCGGTGAACGCGCTTCGCGAAATCTATGCAAAATTGAAAGTTCCGGATCTCGAGGTAGTGATGGCGGGGCCCGCAGTATTTGCAGTGGAGTCCAGTGAAGATATTAAAGCGGATGTTAAAAATTTAACCATTATTGCGGTAGCCATAGTCGTGCTGTTTCTGTTATGCGTTTATCGTTCATTTCGAATGATGGCTTTAGTTGTTTGTCCTTTGGCAATGGGTGTGGCAGCAGCCACTGCGGCTGTGTTAATCGTGTTTGGCAATGTACACGGTATCACCCTGGCATTTGGGATAACGCTGGCCGGCGTTGCGGTTGATTATCCTATACATTTGTTGCCTGGAATGGGAGCTGGCGCCACTTCGGACCCGGCCAGGGTTAAGAAAATTTGGCGTACGCTGAGACTCGGTGTACTCTCTACTGTGGTGGCGTATGGGGCGTTTTTGGCCTCTGGTTTTGGCGGCCTGCAGCAGCTTGGATTGTTTACCGTCGTCGGTCTGATTGTTGCCGCATTATTTTCCAGATGGGTACTGCCTTTTTTGAACAGTAAGGGCAGGGAAGCTATGCCGGGGCTTGCCGCGCTGCATGGTTGCCTGAAGACGGCCGGACAAAAAGCCTGCCGCGTCCAGTACCTGGTTCCGGCGGCGTTGCTAATATCGCTTTTCGCGTTATTATTTTCGCAACGGCCGGTGCTCCATCTGAATGTCGATTCACTAAGCCCAATTAATGAGATCAGGCGCGCAGAAGGACGAATGCTCCGCAGTGATCTGGGGTTCTGGTATGGCGGTAGTATGATGCTGGTTGTCGCCAAAGACAAAGAAACGGTATTACGAAACTCCGAATTGCTGCAGCCGTATCTCGACGAACTGGTGAGTGAGGGGACGATCCACGGTTATGATATGGCGGCGCATTTTCTGCCAAGCCAGCAATCGCAGAAAGCAAATTTACAAAACCTGCAGGATATTGACACTATCGAGAGAAATTTGTCTATTGCAATGCAGGGCACGCCATTCAAGCCAGCCGTTTTTGAACCCTTCATACGTGAGCTTGCAGAACTGTCGAATAGGCGGCCCATAGATACCGAGAACCTGGATAAAACGTTTATTGGTAAAAAGCTGGCGCCGTTGCTGTTTGATTTTGACCGGGAGTCGGGCGGCGTCATCCTGCTGCACGGAGTTTCTGATCAAGCGTTGTTGACAAAATTTTCTGAGCAGCACGAGGGACTGTACTATATGCATCTAAAGTCAGCGTCGACTGATTTGGTTGCAAGGAGTGTTGAGCGCATTTCATTTTCGATGCTGGTTTGTGTGCTGATAATCTATATTTCGCTCGGCTGTGCATTTAGAAGCATGATCAGGCCGCTAAAAATCATGATTCCAACATTTGCAGCGGCAGTAACAGCGGCAGCGATTCTGGTTTTCACTGGAAATCCGCTCAGTATTTTCCACCTGGTTTCATTGCTGCTCGTTGTTGGGCTGGGTCTGGACTATGCGTTGTTTTTCAATCGCCTCCCAGACAATGCTGAGGAGTGGGATACCACATTCAAGGCATTGTGGGTTTGCGGGTTCACAACGATACTGGTTTTTGGTATTTTGATGTATTCGAATACACCGCCGCTGAAAGCCATTGGCGTGACCGTTGGAATAGGCGCATTTCTGAGCATGATCTTTGCCGCGATGTGGTCGGCATCACCGACAAAGCAGGCTTCGGCGGCAACTTTATCTGCAGACGGTTAATCTGGATTTACCGTTAATTTTGACTTAGTGGAGAAATACCATGGCTAAAATCGCAATAGGCGGCTGGCAGCATGAAACCAATACTTTTGCAACCATACGAGCGCATCATGACGCATTTTTGAGTGCAGGTGAATGGCCCGCAATGCAGCGCGGAGGTGAGCTCGTCAATGGAGTTCGAGACGTTCATCTTCCGATCACGGGGGCAATAGCAGCGATAGAGCAGGTGGGGCACGAGATTGCGCCGTTATTGTGGTGTTCAGCTACGCCGAGTTCGTACGTAACCGAGCGCGCATTCGAAACCATATCTGACGACCTGCTGGCATTGCTCGAACAGGCGCTGCCGGTGGATGGGATTTATCTGGACCTGCATGGCGCCATGGTGGTTGAACACTTTGACGATGGCGAAGGCGAAATACTGGCAAGGGTTCGAAATTTGGTGGGCCGGGAAATGGCCATTTTTGTCAGCCTCGATTTGCATGCCAACGTGACACCCCGGATGGTTGAACATGCCGATGTGCTGGATATTTTTCGAACCTACCCGCATATTGATATGGCTCAAACAGGCTTCAGAACAGCACAGTACCTTTGTCATTATTTATCGAATCCGAAGCCCATTGCCAAAGCCTATGCACAAATTGATTTTGTTATACCGCTCAATACAGGCTGCACCCTGATTGAACCCTGTCAGTCAATATACGCTTCCGTGCCAGAACGGATTGATGGTGGTGTCAAATCACTTTCCTTTGCCTGCGGCTTCCATTTGTCAGATATTTATCATGTTGGGCCGTCGGTGGTTGGCTACGGTGACAACGCCGAGCAGGTGAAAGCTGCTGTGAATGGACTGGCTGAGCAGATTCGGCAGTCTGAAGCCCGCTTTCACGAGAAAATCTGGACTGATTCTGAAGGTATAGCCGAGGCGAAAAGATTGTACGCCACTGTAGGTAAGACAATAGTCATGGCGGACACTCAGGATAATCCGGGAGGTGGAGGGGGCGGTGACACGATTGGCGTATTACAGGCAATGATCGATCAGGATCTGGATAACGCATTAATGGGCGTGATTAACGATGACGTTGTTGCAGACATGGCGCATTCCGCAGGAATTGGAAGCTGGATCGAAATCGAACTGGGCGGACGAGCAGGGGTATCCGGACAGGACACAGTGACCTGCCGGGCAGAAGTAGTAAACCTGAGTGATGGGAAATTCGTCGCCACTGGAGCAATGTATAAAGGGGCTAATATGGAAATTGGTAAAACTGCGGTTCTGCAAATAGGCGGTGTGCAGGCCGTGGTATGCTCGAAACCGGTGCAAACTGCGGATCAGGCGCACTTCAAACACCTTGGAATTGATCCGGCCGAAAAAGCGTATGTTGCGGTGAAGAGCTCTGTGCATTTTCGCAATGACTACGAAGAAATGGCGAGCAGGATTCTAATCCTGTCATCGCCAGGAGAAGTCTACGCCGATCCGTCGAGTCTGAAGTATCAAAATGCCCGGCCAAATCTGACATTAACATCGATGCGCTAGCGCAACCTGAAAGTGGTTTATTGCGTGAATCCATTGTAAAAATTTGCATACCATGAAAAACAACAACATTCTCATCGTAATGGCTGACCAGCTTACCGCAAAAGCGCTGGGCTGCTATGGCAATACCGAGGTGCTGAGCCCGCATATTGATACGCTTGGAAGCCAGGGAGTGATATTTGATAACGCCTATAGCAGCAGTCCATTGTGTACTCCGGCTCGATATGCATTTATGACCGGGCAGAATATTTCACGCTGCGGCGGTTATGATAACGCATCTTACCTGCCGGCGACTATGCCAACATTCGCCCACTATCTGCGTCTCATGGGCTATCGCACCTGTCTTTCCGGAAAAATGCATTTCGTTGGCCCGGATCAGCTGCACGGCTTTGAAGAAAGATTGACGACCGATATCTATCCTGCAGATTTTGGTTGGGTGCCGGACTGGAAGAAGCCTGATCACAGGATTGATTTGTGGTATCACAATATGTCCAGTGTTCAACAGGCCGGCGTAGCGGCAATCACAAATCAGCTAACCTACGACGACGAGGTCGGCGCACAGGCGATGCGGGCGATTTATGACCATGCCCGATCTGAAGATGAACGACCGTTGTGTCTGGTGGCAAGCTTTATTCACCCCCACGATCCTTATGCTACCAGAAAAAAATACTGGGATTTGTATGATGATGTCGATATTGCTCTGCCGTCGGTGCAAAGGCCGGTGAACGGTCAACCCGACCCCCACAACCAACGGCTGGAGGGGGTGATCGATATTGATGCGGTGAAGTTCACGGATCAGCAAATCATTGATGCGCGGCGGGCGTACTATGGAAACGTTACTTACGTCGATGAATGGTTGGGTCGGTTGCAGGATACGCTGGAAGAATGCGGAATGGATCAATCGACCAGCATCATATTCACTTCCGATCACGGCGATATGCTGGGAGAATATGGTCTCTGGTATAAAATGTCATTCAGGGAGTGGTCATGCCGAATTCCGGCCATTATCTATAATCCGTCCAGCATTAAACCGCGCCGAGTTACCCATCCTGTTGCCCATGTTGATATCTTGCCAACGTTGTTGGATATTGCAGCTGAATCCACTGGTGCAGATATTCCCGAAGCAATTGATCCGCTTGATGGTCGTTCGTTATGGCCGCTTTGTCATGGCGACAGCGAAAATGCCCCGGATCAGGCTGTGAGCGAATATCTCGCGGAAGGAACGGCTGCGCCGATGCTGATGATCCGCAAGGGGATGTATAAATATATATGCTGTGATACCGACCCGGAGCAATTGTTTAATTTATCTGATGACGCAGACGAACAAAAGAATCTGGCCGCTGCTGCGCAAATGCAAACACTAATTGAAGCATTTCGAATTGATGCTGAGAATCACTGGAATGCAGAATCACTTAAGCAAAAAGTTATTGCGGATCAGGAAAGGCGGCGTCGGCTGCATGCAGCGCTGCGAATCGGAGAGTACACCGGGTGGGACTATAATCCGGCAAAAGATCCAACGCAGCAGTACAGCCGCAGTCATATGGATCTTACGAAATTTGATATGACTTCACGTTTTCCGCGGCCACCGGGTTTTCCGCGGCCAATGCGAGCATTGTGTCCGCACAAAAAGCCCTGATGGTCTGACTCCCGCTTGTGTTTTAAATCCAGTGTGCAGTTCTTGTCATCACAGCAGAGGCTGCTTTCATTAGTCCTTTTATTGGTCGCGGCAGGTTTTCTGCGCCTGCCTGTGCTGCCTGTTCGGCGTGCCTGGCTTCATCGATTTTCATTTGGGAGACAATTTTTCGACTTCTCAGATCATTCTCCGGAAGCCTTCCCAAATGACCGTCAAGATGCGCCACAACCTGATTTTCGGTTTCCGCTACAAATCCCAGATTCCATTTATCGCCGGCAATTCCCGCTACGATCCCAACGGCGAATGAACCGGCATACCAAACCGGATTGAGGCAGCTTTTCCGACTGTTCAGCTCATCGAGGCGGCGCTCACACCAGGCCAGATGATCGATTTCTTCAGCTGCAGAATGTTGCATGTTTTGCTGTATGTCGGCATTTCGAGCCGTTAAAGCCTGGCTTTGATACAACGCCTGAGCGCAGATCTCACCAACATGATTAACACGCATGTATCGACCCGATTGACGTTTTTCCGAATCCGTCAGCGAGTCGTCGTCTTCGGTGGTTGCCGGGTACTCTCTGGATGCAGACGGTGTTTGAAATACCGTTTCGAGCGCATGGCAAGCGCTGATTAATAATTTATCAATGGCGCTGTAGTTTCGTTCGGATATCATACTGATTACCTTTGGTTCTGTTCATCCAATACTAACGCTATTCATTGGAAAAATCTTGGCAATGTATTGTGAAGACAGCATATCGAGTATTGGAGCGCTCCCGCCAAGCAGATACAATAGCGCAATGGATTCTCAAAACCTGCTCCGCTTATTTCAAGATGTCGTTCCCGCCGCCGCCATCGTTTCTGACCCGGTCTCCTTGCGTGTATACGAATGCGATGGCCTGAGTGCGTATCGACAAACCCCAAAACTGGTCGTTTTAGCGGACACCATTGATCAGGTTCAGTCAGTTATGGCAATTTGCCGAAACAACAAAATTCCCATTGTTGGCCGCGGCGGCGGAACCGGTCTTTCCGGCGGGGCGTTGCCGCATGAGGACGGTATTGTTTTAAGTCTTGCGAAAATGAACCAAATACTGGAAGTGGATACTGAGAATCGCACAGCCAAAGTTCAACCGGGAATGCGAAATCTGGCCATTTCCCAGGCAGTCGAGCATCTCGGTTTGTATTATGCTCCTGATCCATCGAGTCAGATTGCGTGCACCATCGGCGGAAATGTTGCGGAAAATGCGGGCGGTGTGCATTGCCTGAAATATGGATTAACGATCCACAATATCGTGAGCTGCAAGGTTGCCACCATCGAAGGTGATCTGATCGAGTTTGGAAGCGAAACGCTGGACGCTCCTGGATTAAATTTGCTGCCGCTGATTATTGGCTCGGAAGGAATGCTTGGCATGGTGGTGGAAGTTAGCGTCAAGCTTTTACCCATCCCGCAAACGGCTGGCGTTATTATGGGGGTATTTAACTCAGTGCAAAAAGCCGGCGATAGTGTGGCAGAGATCATCGCCAGAGGAATCATCCCGGCCGGCATGGAAATGATGGATAACCCGGCAATTCGTGCGGCTGAGGATTTTGTTAAGGCGGGTTACCCTGTTGATGCTGAAGCGATTTTATTATGTGAGCTGGACGGCACAGAATCAGAAGTACAGGATCAGATTACCGAGGTGAAGGAGATTTTTTTGAATCAGGGGGCGATACAAAGCCGACTGGCGAAGGATGAGGCGGAACGCGCGTTGTTCTGGTCTGGCAGAAAAGCGGCATTTCCGGCGGTTGGGCGGTTATCGCCGGATTACTATTGCATTGATGGCACGATTCCACGCAAATCTTTGGGGTATGTGTTAACCGAAATTCAGCGATTGTCTGTTGAATATGGTTTACGTGTGGCGAATGTTTTTCATGCCGGGGACGGGAACCTGCATCCATTGATACTATACGATGCAAATATTCTGGGAGAGCTCGAAAAAACCGAAAGGTTCGGAAGTCAAATTCTCACTTTGTGTATCGAGGTGGGCGGTACGATAACAGGAGAACACGGCGTTGGTGTCGAAAAAATTGGTGAAATGTGTGTACAGTTCAGCGATGAAGAAAGGCATTATTTTCACCAGATCCGCGAATGTTTTGACCCGGATTGCCTGATGAATCCGGGAAAAGCGATTCCCACCCTGGCGCGCTGCGCTGAACACAATGCGATGCACGTTCACAAGGGTGAATTGCCATTCCCGGAACTGGATCGTTTTTAAATGGTTGTGCAGAACAATACATTGCTAAGCGGGCTTCAAAAACAGATTCTCGACGCGGCAGACAACGCAAAAGCTTTGCAAATCGTGGGCGGCGGGACGAAGGCATTTTATGGTCGCGCAACGGCTGGCGAAATATTGTCGGTTGCGGATTATTCGGGGATTGTTTCGTATCAGCCGAGCGAGCTGGTCATAACCGCGAAAGCGGGTACGCCGCTTCGTGAAATTCACGCTGCACTTTCTGAAAACAATCAACAGCTGGGTTTTGAACCACCCGATTTTGGTTCGAATTCGACACTTGGCGGTGTCATCGCAAGCGGCTTTTCCGGGCCTTGCCGGCCGTATTATGGAGCGGCTCAGGATTTCGTGCTGGGTATAAAATTAATGAGCGGAAGGGGCGAGATTCTGAATTTTGGCGGTCGGGTCATCAAGAACGTTGCCGGATTTGATGCGTCGCGCTTAATGGTGGGAGCGCTTGGTTGCTTAGGGGTTTTATTGGAAATTTCCCTGAAAGTAATCCCCATTCCGGCGCTACAGAAAACAGTTCTGCTTGAACATCGAGAAGTAGATGATGCTGTTTCTTTGATGAATCAGCTTGCCGCACAGCCGATACCATTGAGCGCGTGTTCCTGGTGTGCGCATCAAACACGGATACGATTATCCGGTACTGAAAATGGGGTGAGTGATGCTGTGGAACAAATTAATCAAACAGCAGCTGTCAGGATCACAGAAGATGCAGAGGGATATTGGAGCTCAGTCAACAATACAACGCACAAAGCATTGTCACATACTTGTTCGCTCTATCGAGTGTCGGTAGCACCGTCATCCAGCGGTTTTACTGA
Organism: Candidatus Poriferihabitaceae bacterium; assembly: GCA_965261915.1. GTDB lineage: Bacteria > Pseudomonadota > Gammaproteobacteria > Arenicellales > Poriferihabitantaceae > JAIBDK01. Next base: position 1,694,917 of record CBDHDW010000013.1, on the reverse strand, counting down.
TACCCCGGCGCTAGTGGATTGGGGAGGCGCTGTTCGCTGGTACCAGGCTGAGGGAATTGAGCAGAAATTGCAAGAGTCGGTGAAATCCGCACACGGCCATTTAACCATCTTTCGCAATGGTGATCGAAATGATGAAGTGATTGCGCCGGTCTCCCCTGCGATGATGAAAATACAACAAAAGCTGAAAACTGTTTTTGATCCTTGCGGGGTATTGAATCCAGGACGGATGTACCAGGTACTGTAAATCGGGGCGATATGCAAACTTCATTATCGGTAGAGTTTAAAGATTCCAGAATCGGTAAAGAAGCCGATGAAATTTTACGCAAGTGTGTTCATTGTGGGTTTTGCAACGCAACCTGTCCGACCTATCAATTGCTCGGCGACGAACTCGACGGACCGCGAGGAAGAATTTATCAAATTAAACAACTCGTCGAAGGCACACCAGCGGATAAGGAAATAAACCTGCATCTGGATCGATGTTTGACGTGCAGAAACTGCGAAACAACTTGCCCGTCCGGAGTGGAATATTCGAAACTGTTGGATATTGGCAGGCGAATTACCCGGCACCATATCAATCGCCCTCTGCGGCAAAGCATTTTTCGAGAGGCTTTGGGTTGCCTGCTGAGAAAGCCTGCTTTATTTAGGGCTGCCCTAAGATTAGGTCGATTGATAAGACCGCTATTGCCGTCAGAGATGAAATCAAAAATCCCGCCACGCACGCCTTCTGTCAAACTGCAATGGCCGAAAAATACGCATACACGGCTGATGATAGGGCTTGCGGGCTGTGCTCAATCAGGTTTGGCACCGCAAACCAACGTCGCGACGGCCATTGTTCTGGACAGATTGGGTATTACCCTTAAGGACGTTGCCGGAGCGGGATGTTGCGGCTCGGTGGATCTGCATACCACCAGTGAGGCTCAAGGTGCTGCCGTTGCCAGACAGCTTATCGATAGATGGTGGCCTGAACTGGAAAAAGGTGTTGAAACGTTTGTCATGACGGCCAGCGGCTGTGGGCTGTCTGTCAGGGAGTATCCTCAGCTGTTTAAAGATGATCCTGAATACTGCGAGAAAGCAGTCGCTATAGCGTCAAAAACACAGGATCTTAGTGAAGTGCTGGATGAAGAGATTGCCGCCGACTACCGCGTGAAAAACAATAGTCAGAAAATCGCCTTCCACTCACCATGTACATTACAACACGGACAGAAGCTTACCGGCCGAGTGGAATCGATTTTGCAGCGAGTGGGATATCATTTAACAGATGTGCCAGATAGTCACCTTTGCTGCGGATCTGCAGGGACCTATTCATTACTTCAGCCCAAGCTGTCTAATCAGTTGAAAACACAGAAACTGGTCGCACTGGAAAGCGGAAACCCGGACCAAATTTGTACAGCCAACATCGGATGTCAGAGCCATCTTGCAACTTCCAGCTCGAAGCCGATAAAACATTGGGTAGAATTATTACTCTAGTTTCGGTAGTCTCTGCGGTCCTGATAACGGCTTTGTGTTATCCGGAAAACCATTTAAATCCTCAATGTGGTTTTATATATCATGGTTGACGCCTATTACGAAAAACACGTGTTCTTTTGCATAAACAAACGAGAGAACGGCAAGCGATGTTGTGCGGATTACGGCTCGGTTGAGTGCCGTGATTATGCCAAAGCGAAACTCAAGGAATTGGCCAGACACGGAAGGGGCAGGGTAAGAATTAATCAGGCTGGCTGCCTTGATCGATGTGATGAAGGCCCCGTTATGGTGATTTATCCGGAAGCAACCTGGTATAGCTTTGTTGACCAGGAGGATGTGGACGAAATAATCGAAAAACATCTGATTGGCGGGGAAGTGGTTGAGCGATTGAAAATTTAGGCTAAATCCGGGATCCGGTGGCTATTCAAGTAGCCAAAATAGCCAGTTGGGGCGGTCTGAGATGTTCTGAGGATGGCACAAATGGGTGAAAAACAGCGAAATGATCAAAATCCCTGAAAACTGGAATTTTTAGTGAAAAATGATTCAAATATCCCAACGAAGGCTTGAATCAAAACCGGCTCTCCAGTATCATCCGCGCTCCGTTTTTTCACCCGAAAATCGTTCAAGTTAATGAAAACGTTTTCTGCAAATCCAGACAAAGTACAGCGCGAGTGGTTCGTTGTCGATGCCAGCGATAAAGTGCTGGGTCGATTAGCCGCTGAAATCGCTCACCGACTTCGCGGCAAGCATAAGCCCGAATTTACCCCGCACGTGGATACTGGCGACTATATTGTCGTGGTAAACGCGGAAAAAGTTGCAGTAACAGGCAATAAAGAAAATGCGAAAACTTACTATCGTCACACGGGCTATCCGGGCGGTATCAAGGAAACTTCGTTTAAAGACATGATCGCAACGCATCCCACCCGTGTTATCGAAACTGCGGTAAAAGGAATGCTGCCAAAAAATAAACTTGGCAGAGCGATGTTTTCGAAGTTAAAAGTGTACGCAGGTGATGTTCATCGCCATGCCGCACAGCAACCTAAAGTACTGGAAATCTAGTACGAGGTAATTTGAGTTAGATTAAATATGGCACAAGCAGAAACATATCAAGGCACCGGACGGCGAAAATCTTCCACTGCACGGGTTTATCTCCAGCGTGGTTCTGGAAACATAATCGTTAACAGGAAACCGCTGGAACAATATTTCGGTCGGGAGACCGCGCGTATGATTGTCCGACAGCCTTTGGAGCTTGTAGAAATGCTCGATAAAGTTGACGTTAAAGTTAATGTTGACGGCGGTGGAAACAGTGGTCAGGCGGGTGCAATTCGACACGGCATTACCCGCGCGCTGATGAATTATGATGAAGAACTGCGATCTTCTTTGCGGCAGGCGGGCTTTGTTACTCGTGACGCCAGAGAAGTAGAGCGTAAGAAAGTGGGTCTGCATAAAGCACGTAAACGCCCGCAATACTCCAAGCGCTAACGCTGCTTTCAAGAAAACACGAAAACGGGTAGCCTTGGCTGCCCGTTTTTTTGCGGTAAATAGAAATCGCGTTTGCAATTGCGTATGAGTTTGGGATATTTTCCATTGATACACGATACGGTGTGCTCACGGTTTGTCTGATAAGTGTGTTGATTCGGATAATCTGAAACAGCAATTCTTTTGATCTCGGTGAAATATTTGGGCCAATTTGATTTAAGACATTTACGATCTGCATTCGGTACATTCCTGACCGGAGTAACGGTGGTAACGTCACGCGAAACGAATGGTATTCCCAGGGGGTTTACGGCAAATTCATTTACTTCGGTATCACTGGATCCACCGATGTTGTTGATTTGTGTGGATCGCGCGGCGGAAAGCTTTGAGGTGTTTACAGAATCTGCGGGGTTTGCTGTCAATATTCTTGCTGAAGACCAATCAGAAACTTCTGCTTTATTTGCCTCAAAACGCGCCGACAAGTTTGATATCTCAGGCTGGAAGGAGAGTGCCACTGGATACCCAATTCTGGACGGGGTATGCGCCTGGTTTGACTGTAGGAGGGATCAGGTTATTGATGCTGGAGACCACGTTATTATTATTGGCCAAATCCTGAGCTATGACTATAACGACAGTATTGGCCTTGGCTATGTGCGCGGCGGTTATATGAGTCTTGGTTTAGAGCGATCAGCGGCAAAGGCAGCGGCTTCGGCCGCTGGCGCAGTGGTTGGCGCGATTATTGAAAGCCATGGAAAAATCTGGCTTGAGGAAGATGAAAATAGCGGAAAGCTTTACGTTCCGGCTAGCGGGCTAAATGGCGCAACTGGTTCATTAAATCATTTTCAGCAGATTTTGGCGGAGCGTAATCTGGATATAACCATTAGTTCATTGTTTGCGGTATTCGAAAATGAAGCCTCTGGCCAGCAGTCGATTTACTATCGTGCGAAAATTGACCAGTCTGACGAGGAAATGACCGTTAGAGCAGAACGATACTATGCATTCGATGAAATTCCATGGCACCGAGTGCAGTCGTCAGCTTTGGTAATAATGCTTAAACGCTACATTTCCGAGTCGGGCAGACAACGATTCGGGGTATATTTTGGCAGTGATAAGGACGGTTCGGTAAAAACGCTGTCGGATGATTAGTCCTCATTGATTTAGAATACAGGAAAATATCAAGAGAACAGAATATGAGAATATCACTTTTTGCACATATGGAAAGAACGGATGATTCAGTGCCCCATGCAAAGCTTTACGAGAATTTCGTTGAACTGTGCCAAATTGCAGACGAAGGCGGATTTTGCGGTGTCTGGGTCGGAGAACATCATGGAATGGATTTCACCATCGCCCCTAACCCATTTGCACAGCTAACTGATCTCGCCAATAAAACAAAAAATTTGCGCTTGGGAACTGCAACCGTGGTCGCACCATTCTGGCATCCCATTAAACTCGCGGGCGAAGCTGCGATGGTTGATATCCTTACCGAAGGAAGATTGGAGATCTGCCTTTCCCGAGGGGCCTATGCATTTGAATATGATCGACTGTCTCCTGGTGAAGATGCCTGGAGCGCTGGAGCCAAATTGCGCGAGCTCATTCCGGCCGTACAGGAATTATGGAAAGGTGACTATGAGCACAACGGAGAGAATTGGCAATTTCCCAAAACCACCGCAATCCCCAAACCAATGCAGTCGCCGCATCCACGCATGTGGGTAGCGGCGCGTGATCCTGACACACACAGTTTTGCGATTGCCAACGGTTGTCATGTTCAGGTTACCCCGCTATGGCAAGGGGACCAGGAAATTGTCAGCTTAATGGACAAGTTCAAAGCGGCATTGGCAGAAAACCCTGGAGTTGAGCGACCCAATATAATGCTGTTACGTCATCTGGCGATAGCCAATACCGAGCAGCAGCAAAAAGACGCGGCGAAACAGCTGAGTGACTGGTATAATACGTTCGGCGCCTGGTTTCGTAACGATCGGGCGGTAACCAATGGTTCCATGGAACCCTTGAGTGAAGAAGAAAAATCAAAAATTGAAATGTTTTCTCCCGAAGAAATGCTGAAAAATCATGTGATTGGAACGGCGGAGCACGCGATTGAGCGTCTGAAATTTTATCAGTCGCTTGGTTATGACGAATATTCACTTTGGCTTGATAACGGTATGCCTCACGAACAGAAAAAACAAATTCTGCAAACGTTTATTGACGAGGTACTGCCTGAATTTGAGCGTGTTTAATGTACGCTGAAATAATAAACAAATATTCCGGAACGAGCTACCGACTAACCCAGGCCAAAACCAACAAGCCGGTCATTGTCATTATCCACGGCGTTGGCTTGAATCAGGATATGTGGCTGGCATGGCTGCCCGTTTTAAACGAAAGATTTCGTGTCCTGACACTGGATCTGCATGGCCACGGCGGTTCGGACAACCCTCCGGGTTGCCGCTCAGTCAGAGATTTCATCGATCAGCTCAACGAATTGCTCGAGCATCTGAAAATTAATCGATTCGCACTTGCCGGGTTTTCTCTGGGAGCCATAATCAGTCAGGGCTATGCTTCATTGTTTTCTGATCGTTTAACGCATCTTGTGCTTTTGCATAGCGTTTACCAGCGCAGTGAAGCACAATGTAGCGGCGTGCGCGAGCGCTACGAGATTACCCGTTTACAGGGTCCGATGGCGACGCTTGAACTGGCGATCGAACGCTGGTTTACTGAGGCATACCGAGCGACACACGTTGAAGAAATGAAGGCACTTCGCGATGTATTTTCCAGACACACAGACGATGGATATCTAAAAGCCTACTATTTATTCGGCCATGCTGAGTCCGAAATGGCCGGTTACCCGGTTGATCAGGTCACTTGTCCGGCGCTGGTGATTAGCGGTACCGGTGATGTTGGCTCAACTCCGGCAATGTCAGCAGCACTGGCGCGCGATTTGCCGAACTCAGAACTCATTATTAATCCGCTGCACCGCCACATGGGGCCGGCGGAATTTGCCGACGAAATGAGTCGTCAGGTGTTATCATTTCTAATGCGTCAGGGTTAATTAATTCAGAGGAGATTCCTATGCAAACCTATCAACATTATATCAACGGTAAATGGAGCGATGCCTCTGACGGTGGCACGATCACAACAATTAATCCTGCTGATGAGCAAGTTTGTGCTGAGGTGCCTGCTGCTACTGAAGAGGATGTCAATCGAGCGGTGGCTTCCGCAAAAACCGCATTGTTTGATGGTCCCTGGTCGACAATGACCGCTACGCAGCGTGGAAAACTATTACGTCGCCTGGGTGATTTGATTGTTGACAAGGCAGCGCATCTGGGTGAAATCGAAACCCGAGATAGCGGAAAGTTACTAAAAGAAACTCAAGGGCAGACCGGTTACGTTTGTGACTATTACCACTATTTTGCGGGTCTTGCGGACAAGGTCGAAGGTTCAACCCTGCCCATCGACAAACCGGATATGCACGTTTTTACGACGCGTGAACCCATTGGTGTGGTTGCCGCCGTGGTGCCCTGGAATGCACAGATGTTTCTCGCCGCGACCAAGCTTGGCCCGGCACTCGCTGCTGGTAACACCGTTGTTTTAAAAGCCTCTGAAGAAGCACCAACGCCGATGTTTGAGTTTGCGAAAATCGTTGACGAAGCGGGCTTCCCTCCGGGTGTGGTCAATGTTATTACCGGTTATGGTGAGCCTTGTGGGCGTGCTTTAACGGCTCATCCAGACGTTGCCAGGGTGGCATTTACCGGTGGATCGGAAACGGCTTCACGGGTAATCGAAAATAGCGCGAACAATTTCGCCCATGTATCGCTGGAGCTCGGCGGAAAGTCACCCATCGTCGTATTTGATGATGCCGATATTGAAGGCGCTGTCAACGGCATTATTGCCGGTAATTTTGGCGCATCGGGTCAAAGCTGTGTGGCAGGATCCCGGGTTTTTATTCAGGAAGGCCTATACGATGAAATAATTGCGAAACTGGTTGAGCGTGCTGGCCAGATACGAATTGGTGATCCGCTTGCTGATGATACGCAAATGGGGCCTTTGGCTACCCGGGCACAAATCGATCGTATTGTTGCCGCTGTGAGTAAATCACAGGAGCAGGGTGCAGAAGTTCACCATGGAGGAAAGCAGCCTGCCAATTTTGACAAAGGCTTTTACTACGAACCAACCATTCTTGGATGTCCGCACCAGAACATCGAAACCGTACAAAACGAAATGTTTGGGCCGGTACTGAGTGCAATGAAATTTACCGATGAGGATAATGGAATCGCCATGGCGAACAACACTCGATTTGGCCTGGGGGCGGGTGTTTTTACGGAAAACCTTGCTCGCGCACATCGAGTGAGCTCAAAAATACGCTCCGGTATTCTTTGGGTGAACACTTATCGAGCCATTTCTCCCATTGCACCATTTGGCGGATTCGGTCACAGCGGTTATGGGCGTGAAGCGGGAATTGAGGCGCTACTGGACTATACTCGAACGAAAACCGTTTGGATTAGTACGTCCAAAGAACCCATGGCTAACCCATTTGTGATGCGATAGTGCCAATCGATAAAGCGGAATCGAATTTATCGTGCGGTAAATTACGCGCAATCACATTTTGCCGAATCTATTCCGTTAAGTGTTTTAGCTGACGAGGTCAATATTTCGAAGTACCAAGCTCTTATAATTCACACCAGACAAAAAGAGATTAAGAATATGGCCGCAACAGGTTTATTGGTTTTACTGGATGACATCGCAACCGTTCTGGATGATGTTGCGATATTAACCAAAGCATCAGTCCGTAAAACTGCGGGAGTGCTGGGCGATGATCTTGCTTTGAACGCCGAGCAGATCACGGGGATTCGTGCGCAGCGTGAATTGGCGGTGGTCTGGGCAGTGGCAAAGGGATCATTTCTCAATAAATTTATTCTGGTACCTTCCGCTTTGGCGCTGAGCGTATTCTTGCCCTGGTTAATCATTCCGCTATTAATGCTCGGCGGGTTGTATCTGTGTTTTGAAGGCTTTGAAAAGGTATTTCACAAATATCTGCACTCAGCGGAAGAAGATCAGGCGGCCCACGAAGAACGGGTCAGCGCGGTGGCGAACCAGGAAATTGATCTGGTTGAGTTTGAAAAAAATAAAATCAAAGGCGCAATACGAACAGATTTTATTTTATCTGCAGAAATAATTGTGATTACTTTGGGGGTAGCAGCGGCCTCGAGTTTTCCTGTTCGAGCCGTCGTTGTCAGTTTTATTGCGCTGCTAATGACCGTCGTGGTCTATGGTCTGGTCGCGGGAATTGTGAAAATGGATGATGCCGGTGCAGCGCTTGCAGCTCAGGATGGAAAGTTTAAAGCATCCCTGGGAGACTTTATTCTATCGCTCGCACCAAGAGTTTTAACGACATTATCGATCGTTGGCACAGCCGCCATGTTTCTTGTCGGCGGCGGAATTATCGTTCATGGCGTTCCACTGTTGGGCGATTGGCTCCACACCATCGAGAATTTTGTTGGAGGCATGAGTCGAGGAGCCGGGATAAAAACCTTTTTGGCCGCGCTCTTTTACAACGGATTTGTCGGCGTATTGGCTGGCGGTTTAGCGGTACTGGCTTTTCAAATCGGGAACAAGCTGTTTGGCACCATGATAAAGCGCTAGAAGAGGCAAACTATTTCAGGTTATACGCATTCCGGGCTGTGCTCCGGAATCGGGTTCCAATAAATAGATTTCGTTTTCGCCGCATCCGGCGCACAGAATCATACCCTCAGAAACGCCAAACTTCATTTTTCTCGGTGCCAGATTGGCAACGACTACGGTAAGTCTTCCGATCAGCGTTTCCGGCTCGTAGGCAGATTTTATTCCGGAAAATATATTCCGGGTTTCACCGCCCAAATCCAGCGTGAACTGGAGTAACTTGTCGGCTCCTTCAACATGACCGGCGTCGACTATTTTTGCGACGCGCAAATCGACTTTACAGAATTCATCAATATTGATTTGTTCAGCAATGGGCTCTTCGGCGAGCAAGCCGATGGGCGCATCATTGGATTCGGATTGTTTGGCTTCTTCTGTCATGTCATTTAATTGTTTTTCTTCGATTCGAGTTAATAGTGGCGAAAAGTCGTTGATCGCATGATCAAGTAACGGTGTTTTCGAATCGCTCCAGTTAAGCGGAGCGACATTTAAAAAGTTTTCTGCTTTTGCGGCAGTTTCTGGTAACACCGGTTTCAGGTAAATGATCAAAAGGCGAAATAAATTCAAACCCTGAGTACAAATATCCTGAACCGCCGCTCGTGTCTCGTCGTCTTTTACCAGTACCCAGGGTTTTTCAGCAGCAATATACTGGTTTGCCTGATCGGCTAAAGCCATGATATCGCGCATTGCCTTGCTGTATTTTCGGCTTTCGTAAGCCGCTGCAATATTTTCCCCGGCACCAACAAAGTCATCGTACATCGCCGCATCGGCCAATTCTGCACTGAGTTTATTTTCGAAGGTTTTGCGAATAAATCCGGCACAGCGGCTGGCGATATTGACCAGTTTCCCAACCAGATCAGCATTGACCCGAGCCTGGAAATCTTCAAGATTGAGATCCAGATCTTCAATATTGTTGTCGAGCTTGCCGGCAAAATAATATCGAAGGTATTCAGGATTCAGGTGATTTATATAGGTGCTGGCCATGATGAATGTGCCGCGAGACTTGGACATTTTCTGACCATTGACAGTCAGAAAGCCGTGCGCCCAGACACCATTCGGTGTGCGGAAATCGGCACCGTGTAACTCAGCGGGCCAGAATAACGTATGAAATCTGGCAATATCTTTGCCGATAAAGTGGTAAAGCTCACACTGGCTGCCGACATTAAAATATTCATCGAAATCCAGTCCTTCCCGAGCGCACAGATTCTGAAAACTGGCGAGATAGCCTATTGGAGCATCCATCCACACGTAGAAATATTTGTTTTGTTCGGCGGGGATTTCAAAGCCCCAGTAAGGCGCGTTTCGTGAAATATCCCATTCCAGCAATTCTTCTTCGAGAAGCTCTTTTTGTTTATTGGCGATTTCTTTTTGGGTATGACCGTGATCCAGCCAGGACTCGATAAATTCCCGAAAATCGCCCAGTTTGAAGAATAACTGTTCTGATTCGCGTTCTTCTGGCGTAGCGCCCGACACCGCCGATACCGGATCGATCAAATCTGTTGGTGAATAAGTACTGCCGCATACCTCACAGTTGTCACCGTATTGGTCTTCGGATTGGCATTTCGGGCAACTGCCTTTGACAAATCGGTCTGGTAAAAACATCCCTTTTTCAGGGTCATAAAGCTGTTTTATTGTTCGACGGCTAATATGACCTTTCTCATTCAATCGGTTATAAATGAGTTCGGAATAGTGTTTGTTCTCAGGTGAATGCGTGCTGTGGTAGTTATCAAAAGAGATCAGGAAGTTTCCAAAATCGCGCTCGTGGTCCAGTTTTACACGATCGATAAGTTGCTTCGGTGAAATGCCTTCTTCTTCAGCCTTGAGCATGATCGGCGTACCATGGGCATCATCAGCGCAGACAAAATAGCATTCATGACCACGGTGCCGCTGAAACCGAGCCCAAATGTCAGTTTGAATGTATTCCAGCAGATGCCCTAAATGAATTTGCCCATTGGCATACGGCAGGGCGCTGGTGACCAGAATTTTTCTTTGTGTGTCTGTACTCATTTGTTCAGGAAAAAGCTCGCGGTGTACTAAAGATTTTGAGTCTGCGGTTCGTCAGAATAAGATACAATATTATATTTGAAGCGACCATTGAAAGGTTAAAATTAAACGTTATCTTGTAGGGATTAATCTGTATTTCCGCAATTGATTCGCGTTTCGTTTCAGTTTACCCCTTTATTGCTAATACGAAGTTAGCCAATCAGCAGCACAGGCCAAATTAAATGACACAACCCGACCGGCAGGCGATTGAAAACAGCCTTAGTAAAATAATCGATCCGCATACAGCGCAGGATTTGCTCTCGAGTAATGAAGTTAAGGATCTTCGTATTGATGGCGATAAAATAGAAATTGATATCGCATTGGGTTATCCGGCGAAAAGCTGGGAGCCAGAACTGATTTCGATGATAGAGTGCGCAGTTCCGGGCGCGGCTGTTTCGGTCTCCTCAAATACGGTGTCCCACGAGGTCCAGGAAGGCATAAAGCCCTTAAAAGGGGTCAAAAATATCATTGCGATTGCTTCCGGAAAAGGTGGAGTGGGTAAATCTACCTGTTCGGTAAACCTTGCCCTGGCACTATCGGCGGAAGGCGCACGGGTTGGGATACTGGATGCGGATATTTACGGCCCAAGTCAACCACGCATGCTGGGTGTCAGCGGCCAGCCAACCTCGAAGGACGGAAAAACCCTTGAGCCCATGAGCCGTTACGACATTCAGGCCATGTCCATTGGGTTTTTAGTGGATGAAGAGTCACCGATGATTTGGCGCGGCCCAATGGTAACCCAGGCGCTGGAGCAGTTATTAAATGATACGCAATGGGATGATCTCGACTATCTGGTCATTGATATGCCCCCTGGAACCGGTGACATCCAGCTTACACTGGCCCAAAAGGTCCCGGTTTCCGGCTCCATCATTGTCACTACTCCTCAGGATATTGCGTTGCTGGATGCGCGAAAAGCCTACAAAATGTTTGAAAAAGTCGATATCCCGGTATTGGGGATCATCGAAAATATGAGCACGCATATTTGCTCAAACTGTGGTCACGAGGAGCCTATATTCGGACAGGGCGGGGGCCAGCGTATGGCGCAACAATACGGTACTGATTTCCTTGGAGATATTCCGCTGGATATTGCCATTCGTAAAGGAGTTGATGAAGGTAAGCCCACGGTTTGTGCCAATCCCGAGAGTGAGATTACGGCGATTTATAAGAAGATAGCGCGTAATGCTGCAGCAAGACTGGCCATGCGTAAAAAAGATTTTTCTTCCAGATTTCCCAATATTGTCATCCAGCAAAACTAGTATCTATGCATGTCGATAAAATCAGATAAATGGATTCGTCGAATGGCGGAATCCTGCGGCATGATCGAGCCATTCGAATCGGCTCAGGTCAGGGAGTCGGATCAGGGGCGGGTCATTTCTTACGGCACCTCGAGTTATGGCTATGACATCCGCTGTTCCCGGGAATTCAAGATATTTACTAACATTCATTCTGCGGTGGTGGACCCCAAAAAATTTGATGAGAACAGTTTTGTGGATTTTGAAGGAGACGTTTGTATAATTCCACCGAATTCATTTGCGCTGGCAAGAACGGTTGAGTATTTTCGCATTCCACGAAATGTCCTGACAGTTTGCCTCGGCAAAAGCACTTACGCGCGCTGCGGAATTATCGTCAATGTCACACCATTCGAACCGGAATGGGAAGGTTATGTGACGCTGGAATTTTCAAATACCACACCACTGCCGGCAAAGATTTACGCCAACGAAGGGATTGCCCAGGTTTTGTTTTTTGAATCCGACGAACCCTGTGAAACCTCCTATGCAGACCGGGGCGGGAAATACCAGGGTCAAACTGGCGTCACCCTGCCAAAGATGTGAACGATGTCAGCATAATTTGCCAACCTATTCTCATCTTTGACATCCGAATAGTATTTACAATAGCCGATCTGCGATCTTGAGATAGTGCTCAACGTCTGGGGTTTTAACGCCGGGAACCTTGCCAGCGTCATCATAACGCCTTACGCTGACGATGGTTTCGAGATACGGATTGTTCTCAAATTCTTTAACCTGAGCCTGATCGTAAATGCCGCCCTGAAGTTCCAGGGTCTTAACCGACGCATCTGACAACCCTTCAAAATAGCTTCGCTCAACTGCACATAAATAGCGTTTCGCCTCGACGTGCCAGCGTACAGGCGCGGTCACCGCGGCGGTGAAAAACTTCTCTAAAATAGCCGCCCCCATGGATTCATGGCGGTTATTCAAACCGAGATCGATATGGTTTTCCGGGAATTCACCGCTGTAGTGGCCGATATCATGCAGCAGTGCTGCGGTTATGGTTTCTGGAGACTCTCCAGCGTTTTCAGCGTTCAGGGCAGTTTGCAGCATGTGTTCCGACATGGATACGGCTTCACCGAGATATGAGTCCGACCCCAATCTTTGAAAAATATCATTTATGAAAGGAATAATATTTTCCCGATTCAAATCCGTATTGGTCATAGTTTAGGCTCCCTTAGAAATTTGGTTTTCCAAACCCCGAATCTTGCTGTGCAAACTATCCTTGTCCGCATAGGCACCTTGCATCCAGCGCGTTCCGGCTTTGGAAAAACCGGTTCGACCGTGCAGTACCCGGGTATTGTCAGTAACAAATAACGCTCTCGGTTGTAACTTGAATACAACTTCAAATTCCGCGCTGCTGACGAGTTCACTGAATCTTCGGTAGGCTCCGTAATAGGATTCCATTTTTTCGTAGGGAATATCAGTTAACGCGTGACACGATCGATTATTAAACCGGATGAAACTCACCAGCCCATTTAAATCCCGACCAATCATAGGCGCGCTGGATCGGAGGTGGGTATCAACTGAGCCTTTATACTCAAACCGGGCTTGATGTTCGCAAAGCAATTCGAAGCTTTCCGGATGTTCGGTGTACAGCGCATTGGCGACGGCAAAACCATCCACTACAACAGACTCTCCTCCTTCCGCCTTGTTTTCCAGACAACCAAAAAATTGCAGGCCGGGAACGGGGTTGCGGTAGGGATTATCGGTGTGAGACTGCAGTCCTAAAGCGGTATAGGCCAGATTAACCGGATTGGCTTCAGCTCGAATCTCAAAATATTCGCCATAATTGGTTTCACGAATGTATCCAAACAAATTGATGACGTCGAGAACGGCCGCATTTTTTTCAGGCAATCCGGATAATGTAGCGACCCCGAATCGCTTGATACTCTGTAACCAGTCCAGTAGCGCAGCATCGTCGCGGCATATTGTTGCGTATTCAGCATTCGGTATCGCATCAGACAATGTTGAATCCCACAGGGTTACGTCGGAGTCGAAAAGATTATTGTCGTTTCGAGCCGCAGAATGATCAGCGTAGTCATAGGCAAAATTCTTAAGCCAGTGAAAAGGAATTTGCGTTCGCCACTGGTCTGGCGCGAATTCGATTTCCAGCTGATCCTCGACTATTGCAGTCGTAGTAATGGACGTCTGCTGCGGAATATCCTGAACGCGGAATAATTTTTGCTGATTTGCAGCATTTCTTGTATTTTCATCGTGACCATTGTCGCGCAGCCATATTGCATGATATCGGCTGGTTTGGTCAGGCCATTTGATTTCCAAAGCAGCGCCATCATCGATAATTTGTAGCGCCGGAGCAGAAGTGACGTTCATAGATCCGTCTGTTGCGTTTTTAACTAACTTATTGACTCAATTGTCATAGTATCTGATTCTATGCCAAGTTAAATTTTGTTGACATAATTAATTCGTATTGATACCAATGAATACTGATTTTAATCAGATCAAAACGCTCGCGCACGGCTACGGCCTGGTGATTCGCGGAGGCTTTAATATCAAGCCATCCGACGCATTATCCATTCGAGTAAACAACCAACAACCGCAGAGCCTGATTCTGTTGGGTAATGCTGGATCGTCCATATGGGCGTCGTTTTCCGTTTCTGCGGAATTCGCAGATGGAAATCCAGATCCACTCAATCGATGGAGCGAACGGGTTGGCAATGCAATCGCCAGGCAAACTCGCGGACAATCATTTTTCCCATTCGGTGGCCCTCCGTATCAACCGTTTATGCAGTGGGCAAAGCGAGCGGAGTCGCTGAATAATTCCAGACTCGGCATGCTGATTCATCCACAGTATGGCTTGTGGCACGCCTATAGAATGGCCATTGCATATACGGCCGCATTTGACGAACTGGAACTGCCTGGGGAATCTCCGGATATTTGTGCAAGATGTGAGTCGCAGGCCTGTTTGAACGTTTGTCCGGCGGATGCGTTCCAGTCCGATGTCGACCAATCTCCGCAATATGATGTGGAGGCCTGTTATGGTTACCTGGAATCAAACAAGGCTTCACATTGCCGCACTCATACCTGTCAGGCTCGGCTTGCGTGCCCCGAAGGTCATGCGTTTCACTATGAGAAGAAGCATGCCCAGTTTCATATGCAGGCTTTTTATGAAAGTATTCATGACCGATTTGGTGGTGATTAGTTGGCAGAAATTCCTCGCAGCGAAGGTTCTCACGGTTGTTTTATTCCGCGAGACGGTGGATTAAAATTCCGCGCTTTATTCTAATTACAGAACAATTATTAGCATATGTCTTACCAACTTGGCATTGATACTGGCGGCACCTATACCGACGCGGTAATCGTGGATGAAAATCAAACCGTTTTAGCTAAAAACAAGAGCCTGACGACGGCATTTGATTTAACGACTGGGATCGGCAATGCCATCAGCAATTTGCCGGCCGATTATTTATCCGATGTCAACCTGGTGGCATTATCGACGACACTTTCAACCAACTCCGTGGTTGAAGGCCGGGGTGCTCCGGTCGGAATATTGTTACCCGGATACAATGATTCCCAGGTGGATAAAAGCGGTCTGTCTGAAATTCTTGAGCGCGAGTTTATTTCGCTTATGCAAGGCGGTCACACGGCAACCGGCTCAGAGCACGCAGAGCTGGATATTGAGTTTGCAAAGCAGAAAATACTGGATCAAAAAGACAAAGTATCCGCTTTCGCGATTTCTTCAATGTTTGGTACGCGTAATCCTTCGCACGAAAAGGTTTTGCGCAGGCTGGTTATCGAACTCACTGGAAAACCGGTAGCCTGTGGTCATGAATTGGCATCAAGCCTTGGTGCCCCGAGGCGAGCATTAACCGCAGCATTGAATGCCAGAATGATTTTATACATTCAATCGCTAATCGACTCGGTTGAAACGATTTTGCGTGAAAAGGGTATTTCTGCTCCGCTGATGATTGTCAAGGGAGATGGTTCGTTGGTGAATGCAGAAACAGCCAGACTGCAGCCTGTGACTACCGTATTGTCAGGGCCCGCGGCCAGCGTTATTGGCGCCTGCGCATTGAGCGGTAAAGAAAATGCGATTGTTGTGGATATTGGCGGGACCACCACCGATATTGCCATTGTTACTGACGGTCAGCCGGAGTTATGTGAAGACGGCGCCAGAATTGGCGACTGGCAGCCCATGGTGGAAGCGATTCGTGTGTTTTCCATTGGTTTGGGTGGTGACAGCGAAGTTCGATTCAAGGCAAAAATGGATATTTCCCAGCGTCGTGTGGTGCCGATGAGTTTGCTCGCCTATCGTTTTCCGGAAGTTCTACCTGCAATAGAGCGTCAATACAGCGGCTCACCGAGCCCGAGAAATCTTAAATTCGCATTGCCGCTGCAGAAAAACGAAGTCCTGATCAACCGCCTTAACGATATTGAGAGTGCCGCATGGGAACGTCTGCAGAATGGCCCCGTCGAATTGGAGATGCTGGTAGACAGTAATCGGCCAATGATGCGCGCAATCGCCAGAATGGAGCGTCTCGGGCTGGTTATTTACAGCGGATTTACGCCTTCTGATGCGACCCATGTTTTGGGGATGAGTGACCACTGGGATACCAGCGCAGCGCAGTTGGGTGCAAAAATATGGGGGCGCCAGATGCGCCACCTGTATGGCTGCGGAAACTGGGAAATTGGTGATGCAGTTTCACCAAGCCAACAGGTTTTTGAGTTGGTAACGCATAAAATAAGTCAAAAATTGATTGAAGCTGGGCTCAATCAACACGGAAAATTAGCTGATTCGCATTCGCAAAACCTGACCCAACTGCTGGCCGATATTATTTTAAAGAAAGGACAGGCCGAAAAAGTCAAACCGTTGTTCGAACTTCAGTTTGCCAATGATTATCCTATTGTCGCAGTCGGCGGTCCGGCAGGGGACTATTTCCCCGAGGTCGCCAGACAGCTCGACGTCGCGTTAAGCCTGCCAGAGAACGCTGATACCGCGAACGCCATCGGAGCGGTCATGGGCGCGGTAGTGCAGATTGCCCACGTCACCGTGACACAACCTGAATGCGGAATTTTTTATCTGTTTCACAGAGGTGAACCCATCCGATTTGATAATCTTGAAGTGGCGATTCAAGAAGCAACGAAGATTGCGAAAAAACAAGCCTTTGATATGGCAACTGTGGCGGGGGCGGCGTCAATTGAGACAAAAATCAAACAACACGCAAACCATATCAAGCATGATATCGATGGCGAGTTATTCGTTAGTACAACGATTACCGCGGTGGCATCCGGACGGCCAAATTGTTTAATGCAATAGGCGATTAAACTTCGATGTATTCGCCGATGTACGGCACCTGATAAAAGCGATTGCGTTACAAATACCACTTTGCTTCATCATCGCCTGATGATTTAAATGCATCATATTCAGTTGTTTTACAACTCGTATACGCTTGCAAATATTGTTTTCCAAAATACGCTTGCAGGATAGTGCTGTTTCGGGTTCTGTCCATTGCCCGCATCAAATCGAGGGGAAGGTCGGGATCGACGAATTCACCCGCATTTCCAGTGCAAGGGGCTCGCGGATCGACCGTATTTGTAATGCCATGGTGAATGCCGGCAAGCAATGCCGCAAGGGTTAGATATGGATTGGCATCGGCACCGGCAACGCGATGCTCGATACGCCTGGCCTCTCCCGGGCTTTTCGGAATACGCATTGCGACGCTGCGGTTTTCGTATCCCCAGCACGGCGTAACCGGTACATAAGTATTGGGTGCAAATCGTCGAAAGGCATTTCGGTTCGGTGCAAATACGCCCATTGAGTCCGCCATAACCTGTTTTAGGCCGCCAATTGCGTGAAACAGTGTATCGGTACCGCAGTCTGGTGTACCGTATTCACCACCGCCGTCAAAAACGTTGTTGCCATCGTTATCCAGCAAACTAATATGCAAATGCAGTCCGCTGCCGGACTCTTCCAGAAAAGGTTTCGCCATGAAACTTGCCTGAAAACCCTGCTTTTTTGCCACGCCCTGCACCACACGCCGAAACATCACACAGTGATCCGCAGCCTGCAGCGGGTTGTCGTTGTGCTGCAGATTGATCTCAAATTGACCGGGGGCATATTCGCCCGAAATTGCCCCCGTTGTAACGCCCTGTTCAGCACACGACGAGGTAATTTCATCGAGCAGCAAGCCAAAGTCTTCCACATCATCCATACTGTAAACCTGACTTGTATCGGTGCGCTGGCCCGTTAACGGTGAACAAGGTGGAACCAGTTTTCCGGCTTCTGATCTGCCTGGTTCTACTAGATAGAACTCCAACTCAAATGCGACCATTGGCCGCAAACCCAACGCATCAAACTTTGAAAGCACTCGCGCTAAAACATTGCGGGGCTCATAGTAGTATGCGTTCCCGGTCAGGCTTTCCAGAGTCAGCATCACCTGAGCAGTTGGCAATTGCGCCCAGGGCGTTTTTACCAAAGTGCCGGGTATGGCCATGCCAACTTCATCCGGGTCACCGTCTGAAAATCCCATCCCTTCAGGATCCATGGATTCTCCATTCACTGCCAGAAGAAAACCGGAACCCGGAGTCATCATCCCCGACCCCAATACCTTGCCGGCCTGAGATATGGGGTAGCGCTTCCCTCGAATGACGCAGGAAAGATCACAATAATATACATCAAGATACCGGGTATCGGGATACTTCTCGAGCAGCGCTGTCAGTTCGGCGGTATGGGACAATTCTGATTCTCAGATTTAGGCGGGATAATGGTATCGTATTCCAAATTGATACGACATGTCGACAGGTATGGACTCAGTAACCGGTAAGTGCTGTCGAAGGATCAGTATATCGGAAGCGATATGAAATGGATATTCACCGGTACTCCCCGGGGAAGCCGAATTAAAATGGAACTGGAAGGTATTGTTTCGCGGACGCTGGCCAAAACTTTTGCCGGTTGGAAACCAGAAAATCAAACAATTTCAAGCTCTGGGCGAGAATACGGTATTTCAGAATGCGCGTTTAAGCGAAACCCGTGATTGATGTCTGTCCAGAGCCAGGTCGATCAATCGATTGATTAATTGCGCATAACCAATACCGCTGGCTGACCACAACTGCGGATACATACTGATCGGTGTGAATCCGGGGAGTGTGTTGACTTCGTTCAGCGTGATTTCCATGCTATCGCGGTTAACGAAAAAATCGACTCGCGCAAGCCCGCTACCGTCAATCGCTTTGAATGCTTCAATGGAAAGCTGTTGGACCTGGCGGGTTGTTTTTTCGTCCAGCGGCGCCGGAATCAGCAGTTTGGATTTGTCATCAATGTATTTGGTTTCATAACTGTAAAACTCAGCTCCAGGCACAATTTCTCCCAGAACAGATGCTTCGGGATTATCGTTGCCAAGTACTGCACATTCGATCTCGTGGCTGTTTTCCATGGATTCTTCGATAACAATTTTGATGTCAAATTGCAGCGCATCATTGATACAGTTCGTGAGTTCCTCTCGATTGTGCGCCTTGCCCACACCAACACTGGATCCGAGATTAGCAGGCTTTACGAATGCCGGATAACCAAGGCTGGTTTCGATTCTATCGAGAATTCCCCCGGCGTTACTGCGCCACTGATTCTGGGTTGCGACCTGATGACGAGCCTGGGGTATACCCGAGGATTCAAATACCTTTTTGGCCAGCGCTTTATCCATGGCCAGTGCGGATGCGGCAACTGCACAACCAACGTAGGGAATGCCGGCTATTTCCAATACCCCCTGTACGGTGCCGTCTTCACCAAACGTACCGTGCAGTACCGGGAAAATAACATCCAGTGCGGGTATTCCTTGACCTGACCCTTCGTTGGTTGTTCTTAACGAAGTCAGATTACCTTTGTTATGCAGGCCGATCGATACCGCTTTTGATTGTTGTCGCGAATCCGGGTTGACTGAACCATTGTCGGTAAGTTGTGCAATTTTATCGCCAAGATGCCAATATCCTGACTTATCAATTCCGATTAAATGTATGTTGTATTTTTCAGGATCGATGGCCTCAAGGATGGAGGTCGCCGAAGTAACGGAGACTTCGTGTTCGCAGGAGCGCCCGCCAAATAAAATGCCCAGATTTTGTTTTTTCGTCATTGCTGATTTAGATCAAATGGAGAATTGAATTTTAACGAAATCGGACGGTTTTCTACCAGCTTGACTATGCGGCCTTAAGCTGGCAAAAACAGCTAATGCGATGGGGAGAAATCAGTCGATGAGGTATCGTCAGGTTTTGTTTAAAACACGATACGGCTAATTACCTGATTACAGAGGTCGATTAAACTGCCGATCCAGGGAAGAATGGCGACAATCGCAAAGACATTGACCATCAATACCAATCGACTGTCAGTTTTGGACGGAATAACCCGGTCTGTTTCCGGGGCGTCGAAATAAGCCAGCCTGATAATTCGCAAATAGTAGTAAGCCCCAATAACAGCCAGCAGTACCGCGACAACCGCAACCCAGACCAAACCGGCATTAACCAGCGCCTGAATAACCGACAATTTCGCAAAGAACCCGGCTGTAGGCGGAACTCCGGCCATGGAAAACATGATGATAAGGAGCAATAACGCCAGCATGGGGCTTGTTTGACTCAAGCCTTTCAAATCCGACAGCTTATCCGATTCGAAACCATTGGATGATAAATAGAGGATCAGTCCAAATCCCGCGCAGGTCATGGTGGCGTAGACCAGAACATAGAACAATGCGGCACTGTATCCTTCCGCGCTGCTGCTGAGGATGCCGAACAGGAAAAACCCCATATGGGAGATGGTGGAATACGCCAGCATGCGTTTCAGATTATCCTGGGCTATGGCGATGATATTGCCGACGGCAACAGATAACAGCGCCAGGACGATGAACATTTGCTGCCACATGACACTGAGGTCTTCGAGACCGCCGATCAGCAGCCGCATAATCATCGCGAATGCCGCAATTTTAGGGGCGGCGCTAATGAATGCGGTGGTCGACGTTGGTGAGCCCTGATACACGTCCGGCAGCCACATATGAAAAGGAACCGCGCCGAGCTTAAAGGCCAGCGCCACTACGATCATGACGACCGCGAGAATGAGTGCCAGATTATTTTGATCCATACTCGAAACTGAGCTGCGAATCTCTCCCAGTTCCAGCGATCCCGTCAGACCGTACAGCAGCGACATACCATACAACAAAATACTGGAGGCGAGTGCCCCAAGCACGAAGTATTTCATCGCCGATTCTGTCGCCAATTTATCATCACGATAAAAAGCGATCATTGCATAGAGGCATAAAGACATCAGTTCCAAACCGAGATACAGCGTTAGCAGATGATTGGCAGAAGCCATTACCATCATGCCGCAGACTGAAAACAGGCCAAGAACGTAGTATTCGTTTTTGAAAATTTGCCGCTGGGTGTTGTAGTCGCGGCTGTATAAAAATACCGTTGCAGACAGTATACATATCCCGGTCTTGGATAAATCTGCCATGGGATCGTCAACAAACAAACCATTAAACCCTAATGCAGAAGCGGTCGCAAAATCACTAATGATTAATCCAGCGGTGGCAAGCAAGGTTGCAATAGACAGCCAAAAGCAGGTGATATCACTTTTGTTTTTGTCAATGAATAAACCGAGGATCAAAATAGCTGACGCCATGGTCGCGATAAACATCTCCGGGATGGCGAGAGTAGCTTGGAGTGATTGCAGATTCATTGTATTAATTTGCTTCAGTTAGGCTTAGCGGCAAACCGTGAGACATTTTGAAACTTCCATATGCTGCAGTAAGTTTTCTACCGAGACGTGCATCACATCCAGTATGGGATTAGGCCAAATACCAACAGCAAGCACCATTACCGCGAGCATCGACAGCATGATTATTTCACGACCGTTGACATCATCCAATGCGGCGACATCGTCGTTTAATACTTTTCCGTAAATCACGCGTTTGACCATCCACAGCGTATAAGCCGCGCCAAAGATCAGTGTCAACGCAGCAATGATGGCAAACCACGGATTAGCCTGGAATGACCCCAAAATGACGAGGAATTCGCCAACAAAACCTGAGGTTCCGGGCAAACCGCTGTTCGCCATGGCGAACAGAACCATAAATGCAGCGAATACCGGCATCGGCGTTGCCACTCCGCGATAACTGTCGATCTGGCGCGAATGCAGCCGGTCATATAACACACCAACGCAAAGAAACAACGCACCGGATATAAAGCCATGCGAGATCATTTGCATCATGCCGCCTTCAACACCCTGTTCATTAAAGATGAAAAAACCCAACGTGACGAATCCCATATGGGAAATCGAAGAATAGGCAATCAGCTTTTTCATGTCCTGCTGCACCAGCGCGACGAGCGCAATATAGACCACTGCAATCAACGACAGCGTAATCATTAACCAAGACAGTTCATGGCTGGCGTCCGGCGTAATCGGCATGCTGAAGCGAATAAAACCGTAGCCGCCCATTTTCAACATGATTGCCGCCAGTATGACTGAACCACCGGTGGGGGCCTCGACGTGGGCATCTGGCAGCCAGGTATGGACCGGGAACATTGGAACCTTTACGGCGAACGCGGCAAAAAATGCGAAAAAGATCAATATTTGCGCGTTTAGCGCCAGCGGCAATGTGTGATAGTCGAGAATGCGAAAGCTGCCGCCGCTGACATTATACATATACAACAGTGCAACCAGCATCAGGAGTGAGCCGAGCAGGGTGTAGAGGAAGAACTTAATGGTTGCGTATATTCGATTCGGACCACCCCAGATTCCAATAATCAGGAACATGGGGATAAGCATGGCTTCCCAAAACACATAAAACAGAATTGAGTCCAGTGCGGAAAACACCCCAATCATGATCCCTTCCATGATCAGGAATGCAGCCATATACTGGGCAACACGATCCTGAATTACCTGCCAGCCTGCAATGACGACAACCACCGTGAGTAGTGTGGTTAACAGGATTAGCGGCATGGATATGCCGTCCACGCCGAGTGAGTAGAAGATATTAAGGGCATCTACCCAGCTGCGGTGTTCGACAAACTGCATTTCCGCAGTATTGGCATCAAACCCAGTATACAGCGGAATGCTCAGGATAAAAACAACAATGGAAAAACCCAAAGACAGTTTGCGAGCTAAATCGGCTCGGCCGTCTCCGCCAGTAGCCAGCACAATAATGCCTGCGAGTACAGGTAACCAGATTAGTATGCTGAGCAGATTGTTTCCCATGAAGCTTTATTTATTTCGCTGTGTCAAAGTTCAATTAGGGTAATTACAACCACACAAACACGGAGATCAAGGCAAACAGACCGATAATCATCGTAAACGCATAGTGATAGGTGAGGCCGGTTTGAATATTCCTGAGAACTCTGGAAAATAACCCCACTGTGTTAGCGCTGCCATTGACGATGCTGCCGTCAATCAGGCCCGAGTCAACGTGTTTGCTGAGCAGTTTCCCCAAAACCACGGAGCCTTTGGCAAAGACGGTTTGATAAAAATCATCGAAGCCGTATTTATTGTCGAGAATCCGATAGATTGGGCCGGATGCATGCGCGATCCTACCCGGTAATTCAGTATTCTTGCAGTAGCAATACCAGGCAAATACGATTCCGGAAATGGCCAGCCAAAACGGTGCCGTTGCCATGCCGTGCAGAATAGCCGCCCATACCATGGAGAATCCGGACTTGCCTGCATACGTGCTGGCCAATGCGGCAGTGACATCGTGTTCGGGCAGGATGAATATGGAATCACCAAAAAAGCGGCCAGTGACTACCGCTTCGAAAAACACAAAGCCCGCGATAATAGACGGTATTGCTAACGCTATTAACGGAAACGTAACAACGCCGGGAGATTCGTGTAACTGTTTTCGGGTATGCTCATCCGACCGATTCTTGCCGTGGAATGTCATAAACAATAACCGGAAAGAATAAAAAGCGGTTACAAAAACGCCAAGCAGCACGGCGATGTAAGCGTATTGCGCACCCCAGATTTCGCTGTGGTGAACAGATTCAATAATGGCATCTTTTGAGAAAAACCCTGCAAATGGCGGGATGCCTGCGAGAGCCAGCGAGCCGATCAAGCCAGTGAGGTAGGTGATTGGCATAAAGGTGCGCAGCCCACCCATTTTGCGCATGTCCTGTTCATGGTGCATTGCAATAATCACCGAACCGGCACCAAGGAACAGCAGTGCTTTGAAAAAAGCGTGGGTGCCAAGATGGAAGATCGCGATTTCATACGCCGAGACTCCCAGCGCCACGGTCATGTAGCCGAGTTGTGAAAGGGTTGAATACGCGACAACACGTTTGATGTCGTTCTGCACCAGACCGATCAATGCCATAAAAATCGCTGTAGTGGCGCCAATGACGAGAACAACAGACAGAGCGGTTTCAGAAAGCTCAAATAGCGGCGACATTCGTGCCACCATGAAAATACCGGCGGTAACCATGGTGGCAGCATGGATTAACGCTGAAATAGGGGTAGGGCCTTCCATGGAATCCGGTAACCAGACGTGCAGTGGAACCTGCGCTGATTTGCCCATGGCTCCAACAAACAGTAGTAAACAGATCACGGTAATCCATTGCCACTCACCGAATGGAGAAGTGACGGTTAAGTCTTTAGCGGCCTCTGCGGTTGCAAAAACAGCGGCATAGTCCGGAGAACCAAAAACCATGAGTATCGCGGCAATGCCAAGTAAAAAGCCGAAATCACCAACCCGGTTCACCAGGAAAGCTTTCATGTTGGCAAAGATCGCGGTATCTTTTTCGTACCAGAATCCGATCAGCAAATACGAGACCAGGCCTACAGCTTCCCAGCCAAAAAACAGCTGCAGGAAGTTGTTCGACATAACCAGCATCAGCATGGAGAAGGTAAATAGCGAGATATAGCAGAAAAAACGCTGATAGCCCGGATCTTCCGCCATATAGCCAATGGTGTAGATATGAACCATAAGCGAAACGAAAGTCACGACCACCATCATGGTCGCGCTGAGCTGATCGATCAGGAAGCCGATTTGAAAAGGAATGCCGCCGCTAATTGCCCACGTATACAGGACTTCGTTGGCGCTATTGCCCTCCCTGACATCAGAATACACCATTACGGAAAGTACGAATGCGGCCGCGACACCACCGATGGTGACGCTGTGTGTACCGCGACGGCCAATTACTTTGCCAAACAGGCCTGCAATAATTGCCGCAATGAGGCAGATTAACGGAATAGCGAGGTAAATATGGCTCATCGGTCTATCTGCTATCCTTTCAATGAGTCCAGTTCATCAACATTGATGGTTTGTCGACTTCGAAATAATACGATCAATATTGCCAGGCCGATAGCCGCTTCGGCTGCCGCGACGGTGAGAATAAAGAAAACAAAAATCTGTCCGGCGATATCATTGAGGTAATGTGAGAACGCGACGAAATTGATATTCACAGCCAATAGCAGCAACTCGATTGACATTAGCAATATCACAACATTTTTTCGATTCAGAAAAATTCCAACCACGCTGATGGCAAACAGGATTGCGCCGAGAATGAGGTAATGAGACAAAGGAATCATGATTTCACCTTCTCGGATTTCATTTTAACGATACGTAACCGGTCATCCCGGTTAACTTTTACCTGTTCGCCCGGATCGTTGTATTTGGTATTTGGACGACGGCGCATGGTCAGGGCAATGGCAGCAATAATAGCCACCAATAAAATCAGTGCGGCGATTTCAAAAGCATAAACATAGTCGGTATAAATCAGCAGACCCAACGCCTTTGAGTTGCTGTAGTCAGCACCGTGGGAAGCCGGATTAGCATACTCCGCACCGCCGAACGAGCCGAGCATAACCAGTGCGATCTCGATCACCAGAAGCACAGCAATGATGCTGCCAATAGGTAAATACCGGGTAAACCCCGATCGCAGCTTGGCCAGATCAATGTCGAGCATCATAACGACGAACAGGAACAACACCATAACCGCCCCAACATAGACCAAGATCAGCACGATGGCGAGAAACTCCGCCTGCAGGGTAATCCAGACACAAGACGCACTAAAAAATGCAAGCACCAGAAACAGCGCCGATTTAACGGGATTGCGAATGCTAACCACCATCCCGGCAGCGAATACCAGAATGGCGCTGAATACGTAAAATGCGAGTTGGAGAAAAGTCATATTCGTCAATCTACCGGGTTATCGATACGGTGAATCCTGTTTGCGGGCTGCTGCAATTTCCGCTTCATGTTTGTCACCCAATTCGAGTAAACGCTTTTTGTCGATATGGCGTTGGTCATTTTCTTCCATGTGAAATTCATGGATATCCGTTAGAACGATGGAATCAACCGGGCAAGCTTCCTCACAGAAGCCGCAGTAAATACATTTGAAAAGATCGATATCATAGCGTGTGGTTCGACGGCTTCCGTCGTCGCGCTCTTCAGAATCGATGGTGATCGCCAGCGCAGGGCAGACGGCTTCACACAATTTGCACGCGATGCAGCGTTCTTCGCCATTCGGGTAGCGGCGCAGTGCAGGTAATCCGCGAAAACGCGGTGACTTCGGCGTTTTTTCTTCAGGGTACATGATGGTGGTTTTCTTTTTGAACAACTGTCTGCCTGTAACACCGAGGCCTTTTCGCAATTCGCTCAGAGAAAACGTTTTATATAACTGTTTGATATCTAATCCCATAGCGCTACCTGTTTCAGTTGATCCCCTGGTTGATTTTTACGGTTGCTGTTGTCATGGTCTGTCTCAGGAAAAGATAAAACCAAATGGCGTATAAAATTTTCCCAAACCGATCACCGCAATCCATACCAGGGTTATCGGAATCAGTACTTTCCATCCGAGCCGCATGATTTGATCATAACGATACCGCGGGAATGTCGCCCGAAACCACAAGAAGAAGAATGCAACCGCCGCGGTTTTGGCAAAAAACCAGAAAATACCGGGCAGCCAGTTAAACGGTGCCATTTCTACCGGCGGCAGCCAGCCACCGAGAAACATGAGTACGGTTAGCGCGGCGATCAGAATCATGTTCGCGTATTCGGCGAGGAAAAACACCGCAAACGCCATGCCGGAATACTCAACGTGGAATCCGGCGACGATTTCAGATTCGCCTTCGGCTACGTCAAACGGTGCGCGGTTGGTTTCCGCTACACCGGAAATGAAGTAAACCAGAAAGAGCGGTAACAATGGCAGCCAGTACCATTGCCAAAACCCGCCTGACTGATGCAAAACAATTTCACGCAGGTTTAAACTGCCGGCAACCATTAATACGCCCACCAGCGCAAATCCCATGGCAATTTCGTAAGCGACAATTTGTGCGGCGGCGCGCATTGCACCGAGAAATGCGTATTTGGAGTTTGATGCCCAACCGGCGACGATAACGCCGTAAACGCCCATGGAGGTTAGCGCTAACACATATAACAGGCTGGCATCGATATCGGCGAGAACCAGTTCGCTGGTAAACGGCATGACCGCCCAGGCGGCAAGAGCCGGTGCTAACGATAGTATGGGGGCAATGAGAAAAAGATATTTGTTGGATTTGCTGGGGATGATGATTTCTTTCATCATCAGTTTCAGCGCATCGGCGATGGGCTGCAGCCAGCCTTTCGGGCCAACGCGGTTGGGACCAACACGGGTTTGCATATAACCAATGATTTTACGTTCGGCAAATGTAAAGTAGGCAACAGCAGCCATTAACGGCAGTATGATGACGGTGATTTTTAGAACAATCCAAACCGTTGTTTGCAAGGCTTCGGGCAGCCAGCCGGTAAGCGAAAGGTAAAAGTCGTACACTACGCTTTTTCCAGAGTGACTGAAACATGACCGCCAAGAGAAGCGGTTTCCAGATAGCCCGCTGAGACGTGTGCGCAGTTAACCGCCACGGCGGTATCCGCTTTTAACGGCAGCGTTGCAGAGTCCGACCCATTTCTTACAATAACCTGGTCATTCTCTGCCACTGACAACGAATCCAGGGTCGCAGGATTGATCGTTACACACGGCCCCGGGTTATCTGCAGTATCCTGCAAAGCATCGGCGTAACGCAAGGTAACATCGCCGCGGTACATCGGCATATCGGCAATCCGAAACAATTGATTTTCGCCAGTACCGTTGCCGGCACTCAAACTTTGACTGATGCGCCATTCACTGAGCTTCGAACGGGGAGCAAGCGTTGCAAAATTTGTTGACTGACTAATATCCTGCATAACATCGTCCAGGGAAATATAGTCAAAGCCTTCGGATTCGAGAAAATTTCCGAGCACGCGAAGGATTTTCCAGGCTGGGCGAGCTTCGCCCTTTGGTGAAGCGGCAACTTTCGAAGCCTGATCTTTGCCTTCGCAGTTGATATAGGTTCCGGCGGCTTCTGCGAATGCGGCCATGGGAAGCAATACATCTGCGTAACTTTTTACCGACTGGCTTACAAAAGGGCTGATCTGAACGACAAATTCGGCGTTTTCCATCGCCGCTTTTGCCGATTTACCATCAATACAGTCGAGTTCAGGTTCGGTGGCGAGTAAAACAAACGCCCGTTGACCGTTTTGCATCATCTGGGCGATATTTTGTCCGGATTCGCCAGGCAAACAATTCGCCACCCAACCCGCCGCACTATTGGCCGGAGCAAGAATGGAAATTTTGTTGCTGGTGGTGTCCCCGATCCAGTGTGCGATCGCTTTTAGCAGGCTCGCATCGGCGTGCTGCTGTGCTGCCGCGCCGAGGACCAAAGTACCGCTATCGCCGGCATCAACCATTTGTTTGGCAGCAGAAGACAGATCGGCATCGCTTGCCAAAGCACGGATTTCTCCGGGTAACGCCGCAGAAGTCAAATCGGCAATGGCTTTTGCTAATGCCGCAGTATGCGACACCAGATCCGCAGCGGCGGCAATGCGGTTGTTTGCGAGCTCGAAATTGAGATCGTAATCCATCGGATTAATTGCGCTGACGGCCGTTTGTCCGGCTTTCCAGCTTTGCCGTATTCGCAGTGCCAACAGCGGTTGTTCCTTACGAATATTTGAGCCAATCAGCATGATGGACTGGCGGTCGCTAAATGACGCGATACTGGCTTCGGATGCCGGAAACGCAGGCGCGATATCATCGTCACGGAAATCGCATTGCTGCAACCGGTGATCGACGTTCTCACTTCCCAGACTGCGCAGCAGTTTTTGCAGCAAGAAAAATTCTTCCAAACTGGATGCCGCAGAAGCCAGGCCGCCGACATCGGAAGCCGATCCTGACGCAATAACCGTTTTGATACCAGCAGCAGCGTGTTGCAGTGCGGTTTGCCACTCGACTTCCTTCCATTTTCCGTCTTTGTTAATCATCGGTTGGGTTAACCGATGTTCACTATTAACCGCTTCGTAGCTAAATCGATCCCGATCGGCCAGCCAACATTCATTGATGTCCGGGTTCTCGATGGGCAAAACCCTTTCCACTTCATCACGCAGCGTCTGGATATTAATATTTGTTCCCAGACAATCGTGCGGACTGATACTGTTGTGGTCTCGCAGTTCCCAGGAACGTGCTGAAAATCGAAAAGGCTTCGAGGTCAGTGCGCCAACGGGACAAAGATCGATGATATTTCCAGAAACTTCTGAATCAATGGATCGGTTGAGAAAAGTGCTGATTTTAACGTTTTCACCGCGGCCGGGTGCGCCCATTTCCATCACGCCGGCAACTTCTTCGCCGAAACGAACACAACGGGTACAGTGTATACATCGGCTCATCTCGGTCGCGACCAGCGGTCCGATATCATTGCTCGGCACCGAACGTTTCTGCTCTTCAAACCGCGACCCATCTTTACCATAGCCCAGGGCCTGATCTTGCAGCGGGCATTCTCCACCCTGGTCGCAAACCGGACAATCCAGCGGATGATTGATGAGCAGAAACTCCATGGTGCCTTTCTGAGCTTCTCTCGCCAGTTCAGAGCGAGTGAATACTTTCATTCCATCCATTACCAGTGTCGCGCAAGCCGGCATTGGCTTGGGCGCACGCTCCACTTCCACCAGACACATGCGGCAGTTTGCCGCAATTGAGAGTTTTTCGTGGTAACAGAACCGCGGAATATAAATGTCGTTTCGATCCGTGACACAAATCAGCATTTCGCCGGCTTGCGCCGCTAATTCTTTGCCGTCGACTTCTATGGTGATTGAACTCATGCTGCGTTTGGTCTGCTGGAGGCCTGAATTTTGGCTTCAAATTCGTGGCGATAGTGTTTCAGGAAGCTTTGCACGGGCCATGCCGCAGCATCACCCAAGGCACAAATCGTATGGCCTTCGATACGATTGGCAACGTCGAGCAGGGTGTCGAGATCTTCCATGCTGCCGCGGCCGGAATTGATTCTTTTAATGATGCGATACAGCCAGCCAGTACCTTCCCGGCACGGTGTACACTGCCCGCAAGATTCTTCATGATAGAAATAACTGACTCTCTCCAGTACCTCTACCATATCGGTTGTCTCATCCATGACGATCACCGAACCGGCGCCCACCTCAGAGCCGTGTTCCTGCAATGAATCGTAATCCATGTTCGCTTTCATAATATTTTCAGCCGGCATCACCGGGACAGATGAACCGCCCGGAATAACCGCTTTCAGTTTGCGGCCTTGCCATACGCCGCCCGCCATTTCCAGCAATTCACGGAAAGGCGTCCCCATTTTGATTTCGTAGTTCCCCGGCTTTTCGACGTGACCGGTAACGGAAAATACTTTCACGCCGCCGGAATTCTCAACCCCAAGATCCTTAAACCATTTGCCATCCATCCAGTTACCGTTGGCACGAAGAATCGCCGGAACGGAGGCGTAGGATTCGG
Source organism: Candidatus Poriferihabitaceae bacterium (assembly GCA_965261915.1). Lineage (GTDB taxonomy): Bacteria > Pseudomonadota > Gammaproteobacteria > Arenicellales > Poriferihabitantaceae > JAIBDK01. Next base: position 1,664,234 of record CBDHDW010000013.1, on the reverse strand, counting down.
TATTGTTGATCGTTGTCGGCTTCCCATACAAGCCAAAAGCAGCGGGGAAGGGCGGTTTAAATCGCGGTTCACCTTTTTTGCCTTCAAGGGAATTCAGCAATGCGGTTTCTTCGCCGCAAATGTAAGCGCCCGCGCCGAGATAGTTATGGAGCTGAAAATCAAAACCGGAGCCAAATAAATTCTCTCCAAGCAAGCCAGCGTTGCGGGCTTGCCGGATGGCGGCTTCCATCACTTCATACGGTTCCCAGAATTCACCGCGGATATAGTTGTAACCCACCGTAGCACCCATGACATATCCACCGATGGTCATACCTTCGATTAATGCGTGGGGATTCAAGCGCATGATATCTCGGTCTTTACAGGTTCCGGGCTCGCCTTCGTCTGAGTTGCAGACGACGTATTTCTGGCCATCGGCATCACGCGGCATGAAGCTCCATTTCACTCCAACGGGGAAACCGGCACCGCCGCGGCCACGAATATTCGATAGCTTAAGGGTGTCGATAATTTCGCTATGAGGAATCTGTCCGGAAAGGACTTTTTTGAGTGCCCGGTAACCGCCATTCGCACGATAGCTTCGCAGCGACCAGGGGTTTTTGATTGATGGGTCGGGAAAGCAGACATTGGCTGTAACCTGTCTCGAACTGTACCGATCTGCAATCAACTTGCTCATTCCAGCTCCTGCAGAATCCGATCAACTTTTTCCGGCGTCAGATATTCATAATAATCACGACCGATTTGCATCATCGGTGCCCCGGCGCAGGCGGCAAGGCATTCCACTTCTTTTAGCGTGAACTTTCCGTCTTCGGTGGTTTCGTTGAAACCAATTTCCAGTTTGTTCTTGAGATGGCTAACGATGGAGTCGCAGCCACGCAGCATGCAGGAAATATTGGTGCACACCGAAATTTTGTGTTGACCCACTTCACCAAGTTCATACATGGAATAAAAGGTGGCAACTTCATATGCGCGCACCGCCGGAACCTGAATGACTTCAGCAACATATTCGATCAGCTGCGGGCTTAACCAGCGATGCTCATGCTGGGCAATACGCAACGCCGCCATTAACGCAGATTGCCGACGATCCGCCGGAAACTTGGCGAGCTCTTGCTCAATTTCAGCGAGTGCCGCTTCAGACAGCATCGGTTGGGTTGTTTCCACAGCGTCGTTCATTAACGATCGATCTCCCCGAATACGATATCCTGTGTACCAATGATCGCAACCAGGTCAGCGAGCATGTGGCCGTGGGACATTTCTTGCAGCGCTGCGAGGTGTGGAAATCCGGGTGCACGAATTTTTACCCGGTAGGGTTTATTCGCGCCGTCAGATACCAGATAAATACCAAATTCACCTTTGGGATGTTCGATCGCCGCATAAGCTTCGCCTTCAGGAACACAATAACCCTCGGTAAATAGTTTAAAATGGTGAATCAGCGACTCCATATCGCCTTTCATACTTTCTCGCGAAGGCGGAATCAGCTTATGGTCATTGACAATGACAGGCCCCGGGTTTTTTCTTAACCAGTCCACAGATTGGCGAATTATTCGGTTAGATTGGCGCATTTCCTCCACCCGAACCAAATATCGGTCGTAGCAATCGCCATTAGTTCCCACTGGGATGTCAAAATCCAGTTTGTCGTACACTTCATACGGCTGCTTTTTACGCAAATCCCACTCAACTCCAGAGCCGCGCAGCATCGCACCGGTAAATCCCAGCGCTTTTGCTCTTTCCGGAGTCACAATACCGATATCAACGGTTCGCTGCTTCCAGATTCGGTTGTCGCTCAACAGGGTTTCGTATTCATCGACGTAACCCGGAAATCGACCGGTGAATGCGTCAATAAAATCGAGTAAGGAGCCTTCACGGTCCGCATTCCTGGCTTTGGTTTCCGCATCTGAATGCCGGTCAGTTGGATCGTACTGCGGCATGTGGCCGGGCAGGTCACGGTAAACACCGCCAGGTCGGTAATAGGTTGCGTGCATGCGAGTACCGGAGACGGCTTCGTAGCAATCCATTAAATCTTCGCGTTCGCGAAACGCGTAAAGAAATACGGTCATCGCGCCAACGTCGAGTGCGTGGGCACCCAGCCAAAGACAGTGATTCAGAATGCGGGTGATTTCATCAAACATGACGCGAATATATTGCGCGCGTATCGGCGGCGTAACGCCAAGCATTTTTTCAATCGCCATGACGTAGGCGTGCTCGTTACACATCATTGATACATAATCGAGCCGGTCCATATAACCAATGCTTTGGTTGTATGGTTTGGTTTCGACAAGTTTTTCGGTGCCGCGATGCAGTAAACCGATATGTGGATCGCAGCGTTCAATGACTTCACCATCCATCTCCATGATGATGCGTAATACGCCATGCGCCGCAGGGTGCTGCGGACCGAAATTCATGGTGTAGTTTCTGATCTCAGCCATGGCTCAGGCTTCTCCCGCAGTATCTTCGGCAGGGGTGTCCAACAGCGATTTTCGGGTTCCAGCAAAAGTATCTTTACGGATTGTTCGCGGTACCAGAATCCGGTCGTCAACCGTAGCCGGTTTGTAAATTACCCGACCCTGTTCTTCGTCATAGTGCATTTCCACCTGTCCGGAGAGTGGGAAGTCTTTACGAAAAGGATGGCCGATAAAGCCATAATCCGTAAGCAAGCGCCGCAGGTCTGGATGGCCATTAAAAATAATGCCATATAAATCAAAAGCTTCCCGTTCAAACCAGTCAGCAACAGACCAGATATCAATGACAGAATCAACTTGTGGTTGAGCATCGTCAAGCTGAACTCTCAGTCGAATTCTCAAATTATGATTGAGTGATAACAGGTGGTAGACCACGGCGTATCGACTGCCGTCCCAGCTGCGATTGTCTTCTTCGCCGTAGCTGGAATAGTCGATGCCGCATAAATCAATCAACTGATCGAATTGGCATTCCTTGTGATCACGAAGCGTTTCACAGGTCGGTTTGATATCGCCACTACTGATTTCCAGTGTCAGCTCATCAAGGTCAAGCCGTTGGCTGATCAGGCTGGCACCCAAAATTTCGGGCAAGCGAGACTGGAGAGACGAAATGCTGGACATAGTGAGGGGGTTAGCGCCTAAAATGATTGTTTTACGGATTTCTCTAGCGTGCCTTGGCAATTGCAGGGCGCGCTATCGTATTGGTTTTCTTGATTTTTTTCTGCAACTGTAAGATACCGTAAATCAAGGCTTCAGCAGTTGGCGGACAACCCGGAACGTAGATGTCCACAGGAACAATTCGATCACAACCGCGCACAACGGAATAGGAGTAGTGGTAGTAGCCGCCGCCGTTCGCACAGGAACCCATTGAAATCACCCATTTCGGATCGGCCATCTGATCGTAAACCTTACGCAACGCAGGCGCCATTTTATTGGTTAGTGTGCCGGCCACAATCATCACATCAGATTGTCGCGGGCTTGGACGGAACAGGATTCCGAATCGATCGAGATCGTAGCGAGCTGCGCCGGCTTGCATCATTTCTACCGCACAACAGGCCAGGCCAAATGTCATCGGCCACAGGGAACCGGTTCTTGCCCAGTTAATCAAATCATCCAGCTTTGCCGTTGCAAAACCTTCTTGTAGAGTGCCTTCAAGTGCCATTATTTGATCTCTGTAAGACTCTGTAAGATTATTCCCATTCGAGCGCGCCTTTCTTCCACTCATAAATGAAACCGATTACCAAAATACCGAGAAACAGCATCATTGCCCAAAATCCAAATACCCCAATTTCATCAAGCACAATGGCCCAGGGGAATAGAAATGCAATCTCCAGATCAAAAATAATGAACAGGATGGCGACAAGGTAATAACGCACATCAAACTTCATCCGGGAATCTTCAAATGCCTCAAAGCCGCACTCGTATGGTGACAACTTCTGTTCGTTGGGATTGTTTGGTGCGAGAATTTTGCCTGCACTGATTGCCAACGCGCCTACCACAAGGCCGACCAGTATAAATATGAGTATCGGTAAGTAATTGGCTAACAAAGCGAAAAATCCCGGCAGTTTTGAAATTTCCGGTTTATTATCAAGACCTTAGAGGTCTTGATAAACCAGTAAATTATCCTCTATTTTTGTTTGCTCACATCACTAACAACGCTTCGTGAACTCGTATACCGATATTGTAAATCATTTGGCTAAAATACCGCCACTAATTGAGGGAAATAACCGAAAATTTATTGAAAACAGAAAAAAGGTTACAGGCAAATTAAACTCAACTGAAGCTGCCGAATTGCCCTGCCGCAGGAAATCTGAACAGCATATCAAACCAACTACGAGCCCATAACTGCGGCAAAAATATGCTCACGCAGCCGTTTGAAAAAGACGGCTTCGTCAGGACCGAATGCTAATCCCTAAGCCCGATTCTTCAATCCTGGAAAAACCCTGCACAGTATTTCAATGAGCAGACTGAGACCGGTTTGTCAGACCGTTAAGCAGAACGCCATAAGCAGGTAGAAACAAAATTATCGCAACGGCAATTTTGAAGCACAAATCCACGGTTGCAACTTCAAACCAGTTAGCCGCCATGAATTCGTTTGCTGAGTTGTGAAACGCGACGGAGAAAAAGGTATAGGTGTCTATAATATTGGCGAAAAACGTCGACAGCAGCGGCGCCGGCCACCACGCAGTTGAACGCTCCCGAACTTTCTGGAACACAAAAATATCCAGTAGCTGTCCAACCAGATATGCCGTTGCACTGGCGATACCGATACGCCAATCTGCCAGCCAGGCACTAATCAGAATGGCCGGGATATAGGCGAGACCGACAATAAGTCGCGCGTTTTCCTTGCCGGACATCCGTACCGTTAAATCGGTGGCAAGAATAACGAACGGGAACACGAACATCGCGTAAGTAAAATGGTAACCGGCAAACTGACCCGTAAACTGGACGCTATAGTTCGCTAATGCGATGACCACGATATGAAAGATGGCGAGCTTTACGACCAGGCTGGGATTAATGATTTTGAGCATGATAAAAGGTGATCAATCCGGGACCGCGCGAGTATAGGGATAGACGGCAATGTTGCAAGACGATAATAATTTCGATCATGAGATGGATCAATGACTCATGTATACTCGCCGAGAGAAATTTTTAACTACGATTTTTATGAATACAGCAAACCCCAATTATGTTGACGTCGATACGGCGTCTTTTGGCACTGAAGTGATCGAGGCTTCTGCGCAGCAGCTTGTGATGGTCGATTTCTGGGCGGATTGGTGCGGCCCCTGCGGTTCACTGAGCCCGATTCTCGAAGGCCTCGTGGATAAGTATCAGGGTGCTTTGAAGCTGGTAAAAATCAATACCGACCAGCATCAGGAGCTTGCAGGACAATTTGGCATTCGGAGTTTGCCAACCGTATTCTTTTTCAAAGACGGAAATCCGGTTGACCAGTTTATGGGGGCGCAGCCCGAGTCGGCGATTCGGGAAATCATTGACCGTCATATCGGCGATGGACAGCCGCAGCCCGGCGCTGAGCTGGATATGGCGAGGCAGGCGTATGATCAGGGTCAACAGGACGAAGCCAGGAATTATATTCGACAGCTCATCGCAGCAACACCGGATTGTGCTGATGAACCAAAGTTACTGATGGTTGAATGGTTAACAGCCGAGGGACAGTTGGAAGAGGCATCAACATTTGCAGCGACGCTTAGCGACGACGGTAAAGACTCCAAGGAAGCCAAAGCCCTCACTGCCGCACTGGAATTACAGCAAACCCTGAAAGATATGCCCGCCGAATCCGAGCTGGTTGCGGCTATTGCGGAAGATGACAATAACATGGATGCCCGCTTCAAACTCGCGCAGCGCAAGATTGCAGAACAAAACCATGAAGAAGGGCTGGACTATTTGCTGGAGATCATTCGCCGCGACCGTGAATTCGAAGAAGACGGTGCAAGAAAGTACATGATTAAGGTATTTGAGATGCTCGGCGGAAAAGGGGCTTTGGTGAGTCGGTATCGTGGACTGCTTGCACGCACACTCAACTAGGCGTTCATGCCGGATTAACGAATCTGGTAGTACAAGGGGCGGATATCGAGAGAGGTCAATATAATCAGGTCGAAGTGGAAAAGCTGCTTGGCGAAAACCGAATTCGTAAAGCCTAAGGACGAAGACGCGAGAAAGTGGAACGATGCGCAAAGCGAATTCTGGGCAGTGGTGGCTGCGCCCTGGATACTTGTTCAGGAAAGGTCGTTTTTCACCGGCTGGAATTTGCATTACGGGCCTCGCGGATCGCGATATAAACCCCCGATGCGATGGTCAGGGCAACGCCGAGATACACGGTTGTTTTCGGAATCTCGCCCCAAATCAAATACCCCGCGAGGATTCCCCAGATGATCTGGATATAGCGAAAGGGTGCGATAACAACGGTTTCAGCATAGCGAAATCCTTCTACCATGAAAAAATACGCACCAACCGTAAGGCTGGTGGCGAGTCCAAACCGCCAAATATGATTGACTGCTACCGGTTTCCATCCCCAAAAAAGCGTCACCAGCGAAATCACTGCCAGAATTGCAGAAGTGGTCATGACGATACTCAGGCTGGATTCTGTTACCGTCATCTTCCTCGTCAATATATCGCGCCCCGCATCCCCAATCGCAACCACCAGCGGTAACAGCACAATCCACTGAAATTCCGTTCCGCCGGGTTGAATAATAATGACGACGCCAATGAACCCTGCCAACACCGCGCCCAGTCGATGAATACCAACTTCTTCATGCAGAATGGTTTTTGCCATTAAGGTCATGAATAATGGACCTGCGAAGGCAATACAAATCACTTCCGCCAACGGCAGGTATTTCAGCGAAACCACAAACGCAAAAGAAGCAACCGCGAAAAGCACACCGCGCAGTAAATGCGAAGGCCAGTGATGAATCACAGCACCGGTCTTTAAATGAAATTTCATTATCACCCAAATGACGGTTGCTACCGCAGTGCCAATGGTAAAGAGAATTTGGCCTGGCGGATAATGCGGCACCAAAGATTTAGCGACTGCATCGTTGATGGCCAGGAATAAACCCGATCCGAGGATAAAACAGATGCCTTTGAGTTGAGAATTCATCTTGTATTAAACAGATTGAAGTATTGCAAGAACGGTTAATCCGGCGGATTTGCCGAAAATGATTTCCACGGAGCATAATGCAATCCAAATACCGAGGATAGCAATAGATTATTGTTGAGACGGTCAGGATTAAAAAAACACCTTCGAAACGCCTTTTCGGTTAAGCTCGCGTGCGCAAATTAACCACGCGCTATTTATTCATGGAATTCAACTCTTTAGGACTTTCAGCCCCCATTCTCAAGGCCATTGCAGCGCAAAAATACGGCAAGCCAACACCGATCCAGCAACAAGCAATTCCCGCAGTATTGTCTGGAAAAGATGTCATGGGGGCGGCACAAACCGGTACTGGAAAAACCGCTGGTTTTGTATTACCGATTCTGCAGACACTTTCTGGGGGAAATACGGTCAAGGGCAATCACGTGCGCACGCTAATTCTCACGCCTACCCGGGAACTCGCCGCACAGGTAGGCGACAGTGTATCTACATACGGAGCCAATCTGCCTTTAAGGTCTACGGTGGTTTTTGGCGGCGTAAAGATCAATCCGCAGATGATGAAGCTGCGTAAAGGTGTTGATATTCTGGTCGCCACACCAGGCCGACTGCTCGATCTCTATAACCAAAATGCGGTAAAGTTTAATCAGCTTGAAGTTTTGGTGCTCGATGAAGCTGATCGTATGCTCGATATGGGGTTCATTCATGACATCAAAAAAGTGATCGCATTACTGCCGAAACAACGTCAAACGCTGATGTTTTCGGCAACGTTCTCCGACGACATTCGCAGGCTTGCCAAGACGCTGGTAAAAAATCCTGAGGAAATTTCGGTTACGCCGAGAAACACGACTGTTGAAAAAATAGAGCAATGGATTCATCCGGTTGATAAAAAGCGTAAGTCGGCGTTGCTGATCAAGCTGATAAAGGATCAAAACTGGTATCAGGTTCTGGTATTCACACGGACTAAGCATGGCGCCAATCGATTGGCGAAGCAGCTCGAAGAATGCGACATTAAGGCATCGGCAATACACGGCAATAAATCCCAGAATCAGCGTACTCGGGCGCTCGCCGAATTTAAACAGAATAAAACCCAGGTTTTAGTGGCGACGGACATCGCCGCACGCGGACTGGATATTCATCAGCTGCCCCATGTGGTGAATTTTGACTTGCCCAATGTGCCTGAAGACTATGTTCATCGTATCGGCAGAACCGGAAGGGCGGGCTCTGGCGGTGAAGCAATTTCCCTGGTGAGTGCTGATGAAGCCGAACAGTTGGGAGATATCGAGTTTCTGCTGAAAAAGCATTTACCAAGAAGCCTGATTGATGGCTTTGAACCGAATCACGATGTTCCAGAATCAAACCTGAATCGCAAGAAGTCGGTCAGAAAACCGAAGAAACCAAAATCGGATCAGTCAAAATCCGCCAACCCCAGAAATGCCGGATCAGGCGGACGGGGAAATTCTTCGGCGCCGGGAAAATCCAACAAGAAAAAGACAAATAAAAAATCTGTGTGGTCGTCGGGAAATACCAGGAGCTCAAAAAATAAACGTCCGCCGGCAAGGCGCGATAAAAATTCCGGCAGCGCGCAACCGCGGAAATCGGCAAACAGCAAGACCTGAGAATTTAACGATTTTCAGTAAAAGACAAATTGCCTAGAACGGGGTAGAAAGTGTGCTGACTTCGGGTCATTGTTTGTTTTAGAGTTAAAAATTCTGGAGGTGGCGAGGTTATGCGATTTAGCAATGCGTTGCTACGCAACTATCGAAAAAAGTATGAACTGTTTTATCGGATATTTGAGCAATCGGGGTGTGGGTGTCGCCTGAGATATTCCCGTATTAATCCAGAACAATATATTGAAACCAACATCACAATCTGGCGTGAATGCGAGTGTTCAGGATTTTTGGCGTTGCCGAATGAGTAACTGAGCAGTGATTAATAAAATTAGCGAGCCGGCAAGCACCATTGTTCCGATGGCATTGACCTCCGGTGTGATACCGCGTCGAATGGATGAGAAAACATAAATCGGAAGGGTGGTATTGGCACCGGCGACAAAAAATGAAATAACAAAATCATCGAAGCTGAATGTAAAACTCAACAGAAATCCTGCGAGGACAGCGGGATAAATTTGTGGCAATGTGACCTGATAAAAAGTTTTCCAGGGCGTAGCATACAAATCCATTGAAGCTTCGATAAGCGCTCGATCCATGCCGTCGATGCGTGCTCGAATCAGAATAATCACCAGAGACATCGTGAACAGGGTGTGGGCGGCGATAACGGATAAATAACCCATGCTAAGTTGAGGCGGTTTCGATCCTTCTGGCCAGACAGCCGCCAGCATGGGATTCAGAAAATCAAATACTGTCACCAGTGCCACCAGTGTTGCAATGCCGATCACAATGCCAGGAATCATGATTGAAATATAGATCAGTCCGTCGAACAGGGCGCGAACGGGCCCTTTCAACCGCTGCAGTGCCAACGCTGCGGCTGTTCCCATCAAGCTGGATAGAATGGCTACGATGAAAGCAATTTCCAGACTGGTGAAAAATGCGTCACCGACAAAGGGGTTGGACAATGCCTTACCGTACCATTGCGTGGAGAAACCTTTGAATTCGCTGGCGTGGCGGCCGGCGCTAAAACTGAATAGCACTATAAATCCGATCGGGACATAGAGAAAAAGGTAAACAAATATGGCGTAGAGCCGCATGTCAGATTATCCTGATCTACATTAGCGGCGTGTCATCGCCGGTTTTGTTACGCATTGCCATCTTCATATACAGGGTGACAGTGACCAGCATAATAACCACGAGACTCACTGCAAGTGCAGACCCAAACGGCCAGTTTCTGGATTGCAGGAAGAGATCGACCATGGCATTGCCAATGAAGAATACTTTTCCACCGCCGAGAAAAGCGGGGATCAGAAATTCTCCCATGAGTAGAATGAATACCAGCATACAACCCGTCGCGACTCCGGGCATGGAAAGCGGCAGGGTCACGCGAAAAAAGGTTTTGATCGGGCTTCCGCCCAGATCATTGGACGCTTCGAGCAAGCTTTTGTCGAGCTTCTCAAGAGAAACGTAAATCGGAAAGATCATCAACGGCAGGTAGCCGTAAACGATGCCGATAAGAACGGCAGTGGGGGTATTGATTAATCGTACACCTTCTATACCGATCCATTCCAGAACCGCGGGAATTCCGCGACCGCCGAGGATGTAAATCCAGGCGTAGGTTCGAATTAACAAGCTTGTCCAGAACGGGACAATGACAAGAATCAGTAAAACAACTTTGAATCGCCGATCGACTTTGACGGCGAGGAAATAGGCGAGTGGATAAGCCACCAGCAAACTGAGCAAGGTGCCCAGAGGGGCATAGGTTAGCGTGTTTTGAAAGGCTTTTAGACGTGCGGGCAGATTGGCATACTGCTCAAATGTAAATCCGCCTCCATATCCTCCGACTGCTGCGCGCTCTCCAAAACTAAAAATAAAGATGACGATGAGAGGCATTATCAAAAGAAACAAAAACCACAATGTGGTCGGGGCTAACAATAACGCGGTTAGCCTCCCTTTTGAAAAGCTTTTATCCCCCATCGACATCTTTCAAGTTGGAGTTGTAAATGAAATTACTAAGTTAGGCCGATTTAAATCGCGCGATTAGTTCTGCGCGGTTCGGGTCGGTCAGGGTTTGCGCAGCCCCGAATTCCAGGCCATTCATCAACTCCACTGCTGGATGGAGTATCGGATCACTGGCCAGTGATTCGGGCTGCAGCGCAATTGCGCGTGAATCTGTTGGCGCGTAGCCATGAGACTCGGCATCTTTCGCCTGGACAGCAGGGTCTTGCATGTAATTCAGGAATGCATAGGCCGCATCAAGGTGAGGAGCTTCTTTGGGTATGGCGTAAAAGTCAGTCCAGATTTCTCCACCATCGCTGGCGATTACATATTCCATTTCCGGGATATCGTTCTTAAGCTGGGTTGCATCACCGTTCCAGCAGATAGACATCCAGGCATCACCTGTGCGCATTCCGGGTTGATAATCCGAGGTAATCGCAAACAGATGAGGCTTAGCGTCTATTAGTACTGCTTCAGCTTCAGCGAGTTCCTTTTCATCGATTGAGTTAAACGAGTAACCCAATGCACAAAGTGCAGCACCAATGGTGGTTAACTGGTAGTCGTGCACGATAACGCGCCCTGACGCTTCACCCTTGGTTATATCAAAAAAGTCTTTCCATGATTTTGGCCCGCTGGTGATTTTGCTGGAATTTAAAATAAACCCAGTGGTTCCCCAGTTTTTTGGTACGCAGTACACTTTACCGTTAACCCTCGCCGGTCCGGCGAATTTGGGGTTGTTTGCTGACGCGTCATAGTTCGGAATTCTTGACAGCTCCAGTTCCTGAATGAGGTCGAGTTCGACATAGTTTGAAATAGTGTAGTTGGTCGGTACGAAGACATCCCAGCCGGTGCCGCCCGCCTGCAGCTTGGCGAGCATCTCTTCATTTGATCCAAATGCATTGATCTGGATATTAACGCCGGTACTTGAAGTAAACTCGTCCAGATTTGCCTGATTCCAGTAGTTTGGCCAGGTTGAAAATACCAGTCGGTCACCCAGTGCTCCGTCGGCCATGACTTTACGAGGCGCAAGGCTGGGCATGGCGGTACCAAGCACGGCAGTTGCCATACCAAGACCCGTTACACCCAGAAACTCACGACGGCTAATCGAGCCTTCCTTGTAGCGCCAAAGCTGATGCATAAACTGCTTGCTGGTGATCGTTTTATCATTGTCTTTAGACATATTGTTCTCCTGTGGTTATACGATTGATGGTTGTATTATTAAGTTTTACGCTCCGTCTAATACGAGAGCAGTATCCCGGTTGCAGGCCACAAATACCGTTTCATTAGCCTCAAATGGTGTTGCGCTGAGTTCGCTTCGGCGCGGTGACAAAACAAGAAATTCGCCAAGCTGCTCGTTTCGCACCAGATATTCGGTTTGTTCACCAAGAAAAATTCGATTGAGGACAGTTGCCTTGACCGTCAGGGCGCTGTTTTCCTGAAGCTCATTTTCATTTCGATATATGAATAGTTGTTCAGGACGAATGCTGACGGTTATCTGATCGCCTGAACGGAATGATTTCGGACAACAGTTCGACGACAACTGAACAGCCAGGCCGCAGTCCAATACGATATCAACTTGATCTGTGCCGGTTTGTACGAATTCGCCATCGAAGAAATTGGATTTGCCTACGAAATCCGCTACATAACGATTTCTCGGTTTGTCATAAAGCTCCAGCGGGCTTCCTGCCTGTACGATTTCACCGTCTTTCATAATGCATACACGATCACTCATTGAGAGGGCTTCTTCCTGATCATGGGTAACCAATATGAATGTGATGCCGACGTTTCGCTGGAGGTTTTGAAGCTCAATCTGCATATCTCGACGAAGCTTTCGATCTAGCGCGGCCAGAGGTTCATCCAGCAGCAAAACCTTCGGTCTGTTGATCAACGCGCGGGCTAATGCCACACGCTGTTGCTGACCTCCGGAAAGCTCCCATATTCTGCGCTTCTCGTACCCGCCCAATTGCACTAACTCGAGCATCTCGCTTACCCGACGATTGATATCAACCAATTCCTGCCTGGAAGAAACCTGGCGCGGACCATACGCCACGTTGTCTGCCACGTTCAGATGGGGGAACAATGCATATTGCTGAAACACCATGTTTACAGGCCGTCGGTAGGAAGGCCGGTTATTCACGCAAATCCCTTCGAGATAAACCTTTCCTTCTGTGGGTTGGTCAAAACCCGCAATCATTCTTAGCGAAGTGGTTTTCCCACAACCAGACGGTCCCAAAAGAGACAAGAATTCACCGCTGGCAATTTCGAGATTCAGGTTGTGCGCAGCGACCACATCACCGAAGTGTTTGGATACCCCTTCGAAAGCAGCTACGGTATCCATAAGCGACTGTACTTGATGTGTGTATACCTCATTAAGCGAATAAAGTTGTGTTTTTAATAATTGTTGTATACCATGTAAACAGACAATATTCAAATAAAACCAAAAAATAAGGTATATATAAAATATATAGCGCGATCTTATTTATATAGAGAAAGCAGCAAGAATTCGGCAAAAGCACCTTGACCACACAAATAGAAGAACGGGTATTCAAAGAAAATAACCAATGGGAAGACCTTTTAGGGCTGTGTATTGATTCCATTGGTAAGGAGGATTTTCAGCAAAAACTGGTCGACTCGTTGAGAAAACTCGTAGAGATCGACTATTCGGTGGTGTTTGCCTACTGCAACGAAGATCAACCCGCTTGTCTTGCGCATACTTATTCTTTCGAGCAACAAACGGTTTTCGTTGATGACTACATCAAGGGCCCCTATTTGCTGGATCCTTTTTTTAAAGCCTGTAAAAAAAGATACGAAACCGGCCTTTATCGTCTAAACGATATCGCGCCAGATCGGTTCTTACAAAGTGAGTACTACCGTTCTTATTACAAACGGACGGGTCTTTCTGAAGAAATCGGTTTTATCTTTTATCTTTCGTCCGACGTGGCAGCGGTTATTTCGTTAATGAGATCAAAAGCGCATCCACGATTTTCAGCACGCGAATTCAGACTATTAAATAAAGTTGCCCCCATTGTGATCGGCCTGGCTCGTCGACAATGGCAAGGAGCAGCAAGTTATTTCAAATCATCGACGAATACAGAACAGAATCAGGATGATCATTCACTGATCGAAAAGTCGGTGGAAGAACTTTTTAGTGATCGTATTACACCCCGGGAGACGCAGGTTATCGCTCAGGTGTTGGAAGGTCATTCTTCTGAAGCAATTTCAAAAACGCTGGGTATATCGGTCGGTACTGTGCGGATTCACCGTCGAAACATATACGCCAAACTTAATATTTCATCACAGCAGGAATTGTTCGCAATATTCTTCAAAAAAATTACCCAGGTTCATGATTAGCGCTGAAGCCGGTTTAAATTTCAGCCAAATAAGCCACATAAAATGACAGAAAATACAAAACAAAACACCAGGCAAATGAGAACTAATAATCAACTTTTTGATTCGATGAATCCCATAATCGCGTTTAGTTAGTCTCCTATCAAAATACGAAACTGAAATAGACTGTTATCAGTTTCTACAGAGTTAACACTTACGATATGTCGGTAGTTTATCGCAGATTGAGCACTTCCGAAATAATCAGAGGGAAAGCGATTTTTCAGGAACAATTTACCTGACTTTTGACGCTTCCGCTACCATCAACCCATGGGTAACCAGTTGACTGCACTCTAAACAGTCCGTAGTCTGAAAATCGCCGAAGGCTCAATGTTCCTAAGCAATTGGCATTTATGTTAACCCAATAAAAAAGCCGCTCAAGGCGGCCAATCGATGTTTGTTATGGGTTGTTATTGTTATCGGTGGTGCCGAAGGCGGGACTCGAACCCGCACGCCGTGAAGCACAGCCCCCTCAAGACTGCGTGTCTACCAGTTCCACCACTTCGGCTTTTGTCAGTTCTTTTTTCTTTTGATTACTCAGGTGTTGCCGGGACGTCGGAGTCGTCGTCCGCTTCGTCGGGTACGGTTGCGTCCGCTGCCTGTTCTTCAACCTGTTCGATAACAGATCCGTCGAGGATACTTCGGTCTTCACCTTGTCTGGTATAGACAAAAGCCAGTACCAGGCTGGTAACAAAGAAAGCGGTAACGAGAATCGAGGTCGCTCTACTGAGAAAGTTGGCGGAACCTCTGGCACCGAACAGCGATTGTGAAGAACCGCCACCGAAAGCCGCGCCCATGTCTGCGCCTTTACCTTGTTGCAGGAGTACCAGAATGATAATGATTACTGCAATGATCAGGTGAGCGACGAGGAGTAAATTGGAAACCATGATTGTATTCGTTAGTTCGTAATTGTGTTTTTAAGCGGCGCCGCAAATTGCAAGGAAACTATCGTCTTGTAGTGCTGCGCCGCCGATGAGTCCGCCGTCGATATCCGGCTTTGAAATCAGTTCGGCTGCGTTTTCCGGCTTCATGCTGCCGCCATAGAGAATTCTGCAACCGTCGGCTATTTCGGAGTTCAGTGCATTTAACTGATCACGAATCGCTTTGTGAACCGCTTGTGCCTGATCCGGGGTCGCGGTTAAGCCCGTGCCAATCGCCCAAACCGGTTCGTAAGCGATGACGATATTGGTGAAATTTTCGATGCCAACGGTATCAACAACGGCTCGAATCTGACGTGAAACTACCGCCTCAGTGGTTCCTTCCGCTCTTTCTTCCTGAGTTTCACCAACGCATAAAATCGCGATGAGGCTGCTTTCAAGCGCCTTTTGAACCTTGTCAGCAACGAGCTGATCGGTTTCTCGGTAAATTGTTCGCCGTTCAGAATGCCCGAGAATAACGTAATCGCAACCGCTGTCTTTCAGCATATTTGCCGAAACCTGACCGGTAAAGGCACCTGCATCATTCAGATCCATATCCTGCGCACCCAGTTTACAGTTGCTGTCTTGAACGGCGAGGTCAACAGTTGTTAGTAAAGTATACGGCGGGCAGAGGACGATTTCGACGTTATCGAGTGCGCGAGCGCCACGAACAATCCCGCTACACAACGACTCTGCCATGGCTCGATCACCATTCATTTTCCAGTTTCCGGCAACCAGAGGTCTACGCACGATAATTAACCTTTAAATATGAGTAACTTACGATGCATCAAAAATCTCGAGCATCGCTAAAAACGGGGCTGGATATTACATTCAGGAGCCAAATAAATCAATGACCTGAAAATGGCCTAATAATCAGGTTATTGTCTGCCGATTTTGATACGCAGCGCAACGCTAATAAGTCGGCATCTGCATCGGTGAATTTCCCTGTGGTTTATTCGTTCCTTGCCTGACTAGAAATTCACAACAAGAAAATCCATTCTATAAAAACAGGGCACAACTTTCCATCCCGGGGTGTTTGCTGGTTTCCCTATATATCGATTTCGACCCAGACCGGCAAATGATCTGAGCCGGTTGCCTTGTCATCCACCCAACACGATTTCAGTGAATCGCGGATTGATGTGCTGGCGAAACAGTAATCCAGACGCGCAGGTATATCGTTGACATCACCGCTACAACCGCGCATTTTTTCACCGCCGCAATAACACCAGGCATCAACCAATCCATCCAGGCTTGTAATATGACCGCCATAATCACTGACCGGGCCGGCAAGACAATTGTATTCTTCTGAATCCGGCTGGCAGTTCAAATCACCAAAAAGTAGAGCGTCTGCGCTAACCACCTGTTGCTCAATTCCGGTTTCCCAATCCGTGCCGCTTACGTCGCCTTGTACGGCATATCCCTCATGAAGTGCGTTATGGTGAACATCCAGAATACATTCGATTTGCGCTAATCGGGTTTCTGGTGACAGGTGTGTTAAGTGAATTGAATAGACCCGAAGCAAGGCAACCTGAGGTGCATTTTCAAACGCTATGGTTGCTTCGAGTGCACTGCGTTGAATGCTGAGAGAGTCCAGACTGCTGTACTTCGGCAGCAGATGATTGCGAATCTGTTGAAGTGGGTAACGACTCAGCAGCATGTTGCCAAATTGTCGTCGGCGGTTATCCGCTGGAGATGATGTTGGGTCATGAATGTCAACACCCGCACCATAGGCCCAATAGTAGTCGCTGAAATGATCGGACAGAACGTTAACCTGGTCGATACTCCCTGATCTTGGCCAGAACCGCTCCACCTCCTGTAGTGCAATGATATCGGCACCGCTGATTTCGTCGATGATCCGGCTTAAATCACAGACACCATCTCGGCCTTTACTGTATTGGATGTTATAAGTGACGCATTTCATGGTCATATCTGTTTTGTGGTTTTCCGCAATTCTAGCGCACCCTGTGAAACATGAACACGTTAGGGAAATGATCAATATCTTGAATATCGCGGAATCATTGTAGCCTGATACGGTCGGTTTGAATTATCATCCTCCTCCGATCCCTGAAATCCAGAATCCGTATCATGACTGCCAATCCATCCGTTCGTGCACAGGCCAGCGCCGTACAAAACCAAACAATCAAGGCGGCTGATCTTGTCGCTGGGAGCTTAGCCAGGGCGGATCAAAGCGATAACGTTTTTATTTCTGTTGATCACGCTATTCAGGAGAAAGCGGATGCGGTCGATCAGGCTATTCAAAGTGGAATGTCGATTCCAGCGTTGAGTGGAATTCCGATTACCCTGAAGGACTTATTCGATGTTGAAGGCGAAACCACATTGGCAGGTTCCATTGCGCTAAAACATAGTGTCCAGCCTTCTGTTCGTGATTGTGCGGTAGTGAAACCCCTGCGAGATGCGGGATTGCTGTTCCTGGGTCGAACCAATATGAGCGAATTTGCGTTCAGCGGTATGGGTATGAATCCACATTACGGTACCCCGAAAAGTATCTGGGACCGTGATACCGGAAGACTTCCCGGAGGATCGTCTTCGGGGAGCGCGGTGAGCGTGGCAGAAGGCATCGTTTCCGCGACTATGGGTTCTGATACTGCGGGATCTTGCCGAATCCCCGCTTCGTTTAACAGTATTGTTGGTGTTAAGCCCAGTTATGGAAGATTGTCTTTGTCCGGCGTGTATCCATTGTCGCCAACCTCCGATGCGCCGGGACCATTGGCGGTGGATGTGGATAGTTGTTTTGTCCTCGATCAGTTGATTTCTGGTGTGTGGGATGGTCACGGAAAAATACCGGATTTAACCATCACGGACGGCAGTACGCTAAAGCTGTTATTGCCTGAAAGCGTGGTAATGGATGATCTGGATGACGAGGTAGCGGCCGATTTTAAACGCGCTGTCTCGGCACTTGCAGACGCGGGCGCGGAAATTCAAACGGTGGCTATGCCGGTGGTCGACGGTTGCGTGGATATATTCATGACACGGGCCGTGGTAGGTTATGAAGCGTTAAAACATCACGCCGAATTATTGGAAAATTACGAGCACGAGTATGACCCCTTTGTTTCCGGCCGCATGAAAAACTTTTCTTCGGTAAGCGATGAAGAACAGCAATCACGATATCAGGACAAAGCTAAATTAAAAGCTGAATTTACCCGTTTGATGAACGCCGGCGGATTTGACGGGATTCTTTATCCGACCACAGCTTGTGTGCCGCCAAAAATTAGCGATGCTCAGGTTACGGAAAATATGTCCAAGGTTAATTTGCGCTGTTTACGTAACACTGCTTCGGCGAATTACTTTGACGGTTGTGCAATGAGTTTGCCGATGAATTCCGCTGGTACGGCGCCAACCGGATTTATGCTGTCGGCGGTACACGGTAGGGATGCCGAACTATATTCAATGGCGGCCGCTGTCGAAAAAATCCTCAATACTGCGCGATAGCCTCGTGATTACCTGTCCGTTTAACGTATATACCGTCTAACGCATATAGTTGGGTTTGAGTTTGATTTTTCGGTCTTCGGGTCGGGATAAATGCCGCGTCAGGTGTTTGTAAATCAAATTAGAAACATAAAATATCACCATTGATAACGCTAGAAAATACAAAGCGGCGACGGAAAAATGCAGAAAAACGTTGTAGTCTTTTTCGAATAGTTCACCCGCTTTGTTCATCAAATCTTTCTGTTCGTTGATCACTGGAAGGGTACTGGAACTTGATCAAGGTATTTCCAATCCACCGATAGCGGTCGTGTTTGTTTCCGGCAACCGCAAAGGCAATGGGTTGCCACCAAGAACTTGAGTTGATCAACGGTGTTTAGATTTGCAACATATAATAGTTTTCATCCTCCCATCATGAACAACAAGCAC
The DNA here is from genome assembly GCA_965261915.1 of Candidatus Poriferihabitaceae bacterium. Classification (GTDB taxonomy): domain Bacteria; phylum Pseudomonadota; class Gammaproteobacteria; order Arenicellales; family Poriferihabitantaceae; genus JAIBDK01. Next base: position 1,645,396 of record CBDHDW010000013.1, on the reverse strand, counting down.
ATCATTGTCAGCTTTTCAAACTCATTTCATATTGGAAAATACTGTTTAATCTGACGCTGTCCAAGGTGTTGTATAAGCCGCGACTGGAGTCGTTGATTTAATTGAATACGATTATGGAAATCAGACTCTTACGGTTGCGTGCCAGAAAATTCAAAAGAACAGGCTAATAAGCATGATACGCCCCAAAGAATGGCATGTGGACACTGTAAAGTAACGCCTGCTTCATTCGAATGGCGCAGGCTGGTCAAACTAAAGACCGGGATGGCAATACCGCGAGAAATGCGATGTTGTCATCCCAGAGTTAAACAGTTCAAGGAGTTAGTTTTTCACGGTATCTTCCAGAAAGAAACGCCCGAGAGGGTTTTGGTAAAAACCCTCAATGTTGCTGCGGGATACATTACGGTAAGGGCTGTAGTAGAGATCAATCCAGTGAGCATCTTCTTTGGCTACCTTCTGGATATCGATATACATCTGCTCGCGTTTCGCTGTATCCATTTCGACGCGGGCATCGGCAACCAGCTGCTTGACCCTGTCATTATTGTACCGAGTCATATAGTTCATGTTGGTATCATGCCCGACCACGAACGTGGTCTTCTGATCCGGATCCAGAATATCGTTGGTCCAGTACATGACAGACAGGTCATATTCACCATCGACCAGCATGTCCCAGGTTGTGCTCGGGTCCATCTTTTGCAGATTGACCGTTATGCCAGCCTCAGCAAGTTGTTGCTGTAAAAGCACCGCGATCTGCTCGTCGACCTCATCGCCGGCATTGACCAGATAGTCAAGGGTCAGGTTGCTGGCACCGGCATCAGCCAGCATCTGCTTCGCCTTGGCAGGGTCATGTGGACGCTGAAGGTTGTCGTAGTTGTGATACAGGGCACCTTTTGGAACAAAGGAATAGGCAACTTCACCAATGCCAAACGTCACAGCATCAACAATTGCCTGCTTATCAATAGCCATATCCAACGCCTGACGGATTTCTTTTTTAGCCAAGGCACCGCTTTCATGGTTGATAAGCAAGTGATCTTCACGGGTTGAGGTATCAAGATGGATGGTCAGGTTTGGATCATTCCTAAGCTCTCCAATCCTTGAGAAAGGAATAAAGATTGCAGCATCCAGCTCACCAGCCTGGATTTTCAGAACACGGGTGTTGTCGTTAGGGATGGCGATCCATTCAACGCCATCCAGCTGGACCCGATCAGCTTCCCAGAAATAGGGATTTTTCTTCAGGATAACGCGGTCACCACGCAACCACTCGTCTACCGTGAAAGCGCCAGAAGCAACGGGATTCCCGGCATACGCCTCCACGCCCATACTCTCTATGCCCTTCTGGGAAATAATAGAGATCCCGGGCATAGCCAATGACGAAAGGAAAGGCGCGGACGCTTCCTTAAGCGTAACAACCAGCGTGCGGGCATCCGGCGTAGCCATTTTGTCGATGACCTGATAGGAGTCACTCCACAGGGAACCGGCGTCGTCCCGGATACGGGTCAGACTGAACATGGCGTCTGCCGCAGTGATTGCGGAACCATCCGAGAATTTGGCATCACGCATATGGAAGGTATAAACCAGACCATCGTCTGAAATATCCCAACTTTTTGCGAGGCCAGGTTCCATCTTGGAGCCGGACTTGTCCACGCGGACAAGAACGTCATAGACATTGGCGAACACCCAGAAATCGATGTTCTGTGCCGTCGCAATCGGATCGAAGGTCGAACTGTCTTCACGTCGGCCAATGGTTAAAATACCAGCAGCTTCGGCAACTGTCGTACCGAAAACTGAGAGTGCCATCGTTGTGGCAATGGCAAGCCGTATCCACTTTCTCTGTTTCATTGTTTATCTCCTGTGAGTTGTGTTGTTGTATCATTATTCAGTTTTCTCTGTTTCATTGTTTATCTCCTGTGAGTTGCGTTGTTGTGTCATTATTCAGTGTCATTGTGATAACCTCTTACTTGAGTTGCGGAAAAGTGCTATCGGAAGAGAATATACAGGCGGACAGATGTCCGTCTTCACCGCGAAGTGCAGGAACCGGACTGTCGTGGCATTTGTCCTGTGCCATTGGGCATCGGGGGTGGAAGGCGCAGCCGCCGGACAGTGAAATTGGACTCGGTGGCTCACCGCCCAAGAGTTGTTCAGGTAAAGGTTTGTCTGGGTCAATTTCCGGGATGGCCCGGATCAGAGACTGCGTGTAGGGATGGCGTGGTGCATTGAAAACCTGCTCCGTGGGTCCTTCTTCCACAATCCGTCCCAGATACATAACCGCCACCCGGTCGCACAGGCGGCGCACGATGGCCAGGTCATGGGCGATAAAGATCATCGATAACTTCATCTTCTCCCTCAGTTCGATGAGAAGATTTATAATCTGGCCCTGGATCGACACGTCGAGAGCCGCCACACATTCGTCGGCCACAATAAGCCGGGGTTCAATGGCAAGCGCACGGGCAATCCCCGCGCGCTGGCACTGGCCTCCACTCAGATCACCAGGTTTGGCGCGTGCCAGCCCGGTGTCCATGCCCACCAGCGCCAGGAGTTCCTGCACACGCTCGCGGATATTTGCTGTGGGAACCTTGTTGTGGACTGTGAGGACTTCGGCGATTGCATCACCCACAGTCATGCGAGGATTCAGGGCACCATAGGGATCCTGAAAGACCATCGCCGTTTCGCGCCGCAACCACGCAATGTCTCCGCTCGTTCCATTGGCGACCTCTATGCCATCAAACCGAACCGAACCGGACGTCAACTCGCCCAGTCGCAAAATAGCACGACCAAACGTGCTCTTGCCGCTGCCCGACTCTCCCACCAATCCCAGGGTCTCGCCAGCGCACACCGTCAGCGACACCGAGCTGACAGCTTTCACCGTTTGGTCTGAGCGGTCGAACAGGGCTACCTTGTTGCCAGCGAAGCGCACAACGAGATCGTTCACCTCAAGCAGTGGTACGGTGGAATTCATGATCTTCCCCCTTCATTGATTTCGCCAATCGGGTGATGGCAGACCAACATGTGATGGGGCTGATATTCGATTGCTGCAGGCTCTGTTTGTGCGCATTCTTCCGTGGCATGAGCGCAACGCGGGTGAAAAGCGCAGCCCGTTGGCATGGATCCCTGGCTGGGTGGTTGGCCAGCAATGGTCTTTACCAAACTACGATGCGCACCGCCACCGGGTTGACAGTCGATCAGGCCAGCCGTGTACGGATGGCGGGCATCAAGAATGATTTCACGTTTCGGCCCACGCTCACATATGCGTCCGCCATACATGACGACCACGGTGTCGCACACTTGTGCCACCACACCCAGATCGTGAGTGATCAGAATAATTGAAAGTTTACGTTTCTCTCGCAAATCCATAAGCAGGCGAAGAATTTGTGCCTGCACAGTAACATCCAGGGCGGTTGTCGGTTCATCGGCGATCAATATGTCCGGGTCGCAGGCCAGAGCCACAGCGATCATCGCCCGTTGGCGCATACCACCGGAAAATTCGTGTGGATAGTCATCAATACGTTGTGCAGGATCGGGAATACCCACCTGCTGCAGTATTTTTATGGCTCTATTGTGGGCTTCTGCTCGGTTAACCCGGTGATGATAGCGAATACTTTCGGTGATTTGACCACCGATGGACATGACCGGGTCCAGATGGCTGGAGGGGTTCTGAAAAATCATCCCGATGTCACCACCGCGGACCTTCCGCATGTCAGCTTCTTCCAGATGCGTCAGGTCTGATTTTCCTCGTAAAATGACCGACCCGCCGGAAATCGATACACGCGAGCCGGGTAGCAGCCGGATCAAGGCACGGCACGTCATGCTCTTTCCCGAGCCGCTTTCACCAACAAGCCCCAGAATTTCTCCGCGATTCAACTCAAACGAAACACGGTCAACGAGCGTCTGTGACCCCCGATCCGTTTTTGCGATCACCGACAAGTCTCGCACACTGAGAATGGGAGGCCTCATTCCCGCGCCCCCAAAACTTCGCCCAGACCATCAGCCAGCATACTGAACCCCATGGCAAGCAAGACGATGGCAAGACCCGGAAAGGTGGTAATCCACCACCCAATGGTGATGAACCCCTGACCTTCGGCGATCATGATGCCCCATTCAGCCGTGGGTGGCTGGACCCCCAATCCCAGGTAACTGATGGCCGCACCGATGAGCAGTACAAGCACCGCATCGGACATGGAGAACACAATTGAGCCAAGGAGCGCGTTGGGTAGGAGGTGACGGAACATCACGCGTGTATGACTGTAGCCGAGGCTGACCGCCGCAATGGCGAAGTCCGAGTTTTTCAGTACCAGAAACTGGGACCGGATCAAACGGGCGTAGGATACCCATCCAACTAGGGCCATAGCGACGTAGAAGCTGCCCAGGCCTGGTCCCAGAATGACGATGATGGTTAGCATCAGGACCAGGAAGGGAAAGGCCATGACCACATCGATCAGTCGCATGAACACCGTATCAACCCAGCCGCCGAAATAACCGGCAATGCTGCCCACCGTTGTTCCGATCACGAAAGCAAAGACGACGCCAAATGTGGCGATTTGCAAATCAATACGAGCCCCCCAGATAACCCGTGACAGAATATCGCGCCCAAAATTGTCCGTTCCAAACGGATGGGCTATGCTGGGTGGTTTGAGGCGGGCCGCAGCATCCTGAAAGATTGGATCGTAAGGTGCCAACAGGGGAGCAAAAATGGCAATCATCAACCAGCCACCAAGCATGGAAATTCCAATGATAAGGGGCACCACACCACTACTGAATTTGAGCCGCCAGCCAAGACGCGTGTTAACGGATCGTACCATATTCACAAATTCACCCGCGGATCAATGGTTACAGTCAACACATCGGCCATAAAATTCACGAACACCGTGGCGCAGGCAAACGTCATGGCGACGCCTTGCACCACCATGTAGTCGCGGGTGAAAATACCCCGGACCAGTAACTGGCCCATGCCGGGGATGGCAAAAACGCTTTCGATGACCACCGTGCCGCTGATCAGCCAACCGATGTTTATGGCCAGTAGATTTACGGTCGGGATGAGTGAATTGGGTATGACGTGATGCCAGAACACGATACTTTCCGGCAACCCTCTGGCCCGGGCCGCTGTTGCCTGATCGGAATGCAGCTCAGCCAGAATGCTGGCTCTTAAATTCCGAGTCAGTACCGCAGATAAGGCCAGGGCGACCGTTAACCAAGGCAGAATCATGTGGTGAAGTTTCTCGCCAAAGGTTTTGCCATACCCGGCTACCGGGAACAGGTCCAACTGGACGCTGAACAGCAGAATCAACATGATCGCCAGCCAAAATGCCGGGAAACCAAGCCCAGCGGTCGACACCATTCGGATAACGTGATCAATCAAACGACCACGATACTTGGCCGCGATGGCGGCTAGGGGCACGGCGATCAACAGGGCAAGCAGGACGCTACCGCCAACCAGCGCGAGCGTTGGCTCGATTCTGGTGGCGATCAGTTCCAGAACGTCGATTTTGTAAAGGATCGAGCGGCCCATTTCGCCCTGAAACAGATTTTCGATGAAATAGAAATATTGCGTCCAGAGTGGCTCATCCAGTCCGAACTGGGCACGAATGCGCACTATGGACTCAGGTGTTCCGCGCGCACCCAGAAGTGCCCGCACCGGGTCACCGGGAATAGAGCGGACGAGAACAAAGGTAATGATGCTGATGCCGATCAGAACCGGCAGTAGCTGTATGGGGCGGTAGAGGATAAATCTATATCGGTGCATAATTGTCAATCCTTGCTGCGATTTCGGGCCAGAAAATCCAAAAGAACCGGATAATAAGCGTGAGGTTCCTCAAAGAATGGCATGTGACTACTGTTTGGAAACACATGCAATTCTGCTTGTAGTAACGCCTGCTTCATTCGATGGGCGCAAGCAGGGGTCAATTCATCATGTTGTCCAGTGGTGATGAGAACAGGGGCTTTGATCTTGGGTAAATCGGGAATACGATTCCAGTTTTTCATGTTGCCAGTGTATAGGAATTCATTGGGTCCTTGCATGACCATATAAGGACCCATATTCCAGTCATTTAGCGAACGTAGAACTGGGGCCGGCCATTCCTCCAAGCGACAAACATGACGGTAATTCAACAGCGTGATGGCGGCTTGGTATTCAGGATGATCTAAGGTTCCTTGGGCTTCATGCCGCTGCATCATTGAGACGGTCTCCGATCCCAGCGCTCCTCGCAATCGCTCCAGTTCGGATGCCAGATGAGGAATATCCGCCACTGTGTTTTCCAGAATCAACGACTGAATAGCATCTGGATGAGTCAGAGCATAGTCGATAGCCAACCACCCACCCCACGATTGTCCCAACAGATGAACCTTGCCTAAGCCAAGAACCTGTCGGACGGTTTCAACCTCGGCGACATAACGTTCAATAGTCCAAAGTGATTGATCATCGGGTCGATCCGATAATCCAGTCCCCAACTGATCGAATGCAACTACTCGGTAACCTTCGAACTTTAGGCAGGAATGTGAATCGCGCAGATAGTCACACGGCAAACCCGGACCACCATTGAGGCAGAAAACAACTTCGTCACCTTTGCCAAAACTATAAGTTTTTACGGTGTAACCATCGACCGTCACGTCTTGGTATAAATCAGGCTCTAACTCTTGCCACATGGCTACGTTTTCCCCCACGTTTGTTGTATTTCTTTATCCAAAGGCAATGAGTTCTGCGCTACTGGTCAGATGGTGTGAGAATTGTCGTCGAGTAAGTTTCATATTGTCCTCCAAATGCAGAATGAATGATTAAAACGTCAAGACATGGAGTATTTTGTGAATTGCCCAACATCGCTTGACATTAGACTCGGGAAGTTTGACAGTTAGCGGTCAGGGGGACCGGAATATTCTAATTCCTGATATTTGCGTGGATTTCGATTTGTAAAAATATTTTTGTGGGGATAATCGTATGCAAGAAGAACTCAGTGGATTTAATTTGGCACCGTCCAAAGTGCTGGCATCAGCCACGACTGGGCTGGTCGATTTAATCGAGCACAATCACGGAGATGTCGATACCATATTTGGTCAGGCTGGCATTCATCAGATCGACCTTAGCATCCCGATTAACGCAATCAATCTCAGCCAGTACTGCACCTTGTTTGATGTTGCTGCTAAAACCACCGGCAATGACAATATCGGTCTGGAATTTGGTCACAACTTCGCGCCAAAATATCTGGGGGCAATTGGCTACGCCGTAATCAGTTCTCCAACCCTGTCCGCTGCCTTGCGCGCCATGGAAAAATATTTTCCCGTCCATCAGGACCAAACCAGCTTCGGTCTGATTCAGGACAACGATATTCTTTGGTTGAGCTATTGTATTCGTGATCCGAGAATCCAGAATCGACGACAGGATGCGGAGATTTCACTTGGCATGCACCATAATATATTCAAGACCGCGCTGGGCGCAAATTGGTCTCCTTTGGAAATTCATTTTGAACATGACCGACCTGATGACACTCAGGAGCACGAAAGGTATTTCGGTGCGCCAGTACGCTTCGGTCGCCGCACCAACGCTTTTGCTTTCCGCTGTAGTGATCTTGATGTGCGTATGCCCGGGCAGGATCCATATCTGTTTTCGATGGTCGCCGCTTTTCTGGAATCACGTTGCAAACTGGTTGATGATATGGAGGATATGGCAACGGTTGTACGCAACCAGATTAAACTGCATCTCGGTGATACATTGCCAACGCTCTCAAAAATCGCCAACGTGCTTGGGTTGACCGATGCAGCCTTCCATAAACGGCTGAAAGCACAACATCTGCTGTTTCCAGATTTATTACGCGCCGCACGTCGGGAATTGGCATTACATTATCTGAATGACCCCGATATGTCGCTGACAGAAATAGCCTATAGTCTAGGCTATTCTGAATTGTCCGCCTTTTCGCGGGCCTTCCGTAACTGGACTGGTATGAACCCGCAGAAATATCGACGTACCAGCGAACGAGGGTAAATCTAATAGGGTTTATTAAGAACAAACACTTCCGTTTTTTAGGCTCTATTAGGAACCCTGTGGGTAGAGATTGAGTTTTCCACAGCAAAATAGAGTTGAATGAGTCATATCACGCCCTCAATGGTGGTTATCCACGATGTGCGGATGCTTCCATAGCGGACTGTCCGCCGCCAACGGCTCTTGTTGCACCACATCGAGTACGGCATGTGCCAAATGACCTGCATCCAGCGCGGCAATCAAATCTCGCTCGACAATCAACGTACCGCGTCCGATGTTAATGATGACCGAGCCTTGCTTCATCGCCTTGAAGCGATTCGCATCAAATAAATTGATCGTATCAGCCGTAGATGGCAAAACACAGATGACATAATCAGGCTCTGCTAGAACGCTGTTTATCGCATTCAACCCCCAGCGACAATCGATTCCAGCAATTACTTTTTCCGTTCGACTCCAGCCAATGACGCGGAAACCCAGAGATTGAAACAGCGTTGCCACCGCACGACCAATATGCCCGAGTCCAAGCACAGAAACGGTCATATCAGCGGTCAATTGAGGTGCTTTAGGTCGCCACTGGCTGTTTCGCTGATGCGCCTGATGAAACTTGAAATTGTAAACATCGGGCAACACACAGGCGACACAAAACTGCGCCATTTGCAGTGCCGCAATCTCTGGTTTTAACCGAGCTATTCGGATGTTGTCAGATATATCAGCATCGTCAATGATGGTTTCTACGCCTGCGCCCAGTTTCTGAACGAGTCTAAGGTTTGGTAATTGTTTCACCAATCCGGGACGCAAGCGGTCACAAACCAGCATCGCTATATCCTCAAGCGCGTCAATGTTCGGATAAAATCGAACATTGCTAATTGCAATATCACCGTTTAGCAATGCGATAAACGCTTGTTCGTTCATCCAATTTTGATCGTGAATATCAACTAGGAGTGTCATCGCAATACTGCCTACTTAAAAATCGGCTTAAAAAACCGTCCCATCAGTCACCAGATTTAACGGTGGTATCGCTCGAGGAGGACGTAGTCGCATGGCAATATCTCGCCCTGTTGCCCAAGTTCCCCCGTACAGTATCGCACACAATGGCAGTTGCTTTTCTGAAACCCCCAGCACCGTGCGTAGCTCAACGGCAAGCTTGTCGATCAGGTATATCGTTAATGCTCTCCATTCCACCACCGCCTCAGAATCGAGGGTTAATCGGGATTGCAACAAACTTTGATCCAATGGTTGCAATGCACCCGTGTCTATAAACAATCCGCCGTTACGATAGCCCGACAAACCAGTCAATCTATTGACCTATACGCCTGGCAGTGTGCATGATTGATTGCATGATTCACAGGAGTTTGGTAACTGCCCAGGTACCCTAAGGAATAATTCTCTTGCCTGAGGAATCCCGATGTGATTCATTAAGATTATGATTTTTTCAAACGCACCCAAAGGTTATGTTTCCGTTGAGGCTTATGAAGAGCTGAAGCAGAAGAATGCACAAACGATAGCCCTGCTTGTGGCTCGCATTGAAGACCTTGAGCGTCGCCTCAGCTTGAACAGCAGCAACAGTAGCAAGCCGCCTTCAAGCGACGGCCTAAAGAAGCCCAAGGCTGAACCCAGAACCAAAAGTCTGCGGAGAAAATCCGGTAAAAAGTCAGGCAGGTAGAAAGGCCACAAGGGAAGCACCCTGTGCCAAACGGCAGATCCCGACCATGTTGAAGATCACTTTCCTTCTGTCTGCGGGCAATGTGGCACACCGCTGTCGCCATCAATGGCAGAGGATTACGCCGCACGACAGGTGTTTGACCTGCCCGAGCCACAGCCTCTGGTGACAACGGAACACAGGGCACATGTCTGCCTTTGCGGCCACTGTGGGGAAACAACCAAGGCGGCGTTTCCTCTGGAGGTGAAGGCACCCGTGCAGTACGGGCCACGCATCGCCGGAGTGGCAACATATCTCCAATGCGCCCATTTCCTGCCGGAAGACAGACTGGCGCAAATAATGGCCGATTTGTTCAATGCCCCTTTGGTTCCTGCCACTGTGGCCGCCATGAACCGCAAAGCATCAGAGCGGCTCAAGGGGGTTGCTTCTCACCTGCAGGATGTGATCGCCCAACAGGTCCACGTCAAACATCTTGACGAGACGGGTTTCCGGATTACGGGGTGCCTGCAATGGCTTCACGTTGCCTGTACACCGCTTCTGGCTTTCTACCGGGTCAGCAGCAAACGCGGTAATCTGTTATCCAATCTCACGGGCTGTATCGTGCATGATCATTGGCAGCCCTACTTCACGCTGGATGGTGTTACCCATGCGTTGTGCAATGCACACCATTTACGGGAACTGCAAGCGTTGGTCGAAATCGAACAGGAAGATTGGGCTGGTCAGATGCAAAGGCTACTGCGGCGTGCGCACCATGTCACACAGGCCGCGCGGGATAAGGGCGTGGCGGTTTCAACGCCGCTTGTTGCGCTTATTAATCGGCGATACGACAGGATCATCACCGCAGCATTGGATTTCCATGAGGAATTGCCTCCACTCGTGCCGCCAAAACCCGGAAGACGGGGGCGCAAGAAGCAGCGGACAGGACATAATCTGGCGTTACGATTACGCGATCGCAAGGAAGGCACCCTACGCTTTCTGACAGATCCCGACGTGCCCTTCACAAACAACGAAGCTGAACGCGACCTGCGGATGATGAAACTACGTCAGAAAATATCGGGCGGGTTCAGGTCTGAACAAGGTGCAGAGGATTTTGCGACCCTGCGCAGCGTCATCACAACGGCCAGAAAACAAGGATGGAACATCATCGAAACACTGATGATGCCTGCCGATCAGATTATTGCAAAACTGAAATACGCTTAAAAACAACCTGGGCAGTTACGGAGTTTGAACATCTAGGCGATAGGCACGGACAAGTTTATGCAGACAGTGCTTATACTCACAGGGCACAAGCGCCAACAAAGACAATGACGAGAAACTGGGTAAAGCAAACAATAGAATCCTGCACCGAGCTTATCGCAACACACCATTAACGACGCAACAAAAAGCGCAGAATAAAAGGTATAGCAGTGTCCGCTATGTGGTTGAACGCACCTTTGGTTTGCTCAAACTGCATCACGGATTAGGCAAGGCAAGATACAGGGGATTGGCCAGAAACAACGCTCGAGCACAGCTCATTGCCATGAGCCATAACCTTAAAACTGGGATGAATATTTTCAAACAACTGCAACGTTTAAAGGAGAGTTGCGCCTAAATGGGCAATAAAACAGATTAAAACCCACTAAAAGCGGTTAAAAGTGCCGAAATAGCGGCTTTTTTGGTGTCGTATTGATGAGTTGAGAGAGCATGGGCGAAAAAATGAGGCAAATTTATAAAAAATCACGTTGTTTGTGAGTTGCGAGGGGTATTTTGTGGGTTATGCAAAGGTCTCTATATGTGGTTTATTCATCTCAACAAATCATCTAATACCAACGGCCCAAGGATTTGACACTTTGTGCTTTCCACGGGGAATTTGAAGTGATTCAGTAGTCATCATCATAGGAGGTATTAATGACAGTAGAGATTATGCGAACGGACAAGTCGGCCTGCGATCTTCGGCGCGCCGCAGCGGCGTGCAGGGACGCGAAAGCGGCCCGACGGATGCTGGCGATTGCGTTGATTTTGGACGGCACTGACCGCAAGGCGGCGGCCGAGAACTGCGGGATGGACCGCCAGACGTTGCGTGACTGGGTACACCGTTACAATGACACGGGGATTGAGGGTCTCTCGAACCGGCGTTCGCCAGGACGGCAGCCCCTGCTAAGCGTGGCACAGAAGGCGGAGTTGGCATCGCTTGTGCGTGAGGGGCCGGATCCCGAAACGGACGGCGTGGTGCGCTGGCGGCGCATTGACCTCAAGCGCAAGATTGAGGAGCGCTTTGGCGTTGTCATGCATGAGCGGACCGTTAGCAAACAACTGGTAAAACTTGGTTTTCGACGCTTGTCTGTGCGCCCGCAGCATCCGAAATCCGACCCGGATGCGCAGGATGCGTTTAAAAAAACTTCGCTGCAGAGGTAGCGGCCGTTCTGCCCAAAACGGCCTGCGGCAAACCATTGGAGATTTGGTTTCAGGACGAAGCCCGTGTGGGTCAGCAAGGACGCTGACACGTATATGGGCCGAACGGGGAACCCGGCCGCGTGATACACGTTATACGTCGGGCTATATCTTCGGCGCGGTTTGTCCCGAACGCGCCGAGGCTGCTGCGCTGTTCATGCCGCATGCGGACACGTCCGCTATGAATGCACATCTGTGCGAGATCGCCAGGACGGTCGCGGCAGGTGCCCATGCCTTGCTCATCCTCGACGGTGCAGGCTGGCACGGATCAGCAAAACGGGAAGTGCCAGACAACATCACCCTGCTCAAACTCCCGCCCTATGCGCCAGAACTCAACCCGATGGAAAACGTTTGGGCCTACCTGCGCGCCAACAAGCTGGCAATCTCCGTGTTTGAATCCTACGATGAGATTGTCGACAAATGCTGCGATGCCTGGAATTTCTTCGCAGAGGACAAACAGGCAATCACATCAATTACATCACGTAATTGGGCCAAAACAGTCAATCAATAGAGCCGTTGGTATAAGAGCCGATTCGAAAAAAAGATTCTACTGGAGACTTGGCATAAAAAATGATCGGCAGTGGAGCTTTAGGTCTCATCACTGTGTAATCCCCTCCCCCAAACCCGCAGGGTTTCCACTTAGCTAAAAACAGTATTATTGTTGCCACAGGCTCGGTCAATATTATCGGTGCGACTTTTACGGGAGAGTTGCGCCTAAACGGGCAATAAAGCGGATTGCGGTGAGCATGGAACTCATCGGGGTTATCCCAACAGCAGGAGAATGATAATTCCTATCGTAATCAATACGACCCCGCCAATATCGGACCTGGATATTTTTTCTCTGAAGAACAATAATGTGAAAAGAAAGGTGAACACCAATTCGCTTTGACCAATTGCACGTACGTAGGCCGCTTTCTGTAGGGTAAATGCAGTAAACCAGCAAATGCTGGCCAGTGCACCCGCAAGTCCGGCCAGCCCGGCCCAACGCCAATGCCGAATAACATCAACAAGACCGCTGGGTTCGCGTAACAACATATAAGCTCCCATCAAAACGGTTTGAAAGCACAGAGCGACGACAAGCGTAAATGCAGCATTCGCAAAAAAGGGATCATATTGCAGTGCCTGGGTAGCACCGCGGTAAAGCGCAGAGGAGGTGCCCAAAAAGCCGGCGCTGATCAGTCCCAGAAGCGTGGACTTGTGGAACAATCCCTTATATAGCGCTGACCAGGATAATTTTGCCTGGCCCATAGACAATGCGAGTACGCCTAGTGACGAAATGCTGATGGAAATAATTGCCCAGCCGTTTAGTGTTTCTCCCAGCAATACCGAGGCGACGATGGCGACCATGATAACTTCAAGTTTGGAGAATGTGGTCCCCACCGCAAAACTTTTGAATGAGAATGTCCACAGTAGAAATACGGTAAACAGGATCTGGCTAATGCCACCTGCTAAACAAAATATCAAAAATCGAGAGTTAAGCTGTGGGTCTGGAAGGTTATAGATTTCGATTAGGCCAAAGTAATAGACCACCGCGACGGGCAGTGCGTAGAAAAAACGCGAATAGGCTGCTCCAGCGGTGGACAGCGAATCCTTGAGTTTTTTCTGGATCGCCGAGCGAAGATTCTGAAAGAATCCGGCGGCAATGGTAATGGGTATCCACAAACAGAACATGTCGCGTATTATAGGGTGCCTAATGCTGGGGTTCTTTCGGGAAACGGATTTTTAATCGTAGTGCCAAGGCAAGCGCAAGCAATCCCCCAAGTACGGTTCTTGGCAGCGCGACATCCATGGCGGGAATTTCCAGTACAGCAATTTTTGCCGCTACCGGTGACGCGCCAAATATGACTACTGCTAAAACTGCACTGAAATATACAGCAAGGTTCATCGTTGAGATCTGCTTGGTTCGATAAAACAGGATCAAATCATAAGGTGGTATATTTGCCGCTGTGTTATTTGATTTGAACTAATCGACATTGGTAAACTTGTGGCAGAATGTGAGGGAAATTTGATTAAATTAATGAATCAGCGAGTTATTTATGAGTGAGTTAAGAACACTATATCCCGCAATCGAACCCTATGACTCTGGAATGCTGTCTGTGGGTAACGGTCATGAGATTTACTATGAGCAATCCGGAAACCCTAACGGTAAACCAGCGGTTTATTTGCACGGTGGACCCGGGGGAGGAAGTAGCCCGGGGCAAAGGCGAGTGTTTGATCCGGACTGCTATCGAATTGTTTTGTTTGATCAAAGAGGGTGCGGGCGAAGTACGCCTTTTGCCTCACTGGAGAATAATACCACCTGGGATCTGGTTTCAGATATGGAGCAACTGCGCATGCATTTGCAAATCGAGCGTTGGCAGGTATGCGGTGGTTCATGGGGCAGCACGCTGGCTTTGGCTTATGCCCAAACCCATCCAGATCCGGTAACCGAATTGATTTTACGCGGTATTTTTACGTTACGTCAGTCTGAACTTGACTGGTACTATCAATATGGCGCTTCGAGGATATTTCCGGATGAATGGGAGAAATTTCTTGCTCCGATTCCACACACAGAGCATGAAAACCTGATGCAGGCGTACTACCAACGCTTAACCGGTGACGATAAAACTACTCGGCTTGAAGCGGCACGAGCGTGGAGTATGTGGGAAGGCAGTACGACCAATCTTTATCAGCGTCCAGAGCAAATCGAACATTTCGGAAGTGAAAAATTTGCTATCGCCTTTGCTAGAATCGAGTGCCACTATTTCGTTAACCACGGTTGGTTTGAGTCAGATAACTGGTTGATCGACAATGCGAATAAAGTTGCACATATTCCGACGATTATTGTTCAGGGCCGTTATGATGTCTGTACGCCAATGGCAACGGCCTGGGAGTTAAGTAAAGCCATGCCGCATGCACAATTTGAAATAATTGCCGATGCCGGCCACGCATTCGACGAGCCGGGTATTAGCGATGCGTTAGTTGTTGCCACTGATCAATTTTCATATTAACGTGTTACCTGATGATGCAGGCTCCCAAACAAAATCTGGTGTTCGTTTTTGATATGGCAGGCGTGCTGGTCGAATGGGACAGTGATGCCTTGTTTGGCCCGTTGTTTCAACGATCCGCCAAAAGTCAGAAAGCGTTTTTCGAGACCGTCCTGAATGATTCTGTTCAGACTGAAATAAGTGCCGGGCATCCCGTAGAAAGTTTGCTGGACAGTCTGAAACAGCAACACCCGGAATGGAAACAGGAAATTTCTGCCTATTGGGAGCGATGGGATGAAATGCTTGTCAGGGAAATAGGTGGTACCGTGTCTGTTGTAGAAGAGCTCAAGGAGCGTGGCCATCGGGTATATGTTCTGGGGAACTGGAGCAGGGAGGAGTTTGAACGAGCGCAGCCGAGATTTCCGTTTCTCAATCTGTTTGATGATATTTTGTTGTCGGGTGATTGTGGATTACTGAAAGCTGATGACAAAATCTTTGAATTGGCGGAGAACCGATTTTCACTGATATCCGAAAACACGGTATTCATTGATGACAAAGCGGAAAATGTTCAGGCGGCGATAAATCGAAACTGGAACGGAATCGTATTTGAAAATCCGAGGCAGCTCTACCGGGTATTGATGGACTACGGGATTCTTTAAATTGAGCTGGAAATTTAATTAACGTTTTCTCGCGCTAATTTTATCTTTCCAACGATAGTAAAAAATCGATGGTGCGAGAAACCAGGGGTTGCCACGATAGTAAGGGCGACCCGGGAACGATATTGTATCAATCGCGGTTTCCCCTTCTGAGTCTCCGGCAACTTTAAGGCCAACCTTCATACCAAAATAGCTCGCTAACGAAATTCCCGATCCACAATATCCCATACTGTAATAACCCCCATCGTGTTGACCAACATGGGGCATATGATCAAACGAATAACCGACAAAACCTATCCAGGAATGGCTGATCCTGACCGGCTCAAGCTCGGGGAAACGCTGCAGCATGAGCTCTCGAAGTCTCGGCGCGTTCACTCTTGGGTTCGTTTCTTTCAGGGAAACCCGACCGCCAAATAAAACGCGTTTATGCTCCGGGCAGGTTCGATAATAAACAACCCGATCCAGCGTATCCGTTATAACGGCTGCTTTAGAATAATTTTTTCGGCAACACCTTGAGAAAGAGGCCGTTGGGCTGGAACGCAAAGGTAGCCCGTCACAGGGTAAGGATGTTGGCATTGTCGCTGGTTTGAGTGAAATTGGCGTACTATCCGATACCGGGAACGGCATTGCTGCTAGGAGAGTCGGTGGCGACGGCATTAGACACCGATTTAAGGCGCTGTGGTGTTTTCGCCAGAGAAGGGCATACTGGCGAAAAAAAGCCCGGCAGCATTGGGTTTTCGACCATTCGAGGCGGCGATATTGCCGGCGAGCATACGGTCATGTTTATTGGCGATGGTGAAACGGCTTGAGATTACCCATCGTGCAACCGATCGTAGGATATTCGCGCAAGGCGCGATTCGGGCGGCACACTGGTTAGCAAAACAACAAAAAGGGTTGTTTAATATGCAGGATGTCCTTGAGCTTCGCTGATAAGCATGATTTTGTCTCATGTGGATATGGTATCTTTCGTGGGCAACCGAGTGTTGTACTTATTTTGGGTACTGCCTACGAGACTGTTTAAGAAATCTGTATCCGCCATTCCTGCACGGTTTCGTAGGGGCGAATAACCATTTGAAAGTTGGCAGTACCCAAACCCCGCCGTCATTCCTGCGCAAGCAGGAATCCAGTGAAACAATCAAACCCGTGAGGGTTTTCCACATGTAACACGATAGTGGGCAGCACCGTAGGGGCGAATAATCATATTTTCTAATCCTCATCCGGCAAGGATTTTGCGGCAAAAATTGTTAAATGCAATTCTTCATCGCGCACTTCATAAACGGGTTTCCTGCCACTTAATTCCTCACTTTGTTGCAGAATAATGCCAACACCTTCGCCACGGCGTTCTAAAAAATGTTTTCTTTGTGTTGTTTGACCGATGCTGTCATCTTCAATGATTACTTCTGAAAGTAAGCGTGCCAAAAGTTCGTTTCGGGTAACTTGATTGTATGGCAAATTATCCACCGTTAAAGTATTTGCCAATGCGCCGGGTGAGCAAATTTCCAGCCGGTCAGCAAACATAAATAAACGAATCTTGGAGCCATGCTTTGCGTAATCCCGGTGAACTACCGCGTTGACTATCGCTTCAAAAATAGCTTGCATATTGTATTGCGGTCTATCTTCTCTGCCTATTTTTTTACGCGCAGAAACGGCATTGTGTTTCTCTACAAATTTATAAGCAGCGATTATTTGCTGATCTAAGGTGCCTTTGAAATCTTTGGCATCCAGTTGGTAATTCGCGTCTTTATTAAGTCCTTTGTAGCAGACTGCACAAATAAAACTGTTGTATAGATATTCGTCCGATTGTTCACTACACATCAACAATCCAGCGACTGATGCACGGTAGTCACCCTGATCATCAATTAAGATGTTTCGTTTCAAAAGCAGGTTGTTTTCCTCATCAACAGTATCTGTAGCACTGATAAAACGGGCGTATAAACTTTTTTGCAAAGTTGCTTTAGCGGTATTGGGTACAAACTGTTCACAAAATTGAATAATGCGCGCTTGCGAGCGGCTTTGACCTGCCCGCAAAACATGTTCTGTACTCATTTCTCTTTTGCTATTACCGTGTCGATAGAAATAACCATTCTTGCTTTTATGGAGCCAAAGACTTCGCTCAATCTGCACATAAACCAGATGCTTTTCTTCACCGGTTTCACCTGGTTCCGGTATCTCAACGCCATCCACATAAAAATCCACGATGGGAGGATTAACAGAGTCGTGACAAATTTCGCTGATATGTGTAATCAGTACAGGAATATCCGTGGCATTAATGCCCTTGATTTGATGTGTGTTGTCAACAACGCCAAAAATCACCACGCCGCCTGATTGATTGGCAAAAGCGGCGAATTCATCGGACAAACTGTCCCTGTGTGGTGCTTTTATTTTGTCACCGCGAACAATCACTTCCTTGAACTCCACCCCGGAGTTTTCTCCAGTATTTATTTTGTCTAAAATATCGTAGGGGGTTAACATTGTTGACGCTCCAAATGTATGCGCTTATAGCGTTGCTCAAAGGCTTTATCACCACCTTCCAGTGTGTTACAAATGCGCTCTCTGATGGCTTTGGATTGGAGGCTGTCGGATGTTATGTGTGATTGTCCGTGCGTCACAGTCAAACAATGCACCATTTCAGCATCACCATTGACCACGATATTGGCATTGTGGGTAACCACAACAATCTGTCGGTTAGTTTTGGTCGCTCTAATATCTTGCACAATCAAGCTATAAATCAGGTCGTTATCCAAGTCATCTTCTGGCTGGTCAAGCAGCAATGGTTCATCGCCATAAGCAAGAATAAACGCCAACAAGGCGGCAGATTTTTGCCCCGGCGAGCCTTCACTGATTTTCTTATCATTTTCTCCATAGGTGATTTGCAAGGCATCTTCGGGAAACCATAACCGCATATCTGTCATTGATTCGGCTGGCAAGCCCTGCAAATGGGTTTGAAAGCGGACATCTTTGGCATCTTTTTTATTGCCGCGAATAGCGATTACCCGTTCCTTTGCCTGCTCCCATTCTTTTTCGTCAATAATCTGTTTCAGTGCTTCAATATCTTTGCCGAAACGACCACCGGTCTGCAATATGCCCCTGATTTGTTTTTCCATATCAAGCCATGACTCGGCAAACGGTTTAACGCTTATTCTGACGGATTGATTGCCCGCTAAAACACGCTCAAGAAACTGCTGTCTGCGTTCTGTCAATTTGCTGCGGTGGCTTTTGGCTTGCGTGATTTTTTCTTGGTATTGATTTGTTAATTTATCTTGTTGCTGTCGGTAAATCACTATCTGTTGCAGTTCTTTTTCGACCAGCGCGCGCCTTCGCAACAAATCAGGATAGGTTTGCGGATCAATGCCTTGTTGCTCGAACCTGGCATGTAATTGTTGGTACTGTTGCAACTCAATAGTGAGTGTTTTCATCCAATCTAGCTGTGCTTTGTCTTGTTGCCATTGCTGTAAGTCTGCGGTCTGTATTTCAATAATTTGGCGGATTTTATCAATCTGCTGTTTCCATTGTTCTTGTTTCTTTTGTAGTGCGGAAAGTATTTGAGGATGTGCAGCAAAAAGGTTCTGATTGACGGTTGCTATCTCTGTATCCGTAAGCACTTCAGCCATGTTTTCCAACAGTGTTCGCCAGCGTTGTTCAACCTGATCAATCTCATTGAGCTGCTGTTTACGCAATTGATAATTTCGCAATACGTCTTTATGGCCGGATTTTTCCACCTGTTCTATCTGTCTGGCAAGGTCATTTAACTGCCCTTTTAGCTTATTTTCTTCGGCGATTTTCTGACTCAGTTGAGAATGCTGTTGAGCGATTTGTTTGCAACTGTTGACACAATTCTGAAATGCTTTGCGATACATATCAAACCCAACCTCGGGTACTTCATCAATAATTCCCAGCAAGCCTTGTGGGTTTTGTGCCAGGTTAAAAATTTGCTTCTGGCTGTAGATTCTGACCGGAAACAACGAGGGAATTTCGCCGTCCATCCCCTGCCATTCTTCTGTCACCTCATTCCACTCCTCTAATGATGGTGCTTGAGGTGTTGCCGCCCAATTGAGACGATAACGCGTGTCGCCTTTGCGATAAACGAGCTGCAAGATACTGTCTTCTGTTAGCAGTCCGTCCTCATCCGTGTTGAAATATTTTTTATAATCATCTGTGAGTCGATCGGGTAATTCTTTTTCCCGTCTCAAAGCAAAACGCATAAATTCCAGCAAGGTCGATTTGCCGCTGCCGCGTCCGCCGATAATCGTATTGAGAAAGGGACTGAATTTACAGACCAACGACTCGTTGCCCCGGCCCATATACTGCGCTTCACTGATTTTAATTGATTCAATAACAAATTCCGCATGCTTGTTGGGTTGCGATTGCATCTCCCGATTAACCGAAGCACACCCATCTATCAGTGCCAGTTTTAGCCCCTCAATGGATGGTTCATCCATTTTCACCCAAGTGAAATCTCCAAATTTTTCACTCCGAAAGTTATGGGTGTCGGAACCGCGTACTTCAGTCCAGTTTGTTTTTTCATCTATGTACAATTGCGGTTTTTCATAGTTATCATCTGCCAACTCCATAGCATAGATGCTGGAATTGTCTAAAACCTGCTTGAGGCTGTTGCCTTGAAGTGTTCGCAACAGCCCCTTTTCCTTATCCGCATGGGCCGGAATGGCAAGACCGCCTGCGTTGACAATTTCATTTACAACTTCAGTAACAGACTTTGTGGTAACTGTGTTGCTTGTACCTTTTGTACCTTCATAGCCAACCGCACCAAGCAGTCGGTCAATATCGCCGGCGGTTTTTCCAGGGTCAAAGATAGCCAGAATATGAACACCGCCATTAGCAGAAATTTCAACACCGGGGAACAGATGCAAAGGTTGATACCATGCGGGATTATCACTACGGATTTGTTGTAAGCTTGCTTTTAATGAGTCTATCCATGCGCCACTGTTGTGATCGGTAATGGCTATGCAATCAATGCCTTTTTCCATAAACTTCTGTAACCAGAATTCCGGTGTGACTTTATTTTTATCCTCAGGAGAACAGCCTTGTATAAAATCATTCGAGACAGGGGTGTGCGTGTGGAAATCAAACTTCCACCACCGGGCGCCCGGAAAATTCCAACTATTCATACCGTCATTCATACCCCCACCTCCAAAATAGTCATTGTATCATTGCCGAATATATCCACCACCTTGACGGCGATCTAGCGGAGGTTCCTGCGCAGTCTCTTCAGCCGCGCAAAACAGTGCAGATAACGCCACTAAATCGTTTTCCGTGCTGCTCGCTATGATATGCTTGTCGCCCACAAGTCGCCTTATTGAAGTTCAAACTGTATTTGCAGGGATGCCGTAATGCGTTGCCTGGCATAACTGAAACCGACTTCATTACCATCGGTGGCTTGTCTGGACTGAGTCGCTGCTTGAAATGCGACAGGACCAGGACGTGAAGCAAGCTCATCGCGCACGTTCAACACAGGACCTAATTTTACCCCCAGCTCCTCGGCTATGACTTGCGCTTTGCGCTGACCATTGGCAATGGCATCCTTGAGTGCGTCAAGATGTAATGTTGTTATATTGCTGTGGCTCATGTTTGGGCGGTAAACCCGCAATAAGGGTAGCGCGCTAAGCTGAGCGACTAAACGACCATAACTGTCCAGCTTACGCAAGGTGATGCTAATGTCCTGAACGACGGTTTCACCGAGGTAGTGGCGTTTGTCATTACGCCATTCATAGGCTGGATAGGCACTGATACGCGAGTTGTCGACATCGTCTGCCCTGACTCCAATCTGATGCGTAATATCAAGCACCCTGGCGACCGTTTTATCAACCGATTGTTTAGCGATGGCGATACTTTCGGCGGTTTTTTCTATCGATAATTGCAGGTGCAATGTGTCTGGTACCGCTTCCACATAACCACTCGCTTGCACAGTCACCGAGCGCGAATTATCCGCCATTGTTACCGGGGCAAGCAGTAGTGACAGGAGGAAAAGAAAGAAATGCGCCCACCTGTTGCGTATAGCCCCGCTACACATAGAATTGTTGTTCATTTGGATTATCCCGATATTTTCATTTGAATTCATGAGCGTAACCCTACCCTCCTTAAGGGCCCCTCTATTAAGCAGAATATTTTTGTGAGTGCCAGTAAGTCCCACACGGAAAATCGCAAGTATATGGCACACTTGAAAATTTGCCTATGAATTATGAATATAGAAAAGCGGGAAAAGATTGTTAATGGACGTGTGCAAAGTCTTGTGTTTCATATATTCGTGTCTCGGTATAAATATTTGCACCACCGTTACCTTCACATGGAAATATCTGCCTATTTTTTAATACAGATAGCAACTCGTCAATACATCCTTCTGGGTTTATCGTGTAGCTTGAACCCCAGCATCGCCAAAATGTCCAGCCAACTCTTTCCATAGTGCGTTGTCGATTCCAATCAGCCATCCACTGCTCAGGCGGATGGTATTCATCGCCGTCCAATTCTATTGCCAATCTTCGGTCATTCTCGCCTTCAACAACCAAATCAATTGAAAATGCCCCCACTTTCACTTGTGGGGTAACGTTGTAATCTTTTTCTATAAGACGGTTATATACATCTCTTTCAAAACCCGAATCACATAAGTCTATCGGGTTATCAATTGTTTGTTGTTGGGGCATAGGGTTTGCAAAATGTTGCAGTATTTTTAAGCGCAAATCATTCTCATGTCTAAGGTCTGATTCTTGAATGCTTCTATAAAGGTACATTCTGTCCCTTGCCCTGGACAAAGCCACATTCATTCTTTGTTCTGCATCCCTTCTATTCATTACCGCGCCTTGTCCGGCACCAACCACCATTGATAAGAACATTATATCCCGCTCTTTTCCTTGAAAGGTTGTAGCATCTCCACAAGCAATTTTATATTGTTGAAAAACATCTTCACCCAACTCACGAAGCAATTGCTCTTGAATGTATTTTGCTTGATATGCTCCGATTAGCGACACAATACCAATGCTGCGCCCGTTGTATTCTTGGTTGCTTACCAGCTCTTTTATCTCGGCTACAATCGCCTCTGCTTCTACTTCATTAATTTTTCTTCGCTCGTCTCGCTGAGCATATTGGCAATAAACATCTACTAATGGCGGGGTGAATTTCTCGGATGCTTTTGGTATTCTCAGTGGTATCAACTGGTTATCGTAGAATTGTTGCATACTAAATCGTATAATTGGCTCTACACACCGAAAATGCTCGGTCAACATAATTCGTTGGCTGGGGAACATAGCATATGCCAATTCATATACAGAAATATCGGGAAGTAGCAACTCTGGAAAAAGTTGTTCTGTAAGAAAATTATGCCTAAGCTGGTCCATCTGTTTTTCAGGTATGAAAGCGGCGGTTGGACTAACTTGCTTATCGTCGCCGACAATCAATAATTTCTTTGCTCGTAACTGCCCAGGTACCCTAAGGAATAATTCTCTTGGAATAATTCTCTTGCCTGAGGAATCCCGATGTGATTCATTAAGATTATGATTTTTCCAGACGCACCCAAAGGTTATGTTTCCGTTGAGGCTTATGAAGAGCTGAAGCAGAAGAATGCCCGGCTTGAACAAACGATAGCCCTGCTTGTGGCTCGCATTGAAGACCTTGAGCGTCGCCTCAGCTTGAACAGCAGCAACAGTAGCAAGCCGCCTTCAAGCGACGGCCTAAAGAAGCCCAAGGCTGAACCCAGAACCAAAAGTCTGCGGAGAAAATCCGGTAAAAAGTCAGGCGGGCAGAAAAGCCACAAGGGAAGCACTCTGTGCCAAACGGCAGACCCCGATCATGTTGAAGATCACTTTCCTTCTGTCTGCGGGCAATGTGGCACGCCCTTATCGCCATCAATGGCCGGGGATTACGCCGCACGACAGGTGTTTGACCTGCCCGAGCCACAGCCCTTGGTGACAACGGAACACAGGGCACATGTCTGCCTTTGCGGCCACTGTGGGGAAACAACCAAGGCGGCGTTTCCTCTGGAGGTGAAGGCACCCGTGCAGTACGGGCCACGCATTGCCGGAGTGGCAACATATCTCCAATGCGCCCATTTCCTGCCGGAAGACAGACTGGCGCAAATAATGGCCGATTTGTTCAATGCCCCTTTGGTTCCTGCCACTGTGGCCGCCATGAACCGCAAAGCATCAGAGCGGCTCAAGGGGGTTGCTTCTCACCTGCAGGATGTGATCGCCCAACAGGTCCACGTCAAACATCTTGACGAGACGGGTTTCCGGATTACGGGGTGCCTGCAATGGCTTCACGTTGCCTGTACACCGCTTCTGGCTTTCTACCGGGTCAGCAGCAAACGCGGTAATCTGTTATCCAATCTCACGGGCTGTATCGTGCATGATCATTGGCAGCCCTACTTCACGCTGGATGGTGTTACCCATGCGTTGTGCAATGCACACCATTTACGGGAACTGCAAGCGTTGGTCGAAATCGAACAGGAAGATTGGGCTGGTCAGATGCAAAGGCTACTGCGGCGTGCGCACCATGTCACACAGGCCGCGCGGGATAAGGGCGTGGCGGTTTCAACGCCGCTTGTTGCGCTTATCAATCGGCGATACGACAGGATCATCACCGCAGCATTGGATTTCCATGAGGAATTGCCTCCACTCGTGCCGCCAAAACCCGGAAGACGGGGGCGCAAGAAGCGACGGACAGGACATAATCTGGCATTACGATTACGCGATCGCAAGGAAGGCACCCTGCGCTTTCTGACAGATCCCGACGTACCCTTCACAAACAACGAAGCTGAACGCGACCTGCGGATGATGAAACTACGTCAGAAAATATCGGGAGGGTTCAGGTCTGAACAAGGGGCAGAGGATTTTGCGACCCTGCGCAGCGTCATCACAACGGCCAGAAAACAAGGATGGAACATCATCGAAACACTGATGATGCCTGCCGATCAGATTATCGCAACACTGAAATACGCTTAAAAACAACCTGGGCAGTTACCTTTGCTCTCAATATTGTAGGCAATACTGTTATATCGGATTGTGATGCCTCATCAATAATAACCAAGTCAAATGCACCAAAGGCAGATGGTAAGCTTTCGCTCACACGCCAAGTAGGCATAATCCAACAGGGCACGCCGTCATAACATTCTTGCATTGCCCGGTAAGCGTCTCTCCGATACCTGGGTGCGCGTATTCCGGTGCCTCGGCCAATCCTGCCAACTGCCGTCACAAAACGTGTCAAAGCACCTTTGACATGATCGGTCATGCTGTTATGCAGACCAATATTTGTTTTTAGTCGCACAAGTTCAGAGAATGTTTGCTTCAGACGATTATCAAGGCTTGATCTGTCTTTTGATAGTCTCTTAATTTGCTCGCGCCCATCGATTTCATGCAAATACTGTTCGCACTGTTTCCACTTCCATGTTTGATGCCAATCTGTTGGTGTTAACGCATCCTCTATTGTTAACAATGGTTCTGTTTTTAATTTTTCGCTCCAGATGCGCGCTCCAGAAGCCTGTATTTTATCCGCAATTCCTTTAATAACTGCCAAATCGACCAAAATTCGATTTATTCTATTTAGCTCGGCAATTAATTTTTGCCATTTTTCGCTAACTTCATTTTGTTCGCATGCTGTATTACCTATGGTATTAGTAATAAAGTTCCTTAATTCTTCCGCAATTTCACCATCAGAGTTTTCAAGTTTGTTTGTTAAATCTGTTAATTTTTCACGCTGTGACTGCAAATTTATACAGGAGAGGTTTTGTTCAATAGCATGAATAGTTTTATCAATTTCAGAGCGGTCTGCTCCTAGACTGGTAGCATCAATTCCAACTGGAAACAACAATTTGACTTCTTGGCGTAGCGCAGAGTGCCTGCTTGCGATGCCTTTTGCCTTGTTAATCCACTCGCAAGTGTTATAGATGTTTCCAAATTTGCCGCCATAGCGATACACAAATTTCGGCAAACCAATCTCTTGTCCAGCATGATTCCACTTCTCTGCAAATTTTTTTGCATTATCCTGAAAAGTCGTGTAATCAAGCACCTGCCGCCACTGCTGTTGATTTGTTGGAATTTCTCCATCTACCCTAGCTTGTTTTATGATTATTTTTGTTTCTTTTTTGACAAATGGCAACAAACCAAATGCCCTGTTTCCACCTGCAAGATTGGTTAGGGCTATAGTTACATTTTCGAAGCAAGCAGATGGGTCTGGTAGCTGCACACGAGTTGTAACAAATTGCGCCCTCTGCTTCACTAGAGTAGATAGCGTTGTTAATAACTCGTCAAATAATTCAGCATTATTATCAGGCTTTTTAATATTCCCAATCCATGAGCGATATAGTTGTTTTAGCCAATGATAGTTTTCATGATCGCTTTCAAATTTTTCAAGAAGAGCAGAACAATCTTTTAACTGTACTCCAATTAATTTTGCTCGTTCAATGGCGTTATTAACCGAAACAGCGAGAGGTGGAATATTACCGTTTTGTAAATCCTGCGCTATATTTGCGGATTTTGAAAGATCATTATGGATGGCTAGTATATTTGCACCGTCTGGCAAATCTTGAACATTTGGAATGTGTCTGCCCACATAGACAATATCTTCGCCTACCCTTCTTCGTGCGGTTCTAATTTTAGCAATATCAGCATTATTGAATTGTGGTGTGTATTGCTCGGATGACCCTAGTTTATCAGCGAACCAATCATGACCATCTTGATCATTCATTACCTGTTTAGCTAACTCCATTGGTGTTATGTTTGGAGCTGCATTCGTTAGCCTGCCTTCAATGGGAGCAAACTGTTTTCGCCCCCATTCTTTTATTTGCTGATCAATTTGGTTAAGTTTTTGTTTGATCTGTTGAACTACCTGCTCATTATGCTTTACTTCTCGCCTTAATTGCACTAAGTCAGTGTCGCTTGCTAACCTTTCTAACGATTGAACGGCATTTTCAATCTGCTCCATGCCTTGTCTTTCATTTGTCAGAAGACTGATTGTTAAACCCCTTAATTCCTCAGGTATTTGTTCTTGCAATACGGATAATGCCGGTTCGCCTTTAGATGTAACAAGAACACGCCTTCCGGTAGCCAAGTAATGACAAACTATGTTAGCAATGGTATGTGTTTTTCCTGTGCCGGGGGGACCTTGAACCACCACACCATCGTTTCTTTCTAGTGTATCTATTATTTTAACCTGCTGATCATTAAAGGCTTTAGGAAAAAATAACTCGGTTGGTGTGTTTAAGCCAGCGTTCGGCAAATTTCCGTTCGGCAACCCCCTGCCATTGTCTTGTAATGGCGTTTCATTCGATAATTCTGTGACGAATTTTTCTGCAAGATTTGGGATTCGGCCTCCATTAGCTCTCAACTCTTCAAGTTTTGTCTGCAAACACTCAACATCCTTAATCAATGCTGTAGAGCTTCTTGGCTTTGCAAAAATTACCCAACTATCTGTGATTTCAAGCGATTCACTTATATTATTTGGCTGACGATTTTTCGTGTCGGGGTTGTTATCTGGCCAATAGATTCCATTATTACTCAAACACGTTGCTGCCTGCCTCAGGACTGGCTCAAAACTTGCGTTTATATAAGGGGAAAATTCTATATCTTCTGGTATTTGAGAAAAATGTCCTTTACAAAACAATGATAGTGCATCAACTCCTGGGTTTCCTAAGGCATAATATGCTTCAAGAGAAATTATTGGGTCAATATTTCTAGGATGAATTAATATTGAGCCATCTTTTGTATTAACTTCAATCTCAATTGGCTGTTCCAATAAAGGGTGATTTATTTGGTGTCCATCGTATCTCCATCGGCTAATGCCAATACCCCAAATTAGTTCAATCGGCTGTTCATCACCTTGTGCTTCAATAGTTTGTTGCAGGCTATATAAAGAATCGTATATTTTAATAGTTTCTCTGCGCGGTTTTTCTTTTTCTTGCCAGGGCCAGTATTGTTCAAGAAGATAATCGTCAATACAAGCTGCAATTTTTTGATTATTTTTGCGTCTAAATATCACATCTTTCTTTTCTATTGTACCGATTTGTTCTATTGGAGGTTCTAGCACGTCCGCCGCTAAAACCTTTCCATTGCTGACAAGCTCTATAGCTTCTTGTGCTGGCAGAGTTTTGATTAACTCATCTTTAATTTGTGGTTCACTTGTCGGATCATTTATAACAGTGACCCATTCTTGTATTTGTTCAGGAATCGGCGGTGGAGCTATTCTCTGTAATCGCTCAATTTTCAACCAGATAGAAACGCCATCATCATCAATATTATGCTGGATTCCGATTCTCCCTTTTAGTTCATGCTCCCAAAT
Source organism: Candidatus Poriferihabitaceae bacterium (assembly GCA_965261915.1). GTDB lineage: Bacteria > Pseudomonadota > Gammaproteobacteria > Arenicellales > Poriferihabitantaceae > JAIBDK01. The sequence continues at coordinate 1,617,445 of CBDHDW010000013.1, read as the reverse complement.
ATTCAGTTGTTTATATTGCTCTATTTTGAAAGTAGGTGTTTGCCTGAGTCTTCCCAGTTGAAGTACATAGGCAAGAAGTTTATCTAGGCGGTCAATTTTTTCGGCGTTTTCGCACATATTTTATCCCTGTGGTGAGTTTTTTTGGATTATAACTCGCCAATGTTGCACACAATGATACCCGAATCGACTTTGCGATAAGCGAATAAACACTGAAATTCCGCCATCCTGCCATCTGCTTGCGGCAGCCTATGCGGCTCTTTGAATCACCAATGGAGCAGAACTCCGGATGGTGTCGCTGGCATGGCTGTAATCACTGTCTCGAAACGTCGCCAAGCCTTAGGCGTTCATCGGGTCGCACACGCGGCGCACTTTGGAAAATCCCCGAAACACCTGCAACCGTAGATATTACTTTTAGCTGGTGATTTGGGTTGGGTTCAAAGAAGAATTTCATGTTTTATTGTAACTGCCCAGGTACCCTAAGGAATAATTCTCTTGCCTGAGGAATCCCGATGTGATTCATTAAGATTATGATTTTTTCAAACGCCCCCAAAGGTTATGTTTCCGTTGAGGCTTATGAAGAGCTGAAGCAGAAGAATGCACAAACGATAGCCCTGCTTGTGGCTCGCATTGAAGACCTTGAGCGTCGCCTCAGCTTGAACAGCAGCAACAGTAGCAAGCCGCCTTCAAGCGACGGCCTAAAGAAGCCCAAGGCTGAACCCAGAACCAAAAGTCTGCGGAGAAAATCCGGTAAAAAGTCAGGCGGGCAGAAAGGCCACAAGGGAAGCACCCTGTGCCAAACGGCAGATCCCGATCATGTTGAAGATCACTTTCCTTCTGTCTGCGGGCAATGTGGCACACCGCTGTCGCCATCAATGGCAGAGGATTACGCCGCACGACAGGTGTTTGACCTGCCCGAGCCACAGCCTCTGGTGACAACGGAACACAGGGCACATGTCTGCCTTTGCGGCCACTGTGGGGAAACAACCAAGGCGGCGTTTCCTCTGGAGGTGAAGGCACCCGTGCAGTACGGGCCACGCATTGCCGGAGTGGCAACATATCTCCAATGCGCCCATTTCCTGCCGGAAGACAGACTGGCGCAAATAATGGCCGATTTGTTCAATGCCCCTTTGGTTCCTGCCACTGTGGCCGCCATGAACCGCAAAGCATCAGAGCGGCTCAAGGGGGTTGCTTCTCACCTGCAGGATGTGATCGCCCAACAGGTCCACGTCAAACATCTTGACGAGACGGGTTTCCGGATTACGGGGTGCCTGCAATGGCTTCACGTTGCCTGTACACCGCTTCTGGCTTTCTACCGGGTCAGCAGCAAACGCGGTAATCTGTTATCCAATCTCACGGGCTGTATCGTGCATGATCATTGGCAGCCCTACTTCACGCTGGATGGTGTTACCCATGCGTTGTGCAATGCACACCATTTACGGGAACTGCAAGCGTTGGTCGAAATAGAACAGGAAGATTGGGCTGGTCAGATGCAAAGGCTACTGCGGCGTGCGCACCATGTCACACAGGCCGCGCGGGATAAGGGCGTGGCGGTTTCAACGCCGCTTGTTGCGCTTATCAATCGGCGATACGACAGGATCATCACCGCAGCATTGGATTTCCATGAGGAATTGCCTCCACTCGTGCCGCCAAAACCCGGAAGACGGGGGCGCAAGAAGCGACGGACAGGACATAATCTGGCATTACGATTGCGCGATCGCAAGGAAGGCACCCTGCGCTTTCTGACAGATCCCGACGTGCCATTCACAAACAACGAAGCTGAACGCGACCTGCGGATGATGAAACTACGTCAGAAAATATCGGGCGGGTTCAGGTCTGAACAAGGGGCAGAGGATTTTGCCACCCTGCGCAGCGTCATCACAACGGCGAGAAAACAAGGATGGAACATCATCGAAACACTGATGATGCCTGCCGATCAGATTATTGCAAAACTGAAATACGCTTAAAAACAACCTGGGCAGTTACGTTTTATTTTCACAAGGTTAAGTAGGGGAAGCAACGTTTCATTATGTGAATTCAAGAGGCTATAAACTGTATAGCGTGCTGATGATTTTTACAATGTCATCAATACAGGTTTTAGCCGCCTGCTTGTTGGGAGGGAATGATCCAACCCTGTCTTGAGGAGGGTGCATCACGCTGTTTCCAGCATCAATGATACCCTCCATACTGTCATGCAAGGTGTTCGCCAAGTCCGGTTTCTTTTCTTTTACATCGGCAACCAACTATCTGAGCGACTTCTTCCTTGTTTTGTTTTCGTCACGATAAATTTCAAGCCCGAGGCAAGATTTTCTGTCAATGATGGCATATTCCAACAGACAGCGGGATAGTGCGATAACCGACATCCAATTGCTGAATATAAAAGAGCGATGAATTTCATCGATTCTTTGTCTAATACGCGTCGGTATTTGTTCTATTTTACGAGTTACATTGAACCGTTCATTCAGCGACAAGATAGCGAACGGGTTCAAGGTGAATAATTGGTATGCGAGGTGGGCATCGTCTTGCCACTGCATAGTTTGCCGCCGAGTTTTCCGGGCATGTTGGCGGCGGCAACCAACACGTTTTCCAGTGTGTTGTGGGTGTTTATCAGCTTGGTTGCGGTGCGTATTCCGATATTCGGTGCTAATACGGATGTTTCCCTCCATTTTCTTGCCGACCGCTAATTTGTTCAGGACTTCAAATACAGCGCAAGCTTTTGTTGAATATGAAGCTTTAACTCGTCATTGAGTTTGATGTGCTTGGGCTTTTGCTGATGCCTCGTTTGGGCAAAGCGGTGGGCTTGTTTGTAGCGATAGCCGTTACCGCCCCTCCGTATTGGTATTGCGTTTAATTTCACGGCGGATGGTTGACTTAACTTCTGCCCCTGGTTTTAGCGATTCCTGTTAGGGTACAATGTTGCTTATTCATGAGGTCAATGTGGTCTCTTTCGTGTTCAGTCAAATGGGTCTATCTCGTCAGTTAAAAGAGTACGAGTGTACCCTTTGACTGACTTAGGAGTGTTGCACTTATTATGTGAATTCAAGCAATGTGGAGAGACGTATGACGGAATTAAGTGATCTTATCGATCAGATTAGGCAAAAGCCTGCCAACAATAAGTCGGAGTTCGTCGACTATGGCGTTAAATTGGATATAGATTGTCTGGCTAAACAATTGCAGAAAGTCGAATCAATGTCCCCCAAGCGATAGGCAAAAGGTCTCAAATATTTACCCGACGAACGTAAACACGACTTCAAAAAGGGAAGCAATCGAGTCGAGGAACATTTGGCGATTGCCCTCTGGTATAAGTTCAAGCCGGAAGCATTATTCCTGCAAAATGGAAATAAAATAGAGTTTCTGGACTACCAAGGGCCACTAAAGTCTGTGGGGCCAGATAAAGGGGTTGGAAAAGTCGATATTCTTGGGCTGATTGACGACGAGCGGCTCGCGATTGTCGAGTTGAAAGTAAAAGGTGGTACGTCGCTTGGGGCGACGCTTGAAGCCCTGGTTTATGCAGCTATGATTAAGGCGAATATGGAGGATGTCAGCAAGGAATTACAAAGTAGCGGTTATCCGTTACTGAAGCGCGTACCTCCGGAAATCATCGTTCTAGGACGATCCGATTACTGGAAAGCATTTAATAAAGGTGATCAAAATTGGCGGAAATTAAAGCCAACTCTTTCAAATATCGCACGCACGCTTTCGATGACAATCTAATTCATTGAGCTGGAGGCGGATTGTCTGGAAAGGGGATATGGCTGCATAGCACCGAAGTTACCTGGTGACGTAAAACCTACCGTACTCTATTCATCAGCGGTGTCCGCCATATGAAACACCCCGCTACTTTTCAGAAGTTAGGGTTTTCCACATGTAACGCAACATAGCAAGGGTTTCTTGCATAGTCTCGATGGCGAAAGTGAAGGTGGCGCAGGAGCAGTTATCTGCCCGCATCCCGCACATAAGTCTCGCCATCTACAACGGTTTTGCGCGACTGAAGCCGCACTCCCGACAATTATTCAAAGGTCTCTTATGGGTTGAATGCCCTGAATGTTGAGCATGTTATATGGTTTTTATGACAATGTCCGTTGCTTGATTTTAATGTGATTAAGGAACTTCTATGACAGACGAAAAACTAAAATACCCAAGATACTCAACATACCAGCGCAATCATGTGATTCTTCCGGGGCGAGAAAAAGCACTAGCGAAATTCCTCAAAAAAACCCATCCAAAAATCGGGCAACATAAGCTGGAACATGGGTTCAGCTCGAATAGCGAAGACGCACTCACTTGGTCGTGTTTTGACCTGCTGGAAAATTACCCACATATAGATAAAGTAGCGGTGCTGGATGAGATATTGGAGGATTCGTTCCGACCGTTCCAAGACGTTAGTCCTTTATCGTTTCGTAAACGCGGTATCGCCAATGAGGACATAAAGATAATTGTCGGAAAAGACTATACTGGCAAATCCACTAAAGAGGTTACTGAAATAGATGCCAGTATTGAAGCACCCAGAATACTCATATTTATTGAGGGAAAACTTTACTGCTCGCTAAGCCCCGCAGATTCGCCTAAAAAGCCTCACGATCAAATCGCTAAAAAGCTCAGGGTGGGGCTTGATTCACTCACGGATGGGCAGGCGTTTTTCTTTGTGTTTCTGGATATTGCGCCCGTCGATAAAATGAATCGGAAAAAAACAAGGAAACGGCACTGACAGGAACAGGCTGTCGCTATAAGGATAAATGGCTTAGTGCATGGTGGTTTAAATACTATAAACTCGGGCGGAACAATAGTTTACGACCATTAAGAGATGTGCTTGAAGGGATAGAAGCACCGCCGACACAAGACGTGGCAAACAACATGGGTTGGCTGACTTGGGCTGATTTGTTTAAGTCCACAATGCGAGCGGTACTTGCCACGAATACCAAGCGATGAAGCAATCACATAACAAATCAGCGGTAATCCAGCAGTATAAAGACCAACATACCAACTCGGATAAATCAATTCGCTAGTGTTGCACTTATTATGTGAATTCAAGTTGGATAAAAACCAACTTTATGTCAATTTATCGTAACTGCCCAGGTTGTTTTTAAGCGTATTTCAGTGTTGCGATAATCTGATCGGCAGGCATCATCAGTGTTTCGATGATGTTCCATCCTTGTTTTCTCGCCGTTGTGATGACGCTGCGCAGGGTGGCAAAATCCTCTGCCCCTTGTTCAGACCTGAACCCGCCCGATATTTTCTGACGTAGTTTCATCATCCGCAGGTCGCGTTCAGCTTCGTTGTTTGTGAAGGGTACGTCGGGATCTGTCAGAAAGCGTAGGGTGCCTTCCTTGCGATCGCGTAATCGTAACGCCAGATTATGTCCTGTCCGCTGCTTCTTGCGCCCCCGTCTTCCGGGTTTTGGCGGCACGAGTGGAGGCAATTCCTCATGGAAACCCAATGCAGCGGTGATGATCCTGTCGTATCGCCGATTAATAAGCGCAACAAGCGGCGTTGAAACCGCCACGCCCTTATCCCGCGCGGCCTGTGTGACATGGTGCGCACGCCGCAGTAGCCTTTGCATCTGACCAGCCCAATCTTCCTGTTCGATTTCGACCAACGCTTGCAGTTCCCGTAAATGGTGTGCATTGCACAACGCATGGGTAACACCATCCAGCGTGAAGTAGGGCTGCCAATGATCATGCACGATACAGCCCGTGAGATTGGATAACAGATTACCGCGTTTGCTGCTGACCCGGTAGAAAGCCAGAAGCGGTGTACAGGCAACGTGAAGCCATTGCAGGCACCCCGTAATCCGGAAACCCGTCTCGTCAAGATGTTTGACGTGGACCTGTTGGGCGATCACATCCTGCAGGTGAGAAGCAACCCCCTTGAGCCGCTCTGATGCTTTGCGGTTCATGGCGGCCACAGTGGCAGGAACCAAAGGGGCATTGAACAAATCGGCCATTATTTGCGCCAGTCTGTCTTCCGGCAGGAAATGGGCGCATTGGAGATATGTTGCCACTCCGGCGATGCGTGGCCCGTACTGCACGGGTGCCTTCACCTCCAGAGGAAACGCCGCCCTGGTTGTTTCCCCACAGTGGCCGCAAAGGCAGACATGTGCCCTGTGTTCCGTTGTCACCAGGGGTTGTGGCTCGGGCAGGTCAAACACCTGTCGTGCGGCGTAATCCTCTGCCATTGATGGCGACAGCGGTGTGCCACATTGCCCGCAGACAGAAGGAAAGTGATCTTCAACATGATCGGGATCTGCCGTTTGGCACAGGGTGCTTCCCTTGTGGCCTTTCTGCCCGCCTGACTTTTTACCGGATTTTCTCCGCAGACTTTTGGTTCTGGGTTCAGCCTTGGGCTTCTTTAGGCCGTCGCTTGAAGGCGGCTTGCTACTGTTGCTGCTGTTCAAGCTGAGGCGACGCTCAAGGTCTTCAATGCGAGCCACAAGCAGGGCTATCGTTTGTGCATTCTTCTGCTTCAGCTCTTCATAAGCCTCAACGGAAACATAACCTTTGGGTGCGTTTGAAAAAATCATAATCTTAATGAATCACATCGGGATTCCTCAGGCAAGAGAATTATTCCTTAGGGTACCTGGGCAGTTACAATTTATCTTCTATTAATGATAAGGATTTTGCGGTGAGCGAGGCAGAAAAACAGATAACAAAAGATTTTTATAATTGAAAATGGAAAATAAAACCGCCTTAAAATTATTTCAACAACAACAACGCACGCATTGGGATGATGAGCAGAAAAAATGGTATTTTTCTATTGTTGATGTATCAAGCCACCTTCGTTTAGGGGGTCGCCCTTTTTCAATTTCCAATTATTCATCATATACCACCCTAAACCCGATACTGTCAGAACGATGGTTTAGTGGCACCGGTCGTCCAAATACACTACGAGCAGTGGTTTGTCCGGGTAACAGCCAGTTTCCGCCTTGTACCCAAGCGGCGTAATCACCTTGCTCGGCGGTGACAGAGCGAGTCCACTCTGAGAGGTTGCCTGCCAAGTCATAGATGCCACTGGCATTATCGGCTGTCATAGTAGCGCACGGATGTAGCCCTGAATCTGTCTGATCACCAGTCGCTGCATTACCCGCAATATAATCATTGCCCCATGGATACAGATTAGCATTCGGTCCAGCCGCTAATAACTGCCACTCTTCAGCCTGAGGTAAGCGTCCGCCAGTCCAGCGGGCGAAAGCATCCGCGGCCCACCAGTTGATTCCGCTCACCGGCAATTCGGGTTGTTGTAGTTGCTGTTGCCAGTTTTGTGGCGTGTAGTCTTGCCAGCGTGGTTCATATTCATTCGCAAACAAGCCAAGTTGCACCAGTGGATGACGCAAAAATGTACGATATTGATCACGACTGACTTCACAACGACTTATTTCTAAGCGGCGTACTTCGTGCGGCTGGTCAACTAGGTCGCGTGCTTTACGGTGTTGCGCCGCTGGTAGTAATATTGCCACCCGAGCCAAGCGCAAATCCGCTGGTAAACCCACTGAATAATTACCACCGGCGATGGCAGTTGTTTTCGGCATCGCACCCCATGGTAGGCTTGTTGCTGGCGGTTGTGGATAGACGCAACGAAATCCCAGATGATGGCTGCGTGTTTGTGGCTTGATGTTGAGCCAAGCGGCTGACAGGGCATACAGGGCACGTCCGTGGGTACGCACCGCCGATGCACCGTGTGCACCGGGTTGCCGCTCCGTAGCGGGCAGGTCGCGCTGCCCCTGACTCCATTCCATTGCATTGCTCACTAAATCATGTACACCTTCAGGAGTCGCTGTTTGTGGATGCAGGGCACATGATTGTGCGGCGTTGCGATAAGCACTCTGATATGGCCAAGGGCTATCGTCAAAGGTATTACCCCATGGATACAAACGCCCCTCATGCCCGACTGCTATTGCTTCCCATTCCTCTGCCCAAGGCAGACGACCACCCGCCGCCTCGCAATAGGCAGTAGCGGTATTATAGTTTACGCCACTCGCAGGAGAATGGAGCAATCCGGCGATACGGTGACCTGTGGATGAGCTGAACAATATACTCGGGGCGGATGGAGTCGCATCGCTACGCTGTTGCCAGCGTGCAAAGCGTTCAAAGTCAATTTGTTGCACTTCACATGTGTCTGCCCAGAAGGGGGCGAGTTGTACCCTATGTGGTAGTCGGTCGAGACGTTGTCGTAACTCAACACCGAAATGTCCACGCTCCAGAACATTCAGTAGTCCGATGTCTAATGCTTGAGCGCGGGCACTGGGCGATGTCGCAAAGCCAAGCTTCACCTGCACGGTGTCGTTGCGTAATCCGCGTGCTCCGAACTGGGTTAGCAATAACAGCAGTAGCAACAGTATGCCGAGTGCGAATATAGCGATGTGATATGGCTTGTTCATGTCTAATGCTTGCTACTTCATCTCCCCAGATGGTGTGATGTTTAAACGCCGCACTAACAGAAAACCAAGCAGGCAAACTACCAGCACAACATATAATGTGACTAACCAACCACGCGCACCGAACAAGGTTGTATGGTGGGTGGTTAATAGTGGTCGTCCACTCAGACTCACGCGATTGTCTTCGGTCGGCACCACCAGTCGTCCATCATCATCAACGGACGCATAGGTAAAGCCGATGATGAAGTCATCAAATTTAGGTGTGATGTATGCCACTGCTCGCCATCGTAACTGGTTGGTATGCTGTTGTTTGGGCGACATTAGCAGGATTGAATTCCATTCAAGCGGTAATGAAAGCCCGCGCCATACATCGGGGTGGGTATTTAATCGCAGTACAGGACGTGCTGTCTCTGGCAGCGGTGTCGCATCTTGCGCTTGTCGAACAGTAGCCTGTTGTAACCGTTGATTTGGCGTAACAAGCAACGCTGTACTTGTGTGCTCCTCAATTTTCAGCGGGATAATATTGAGTTGCCGGTCAGATTCATCGGAGTCCTGTGCCAAATTCAGAAAAACCTCCCAAATCAAAGTGCTAACCAGCGTGCGTGTCTGTTCATCAAGCACAGGCGACGAATGGAAGGCATCTTTGAGCAGTTGCTGAAAATGGATTAGATGATTGCTTGGAGAGATACCCGCATCCAGCATAGTCTGCAATGTGTTAATAAAATCAAACAATACCGTTAGTACCTCCTCTGTACTCGGATTGATGCTACCCCAGCCGAGTGTCTGCCCGTTGTCCTGATTGTTGCGTAGTGATTCTGGGGCAGATAGCCGAAATCGAAAGCCATTGTTTTGTTGACCTTGCTGATCTTGTTGTCCCTGCTGTCCATCAGATGAACCCTGCCGAGAGGTACCGAGTCCGGGTTGGGCATTCGGGAAACTAGATGCCAGTGGATCAATTTTACCTGGATATGCAAACGAACCGGAGCCAGTCATAGCAGAAAATGAATCCAGCGTAGCACCGCCCGGAAATTGATTCAACGCCGTTTCCGATGAATTGCCAGTGCCAAGCAAATCGGACGGTGGCCATATCGATTCTTCCTCATTACTGCCAGTGCCCTCCGTCAGGGTCGGTAATTCCGGGATTTTGCCAGCACTGCCCGGGTTATTGCCTAGACCACGACCGCCAGCACAATCTTGAGCAGCAACGCCAGGTGGACAAGCACCTGCCTGGGCTAAACCCAATCCACCAGAGAGAAAATGCCAGTGGCGTGGCGCAATTTTGTGATCGCGTAAAATCGACATCACCAGATAAAACTGGTTGATGTCATAGACATCAATACGCAAACGCACTTTGTGCTCATCGTCAAAATCTGCCAGCCACGCATCCATCGCATTGGGTTCTTGCAACAACACTTCGCGACTCCAGATTTGTCCGCTGTAAAACTCGCGCACAAAGCCATGATGCAATTCAATAATCGGCAATATATGTGGACTATACTGCTGGTCAAGTGGTGAGTTACGATAATCGTGTAATTGCGCTGGTTTGCTTGCCGCTAAACGGTTTAATACTAGCGAAGTGCTGAATCGTCTGCTCATCATCGTTTCCACCTCTTCTACCTGTGAGGCGGTGCGTTGCTCGCGTTCTCCGCGTGCTGATATGCTCAGCACGATGACAATAATCAGCATGGCTAGACCGTTGGCGAGGATATCGACCAACGCTGTACCAGCGAAATCGGGCACCTGCCACTGTCTTCGCGTGGACTGCTGTGTGAGTTGTTTCATGGCGCTTCACCAACATAACCCTGTATGTAGTCGGGGATGTCGTTCAGGGTTACCGATTTGAGTAGCTCGTTATCGGCAATGACCCAGCCGATGGACAACACCTGTTGAGCCCACATTTGGCGCACACACTCGCGTGCCCGTGCCATGGTCGCGACACTGCCTTCCAGCATAAAAAACACCAGTTGGTTGTCTTTACCATCATAAACACGGCGGGCATAGTCGACAAAAGGACTGTTGGCGGCACATATTTTAGCGGGACTGACACTGACCCCAGTCTCGATGATACGCAACTCATCAGGAAAGGTGATGACGACATAACCGCTACCACCATCAAGACGTTCGATGCGGTGCAAACCATCTTCGCTACCCTGTTCTAGACGTTCACGTTGTGCAGCATCGGAATATAGATTGACTATCACCAGAAAGACCAACAGCAAGCCGAACACGCCACCGAAAATAGCCATCATTGGCGTGTTATTCTCTTCTTTTAGGGCAGCATCAGAAGATCGTCCCGACGAACCGCGCCCGTGCGATATTGGTTTCGGCATTTGTAAAGTTTAGGGCAGGGTTTCTTGCAACCGTTGTTCAAGGTTGGTGAGCAGGCGTTCCTCGCTACGTTGTACCAGTGCCAACACCAACATCAGTACCACGCTCAGCGATAGGGCGATTAACGTCGTGTCAAAGGCGATACCAAGCGGTGCAATGGCAGTATCGAGATCGCTCGACAAATTAGCAAGACCGGCATCCGAAGCAATGATACGGCGGATGCCGTCTGCGGCCAGCGAAATACCGAGTACGGTGCCGATGAAGCCTAAAATGGGTACCGCCCAACTGATGTAGCGCGGGAGTAGCCATGATTCCTCGTGGCGACGCCATAGTAATTGCAATGACATGTTAAGGTCGGCAGGTTTTGCGACTAGTGCGTCCAGACTGAGCGTAAAAGGCGAAACCCCGATCTGTGACATCTCTGGATTGGCATCGGAATACAAGGTGTGGGCATGAACTGTAGTGCGCCAGCCTGTCAATACTCGACGTAAATACCAGCCGTTCCATGATTTTCCGAGCAACAGCAACATAGCCCAGAAAAACAGCAGCATAGTCAGCGGCGGAATCATGCCACGCTCCAGAAATCGCTGTGTTATGGCATGCATATTGGGCGCACTTCGTGCCAGCAATTCTAATCCAAGAATCGTGCCAGCACACAGAATCAATGCGGTGATAAGCGAGGATAAGATACTCGGCCCGTAGAACAGTTGTGCCAGCCGCTCAAGACTGTTCTGGTGTTCGCCAGTACCCATAGTGGAAATCCACAGGTTGCAAGCATGGAGAGCCAACACGGCAACAAATAGGGGCACCATACGCCCTGCCCATGAACCGCTGGCACCAGTAAAAATCACCTGCCATGCAGGGACTGCCAGCACCAGTGCCACGGACACTAGAGCGATGATGCTTACCCCCAACAAACAGGTGAACAATGCGTGGCGGGTGCCGAATAAAAACCAGCTAACGGCTAATACCCCCAGCGCGAGTGCTGTCGGTATAGTTGCCAACCACATTGGAAATTCCAGCACCAATGTCACATTGACGACAATAAGTGTCAGCAGGATAAGATATAAAAGTAACGACAAACGGGCAGGCCAATACAAAGTCATGAGCAATCTCGGAATATGGATGTTGATTTATAGGAAAACTACGGTGGTCAAGTTATCAAGTGTTACAAAATATAGGGTCCTAACTAGTTAAGACCCAAAATATAAACTGTATTGTCTAATAAGTTACATCCCGTAAAGACGCAAAATCGGTGTTTTCTACACCGCATTGGTACGGTATCACATGGCGAATTCAACTCATAAGTGCAACACTCGGGTTTATATTATGATCTATTCCCATTGTGCGGGAAAAGACCTCCATAAGGGTTTTATATCCCAAACATTTTCTAGGTCGGTTATTCATTAAATCAGTGGCTTTATGCAAAGGCATTTTCTTTGGAAAAAGTATGAACAAAAAGTATGAGCAAGCCATTGTGCCAGATGATTATTTGGCATTCAAGCCGCGCTCCCAAGAGTGATACGGTTTAGCTTCGTTAAGTTTCACACTCGAGTTGTTTGGCAATCTCACTATGCCAACAAAATTCCCTGCCGTTATCAAAGGTTAGTGTCATCACATGTTGTTTCATATGTGCTAACAACCTGAGTATAGCCGTGTTGGTTTCTTTTGCGGTTTTGTTCTTAGTCCGAAGTGCGAGATAAAGCCTACTTTTGCGTTCAGCAAGGGTGGCAAACACCCCTTGACGACCCTTACCGATAACACAATCAGCCTCCCCCCTCTATCACTACGCCTATACGCGAGCGACTGTCCACTATACTGGGTCTATCAGCAATATCAACCCGATTGGGGATGCGTCCGCGGTAATCGTTCTGTCCATAACGCTTGCGATATTTCTTACCCTGATGGCGCAAGTATCGATATAACGACCCATCCGCTACTTTGTCTTTCAAAATGAGACGATAGATGGATTCGGTGCTAATACTGATGTTTTCCTCCATTTTCTTGCCGCCGCTAATTTGTTCAGGACTCCAATACAGCACGATCTTTTGTTGAATATGAAGCTTTAACTCGTCATTGAGTTTGATGTGCTTGGGCTTTTGCTGATGCCTCGTTTGGGCAAAGCGGTGGGCTTGTTTGTAGCGATAGCCGTTGCCCCCGGTATTGCGTTTAATTTCACGGCTGATGGTTGACTTAACTTCTGCCCATGGTTTTAGCGATTTCTGTCAGTGTACCCTTTGGCTGACTTAGGAGTGTTGCACTTATTATGTGAATTCAAGGGGTAGATTTAAGCGAGCAGTTGCCTTTATGATATTGTGATAGAGTATCGGCAGGGTTCTCATACAAAATTTAAGATTGAATACCACTCGTTAGGATTATAAAAATGACAATTACTTACGGTAGTTTCTTCTGATCTCCCAATAGTCTGTTTACTATGTTTACATTGAATGGGCAAATATAAGGCTTGATATGAATCAATCCGGAAAACCTTCTCCAAATCCGCAATGGAATCATCAACCCGATCTGCCGATACAGGTTTCTCCGGTATTTCGCCAACCGCTCGATTTTGTTGGCGTATTTAAATGGGTGATGGGTTCATGGTTTCCCATTTCTGAGCGGTTAGTAATATTGTTGCTGGCGGTGGCATCCTGGGTTTGGTTTCATCCGGCTATTGAGCAATGTCAAAATTTTGGTTGGGGCTGGATTGCATTAATTTATGTTCGAAATTTAGGGTTAATGGTTTTGGTGGCGGGTGGATTGCACTGGTGCTTTTATATTCTAAAAGTACAGGACCAGAAACTGCGCTACGACACCCGGCCGTTCGCCAAGAACAGACGCGCATTTACGTTCGATAATCAGGTCAAGGACAATATGTTCTGGACTTGTGCAAGCGGGGTAACGATCTGGACCGCGTATGAAGTTTTGATGATGTGGTCCATGGCGCAGGGATTTATTCCAATGATCGATGGCGAATATGCCATGGTGTGGATTATCGGTTTGATTTTCCTGATCCCAATTTGGGAAACATTTTACTTTTACCTGATTCATCGGCTTTTACATTGGCCGCCGCTATATCGAGTTGCCCATTCACTGCATCATAGAAATACCAATATAGGGCCCTGGTCAGGATTGTCGATGCACCCCCTGGAGCATATTTTGTATTTGGGTTCTGTGCTTATACATTTTGTTGTGCCCGCCAGTCCGCTGATTATAATTTACCATCTGCAGTTCTATACATTGTCTGCAGCAACAACGCATTGCGGGTATCAGGGGGTTTCTGTGAGCGGGGAAAACCGATTGTCTCTCGGCACCTACCATCATCAATTACATCACCGGTATTTTGAATGTAATTACGGCGGCCTGGAAATCCCCTGGGATAAATGGTTTGGTTCCTTTCATGACGGCACCGAAGAATCTCATGCTGCGTTCGAGAAACGCCGCATGGATAAACTGGCTTAACCCAGATACGTTCGAACAACCTCGATAAATTCGTCACCAAATTTGTCGAGCTTCGCTTCACCGACACCGTTAATATGCAGCAGCTCCGATTGTGTCGTTGGTTCCTGCTCTAAAATCTCCATTAAAGTACTGTCGTGAAAAACCATATAAGGGGGAATGCCGTGCTCGTCTGCCAGTCGTTTCCGGCAATCTCGAAGCGCTTCCCACAGCGGCAGGTCGGCATCATCTATAGTGGCACGAATCGCAGATCGCGGTCGTGATGATTTGGCGGCAACTTGCGGCTTCGATTCTTTACGCAATTCGAGTGTCATCTTTCCTTTTAGAACGGGCCGGGCTTCCTCAGTCAGGCGCAATGCGCCAAATCTCTCCGCATCGGAGAAAATTATTCCCAGAACAATGAGTTGTCGTATAACAGAGCGCCACTGTTCCTGAGTGAGATCGTTGCCAAGCCCAAACGTACTTAACTTATCGTGCTGATTCTGGTTGATGCGTTCTGTATTTTTACCCAGCAATACATCGATAACATACATTGCGCCAAAACGTTGACCGGTTCGATAAATGCAGGACAGTAATTTCCGGGTATGTTCCGTGGCATCCCAGATGGTGGGCTGGTTGAGACAATTATCACAATTTCCACACCTTTCACGTTGCTGTTCGCCGAAATACTGCAACAGCGTCTTCCTTCGGCACTGTATGGTTTCACACCAGCCGAGCAAGGCATCCAGTTTGCTGCGCTCATTGCGTTTGAAAGCTTCGTTCCCTTCACCGCTTTGCACCATCTGATTGCGCATCACCACATCGTTTAAGCCGTAGATCATCCACGCCGTGGCGGCCAGACCGTCACGGCCTGCGCGCCCGGTTTCCTGATAGTAGGCTTCCACGCTGCTGGGTAAATCCAGATGTGCGACGAAACGAACATCGGGTTTATCAATCCCCATGCCAAATGCAATCGTTGCAACAATAATGATGTTATCCTGCCTGAGAAACTGATTTTGATTATTCGCCCGATCTGCATTGGACAATCCTGCATGATAGGGCAGGGCGTTAAACCCGTTTTGCTGTAGCCAGTACGCAGTTTTGTCCACTTTCTTTCTTGATAGACAATAAACAATGCCGCAGTTATTTTTTTGATCTTTTAAAAACCCCAGGAATTGAGTATTGCCGCCGTGTTTGGAAGATACGCTGTAATGAATGTTGGGGCGATCAAAGCTATCAATGAACATTTCAGGGGTGTTCAATGCAAGATTGCTGACGATCTCTTTCTGCGTTGAGGGAGTAGCGGTTGCGGTTAACGCAATGCGTGGTACGTTTTGAAAATGGGCGGCTAATTCCCCTAACGCAAAATAATCTTTTCGAAAATCGTGCCCCCATTGCGAAACGCAGTGTGCTTCATCGATGGCGATGAGTGCGATGGATAGATTTTTTAACCACTGAAGCGTTCCCGGCATCATCAATCTTTCCGGCGCGATATACAGTAAGTCGATTTCGCCGATACGAACTTGCGTGCTGAGTTGATGATGTGCTTCGGACGATAGCGTTGAATTGAGAAAAGCGGCTCGTATTCCCAACTGCTTCAATGCGGAAACCTGGTCCTGCATCAGCGCAATGAGCGGTGAAATAACTATTCCAAGCCCAGGACGCATAAGCGCCGGGATTTGGTAGCACAAGGATTTTCCACCACCTGTCGGCATAAGCACCATGGCATCACGACCGGCTAACACGCAGTCTATGATATGTTCTTGATCGCCGCGAAATTCCGCATATCCATATACCTGCTGCAGTATGTCAATGGCGCTTTGATTCATGCCGGCAAGCAGTTAATTGAAAACAGGGGAGAAGCGTGGCGATATTGCGTTTTGTATCGACTATCGCCACGCTTCTCCGCCTTTTTACGATCCCGGAAGGCCGCTGATCGGTTAATGCGGCGGTTAAACCTGGCCACAGGATTGGTTTTGCACGACTTAGTGCCCGCATTTTTGTTTTTCATGGCGTTTTCCTGATTATGTCTTCCCTGAGAAACCGGATTTTATCCCGATTTACCTTTACTAGCCAGATTGAATCATCGATATCATTTTCGAAAGAAATTTTCGGCACTATTCTTCCTTTCAATTGTCTTATGGCCATGAATCGTAAATCTGAAAACAAAATCGTGGGGCGGGCTTTTGTTCTGACAGCATTGTTTTTCCTCGCACCGGCAGGCAGTGGATTTGACTGGTTCGGCGATTCCGAATTAACTGAATTCGCTTCACAATCGAAAACGGGTGATCAAACAGAGATTGACCATTTCGTCTGGGATGAGTTTTTACAGGAAAATATCAGAACGGAGAACGGAATCAGTCTGCTGGATTATGGCAACGTAACCGAATTAGCGAAAAATCATCTGCTGCGCTATGTAGCAGTGATGGAGACTGTGCAGGTAACCGGACTGGATCCGCGGGAACAATTTGCCTATTGGGTGAATTTGTACAACGTATTAACCGTTTTAGAAATTATTAAGCACTACCCGATTGATAGCATTCTCGATATTTCCTATGGCCTGACTTCAAGAGGGCCCTGGAAAGAGCCGCTGGTTACAATTGAAGGCAGAGAACTTAGCCTGGATGATATTGAACATGAAATACTTAGGCCTGTTTATCGAGATAAACGAATTCATTACGCTGTGAATTGTGCATCAATCAGCTGCCCTAATTTGCAGATCAGGGCATTCACGCGGCAAAATACTGAAACGCTTCTGGAACTTGGGACGAGCGATTACATCAACCATCCGCGAGCCGTTACGGTTCAGGATAATGAGTTGATATTGTCCAGCATATACGATTGGTATGCGGATGATTTTGCCGACGACGAAGCAGGTTTGATAGCGCATTTACGGCAGTATGCTGGTGCAGATTTACAGCGCCAACTGGAAACCGTGGAAGCGGTTTCAGATTATCGGTATGACTGGGCATTAAACGAGTAAGGTAGAAAATCGATGCTGTTCAATCAAAAAATCTCGGTTGTCATACCGGCCTTGAATGAAGCGCAGTCAGTGGCAAAAGTAATTGCTGAAATCCCCGGCGTTGTGGATGAGATTATCGTTGTTGACAACGGCTCGATAGACGGTACCGACGAAATCGCCAGGAAAGCGGGAGCACGAGTTGTCTATCAGCGTATAAAAGGTTATGGTGCCGCTTGTCTGGCGGGAATTCGCGCTGCAAATTCGGCGGATATAGTCGGCTTCATTGATGCGGATTATTCAGACTTTCCGGCTGATTTGCTCTCTGTGATTAGACCGGTCGCACGAGGTGAAGTTGAGTTTGTTATGGGTAGTCGGGAAGGAGTTGAAAAAGAGCAGGGTGCATTGCATTGGCACCAGTCAATGGGAAATTGGGTGGCTTGTTGTTTGATAAAGTGGTGCCATGGTGTCAGTTTTTGCGATTTGGGGCCGATGCGCTGTATTTCAAAAAATTTGCTTGATCGTATCAAGATGCAGGACGAAGGACATGGATGGACCGCAGAAATGCAACTAAAGGTGCATGCTTGCGGAGCAAGCTGGAGTCAAATACCTGTGCGATATCGAAAAAGAATTGGCCAATCAAAAATTTCTGGAACGGTTAAAGGATCTGTTATGGCGGCTTGTAAAATAATTTACTGGACGATTCGATTATTGTTCGAGAAAATTCGCACAGAAAAATCATCAACCCGATTTAAACCGACCGTGTCGATGGTCAACCGCTAGCGCAAGGCATATCAAACCAATCTCTATGGTTCTGGCATAGGGGTCAATCTGGTAGGCTCCCAGTTCAGACTCAACCAAATTCAGACCGGTAACGTAGCTTAACGATACGACGACACTGGTTGTCCATGCCCATAAGCTCGGCCGTATTACCGCAAAAGGTATCAACCAAATCAAATACCAGGCATTGATGACTGGTGAAAATAAAAAGAACATTCCAAAAATCCAGTCCATGCGTGGAATGTCGAGATTCAATTCCTGTGACCCTGAGTTTTTGAAGTAATTGACGAAATAATAAATCCACCAAATTATGAACAGTCCCAAACACAATACTCTGGCGGGTAAATCGGCAATGTAGTATCGAAACAAATCAAATATAAACGGATTAAAAACCCATTTCTCGGCGAATATTCCCAGCACCAGGATATTCGATTGGCCTTGTATCAGAAAAGGCAGATAGAGAAGTGCAATCGTACCGAGACTGATTACCCAGTATTTCCAGCAATTACGAAAAAGAAAATACGGTAGTGCGAGAAACGCAAAAATTTTTGCACCGCAGGCAAATCCAATGAGAATTGCTGCCAAAGCGTGCTTGCTGGATCTTCTGGCCAGAAAAGCGCCAACCAAACAAAAAGCACCAACGATGTCAGGGTGAGCCGTAAAGGCGATCTCTTTAATTATCAGGGGACACCAGGCGTAAACCAGAAGGATATTGGGTTTGACCTGATTGCGCAGCAGCAGTATCAGTGCCAGGTCGAACAGCATCAAAACAAATTGAAGAAAATCAATATTCGCTGCTGAAACAATATGTGAAACCGCAAACAGGTATTGCAGAACCGGACCGTAGATAGTCGGTAGATCGGGATTGTTCACCCAGTTTAATGCTGCCTGACATTCCGGCGACAGGGAGTTGCCACTGAATAAGGTTTCGGGTGCGATGCCGTAGGGTGAGCCTGAGGAAACGAAAACACATCCATCGAGTAGATACCGATAAAAGTCATCTTCAAGAACCGGCGATCCAAAGATGCCGATAACACGAAAGACAATCGCCCAGATAAAGATTTGCCGAAAAGAAACTGTTTGATCTTTTTCGTAGAGATAAAACCAGTAGATCAACAAAATTGCAGCCGCAAGCCAGTATGTTTCCAAAAAATCGAGTATTTCCATGCCGCTGCTGACGTTGGACTGAATCGCTAAATAGCCGTAAACCAGAGCAAGACCAGCCGCCACAAAAAAATCAATACCGTTTCTCATCAATTGAGAACTAAACTTTTGTAATAGGTTCAAATTAGTTGTATTTCCGTTGCATTGGACATCCGGCGGTCGTCGAAATTTAAAAACTGAATAAACAGGCAGGATTTTATGCGATTTATACCCCGATCACTTTCAGCAATGACACTTGTTAGTACATTTGCTATTCATGCTGCGGCCATGGCGTCAGGTGCCAATAATGGGTTGGGCAACTATTCTGCTGCCAGCTACGATGTCGGTGAAAAGGTTTTTAATGAACAGGTCGTGTGTGAAAGCCGCCCGCATGGTGGAATCGAATTGGTTCCCGAACAGGTGGCAGAAATACTTCCTGACCTCGCCAGTTACGGTATCATTGGTCAAACCCTGACACTGAAGGAGCGCAAGTCGGTAAAGTTGTATGTAAAGAAACGTTTTAACTTATAGTTTCGAATTGGCTGAGGCTGGTTTTTGGATTCCAGATTACACTAAAGCTGTTTAGCTGAGCTTGTTCGCGACTTTTCCAATCGTCAATCCCTGAACCATAACAGAAAAAATCACGATGACGTAGGTCATCACCAGAAATGCATCGCGCTCAAGCCCATGCGGCAGGGATAGGGCAAGGGCAACAGAAATTCCGCCTCTCAAACCTCCCCAAACCAGAATTTTCACGACATGATTGCTGTAATTCCAGGTGGTCATTGTGCGTAAGATACTGATGGGTGCACCAACACTAATGAATCTGGCCGCCAATATGAGCGGTATCGCCAGTAATCCGGCAGTTAAATAAACCGACTCGAAGTCCAGAATTAACACTTCAAGACCGATTAGAACGAACAACAGAACGTTGAGAATTTCATCCAGCAGCTCCCAAAAGTTATCCAGTCTTTTACGGGTAGTATCGGACATTGCGTGTTTTCTACCCAAATTTCCTATCATCAGCCCTGCAACCACCACCGCTATTGGTCCTGAGGTATGCACATCTAACGCCAATGTGTAGCCGCCCATGACCAACGCAAGTGTTACGAGAATTTCCAATTGATAGTTATCTACGCTCTTCAAAAGATAAATACCGATACCGCCCAGTAAAAAGCCGAAAATAATTCCGCCAATGACTTCCTTGATGAAAATAATGGAAACACTGCTCACCGAAATATGTTCCGGCTGTGCGACTATGCCAAGTAAAACAACGAATACGACGACACCGACACCGTCATTGAAAAGCGATTCGCCGGCAATTTTGGTTTCAAGGCTTTTTGATACCCCTGCGGTTTTTAGCGTCGACATGACCGCGATGGGATCTGTTGGTGAGATGAGTGCTCCAAAAAGCAAACAATAAATATAGGCGAAATCAAATCCAAGTATATCAAGTAAGAAATAAATCATCGTTCCCACGACAAATGTTGAAAGCGCCACCCCCAATGTTGCCAGACAGGTGATGGTCCATTTGATTTTCGATAGATCGGCTGTGCTGACATGAAGTGCTGCGGCAAACAACAGAAAACTCAACATGCCATCCATTAGCGCTTGATTAAAATCGATTCCGGCGAGGAGGTTAGTTGCGAAATTATGAATATCGGTAATCCCCAGTTTTTCCAGCAAGATGGATAGCAATGAGAAAACCAGTGCGACAAACATGACTCCGATGGTTGTCGGTAGTTTGATAAAACGAAAATTGATATAAGCGAATACTGCCGACAGGGTAAGCAAAATCGCAATTATGGTAATTTGATCCATCTTGTTGACGCTCAGGAAATCATCTTTAAAACAGTACGTAAATAAATACGAGCGGAGGCAACGAGCTCTGAAATGGTGACAAACTCGTCCAGTGTGTGTGCCTGATTGATAGAACCCGGGCCGCAGACAACGGCAGGACAGAGAAAATGCGGTGCGTCGGTGGCGGCGGGGAATGAACCGACGTCAGCTTGCTGTCCAATGACATCACGGTAGGCTTCGGCGATTTTAATAACGACTTCGGAATCGGCCGGGGTATCCAGCGGTGCATTGTCCAGTGTATGGGGTCCGATTTCAAACTTGAAATCAGGGTCTGCGTCTGCCAGCGGCTGCAAGAGTGTTCGATATTCTTCAGTGACGACTTCAAGAGTTTCTCCGCTGAGTGTTCTACGATCAACTTCGAGGTCGCAAAAATCCGCTACCGACGACGAAATGCTCCCTCCGACTATGACGCCGGGATTAACCCGCCCTTGTCCCAATACAGGGTGCCCTTGACGAGATAATAAATCTTCTGAATATTCATCCAGTTTTTCGACAACTTTTGCCATACTTCTTATTGCGTTTACGCCCATTTCCGGAACGCTCGAATGCGATGCCTTGCCAAATGTTTTGATATGCATGCACATTTGGCCTTTGTGGGCATGGCAAACTTTCAGTTCTGTGGGTTCGCCGACAATGGCGAAATCCGGAATTGGGTCATTCGCCGATACGTCTTTTGAACCCAACATCAAGTGTTCTTCATCGACAATGCCCGCCAAAACGAGGTCACCTTTGGTCTGGACACCAGCATGGTCGAGAATACGGGCAACTTCGATATAAGAAGCCAGCGCAGCCTTCATATCGCAGGAACCCCTCCCGTACAAGCGGCCGTTTTTGATAACGGGATTGAACGGATCATCGTAGCCATCAACACCCACGGTATCGAGATGGCCTGCGAGCATCACCGTCGGACCTTCACCGCATCCGTGACGCCGGCCGAAAACGTTGGGACGACCCGGTACAACATCGCGTTGAAATGTATCCAGCCCAACACTATTCATGTTTTGCAAATAGGCATCCGCAAACGCCTGTTCCCGACAATCTGGTGTAACCGGATCATCAAAGGGATTGACGCTGGATATGGCGACCATCCGCGACAGATCATCGGTTAATCGTTTTTCGCTGATCTGGTCGACCAGATCATTTATTTCTTCAGGTTTCAGGCTCATCAATTTGAATAGTGGAAGCGTAAAATGGGTATTCCCTGTAAAACGTTGGATTGGAACCGTTAAACTGGTCCGAAGATTAATTTATAGAGAATGGCTAATCAGGTTAAGATTGTGACAGTAATTACACGTTAATCCAATATCTCCACCGATATTCGTGGTTAATTTCCAGTTCAGATAGCAAGGTAGCCAATAATGACAGATAAGAAACGATGCTGGTGGTGCGGTGATGGTTCGCTTTATCAGGCATACCACGACGAAGAATGGGGAGAGCCATTGCACGATGAAACCAGGCTTTTTGAATTTTTATGCCTGGAAGGCGCGCAGGCCGGATTGAGCTGGATTACGATACTGAAAAAGCGTGAGCATTACATCAAGGTTTTTGACGGCTTCGATGCCAATAAAATTGCCCGATACAACGATAAAAAGCTCCAGCAATTGCTGAACGATCCAGGGATTGTCCGGAACCGGCTTAAAGTTAATGGCTTCGTGAAAAATGCCAAAGCTTTGCTTGAAATGCGGCAACAGGGGATCGATTTTGATGACTACTGCTGGAATTATGTTGACCGAGAACCGCTGCAAAATAACTGGAAAAAATCGAGCCAGGTTCCGGCAAATACCCCTTTATCTGATGCAATGAGTAAAGATCTGAAAAAACGCGGCTTCACTTTTGTAGGCAGCACTATTTGTTATGCATTCATGCAGGCAACGGGGATGGTGAATGACCACCTGGTAGAGTGCTTTCGCTATCAGGAGTTAGCATAGGATTGTTTTTACTCGCTTAAGTGAAGGTGAGATATTGAAGGTTTTTATGTCGTAACAAGTTTCCCCATTTCTTCGTGACAGGTTTGCAGCACCACTGAAGCAGATAAATC
The DNA here is from genome assembly GCA_965261915.1 of Candidatus Poriferihabitaceae bacterium. GTDB lineage: Bacteria > Pseudomonadota > Gammaproteobacteria > Arenicellales > Poriferihabitantaceae > JAIBDK01. Next base: position 1,594,534 of record CBDHDW010000013.1, on the reverse strand, counting down.
TGAATCGCATCCCAGGGCATTTTATCCTGCCAACAACCGATTCATTCGCTTCACAAACTCACTCGGATCTTTCAGTGAGGCGCCTTCTGCCAGTGCGGCCTGATCAAACAGCAGTTTCGCCCACTCTTCCGCAGTATCGCTTTCTGCATCAATTTGTTTAACGATTTCGTGTTCCGGATTGATTTCAAGAATCGGTTTTGCTGATGGTGCATCCTGACCGATGGCCTGGAGAATACGTTCCATGTTTCCGCCCATATCGTATTGGTCTGCAATTAAACAGCTCGGCGAATCCACCAGTCGGTCAGAAATTTTGACATCTTTGACCTGGTCTTCCAGTACAGATTTGAACTTGTCGATCAACGGTTGCATTTCTTTCTCTTTGTTTTCCGTTTCCTTTTTGCTTTCTTCGCCCTTTAGGTCGTCAATATCAAGCTCACCCTTGGCAACGGACTTAAGCTGTTTGTCTTCGTACTCAGTTAGATGGCTAACAAACCATTCGTCCACGGCATCCGATAACAGTAACACTTCGATATCGTTTTTACGGAAAACTTCCAGGTGCGGCGAAGATTTTGCTGCGGCATGACTGTCTGCCGTGATGTAGAAAATCGCTTTTTGTTTTTCCGGCATTCGAGTGATGTAATCGTCCAGTGAAATGGTCTGGGCTTCGTCGTTATTGTGCGTAGACGAGAAACGAGCGAGCTTCGCCAATACAGCCTTGTTGTCGTGGTCTTCGATGATGCCCTCTTTTAAAACACGCCCGTATTCTTTCCACAAATCGTTGTACTGTTGTTCGTCTTTTGTGGCGATTTTTTTCAACTCGCCCAGGACTTTCTTAACAGAGGCGGCGCGAATCTTGTCGATTTCACGGTTTTGTTGAAGGAATTCACGAGATACGTTCAATGGCAAATCGGCGGAATCCACCAGCCCGCGAACAAACCGTAAATAATTCGGCATTAACGTTTTCGCATCATCGGAGATAAAAATACGCCGTACGTACAGTTTGATACCGTGACGTTGTTCTCGATCCCATAAATCAAACGGTGCTTTGGAGGGAATATAGAGCAGGGAGATATACTCCATTTTGCCTTCAACACGATTGTGGATCGTAATCGCGGGAGGCTCCGGATCGTAGGTCAGGGAAGTGTAGAAGCTATTATGTTCTTCTGCGCTTATATCTTTTTTGGCACGCGCCCATAACGCAGAGCCTTTATTGATAGTTTCCCATTCTGGTTGCTGATCTTTTTTCGGTTTGCCTGCTTCATCCAACTCAGGGTCTTTCAGCATCTGAATAGGCAGCGAGATGTGATTGGAGTACTTGGATATAACGCTCTTGACGCGAAACTTCTCTGCGTATTCCTTGTCATCCTTGTTCAGTTTGATCGTGATTTCTGTGCCTCGAACGGGCTTATCCACGGTTTCCAGCGTGTATTCTCCGCTGCCGTCCGAAATCCACTTTACGCCTTCACTATGCTCAGCACCGGCTTTACGGGTTAAGAGGGTGACTTCTGAGCCAACCAGAAAACTTGAATAAAAACCGACACCGAACTGACCAATAAAATTGCTTTCGGAAGAGGCATCCTGGTTCATTTTTTCCAGAAATGCCTTGGTTCCAGAACGCGCGATTGTGCCAATATCGTTGATGACTTCTTCGCGGGTCATGCCGATACCGTTGTCGCGGATGGTGATGGTCTTTTTCTTTTCATTCATGTCCACCCAGATGCTCAGAGTTTCTTCATCTTCGAAAAGAGTTTTGTCTGTTAGCGCTTCGAATCGAAGCTTGTCACAGGCATCCGATGCGTTTGATATCAGCTCGCGCAGGAAGATTTCCTTGTTGCTGTAAAGCGAATGAATCATCAGGTGCAACAGTTGCTGCACTTCGGTTTGAAATGAATGGGTTTCCACGGCTGAATCCAGTGATTCGCTGTTTTTGTCGGTAGTTTTTGTGCTCATAGTCAATAAATCAGTCAAATTGCGTTTTTAATACAGCCTGTAATGGGGATTTTGATCGATGTTTCAAGCAATTCGAGCTGAATTTCCCTGAAATTGTAAGGTCCTTAAGGCTATCCAGCTGTCGCAAGGCCTCGCAGACCCTTTATCCGCGTATTTTGCCTGTTCTGTTTTAGATTAATGATGCCGAATTAGTTAATATTTGGCTTTCGTGCAGCCGGTAGCAAATTTGCAGTAAAACACCGATAAACATTGACCTGAGAGGCCATAATTCGTATATTCCGCTGCCCTTGGCCTGACCTCAATCAAATTGTGGTTTTACCGCATCAGTTAGGTGTACGGCGAAGTGAATATCGGGGTATAGCGCAGTCTGGTAGCGCGCCTGCTTTGGGAGCAGGATGTCGGGAGTTCGAATCTCTCTACCCCGACCAGTTTTCGTTTTATCTGTTGCGCCCGTAGCTCAACCGGATAGAGCAACGGCCTTTGAGCTTCATCGCAGGGCTTTATTATGTCGCACTGACGATGAATCACAGGAGCCTTCGGCGGGAATAAGAAACTGTCGAAGTGGAGGGCACTGTATCGGTGAAACCTTAACGCAACGGGTTGTTTTTAAGTGGCTTGTTGGCGATGGCAATACCGAGGAAACCGGGGGCAGAATTAGAAAATTTTGTCGCGGGGATCCGTAGAGACTATACGTGCCCCACCTGAAATGGTGAAGATATAGTCCAGACCACAAACATCGGGATTCGAGAATACGAAGTGTATTTCTGGTTTCCCGGCGGCGGTGAAAGCCGTAGCGGGTAAGCTAAGCCGTAGGTTACAGGTTCGAGTCCTGTCGGGCGCGCCATTCTTTTTTGTCAACTTGGTTGATGAACAAAATGGTGGAAGTTTTTGGAGTGTGGTTTGATTATGGTGAGCGTAGCTCAGTTGGTAGAGCCCCGGATTGTGATTCCGGTCGTCGTGGGTTCGAGTCCCATCGTTCACCCCATCCAACTACAATCTAATGATGCCGAGTACTGCTAATATTTTGTTATGCAGATATTTGGCGAATTGTGAGTTGCGAGAGTGGCGGAATTGGCAGACGCGCTGGATTTAGGTTCCAGTGGGGCAACCCGTGAGAGTTCGAGTCTCTCCTTTCGCACCATCACAGTTTCCGAATAAAAACCGGTATGAATGTATTGTTGAGAAACGTTCAAAAATCTCGAACGTGAAAGAGGAATAACCGCTTTATGCAAGTATCAGTAGAACAATCTGGCGCTATCGAGCGCAAACTTACTATTTCAGTTCCGTCTGAAGATATCCAGTTTGAGGTTAGCAAACGTCTCAAGGATGTCGCACGCAAGGCGAAAATCCCAGGGTTTCGACCAGGGAAAGCACCTCAAAGCGTGATTGCAAAGCGCTACACACCACAGGTTACGAATGATGTGATCAGCGAAACCCTTAACTCAAGTTACGTGGATGCGTTGGCCCAGGAAAAAATCGTTCCTGCTGGACTGGTCTCTATCGAGCCCACTCCTTATGAGCCGGGACAAGACTTGCAGTATGTCGCGACCATCGAGCTGTTTCCTGAAATTCCTTCACCAACGCTGGAAGGCAAAACAATCGAAAAACCCGTAGTCGAAGTAGCTGAAGAAGATATTATTCGCACACTCGAAGATATTCAGATGCGAAATGCGAACTTTGTTGAAAAAGAGGGTGCGGCTTCGCAAGGTGATCGTCTAACCATCGATTTTGACGGCAAAATCGATGGTGAATCTTTCAATGGCGGCAGCGCCGAAGATTTTCAGTTCCTGCTCGGCGAAGGCCAGATGCTGGAACAGTTTGACAAAGGTCTGGACCGGGCAAAAGCGGGTGATGAGAAGCAGATCCGGTTTTCTTTCCCCGAAGATTACGGCAGCGAAGAAGTTGCAGGCAAAGAGGTCGAATTTCAGGTGAATGTTAAGCTGGTTGAGAAATCAGAACTGCCTGAAATGGATGACAGGTTTGCCAAAACCCTCGGTATTACTGAAGGTGGAATCGCAAAGATGAAGGAAGAAATCAAAACCAACCTTCAACGGGAACTGGATTCCCGGTTTCGCGTATCGATGCGAGATAGTGTCATGAATGCGTTGCACGAGAGCAACGCATTTGAAGTCCCGAAGGCGCTTGTCGAAGAAGAAATTACTCGTTCTGTGAACAGGGTAACTGAACAGATGACTTCTCAGGGATTACCCGCAGATAATATTGATCGTGATGTCTATGCTGAAGAAGCTAAACGACGTGTTGTATTGGGATTGATTGCGCGTGAAATTGTCGAGAAAGCTGAAATCAAACCTGATCAGGCGGCGCTTCGCGCACGGCTGGAAGAAATGGCTCAGAGCTATGAAGATTCAGAGGCTTATGTGAACTGGCACATGTCCGATGCAGAGCGTGTAAAAAATATTGAAGCTATGGTGATGGAAGACCAGATTGTTGAAAAAATGCTGGAAACCGCAACTGTTGAAGAAAAGGAAATGTTATTTAAGGATTTTATGAATTCAACGGCAGCCTGACTTTTCCGGCTACAATAGCGAATAATCCGATAGCCTACCTAAAGACCTAAACGAGAACTGGTAAATATGTCTCAATTTAAAACAACGGCAACGTCTTCAGATATTACTGATCTGGGGCTGGTGCCGATGGTGGTGGAATCCACCGGACGTGGTGAGCGCGCATTCGATATTTATTCTCGTCTATTAAAAGAGCGAGTGGTATTTATGGTGGGTTCGGTTGATGACCACATGGCAAACCTGATTGTGGCTCAGTTGTTGTTCCTTGAATCGGAGAATCCGGAAAAAGATATCTCCCTGTACATCAATAGCCCGGGGGGGATCGTAACCTCCGGACTGGCAATCTATGACACCATGCAGTTTATACGACCAGATGTAAGTACAGTTTGTATAGGCCAGGCGGCAAGCATGGCTGCGGTCATTCTGGCGGGTGGTGAAAAGGAAAAAAGACATGCGTTGCCGCATTCCAGAGTTATGATTCATCAACCGATGGGCGGATCCCAGGGTCAGGCTACTGATATTGAAATCCATGCCAAAGAGATTCTTTCCACGCGCGAACGACTGAATAAAATTTTGTCGGATCACACGGGCCAGACCATGGATCAAATTTCTAAAGATACGGACCGTGATAATTTTATGAGTGCTAGTGATGCGGCTGAGTATGGCCTGATTGATTCCATTTTGGAAAAACGCAGTTAATCTGGTTTCTCGTCAGTTTAGGTTGTTTTACCAGCAATGGGACTTGCAAATTCGATCCAAAATCGGCAATCTTAAGCATTCCAGAATAAGAATTCGCCGCATTCCAGCGCCAATCCATCATTTCTATGCCAGACGATACTTCGAATAAAAGCGACAAACTGCTTTACTGCTCATTTTGTGGAAAAAGTCAGCATGAGGTCAGAAAACTCATTGCTGGTCCCTCAGTATTCATCTGCGATGAATGCGTTGATCTGTGCAACGAAATCATTCGAGAAGAAACCAGTACTGAAATTTCCGGTCAGGAGAATGAGAAAAGCTTTCCAAAACCAAAGGAAATTCACCGTATACTGGATGATTATGTCATTGGACAGCAAGTGGCAAAACGGATGCTTTCAGTGGCGGTGTATAACCACTATAAAAGAATAGAAAACGAAGAAAGCGGCGCTGAAGTCGATATCTCAAAAAGTAATATCTTGCTCATTGGGCCAACTGGCTCAGGGAAAACCTTGTTGGCGGAAACTCTGGCACGTCAATTAAATGTTCCTTTTACTATCGCAGATGCCACCACGCTTACCGAGGCAGGTTATGTCGGGGAGGATGTGGAAAACATCATTCAGAAGTTACTGAAAACCTGTGACTACGATACAGAAAAAGCGCAGGTTGGTATCGTTTATATTGACGAAATCGATAAGGTTTCCAGGAAAGCAGAAAACCCGTCTATTACACGAGACGTATCCGGTGAAGGGGTGCAGCAGGCATTGTTAAAATTAATTGAAGGCACGGTTGCCTCAATTCCTCCGCAAGGCGGACGCAAACATCCTCAACAGGAATTTCTGCAGGTTGACACTCGAAATATTTTATTTATTTGCGGTGGTGCATTCGCAGGTATTGAAAGCGTCATCCAGAATCGTACAGAAAAATCTGGAATTGGTTTTGGCGCTGACATCAAAGAAAAATCTGCCACCGAAAGGTCGAGCGAACTATTAGATCAACTTGAACCGGAAGATCTAATCAAGTATGGATTAATTCCGGAGTTCATCGGCAGATTACCCGTCATTGCCACACTGGAAGAACTGGATAAAGAATCTTTGGTTCGAATTCTGGTTGAGCCAAAAAATGCGCTTACCAAACAGTATCAAAGCCTGTTTAAATATGAAGGCGTGGAATTGGAATTCAGAGAAGATGCACTTCACGAAATTGCAGTGCAGGCAATGGAGCGTAAATCGGGTGCTCGCGGATTGCGTTCTATTATGGAGAATATCCTGATTGAGACAATGTATGAGTTGCCTTCTATGGAAGGTCATATCAAAAAAGTGGTTGTCGATGGGTCAGTTATTACGGAAGGTTCCAGGCCCTTATATGTTTACGAAGATGAAAATGAACCGAAGGCGGCGGTGTCTCAGTAAACATTTGTCTGATTAGTTTTCATTCTGCTTAAGACTGAGCGCGCCTGCTCTTGGACAATGCAGGAACATTTGCTATTGAACCAATTTTCATCGAATATGACATTCTTGGTTTAAATTTCAGCGACTGACCTCAACTAGCAAGATAGCCATTGCGAATTTAAAATCTTACCATCATGACAGATACCACTGCTTCAGAAATATTAGAACTTCCAGTACTACCATTGCGTGATGTGGTCGTGTTTCCGCATATGGTCATTCCTTTGTTTGTAGGGCGGGCGCGTTCGATACATGCTCTCGAAATGGCAGTGGAAAGTGGCAAAAGCATATTGTTGATTGCGCAAAAAGATGCCGCTGAAGACGACCCGGGTGTTGAGGATATTTACACCACCGGAACGGTGGCGTCGATTTTGCAAATGTTAAAGATGCCGGATGGTACGGTTAAGGTTCTGGTCGAAGGAGAGTGCCGTGCCTCGGTAATCCGTTATACCAGTGATCTTGAGAATACGGATGCTGGTTTTACCTGTGAGGCAGAGTCCAGGAATGATATTGATATATCCGACAAAGAAGCTGATATTCTGTTACGTACGGTTTCCGGTGAATTTGAAAAATACGTCAAACTGAATCCCAAAATACCGCCTGAAATTTTAACCTCATTGGGCGGTATTGATGATCTGGGCCGTGTTGCCGATACAATCGCCGCACATCTTAATCTCAAGAATAAAGAAAAACAGGCGATTCTCGAACTGTACGACCCCAAAGACAGGTTAGAACATATCTTTGGGGTGATGGATGCGGAAATCGATTTGCTTCAGGTTGAGAAACAAATTAGAAGTCGCGTTAAAAAGCAAATGGAAAAAGGCCAGCGGGAGTACTATCTGAACGAGCAAATGAAGGCGATTCAGAAAGAGTTGGGCGAAATGGACGAGGCGGGTAATGAAAATGATGAGCTGGCTGAAAAGATTGCCGAATCCGGCATGTCGGAGGAGGCCATGGAAAAGGCAGAAAGTGAGCTGAAAAAACTCAAGATGATGTCGCCAATGTCTGCAGAAGCGACGGTGGTTCGAAACTATATCGACTGGCTGTTGGCGCTGCCGTGGAAGAAGAGCTCCAGGATTTCCCGGGATCTTTCAAAGGCTCAAACCGTGCTCGATACAGACCACTACGGATTGGAGAAGGTGAAGGATCGCATCCTGGAATATCTGGCAGTACAAAAAAGAGTTAAAAAATCCAGGGCAGCGATCCTTTGTCTGATCGGACCTCCCGGTGTTGGTAAAACATCGCTCGGCGAGTCTATTGCGAGGGCAACAAATCGAAAATTTATACGAATGTCTCTAGGCGGTGTGCGTGACGAAGCGGAGATTCGTGGTCATCGACGAACCTATATCGGCTCGATGCCAGGCAAAATCATTCAGAACCTGTCGAAAGCCAAAACCCGAAACCCCTTATTCATGCTGGATGAAGTAGATAAGATGTCGATGGATTTCCGTGGCGATCCTTCTTCTGCATTGCTTGAGGTTCTCGATCCAGAGCAAAACCACAAATTTGGCGACCATTACCTGGAAGTGGATTATGATCTGTCGGATGTCATGTTTATTGCTACGGCAAACACCCTGAATATTCCCGGGCCACTACTGGATCGAATGGAAGTGATCAGAATTTCAGGATATACCGATGAAGAAAAGCAGGAAATCGCCCACCGTTACCTGTTGCCTAAGCAACGAAAGAATAATGGTGTGAAGGAGTCTGAAGTAAATATTAGCCCAAAGTCGGTAAAGGAGATCATTGCTTCGTACACCAGAGAAGCGGGTGTGAGAAGCCTGGAGCGCGAGATTTCCAAGATTTACCGAAAAATTGTAAAACAGCTTTTGCTAGGCAAATCAAGCAAGAAAATCAATGTTACGCCAGCCAAACTGGAGAAGTATCTTGGAGTGCAGAGATTCAGACGAAACGATGCGGAGAAAGAGAACAAGGTTGGTCAGGTCACTGGCCTTGCCTGGACTGAAGTTGGCGGCGAGTTGCTTACCATCGAAGCGGTTGTTATGCCCGGAAAAGGCAAACATGTTTACACCGGTAAACTGGGCGACGTTATGCAGGAATCCATTACCGCCGCAATGAGTGTGGTACGTAGCCGCAGTCAGCAATGGGGTGTTGATCCTGAGTTCTACGCATCGCAGGATATGCATGTTCACGTTCCGGAGGGTGCGACTCCAAAAGACGGCCCAAGTGCGGGAATTGGTATGTGTACCTCGATCGTTTCTACTCTCACAGGCATTCCTGCGTTGTCATCAGTGGCAATGACTGGCGAGATAACACTGCGTGGTGAGGTATTACCGATTGGCGGGTTAAAAGAAAAGCTGCTGGCAGCACATAGAGCAGGGATCAAACAGGCCATTATTCCTCGCGAAAATAAGCGCGACCTGGCCGAAATACCTGACAACGTCAAACAGGATTTAGAGATAATTCCGGTCAAATGGATCGATGAAGTGATCGAAATTGCACTCGAATCAGCTCCTCAACCGCGATCAAGCAGTGAAGAAACTGAAAAACAGGTTGCCGTTGAGAAAAAAACGGACGACACCGAAACCAATCAATCTGAGATCATTGCGCACTAGAATTTTATAATTTATTGTTGTCGCTATTGGCTTGGGTTTGGTTTTATCAAGTTCGATAGCTTAAGGATCAGACAGTTAGCAAATATATTGAATCTGTTATATGGGGTTGGATTAAAACCCCGCTGTGGCCCGGCAATTTTCAGAAGACTAAAACAGATTAAAATGCAAGTAAAATATTTTTCAATCTGTGCAGGAAATCCCTTTATTCTTATTGCTTTTCAGACGAATAATTTATTATGATTAAATCGTTGTCGAACAAATTGGGGCAGTGAATTTGGCTCTATCGAGATGACACAAATCATAATGGCAACCTTGTAACAGTGGGAATACGAAAGGGCAACATCGCACTGACAATGGTGTCCCGATAAACACAAAGACATATTTAACTTACAGTAAAGAGGAAATAAGACTATGAATAAAGCTGAACTTATAGATGCAGTAGCGGCAAATGCCAACCTGTCAAAAACGGACACAGGCAGTGCGGTTGACGCCGTTTTTGATGCAATCGAAAAAGCACTTGCAAACGGTGATTCTGTATCTCTGATCGGATTCGGAACTTTTTCCGTTTCTAACCGTGCAGCACGTACCGGACGTAATCCTCGAACCGGAGAAACCATCCAGATTGCTGCATCCAGAGCAGCTAAATTTAAAGCTGGAAAAGCACTAAAAGATGCCGTAAACTAGCGCGCCTTTTCCGGGCGCTTAGCTCAGCTGGGAGAGCATCGCCCTTACAAGGCGAGGGTCGCAGGTTCGATCCCTGCAGCGCCCACCAACATCAGGAGCGGTAGTTCAGTTGGTTAGAATACCGGCCTGTCACGCCGGGGGTCGCGGGTTCGAGTCCCGTCCGCTCCGCCAATGTATAAAATGCGAGATCCTTGTGATCTCGCATTTTCTATAAAGATTAGACAAAAAAATTGTGACAATTGATTTAACATTTTTCTCCACTTCGAGATTCAGGAGTATTAGCAATGCTTACCGCCATACGTGAACGAGCAACCGGCTGGATTGCATGGGTCATCGTCATTCTACTGGTTATTCCATTTGCATTGTGGGGAATCAGTTCATACTTCGAAGGTGGCGGTGAATTATCGGTAGCCAAAGTAAATGGTGAAGATATTTCGACCTACACGTATCAAAACGACCTGTCATTACAAACACAAACGTTGTCGCAACGTCTGGGGGCCAATTTTGATCCGCAACTACTCGAAACTTTGGGAATTCGGGAACGTGTACTGGAGAATCTGATCGACAATCGTGTTTTAGCCCAATATACCAGTGAGAATAATTATCGTCTTTCCGACGAACAACTCTCAACTCTGATTCAGCAACAGCCAGCATTTCAGGTTGATGGTAAATTTAATCTGCAGCAATATGAAGCGATCCTTGCTGCCAATCAGTTCACACCGCAGGGTTTTGAACAATATCAACGGGCAAATCAGACCGTTAGCCAACTATCCAACGGTATCAGCGAGTCGGGATTTGCAACACAGAACGATATTCAAATGCTGGTTTCTTTGCAGAATCAACAAAGAAAGTCGAGTTATGCACTGATAAAAGCTGATCGATTTATTGACGAAATTGAAGTCGATGAGCAGGCGATCGAAAGTTACTACAATAGAAATAGCGAGAGCTTTCAAAATCCGGCGAGAATGCGTGTTGACTATATTGAGCTTAGTGTAGAGGCATTGAAATCAACAATTACGCCTTCTGAAGAAGAAGTTACTCTACTGTTTGAAGAAATCAAGGGGCGATATAAAACCGCTGAAAGTCGACGCGCCAGTCATATATTAATTAGCGTTAGTCAATCCGCCAGCGAAGAAGAGAAAGTTGAAAAACTTGAGCTGGCAAACGAGTTGCTGGAACAAGTCGATAGAGGTGCTGATTTTGCTGAATTTGCTGAGCAGCATTCTGACGATCCAGGCTCAAGCTTGAGTGGCGGCGACCTCGGTGTGATTGCCCGAGACCAAATGGTTAAACCATTTGAAGATGCAGTGTTTGAAATGGAGGCCGGTGAAATTCGCGGTCCAATCGAAACCCAATACGGCTATCACCTGATCAAGCTCACTGAGTTAAGGGAAGGGGAACAGCAATCTCTGGATGAAGTTCGGGATCTGGTTGTTGAGGAGGTTGCAACTATTCAGGCAGAGCAAACTTTTTCTGAACTTGCAGAGTCTTTCAAGAATCTGGTATTTGAAGACCCCGACAATTTGACTACTGCTGCGGATGAGATTGATTTGCCAATTCAGACAAGTGAATGGTTTACACAGACGTCCGGAGCTGGAATTGCAGAGCTCGCTCTGCTCCGCAATGCCGCATTTTCTGAAGATGTATTAACAGAAAATCTAGTAAGTTCTGCTATTGAAATTGGATTTGATAAACTAATCGCAGTTAAGAAAAATGAGTACGAAGCACAAAGCACTAAACCTCTGCAAGAAGTTCGAAATCTCGTTGAGGATGGGATCAAGGCAGAAGCTTCCCAGTCCCGTGTGTTGGAAATAGGCGCTGAAATGCTGAGTGAACTAGAAGCGTTAAATCCGAACCAGACCAACTGGGATATTTATATCGCCAAGAAAGAACTCACCCCCGCCACATTAGCGAGTCATCGGCAGGATGTCCCTCAGGGATTATCGCTATTGGCTGATCGGGTTTTTTCGGAAACAACGCCTGAAGCGGGGAAAGCGGTTTACGGTGGAGTCGCGTTAACGAATGGAGACTATGCGTTGTATAGCCTGCAAAAGGTATCGCTTGCTGATCCAGCCTCAGTTGATGAAGCGGTTCTTGCCAACATCCGTGCCCGACTTGAGTCGCGTGACGGTGCTGAGATGTATATACAGTTCCGGGATTTGTTAAGACAGAATGCTAAAATCGTAATATACGAAGATCAACTATAGGACATTCTGCACATCTGTTTTGCTTGACCAACTGATAATGATGTCTTGAATCCTGCACCTTTCCGGGTATTAGGTGTTTGGTTGTAATTTCCACGAGATCGCTTCACCAGCCAGTAGCGGTATCAATTCCTCGCCTTCCAGGCCAGTGATGTCCGGAATATTATCTGGAATGATTTGCGTTTCTTTTGTTAATGTAACTTTTTTGCTGTTATGCGGCAGACCGTAAAATTCAGCACCGTAAATACTAGAAAAACCCTCCAGCTGATGAATTCGCTCAAGTTCGTCAAATACTGCTGCATAAAGCTCTATTGCCGCGTTTGCTGAAAATATCCCGGCACAACCGCAACTACTCTGTTTTGAGGCTTTGCTGTGGGGAGCGCTGTCGGTTCCGAGAAAAAACTGACGATTTCCTCCAGTTGCAGCCTCAACCAGAGCCTGGCGATGTCCCTCGCGTTTCAGGACGGGTAAACAATAGAGATGCGGCCTGATACCTCCTCGAAAAATTTCATTGCGATTGAACATTAGGTGCTGGGGCGTTATCGTTGCAGCGATGTTTCCCCCTCCTTGCTCAACAAACTGTACACCCTCTTTGGTCGTAACATGTTCCAGAATAATTTTTAGTTCCGGGAGTTCTTTTGCGAGCGGGGATAAAACTTGTTCGATAAAAACGGACTCACGGTCAAAAATATCGACATGATTATCCGTAACTTCACCATGTACCTGCAGGACAAGATCGGTATCAGCCATTGATTCCAGCACTTCCATTAGACCGCTGATGCGACTAACGCCTGAGGCTGAATTCGTTGTTGCTCCTGCAGGGTAAAGTTTGAATCCGACAATATCTGGATGTTCGGCAGCTTGTGCCACATCCGTTTGACTGGTGTTATCTGTGAGATAAATACTCATTTTTGGTTGAAATCCAGATTCGCTGGAAACGCCATTTAATATTCTCTGGCGGTACTCCAAAGCGCGGCTTACGTTCGTAACGGGCGGCGAGAGATTGGGCATTATCATCGCACGCCCAAACTGGGATGCGGTGTAAGGCGCTACCCGCTGGAGCATATCGCCGTCACGCAGGTGTACGTGCCAGTCATCGGGTTGAACAATGGTTATCGATTTCATCAGGGGTCGTTTCAGGCAGAGTAAAGTAGTCGAGGATTATACATTCTGATGCGCTCAGCACTTTTAGGGTTCTCAGTACATTTCCATCGGATCGATATCCACAGACCATCTCACTGTTCTGCTTATCCTGGAAGACTGAAATTCGCTTACCAGTAATTGAGTAAACTGGTGAAGTGAAGATCGATGGTTAGCTTTTACCAACAGTTGTGCACGAAATCTACCGGCAAGTTTTTCCATCGGTGATTTAACCGGATCCAGAACTTCAATAGAATTCTGGAACTGACCCCCGATCAGGAGTTTACTTTTTTGGTGGACTTTTCCGAGAAAATTGAGTGCAGCGTTTTTGTTTGTTGACTCCGCCCGCCACAGGGCGAGATAGCCGAATGGCGGAAGCCGGAGTAGTTCACGTTCGGAACGGCAAATATCGTACAGGTTTTCGTGGTTATGTTTTTTGACCAACTGTAAATATGGATTCTCAGGGTGTGCAGTTTGAATGATGACTCGACCCGGTGCGGTACTACGCCCTGCGCGACCGGCTACCTGGATGATTTGTTGAATGAGAAATTCCGGCGCCCGGAAATCAGAACTGTACAACCCCTGATCGGAGTTGATTACGCCAACCAGAGTAACGTTGGCAAAATCATGCCCTTTGGCAATCAATTGTGTGCCAATAATTATGTCCACCTCAGCCAATTTTATTTTATCGATAACCTTCTCAAGTTTCTTGAGAGTGGTAATTTCATCACGATCGAAGCGAATGATTCTGGCCTCTGGAAGAATCTTGTGTAAAGCTGTTTCTACCCGCTGAGTCCCGACCCCGGAAAAGAATAAATCCTCACTGCATTCTGGGCAGTCTGTTTGTGCGGTTTGCTGCCGCCCGCAGTGGTGACAGCGAAACGCTGAAACGTGGTGATGTACTGTCATAAACGCATCACAACGCATACATTTTGCCTGCCAACCGCAACAACTGCACTGTGCTACTGGGGCAAACCCGCGTCGATTGATAAACAGTATCGACTGCTTTTTCGACTTTAACTGATTTTTCAGCGCATCTATCAACTGGGGTGTGAGTCCGTCTTTATGCGGATTTAGCTTTAAATCAACCAGCTCGACGGTCGGCAGGGCTGCCCCCGTAGCGCGATTTGTTAAGCGGCAGAGTTGGTACTTCTGGCTGTTTGCATTGTGCATGGTTTCTACTGACGGTGTAGCAGAACCCAACACAATCGGGATGTCTTCCAGACTGGCTCGTTTGATGGCGATATCCCTTGCGTGGTATCTGAATCCGTCGAACTGTTTAAACGAAGTGTCGTGCTCTTCATCAATGACGATCAGACCTAGATTGTCAAAGCGGGTGAAAACAGATGAACGGGTTCCGAGTATTACGTTGGCCTGACCGTGATGTCCAGCCCACCAACTACGATATCGTTGTCGCTCAGTCATATTCGAATGCATGACGAAAACAGCGCCGCCAAGCCGGGCTTCAAATCGAGATAACAGTTGTGGGGTTAGTGCAATTTCAGGTACCAGTACGAGTGCTTGCTTTCCTTTGCTCAGGCAATGTTCAACAGCGTGGAGATAAACTTCGGTTTTTCCGCTACCAGTGATTCCATAAACCACTGTTGTTGTGAAACAGTCGAATGTCCTGGAAATTGCATCGACAGCGTGCTGTTGTTCGGGATTAAGATTGTTCTTGAATGGGATTCCGGTGATTTGACTTGCTTGCACGGTTTGTTGTTTGGAGATAACAATTTGCTTTTCAATCAAAGCGGACAAGCAATTTTTAATTGAACTGGTTTCGACCCCATTTCCAGCTGCCCTGATATGATCCAGAGTAACCCAGCTGTCCAGCGGAATCAGATTGTAAAGCCGAGCCTGTTTGGGGGCGCGCTTTAGTTTGGCGTTTTGCAGGTCTTCTGACACGCCTTGAACCCGTTGGTAGACCGTGACGGTTCCGGGATCTTTCAGGGAATTATTCTGGCGCAAATAGCCAGGTAACGCTGCGTGAAGGGTTTCGCCAATGGGGTGGTGGTAATATGAGGCACTCCACGTTAATAGCCTCATCATCTTCTCCGTGAATACGGGGGCATCATCGAGAACCTGTTCGATGGGTTTTAGTTTTCGCTTTGTAGAAGAAGAATGACTGGAAACGACGATGCCGATGAGTTTACGACGCCCAAATGGCACTAGTACCCGAATACCGGGTTGAAGACTCTGGTCATATAAGTAATCAAATACCTGCCGAAGCGGTGCAGGAACCGCTACCTGCAACTGACAGGATGGTTTAGTTCGCATGATTTAGCGATAGGTGCATTTACGCACAGAATCTGTGGATAACTTTGTGGATAACCGTTAAAAAAGTCGCCTGCCAAGCGGGCTTCGTGCTATTGAGTGAATGCTGCCTAAAAAATAGGAAAAATTCAAATAATATATTAAAAACAATAAGATATCGTTGTAATTCAAAACTGTTACGTAACTATCAAAGCTAAATTGGTCAGCTAAAACACCGATTTCTCCTGATGTTAATAACTTGTTTAAATTCACATTCGCCTAAAGTGAAAAATTCAATTTTACGATTTTGTAATACTTGTTAATCAATCACTTAACAACTTTCCAACTATGGCCAAAAATAAAAATGGAAAAATTAATCCATACTATCCATGGACACAGAAAATGAGCCATTGACTCTTTCTCTTAGATATCTCCGTAGAGTATGTTCGATTACTCTGAACGAAATACCCTGCCAGGGAATTTGATCTTCATCTACCAGTTTCACATCCAGACTCTCGGGGCCTGCACCAAAATCAGTATCATTTGCAAGATTGGCCAGAAATAGTATATAGATCTGATTCACCCGGGTCAGGTTGAATATCTGAAACAACTGCAATCCTGATACTTCAGCCAACGCTTCTTCGTAAGTCTCTCTGATAGCGCCTTGTTCGATGGTTTCATCATTTTCCATGAAACCGGCTGGAATTGTCCAAGTTCCGTACCGTGGTTCGATGGCGCGTTTGCAGATCAGGATCTTATCCTGCCAGATTGGGATACAGCCGGTAATAATTTTCGGGTTCTGGTATTGAATTTCTCCACAATCGAGGCAGACGTGGCGTTCTCGGTTGTCGCCTTCAGGGATAACCATGCTAACGGGTTTGCCGCAGTGCGTGCAAAATTTGATGGGGTTGGATTTTCTCATTATTCTACAACGATTAACCTATAGTTTTGGGAGTGTTCCTAGAACGATACCGCAATATATCATGGCGCCAAACCAGTTGTTGTTGAGAAATGCCTTGTAGCACAACTCAGAACCCCGATCACGGCAGAGATATTGCTGGTAAATTGCGAAACAACCAGCGAATGTGAGGCCTGCGTAAAAATGCCATGACAGTTGGTGTATTAATGCAACATAACCGAAGACTGCCAGCGCACCTGCTTGTAGTAAACCGATGATCAGTTTATCCGCGTCGCCAAACAAAATTGCTGTCGATTTGACCCCAATTTGAATATCGTCTTCTCGATCAGCCATTGCATAAAGCGTGTCATATGCAACAATCCAGAGAAAATTACCGGCGAATAACCACCAGGCCTCTACCGGCAAGTTGTTATTCAGTGCAGTGTACGACATTGGAATTCCCATGGAAAATGCCAGCCCTAAAACGCACTGGGGCAATTGCGTGAAACGCTTGGAGAAAGGATAAACGATGGTAATGAGCAACGCCAGGAGGCTAACCAGAATTGTTAAGGCATTCAGTTGGATTACCAAAAGCAGTGCCATTACCAATAGCAAGACCAGCGCACCCAGGGCGCGTTTTACATCCAGGCTGCCGTCTGCCAGGGGGCGCGATTGAGTGCGCTTCACATGCCCGTCGAAGTTTCGATCTGCGATATCGTTGACCACGCATCCTGCCGATCGCATCACAAATGTGCCGAGAATAAAAATCATCACAATCGTAGGGTCTGGAGCGCCATTTCCCGCTAACCATAATGCCCAGAGTGTCGGCCACAACAACAGGAATGTCCCAATTGGCCTATCCAGGCGGGTTAATCTGAAATAGGGCCAGATATTTGATCTGACAGTTGCTAAGAGTGCTTCCATTTTTAATTCATAGGTCAGGTATATTGGATTGGTATTAAAGAGCGAGGGATTTAAACTTTCGAATAGTGACCACTTTCTCTGGTCCACCTTTGGATTATGGGTGCAATGGCTTGTGGATGCTGATCCAGCAGTTGCCCGGCAATGAGTTCAACTTTGCTTATCAAATTTCGGTCACGTGCGAGATCGGCGATTTTCATTTGTGCCAATCCAGCTTGCCGGGTCCCCAAAAGTTCTCCAGGGCCGCGTTGTTCGAGATCTTTTTGAGCGATTTTGAACCCATCGCTGGTTTCCCGCAGGATAGACAATCTTTGTTTCGCCAGATTTCCCAGAGGCGGATGATACATTAGTACGCAGGAAGCCTGATCAGTGCCACGACCCACTCGCCCGCGTAACTGGTGGAGTTGTGCGAGTCCCAATCGCTCGGCGTTCTCAATAACCATTAAGCTCGCATTCGGCACATTCACACCGACTTCAATTACGGTGGTGGCTACCAAAAGATTAATTTCACCCCGATTGAATCTATCCATAATGTTTTCTTTTTCTGCGGATTTTAATTTGCCGTGTATCAGCGCGACCCGCAGTTCGGCTAGCTGTGACTGTAACAAATTTGCCGTTTGTGTTGCCGCCTGAGCCTGTAGCTTGTCGGATTCTTCCACCAGAGGACATACCCAGTAGACTTGTTGACCAGACTGACAAACCCTGTGAATTCTTTGGGCAATCTCATCCCGTCTTGTATCTGGAACAACAATGGTTTGCACAGGTTTTCGGCCAGGGGGTAATTCATCAATGTTTGAGACATCCAGATCAGCATACAAAATCATCGCCAGCGAACGCGGTATTGGCGTGGCGCTCATAATAATTTGATGCGGTACCAGTGACTCAGTCTCGCCTTTCCCGCGCAGTGCGAGTCTTTGTTCTACTCCGAATCGATGTTGCTCATCGACGATAATCAATCCCAATTTGTTGAAGCGAACATCCTGCTGAAACAGGGCGTGGGTACCAATAACAAGATTGGCCTTTCCGCTCGAAATGTTTTCAAGGGCGAATTTCCTGTCAGCGCTCGAAAGTTTTCCGGTTAACCATTGCAGACTCAATTTGAGCGGCTCGAACCATTGCTTGAAGGTTAGTCTGTGTTGTTCTGCAAGAAGCTCCGTTGGCACCATCAAAGCGACCTGATAGCCGTTGTCGATTGCTTGTAGTGCAGCCGCTGCAGCTACGACGGTTTTACCGGAACCCACATCTCCCTGCACCAATCTTAGTGCAGGCTTCGTATTCTTAAAATCAGCTAGCAGATCCTCGATTACGTTTTGTTGGGCATTGGTTAAGTTGAATTCGAGCAGTCCATGTAACTGCCGCCAACAATGTGATTCTGTATCGAATTGCGGCGCATTTTCCTGATGTCTGTGCTGTCGTATACTTTTCAAAGCAAGAAAATGCGCCAGCATTTCCTCAAGCGACAATCGTTGCTGACTGGGATGAATCCCCGTTAGCAAAGCTTCAGTGTCGCAATCATTGGCAGGGCGGTGTGCTGTTTCGAGAGCCTGTTTAATATCCATGATAGCGTGCTTTTTCAGAACCGAATCTGGTATCAGCTCTTTCAGATCACTGAAATGGATAGCGAATGATTGTGAAACCAGCTTGCGCATCAATGCGGGGCCAATACCTTCGGTGGTTGGATAAATGGGGGTTAGTGAAGATTCAAGTACTGGCTCACCCGGATCCTTAAAAATACGATACTCTGGATGCACCATTTCGAACGAATTTGCGCCGCGTCGGGGTTCTCCAAAGCATTGTATCCAGGCCCCTTCAACAAAACCGAGTTGCTGATTTCGACTAAAATGAAAAAATCTGAGCAGGATCGAACCGCTATTGTCTGCAACACTAATCAGCAAAGATCGTCTGCGTCCAAAACGAATATCAGACCCTTCTATTCGTCCAAAAACAACCGAACTGACTTGTCCGCGTAAATCACCGATGGCTGTGATTCGAGTTCTGTCCTGATATCGAAGCGGCAGATGGAAGAGTAAATCCTGAGCTTCGCTAATCCCTAGTCGATTGAGTTTCTTCGCAAGCTGTGGACCCACGCCAGCAAGTTGTTGCAGCGAACTTTTTGGTTCCCTTGTCTTAACCTTTGCCAACAGTCAGGCTTAACCAGATTCAAATATGCGCAATCGGGTGCGAAACTCGAGATTTGCAGAACAGTTGTTATTCTAAAACCAAAATGGCCTCAATTTCAATAGCAACACCTTTAGGTAATGCCGCTACGCCAACCGCTGCTCTGGCCGGATAAGGCTCAGAAAAATATTCCGCCATAATTTCGTTTACCGAAGCAAAATTTGACAGATCGGTCATCGAGATATTGAGTTTTACGGAGTCTGCCAATAACCCTCCGGCGGCTTCAGCGACAGCGGAAAGATTTTTAAAAACTTGATGTGCTGATGCTTCGAAGGATTCGTCAACGACTTCCATTGTGGTCGGATCAAGTGGGATTTGACCGGAAATATAAACGGTGTTCCCTGCTTTCACCGCCTGAGAGTAGGTGCCAATAGCACCAGGAGCGTTGTCAGTATCAATTATTTGTTTGTTTGTCATTGTAACTATACCCTGAAAAATTAGGCCGTCATTTTAACCGTTTTTGCACGATGTAATGCGGCCAATCGAGATTAATTCAGTCCTCGTTGGGACTAAATATGTTGCCTGCTACAGTCGCGGTATTTGCTCCGGTAACTGACGGTAATGTCGAGGTCAGTTTATGCATAGTACGATACGCCATCCAGCCAAAGGCCGCTGCTTCGATCCATTGCGGCTCCACACCCAGTTTTTCAGTGGTGTGCACAGTTGCTGCACATAGGTCCTTGATCACCTCGACCAGAAAATCATTTTTAGCACCGCCGCCGCATAGATAAAGTGCATCCATAGGCGGCTGCAATAGCTTCAACTGATCGACTATGCAGCGCGCGGTTAGTACCGTGATGGTAGCCAGAATATCCTCGTGAGTACAATGTCCCATGCCTTCCCAATTCGCGATCTGGTCTTTTAACCAATGGATACTGAAGTATTCCAGGCCGGTACTTTTTGGAGGAGGGCGATGAAAGTAGGGGTCTTTCAGCATTTGGTGTAAAAGATCAATTTGCAAATGACCGGTTCTGGCAATTTCACCTTTGTCATCATATTCTTTTTTGAAAAAGCTGCGGCACCAATAATCAATCAGCGTGTTTCCCGGGCCGGTATCAAACCCAATGACTTTGTTGTCAGTAGTATCCGGAGAAATTTCGGCATCCTGATTGTGCGGTAAATAGGTGACGTTGGAAATTCCACCGATGTTTGCCACTGCAATGTTACCGGGATGATTCCGACAAATAGCCTGATGAAAAGCTGGAGCCAAAGGCGCACCCTGACCCCCGGCTTCGATATCTGCAGCACGAAAATTGCCGACGATGTTTAATCCAGTCAGATCCGCCAACAGTTGACCGTTTCCAAGTTGAAGAGAATAAGCGGGGTCACCGTCCGGGTTATGATGAATCGTTTGACCATGGCATCCTGCAGCAAAAATTTGATCAGGGCTAAGCTGACCTTTCTGCATCAACTGAAGTGCGGCTTCACTATAATGCCGGGCAAGTTCGTCATCCAGATCTTCGGATTCGTCGGCGGAACTTATTTTTAGCGATGAAATCTTACGGATGCGTTTTTTGATCTTGTCAGAAAAAGATTGAGAGTATGTGGTGACAATCTCAAATTCGTCCGAGTTCGCAATTTTCAGAATAACCCCGTCAATTCCATCAGCACTGGTTCCCGACATGATGCCGATCACGTAACCTGAAAAAAATTTATTTGACATCGGCGTATTATAACAGCGACACAAAACCGGTACAAAATCAGGAAGAATGGTTAGCCAAGTGGTGAAAAAACGTTAGCGGGGGGTGAGACTGGCTAGAGGAGTGCGATTCAGATAATCCAGTTCTGATATCCAGATTCCTGCAATTTGCTGAAACTGACTACGATATTTGTCGGCTATCGGTGCGGACTTTGGGAATTCCGCCGTGACTGGGTTTTTATGAATGCCGTGAATCCTGAACTCATAATGTAGATGGTTTCCCGTAGCGAGCCCGGTTCTGCCGACGAATCCGATGATATCTCCCTGATTGACGCGAGCACCGGATTTGACACCTTTGGCATATCCGGATAGATGTGCGTAAAGGGTTTCATACTTACCGCCATGGTGGATGACGACGGTTTTACCATATCCACCCTTGCGCCCGGCGACGGCTACTGTACCGTTACCGGTAGCCATTACTGGCGTGCCGCGTGGGGCACCATAGTCAACACCTTTATGCGCTTTCCATACTTTTTGAATGGGATGAAGACGACTTTTGCTAAATATTGACGTAATATGACCAAACTTCAGCGGAGAACGTAAAAAAGTACCCTTTATACCATCACCATTTGGGGCGAAGTAATCAACAAAACCCGCTTCATCTATGTGTCTAATTGCCTGCAGCCTTTTCCCGGAAACGAAGAGTTCCGCGGCAATAATATCCCCGTTAGATATTTTTTTATCGTCGAGAAACAGCTCTTCATAAATGAGTGAAAACCGGTCGCCTTTTTGAATGTCCATGGAGAAATCAATTTGCCATCCAAACATTGCGATCAATTGATATATTGTTTTGTAGGACACCCCGGCTTCTTGCGCTGCACCCAACAGGGTATGGGTGATCGTTGCTTTCGCGTTGTTGATGCGGATTTCGGGCTCTCGAGTTACCACCTCAACCAGAAATTCATCTCCATCAGAATCGGCGTTACGCGTTATCAGTAACGTCTCCAGGCTGTTGATTTGATACTTGAGTTGCCCCAGTTTGCCGTCCAGCATCTTTTTTGTATGAATCTGCTCGCCTGGTTTGATTTTAAGTAATGCAGCAGCAGATTCCAGACTGGCCACCTGATAAGCTTCCCGGCTTTCCAGATCCACTCGATTGAAGAGTTGAGATAATGTGTCGCCTTTATTTACTTTGCTGGTCGTCCAATTCTGACCGTCGAGATATACTGTCAACGGATCGCTTGCTGGAATCGCGGTTACAGAAATCTTTTTATCCTTTTCACTTGTAAGAGCGACTGCAGGCTCGGCGGTCTGTTGAATATCCTCTGTGTCTGGTTTTGATAGACCGGTTTCGGATAAATCCGACTTTTCGGATTGAAAAGAGCCTGTATCAACATCATCGTTTGGATCAGCGAGACTTAATACTATGGACTCCTGGGTTGTAGAGGATTGTACGATGGTCTGGGTTTCTGCCAGAGCCGGCAATTCAGCGGGGATTTCTACCGAGTCTGTTTGTTCGACGGGTAATAGGTCTGTGGTTGAAGCGGAGGGGGTATTAATTGCGATATAGACGGCTACCAACAGGACCGTGGTAAATCCCCCCAGTATATAGTGGTGTGTTTGTGCGGGGCTTGCTGATTCGCGGGAGCGGGTAGCTCGACTCGGGATCAAATTCACTAGTTGTTGTATTCGTCGATGTTGCATATGCGATATAAATTCGATTCTGTGCGCAGAAAAGCACACATTCGTACCTGTTTATTAATTACAATCGGCGGGTTGCTGAAGTTGCATGAGAATTCTGGTAAATAAACCAGAGCCGTACTTTACAGTCAGAAGCTCTAAAGGTCAAAAGGTTTTATCTGTAACTTTCTGTATTTTATGAATAAACCGAACAAAAATCAGATTTTTATCATGACCGCGATAGCTGCTCCAATTGAAGACCAACTTTCTGAATTTTCACGTGGAGCAGAAGAGATTCTGCTTCAGCAGGAGTTCATTGATAAGCTCAAAACCGGAAAACCGATGCGGGTAAAGACGGGATTCGATCCTACTGCCCCAGATCTGCATCTTGGTCATACTGTGCTGATCAACAAAATGCGGCAATTTCAGGAGTTCGGGCATACCGTCATTTTTTTAATTGGCGATTTCACTGGACTAATTGGTGATCCCAGCGGCAAAAATGCGACGAGGCCGCCGCTATCTCCTGAACAGATTGAAGAAAACGCACAGACTTATAAAGACCAGGTTTTCAAGATTCTTGATCCCGACAAGACTGAAATTCGATTTAACTCTGAGTGGATGAATGCACTTGGTGCCGCCGGGATGATTACACTGGCAGCCCGCCATACTGTTGCCAGAATGCTTGAGCGCGATGATTTTAAAAAACGCTTCAATAACAACCAACCCATCGCGATACACGAATTTCTCTACCCACTGGCACAGGGGTACGACTCCGTAGCGCTAAAATCTGATGTTGAACTGGGAGGAACCGATCAGAAGTTTAATCTATTGGTAGGGCGGGAATTGCAGAAGCAATATGGCCAGCCGCAACAGGTGATTCTCACAGTCCCGTTACTGGAAGGACTTGATGGGGTCAAAAAGATGTCGAAGTCGGCGGACAACTATATTGCGCTGGAAGATAAACCGAATGACATGTTTGGAAAAATTATGTCCGTTTCTGATGATCTGATGTGGCGCTACTATGAGCTGTTGAGTTTTAAATCCATTTCAGAAATTGAAAATATCAAAAATGTGGTGCTTGAGGGCGCAAATCCAAGGGATGCCAAATTTGGTATCGCTGAAGAAATTACTACTCGCTTCCATAGTGCATCCGAAGCCAAAGCAGCACGCGAAAACTTTATCAGTCAGTTTTCCCGCGGTGCCGTTCCGGAAGACATGCCAGAGGTGTTGCTGGATGTTGGCGAAACAGGTGTTCGTATTGCTAATCTGCTTAAAGACGCCAATCTGGTTGTCTCGACCAGTGAAGGGATACGGATGATCAAGCAGGGTGCGGTTAAAGTTGATGGTGAGAAAGTATCCGATTCGAGTCTGACAATTGATTGCAGGGAGAAGGTGGTAGTTCAGGTTGGCAAGCGGAAATGGGCCAGAGTTATTTTAACCTGCGAATAAAACCATCTCCGAAGCTTACGAGATATCAGCACAAAACTTTAACCATCTGTGCATGCTGCCATCGACACAGGTTCCGCAAGTCAGACCGGGATCAAGGATGTCACTGCAGGCTGCTCCACCGGTTGCCACTTCCCATTCCACCTGAATCCAGGAGCCTTCGACTGTTGGAAAATCCAGTCCGCCTGAAGTGGCACGAGCCAGTGCCGGTATCGCCTGTGGGAACCCCTCCAGAATCTACCAGGGATTGAACTTGCTGTCCTTCGTAAAACTCTCCATCGCAAGCACAAGCTAATCCGGAGGTTTGTGCGTGCGCCGGGGAATAGCAATTAATTCAATTACAGGTTTGCTCCAGACCACCGACAAACTAATGGTAGCTCCGATAGGGTATCGCTTTTAAGAA
This sequence comes from Candidatus Poriferihabitaceae bacterium, assembly GCA_965261915.1. GTDB lineage: Bacteria > Pseudomonadota > Gammaproteobacteria > Arenicellales > Poriferihabitantaceae > JAIBDK01. Next base: position 1,569,896 of record CBDHDW010000013.1, on the reverse strand, counting down.
GATTTCGTCGAGCTTTCATTTATCGCTCCTGTCTGTATGACACTAATTTATGTATGTATTTAGATTTTCCTATATAGTTGTTCGAATTGGTTTTTGATTTTTGGTTATGCAGGTTAAACCTACTGCGAACATCTAATGCACTGAATCTCATGAATTTTTTCACTATTTTAAGCGCACCCGTAGAGTGACTATGCGATTGCTTGAAATAGCAAAAAATACCCGATCTTCAGCACATAGGCACCCTCACTACGATTCAACTGCGGATTCCAGGTTTAAGGCCGGAGTTCTCTGAGAACAACTCCACTGTTTTTGTCCGTTCGCTCTCCTTTTTTCAGCGTCTGCACACCATTGACAAAGACATGCTCAAATCCTCTGGCATAGCTTCGCGGTGCTTTGATTGTCCAGGTACTTTTTACGGATTCAGGGTCAAATACCACCAGATCCGCCTTGTGGTGCCGTTTGATCAATCCCCTGTCCTGAAGCCCCAATCGGCTGGCGGGCAAACTGGTCAGACGGCGTATTCCTTCAGCCAGGGATAATGTTTTGTTTTCTATTATGTATTTACTAAGAAATTCCGAGGTCCAACCGTAGCCGCTCAACGAGCCTAATTCACTTTCAAGCGGACCATGCGTAGCCAACGCCAAGGTGTCAGACATGACGGCACAATCGGGTTGTTGTAGACAGAGGTTCAGATCTTGCTGACGAAAATTGAGCGATGTCCAGAAAAGTCGATGCATCGCTGGCGCTTCTTCCAGAAGTAAATCAAACACGGCATCGTAGGGGTCGACACCCCGCATTTTTCCTATGTCCTCGAAGGTTTTGCCGACAAGGTTCGGATTCTCTGCGGAGTTTAGCAGGGCTATTCTTGACCAAATCCGATCGGGAACCAATAGCCACATTGGATTGCGGTTTCTTTTGATGCGTTCCCTGATTGCTTTGTCCTTTAATCGAGGAACGATTTTTTCAACGCCACCTTCGAGCGCCCACTCCGGTAATATTGCCATCACGAGTGTGTGACTCCAGTCATGGGGAATAATATCAAAAGCCACGTCCAGACCATATTTCCGGTTAACCTGAATCATTTCAAGCGTGTGGTCTACTGCATAGTCTGGTGCGCCGTATTTGGGCTGCAAATGGGATATTTGTAGTCGACAATCTGCCGCCTTGGCGGTGGCAAGAGCTTCACCAAATCCCAGATCATAAAAACGATCCCTGTTGCGCACGTGAGTCGCGTAGAGCCTGTCAAATTTTTTCGCCATGCGACAAAGTGGTTCAATGGTTTCCGGTGTAGACTGGTTTCCTGGCCAATATTCGAGTCCGGTTGAAAAACCGGCCGCGCCTTCTTCAAGTGACTGCTGCACCAAAATCGCCATCTGATCTACTTCTTCTGGTTCCGGCAACCGCAGCTCATCGCCCATTACTGCATGGTGCACGGCACCGTGACCAACGAATGCGGCAACATTAACTCCCAGATCCTGTTGCTCCAACACTTCCAGATATTCGCCGAAGCTTTCCCAGCTTTTTATTTCGGCGGGGTCGGTCTTGCCAATGATATGATTGGTTACTTCGTCACGGTGGCGTAACGGTGCCACACTGTGACCACATTGACCAACCACTTCGGTGGTCACGCCTTGATGAACCTGGCTCTGTGCTTTGCCGTCAACAATCAGGGCGAAGTCAGAGTGAGTGTGCAGGTCAATAAAACCAGGAGTTACCGCGAGCCCTTCAATGTTGATGCGATTACCACTGGCGGCATCCAGTTGTCCAATAAATTCAATTTCATCATTCACTATGCCGATGTCGGCGCAATAGGCATCGCCACCAGTGCCATCGTAAATGGTGCCCTTTTCAAGAATTGTGTCAAAAGCAATGGTTATCATGAAATGTCCATTGAGGTGGTGGTCGATGTTTCAAAGTGACAGGCTTCCCAGTGTCCCGGTGATTTTTCAGCCAGTTCAGGTTCCTTATTTCGGCATATTGCCTGGGCATAGTTGCAACGAGTGTGGAAACGACAGCCCGACGGTTTGTTGATTGGGTTGGGAATATCACCGGTTAATCGAATGCGTTCCTGCTTTTCGTTTGCGTCATTCTTTAGCACAGCCGATAACAACGCCCGGGTATAAGGATGGCGCGGATTGCTGAAAAATGCGTTTCGGGTTGTCTTTTCAACGATGGTGCCCAGGTACATCACCGCAATTTCATCGCAGACATGCTGAATAACCGCCAGGTCATGCGAAATAAATAAATAGGTTAGGTTCAGTTCTTCCTGCAAGCGACAGAGCAAATTCAATATCTGCGCCTGAATCGCAACGTCCAGTGCAGAAACGGGTTCGTCGCAGACGATAAATTCGGGGTTTAATGCCAAAGCGCGAGCGATACAAATTCGTTGTCTTTGGCCGCCGGAAAACTGATGCGGAAAAAGTGCCTGCTGGCTGGGTCGTAATCCTACCTGGGAGAATAATTCTGCTACGCGCGCCTGCCGTTCTTTAGTGCTGCCGATATTATGGACATCTAGCGGTTCCGCGACAATCTCACCCGCTGTCTGACGCGGGTTGAGTGAGGAGTAGGGATCCTGAAAAATAATCTGTACACGCCGGCGCATCGGGAACATTTCTTCGGTACTGATGGTGCGTAAATCGATCTCATCGAATATCAGTTTTCCGTGGACAGGTTTAACCAGCCCGAGCAAGGCCAATCCAGTGGTGGATTTACCGCAACCACTTTCTCCAACCAGGCCCAACGTTGTGCCGCGATTTATGTTGAAACTTACGCCGTCGACTGCATGCAAAACCGGATGCTGACTAAACATATTCGGGCGTTTTAACTTAAACTGTACCGTCAGGTTCTCAACACAGAGCAAGGGCGTCTGCCGGTTGTTGTCACTCACTGGACTTGATCCTTTTCGACAAGCCAACATTTCACGCTTCGATTATTGCCGAAATTGTAGCTGGAAGGCATTTCCAGACACTGTTGGTGGGCAAAGGCACAGCGCGGCCCAAACGGACATCCCGGCTGGCGATTGAGTAAATCAGGAACTGAGCCGGGTATTTCTTCTAGCGGTACTCGTACGCCATTGGGGTCGGGATTTAGATCCGGCATTGATCGCAGCAACCCCTGTGTGTAGGGATGTGCAGCGTGATGGCGAATTTCATCCAATGCGCCTTCTTCAATTTTGTGGCCGGCATACATCACCATTACCTGATCTGCCATTTCGGCTACGGCGCTAAAATCATGGGTAATGAGTATGATGCTGGTGCCGTTTTTTTGCTGAATGTCTCTTAGCAGGTCGAAAATCTGGGCCTGTACGGTGACATCTAAAGCGGTGGTGGGTTCATCCGCTATGAGTACCTGAGGGTCGCAAGCAAGTGCCATGGCTATCATCACGCGCTGGCGCATACCGCCCGACAGTTGGTGTGGGTATTCATTAATTCTTAACTCTGGTGCCGGTATCTGCACCATGTCGAGTAGCTCGATACTCTGCTGGTGGGCTTCTACCCGAGTAACCGGTTTATGCTGGCGAATGGTTTCTGAAATTTGGTTGCCCACAGTATAAACCGGATTTAATGACGTCATCGGCTCCTGGAAAATCATCGATATATCTTTTCCACGAATATGGTTGATCCGCTTATTTGTCGCCTGTAACAAATCTTCCCCGCCCAGCATGATCCGGCCCGTGCTAATCCGGCCTGGAGGTGAGGGAATCATGCGTAATAGCGCCAATGCGGTCATGCTTTTACCGCAACCGCTTTCACCAATAATGCCTAAGGTTTCTCCCTGTTTTAAGCTGAAGTCGAGACTCGAAAGAATGTTAACTGAACGACCTTTCACGTCGAATTCAACGTTCAGGTTTTCAACACGCAATAACGGCGAGTCCATTGGCTGGTTAATATTATTGCTCATGGTCGAGGCTATCTTCCGCGAAGTTTGGGATTGAACGCATCGTTTAAGCCATCGCCAATTAAGGCAATACAGAGTACCACAAGTAATATCGCCAATCCCGGAAAGGTCACTGTCCACCACGCATCAAAGAAAAAATCTCTGGATAGGCCAATCATTTTGCCCCAGGTAATCACATCGGGGTCTGTTAAACCCAGAAAACTCAACGCGGCTTCGTAGATGATAGTGATGCCTATTCTTAATGTGATAGCGACCACTAATGGCGGCATCGCATTCGGTAGTATGACTTTGGTGATTAGGCGAAAATTTCGCGCACCAATGGCGCGTGAAGCCGTAACATATTCGCGTTGCCTGATCTTGAGAAATTCGGCCCGCGTCAATCTGGCTTCGGTTGTCCATGTGGTAATCGCAATCGCAAAAATGACCACAACTACGTCAGTCGAAAAGACGGCAACGATAACCATCGTAAACACCAGCGGCGGTAATACCTGGAAAAATTCGGTTATTCGCATCAGCACGTTATCGATCATGCCGCCATAAAATCCTGCGATTGCGCCAACGCTAATACCAATTAGCACCGTCATCAGAGTTGCAATGGCCGCAATAATTAATGTGGGCCGAGTACCATAGATAATGCCAATAAACACATCCCGACCGATATAATCCGACCCTAACGGCAAGTTATATTTGCCTGGCGCGCTTAATGGTGCTGCCACCAACTCAAAGGGATCTACCGGATAAATCAGCGGGCCAAATAATCCGATAAAGATAAAAAGCGTGAGAATAATCAACCCTAACAGAGCTATTCGATTACGACAAAATAGTCGTGCTGTTTCGCGCCACTTAATTTCTGGCACTATGGTTTCTTCTTCGAAACTAAATGTTGTCGTTTTCGTGGACGCTGCTTGAAAATTGTTATGACTAGTCATTACGTAATTGACTGGATTCGTGGATCCATACGTTTGTAGATCAAATCGGTTATGATGTTGGCGACAATCGTGGTGGTGGCTGCGCCGAATAGAACACCGAGGATGACTGGATAATCGCGACGCACAATCGATTCATAAAGCAGTGGTCCGACTCCCGGCAAACTGAATATAGTTTCTACCAAAACAGCGCCTGAGAATACTTGTCCTAGCTGTAGTCCTGCCAGCGTCACAATTGGCAGTACCGCATTTTTTAAAGCATGTTTGAAGATAACCTTGAACTCGGACAGCCCTTTAGTTCTGGCAGTGCGAATATAATCCGCACCCAGCACATCTAGCATCGAAGCACGAGAGATGCGGCTGTAATCTGCGAGAAACAAAACGGCTAACGTAAAGGTCGGGAGAACCAGGTGGTTGATGATATCCAGTGTTCGTCCAATTAATGTTTCGGGTTCAGGAATGGAGCGAATACCAAATGCAGGGAACCAGGGAAGATGTAGCGCAAAAACCAGTAACACGATCATCCCTAACCAGAATACCGGTGTTGCATAACCAAGCAATGAAAACAAGGTGACGAAGTTGCTAAACAGCCCCTTTGGTTTGATTGCGGCATAGACACCAAACAGGGTACCTATGGTTACCGCTAGTACCAGCGCGGATAACGTTAGCATTAACGTTGTGGGCAGATGATCCAGAATGAGTGTTGATACCGAGTCATCGTAATAAAATGAATAACCTAGGTCGCCAGAGAGAACCCGAACCAGATATTTAAATAACTGGATATAGCTGGGTTGGTCGAGTCCATAAGAGTGGCGTAATTTTTCAGCTAATTCAGGACTCCCGCCACCTGCTTCTGCCAACATCGCATCGACGACATCGCCAGGCGCGGCTTGAAGCAGCAAAAAATTCAGCACGATAACCGCGATAACTAACAAAAAGCCAAGCAAGATTCTTTGAATAATCGCTGTTTTCATGCATTTGAGGAATTAATTTTAATGCTAAAAAAAACCGAGGCCATACAATTAGCGGCTCCGGTATTGACAAGAATGTTAGTGTTTTTTGAGGCTCTAATTTTGCGCTTTTTTCCAATACATAACGTCCCAGTTTTCTGCAGTGCCGTAGGCTGGGAATGATAGATCTTTGTGTGTGAAAAATAGATCTGGTGTGTCAAATAGCCATAGCATTGGCACATCATCCAGCAGAATATCCTGGGTTTGATGGTAAAGTACACGACGCTTTTCGATGTCCGCTTCCTGTGCTGCCTGGTCAAATAGCCTATCCAACTCCTTGTTACAGTAACCCGAAGTATTAGTATAAGCCTGATTCTTGATGTTGTCGCAAACATACAATCGGCTGATACCGATGGCGGGGTCGGTCTTATCACCAGGCCAATTGAGTGACATATCAAAGTCCCATGCGGCGCTGCGCTTTGCCCAGCCAGCGAACCCTTGTAATGGTTCAAGCTTGACTTTAACACCGACTTTCTTTAACCCTGCAACAATGAATTCTGCTGGCAGAGAATTGAAGTCGGGGCTTTCAGGGGGAGCGATATAAATAAGATTGAGCTCGAAACGAATACCATCATCCTTCCTCGCATATCCCGCTTTGTCAAGCAGTTGGTTAGCTTTGTCGAGATCCAACGGATATCCCTTTAACTGATCGTTGAAAAAGACGTTGGTAGACGGAAACGGCGACCGCGACGGCTTGGTGTAGCCACCATGTAATACGTTAGAAAGGTGAGACCGATCGACAGCGTAGGCGATCGCCTGGCGCACTTTTTTGTTGTTTAAGGGAGCTTTGCGGTTGTTAAATTCCAACACAATGTTGGCACCATCAATACCGCGATACTGGGTAAGCTCCAAATGCTTAATCTCCGAAAATTCTTTTATATCACTATACCGCATCACAGAATCGGTGCGTGCCAACTGGAACTGGTTTCTCCTGAGACCAATACGTTTGGCGGTTTTGTCTTGAACATTCTGATAAATAATTTTGTCGAGATATGGTAATCCATCGACAAAATGATCTTCATTTCTAACGATGCTGATATATTCATCTGTTTTTCGGTCACTGATAATAAATGGCCCTGAACCTACCGGGTTTTTGTGGGCAGGTTGTTTCATGAAATCCTCTGCCGCACCGTAAACATGCTTTGGCATTATCGGTAGTTGCCTTGGGTTTGTCGCCGCCAACAGCAATGGTCCATGGGGGCGAGACAGTTTTACAATCAAGGTCTTAGCATCAGGAAATTCATAGCCCTCAATAGCACCGAACATCTGCGGCCCAAATCGGTGATGTTTTTTTACAAGATCGAAAGAAAATGCCATGTCTTCTGATGTGACCGGTTGGCCATCGTGGAAGTTGGCTTTTTTATTAATATGAAACGTGTAGGTTTTACCATCGCCAGACACTTCCCAGTAATCAGCCAGGTACGGCGATATTTCATTGTTCTCATTCATCCGAGTCGGACTGGCAAAAATTTGAGAGGTGACCAGTCCAACATCATAAGCTGAATGAAGCGGGTTGAGACTCGGCACTTTTGATGAGAGATAAACTACTGTTCCACCTTTTAC